>CAVXZE010000001.1:0-237500 GCA_963766175.1 uncultured delta proteobacterium
GCCTCGAAGTAGTCGCCGGTCTTCTCCAGCACCTCGATCAGCTTTGGAATGGCGCCCGCGTCGCGGTAGCAGACGATCGCGCTCTCGTACTCCTCCGCCTCCTCGTAGGCGCGCCCGGCCCGGAGCAGATCACCGACGGCGCTGTAGATCTCCGCGGCTCGTTCCGAGTTGCTCCCCGCCCGCTCGAAGAGAGCCGCTGCACGCTCGGGCTCGCCGTTCTGCTCCCGCAGCTCCGCCGCCTCGAGCAGCCGCCCGGCTGCTTTTCGTAGCGGCTGGCGGCGACGCCCTTCTCGCCGCGGTCGCGGGCGAAAGCGCGCGCTCAGTAGATGGGCCATCTCCAGCTGCCCGTCCCGCTCCAGTGCGGTGGCGGCGACGGAGAGGTCGCCCTGGAGGAAGGGTTCGACGGCCGCGGGTGAGTTCAGGAACACCAGGTCCGGGCCCGCGTCCATCTCGATCACCAGGGTCTGGGGCTCGAGGCTCTCGACCTCCAGGTGCCGCTCGGCGGCCCGGTCCTCGAAGCCGGCCAGGATCACGTGGCTGCCCAGGGGAAGCGAGAGCTCCATCGTTCCTTCCCGGGCGTAGCGAAGAGAGGTCGGATCTCCGCCCAGGGCGATCCGCGCCTGGGGCGCCGGCTTGCCGCCGCGCATCAGCCGGATCTCCACCGGACACTGCTTGGGCCGCAGATCGAACTCCAGGCGCACCATCACCTTCGCGACGCGGTCTCCTGCTCCTCGAAGACCGCCGTACGGGACTCCTCTCGCTCCGGGTCCTCGGTGACGCCCTCCAGCACCACGAAGTAGTGTCAGCCGGCGGAACTCGGTCTCCCGGGCGACCATGTCGTGCTCGAAACGGGTCGAGGCGCGGGAATCGTCGCCCGCGACGCGTTGCGTTCGAGCCGCGGCCCCGACGGCGCTTCGCCTTTGGCTTCTTGGAGAGGCGAACGCTGAAGGTTCCGCGCTGGCTCGCGAAGCTGCGATCCAGACCACCAGATCTCCCTTGCCGCGAATCGGCCGGGAGAGGAGCGAGGGGAGCAGGCCGCCGAGCAGCGCGGAGCCTGCCTGGAGGGCGAGATCCCGCGGCTTCCAACCGGCGATCTCGCCCTCCTCGTCCTTGATCCGAGGGCAGGGGAGGTTCTCGTCCGGCGCCGCGGCGTCTTCGTCGCGAAGGTTTCTTCCACCCTGCGGATTCCGGGCCCTCGCCTCGCTCTCGCTTCGCCTTCACCTGGAAGACGATCGCCGCTCCTGGTCGAGGCTCGGATCGTGGGGCGCGGCTCGATCGCCTCCCTGACGCGTCCTCGCCTCCTCGAGCTCACCCCGCTTCCATTGCAGCTCTGGCAGCGTTCCGGAGCACCTCCAGTCTGCTCGGTGTCGGCTGCTCCGGATCCGGCCGGGCGCCGAGCAGGTCGGCGACGAAGGCCGCCACCAGCCAGGCGCAGAGCCGGCCGGATACACCTCTCCCATGCCCCGGAAGGGATTTCCTAGCGAGCGTCTACATCGGTCTCTCAGCCTACCAGTTTCCGCGGCGACCCCCATCCGCACCGTCTCGGCGATTTCTCCGAGCAGGTTCTCCGTCTCCTCCCAGCCCGATGCAGGCGTCGGTGATCGAGACGCGTCTCGAGGTTCGCCCCCTCTTTCCAGGTTGTCAGCCAGGCCGCGTCTGGATCAGCAGCCCCATCAGCGCGTCCTGGCCCGCCCCGAACTGTCCGAGCACCTCGCGCAGATCGGTCCCTGCCGGGTGTGGTCCTTGCCGAGTTGTCGTGGGGCAGTCGACCAGCACGCCGCGCGTGATCCCCGTCGCCTCCTGCGCCGCGCGCGCGACCTCTGCCGGGCCGTCGTTCGATCCGCTCCCGCCCCCGCGCAGCACCAGGTGGCGGTCGGGCCCCCGCGTCTTGATCACCGAGGTCGAGGCCGTCGGCGTTGATGCCAGGAGCTGTGGGGGTGGCTCACGGAGACCATGGCGTCAAGTGTGACCCTGAGGTTCCGTTGGTGCCGTCTTGAAGCCGACGGGCATCGAAGGGCCACTCGCCATCTCCCGGTGCGTCTCGCTCTCGGTGGTCGCGCTCCGACGGCGGCCAGGAGATCAGGTCCGCCGTGTACTGCAGGTGACCGGTCGAGCGAACTCCGTGGCGCAGGGAAGTCCCATTTCGTTGATGCAGAGCAGCAGTCGCGCGCCAGCGTCAGCCCCTCAGCGACTTCGCAGGAGCCGGTCCAGGTAGGATCGTTGATCAGGCCCTTCCAGCCCACCGTGGTGCGCGGCTTCTCGAAGGTAGGCGCGCATCGGGACGGACGAGATCGTCTTCGCTGCCGGCCATTGGCACGGCGGAGCCGCTCGGCGTAGTCGAGTCCGGCCTCGGGGTCGCGGTGAAGCGACACGGTTCCACGATCACCGCCGCGTCTCCGATCGCGTCCGTGGAGGGCGTCGCGGTGGCGCGGCGGGTCGGAGCGCGACCTCCGCCGCCGCGGCAGAGGGTCGGGAGCATGGCTTTCGCTTGTTCGGCGGAATCGAGGGAAGTACCTCGCTCAGGTTTCGGTTCTCGAGTTGCTCCGTGCATCTCGCTTCTCCAGGCTTCGGTGGCAGCAACGAGAAGCCCCGAGAGACGCTCTCTCGGGCTTCGGAGTTTGCTTCTCAGGATCAGGTTCTAGAGTTTCGCGCCGCCTCCCTTAGCCCCGATCGCGTACCAGGTAAAGTAGAAGCCGAAGAAGAAGTAGGAACCCGCTGACACCATTGAGGCTCGTTTACATCATCGTCCAGGTGCGGTCAACCGGTGGCCCGGGAATTCCTCGAGGAGGGGCCCCGCTGCACGCCTGCTAAGCTCTGGAGAGCTGGCGCAGCCGCTCGCAGGCCACCGCTGCCATCGCCGCCTGCAGGTTGTAGGACGGGATGAATCCCAGCATCGGAATGCGGATCACGTCGTCGCAGGCCGCCAGCACCTCTGCCGGGATGCCGTGGCGTTCGCCGCCGACCACGAACAGCACCGGGCCTCTCAGATCCATCTCCCAGGAGCCCGGCTGCCGACGTCCTCGATGGCGAGAACGCGCCGGCCAGCTTCCCGTGCGGCGCCTACCACCGGGAGGCGGGCATCCAGAAGACCGGCATGAAGTGGTCGGCGCGCATCGAAGCGCGCACCGCCTCGCGCCGGCCCTCGTGCTCGAAATCGCTGTCGATGAAGACGCCATCGGCGCCGAAACCTCGGCGGTGCGGATCGCGAAGCCGGTGTTGCCGGGATATGCGATTCCCACCAGGAGCCAGGCGTCCCCGCCCGGCCGAGAGCACCCTTCCATGGGGCGTTGGGATCCCGGCCGAGCAGGGCGAGGATCTCCAGGAGGATCGGTCTTGCCGAGCCGCCAGAGCGAGGCGCGTCGGTGGGTCGACCTCGATGCCGGCGCGGCGAGCGCGTTCGCAGAGCCGCTTCACGCGCGGGTCGCTGGGGCCGCTCGCCGCCAGCAACAGCCGCACCGGCTCGCCCGCGGCGAGGGCCGCCTCGATCTCTGGGTCCTGCGGGCTGCCGGGCGCGGCGCTCGCTCATTTCCTCGGTCTCAGGACCAGGACTCGGGTTCAGCGCCCCTCGCGGCCGTCTGCGCTGGAGCGATCCACGAGGGGAGGGCGGTGGCGGCGAGCAGGCGATCGATCTCCTCCTCGTCCAGGAAGTGGCGATAGCGCACGGCCCCCGGCTCTTTGCCAAACGACAGGAGAACGTCGCCGGGCTCGAGGTCGGCCGTCTCGATCGGCAGCTCGAAGGGGACCTGCTTGCCGCGGAAACGCTCGAAGGCGCCGAAGCGCCAGACCGAGACCGCGAGGCGGCCGCCCGGCTCGAGGCGCTCGCCGAGCGCGGAGAGAAGCTCGCGGCGCCGGGCAAAGCTCGGCACGTGGTGGAGCAGGCCGAAGGCCGCGACCAGGCAGTGGTGGCCGCCGGGGAGCGCCTCGGCGCAGGGGCCGGCGACCAGGTCACGCTCGATCAGCGTGGTGTCGGGAGGCAGGTCGCCTCGCCGCCGCGCCAGGGCCAGGAGCTCGGCGGATGCGTCCAGCCCCAGGTAGGCGAACTCGCCGCCCAGCCAGGCGGCGAGGTAGGCTCCGAAGCGGGCGTTCCCGCAGCCGACGTCGAGCACCGACCTCGGTGGCTCCGGGAAGCCCCCCGACGATCCGCTCCCAGCCGAGCCAGGGGTAGTCGCGGCTCGAGCTGAACGCCTCTGCGCTGGTTCGGTAGAATCGCCGATTGATCTCGTTCAAGGCGAGAACGGTTTCCGGTGACATGGCTGACGCGAGTCTACAGACCGACTGCGGGCGTGACGAACTCGACGCGATCATCGACGAGGTGATCGCCTGCGAGCGCGTCGACCCGCGCGCGCTGGATCGGATCCTGCGACGTCATCCGAAAGAAGGGCGGGGCATCTACTCGAAGCGCGAGATCCTCTCGGCCTTCCGGGAGCGCGCGGGAGCGGAGTGCGACGGGACATTCGAGCTGGCCTTCGCCGAGAAGCTCCGCACCTGCCCGACCCGGTCGGTCTCCGGCGTGACGCCCGTCGCAGTGCTGACCCGACCCTTCCCGTGCCCCGGGCAATGCATCTTCTGCCCGACCGACGACGGAATGCCCAAGAGCTATCTGGCCGATGAGCCCGGCTGCCAGCGCGCCGCCGCCAACGAATTCGATCCCTACCGCCAGACCTGGAACCGCCTGCTCGCCTACCGGCGCATGGGGCACCTCACCGCGAAGATCGAGCTGATCGTCCTGGGCGGCACCTGGTCGTGCTACCCCGAGGCCTACCAGGTCTGGTTCGTGCGGCGCTCTCTCGAGGCGCTGAACGACTTCGGTGCGGGTGTCGACGGGAGGGGCGAGGTCACCGAGTTCACCACCACCTCCGAGCCACCGGACTGGGAAGGGCTCGAGGAGGCGCAGTGCGCCAACGAATCGAGTCCGAGCCGCTGTGTCGGGCTCGCCCTCGAGACGCGGCCCGACTGCGTGAGTGCGGAGGAGGTGCTGCGGATTCGCCGCCTCGGAGGCACCAAGGTGCAGATCGGCGTCCAGAGCCTCTCGGACGAGGTGCTACGCAAGAACCGCCGCGGGCACGACCTCGCGGCGACACGGCGGGCGCTCCGCCTGCTGCGTGGCGCCGGGTTCAAGCTCCACGTCCACTGGATGCCGAATCTGTACGGATCGAGCCCCGCCGCCGACCTCGAGGACTTCGATCGGCTCTTCTCGGATCCGGACTTCCGTCCCGACGAGATCAAGATCTATCCCTGCAGTCTGGTGCGCGGCGTGGAGCTCGAGCGGCACCATCGAAGCGGCGCCTGGCGCCCCTACACGCATCAGGAGCTTCTCGAGCTGCTCTGCGAGTGTCTGCGCCGGATCCCGGAGTACTGCCGCCTGACCCGGCTGGTCCGCGACATCCCCTCTCACTACATCCTGGCCGGCAACAAGCTCACCAACTTTCGCGAGGTGGTGACGGCCCACCTGGCCGAGCAGGGTTTCCGGAGCCGCGACATCCGCCAACGCGAGCTCCGCGGCGATTCCTGCGATCCCGAGCGGCTGACTCTCAGTTCGACCGACTACGACACCTCTCTGGGACGCGAGTGCTTTCTACAGCTCGTCACGCCGGAGGACCGCCTCGCCGCATTTCTCCGTCTCTCGCTTCCGGCGAGCGATGGCGGCGCCATGATCCGCGAGGTCCACGTGTACGGAGTGGCGGCAGATCTCGGCGAGCGCTCCCCGCGAAAGGCGCAGCACCTGGGCCTGGGAAGGCGGCTCGTCGAGCGGGCCGCCCGGCTCGCTGCCGAGGCCGGTTACCGCGACCTCGCCGTCATCTCCGCCGTCGGAACCCGCGACTACTACCGTGCGCTAGGCTTCCGCGACCGCGGTCTCTACCAGTACCGTTCCCTGGAGGAGGGAGCCGCCGAGCTCGTCGAGGGCTCGTGAAAGGAAAGGGCAATGCACCACTCGATCACCAAGGCGCTTTACGAGATGTTTCCCCGGGAAGAGAAGGGCGACTTCTTTCACGCCTATCTGTACCTGAAGCACCTGAACCACTTCATGTACCACGCGCTCAAGGCGAGCGGGAGCAAGCCCAAGGAGCCCGAGAGCGATCTCGGCGACGACGTCGACGATCTCCTCGAGGCCATGGTGCAGAGCATCGCCGAGAACGCGGCGAGCCGGGACACCAGCACCTATCACGCCAAGGTGGTGCAGCTGAAGGACGCCCTACAGCTCTTGAGCCAGAAGCAGGACATCACCCTGGAGCCGTCCGAGACGGTGATTCCCTACCAGCAGGCGCGCAGCGTCATCCTCCAGAACCCCGAATCGATCTCCGTCGGAGAGTGCGCGTGCCGCGCCGCCGCCGAGGAGTCCTGTCTCGGTGAGGGCGAGCGGGATGTCTGCCTCTTCGTCGGCGATCCCCACGCAGCCTTCGTGCGCGAGGTCAATCCCAAGTTCCGCAAGATCTCCCAGGACGATGCGATGGCGGTGCTGGAGGATGCGCACGCCAAGGGCTTCGTCCACTGCGCCTACTTCAAGAAGGACATCGGCCGGAGGTTCGTGGCGATCTGCAACTGCTGCAGCTGCTGCTGCCAGGGAATGAAGGCGTGGAACCTGTTCGGGGGTGCGATCCCCCTGCTCGCGCCGTCGGGCTACCTCTGCGAGATCGGCGAGGAGTGCAACGAGTGCGGCGCCTGCGTCGACGCCTGCCACTTCGACGCCATCACCGTGGACGAGGACGCGGAGAGCTGCTCCGTCGACAAGGACAAGTGCATGGGCTGCGGCATCTGCGAAGACGTCTGCCTGCCGGGGGCCATCCGCCTGCGCAGGGAGCCCTCCAAGGGCGATCCGCTCGACCTCGCCGAGCTGCTGGGGGTGGCGCCCGCTCCGTGACCCGGTGAGGGACGCGGGCGACTCCGGTTACTCCAGAGTAGGTCCGGATGTACTTCTCCATCTCCGGGGTCGGCTTCCACCACTTCGCGACGCCCATCTCGTCCGCCACCTTGTTGGCGGCGAGATAGCCGGGCCCGCCGATCACCAGCCCTCCCGGGTAGTTGGAGGCGCCGCAGAGATACAGGCCCGGGATAGGAGTCTTCCCGCTGGAGCAGTCCTGGTTGGGGCGGAAGCAGCCGATCTGCATCGGGTGGTAGTCGCCGTGCTTGATCGAGCCGAAGCGCATGTTGGGAAGCCGGATCTCGATGTCCTCGGGAGTCTCCAGGCTGGTCCGGATGATGTTCTCGGGCTTCATGTTGGGAGCGGCCTTCCGCCACTTCGCCAGCATCGCCTCCGCCATTTCCGGCCCCCGCTTCTCCCAGCCGCCCTCGATTCCGTAGGGAGCGTGCATCTGGAAGAAGGAGACCTGCTTGCCCGGGAACCGGCTGAGATGGGAATCGAAGAGCGTCTGACAGGTGACGTGGCCGCCGAAGCTCTCCATGTCGATCTTGCCCGCCACCACGTTGTCCCAGTGGGCGAGAATCTGATCGGTGCCCTCGAAGCCGACGATGGTCATGAAGGCCTCGCTCGCCTGGGGGTCACGGCAGGCGTAGTGCGGGACCTCCTCCGAGGCGACGTGGAGGGTGTTGTAGCTCCACTTGTCCCAGGTCCAGCCCTGCACCGAATCCTTCAGGTCGCCGCCCAGATTCTCGGTGCCGACCAGATCGAGGAAGGTGGTGTGCGGGTCGAGGCTCGACACCACCACCTCGCTGTGGAGGGTGCGGCCTTCCCAGAGCTCGACGCCGGAGACCGCGCCGCCCTGCATGCTGATCTTGTTGACCTGGGAGGAGTCGAGAATGCAGCCGCCGGCACGGACGATCTCGCGCGCCAGGGAGGAGGCCAGCTTGTGCGAGCCGCCCTGGCAGTAGCACTTGTTCATCCCCCGATCGATCAGCAGGGGGACGAAGAGGCCGACGCCGGTCTCCCTGGGATCGAGCCCCCACATGCAACAGGTGTAGAGCAGGAGGGCGCGCACCCGGTCGTTCTCGAAGTGGCTGGTGATGAGTTCGAGGGGGCTCTGCTCGGTGATCTCCATGAGTTCCTGACCGAGCTCGGTGCGCTGCATCGCCACCGCCATGTCGATGGGGGCCATGGGCGGGACGTAGGTACCCGGAGCGATGATCTCGCTCACCAGCTTGCGCCAGTTCCGCATCACCTTGCCGAAGGCGGCGGAGTCCTTCTGCGAGAACTTGTGGAAGGAGTCGGCGGTGTCCTCCAGCATGCGCGTCAGAAGCAGTGAGGTGCCGTCCTCGAAGACCATCGACGTCTGGAGATTCGGTTTGATCCAGATCAGGCCGTGCCGGCGAAGATCGAAGTCGCGCAGCACCGGCATGTAGTCCACCATCATGTGGTAGCAGGCGTGGATGTTGGAGTAGAAGCCCGGGTACAGGACCTCCTCGGTCGCCAGGCCTCCCCCGATCTCGTAGCGCCGCTCGACGAGGCAGACCTTGAGGCCGGCCTTGGCCAGGTAGGCCGCCGTGATCAGGCCGTTGGGGCCCGCTCCGATCACCACGACGTCCCACTCGCTCTCGGGCGGAAACTCCGAGAAGAAGCTCCCCGCGTGCGGCTTGCCGATCAGTTCCTTCACCATGGCTCTTCTCCTTGCTGGGCTCAGCTGCGGTTCGCGGGGATCTTGCCGTCCTGCGGGATGTACCACGGCGACGCGTACCACCAGTCGCCGGGCTCGGCGATCCCATCCTCGATCAGGATGTGCATCAGGTTGTAGCCGACGGCCATCAGGCAGAGGCCGCCTGGATGGGCGCTCGACTGATGCGCCATGTAGAGGCCGTCGATGTCGGGAACCCGGTAGCGAGCCATCTCCGGCAGCGGCCGCTCGTTCCACCACTGGTCGCGATCGCAGCGGATCCCGTACCACGACCCTCCGAGCATTCCGGTGTTGCGGAACTCCTGCTCGTAGGGGCTTTCATTGAACATGCGGATCAGGTTGTCATCGTCGAGGTTCTCGACCACGCTGGAGAGGGCGGCGCGCATGTACTCGTCCCACTTCGCCTTCTCCTTGCCCTTGTCCATGGCATCGACGCCATCGACGTTGTACTGCGGCGTGGGAACCATCATCCAGAGCGGGCCGTTGATGTACTGGCCGGGCCGGGTGGACTGGGGATTGGTCGGATCGTAGAGTTCGCCTCCGACCATTCCCCACATCGCCCTCTCCGGGGGGATGTCGAGGTTGCTCTGCTCGCCGAGCACGATCCTCACGTTCTCGTAGTAGTTCTCCCGCGAGTCCAGCGGGAAGAAGCCGCCGTGGACGGCCCCGTACTCCTCCGCCGGCTTGGTCCGGTACTGGGGCTTGTAGCGAAGCCGCTCGCGGGTGAGGAAGTGGCTCATGTAGAGGCTTCCGCCCTTGAGGCTCAAATCCTTGATGCGCTGCAGGAAGCCGCTGTCGAGATTCCGCGGCCCGATCAGGTCGAGGAAGGTGGGCTTGATGTGGCAGGCGCTGATTACCGCCTTGTTCGCCCAGATCTTCTTGGCGCCCCAGGTGGCGTCGTCCCGGAGCCGCACGCCCACCGCCCGGCCGTCGTCGACGAGGATCTCCTCCACCGGGCAGCAGGCGCGGAACACCGCCCCGTGGGCCACCGCGCAGCGGAACAGCGCGTGGAAGTAGCCGTGCATGTTGCCGCGAGCAGCGACCGGCTTGGCGACCGCCGGCGGCATCACCGTCGCCACGCTGCAGAGCGCCGGAATCGCCACGCCTTCCATGTGACCGTGGGCTCCCGAGGAGAGCGCGATGAAGGCCTGCATGACCTTGAAGGGCTCGGTCACCAGGTACTCGTCCATCAAGTCGAAGAGCGTCATCTCCAGCAACTCTCGCGTCCAGACCTCCGGCTGGTACTGCTTGTACACCTGCATGTAGGGGATGTTGTCTTCGTTGAGCTCGACCTCGGGCGGATGCGGCGGGCACCAGAAGGTGGCTCGCATCAGCTCCTTCATGAAAGGAGGCGTACCGATCTGGCCGGTGATCTTGCACCAGCCGGCGATGTCCTGGTCGGTGAGCGGCACCAGGCCGTCGCTGGTCATGAAGGACTGGTTGGGGTCCAGGTTCACCGTCACGTTGGGGTCCCAGTCCATGCGGAAGCCGTACTTCCAGAGCTCGAGCTGCTCCCAGCCCGGGGCGGAGCCCCCGTAGTTGGCAATCGCGTGGGGCTGGATGCGCACTCCGGCGATGGGCTCGCAGGTCTCCTGCGCTCCCCCGCACTCCGGCCTCTCCTCGAGGACGCAGACGCTGAGGCCGCACTTGGCCAGGTACGCCGCGGTCGTGGTGCCGTTGTGGCCCGCGCCGACGATCACAATGTCGTATCTCTCTTCCTTGCCCACTGCGCTGCCTCCTTTTCTGGCAGGTCTCGTTGTTGGCTCTCAGCGACCGTCGCGAGCGCTCCCCTCTTCGAATAGCGTCGCCACCAGATCGCCGAAGAAACGCGTCTGCTTGGCGAGGGCCTGCTCGGTGAGCAGGTCCTCGCCGTTCAGATCCTTGTAGACGTGAGCGATCGCGAAGTAGCCGACGAAGACGTGGTACGTCGCGAGCACCAGTAGCGGGAACTGGTCCGGATCCCAGCGGCTCGCAGCCGAGCTGGCCTCGACCATCTCGTAGGCGCGGGCGAAGGTTCGCTGGACCCAATCCCGGAGCATGGGCGTCAGGTGCCGACCGCCCGAGAGCGTCTCGTGCTGGATCAAACGCGGGAGGTTCGGGCGCTTCCCCACCAGCCGCATCGTCCTCTCGACGATCTGGCGCACGTCGCGATCGCTCCGGTCTCGCGTCTCGACGACCTCGGTCAGCACGTCGAGCACCGGGCTGATGCCCCGCTCCAGGACCGCCGCGTAGAGGGATTCCTTGCTCGGGAAGTGGTTGTAGAGGCTGGGGGTTCGAACGCCGACCTTGGCCGCTACGTCGCGCAGTGTCGCTCCGGCGTAGCCGCGCTCGGCGAAGAGCGCCTCGGCGGCATCCAGGATGCGCTCGGCGGTCCGCTCCCCCTTGCGGCGCCGGGGTGTGGCGGGGGCCGGGCTGGCCGTGAGTGTGGAGGGCGCATCCATGGCGAATCCAAAAAAAACTAACGATCGCTAGTTCTATTCTGGATTGGCTCGCCTGTCAAGGCTTGTTTCGCCGCCGGCTCTCCACGCCCGAATCAGCGCAGGCGGAACTCGAGGGCTTCGCCGGAGACGCGGGCGTCGGCCAGGATCTTGGAGCCCTCGGGGAATGCCCCCTCCAGGATCTTCATGGCCAGGGGATCCTGGACCATGCGCTGGATCAGCCGCTTGAGCGGTCGCGCGCCGTAGTGCGGGTCGAAGCCCCGGTCGGCCAGCAGCTGTTTGGCCTCTTCGGTGAGCTCCAGCTCCAGGTGGCGCTCCTCCAGGAGCTTCTGCACGCGTCCGAGCTGGATGGTGACGATGCGACCGATGTGGTCCCGGGAGAGCTGGTGGTAGATGATTACGTCGTCCACCCGGTTCAGGAACTCGGGCTTGAACTGGGCGCGGAGGGCCTCCATCACCCGCCGCTCCATCTCGTCGGCCTGGTCGGCACCGAGATCGACGATGTACTGGCTCCCGACGTTGGATGTCAGGACCACCACCGTGTTGCGGAAGTCTACGGTACGGCCGTGTCCGTCGGTGAGGCGGCCGTCATCGAAGATCTGCAACAGGGCGTTGAAGACATCCGGATGCGCCTTCTCGATCTCGTCGAAGAGCACCACGCTGTAGGGGCGCCGCCGCACCGCCTCGGTGAGGAACCCGCCCTCGTCGTAGCCGACGTAGCCGGGAGGCGCGCCGATCAGCCGCGCCACCGAGTGCTTCTCCATGAACTCGCTCATGTCGAGGCGCACCATGGCCTGCTCGTCGTCGAAGAGAAACTCGGCCAGCGCGCGCACCGTCTCGGTCTTTCCCACGCCGGTGGGGCCGAGGAAGATGAACGATCCGATCGGCCGGTGGGGATCCTGGAGCCCGGCCCGGGCGCGGCGCACCGCGTTCGCCAGTGCGACCAGGGCCTGGTCCTGTCCAACCACACGCTCGCGCAGCTTGTCCTCGATGTGGAGGAGCTTCTGTTGCTCACCTTCCATCATCTTGCTGACCGGGACACCGGTCCACTTGGAGACGATCTCGGCGATCTCCTCGGCTGTCACCTCCTCGGAGAGGAGTGAGCCCTCGTTCTGGAGCTCTGCCAGCCGCTGGTTCTCCGCGGCGATGTCCTTCTCGATCTGGACCAGGAGTCCGTACTGGATCTCCGCCGCGCGCTCGAGGTTGCCGGCCCGCTGGGTGCGCTGGAGCTCTGCCCCGAGATCCTCGCGCCTCTCCTTGAGCTCGCGGAGCGCCGCGATCGAGCCTTTTTCGTTGCTCCAGCGCGCCTTCAGCGCGCCGCCCTGGTCCTTGAGCTCCGCGATATCCCTCTCGACCCTTTCGAGACGCTTCTTGCTGGCCGAATCGCTCTCCTTCTTGAGTGCCTCCCGCTCGATCTCGAGCTGGGTGGACTTGCGGTCCAGCTGGTCGATCTCTTCGGGCATGGAGTCGATCTGTACCCGGACGCGGCTGGCCGCCTCGTCCATCAGGTCGATCGCCTTGTCGGGGAGGAAGCGGTCGGTGATGTAGCGATTGGAGAGAGAGGCGGCGGCCACCAGGGCCGAGTCCTGGATCCGCACGCCGTGGTGGACCTCGTAGCGCTCCTTCAGCCCGCGCAGGATCGAGATGGTGTCCTCGAGCGAGGGCTCGCCGACGAAGACCGGCTGGAAGCGGCGCTCGAGGGCGGCGTCCTTCTCGACGTGCTTGCGGTACTCGTCCAGTGTGGTGGCGCCGATGCAGCGGAGATCCCCTCGGGCGAGCGCCGGCTTCAGCATGTTGGCGGCGTCGGCCGCGCCCTCGGCGGCTCCCGCGCCGACGATGGTGTGGAGCTCGTCGATGAAGAGGATCACCGTCCCCTCGGCCTCGGTCACCTCGCGCAGCACCGCCTTGAAGCGGTCCTCGAATTCGCCCCGGTACTTCGAGCCGGCGATCAGCGCTCCGATGTCGAGGGCGACCACGCGGCGATCCACCAGGGATTCCGGGACGTCACCGGCGACGATTCGCTGGGCCAGTCCCTCGGCGATGGCGGTCTTGCCGACACCGGGCTCGCCGATCAGGACCGGGTTGTTCTTGGTGCGGCGAGACAGCACCTGGATCAGCCGCCGGATCTCTTCGTCCCGGCCCACCACCGGGTCGAGCTTGCCGAGGCGCGCCACCTCGGTGAGGTCGCGGCCGAACTTGGCCAGGGCCTGGTACTTCGATTCGGGATCCTGATCGGTGATCTTGGCGCCGCCGCGAACGGCTTCGAGGGCCTGCTCGATGGCTTGCCGGGATGCGCCAGCTTCCGCCAGGATGCGCCCCGCGTCGTCCTGCTTCTCCGCCGCGATGGCCAGCAGCAGGTGCTCCGTCGAGACGTACTCGTCCTGCCGCGCGTCCGCCTCGCGGACGGCCGCATCCAGAACCCTCGCCGCAGCGGGGCTCAGCTGGGGCTGGGCGCCGCCGGTGACCTTCGGAAGACCCTGGAGCCGCCCTTCCAGGGATGTCTGGAGGCCGTCGATGGGAATCCCGATCTTCTGGAGGATCGGGACCGTGCTTCCCTCGGGCTGCTCCAGCAACACCTTCAGCAGATGGGAGGGCGTAATCTGGCTGTGACCGCGAGCCGTCGCCAACGACTGGGCCTCGGCCACCGCCTCCTGACTCTTGATCGTGAGTTTGTCGAATCTCATCGCCCGGGAAAGCTAAGCACGGACGGTTGGCTGGCAAGCCGCACCTCTCGACGCGCGCCGGGTCGATGCTCCGGAGGGCCCGCGAGGCGGTGGATGGCGGCGACTATTCCTGGCGCTTGAGCGGTACGAAGATCTCGGCGTTGCCCCGGCGCACCAGGAGTAGCGCGCCCTTCTCCGAGTCCTTGATCGCCGCGCTGAACTCGCCCACGTCCGAGACGGCCTCCTGGTTCACCTCCAGGATGACGTCTCCGCGCCGCAGCCCGGCCTCCTCCGCCGGGCTGCCGGCCTCCACCGAGGTGATCAGCACGCCCTCCAGATCTTCCAGCTGCAAGTGTTCGGCCACGTCGGGGCTGATGTTCTGGACCTGCAGACCGTAGACTCCCGGAAGCTCCTCGGGCGTGGCGCTGGCGACGCTCTCGCCGGGCTCGAGCTCGCCGAGCTGGACGGAGAAGCTCTTCTTCTTGCCCTTGCGCAGCGCCTTCACCTCGACCTTCGAGCCCACCGGCGTCGCCGCCACGATCCGCGGCAGCTCGTCCATCTCGTCGACGGGCTTGCCGTCGAACTCGACGATGACGTCGCCGCGTTCGATCCCGGCCCGGGCTGCGGGCGCATCGGGCTCGACCTTGGAGACCAGCGCGCCCTTGCGGTCCTTCAGTCCCATCAGCTCCGCGGTGTCCTCGTCGATGGCCTGGATGTAGACGCCGAGCCAGCCGCGGGAGACACGCCCCGTCGCTCGCAGCTGGGGAAGGATCTGCTTGGCGATGTTGACCGGGACCGCGAAGCCGATCGTGTTCGCGCGCGGGTTGATGGCGGTGGCGATGCCGACGACTTCGCCCTTCAGGTTGATCAGCGGGCCGCCGGAATTGCCGGGATTGATGGCGGCGTCGGTCTGGATGAAGTCGTCGAAGCGGCGCGGATCGGGATCGGTGTTGATGACCCGGTGCTTCGCGCTCACGATTCCCGCGGTGACGGTGTGCTCGAGCCCGAAGGGGTTGCCGATGGCGACGACCCAGTCCCCCGGACGGATGCTGTCGGAATCTCCGAGAGGAAGGAAGGGAAGCTCCTCGTCCGTCCTTACGCGGATCAGCGCCACGTCGGTCTTGGGGTCGCGCCCGACCACTTCGGCCTCGAGGACCTCGCCCTCCATGAAGTGGACTTCGATCTTGTCCACCTCTGCGACGACGTGATCGTTGGTGATGATGTAGCCGTCGGCCGAGATCGCGAAGCCGGTTCCGAGACTCGGGACGTTGCGCTCGGGGTGGGGGGACCTGGGGAAGGGCGCGCCGAAGAACTCCTCGCCGAAGAACTCCTCCAGAGGATGGCGCGGTCTACGACCGCTGCTTCCGCCGATCTTGGTCGAGGTCTGGATGTTGACGATCGCGGGCGAGACGCGCTCGGCGAGATCGGCGAAGCTGGCCGGAGCGCCGGCCGGGGGTGCGGCCTCGGCTCCGCTCGAGCTCTCCTTCCAGAAGGGCTCCGCCGGCTCTGTCTTCTCTTCCGCCTGCTGCTCCTTCTCTTCGCTGCCGAAGAGGTCGATCGCCTCCGCGTCCCTGATTCCGAAGTCGATGCGAGCGTCGAGGATTCTCAACGCGACCAGGGCGACCAGCACCGCCGAGGCGAGTAGCACAACCGTTGTGAGCCGACCGCTCTTCATCTCTGGATCACTCCTCTGGGGAGACAGAACTCAAATCGTTTGGACGTTCCGAAGGCCCCGAAGGTTCCACTCCGGGGGGATGCTCTCTCTGGTTTCAGGAGAGCGGGATGGTGACATGGTACCGGCCCCTGCCCCGTTGAACCACGACCAGGGCCCTGCTGCGGCCCCGAAGGTCCAGCACCGAGCGTCGCAGCGCCTCCGGCCCACCGAGCGGCTTGCCGTTGATGCCGAGGATCAGGTCTCCCGGCTCGATCCCGATCTGCTGGGCGCCGCTGCCGCTGCGCACCTTCATCACCCGAAAGCCGCCCTCGGGAGCCTCCTCCAACGAAAACCCCAGCATCTGCTCACCCAGCTCCGCGATCAGCCGCTCCGGGATCTCCACCAGCACCGCCGTCACCTGCCGCTCGACACCGTCCCGGAACAGCGCGAGGCGGAGCTTCTGCTTCACCGTGGCCCGCTCGAGGATCTCGTAGAACTCGCGGGCGCCGCGCACCGGATGGCCGTCCACGGAGGTGACGATCTCGCCCCGTTCGACGCCGCACGCCGCTGCCGGGCTGCCGGAGCGCACCCGGCTCACCAGGGCTCCGGAGAGCTGCTCCGGAAGCTGCATCACCTCCGATAGATGGGGGTCGAGGTCCTGGAGATCCAGGCCGAGCCAGACCGGAGCCACCTCGCCCCGGGTGATCAGCTCGTGCACCACCCGCTTCGCCACGTCGATGGGAATCGCGAAGCCGATCCCCTCGGCCCCCTGGTAGATCGCCGTGTTGATGCCGACCAGCTCTCCCATGGCATTCAGGAGGGGTCCCCCCGAGTTTCCCGGGTTGATCGAGGCATCCGTCTGGAGGAAGCCATGAAAGACGCGGTCTTCGGATCGGATCGAACGGTCGAGCGCCGACAGCACACCGGTGGTCACCGAGTTCGAGAGCCCGAAGGGATTTCCGATCGCGATGACCGGCTCCCCCACCATCAGATCCGCCGACGAGCCGGGAGCCACCGAGGGCACTTTCTCGTCGGTCTCGAGCCGCAGTACGGCGAGATCGTTGTTGGGGTCGGCGCCGACCAGAGTCGCCTCGTACTCCCGGGCGTCGGCCAGGGTCACCCGGATCGCATCCGCCCGGCTCACCACGTGCTCGTTGGTGAGGACGTGTCCCTGCGCGTCGATGATCACTCCCGAGCCGAGGCTCTGGGTGGTCTGGGGCGAGCGGGGCTCGAAGAAGTCGCGAAAGAAGCGTTCGAAGAATGGGTCGCCCGCGAAGGGTTGGAAGGGGCGGTTTCTTCCCACCACGCGTTCGGTGGTGATGTTCACCACCGCGGGTCCGACCTTCTCCACCACGCGGACCGTGGCAGTGCGACGCAGGAAGGGGTCATTCGCCGATGTGGGGGCCGCCGCGGAGAGCAGCGCGAGCAGAGCGAACGCGAGCCGGAGGATCACGCGTCGGGTGACGTCGATGGAGGGCGCTAAATTCACCTGCGTCTCGATCTCTCCAAGATTGCCCCGCCCGGGCGGGGGCGGACCCGGCGCCCCGGCGCCGGAGGAGCGGAAACGTAGGACCCGCGCCCATGCTTGGCCAGCTTCGCAGCCAGTTCCAGAGCCGCTTCGGCAGGGCGCCCGAGTTCGGGGTCCGAGCGCCCGGACGGGTGAACCTGATCGGCGAGCACACCGACTACAGCGGGGGGCTGGTGCTTCCCTGCGCCATCGATCGCGATACGGTGGTGCTGGCAGCTCGGCGCCAGGACAGCCGGGTCGAGGTCTTCTCGATCGAGATGGACCAGGCCGGGAGCTTCGACGCCGCTGCACCGGCGCGGCGCTGGGACTGGCTCGACTACGTGATGGCGCCGGTCTTCGCCCTGCTCGAGCGGGGCGTCCGCGTGGCCGGGCTCGATCTCGGCATCGCCAGCCGCGTGCCGCTGGAATCCGGCCTCTCCAGCTCGGCGGCTCTCGGGGTGGCCGTCACCACGGCCATCGATCGGGCTCAGCAGCTTCGACTCGACGGCCGCGAGATCGCGACCCTCGCCCACCGCGGCGAGAGCGAATTTCTGGGGGTGGGCTGCGGGATCATGGATCAGTTCGCCAGCGCCCTCGGGCGGCGCGATCACGCGCTGCGTCTCGACTGCCGGAGCCTCGAGATCGAGCCCATCCCCCTGGCCGATGGCGAGCTGCGCATGCTCATCGCCCAGTCGGGAGTGAAGCGCGCGGTGGCGGGCGGAGGCTACCGGGAGCGCGTGACGCAGTGCGCATCCGCCCTGGATGCGGCGCGTGGCGCTGGGATCGCGCCCAGGGGAGCGTCCGCACTTCGCGATCTCAGTCCCGACGATCTGCCGGCCCTGGAGAAGGCGCTCTCCCCGGTGCTCCTGCAACGGGCCCGGCACGTGATCACGGAGAACGCGAGAGTCGACGCCGTCTGTACGAGACTCGTGGCGGGGGATCTCCAAGGAGTCGGCGAGCTCCTCGTCGAAGGCATGCGCAGCCTCCGTGACGACTACGAAGTCAGCACGCCCGAGCTCGATCTGCTCTGCGAGCTCGGTGACGCCCACCCCGGCTGCTATGGATCCCGCCTCACCGGAGCCGGCTTCGGGGGCTGCACCCTGCACCTGGTCAGGCCGGATGCGGCGAAAGAGGTGGCCGAAGCCATCGCCGCGGGCTTCGAGGCGCGCTTCGGACGTCGCCCGCCCATCCTCACCGCCCGCGCCGCCGCGGGCGCCGGGGACCTGGAGATCTAGCAACTCCGTCCCCGCTCAGTTGCTCTCGTGGGCGGCCTGGCCCGGGTCCGATTCGGGCTCTTCCGGCGCGGCCGGCCGTGCGCCTCGCTTGAGCAGCAGGAACTTGAGGTCGTCGCCGCGCCGGGCGCGAATCAGGATCTGGAGCTGTTGCTCCACCTCCTTCATGGCGCGCCGGAATGCCTCGAGGTTGCCGACGCTGCTGTCCTCGATCCGTTCGATCACGTCTCCCGGGAAGAGGCCCGCCTCGGCCGCGGGAGAGCCGCGCGCGACGAAGGAGACGTAGGCGCCCGTGCGCGACGCGAGCCGCTGCTCGCGGAAGAGGTTCTCGGTGATCTCCTGGACGTGAAACCCGAGGTCGCTCTCCGCCTCGGAAGGCTCGACGGTGGGTTGGGTGCCGAGCTTCACCTCCACGGTTCGCGGCTTGCCGTCGCGAAGGATCTCGAGCTTCACGGTCTCACCGGGCAGCGTGTGTGCCACCCTGCGCTGGAAGTTGCCGAGATCTTCCTCCTTCTCCGCCTCGACGGAGAGCCCGTTCATCGCGGTGATGACGTCGCCGGGGGCGAGCTTCGCCCGCTCTGCCGGCGAGTCGCGGATCACCCCGTTCACGATCACTCCGGTCTCCGATGGGAAGCCGAAGTAGCCGGCCAGGTCGCGGTTCAGAGGTTGGATCGTGAGTCCGAGCCAGCCGCGCTCGATGCCGCCTTCCCGGATCTGCGCCATCACCTCGAGGGCGGTGTCGATGGGGATGGTGAAGCCGATGCCTCGCCCCTGTCCCCGGGAGTTGATGCCGATCACGCGTCCATCGAGATCGACCAGGGGGCCGCCGGAGGAGCCGCGATCGATCATGGCATCGGTCTGGATGAAGTCGTTGATCAGATCGGGAATCTCGAGGTTGCGCCCCTTCGCCGAGACGATGCCGAAGGACACCGTGCCGTCGAGTCCGTAGGGGTTGCCGATCGCCAGCACCCACTGGCCGACCCGGACCTCATCAGCGGCCCCGAAGACCGCGGCGGGAAGCGCACCCTCCGGCTGGATCTGGAGCACGGCGATGTCGGTCTGCTTGTCGGTGCCGAGCACCTTCGCCGGGTAACGCTTCTTTCGCCCCGGGATGCTGACCTCCACCTTCTCCGATTTCTCCACCACGTGGTGGTTGGTGAGAATCAGGCCGCTCTCGCTGGCGATGAGACCGGAGCCCGTGACCTGGTTGCGGCGGTCGTTGACGCGAACGATGGCCTCGATGTGGACCACCGAGGGCTTCACCCGCTCGGAGATCTCGATGATGCGCTCCTCGAGCTCCTCGCTCGGAGGCATCGCGTGGGCGCAGAGGGCACCGAGGCCGATCGCGGCGATCACGAGTCGGGCCAGCGCCGCCAACGTTACGGCTCTCCTCGGGGTGGGTCGCATCCTCGCACTCACGCGTCGAGCGCCTTTCGAAGCGCCGCGGTGGTCGCAGCGGGATCGGCGCAGGATAGGATGCTCCCCGTGACGGCCACTCCGGCGGCTCCCGCCTCGATACAAGACCGGGCGTTCTCGGCCTCGATGCCGCCCTGGGCGAGAACCGGAACGCCGTGGCGAGCGGCCTCCTGGAGGGCGGCGAGGCCCAGGGGAGGGCGGCTCTGCGCCTTGGAGAGCGGCGAGAAGATGGGAGCGAGGTGCGCGTAGGAGAGAGGCGTCCCCGCCGCTCCCTCGAGCTCCCCCGGCTGGTGGGTGGCGATGCCGATCAGGGCATCGCCGCCGAGAAGCTGCCGCGCCGTCTCCGGCGGCATGCCGTCGAAGCCCAGGTGCACGCCGTCGGCTCTCGCCGCCAGCGCCACGTCGACGCGCCGGTTGACCAGCACGCGAGCCCGCTGCCCGGCCGCCCGGCGGATCCGATCGACGAGATCCAAGAGCGGCTCGTCCTCGAGCTCGCGGGCCCGGACCTGGATCCAGTCCACGCCGCTGGCGACGGCCATCTCGACGACCTCCTCGAGCGGACGCCGAGAAGCGGCCCGGTCGGTCACCAGACAGAGGATCGGGCGACTCGCCTTAGAAGCTTGCAAGTCCGTCGAGAGGGCTCGATGCGGTGGCATAGAGCCGCCTGGGGATTCGACCCGATTCGTAGGCGAGGCGCCCGGACTCCACGGCGAGCTTCATGGCTCGCGCCATCTGCTCGGGCTCCTTGGCGCCGGCGATGGCGGTATTCATCAACACCGCCACGCAGCCGAGCTCCATGGCGACGGCGGCGTCGCTGGCGGTCCCCACCCCGGCGTCCACGACCACCGGCACCTCCACCGTCTCCAGGATGATTCGCAGGTTGGCCGGGTTGCGGATGCCGAGACCGGAGCCGATCGGTGCGGCGAGGGGCATCACCGCGCTGCAACCCATCGCCGCCAGCTTCTGGCAGGCGACCGGGTCGTCGTTGATGTAGGGGAGCACTTCGAAGCCGTCGTCGAGGAGGATCTTGGCGGCCTCCAGAGTCGCCGCCGCATCTGGGAAGAGGGTCCGCTCGTCCCCGATCACCTCGAGCTTGACGAGTCCGTGACCGAGAAGCTCTCGCCCGAGGCGCGCGGTGGTGACGGCATCCTCGACGTTGAAGCAGCCGGCAGTGTTGGGAAGGATGGTGACGCCCTCCGGGATGAAATCCATCAGGCCCTTGCCCTTGGGCGCGTTCAAGTCGACCCGTCGCAGGGCGACGGTGACGAGATCGGCTCCGCTCGCCTGGGTACACGCCAGCTGTTGCTCGAAGGAGGCGTACTTGCCGGTTCCGATGATCAGCCTGGAGCGAAAGGTGTGGGAGCCGAGTGTGTAGCTATCGGACATCGATTCATCCTCCTCCGACGGCCTCGAGGATCTCGACGCGATCGCCCGAGGCGAGCTGTCGCGACCCGAAGGCGGAACGCGGGACTACGTCGCGATTGATCGCAACGGCGACCCGTCGGCCCGCGAGCCCGAGCAGCTCGACGAGACCGGTTACGGTGCATCCCGCGGGGACTGCGCGAGACTCGCCGTTGACGAGTAAGTCGAGATCTTGAGCCGGCACGTTTCAGTCAGGTTGGGGCGCGATTCAACCGAAAGCTATCCAACGGGACCCCGGCGTGTCAAACCGAGGCCCTGAAAACGGGCTGAATTTCGGTAGGTTATGCGGCGGTCGCCCGGCGCACGCGGCTGCAGGGGGGCGCGGAGGGGAGTGTGAAGGGCGAGCGTCCGACCAAGGCGACGATCGATCTCCAAGCCATCGCCGCCAACTACGCCGAGGCGAGGCGGCTCGGTGGCGATCGCGACGTCATCGCCGTGGTGAAGGCGGACGGCTACGGGCACGGGGCCGTCCCGGTGGCGCGCCGGCTGGTGGCGTCCGGCTGCCGCCACCTGGCGGTGGTGACGGTGGCCGAAGCCGCCGAGCTCCGAGCCGGAGCCATCGACTGCCGGATCCTCGTCCTGGGCGGTGTCCACGACGCTGCCGAGGCGGCGGACGTGCTCGAGCTGGCCGTGACGCCGGTGATTCAACACTCCGGCCACATCGGTCTGCTCTCCCAGGTCGCCCGGGAGCATCGCGCACCGCTCCCGGTGCAGGTCGAGATCGACACCGGCATGCGACGGATGGGCCTGGCCGCGGAGGACGGCCCGGCGCTGCTGGAGCGGATCGCCAAGGAGCGCTCCCTGGAGCTGGAGGGCGTCTACACCCACCTCGCTTGTGCCGACGAGGAAGATCTCGGACCGAGTCGGAGCCAGCTCCGGCTCTTCTCCGAGATCCTCTCGGCAGTGCAGGCGCGAGGGACCGATCCGGGCCTGGTCCACGTGGCCAACTCGGCGGGCCTGCTGGCCACGACCGACCTGGCGGCGTCTCTACCCGCACAGGTGAATGCCGTGCGGCCAGGCCTGATGCTCTACGGCGTCTACCCGGCCGCCCACTTGCGCGATCGGGCCGTCCTGGCGCCGGCCATGACGCTGCGCAGCCGGGTCTCGAATGTCCGCCACGTCCGTCCCGGGTACACCGTGGGCTACGGCGGAACCTTCCGGGCCACGCGCCGCGGTCGGGTCGCCACGCTACCCATCGGTTACGCGGACGGAATTCCCTGGTCGCTCGGGAACCGAGGCTGCGTCCTGCTGCGCGGCAGCCGCGTTCCGATTGCCGGTCGGGTCTCGATGGATCTCGTCACCATCTTCGTGGGCGACGATCCGGTGGAGATCGGCGATCCGGTGGTCCTCTTCGGGGAGGGGCTCCCCGTGGAGGAGGTGGCAGAGCAGGCGGGAACGATCTCTTACGAGCTGCTGGTCGGGATCGGGAGCCGCGTGCCCCGAGTGGTGCAGACGTAGTCACCTCTCGTCGGTGGTGCATCGCCGGGCGCGTCGACGGAACAATCAAGCCTCTCGACGGCAGAAGATGATTGACGAACCGGTGAGCCCCCGGTAAACCTCGACCCATCCCCCCTGAAGCCGCGCCGCACCCGGACCTTGCCCGCGCGGCGCGACTCATGCAAGCGAACGCAAGGCATCTGGAGGCCCCCAATCGATGCGCGTGCTTGTCGCAGGATCGGGGGGGCGAGAGCACGCGCTGGTCTGGAAGATCGCGCGGAGCCCCCTGGTCGAACGGGTGTACGCGGCGCCCGGCAACGCCGGAATGGCCGCCCAATCCACTTTGGTTCCCGAGGTCGAGGCCGGTGACGCCGAGGGGTTGATTCGCCTCGCCGGCGAAGAGGGCATCGATCTGGTCGTGATCGGTCCCGAGGATCCCCTCGCCGACGGCGTGGCCGACCGGCTGCGGGAGGCCGGGGTGGTCGTCTTCGGTCCTTCGCGGGAGGTGGCGCGTCTCGAGGGCAGCAAGACCTTCGCCCGGGAGTTCATGGCACGCCACGGAATTCCCCACCCCGAGTTCCGCAGCTTCGACGAGTTGGAGGCGGCGCGCTCGCACGTCCGCGAGCGGGATGGCGCCTGCGTGGTGAAGGCCGACGGCCTGGCAGCCGGCAAGGGCGTCAGCGTCTGCGCCAGCGCCCTCGAAGCCGAGCGGGCGCTCGACGAGATGATGGGCGAACGGCGTTTCGGCGCCGCCGGGGAGCGGGTGGTAATCGAGGCTCTGCTCGAGGGCGAGGAAGCGTCCTACTACGCGATCACGGACGGCGAGCGGGTGGTGACGCTGGCTCCGGCTCAGGACCACAAGCGGGCATTGGACGGCGACCGGGGGGAGAACACCGGCGGCATGGGCGCCTACGCTCCAGCGCCGATCGTCACCCAGACCACGGAGAAGCGGGTGCTCGAGGAAATCGTCCATCCGACCCTGCGCGGCCTGCGCGAAGAGGGTCATCCCTACGTCGGTGTGCTCTACGTGGGGCTGATGATCGACGGCGCCGGTGCGCCGAGCGTGGTCGAATTCAACGTGCGCTTCGGAGATCCGGAGACGCAGCCCCTGCTGATGCAGATGGACGGGGACCTGGTGCCGATTCTCGACGGTGCGGCGAGAGGTCGTCTCGCGGCGGATGCCGCCGTCGCCACCACCGACGCGGCGGTCTGCGTCGTCCTGGCCTCTGGTGGCTACCCGCGGAAATACCAGACGGGACTGCCGATCCGCGGCATCGAGGAGGCCGAGGCCGACGGCGACGTCGTGGTCTTTCACGCCGGAACCAAGCGAGGAGAATCGGGCGGCTTCGTCACCGCCGGTGGCCGGGTGCTGGGAGTGACGGCGCGTGGTCCCGACGTCGCGACGGCGCGGGAGCGGGCCTACGCCGCCGCCGATCGGATCGACTTCGAAGGCAAGCAGCAACGCCGCGACATCGGGGCCCGCGCTCTGGGGCGGTGACTCCAGTGGACTGGGAATGGAGGACCTGACCGGATGTTCCCTGGAGCGCGCCGTGGCTGAGCTCCGCTCCGGCGCTCTCCTCGCCTATCCCACCGAGACGCTCTTCGGGCTCGGCGCAGACGGCCGCTGCCCGACGGCTGTCGAGCGACTCTTGAGCTGGAAGGGCCGAGAGCCCGAGAATCCCCTCCCGATCCTGGTCGAGGGCAGCGAGGCGCTGGCACGCCTGGGAGTCGAGCTCTCGCCGTTCCCCCGCAGGCTGGCAGAGGCCTTCTGGCCCGGTCCGCTCATGCTGGTGCTCCCCTGTGCCGAGATCTTTGCCCCGGGAGTGGCGCGGCGAGACGGGGCCGTCGGCTTCCGCTGCTCCGCCCACCCGCTGGCCGCCGCCCTGGCGCGCCGGGTGGCGCGAGAGGGGATCGGTCCCCTGACGGCCACCAGTTTGAACCGCTCCGGCGAGCCGCCCGCTCGCACCCGCTCCGAGGCGGCCCGCTGCTGCGACGGCCGACCCGGGTCCCCGATCCTGCTGGGCGCGCGCGATGTCGAGGCGGGCGGGGGAATCCCGAGCAGTGTCCTCGACCTGACTGGCTCCGAGCCGCGGATGCTTCGCGAAGGAGCGATCTCGTCCGCAGAAATCGCTGCTGTACTCGAGAAGGTGGGCTTCGAATGACCGATATCGCCCCCTTTCGCGCCCTTCGCTACGACACTGGACGAGTGGACCTGGAGCAAGTCCTGGCGCCCGTCTACGACGTGGTGGCTCCGCAGGATCGCGCCGTCTACTACGACCGGGATCCCTACAACGCCCTGCGCCTGGTGCTCACGCGATCGGTCGAAGAGGAAGCGACGACGGATTACGCCGATGTCGTTCGCAACCTCGCGAAGTGGCGCGCAGAGGGGGTGCTGGCGCTCGACTCCGAGCCCGCCTTCTACGTGCTGCGTCAGCGCTTCACGGCGCCGGGGGGCGCCGAGCTCGAGCGCGTGGGCTTCTTCGGCGCACTACGACTGGAGGACTACGAGAAGCGCATCGTGCGCCCTCACGAGAACACCCTGGCGGGTCCCAAGGCCGACCGTCTGAAGATCCTGCGCGCATCGCAGGCGAACCTCTCGAGCGTCTTCCTGCTCTACGAGGATCGCGAGATGAGCCTTGTCGAGATGTTCGGCGAAGCGCTCCGCTCGCCGGAGGCGCTCTCCGTCACCAACGATGAGGAGATCGAGCACACGCTGGCTCCGATTCGCGACCCCGAGGCGATTGCCCGAGTGCGCGCCTTCCTGGCCGAGCGGCCGGTGGTGATCGCCGATGGTCATCACCGCTACGAGACGGCCCTCACCTATCGCGACGAGCGGAGGGCGGCGAGCGCCTCCAGCGATCCCGATGCGCCCCACGAGCGGATGCTCGCCTACTTTGCCAACGCCTTCGCACCTGGCAGCCTGCTGCTTCCGATTCACCGGGTGATCTTGAAGCTTCCCCCCGCGGTGGGTGCGGGCTGGAGGTCGCGGCTTCGCGAATGGGAGCAGCGTACGGTTCCGGTGAACGGCATCGAGGCGATTCCCGCTGTCCTCGAGGAACACCTGGCACCGCTCTGTGGCTCCTATGCCTTCGCCGCCGACGACGGCTCCGGAACCCTGCTGATCTTCTCCCGCCCGGCCGGAGAGGAGCTTTCGGTGCGGGTGATCCACCGGGAGGTGCTGGGGAATGCCTTCCATCTCGATGAGGACGCGGTTCGCGATGGTGCGGTGGCCTTCCCCAAGTCGACCCTGCAAGCCGCGCGCGAGGTCCGCGAGGGCAGGGGTGCCGTGGCTCTCTACCTGAATCCCCTGGTGGCGGATGACGTCTTCCGGGTCACCGGCGCCGGAGAGACGCTCCCCCAGAAGTCCACCTTCTTCTACCCCAAGCTGCCGACGGGTCTGCTCTTCCGGGTGCTCGAGGCGGGGACGTGAGCCGGAGGCCGAAGAGCAAGCCGATCCGGGTGGGGGGGGCGATTCGCCGCGTTCTCGACGAGCTGGGCCACCACGGGAGCTCCAAGTCGATGCGGATCGCCGCCTGCTGGGAAGAGGCGGTGGGGCATGAGACCGCGAGCCACTGCCGGCCCTCTGCCCTGCGGGGAGCCGTGCTCGAGGTGACCGTCGAATCCAGCGTCTGGAGTCAGCACCTGCAGATGCGGCGCGAGGAGATCCTGGAGGGCTTGCGGGGAGCGCTGGGCGCCGACGCCCCTGCGGATCTCCGTTTCCGAGTGGGTTAGACTCCGAATCGATGTCGGAAATCAACGAAAAGGGCCAACGAATCCTTCGCTGCGACTTCTGTGGAGAGGTCGTCGCCTCGGTCCGGCGCGTGGCCATCGACACCGGCTACGAGCGTCTCCAAACTCCCCACAAGGAGCTTTACGCCTGCGAGGACTGCTCTGCCAAGAAGGAGCGGGCCAGGCTCGGCCTCGATTCCAGTTGACCCCCCTGCGGGGTTCCTCTAGATTGGCCGACCCTCTTTTCTTCGCGCGGACGGTCGAGCGCCGCGCGAATCCCTGAGTTCATCCGGAGGTTTCCCGGACCATGGTCAGAATCAGACTTCTCCGTGCCGGTGCCAAGAAGCGCCCGTTCTATCGCGTCATTGCGATCGACCAGCGCAACAAGCGCGACGGGCGCGCCCTCGAGTTTCTCGGCACCTACAACCCGGTCGGGGAGCCCGCGGAGATCAAGCTCAAGACCGAACGGATCGAGGCCTGGACGGCCCAGGGTGCTCAGCTGAGCGACGCTGTCCGAGCGCTGATCCGCCGCTCCAAGACGCAGGCCCCGGCGGCCAGCGAGGGCGAATGACCATGGCCGAGGCTCCGAAAACGGCAGATCTGGTCGAGTTCATTGCGAAGGCGATCGTCAGCGAGCCGGAAGAGGTCGTGGTGAGCGAGGCCGACGGGGGTCGAACCATCGAGCTCGAGACCGCGCCCGGGGACCGTGGGCGTGTGATCGGGCGGCAGGGTCGCGTGGCCAAGGCGATTCGCGCTGTGATCGCGGCGTCGCGCAATGGCGGAAGCACGCGCTTGGAGATCATTGACTGAGAGTCTTGCTGGGCCGCGTACTCGGTGCCCATGGGCTGCGCGGTCAGGTGCGGGTCCGCTACTTCGGTGACGGACCCGAGAACATTCTGGGCGCCCCCAGGTTGCTCTTGGCAGAACCGGAGCGCGGGATCGAGGATCCGGCGGCGGAGGAGTTCGAGGTCGAGGCGGGCGCAGCGGGTCGGCGCGGAGAGGTGCGACTCGCATTACGGGGGATCCGAAACCGCGAGGCAGCAGAGGAGCTGAAGGGGCGGCTGGTGACGGGCGCCCCGGAGCACTTGTCGCCGCTCCCAGAAGGGGAGTTCTACTGGTACGAGTTGATCGGGTGCCAGGTCCAAGCCGCTGGAGGGCGGAGCATCGGCACCGTAAAGGAAATCTGGGAAACCGGGGCCCACGACGTCCTGGTCGTCGAGAGAGAAGACGGGCAAAGCTGTCTGATCCCCACGGCGCGTGCTCTGATGAAGGAGGTGGACGTCGAGGCGGGCCGGATCGTGGTCGAGGATCTTCCGGGACTCTTCGATCCGGTTCGAGGAAAGGCGAAGTGAGGGGATGCTCCGGATCGATGTCATCACGATCTTTCCGGAGCTCTTCGAGAGATTTCTCGAAGCATCGATCCTCGGTCATGCACGGCGGGAAGGCCAGATCGCGGTAGCGGTCCACGACCTCCGCGAGTGGACGCGAGATCGGCACCGCACGGTAGACGACATCCCCTACGGGGGCGGGCCCGGGATGGTGATGAAGCCCGAGCCCCTGGTGGAGGCGATCGAGGCGATCGCCGGCCAAAGGAGCACCGGGCGCGAGGGTCGTGTAATCCTGCTCTCGCCCCAGGGTGCGCGGCTGGATCAAGAGAGAGTGGCTGAATTCGCTCGCGAGAAGCACCTGGTGCTGGTCTGCGGGCGTTACGAGGGTGTGGATCAGCGGGTCATCGACCTGGCTGTGGACGAGGAGATTTCGATCGGCGATTTCGTGCTTTCCGGGGGGGAAATCCCGGCCATGGCGGTGATCGAGGCGGTGAGTCGCCTGGTGCCCGGGGTGCTGGGAAATCCGCGCTCGGTGGAGACGGAATCGTTTCAGGATGGAAGACTCGAGGGACCCCAGTACACTCGACCGGCCGAGTATCGAGGGCACGCGGTGCCGGAGGTGCTGCGTTCCGGTGACCACGGTGAGATCGAACGCTGGCGGCGGGAAAAGGCACTCGAGTGCACCAAGCGGCGTCGTCCCGATCTGTTGACGGCCCGGGGAGAGGAATAGCGATGCATCCGATGGATATCGTCGAGAGGGAGACGCGTCGTCGCGACCTGCCGCCCTTCCGATCCGGGGACACGGTTCGCGTGCACGTCAAGGTCAGCGAAGGCGACAAGGAGAGGATCCAGGTCTTCGAGGGAGTGGTGATCCGACGCCGAAGCGGCGGCGCCTCGGCCACCTTCACCGTGCGCAAGGTCTCCTACGGGATCGGGGTCGAGCGGATCTTCCCGGTCGAGTCCCCGGTGGTCCAGAAGGTCGAGATCAAGAGCCGCGGCCACGTGCGGCGCTCCCGGCTCTACTATCTCCGCGACCTGCGCGGCAAGAAGGCGCGCCTGCGCTCGAAGCTGCGCGACCTCTCGGGACTCATCTCCGAGGAAGACGCAGAGGGCCCGGCGCCCGTCGAGGAAGCCGCGGCAGCTCCGCCGGTTGCAGTCGAGGAGCCGGTTGCGACGGAAGAGGCGGCTGCCACGGAGGCCGCCGAGCCGGCCGAAGTCGCCGAGCCGGAGGAGGCCGCCGAGCCGGCGGAAGCATCCGAGCCGACAGAGGAGCCGGAGAAGAGCTAAGGCGCCCGGCCGTAGTCGTCTTCGACTCGGACCACGTCGTCGAGCTGCGGTGTGGAGACCTCCAGGATCTCCACGCGCTCGATCGCCTCGAAGCGGTGGCGACGCCCGACGGGGATGTGGCTGTGCTCCCCCGGGCCCATCTCGCGGGTGACGATCTCGCCTTCGTCGTTCTCCAGGTGGAGGAGGAGCTTCCCGGCGGCGACGTAGATGGATTCCTCCTTGACCTCGTGAAGCTGGAGGGAGAGGCGCTTGCCGGTCTCCACCACGAGCAGCTTGCCCACGTATTGCTCGGTGTGGGCCCAGATCAGCTCGTAGCCCCAGGGCTTCTCGACGCGTCTTGCCGCACTGCCGTCACTCACGCGGTGAGCTTAGCCCGAAATCTCTGCTGTGGGCCGGGCGGCACGAGCCCTCACCGCTACCCCTGGTGCGACGCGTCGAATGCACCCGGGAGATGGCGCAAGGTCCAGCCCCCTCCGGCCGACCGCTCCACGGCGATCACGTCGAAGCGCACCCTCCCGGCGCGGACACCGTGCTCGCGCAGCCAGGCCGCCGCACCCCGCACCAGCCTCGCCCGCTTGCGTGCATCGACCGCCTCCTCGGGGAGGCCGAGGCGCCGGCTTCCCCGGGTCTTCACCTCCACGAAGACGCGAAGCCTGCCTCTGGCGGCGACCAGATCGAGCTCCACACCGTCGGCCCGGACGTTGCGCCCGACGATGCGATACCCTTGGCGCGCCAGGTGCGCCGCCGCAAGCGCTTCCCCCTGCGCACCGAGGGTGCGCCGATGGTCCGGCATGGCCCGTCTCCGCGGGACCGGTCGGGGGAGGGCGACAGGGTAGCCGATGGGGACGCTCTACGTGGTGGCAACGCCGATCGGGAACCTGGAGGACGTGACGCTTCGCGCGCTCCGGGTTCTGCGCGAGGTCGAGCTGGTGCTGGCCGAGGATACGCGGCGCACGCGGACCCTGTTGACCCGCCACGAAATCGCGAACCGCCCCCGTTCACTCCACGCCCACAACGAGGCGCAGCGCTCCCGGGAGGTGCTGGAGGTGCTGGCGAGCGGGAGCTCCGCAGCGCTGGTCTCCGACGCCGGGACTCCCTTGGTCTCGGACCCCGGGGAGCGGCTGGTGGCCGCGGCGATCGCAGGCAGGCCACACGGTGGTGCCGATTCCGGGCGCGTCCGCGGTCCTCTCCGCCCTGGTGGCATCCGGCCTCCCAGCCGCACCCTTCCTCTTCCTGGGCTTTCTGCCGCGTCGCAAAGGAGAGCGGGAGACACTCCTGGCCCGGATCCGGGACCGCACCGAGACGGTCGTCCTCTTCGAGTCTCCCCGCCGCCTCGCCGCGACCCTGTGCCAGCTCGCCGACGCTCTCGGCGACCGGCCCGCCTGCGTCGCCCGCGAGCTCACCAAGCTCCACGAGGAGCTCGCACGCGGCTCTCTCCCGGAGCTAGCGGAACGCTTTCGGGAGGGGACGCGCGGAGAGGTGACGCTGGTGATCGGAGGGGCGGCGGAGAAACCCGCCCTGGACGAAGCCGCTCTCGATGCGAGAATTCGGAGCCTGGTTGCCGAGGGAACCAGCCCACGGGAGGTCGCCAAGATGCTGGCGCCGGATGCCCGGATTCCGAAACGGGAGATCTACGCCCGCGCCCAGGCCATCCGGGAAGAGTCGTGAAGCCCAGGGAGATCCCGCGCCTGATCCGAACGCTTCGCCACCTGCGGCCCGAGCAGGCTGTGGGTCAGGCTCGCCGGATGCTTCGCTCCAGGGTGAAGCCGATCCACCTGGCCGGTCCCGCACCGACGCTGCGCCTTCGTGAGCCGGGGGTTCCTTACCTGGGAGCTCCTCGCCACGCCTCCTGGGAAGGACCGGGTCGCATCCGCCTGATCAACCGCAAGGTGCGATTCCAGGGCGAGATCGACTGGGACGTCGAGGGCGAGGGGCCACTCTGGGCCTACCACCTCCACCAGTTCGACTGGGCTCGTTGCGCAGGGCCAAGTCCGCAGGATCGAATCGGAGCGATGCTCGACTGGGTCGAGCGCCACCCGCGCGGGACCGGATGGGACGCCGGGCCGATCAGCCTGCGAGCCTTCTCCTGGATCAAGCTGCTGACGACCCCGGGAGCGCTCCCCGACGATCCGACCCACCGCGCTGCGATCTGCGCGTCTCTGGCTTCCCAGCTGGCGACTCTGGAGAGGAATCTCGAAATCCACCTGCTCGCCAACCACTACCTCTGGAACCTGCTCGCCCTGGTGTTGGCGGGCGTGACGTTCGAGGGCGAAGAGGCGAACCGATGGCTCGCCCACGAGCCGGCTCTCCACGATCAGCTCGAAGAGCAGGTGCTCTCCGACGGAGCGCACTACGAGCGCAGCCCCATGTACCACTCGTCGCTGCTCGAGAACCTGCTCGATCTCGTAAACGTCGCCGAATCGACGCCGGGTCGCCTATCGGAGCGACGGATGTCAGCGCTGAGGGACAAAGCGAGCCGGATGCTCGGCGCACTCCGCGTCTGGACACACCCCGACGGAGAGATCGCTCTCTTCGCCGACTCGGCATTCGGCATCGCGCACCCTCCCCCGGAGCTCGAGCGCTACGCCGCGGGGCTCGGTGTCGAAGCCGCAGGGCCAGCCCGGGCAGGGGTGCTGGAGGCTGCGGGCTACGTTCGCCTCGCGGCGGAGCCCTTCACACTGATCGCCTCGGTTGCAGGTCCGATGCCCAGCTACCAGCCGGGCCACGCCCATTGCGACGCCTTGAGCTTCGAGCTCTCTGTCGGCCCCGACCGGGTGGTCACCGACACGGGCGTTACCGAATACATTCCTGGGGAGCTTCGCAGCGCCAGTCGCACGACGAGTGCACACGCGACCCTCCAGATTGGCGACGAGGAGCAGGCAGAAATCTGGGCGGCCCACCGAATCGGCGGGCGACCAGATGTCGCATTGATCAGCGTCGATCCCGGAAGGCGTGCGGAAGCGGTCTGCTCGGGGTGGGTGACGCCTCGAGCGCTCCATCGACGGATCTTTGAAGTCGACGAAGCGTCGGTGACGATCCACGACCAGCTCACGGGCCCATCGGCCCCGGTGCATCTACATCTCCCCCTTGCACCGGATCTGGCTCTCCGCCTAGACGGATCGCGCGTCGCGATTCACCTGCCTCGGGTTGGCCCGCTGCACATCGACCTTCCCCAGGGCGTGCGCTGGCGGATCGCCCGCATCCCCTACTTCCCCGAGTTCGGAAGCACGATCGAGCGCGATGCTCTCCTGGGAGACGCAGACTCGCTCGCCTCGGCGAGCTGGCGCTTCACCGTTGGCGACAGCTGATCGAGCCGCCATGGACATTGCGAGCTAACCGCCCAAGAGCGTTTCGAGGCCCGCCGCGTCCAGGATCTCGACCCCGAGCTCCTGCGCCTTGCGGAGCTTGCTGCCAGCCTCCTCCCCGGCGACCAGGTAGCTGGTCTTCTTCGAGACCGACGAGGTGACCTTGCCGCCAGCGGCCTCGATGCGTTGCTTGGCCTGGTCACGCGTGAGCCCGGGGAGGGTGCCGGTCAGTACGAAGGTCTTGCCCGCAAGCGGCCCTTCCTGACTGGCTCGAATCCGTTTCATCGGTGCGAATCGAACGCCCAGCTCCCGCAAGCGAGCGACCTCCGCCCGGTTGTCCTGGTCGGCGAAGAAGCGGGAGACACTCTCGGCGATGGTCGGCCCGATGCCCTCGACGGCTTCCAGCTCCTCGGAGGAAGCCTCGATGATCGACTCGAGATCGCCGAAGTGGGCTGCCAGGAGCTCGGCCACGCCGGCGCCCACGTCGCGGATGCCCAGGGCGATCAGGAAGCGCGGCAGCGTGGTTGTCACGGGCGCGCTCCAGGGCCGCGATCAGGTTCTCGGCGGATTTCTCGCCCATGCGGTCGAGAGCTGCGAGCGTCGTCGCATCGAGGCCGAAGACGTCGGAAGGACGGCTCACGATCTCGCCCTCCACCAGCTGCTCCACGAGCTTCTCGCCCAGGCCGTCCACGTCCAGGGCATTCCGGCTGGCCAGATGCAGCAGGCGGTTCTTGAGCTTGGCGGGACAGCTGGGATTCGGGCAGCGGGTCACGGCCTCGCCCTCGGGACGGATCACCCCGGCCTCGCAGATCGGGCAGCGCTCGGGAAGGCGGTAGCGCCGCGTGCCCGGGGGGCGCTTCGATTCGACCACTTTGACGATCTGCGGGATCACGTCGCCGGCGCGCTGGACGACCACGGTGTCGCCGACCCGCACGTCCTTTCGTTCTACCTCGTCCTGGTTGTGGAGCGAGGCACTCGCGACCGTCACCCCGCCGACGAAGACGGGGCGCAGCTTCGCCACCGGCGTGAGCGCTCCCGTGCGGCCGACGCTGGCGAAGATCTCCTCCACCTGCGTCGTCTCCTGCTGGGCGGGAAACTTGAAGGCGATCGCCCAGCGCGGCATCCGGGAGAGCTCGCCGAGGTCCCGCTGGAGCGCCAGCTCGTTCACCTTGATCACCGTGCCGTCGATCTCGAGGTCCAGGGAGTCGCGACGTTCCAGCATCGTCTGGTGGTATGCCGCTGCCGCATCGACGTCGGCGCAGAGCGCATAGTCGGGGCTCACCTGGAGCCCCCAGGCCGCCAGGGTCTCGAGCACTCCGATCTGCGTCTCCACGCCCTCAGGGAGGCCCTCGCCGACGCTGTAGGCGCGGAACTCGAGCACCCGCAGCCTGGCCAGGTCGATGTCGTGAAGCTGCCGCAGGGCGCCCGCGGCGGCGTTTCGGGGATTGACGAAGGGCTCGTCGCCGCGTGCCAGCCGTGCGGCGTTGAGACGCTGGAAGTGGCGGATCGGGAGGACCACTTCTCCGCGAATCGAGACCGTATCCGGGACCGGAATCCCCGTCTCGTCGAGCTTCAGCGGGATGCTCAGCAGCTGCTTCAGGTTCGCGGTCACGTCCTCGCCCACGCGGCCGTCGCCCCGGGTCGAGCCGACCGTGAGTAGTCCCGCCTCGTACACCAGCTCGACGCCGGCGCCGTCGAGCTTGGGCTCGACGGAGAAGGCGATGGCGCCCTCGCGATCGAGTATTCGGCGGATCCGCTCGTCGAAGCTCCGCAGCTCCTCCGCGTCCATGGCGTTGTCGAGGGAGAGCATGGGGACGCGATGGGCGACGCTCTTGAAGCCCTCTGCGGGCGGGGCCCCGACTCTCTGGGTCGGTGAGTCGGGCAGCCGAAGCTCGGGGTGGGTCTCCTCGAGGCGCTGGAGCTCCCGGAACAGGCGATCGTACTCGGCGTCGCTGATCTCGGGTGAATCCTCCAGATGGTAGAGCCGGATGTGGCGGTTCACCTCGCCAACCAGGCTGCGGATCCGCTCCGCTGCGGCCGCTCGATCTTCGGAGTTCACCGTTCCCACTCCCACCACACTGACACTTCCCGGATCCTCTGAGCCCCCCACGGGGGAATCTCATTAAAGCCGCACCTCGATCGGGGCGATAGAAGTGCGCAGGCGGCGCAGTTCTCGTGCCGAAAGACCATAACATTACGCGTTTGGGGCCGTACGGGGGACCGTGCGGTCGGGAGAGAGCATGGCAGAACCCGGTGAGTCTGAGAGCGCACCGGGTCCTGCTGCGAACTCGACTCGGCTTCGAGCCCTCGAGGCGGAGGTCCACCGGCTCAGCCACCAACTGCTTCGGGCGAACCGTGAGCTCGAAGAGCTGTATGCGCGCGTCGAGCGCAACGCCAAAGAGCGCGAGGAGCTGCTCACGGTGGTGAGCCACGAGCTGCGAACGCCGATCACCGTGATCGCCGGCTTCAACAAGCTGCTGCTCTCGGAGAAGGTCGGACCCCTCACCAGGGAGCAACGGCACTTCCTGAGCGAGGGCGCCAAGAGCTGCCGCCGTCTCAGCACCTTCATCGGGAATCTGATCGAGGTGGCGCGGGAGGTGGCCGGGGAGCGTCCCCTGGAGCTCGTCGAGACCTCTCTCGGCGCTACCATCGAGGGAGTGGCGGCGTTTCTGGCCCCGCTGCTCGACGAGCGGCAGCAGACCCTCGATCTCGATCTCGATCCGGCCGCCACCAGGGCGCACTTCGACCCGATGAGGATCGAGCAGGTGCTCACCAACCTGATCGGCAACGCCATCAAGCACGGCCGGACGGGAGGCGTGATCCGGGTCTCGAGCCGTGTGATCGAAGCCATGGCGCCGGATCGTCGCTTCGTCGAAGTGGCGGTCAGCGACGATGGACCGGGTATCGCCGCGCAGGATCGCGAACGGATCTTCGAGCCCTACGTGCGGGCGGGAGACGGCAGCAAGGCGGGGGGTCTCGGTCTCGGTCTCGCGATCTGCAAGCGCATCGTGGAAGCCCACGGCACCACCATTCGGATGACCGAAGCCCCGGGCGGGGGCAGCCGATTCTCGTTCACCCTCGCGGCCGCCACTTCGCTCGGCGCGGAGCCCGCGCGATGACTGCGAAGCGCCGCATCCTGGTCGTGGACGACGCCGAGGGAATCCGCAGCTACCTGGCCAGCCTTCTCGAGCTGCGGGACTTCCGGGTGGATACCGCCGAGGACGGCCAGAGCGCCTTGGCGCTTCTGGAGAGCGGCGCGGCGCCCGACCTGATCATCCTCGACGTGATGATGCCCGGCATCGACGGGCTCGAAACCCTGCGCCGGATCCGAGCCCGGGACCCGGGGGTCCCGGTGGTGATGCTCTCGGTGGTGGGCAAGGCCGCCACGATCGTCGAGGCCATGCAGCTCGGAGCGACCGACTATCTGAACAAGCCCTTCGAAGAGGAAGATCTCGAGCTCACCATCTCGAAGGCTTTCGAGAGGCGGGACCTCGAGGTGGAGTGTCAACAGCTCCGCGCCGATCTCGGTCCCGATGTCGCGGGCGATGCCAGCGTGTGGGAGGGGGAGACCCTCGGAGAGATCCGCGAGCTCCTCACACAGATCTCCGACACCGACGTCAGCGTCCTGATCCAGGGCGAGAGCGGCGTCGGCAAGGAGATCGTGGCCCGGGCCGTCCACTCGACCTCGGAGCGGCGGGAGAAGCCCTTCGTGAAGGTCAACTGTGCGGCGCTTCCCACCGAGCTTCTCGAGAGCGAGCTCTTCGGCTACGAGAGGGGTGCCTTCACCGGGGCCAACGCCAGAAAGCAGGGGAGGTTCGAGCACGCGGACGGTGGCACCATGTTCCTCGACGAGATCGGGGAGATGAGCCCCGCCCTCCAGGGGAAGCTTCTCCAGGTGCTCCAGGACGGCACCTTCACGCGGCTGGGGGCGAACCGCGAAGTCAGGGTGGACGTTCGGGTGGTGACGGCCACCAATTGTCCCCTGGAGGCGATGGTCGCAGACCGGGGCTTCCGCGAGGATCTCTTCTTCCGCCTCAACGTGGTCAGTGTGAAGATCCCGCCGCTTCGCGAGCGCCGCGAGGAGATCCCGCGGCTGGTCGAGCACTTCCTGCGTCGCTTCAACGCCAAGTACGGCAAGTACCGCACCCAGGTCAGCAGCCGGCTGATGTACCTCTTCGATCGCTACACGTTCCCGGGAAACATCCGAGAGCTCGAGAACATGATCAAGCGGGTCGTGGTCTTGGAGAGCGAAGACGCGGTCGTCGCCGAGATCCTGAGCGGTGGCGAGCGGGGCGTCCGATCCACCGTGACCGCCTTCCAGAGCCTTCTCGATGAGGTCGAGGAGTCTGCCGGAGAGGTCCCGCTGCGAGAGGTGGGACGCAGAGCCTCCCTCGAGGCCGAACGCGAGACCATGGAGCGTGTGCTCATCCAGACCAACTGGAACCGCAGACAGGCGGCCCGCCTGCTCCACGTGAGCTACAAGACGCTGCTGCAGAAGATCCGAGAGTGTGGGCTGGTGCCGGGCCCGAGCTGAGATCCTTCCCGCCGCGCGCCGGCGGGCAGTGCTCCCAACCATCACATCGATGGTCTAGAATCGACATCTGGCTCCCTACTGGGCGACCGATCCGAAACCCGTCCACACCCTCGAGCTACCCGAATCTCGATGAGACTCCTCTTCGTCTGCCAGTACTATCCACCCGAGATGGGGGCGCCCTCCGCGCGGACCTTCGAGCATGCGCGCCAGTGGGTGGCGGACGGGCACGACATCACGGTGCTGACGAGCTTCCCCAGCCACCCCACGGGTATCATTCCGCCGGAGTATCGCGGCAAGATCTTCGAGCGCGAAGAGGCAGACGGCATTCGGGTCTGGCGCAGCTGGCATTGGGCAGCCCGCAATGAGGGCTTCCTGAAGCGGATTCTGAGCTACGTCTCCTTCATGTTCTCGGCGATCATCGCTGCAACCTTTCACAAGGCTCGCTACGACGCTGTGGTGGCGACCAGCCCCCAGTTCTTCGTGGCGATCGCCGGGTACGTGATCTCGAGGATGAAGCGCAAGCCCTTCGTCCTCGAGATCCGCGATCTCTGGCCCGAGGCCATCGTCTCGGTGGGACTGCTCGAGCCCGATGCTCTCATCACCCGCATCCTCGAGCGAGTCGAGCTGTTCCTCTATCGCAAGGCCATCTGCGTCATTCCCGTGACCGAGGGCGCGCGGGATGACATGATTCGCCGCGGCATCGACCCCGACAAGATCCATACCGTTAGAAACGGCGCCAGCCTGACGCAGTTCGCCCCGGGCCCGCGCGACAACCCGATCCGGGAACGCTTCGGCCTGGGTGACAAGTTCGTGGCCACCTACGTAGGGACCCACGGCATGGCCCATGGCCTCGAGTGCGTTCTCGAGGCCGCGGATCGACTCAGGGAGCGAGGTGACATCCACTTCCTGTTCGTGGGAGAGGGAGCGGAAAAGCCGAAGCTGGTCGCACTCGCCGAAGACAGGCAGCTCCCGAACATCACCTTCGTCGATCCCCAGCCCAAGGCGATGATGCCGCTCTTCCTCTGCGCCGCCGACGCATGCCTGGTGCCGTTGCGAAAACGAAAGCTCTTCGAGGGGACGATTCCCTCGAAGATCTTCGAGGCCATGGCGAGCGGGCGACCGATAGTGCTGGGCGTCCAGGGGGAGGCGGAGAAGATCCTTACCGATGCGAAGGCGGGAATCCCCGTGGAGCCCGAGAATCCGGAGGCCTTGGCGAGGGCCATCCTGCGCCTCGCGGACGATCCGGAGCTCGGTCGCGAGCTGGGTGAGAGCGGCGTCCGATACGTCCGCGCGCATTTCGACCGCAGCGTGCTGGCGCGCAAGATGATGGATGTCCTGCTGAAGTACGCTACCGGAGACGACGGGGGTGATTCCGGTAACGTGGCATGAACCGGTCGCCGCCGACCGGGATCTTCACTGCTCGAATCCACCCGCGCACGCAAAGGACTCCAGGTCCACGGCCTGCCCGGTGCGGATCGATTCCTCGGCGGCGAAGGTGGCCAGGGTCGCCGAGACTACCTCATCGACGGTGATGGGGGAGGCTGCGCCACGACGGACGGCGGTGACGACCTCCTCGATGGCGCGTTTCTGGCCCTTGTCCTGGTTGAGGGTGCGAGCGGCCTTCGCATCGTTGATCCGCGTCAGGCGAAAGTTCTCGCAGCGGGCGGTCCGGCCCTCGCCCGAGACCTCGAAGCGCTCCTTCGGGAGGTCCGGCTGTGTCCTCGACAGGTACTCGATGGTCGCCAGAGAGCCGGACGGGTACTGGAGGAGGATCACCGTCGAATCGTCGCGCGTCGGGTCGGCCGACAGGCGGCGCGCGAAGACCGATCTCGGGAGTTCTCCCTGGAGGTAGGTGCAGAGATCCACGAAGTGACACACCTCGCCGACGATCCTTCCGCCCCCTTCCCGTGGGTCCATCACCCAGCTGTCAGGGGGTGGCGCGCCGGCGGCCACCGTGTAGTGGATCGAAAGGGGCCCCGTGCGCTGCTCGAAAGCGCTTCGGATCGCGCGCGCGTGGGCGGAAAAGCGGCGGTTGAAGCCGACGGTGAGAAATCCACCGGTTTCGCGCACCGCCTCGACGACCCGGGTGATTCCCTGGGCGTCGAGGGCCAGCGGCTTCTCCACCCACACCGCCTTGCCGGCGCGCAGCGCCTGCTCGGCGAGCTCCGCATGGCTGTCGTGGCGGGTGGCGATCACGACCAGGTGGACGTCGTCGCCCAGGGCGAGTGCCGGATCGGTGCCACAGGCCGCGAAGCCGAAGCGCTCGGCGGCGTCGCGCGCCTCGGAACCGGCGGCCGCGATCACGTGGCGGAGTGCTATGCCTCGCTGCTGCGCGAGCAAGGGAAGCAGCATGCCCCGGGCGTAGTTCCCAGCCCCGAACATGGAGACACCGAGCGGCCGACTCCCCACTGCGTCGCGGACCGGTGTGAGGGGGATCTCGCGTCTCGCATCGGGTGCGTCGTCGTAGCGGAAGATCACTGCCACCGAGGGATTCCTGCCCTCTGCCAGGGCCTCGTACGCGGATTCCGCTTCCGCAAAGGGCACCCCCGTGGTCTGCAGCTTGCCGGGATCCACGGTGCCGCTCTCCGCCAGGGCCAGGAAGCTGCGCAGGTTGCGGTTCTCGGTCCAGCGAACGTAGGGGAGCGGGTAGTCGAGCCCGACTTCCTCGTAGCTGCGGTCGTAACGCCCGGGTCCATAGGACGTGCTCATGCGGAGCTCGAGCTCCTTGTCGTAGAAGGTCCGCCGCTCGAGCTCCATCGGCATCATGCCCACGAGCACCACGCGCCCCTTGAGCCGACACAGCTCCGCGGCCTGGTGGATCGGCGCCGCGCTCGACGCTGCCGCCGTGACCAGGGCGAAGTCGGCGCCATAGCCAGCGGTGGCGACGTCTATCCAGCTCTCCGGGATCTTGCCGCTCGCGTAGGCCCACTCCGCCCCCTGCTCCAACGCCTCCTCGACACGCCCGGGATTCACGTCGATGCCGAGGACGCGACAGCCGTTGGCCCGCAGCATCTGCGCGGTGAGCTGACCGATCAGTCCCAGGCCGATCACCACCCCGACCTCGCCGAGGGTCGGGCCCGCGATCCGCAGGCCCTGGAGGGCGATCGCCCCGATGGTGGCGAATGCGGCGCGCTCGAGGTCGAGACCCCGGGGTACCGGGGCCACGAGGTTCTCCGGAACCACGACGAATTCGGCGTGGTTGGCGTAGCCTGCACCGGCGCAGGCGACGTGGTCCCCGGGAGCAAACTCGCTAACGCCTTCGCCCACCGCCTCTACGACACCTGCGCAGGAGTAGCCGAGGGACTGGGGAGTCTCGAGCCGTGACATGGCCGCGCGGTAGGTGGCCAGCGGCCCGTCGTTGCGCATCTTGCGGGCCACCTGGCGCACCAGGTCCGGACGAGATCGCGCCTTGCCGAGCACCGACTTGCGGGCGAACTCCATCATCAGCCGCTCGGTGCCCGGCGACACCACGGAATAGGCATTGCGCACGAGCACGCAGCCGGCGAGCACCGCCGGTGCGGGAACCTCGGCCAGCTGGAGCCTCCCAGATTTCGGGCTCTGCAGGATCTGCTTCAAGTTCCTCTCTCGTTCAGAGTCGCCGGGTGTGAACCCCTTGGCACCATCAACACGCCATCCCCGTGGGGATCGCACAGGCTAGCAGCCGGATACTACCTCGACCAGAAACGCCACACCGACCTCGCCCCGGACCGCGGTATGATCGGCGCGCTGCCCGGCCGGCCCGCGATGCCCGCTCGCGGGCGTGGGCGTCGATCCCCGCGGTCGCGGAGCGGAGGCGGACGTGCAAAGACCCGGACCCGCGGCGTGGAGGACCCTCCTGGCTGCCCTGTGCGTCGCGTCGATCGGCCATCCGGCGCTCGCCGTCGTCATCGACACGGGGGATGGCAGCGGGAACACCACCGCTCCTCCCGACGACCCGGGCTGGGCCAACGTGGGGATCATCGGCACCCTCGTGGGCGTCTACCTCGGCGACGGCTGGGTGCTCACCGCGAATCACGTGGGTGGCGGCGCCATCGTGCTGGAGGGCATCACCTATCAGCCGCTCGCGGGCTCGAGAGTCCGCTTCGAGACGTCGCCGGGCGCGAAGGCTGACCTGATCGTCTACCGCATCCAGGGCCGGCCTCCGCTGCCGCCGCTCGTCCTCGCCGAAACGACGCCGAGCCTGGGCGACGAGGTCACAATGATCGGGAACGGCTGGAACCGCGAGGCTGGCCTCACGTACTGGGACATCGACTGGCAGGAGGTGTCTCAGCTCGACGCGGTGTTCACGGGTTATAAGCGGTTTTGCTGTGCGAACCCCACCCGCTGGGGGCGCAACACCGTCACCGCGAGGGACCTCGACGTCGTGGCCGCCGGCTCGACGACGCGCTCTTTCGAGGTGATCTTCGACCGGTCGGGAAGCCTCACCGACGAGGCGCAGGCCGTGGGCGGCGACTCCGGTGGCCCGGTCCTCATCAAGCGCAACGGCCAATGGCAGCTCGCTGGAATCCTCTTCTCTGTCACCACGTTCGAGAACCAGCCCAACGCCACCGCCGCCTTCGGCCAGAAGAGCTGGGCGGCGGACGTGGCCTTCTACCGGGATGAGATCCTCGCGGTGATCACCCCGCCGCCCGTCCCCGCGCTCCCGTCGCCGGCATCGTTCCCCTTGGCGGGCGCATTCGCTCTCCTGGCACTGTACACGCTGCGCGCGCTTCGACACCGGAGCGCGGGAACCACCGGCGGTTCTTCGAGACGTCGATGACGCTCGGAGCTGTCGACCGCACCGCCCTGCTCCGAGAGGCCGCGAAAGTGGTCGAGGGCTCCTCCGGCGACGCGACCGTGCTCCGCGCCGGTGTTGCGTCCGAAGGGCACGGAACGGGTAGGAGATGATCGCGGATCGATGGCGCGGCACTGCGCTCCTCGTCGCGTGCCTGGGAGTGCTGGGCGCGACACTTCACGCCGGGTTGCACCCGTACGATTTCTTCGTTTCCAACCGAGTCGCGTGGTCCGAAGGTGCCCCGGGTCTGCGTTTCGACCGGCAGGGGATCGCCGCTACCAGCGAGAGCTTCGACTGGGTCGCCTCTGGGCGGGCGAAGCCTCTGAGCATCGAGATATGGCTGCGCCGCGGCGCGTCTCCCCCCGCCGCCGGAGGCGTGGTCCTCGCGGTGGGCGACGGGGGGAAACTTGCTCCGCTGCGGTTGGCTCAGTGGAGATCGTCCTTCTACTTTCGTTTTCCCGCATTCCAGGACGGTGTTCTCGTCGAGGAGACGCTTTCCCTGAAGCAGGACTTCCCGAAAGGAGTGCAGCGTTTCGTCGCTCTGACCTCCGGGCGAGAAGGGAGTCGGGCCTACCTGGAGGCGGCTGAGGTCGCGAGTTCACGGCTCGCGCATTCGGTGGTCCCGCAGGGAAGGTCTCTCGGCGGACGCCTCGTGCTCGGAAACCGGAGCCGAGCGGGACAGGGCTGGATCGGCCGGGTCGACGGGCTCGCGCTCTACGGCCGGGTCCTCTCCCCGGAGGAGGTCTCCGCCCACGCCACCAGCGCCCGGAAAGACGGAATCAGGGCCCTCGCCGGGGAGCCGGGACTGCTGGGCCTCTACGCCTTCGACGAAGGAGCGGGCGACCGCGTGCGCGACCTCGCGGGCGGCTTCGGGGATCTCTTGATTCCCGCGCGGTGCCGACCCCTGGACCCAGAACCCCTTCGGCTGCGGCAACCTCTTCCTGGGTATCCCCTGAGCCGCCGTGACATGGCCCTGAACCTCGTTGGGTTCGTTCCCCTCGGATTGGTTCTGTTCTGGACCCTGCGCCGCTGGACCGCGCTCGGCCCCCCTCCAGCCCTCTGGGTCGCGATCTTCGCGGGCTTCTCGCTGAGTCTGACAATCGAGACCGCCCAGGCCTTTCTCCCCAGCCGGGTCTCGACCACGGAAGACCTGGTCCTCAACACCGCGGGGTCGGCGCTCGGAGCGCTCCTCGCGCACGCCGCGAGCCAGGTGGGCTACCGCGCGGATCGGAGTTGGAGGCAACGAAGGTCGCTGCAAGGGGTCTTTCCGATCCGACCACGAACTAAATCGAGGCGAGCCTCCCGGACGAATCATCTGCAGTGAGGTTGCCCGCGTTTCGGTCGACAGGTTGATTACGCTGCCCTTCCGCAAGGGTGAACAGGCACTCGGACTTAACAACGAAGAAGATCGCGGGTATAATCCTCGAACGTGAAGCCTCCGCTCACCCAAGTTCAAGGGCGAACGCGACATTTCCGAACTCCACGGCTTGGCCGCATGTTCACCCAAGGAAGTCGATCGTGAGAAGTCTCGGTCTAGTCGTCAGCCCAGGGCGGACGGGTACCGTCTCTGTGACGCGCTTGATCGAGTCACTGAAGAACCCGAAGGTGATCGTCCACCACGAGCGGTTCAAAGACGATGTCACGAACCCATCCCGCTTCTTCGCGGCGTTTGAACCCGCCCGCATGGCGGAACTCGCGTCCCTTCCGCGGGTTCGGGAGCTTCTCGATGAGCTCGATTCACTACCCGACGACGTGTCATATCTGGAAACGGGCTGGACGATGCACCCGCTCGTGCCACTGCTGCTCGAGCGGTTTGAAGGCCGGGTTCGGCTTCTTCACTTGACGAGGCACCCGGTCCCAACGGCGGCGTCGATGACTTTGCATGGCCTCTATGACGAGGTCAGATCGGCAGGTTACGGTATCGAAGATCACGCGATCCGGCCCTGGTCGCCCGGCATTCAGCATCCCGAGGTAGAAGCCATGTGGCGAGAGATGGGTCTTTTTGAGCGGAACCTGTTTCGTGTCGTCGAGATCCATCGACTCGGCCTGCGCCTCGCGTCTGAGTTTCCCTCGGTCCCATACAAGCGGATACGGGTGGAGGAATTCAGTAATGACACAGCTCGTCAGATTCTCGACTTCTTCGAGCTAAGCTATGGACCGTCTGCCCCTGTCCTTCCGCGCACGAATGAAACGCTGAAGTTGGCGCGTGGAGCAAGGTCGGTTGGGGAGGAGTGGCGCCGCTTTCTGGATTACCCGTGGGCCGTGGATCTCTGCAAACAGCTCGGCTACCCGATCGATTCGGATGCGATAGCGGCGCTCGAGGCCAAGATGACGAGGTATGCGAGACGGGGTGCCTTGGAACGGTTTGCGGGCTTCGTGAATCGAACCGGTCCTCTTCGACGTCTTTGGACCGGAGTAGTCGTTCCGGTTCGCGATCGCCTTCGCGGAACCCATCGATCCGTGGAAACGTGACGAAGCCCTACCGTCGTACATCTTGATTGATTCTCGAGCGCGTTGGGATCAATATTGACCCGGTCCCCCAACGCCGCGGCTCGTATGAGACGCACGAAAAGGAATTGTCGATCGGATGATCCTGTAACCAATCGAAACTATTCCGCTGTCATGGCCGAGCGTATGAAGGTTCCGAGCAGCCGTCCGAAAGTTGCGTTCATCTGCAACAGCCTTCCGCCCTACCGGGTGTATCTTCTCCGTCGTTTTGTCTGCGAAATACCGGAGATTCAGATCCATTCGGTGTTTACACACGAGACCGGCGGCAGCCCATGGCAGTTCGATCCGCCGAGAGAATTGAATCCAATTTCATTCGGTCCCGGCGAGTCGGCTTCTCGGCAAAGTTCGGTGCGGAACTCTCCCCACGAATGGAGAAAGGGCGGTCGGATCATTCGCTGGATCGAGCAGCAACAGATCGATGCTGTGGTCATGATGGGATACAACGACGCGGCCCGTCTGCGTATCCTGCATTGGTGCAAGAGGCACCACGTGCCCTGCTACCTGCGCGCAGACAGCAATATCCACTGGGATCGGGGATCGGCTCCGAAAATGGCCGTCAAGAGATGGCTGCTACCCCGTATCTTGTCGCGGTATACGGGGGTGATGCCATGCGGTCAGTCTGGGCGAGCGTATTTCGAAAAGTACGGCGTTGCTCCGGATCGGATGTTTCTCTGCCCTGTGGTGCCCGACTTCGAGCAGATCATGAAGATGGCAGGTGACCAGATCGACCGGATCAAGGCCCGCTTCGACCTCGTTGAGGATCGTCGCCGGATCGTTTTCAGCGGCCGCCTGGTTCCTACCAAGAGGCTGGACCTCTTGATAGCTGCATTTCTGGCGGTCGTTGCACAGCGGCCCGAATGGGACTTGATCATCATCGGGGATGGACCGTTGCGAGAAGAATTGGAAGCCGAGATACCCGCGGGCATGACGGATCGGGTCACTTGGACGGGGTTTCTGGACACGCAGGAAGACGTCAGCGCGCTGTACCGGGCGTGTGACGTTCTGGTCCTGGCGAGCGATTGGGAGAATTGGGCGTTGGTGGTTCTGGAAGCCGTTGCTGCGGGGCTCGCGGTGGTGAGCAGCTCCGTTGTCGGCGCTGCGGCCGATCTCGTGCGGCAAGGTGAGAACGGGTTCGTCTTTAGAGCCGGAGACCTGGCGGACTTGATCCGCTCTCTTCTCGAGGTGACCGACGCTACGAACATCGACAGGATGAAGTCTTCCTCGGTCCGTGTCTTGAAGGACTGGCGACTATCTGCTGATCCGGTAACAGGGTTGAAAGCCGCATTGGCGTCATGTGGTGTCTTGTAGGATTGAGCGATCCCCCGGCTTCGAGATCTGCACCGAGAAGGGCCGAGGAGGTGATTCGAGTGTTCCAGCGGGCCGAGATTCGTCAGATGTTCTGCGCCGGGGAGTCAATAGGTACTTCGCCCCCCGTTGGGGTGGGCGTTGGTTGGGGCGATTTGCAGTACCAGGTCTCTCATGGTTCTGGTACAAACAAACGGGCAGGGAATGCCCGACCGCTATGCGGAAACCGACGATTCTCGTGTTTTGCGATTACTACCTGCCCGGCTACAAGGCCGGCGGGCCGCCGCGGACGATTGCCAACATGGTCGAGCATCTCCAAGACGATTTTTCCTTCCGCATCGTCACCCGCGACCACGACCTGGGCGACCCCGAACCGTACCCCGACTGCCCGACGAACTCGTGGACGCCCGTGGGCAATGCCCAGGTCTTGTATCTCTCGCCCGGTGAGTTGCGCCCGGTCAAGCTGCGCCGGCTGATCCGCGACACGCGGCACGACGTACTGTACCTGAACAGCTATTTTTCCTGGTGGTTCGGGATCCTTCCGCTGGTTCTCCGGCGGCTCGGTTTGATCCACTCGCCCATCGCCCTTGCCCCCCGCGGGGAGCTGGCCTCCAGCGCATTGGTGAAGAGCCGTGTACGAAAGCTGGTGTTTCGAGCGCTGGCACGGTCGGCGGGCTTGTACCGAGATGTGATCTGGCACGCCTCCAGCCCGATTGAGCAAGCGGACATTTGCCGTCGCATCGGCCGAGGCGTGCGAGTGATGGTCGCGCCGGATTTGCCACCCCGGTTTTCCGCCCCGGACGTCTTGCCGGCACGAAGGCCCAAACGGCCCGGCGCGTTGAACGCCCTGTTCCTTTCGCGCATTCATCGCGTGAAGAACCTAGACGGGGCGCTGCGGTATTTGGAGGGGCTGAAGGGCGAGGTTTCGTTGAACATCTACGGTCCGATCGAGGACGCCGTCTATTGGGACGAGTGCCAAACCCTGAGCGGCCGTCTTGCTTCCAACATCTCGGTCCGCTACCACGGCTCGCTGCCCAGCGAGAGGGTACCGTCGGTGATGGCCGAGCACGACGTCTTCTTGCTGCCGACCCGCGGCGAGAATTTCGGCCAGGTGATTCTCGAAGCGCTTCTGGGGGGCTGCCCGGTGGTCATCAGCGATCAAACTCCGTGGCGCAATCTTCAGTCCTCCGGCGCGGGCTGGGACATTCCCTTGAGTGATACCGCCAGCTTTCGCTCGGTTCTACAATCGCTCGTTGCCATGGGCGAGGTGGACCACAACGAGCTTTCACGGCAAGCTCGCCTCCACGCCCAGAAGTTCCAGCTCGATCGCAGCGTGATCGACGGAAGCCGACAGCTGTTCAACGAAGCCTCGGGGCAGCGTGGAAGATGAGGCGCGTGTGAGTGCTCGCACTGCTACCGCAGCCTTGATGCGGTCCCGTGGCTCCAGGCTCGGCCTATCTGTGTTGGTTTAAGAAGATACGCGTATCACGGTGCTTGCACGACGCGGCCACCAGGCGGTACCGCCAATATGTCGTCGCTACGGGAGTCTTCCGCCCGGTGCAGCCGCACAATCTCTCCCAATCCCCCCTTTCCATCTGTGTAGACATCATGGAATTCGTATGCGCCAAACTGCCTGACAAGCTCGAACAGCTGAGCTTTCGAGTAGCCAAAGCGCTGCATGTTTTCGTCTGCCTCGAACACCAGATAGGGTCGGCGCTCGCTGCAGACTCGTCTGGCGCCGCGGAGAACGAGCAGCTCTGCGCCTTCCACATCGATCTTCACAACTGTGGGAGGGGGTATTGTTCCAGATGCGACGAGTTCGTCGATCGTTGCCATATCGCGGAGAATAGAAGTGCTCCCGGAAGTGCGTGCCACCATGGAGGTGTGGGAGGAGTTGGGTGACGCGAAAATCTCTTTCTCCGAACCGTGTTCGTCCCCGAGAAGGCAGTCAAATACCTTCAGACGGCTATCAACACCGTTGAGATGTGATGAAATTGCCAGCTTTTCCGCCAGCTGCGACTGCGGCTCGAACGCGAATACGCGAACATCGTGAAGGTCGCTCCGCGCGATCTCCATGGATACGTAGCCGATGTTGGCACCGACGTCGTAAAGGACGCCGTGGCGGTCGAGGTGTCGCCTGCAAACTTCAAAGACGTGGCTCGGATAGTTGGGCCCGCCGCGCAACATCGCCAGGTAGGTACCAAAATCCGTGGGTTCCACGGCAAAGAGACACCCCGAATCGGACCGGAGCACGTATTTGCGATCACGAAGAAAGCGGGTTCCGACCCATGTCGGCAATGCCGCACGCGCGCGTGGCCCGTATCGCGACCAGGCGCGAAGCATACGCACCGCGAGGGACGGCGATTCCTTCCATAGCGCAACAGCAAACGAAGCTACCTCTAACTGCTTCATTCCAACTCGCTCCTACGCGATCGATTGCGTCGGACGAAGAGTATAGGAGAAAGAAGCTGCATCTTCCCACGTCCCGCGAGCCACGCGCCGCGCTGTAGCGTTTCCTACCCGTCGAGAATGTCTCTGCTGAGCGAGTAGCGAAGCTTCTTGAGGGTGGCCACAGCGGTAGGAAGTGCGATGACGGAGAAGTGCGCGATCATAGTAGTGAGTGCCGCGCTTGTTGCGCCGAGGACGACGGCGCTTGTGACGCTCGTCGAGGTGACCCACTGACCAACGAATATTGCGGATATTCCAGCCAGGCTGAGAAAGAAGAGCTGCCTCCAGGCTGTCGGAACCGCCGTCTCTTGGGCTTCCATTGCCCTGTCGAATGTCCGTCCAATGGCGAGCGCATTCGCGACGACGAGGTACGCTCCGACCACCAAGACCATTGCGAACCAACTGTTCCAAAGGAGCGCCGAGGCCGCAGCCGCCGCGACGGACCCCACGGCTGCGCCGACGATGAGTGGCGTCGCGGCGCCGAGGAGGCCCTGACCGATGAGTACGGATTGCCGAAATGAGAACACAATCTCGAAACCACAGGCACAGAGAAAGATCTGGGCCGGAAACACGATCGGTCCATAGGCAGCGCCGAGCCACCAATGGACGAGCGCAGGCATGCAAGTGATTGTCGTCGCCACCACCAGACCGATTCCGAGTGTGTACAACGATTCCAGGCGGAAGAGAATTTCCTTTCGGGCGGGGGCCAACACCCGTGGGTCCAACCTGGCCGCTAAGGGAATGGCGATGGGTTGGAGCACTGAGAAGAGGATCTGAATGACATACCGGCGCATCGTGTCGATGACCAACGCGAAGAGACCGGCTTCCGCTGCTCCGAGAAAGCGGTTCGCGAGGACCACTGGCACTCTGCAGACAATCTGGTTCGCCGACATATACGAGGTGACGGACAGAGAGGATCGGAGATCGTCTCCGCCCATCCGAACCGGAGCCGAGGAGAAGCCGCGAAGATCGTCCGGCCAGCGAATGGATAGGAATATCACGACGGCGCCCTGTCGAAGAATGATGAACAGCACCTGGATCAGGAAATAGCTAGTCAAGGAAGCCGAAATCCAGGAAAAGACGACGAAATATGTGAGCGTACGTCCGATCGCCTCGAAGGCACCGACGAAGTTCACGAAGGTGATCGAGCCTCGAGCGAAGAGGGGCGTGGAAAAGAAGACGAAAACATTCTCGAGCCAGGCGAGAAGCGCAGCAATCCACAGCGCTTTGGAGGAGTCGTCGGTGACCGGAATCCCCGTGAGCTGGAGCCAGAAAGCGCTGGGGACGGCAATTGCCAGTATCAACGGTGTGTAAGCGAAAAATGAAACCTTGATCGCTGTTCCGATAGCGTCGCCGACCGTAATCCGATCGTCCGAGCTGTCGATGGAGGTCGAGATCCTCCTAATGAAGGAGAGGCGGAGTCCGTCGAACAGAAGCCGAGGAGCCGTGATGATCGCAAGGATGGTGAAGACCCTGCCATATCCATCCAGGCCGAGAACCTCCTCACGAAGAAGAAACGGCACCAATGCGATTGCGGCGATGAATTGAGCCGCCTTCGTCACGTAACCCGATGCGATGCCACCGATCAGCTGTTGGAGCTTCATCTAGCTACCTTGCGAGCGCGTAAGACGCTCGTCTGACTTGATCAGCCGCATAGCGCTACTGTGCTCGGTGTGATCGATGCGTTCATGCTCCCCTTCCAGTCATTCGCGGTTCGCAGGGCGGCTGAAAATCCATCGGGAACGCTCGCGATCGTCTTGATGAAGAACTCGGGTGTAATCGGGAAAGGTGCGATATGTGCCGGGGAGCATTATGTACCTCGTCTCAGGTGTCAATCAAGACGGGCAGGGTCATCCGCCGGTTAGCTGTTCGGAAATCGCAATGCACTCGCTCGCCATATCCTGTCCATCATAGTGCTGCGCTCCTGCCCATCCCGTGAGAGGTACTTCGGAGCCAAGTCTTGAGGTTGACAAAGATCGTGTGGCCCCAAAGCAGGATCTTCGTGGAGTGGGCGCGATCGGGCCCTGCACCCTGCGATCGTGGCGAACGCCGATCGCGCGGGTAGACGAAACCCGTTGGCCCGCGCGCTTGGCGTAGCGTTCCCCAGCAAGCCTGCTCATCTGGGGCGGTCGCCTGAAACTCCTGCAAGGTCATCGAAATCACATCGGGGTGTCTCCCTGTCGTTGTGCGGAGAGCAGTTTGCCGGAGCTGCGTGTCAGACCCGGCCCCCAGCCTCCGAGAGTGCTTCGCGCCCTTGATCTCCCAGACGATTCGGGGGTAGCGGACGACCGCGACGCCTTCCGAGTCGGGTTCGGCGAGTCTGTCGCACACTGACCGATACCTCCCCGTGGGGGTGGGCGCACCGTGCCGGTGGACCCGTGGGAAACGACGCGGAGCACTCTTCTGCAGCGCACTCATCGTCCCGACCGGCGATCGGCTGTGTCTGGAATTTCCTTTCAAATACGACGCATTGGATGCAATCGACGATCTTTCGAGTGAGGCTGGAAGGAACCGGCGAGCATAACTCGCGGGTGAGCGCACGGGGCCCACCTCATCGCCGCCGGCGACCGCCAGCGGTTCCAGCGAGCATGGCTTCCGACGGCTCGGCTGGATCCCGCTCGCGCGGGCGAGCGTTGGTTCCGCCCCCCCGAACAGATCCGCTCAGGCTGCTCAACCTCGATCGGCGAACTGCCGAGGAATTGCATGGCGCGTGCGGCTCCGACGGCGCAGATGTGTGAGCCGGCGAAGGGGTTCCAATGAGCAGTGATCAAGCGACGTACGATGTCCGATCCCTCTTGCCCGACGAGCTGGAAACGATCGAATCGGTATCCCCCGACGATCTGAAACCGCTCGTACGAGCGCATTGGGCGGGGGAGCCCTGCGGTACCCGTGCAGTATCCCGCGACGATCGTAGAGCGTTCTTCGCGCAGATTGAAGCCGAGCGATACGCGGGGGAGCCGGAGATCCCGAAGTTCGCGCGTTGGGAACGCGGGCGCGGAAGAAGAGTCCTGGAAATCGGAGTGGGAGCCGGAACGGATTTCGTCAATTGGGCTCGCCACGGCGCCATCCTCACCGGCGTGGACCTGACGCAGCAGGCGATCGACCTCACCGCCGAAAGACTGGCGCTCGAGGGTCTGGAGGCAGACCTCCGCGTCGCGGACGCCGAGAATCTCCCCTTCGACGACCGCAGCTTCGACATCGTCTACTCGTACGGAGTGCTTCACCATTCTCCGGACACGGGAAGCGCCCTTTCCGAAGTTCACAGGGTGCTGAAACCGGGCGGCACGGCTCTGATCATGCTCTACAACCTCCGCTCATGGACTGCCTGGAACGTCTGGGCGATCCAGTGTCTGGCACGGCTGCGCCCCTGGAAGTCACCCCGCTGGGCGATCTCCAACCATCTCGAGAGCCCGGGAACGAAGGCCTACACCGAATCGGAAACGTGCCAGCTGTTCGTCAGGTTCTCGACGGCGACGATGCGCACCGCGTTCCTGCCCGGGGATCTTCTCTCCATGCGCCGCAGCGAGAAATACTCGGGATTCCTGTCGAAGCTGCTGTTCGGGGTCTACCCGCGGCCTTTGATTCACGCACTGGGTCCGCGATTCGGGCTCGCCCGGCTGATCGAAGCGGCGGCGTAGCGCGGCGGCCGCCACCGGAATCCGGTCGTCGCATCCGTACGCCCGGTTCGATTGCGCGTGGCAGGTAAATCCGCTTCGGCGGCCGTCGCCGTGCGGGGGCGGCGCCTTCGGCCTCGATCAGCCTCGCCATGCTAAGAGCCTATCCGAAAACTCCTGCGGCCCGAAGCGTGATCCAAGCGCAGGCGAGATGCAGCATGGCCTCGTAGTTGGCCACCTTCTTTTCCCAGCGGATGAGAAGCCGGCGAAAACGGTTCATCCAGGAATGACTTCGCTCCACCACCCAACGCCGTGCACGGTAGCGCGGATGGGATCGCCGCTCCCGCGCCTCGTCGCCGCGGGCCTTGATGTGCAGCGTGTAGCCGAAGCGAAGGGCCAGCGCGTGAACGTCGGCGTAGTCGTATCCCTTGTCGCCGCAGAAGTGCTGCTTCCTTCCGCCCTTCCTGGCACGCGGATGGCGGACCGCGAAGCTCTTCAGGGTCGGCTCCACCAGCCACTTGTCATGCACGTTGGCTCCCGCCACGGCCAGCGCGAGGGGCACGCCGTCTCCATCCGTAAGAAGGGAACGCTTGGTGCCGGACTTGGCGCGGTCCGTCGGATTCGGCCCGGTTTTTTTCCCCGCCCAGCGGCGCCTTCGTGATGGCTCCGTCCAGGCTCTGCCAGCCCCAGTCGATCCCCTTCAGCGCGTCGTATTCCCACAGCGCCTTCTTCCAGAGACGAAAGAACACGCCCTTCTCCGTCCATTCCTGGAAGTAGTCGTGCAGCGTGCTCGGCGCGCCGAACTCCCGCGGCGCCTCCTTCCACTGACAGCCTGTCCGCAGCACGTACAGAATGCCATTCAGCACCCGACGCGCATCCGCGCGCGGCCTTCCGCCCGCCTTGCTCTTCCGATACTTCGGAAGCAGCGGCTCCACCCGCTCCCAGAGCTCATCCGAAATCCGCCAGCTCGGCGCTCGCCTCTTCCGCTTCGGCAAGGGACTCCCCCTCATTGGGGGGAAAGTTGTCACGGGGAGTTCGTGGCCTTCCTATATCACATCAAACGGTTTTCGGATAGGCTCTAAGCAGGAAGGTCGTCATGGTCCGCCTCGCCCCCCTCAACGTCCTGAACGACTCCCCGCCCTATGGCCGCTTTTCAGGTGATCACCTATGGCCGCTTTTAAGGTGTTCACCGGGGTCGGTTTGCGAAGAACACCTTGCGCGGAGCCATGTGTCAGATCCGGTCACGAGCTGCGGCAGTCGGATAGGCAGAAACGCGCTATTCAATCGGTGGACAGAGCGGGAGGAATCGAGTGGGCAAGGGAGAGTCAGCCGATCTTCTCACGAATGGAGTTGCGGATTGATGAGTCTGCAAGGGGTTTCGTAGGGGACGATTGATGAGGCTCGCAATCAACACGAGCTGCGCGGTTGCCGGGGGGGCGATCACGCATCTCAAGAATCTCATTCCCCCTATGATTCAGCAGCTCGGCGAGGATCGGCTCCTTGTGATCGGTGGGCCGGAGGCCCGCGATCGTCTCGGACTGACGCAGACGCTGGAATGGATCACTCCCACGCGTGAGCCGACGCGCCTCGTTAGTCGACTGGTGTGGGAGAATACAGAGCTCCCCGCGATCTTGAGGCGGGAAAGGGCCGATGTCGTATTTCACCCGGCCAACTTCGGTCCGTTTCGATCCCCCGTACCCATGGTGACGCTCGTTCACAACATTGCGCCGTTTCTCTCGGTAGTGAAGTCCCTGCAACCCTTCGGGCAGCGTGTCCGCCTCGAGATTCTGCGATATCTCACCTTGCGTAGCCTGGCTTCTTCTGACACGATCGTCTTTCTTTCGAATTGGGGCAAGGAGTCGGTGCTTCGAGATTTCGGATCTGAGCCGCGACGCGCTCCGGTGATCGCTTTTGGGAGTGAGCATCTCCAAAGGATTCAAGAGTATGCGAACCTGGAACGGCTCTCGCTCGAGCCGGGCCGATACATCCTGAGCGTCTCGCATCTCTATAGCTATAAATGTATCGAGCACCTGATCGATGCCCATGCGCGCCTTGGTGATCGGGTTCGGAATATGCCTCTTGTGATCGTGGGTGCGCCGTACGAGCGTACCTACACTCGAGCATTGCAGGAACGATGCCGTAGAGAAGGAGTTGACGCTAGATTCACTGGGGCTCTGCCGGCTGAGGAAGTCGCCGCGCTGATGGCGCACTGTCTGGTCCTGGGATTTTCCTCCGAGGCGGAAAACCTCCCGTTGACTCTCCTGGAGGCAATGGCTCTGGGGTGTCCGATCGTCACCAACCGCTCTTGTTCGATGCCGGAGGTGTGTGGCGACGCTGTGCTCTACGTGCGCGAGACTACAGGCGAGGGATACGCATCCGAGATTGAGAAACTTATCGAGCAAGGGGACCTGCGCGTCGAACTCAGCGCTCGGGCTCGAGAGCGAGCCGCGGGTTTTTCCTGGAAGACGGCGGCGGAAGAGACCCTGCGAGTCTTGCGCGCGGCGGCGAAGCGCGGGAGCGGTGACTCGAGTGTCTCGGCTGAAGTGAGCTGAAACGGTGGGCTCGCAGGGTTCGGGGATGCGTGTGAATTTGCGCAAGCAGCTGCGGGAGTCAACTCGTGCGCTGGGCCTCGATGGGTTCGCACGACGATCGTATGTCGAAGCCGGCCTCCTGGGCGAGCGACTTCAGCGCGCGATTCGTGGGACGCCGAAGCCGGCCGATGCTGCGCTGCTCGTGTCGGGGGGGCGAGCGGGTTCGACCTGGATCGCCGATATTCTCGCGTCATGCAATGGTGTCCAACAGATATTCGAGCCCCTGCATCCCTCCGCGATGGAGGAAGTACGGCGGTTGACGAATTGGGATGAGAGTCGACATCCGCACATTCGCTCGATCTATCTCCGTCCAGGGGAGTGCTATCCCGATTGGGAAGGCTTCCTCGACCGCGTACTGACGGGCAGAGTTCGCAACTACTGGACCGACGCGGTGCGGACGAGTTTCCTGCCCAGGCGATACCTGGTGAAGTTGATCCGCGCGAACCTCATGGTGGGCTTCCTTGTGGATCGCTTCGCGCCCCGCGTTGCTTTCGTTGTAAGGCACCCCTGTGCGGTGGTGTCTTCGCGCCTCGTAACAGGCTGGCACGCCGACGTTCGCGACATTCTCTGTCAGGAAGATCTGGTCGAGGATCATCTGCGCCCTTGGCTCTCGGAGGTCGAGGCGGAGAGAGATCTCGTCGGTGCCCACGCGGTCTGGTGGGCGGTGGAGAACTTCGTTGCGTCGCGTCAGCTCGCGACACGTCCCCACTACTTCGCAACCTACGAGTCGATCGTGTCAGATCCTCTGGCGGAGATGGTCCAGATGGCCGAAGCGCTCGGTATCTCGTCCGAAGGGCTCGCGGGCGTGGACTTCGAGGCGCCCAGCCGGATGGCCAGCATGGAAGTCCGGATGGGCGGTGGCAACGATTCTCACGCGCGCTGGCGGGACAAGCTCGGTGCCGAAGACCAACGGAGAATTCTCGAATGGGCTCGAAGCCTGGGTGTCGATTGGTACGAATCGAATGGCCGGCCGAAAGTGGCTTCCGGTAGGGTCCCTGAACTCTAACCGTCAGCATTCGGGTTGGATCGGGAAGGCTTTCAGCAAGGCAGTGACAAATCGTTGCGCGACAGAGGTTCGTCGAAACGACGAATTCGCGTTATCCCTTGCCGCTCTACCCATCTCCTGCAATCGGGTTTCGCCGGTCGCGAGCGCCAAAGAGAGACGGTCGCGAATCACAGTGTCCTCGATTGATTCGATTCGCCAGCCCGTCTCGCCTTCCTGAACGAGTTCATCGACGTTTCCGGCTTTGGAAGACAGCAGGAGGGGAAGTTGTGCGAAGGATGCTTCGATCGGGCTCAACGGATTCGGGTCTAGTCGTGTCGTCAGGCTGAAAATATCAGCAGCCCACAGCCAACTTCTTACCACCTCTCCGGAGACATTCCCCAGGAGGCGGATTTCTCCCGGGTCGACGGTTCCGGCGATCGCCTCCAGATCTGGCCTGCGATCACCGTCGCCGAGAAAGACGAGCATCGAGTTGCGCTGTACTTCGGCAGGTACCGCTCGATACCCCCGGGCCAGTTCCGAAACGCCTTTGCGTTCGTCCAATTGCGAGAGCGATACGATGACTCGCACGCCAGGTGCGACTCCGAGGCGAGCGCGCAAGGAAGCGCGGTCGAGGTCTTCGGGTACGGTGTAGAATTCCTCGTCGACCGTATTGGGGAGAGGCAGAATCGGAGTGGGCCGTCCCGCCTCTGCGCGCGCGAACTCGCCGGAACGAGTGTTCGGAACCGCGAAGGCGTCGTAGCCTCCGAAGGCGCGTCGGCGCAGGGCGGCAATTGATCCTTGCCTGTTCAGAAGCGCATCCGCCTGGCCTTCGGTCCAAAGGATGCGTGCCGCTTTAGAAGAAAAGACGCGACGGCTGGCGATCCATACCGTCGGTAGATGCCAAGCGCCTCCGATCAGTAGCCAACGGGGTGACAGCTTTCGGATGACGGTGACAATCCCGGGGTTGAAGTGCATGTAGGCCGACCCCACGGTTGCGTGGAGACCGCTCAGGATTCTCCATGGATAGCGCTGGGCGTCGAGGTCGAGCTCCCAGTGCCGATTCGGCTCGCTCGCGGCGCAGTAGAGCACATGGAGTTCGATTGCGTAGCGATCCAGTTCCTCGGCCAGCGTGTTGAAGAACGGGGTGCGGTAGGGAGTCGGGATGTTCGTGAGAAGTACGAAACGATTCATCGGCTATCTCGGCCCGGTGGGTTCCCATCGTTCGAAGCGCAGAATCGAACACAAAGGATAGCGAACGCAGAGGGAGCCCAATTCGCGATCTATCGTTCGAGGGTGTGCACGGGGCCATGCCCGTCCATTACACGAAAGCCATGTTGGCGCTGAAGCTCTTCCAGGAGTTCCCCCCAGCGAACCTCCCGGCCTTGATGTTCGGTGTCGTGGAGCTCGATCAGAATCTGTCGACAGCCATCGAGCTCCTTCGCCTTCGAGAGTATAAACCCCGCCTCCGCCCCTTCAATGTCGGAAATCATTGCAAAGTCGCGGAGTTCCGTCTCTTGTACGAGCGCACTGATCGTCGACGCGGGAACTTCGACTCGACGGGCCGAGGAAGAGTCGGCAGTATCGAGCCGACCGAGCTTCGAGCCTGCGGTGTTCTCGGAGAGTTGAAATTGAGTTGTGCCGGGAGCGTTCAGGTAGTCAATCGCTCGGTTCAGTACGACGACTTTGCGATCGGGATGGTTGGCCTCGAGGTTGGCACTGAGCACCGGTAGAAGGTCGGGATTGGCTTCTACGCAGACGATTCGTGCATCCGCCGCCAAGCAGCCGATTGCGTGAGATGAAACGACGCCCAGGCTAGCTCCCACCTCGAGCAGATCGAGGTCGTTGCGTAGATGTTGATGAATCATTCGAATCTCGGCACTCTCGTACACACCCCAGAATATCTCCGCCTTGCTGCGAGGCGAGACGGTCGGTGCGGAGGTCTGGATTGAGAATCGTCCACTTGGGATTTGATTCCGGAGCATGACACCGACAGCTTTCCCGATCAGAGGGTGGCAGATCAGATTCGCGACCCACTCCTTCGCCGGGGGGGGGAGGATTCGTCGAATCTGGTTGCGAACGGGCCAATTCTCGGCGCTCGAGCTCATCGTCTACCTTTCTGCTCTAGCAGGCTGCGGAAGAACGCCGGACGGGGAGGGAACCCCGGGGGTTCGAGGGGCTTTCGCTCGTACATGAGCGCGGAATCGGCGTTTCGTGCGCTCTTGTTGTCCGGCTCGTCATCGGTTTCGCGCTCCACTCGGGCGGGTTAGCTACGTCGGGCATAGCAGGTTCCTCATTCGCACGAGGTTGTAGGCCGCCTGGGTGAACGTGAACATCCAGCCCACGCGGTCCCTGCCCCGATGTTTCGTCTTGCGGATCGGGCCCACCGTCTTGCCCCAACCGAAGACCTGCTCGATCGCCTTGCGCTTCCGCTGGCTGATCTCGTAGCCCACGTGCGTCGTGGTTCGATCGTCGACGGCGCTGCTCCGACCCTTGTCGTTCTGTGCCACGTGCGGCGTGACACCCAGCTTTCGAAGATCCCGAACCTGGGCCTGGGTGTCGTAGCCCTTGTCTCCGCCCAGCGTCGATCGACGGCCTCGCGGTAGCCTCTTCATCATCGCCACCGAAGCCTCACGCTCTGCGGTACCCGTCGCCAGCGTGGTTCGCGCAGCCACCACCAAGCCATGCCGGTTCTCCGTCACGACGTGGCCCATGAAGCACAGCTTCGCTTCCTTCCCCTTCCCTTTGCGGAACAGCCGGGACTCCGGGTCTGTCGTCGAAGCGTGCGTGTCGTTCTTCCGACGCTCACCGTGGAAGTCCCGTTCCGTTGCCTTCCGTCCGCCACCGCGGCCACCCTTACCCTCGTCCTTGGGCCGAAAGCTCTTGTGACCCGCCCACGCCTCGATCAACGTGCCGTCTACCGTGAAATGCTCGTCAGAGAGAAGGCCGTGCTCCCGCGCCTCCTCCAACACCGCCTGAAAGAACGCCTCCGCGATCTCTCCCCGCAGCAGCCGATCCCGATTCTTCGTGAACACCGTCACGTCCCAGACGCGATCATCCATCTCGAGCCCCACGAACCAGCGGAACAGCAGGTTGTACTCGAGCTGCTCCATCAGCAGCCGCTCGCTTCGAACCGAATAGAGCACCTGCAGGAGCAGCGCGCGCAGCAGCTGCTCCGGCGGAACCGACGGACGCCCCGTCCGCGAGTACAGGCTGCGGAACTTGCGGTCCAGACGCCCGAGAGCCCGATTGGCCATCTCCCGCGTCGCGCGGAGCGGGTGATCGTCCGGAATCCGGGCTTCCGGCGACACGTAGCTGAACATCGTGGACTGCGGTTGATCGGTTCCGCGCATCTCCCTACCCCCTATCAACCGTGTATCATCGAATTGCACGCTATGCACGGGGTTTTTCCGCAGCCTGCTAGAGCGTGCTGCTCGGCAAAGGCAGCGACTCGAGATCGAGTCGTGTGCGAGCCGAAGGAGGAACGGAGTCCTGCCAGGTGCGTCGTGGGCGGGATTCGTAGAAGCAATGAGAGATCTTCCCAGAACGAAGATTACTGGAAGTCCCGTTCCCCGGCACACTCGTGGGCGAGTGGCGTCAGAGCGGTAGAGGGCAACCTGCCCAATCTGGTCGTTCGAGGGTTCAGGAGTCGAACAGGTTCCGGCCCGTCGAGCGGGCAGAATGACGGGACGTCGGATGGATCTTCTGAAGCGGAAGTAGGGGAAGCCTAATCGAGAGTTCTTGCCTCTTGAGCCTCATTTTGGCTGGAAAGGACACGTGGAATGGGATGCCCAAGGATGTTGCCTCCGGCCCGGGCCGGGAGGTCGGGACTGTGGCATTCTCTGTTGGCTCTGCGAGGGGGCGCTTGGGGTGGAGATCGATCGGGACAAAGGAGAACTGATGCTGCCCACCCTGCGGCCGCTGTTGGCCAAGACTGCTCTTCTGATTGTTTCGCTCATCATATCGCTGGCAATGGGCGAGTTCGTGCTCCGCTCGATGGGCTATGAGGCGATCTACAGGTCTACTCGAAGGAGTCGGTGATGTGGCAGCACGACCCCCTGCTCGGCTGGTCGCACGAGCCGAACGCAGAAGAGACCTTTGTTGGTCCGCGGCCCTGGCCCATTGAGTTCGAGACTCCGGTGTCCATCAACTCTTGGGTTTGCGCGGGCCGGAGCTGAAGCCGGTCCCTCCTGGCGGCGTTCGAGTACTCGTATTGGGCGACTCAATCGTCGCTGGCTTCGAGGTCGACTACGAGGAAACCTTTGTCGCACTGATGGAGTGGATGCTCGCGGACGCTATCGAGCGCCCTGTCCAGGTCGTGAATGCGGGTGTTCGGGGCTACGGGACCGATCAGGCCCTTCTCTACTACCGGGAGCGCGGGCCGCCCTCGACGCCGATGTCGTCGTCCTCTGGCTGAGCCTAAATGACGTCCTCAACAACATCACGATCCATCGTATGCGCCGCCTTTTCGGAAAGCCGGTCTTCGTACCCGACGACGACGGTCGACTTCGCTTGGTAGGAGCGCCGGTACCGGAATATCCGGAGTGCTCCGAGTACAGGCTGACCTCGGATTTCGAGGTCAGCCGCTCGATGGTCGCCTTGGTCGCCTGATCTGTGGACTTGAAATGAATCTATTCGATCGCTCCGCGCTCTTCTCTTTCCTGACCAACCTGGTTCCGTGGGAACGGGTCGGAACGCTGCTTCGAAACCTCTACTACATTGGGATGCCCTCTCCTACTATCGGCTCGAAAGAAGAGGGCAGACGACGAAGATCGTCAAAGCGTCCTATCTGCTGACGGACCGGATCCTGCAGGAGCTAGCCGAAGAGGTGAAACGGCGGGGTAGTCGTCTTGTAGTGACCAGTACGCCCGGAACGCTGAACGGTTCGAAGACAACGGCGTGCGCTTCGCGGATATGAATGTTGTTGCAGTCGATCGTCTGGAAGCGATGCGATCGCCTCGAGGTGCAGTTCAAGCACGACTCTCATCTGGAACTTGAAAGGGCACAGGATTGTGGCGGAAACCCTTGACCGAGGCCCTCGTCCCGCTCATCGGAAGACGGCGCGTCTCGTCGGCCAAACCGTAGCAGCAAGGTGAGCGAGCCCGATGTGCATTCGGTTCTCGCTGCACTCTTCCTTCCGGGCATCCTCGAATCGGCCGTGTTTGCGGCATCGATGATTGAATTCATACGAAGTTGGCCCCGCGGGGGAATCTCGTGATCTACATCCCCGTAGCTGTTGAGGTCTGCGCCCCGTTCCGGGTGCGTGTGGGTCTCATTTCACGCGATGCTCTGGTCGAAACGACTCGGGTGCTATGCGCTTCGAGCGTCGGAATGTACTCGGCCCAACCGGCGTCAGCCTCTCGAAATCCACTTGCGATGGGGACCGTTTAAGCCATGGTGACACGCGGCACTCCGGATGCCGGTCCTTCTAGTCCGCCGAAGGCGATGGTCGCTGTGCTTGCGATCGCCGGCCTGGCCCTTGCGACGGTTCTTGGGCTCTTTTCGCTACCGGACGCGGGCCATCGCAGTCTCTTCGATATCGAGACCGGGCTCAGTCTGGCCGTGCTCGCCGTGGTCACGTTGATCGCGCTTCTCGTGGAAGTGGCACGCCGGCCGTACTCCCTGCATTTCATGCATCTGGTGAGCTTCTACATGCTGCTCGTTGCCTCGCCGGTCTACCAGACCTGGGTCGGCTATTTCCCGCTTCCAGGGTTCGAGCGACTCTCGCGCGATCTCATCGTTCAGACGAACTTCCTCTCGTTGACCTGGATCGTTTCGTATCTGGTGGCTTACGCGATTGCTACCGCGGTTTTCGGGCGTCGAACCTTGAAAGGTCGCGTCCTGCTTAGAGAAATCCAGCCGTCTGGCGTCTACCTCTCCGTTCTGGTGTCGTTCGGTGCCTTCGCGCTGCTCGCGGCGCTCGGGCTCACCGGAGAGCTGACCCGCGCCGGAGCGTATGAAGCCGTTTCGGTCATCAGCAGTCCCATCCTGCTGATCATCAACATATTCGCACGCGGCTTGCCGGTGATCGGTCTCGGCGCGGTCCTCCTGGCCCTGCGTCATCTGGGTCCCCGCCATCGGTTGTTCATGATCATTGCGGCGGTACCGATGGCCGTCGGAAATCTGGTCTTCAACAACCCGATCGCGGCGGCGCGCTATTGGACCCTCACCGTGTTGTTGGGCTGGTTCGCGCCCCATTTCCTGCGGAGCCGTCGCACCGCGGCCCCGCTCTTGATCGGCATGGTGCTCGCCATGACATTCCTTCCGGGTCTTGGTGGCGCCCGGTTCGCTCGTTCCGGCGCCGAGATTCTCGAGGGGCTCCAGGAATTCGATTCGCCAGCCAAATACCTGGCCTACAACGGGGACTTCGCAGAGTACGCGTGTTTGGCGCAGTCCCTTGTCTGGACCCGAAACTCCGAGTTACAGGGCGGCCGCCAGCTGCTCGGAGGTCTTCTCTTCTTCGTGCCACGATCGGTCTGGCCCGATAAGACGATCGGGACGGGTGCGTTCGTAGCGGGGCAGATGAACTTCGTGTTCGACAACGTCGCATCCACGATCGTTGCGGAGCCCCTCGTCGATTTTGGTTGGCTCGGAGTTCCGGTCTATGCAGCCATCTTTGCTTTGATTCTGGCCTATCTCGATTCGCTGGCGTGGCGGGAATCCAGCGAGAGGTTGCTCCTAGTCGACGTTCTCTACCCTTTTCTCATCGGTGCGATCTTCATGATGACGCGGGGCGATTTTCTGGTGTCGTATTCTACCGTGATGGGCTTCGTCGTAGCGACTCTGCCCGTTCTCTTCGGTTCGACGCGAGCGGGTGCGGGCGGTGCCGGCTCCAAATAGGCGCGTCCGCCGCCACGCGAAGGGGGAGGGTGACCATTGCAGACGGCCCTCGGTCGGAGAATCTCCCACGGCGTCGAGTCCTGTCTATCGGGCCGGACTCCAAAGACGGGTGACCTCTTTGTGGGTCAAAGGCCGTCGATGGATTGCGAATTCGTCGATGACGGTGGTTTCCGACGAACCGGCTCCGAGCTCGAATGGAAGAGGGACGTCGGCCTCCACGAACCGAGCGGTCTCGAGGCGCGTCGGCGATGAACGATGGACAAAGGGCCTTCCGTCGAGGCTCGCGGAAAGTCCAAATTCGTCCCAGTTGACCACGACGAGATGCCACTCTTCTCGATTCCAAGAAGCGGTTTCGGCCAGATCAACGTAGAGCCGCTTGGTTGCCGGAAGATCGAAGAATCCGGCGATGAGAGAGTCCTGGCGACCGCTCTCGCGATCGAATCCCATTCTCTGGATCACGAAGATCGACGGGTGACGAACCACCCGGAAGAAGGCCGCATAGCCGCGCCGCTCCGCGCTGATGGGCGCCCACTCGAGCGGTCGCACCCAGAAGGATACGCCGCCCGGCTTGCGGAGGTCTAGATGGCTTCGTCCCTCGTAGCGGATCTTGGAGCCGCTGCCCCCCGATCCGATGACCAGACCGCGACCGATGCGTCCCTCGGCGAATCGCAGCTTGCCCGAGACCTGAATTGGATGGGGCGACCCCTGCGCCAGATCGGCCTGTGCGCTGTCGTGATCGAAGCCGGCATAGAAAAGGATCGACTCGTTCAAGATCGCCGCTGTGCTTCGGCTGTCTACGAAGGATTGCTGCGCCCGACAGACGGTGGAACCCAGCATGCAGAGAAGCGCAACCAGCAGGCCGAGCTCTCGGATGGCAAGGCGCTGCGACACGGGCTAGTCCTCGCCAAAGCGGAGCAGACGATAGCCATAGCGGAGCAGACGATAGCCATAGCGGGGCAGAGAGAACCGGCACGTAAACGGCTCGGATCCCGAGGCGTCGCGATTCGAACCGACGATCTGGCAAGTGCCATGCGCCGGAAGGCCGAGCCGGTCTCCATCGAGCCGCAGCTCTGCGCTCCCACTCTCGCCGAAGCTCGCCACCAAAGCAAGCGCTTCGGCGTCTCGCGCCAACACGAGCACCTCGGCATCGACACCCGATACTCCTGCAACGGCAGGAAGATCCCAGTAACGGAAGACCCGGCTGTCCGGCGCGCCGTAGCCGAACCGGTAGAGGCCCCCCCAAATCTCATCGACAAGCTTCTTGGGGGCTCCCCATAAGCGAATCTCATGGACGGCGGCGGCTCCGACCGCGGAGCGCATTAGCGCCTCGCGTTCGTTCTCGCTGAGCGTTCCTTGAATCCCAGGCAGGAAGAGCGGGACACTTCCGGTCTGCGTTCCAAGGGCCTCCGCACGAAGCCAATCCCGAGAAAACCGCTCTTGAAACGGCTTGGAGCCGTAGCGAAGCTCGCCATCGAGGATCGCCGCGCTCCAGGTCTGAACCGGTGCGATGGGTGTGTTGGTCATGTGGGAGACATCGAGCCAGCGTCCGCGCGCCTGGAAAGACAAGACCTGGAGTCGCATCAGAAACTCCCTCATCTCGAAGAGATCGACGCCCGGATGAATGCGACCCTTCCGGTCTCGAGATGCGGGTCCGGCGATGTCATCGAAGATCGCTCGGAGGAAGGTGTTGTCGATGTAGAAGCCGTCCGCGACGCCCTTGTCGAGCAAGCCCTTTACGTGCCAGAGGACGAAATCCTGCCAGCTGCGCGTGGGGAAGGTGGAGAGGAGCTCGCCCGGTGGCAGTGAGCCCGCTGGCGGACCGTACGGATTGGGGCTCCACTCGTCGCTGTAGACGTCGGTCTCTGCGCTCTGCGCAAGGTAGCGTCCGTTGACGTATGCGACGACGGCGTCCGGCTGATGCGAGAGTGCGCGGAACCCGTACTCGAGGTTGCGACGCCACGCTTCGGGGCGATGGACTTCCTGTGCATGCCGGCCATACCATGCCTGCACGGTAGCCGGGTCAAAGCTGCCCAGGCGGCGCGCAGCGGCGAGCTGCTTTAGAATCTCGATGTCACCTGCCATGGATCGGACACTGCCGAAGGTCGTTGCGCCGCCCCACTGCCAGCTGCTCGCGAGAATACAGAGCGCGTACTGGCCCGGCTGTCGGCTGCACCGGGGTTGCCACTGCCGCCAGTCAGGACTCGCGGGTAGGGGTTTTGTGGGCGTGGCTTGAAGTCCGAACGCGAACGAGCGGTCTCGGTCGAGTGGAACGGGACCGCCGACGAAGCGCACGTGAAGCACGACCGCGTCCCCATTTCGCTCCAGACGCTGAGGCGCTGCATCTCCTTGGACGACCCATTGGTCAAAGTTGGAGGCAAACCAGGCCAGGCCGCGCGTTTCGTCGCCGAGCCACAGGTAGGGGACGAAGGGGTCCTGGAGGTCGACCCGCCGGGCTTGGGTGCTGTCCCACAGGTGGCCGGTGCCGCCGGGGAGAAGAGCCGACTCGTTATGTCGCAGTCGGTCGGTTACGACATTTATCAGGTGCGCGACGTCCTCGCGCAGCGGGAGAACCAGCTCGAGCTCCTCGAGGAGGATGCTGGGCTGCTCGGGAAGCTTGAGCTCGACCTGCAGCATTCCGTCCATCTCGTACACCCCGGCCGTGACCCCGCGGAGCCCTCCTGCACGCCACGACGCTTCGTAACGGACCTCGTGGGGCTTCTGGATCGTGAATCGAGGACCGGCCTGGGCACGAGCCGTGTAGATCTTGCCGTCCACCTTTACACGGAGGCTCATCGGCCCGGCCAGCAACTCTTTGCCCGCTGCCCGCACCGAGGACCAGAGCCCAACTCCGTTCATCTCGTGCTCCCGGAGGACGGCGGTGACCGTCTTGTCGCGTACGTGCAGTGGCGTGAAAGGTGGGATGACGGAGTCGGGGATACCGAGCGTGTTGTGCTCCCAGCCGAACGTTTCATGCCGGAACGAGGATTCGAGGACGGCGCCGGTCGCTTCATCCTCGATGTGAACACTCACTCGATATTGGCCGTCCTGGAGTTCAGGAAGATCGAAGACCCACTCGTTGCCCTCCTCCCGTAATGACAGCGGCTTGCTGAGCAGCAACGCTGAATTTGCTTCCGCGATGAACTTCATTTGTGCGCGGAGCGGGAGTTTCATGGAGGTGGGGAAAATCCCGCTCAGCCGGAGGCGAAGCTTCCGACCGTACGGGTAATGCGCAACGTCGAGTCTGAGATTCGAGATGTCAACGGTTGGCTCTTCATCCGAGCCGATCCCGGCCACGATTCGCTGTGCGAAATGAACCCGTTCGCCTTCGCGATCGAGAATCCGGACCCAGGGTCGGGCGCCCGCACAATTCGCCGGCACGGTCAGCGTCTTGCGGGTTTCTCCGTCGAGAAGAACTGTGCGGTCGCCGATGCCGGTGCACCTTTCATCAGCGCCCAACAGCTCGACTCGAACGTCTCTTGGCGTCGTGAGCAGGTTCTTGACCTCGAGCCGCCACGCTTCAGGTCCGGGCCACAGTCGACCGACGACCGCGTTCCGAACGAGTGCGATCTGTGCCATGGCGACGAGCGGCGCATCCGGTCGAGCCGTTTCCGGCCAGGTGAAACTCCGGCTCGGCTTGCGTTCTTGACGGATTACCCGAATCGACCAGGATCGGGCTTCGACTCCGCAGAGCGCTTGCTGAGGCACGGCGATCTCGGCCTCCCACGCGTCTGCTTCGATCCGCGAGACAATCTTTGCACCCGCCGTCCATTTCACATCGGCATCGACAGTCTTGCCAGATTGGGTGTAGCGAGCGTCCCAGATGGCTCCCGCGGCATTGAATACGATCCGAAACGCGTCGCCTCGACAGCTTCTCGACCTCGGCACGAGCCAAAGCTCCCAGGAATCGTCGAGCCCGGCGAGCGTGTCGTGATGAGGGTCGGGCGCGGCTCGGATCAGGAGGCCGTCCGAGATGGGTACGTTCAAGGCAACGTACAGGGTCTCACCATCGGCTTCGAAGAAGAGATCAGCTGCCAAGAACCCAGAGTCTCCCTTCAGACCGTGGACGCGGGCGGCTCCGTCCCATTCGGTCTCGCCGATTCGTCCATCCAGCCGCGGCGGCTTCTCGGCAACTCCGATCTCGAGTCGCGTTTGCTGCTGCGTGTCGGACGTTCCCATGGACAAGAGTGCCGTCACCAGCAGCGTCATCGTGATCCAGAGCGCAAGCGACCGCGGGCAGCCCCGCTGCGAGTTCACGTCGGGGGAATGTTCACGATGGGTGGTCATCGCCGCCCCATCGTTCCAGGCCCGATGTGGCAACACCATTCGGACATCGTTCAGGCGAAGCTTCGTCGATTGTAGAGATGCTGGAGGCGATCGCGACGGCTTGGCCGGTTCTCGCCGATTCGTCAACCGCGAAGGCGGTGCGGGTCACAGCGACGATCTCAGCGACGGAAAGGGGCGATGGGTTTCCCGAGGCGCGTTTTGAACGATCTGCTTCACCCGCTTCTCCCTCCGGTCAATCCACCGACGGCGTCGGCTTGTCGACGAACATGCGGCACCACAGCTCGACGCAGATCATCGAGAAGATGGTATAGGTCGCGTCCACCCGCTTGTTTCGGTCCATCTGGACGAGGCGCTCGACGCCTTCGGGGTCGAACAGGCCGCGGCTGCGCAACGAAGCTTCGGAGAGGACGTCGTCGACGACGGGCCGCAGGTCGCCGCGGAGCCAGTGGCGCAGCGGCGCGCCGAAGCCCGTCTTCGCGCGGTGGAGGACGGCGCGGGGCAGGTAGGGCTCCATCGCCTTGCGGAGCACCCACTTGCCGATCCGTCCCCGCTGCTTGTACGCGACGGGCAGCCGCGCCGCCAGCGCCATCAGGTCGGGGTCGAGCAGCGGGACCCGGACCTCGACGCCGTTCGCCATCGAGACCTTGTCGACGTAGTTCAGGTTGTGGTCGGCGAGGAAGAACTTGCCTTCCAGGTACAGCATGCGGTGGAGCGGCGGCATGTCCGGCGGAAGGCTCGCCAGCGCTGCGAGCACCGGGTCCGTCTCCGTCGAGGCGAATTCGCGCAGCAGATCCGGATGGAAGAGAGGCCTCAGGAGGTCTGGGGCGATCCAGTGGAAGTAGCTGGCGAGGCGCTGGTCGCCCTCGAGGTCCGCGTAGCGAAAGGCCTTCGACGAGTCGGCGAAGCAGCTCGGTGGTCGGGGGCACCGACGCGGAGGCGGCGCTCATGGCACGGCGGGCCGGAGCCGGAAGCCACGACCACAGCGGCTCCTGCATCAGCGCGTAGTGGCGGCGATAGCCCGTGAAGATGTCGTCGCCGCCCGCGCCGGAGAGCAGCACCTTGATGTCGTGCTCGCGCGCCAGCCTGGTGATGAACAGCGCGTTGATGGGCGCCGGGTCGGCCTGGGGTTCGTCGAGGTAGAAGATCATCTTCTGGAGCTCGTCGACCATCTCCGGGCCGACGTAGATGGTGTGCAGATCCACGTTCAAGTGCTCGGCCACCATCTGGGCGTAGGGCAGGTCGGCGCCCATGCCTTCCACGTTGGCCGCGTCGTCCTCGAAGCCGATGGTGAAGCACTGGAGCTTCTTCTTGCCCATACCGCCGTTGGGCCAGGGCGACCACGGTGCTCGAGTCCAGGCCGCCGGAGAGGAAGGCGCCGACGGGAACGTCGGCGACGAGCTGTCGGTCCACCGCGCGCGTCAGGTACTTCCGGACCTGGACGATGGCGTCCGCCTCGGGCCAGTCGACGAACTCCTGATCGAGGGGCAGGTCGTAGAAGCGCCAGCGCTTCGTCACGCGGCCCGCCTTCACGCGCATGGCGTGGCCCGGCTCGAGCTTGCGCACCGCGCGGAGCATCGTGAGCGGCGCGGGACACCAGAGGTAGAGCAGGTGGTGGCGGATGGCCTGGTGGTCGAGGGTGCGGTCGAGCGACGGCTCGTGCATCAGCGCCTTGAGCTCGCTGGCGAAGAGGAAGCCCTTCGGCGTCTCGGCGTAGTAGAGGGGCTTCACGCCCACACCGTCGCGGGCGACGAGCAGCGACTTCGAACGAGTGTCCCAGATCGCGAAGGCGAAGATGCCGTTCAGGCGCTCGAGCAGCTTGTCGCCGTCGCGCAGGTAGAGGTTGAGGATCACTTCGGTGTCGCAGTCGCTGTTGAAGCCGTAGCCGTCGGTGATGAGCTCGTCTCGCAGCTCGCGGTAGTTGTAGATCTCTCCGTTGTAGGTGATCGCCACCGTGCGGGTGACGTCCCACATCGGCTGGTGGCCGCGCGCCGAGAGGTCGATGATCGAGAGCCGGCGGTGGGCGAGGCCGAGGTCCGCGTCGGGCAGGTGAAGGGAGCCGTGGTCGTCCGGGCCGCGCTGCGCGAGGGCGGCGCTCATGCGCTCGAGGAGCGCCGGGTCGAAGTCGCCCGAGAATCCCGCTATGCCGCACACGGCGTTCGCTCCACGTGTTCGCGCCAGCCCGGGTGGGCGACGAAGCTCTCCTCGCTGCGCAGCGCGTCGACGGAGCGCGGACGGGTCTCGAAGCTCGCGGCGTCCACCTCGACGACCTCGACGTCGTCTGGCGAGCGCACGCCGGTGACCCGCAGCCCGGTGTCGTCCATGGCCTCTCGGACCTTCGGGATCTTCCGTTCGTCGAAGCCCATCAGCGCGATCGCGACGAGGTCGGCCGCCACCGGGTCGAGAGAGGCGAGCACCGCCCCCAGCGGGCGGTCCGCGGCGCCAGGGGCCCCTCGCCCTCGCCGGCGACGATGCCGTCGATGATCGTGAGGACGCTGCGAACCGGCGCCGCCGCGTCGAGTGCCGGGCCCTCCGGACGGCTGTAGTAGAGGCAGCGATTGAGGTCGAGGCACATGCGCCAGGTGGTGCGGTTTCCGTACCAGTTTCCGCTGCGGATGAAGGCATCGCCGCGGACGGAGGACTCGATCCGCCGCGCCGCGCGGAAGAGGCCGGTCCCGACGCCGCGCGAAAGCCACCGCCGCGCCACCTCCGTCGCCCGGCTGCGCGCTCCGTCGATCCACGAGCCGCCGGGGTATTCGTCGCCCCCCTCGGCCTCGGAGCCCACGCAGTGGTGGGGCAGCCAGTTCTTGTCGCCGTTGATCCCGACCAGGTTCTTCAGCGCCAGGGTGACGCCCGTCTTCTTGTGGGTCTTGAGCTTGGGGAGGTTCACCACGAGGTCCGCAGCGAGCACCGTCTCCGACAGCAGGTACTCGTGGCGGCCGTCCCGGTGGTGCTCGGCGGTGGGCCCCGGGTCGTAGTCGGCGCCGCGCATGCGCTCGGGATCGAGCCCCGAACCGCAGAAGAAGCTCCGCTCCCCGAGGTCGACGACGCGGTAGCCCTTGGGGTCTCCCGGAAGCGGACGGCGTTCGACGATGATGCCGTCGCGGTAGACGACGGACTCCCGGCGCAGATCGATCACGCCGAGCTCCCGGCCGAGGGTCGCTTCGTAGAAGCGGACGAGATCGTCGAGGCCCGGCGATCTCGCGGATGCGCTCGAAGTCGCAGTCGTGCTGGGGCGCCTCGGCGATCACGACCGAGCCCTCGCGTGCCCACGGCGAGGAACGCGTAGTCGGCCACGGCGCGCAGGATCGAGCCGTGGGTGATGACGCGAGTCGATGGAGGCGTCTTCGGCGGGGTTCCAGTGGCGGATGAAGTTGGGCTTCAGAACGACGCGCCGTCCCCGGGCGACACAATCTCCGAGCGGGTTCCACGCGGCCGTGCCGAAGCGGTCGGCGTCGAGGCCCAGGCCGCGAAGCGCTGCACGCACCCCGGCGTAGACGTGGTTGGGCGCACCGCCGGCCGCGGCGTCGCCGAGGAGCGGGGCGAGCTCCGGGTAGGCCTCGCCCGGCCCGTAGGGGGGCGCGAGCCCCGCGTAGCTCTTCTCGGTTCGCCCGAGGCCCACGCGGATCACTGGGTGATGCTCCCGACCCGCGACTTCACCGCCCGGAACTTCCCGTTGGGCTCGCGCGGGATGCTGTCGACGAGGTGGACCCGGATCTCGATCTCGTGGCCGAGCCGTGAGCGGATCTCCTTCAGGAGGCGGCGCGCGCTGGCTTCGGTGTAGGTCGAGCGCGGGATGACGAGGACCTCGATCGCGTCCTTGGTGTCCTGGAGGATCTGCGCTTCGGCGACGTCGAGCTGCTCCTTGAAGACGTGGTCGAGGCGTCCGACGAGCCGCCCGTCCGGCGTGAGGACGTAGTCCTCGACGCGTCCGTCCACGTCGAGGAAGACGTCGCCCGGCCGACCGCACGGGCACGGGCGCTTGGCGCGCGTTCCGACATCGCCGATCCGGTAGCGGAAGAGGGGCGTCGCGATCTGGGCCAGGCCGGTGATCAGGAGGGGGCCGGTCACGTCTCGTCGGTCTCCTCCGTGGCTTCGACTTCGACGATGCAGAACTCCATGTCGACGTGGTGGTGCCCCACGTCGCACTGGGTCATGGATACGCCGAACTCGCTCACGCCGTAGCGGTCGCGCACGGGAGCGCCGAAGGCCTTCTCGATGGTCTCGCGCTGGAAGGCGAGCAGGGATTCCGACGACGTGAAGACGGCCGCGAGGCGGCCGGCGGGAAGCGGGCGCTCCTGCTCCAGCATCGCCCGCGCGACCAGGTGGATCGATGACGGATAGCCCTGCACGTAGCGCGCCGGCGTCGCGTGGATGGCGTCGACGTACGTCTCGCAGGTTCGCGGGCGTCATGTGGTAGATGGAGAAGAGCGTCTGGCGGGAGTAGGCGTTGGTGCGCCAGAAGGGGGCGCGCGTCTGGCGGAACGGCACGATGATCTGGCCGTTGAAGGTGAGGTTCGGATCCGACGGATCGCTCACGCCGCAGGCGCCGTCGCAGGCGCCACACGGTGGCGTACTCCTCCGCCAGGGTCTCGAGCGTGTACCACAGGGGCAGGGCGGTTCCGGTGGTGCCGCTGGTCTTCCCGCGGTGGAGGCGCCGCGGGGAGACGTCGCGCGCGATGAAGGCCTCCGGCTGGTCGCGGTAGGCGCGCTTCTCGAGGGGCGGAATCTCCGCCAGCGTCCTGTGGATCGCCTCCAGCGGATCGCGGTGCTCGGAGGGCGGCGGCAGGTCGCGGTAGTAGGGCACGTGCTCCCGGGCCCGTTCGACGAGGCGGTCGAGCCGCCGCCGCTGAATCTCGTGGAGCTTCTCCAGAGGGCCGTCGATCGTGCTCTCCCATTCGTCCAGCGTCTTCGTGGAAGTGTCGGTTGAAACGCGCCCGATAGCGCGCGTAGCCCCCGGCCGTGATGACGAGACTCTGCGCGAAGATCGGCAGTGCCGGATAGAGCGCGTCGTAGAAACGGTTCACCGGGTTTCCGCCGTGTTCCTCACGGCCATCCCTCTCTCACTCGGGCACGTAGGCCGGAAGCTCGCGCCAGGATGCGGGGCGCCAGGTCGCGGAAGGCCGCATCGGCTCTCGCCTCGTCGTTGCGCACGGATCGGAATCGAGAAGCGAACCAGGGACCCGTCGGTGCGGTTGCTGCAGGGCGCGGTCCAGCCCGACGTAGACGATCTTCTTCCAGTCCTCGGAGATCACCCGGCCGCGCGACTGGTACCAGTAGTAGACGAGCTGCGCGCGCCGTGCCCTTGGCGATGACGAGTCGCTTGACCGTTGCATGTCTCCTGGGGCAGGCCGGGCATGTCGAGCGGCACGGTCTGGTTGCTGATGATGTCCCAGCCGGAACCCGGAAGGCAGTGGGCCGGCGGGTGGATGGAGTTCTCGCCCGCGCCGCCGCCCGTCTTCGCGCACCTGAGAGGCGTGGTACCCGACGTAGACGTCGACGCCCACACGATTCTCGGGGCTCGCGAAGCGGCAGAGGAGGTAGTCGGTGACTCCGAGATTGCCTTCGACCTCGGCGCCCATCGATTGGCGTTCGGCGCACGCCCATTCGCCGAGCTCGAGGGGGAACTCGTCGAAGGTCTTTCGCTCGGGATACACGGGATTGGTGGCGAGGTAGTGATACGTGTAGAAGTTGAGCCCGAGGAAGGCGAGGGCGACGGAGCTTCGATCATGTGCGATAGCCTCGTCTTGCGGGCGTCTTCGCCGACTCCGGCCAGATCATCGCCAGCAGCCAGGCCTCGAGCAGCAGGAGCAGCGAAGGCGATGCCGAAGGTGAAGAAGCCCTCGGGCTGGTGGATCCGCCGCTCGCCGCCTCCTCACCGAAGCGGTGGGTGAGGACGCCGGTCAGGCGACCCGGAAGGCGTTCACCAGGATCGCGATCGGAATCGTCGAGAGCGACGATGACGACGCGTTCGCACCATCGTCTTGCGGAAGAAGTAGGCGAAGACGACACCCAGCGTGCCCAGCGCCATCAGCGAGCGCAGCCCGCTGCAGGCTTCGGCGACGAAGAGCTGGGTATTCGCCAGATGGATGATGTTCCCCTCGCGCAGCGCGGGAATCTCCGAGCAGGTAGAGCGCGTTCACCGCGAAGTCCGCGCGATCAGCTGGAGCGGGAAGGCGACGACGTTCACCAGCGACTGGGGCAGCGGGACCATCAGGAAGAGGAAGAGCAGCGGGAAGGCCAGGATGCGGAAGATCGAGCGCCCCGAGCAGCAGCAGCACGAGGCCGATCAGGGTGAGCACGAAGGAGACCCGCATGGTCATGAGCTCGACGCCGAGGCGCCCGATCATCAGCGTCAGGGTGCCGAGGCAGAGCGGCAGCACGTCCCCACCAGCTCGGGTCGATGACGGCGCGGCGCAGCTGCGGGCGCCGTTCCCATGCGAAGAAGAGCGCCAGCGGGACGATCAGGAAGCCGTGGGAGTAGTCGTCGACCAGCTTCCAGTGGATGCACCATGTAGTAGAGGATCGGTGCGTAGACGACCACGGCGAGCGCGATGAGCGCGATCGTCACCCACAGGGCCCGTCGTCGCGAGCTGGCCTCCGCTGTTCGCTGCTGAGAGTTCCGTGCCGGCTTCCAGTGCCATGACCGCCTCTCTATCTCGACAATTCCGCGGCGCCATCGGTCGGCTGTTCACCGATCATTCTCGAGGTCTCTTCGGTCAGAACAGCGCGTAGATGAAGGGAGCCACCGCCGACCCTTCGGTCAGCATGATCAGCGCCGAGAGAAGAATCATCGTGACGAAGATCGGTCCCAGCCACCACTTCTTCCGGACCCTCATGAAGGCCCACAGTTCACGGAGAATCGATGTCATCGAGAGTCCCTCGTTCCTTTCTTCGTTCCGTGGTCCGGGGGGTGTCGGTTCAGTCCAGCTCGTAGCGCTCGCGCCAGTCGAAGTCCTCGACCAGCTCGGGCTGATCGCGCTTGTCGAGGATCTGGTTGCCCATCACCAGCACGTCCATGTTCGTGCGCATGAAGCAAAGGTAGGCGTCCTCGGGAGTGCAGACGATCGGCTCCCCCCGGACGTTGAAGGAGGTGTTGATCAGTACCGGACAGTCGGTGCGCTGATCGAAACGCGCGAGCAGGTCGTAGAACTCCGGGTGGGTGTCGCGGGTCGCCGTCTGGAGGCGCGCGGAGCCGTCTACGTGGGTGACGGCGGGAATCTCGCGGCCTTCCTTGACCTGGCAGACCAGCAGCATGTAGGGGCTCTCCCGGTCGATCTCGAACCAGTCCGAGGCCTTGTCGGCCAGGACCGCCGGCGCGAAGGGTCGGAAGCTCTCGCGGAACTTGATCTTCAGGTTGACCCGCTTCCAGTTCTCCTGGATTTCGCGGATCGGCGAGGATCGAGCGGCTCCCGAGCGAGCGCGGGCCCCACTCGAGGCGCCCCTGGAACCATCCCACCACGGCCTGCTCCTCGTCGAGCCGGCGGGCCGTCTCCGCGATCATCTCATCGCGGGAAAGCGTCTGGTAGGGCGCGCCGCGGTCGTCCAGGAAACGCAGGATCTCCTGGTCGGAAAAGCTCGGGCCCCAGTACGCGTGGTCCATGCGCAGCTTGCGCGGGCGGCCCAGCACGCAGTTCTCCACGAACAGCGCCGCACCGAGCGCTCCGCCCGCATCGCCCGCTGCGGGCTGCACCCAGAGCTGCTCGAAGGGGCTTTCCCGGATGATGCGCCCATTGGCCACGCAATTGAGTGCGACACCGCCAGCCATGCAGAGGTTCGGGAGTCCGGTGCGCTCGTGGAGGTCCCGGACGATTCGCAGAACGATCTCCTCGGTGACCTTCTGCACGCTCGCCGCCATGTCCCAGTGGAAGTTCTCCATCTGGGATTCGGGCTCGCGCCGCGGATGACCGAACAGCTTCGCGAAGCGCTGGTTGGTCATGGTGAGGCCGTAGTGGTAGGCGAAGTACTTCATGTTCAGCTTGAAGGAGCCGTCTTCCCGGAGGTCGACCAGGTGCTCGAGGATCGTCTCGTAGTACTTCGGCTCGCCGTAGGGTGCGGCGCCCATCACCTTGTACTCGGCGCTGTTGACCTTGAAGCCGAGGTAGTAGGTGAAGGCGCTGTAGAGCAGACCCAGGGAGTGGGGGAATCGAATCTCCTTGAACAGCTCGAATCCGTTGCCTCGTCCGACTCCCTGTGTGGCCGTCGCCCATTCGCCCACGCCGTCGATGGTCAGGATGGCCGCCTCTTCGAAGGGGGAGGGAAGGAAGGCCGAGGCCGCGTGGGACTGGTGATGCTCGGCGAAGAGCACCTCGCCTTCGTATCCGAGACCCTTCTCGATGGCTTTCGGCATCCAGAGCTTCTCCTTCATCCAGATCGGCATCGCCTTGGAGAAGGAGGGCAGGGAGCGGGGGAAGGTGGCCAGATAGGTGATCAGCATCCGCTCGAACTTGATGAAGGGCTTGTCGTAGAAGACCAGATAGTCGAGGTCGTTCACCCCGATGCCCGCCTCCGAGAGGCAGTACTGCACCGCGTTCCTGGGAAGCTCGGGGTCGTGCTTCTTGCGGGTGAAGCGCTCCTCGTGGGCCGCGGCGGCGAGGTCCCCGTCGCGCAGCAGTGCGGCAGCCGCGTCGTGGTAGAAGCATGAGATTCCGAGGATGTCCATCTACCTGGCTCGTCCTTCTGGCTCAGAACAGGCGCTTGGCGCGCTCCAGGTCGGCGCCGGCGCTGTCGGCCTCCGACCAGGCGCTGCCGGAGATGTGAAGCCCACGCTTCTGCAGCAGGTCCCTTCGAAAGGCGAACAGCACCAGGGCGACCGGGCCCAGCACCAGAGTGTAGACGATCGCCAGCACCAGCAGTGTCTGCACCTCGCCGAAGCGCGCTGCGATCTCGAGCCATCCCGCGTAGAACCGCCGCCATACCGGCTTTTTCTCGCTCATCGAGGCTCCCAGGTCCCGCGCGAGCGGAGCGAGCTGCGGGCTGGCCTGCTCCCGGGCACGCAACTCGCGCAGCAAGGGTGCGACTTTCATGAAGTTCGGGCGTGCGGCGGCGACCGCCATCACCTGCATCGAGCCCCTCTGCATCTCTCTCCTGCTCCTCGCGATCTGGCCCGCGCCAGGGCCCGGCGGATGTGCGAAATGTGTGCCAAGCGGGGGCAGACCGCCACGGGCGGTCTCACCGGAACGGTAGGGAAAGATCGGCTCACTCCAAAGGCCCTGCGCTTTTCGCGAGTGCTTGGCTTGCGAAGGAACGGTTCTTCCCATAGGGAAGTCTACTTCCCAGATGTGGAAAAGTATTTCATACTGCATCCACTTGCTTTCCTGGTAAAGGAAGGAAAGTACTCATGCGGGGTGGCACGAATCTCGCACGATCGTGCGGTCGCTCCGCAACCTGTGAGGGAATGACCCCAATTGCGTCCATGGAGGCACACGACCATCCGTGGCTGAAGCGTTTCGAGTGCTGGTGATCGACGATGATCCCAGCCTGTGCGAGCTGCTGGAGCAGCTGGTCTCGCGGCAGGGCTACGAGGTCTTCACCGCTCTCGGTGGCGAGGAGGCCCTGGCCAACCTCGACGAAACCCGGCCGGATCTGGTGAGTCTCGATGTCGTTCTCGACGGGATGGATGGGCTCGAGACGCTGCGCCAGCTGAAGAGCCGCTTGCCCGACGTTCCGGTCGTCATGCTCTCGGGCCATGGACACGCGCGCACCATCGTCGAGGCCATGCGCCTCGGGGCGTCGGACTTTCTGCGCAAGCCCTTCGAGGGAGAGGAGCTGGAGCTGGCCTTCCAGAAGGCCCTGGAGACCCGCGCGCTCAAGAGGGAGGTCGCGGAGCTTCGCGACCGCGCTCGCCGGGAGACGGATGCCCTGATCGAAGGGGCCGAGGCGGGCAAGATGAAGGAGGTTCGCGAGATCATCGAGCAGGTCGCGGACACCGACATCACGGTCCTGATCCGGGGCGAGAGCGGCACCGGCAAGGAGCTGGTGGCGCGCACCCTGCACCAGCTCTCGGATCGGCGGGATCGCACCTTCGTCAAGGTGAACTGCGCGGCGCTTCCCTCGGAGCTGCTCGAGAGCGAGCTCTTCGGCTTCGAGAAGGGGGCGTTCACGGGAGCCCAGAAGCGCAAGCTCGGCAAGTTCGAGTACGCCCACCAGGGGACGATCTTCCTGGACGAGATCGCCGAGATGAGTCCCGCCCTCCAGGCCAAGCTTCTCCAGGTGCTCCAGGACGGCGAGTTCTCCCGCCTCGGCGGGGAGGCCGACGTCAGGGTGGATGCGCGGATCCTCGCCGCCACCAACCGCGACCTCGAAGAGGCGGTCGAGAACGGGGAGTTCCGCGAGGATCTCTACTACCGGCTCAACGTGGTGACGGTCCAGCTTCCTCCGCTCCGCGAGCGAGCCGACGCGATTCCGCTCCTGGCCGACCACTTCCTGCGCAAGTTCGGGGAGCAGTACCGGAAGAACGCGAAGCCGCTCTCCCCCGAGACCATGGCGATCTTCGCCGCAGTACCACTGGCCCGGGAACGTCCGGGAGCTCGAGAACATGGTCCGGCGCATGGTCGTGCTGGGCAACGAGCAGGCGGTTCTCCAGGAGATCGCACTAAGGGAGAATCCCCACACCGATCACGACGGATCCGGCGGATTTCCTCGATCTGGAGGCCCTGGGCTCGGATCTGGCCGACGGGAAGGGCGTGGATCTCAAGGCGATTTCTAAACGCGCGGCCCGAGTCGCCGAAAAGAGGGTGATCGAGCGGGTGCTCCAACAGACGCGCTGGAACCGGAAGGAGGCCGCCGAGCAGCTTCAGATCAGCTACAAGGCCCTTCTCTACAAGATGAAGGAAAACGGCCTGAACGACGATCGGTGAGTGGTGTCGGATACCAGGGGGTGGCGATGATTGGCGGAAAGACAGTGGGTTGTTTCGGTGCTGCTGGCGCTCGCTGTCTCGGTGGGCTGCGTCGGAAGCGGAACGCCCCATCCGCCGGAGCCGCCCCCGATGGAGAAGGCGGAGTACGTGATCGGTGCCGGGGACATGCTGTTGATCCGGGTCTGGAAGAACCCGGAGCTCAGTGTCGAGGGTCCCGTGCGGCCCGACGGGAAGATCTCGGTGCCCCTGCTGGACGACGTCCAGGCCGAGGGTCTCACCACGCTCGAGCTCAAGGAGGTGATCACCCGGGACCTCAGCGAGTACGTCGGCCAACCCCGATGTCACCGTGGTCGTCGAGGCGATTGGAAGCAAGCACGTCTTCGTGGTCGGTGAAGTCGTGCGCTCCGGACCGGTTCCGCTCGGCAAGGATGTGCGGGTGCTGGACGCCATCTCCACCGCGGGCGGCTTCGGCCCCTTCGCCGACAAGAAGAGGGTGAAGGTGATCCGCCGCTCGGGAGAGCGGCGAGGTCGAGTACCGGTTCAACTACGACGCTTACGTGGCCGGCAAGGCGCCGGGGACCAACCTGCTGCTGGTCCCGGGCGACACCATCGTGGTGCCGGACTGAGACTGGGGATGGGGGGGCTCGTGAACATTTACCGATGGTCGATCATCGTCGCTCTTCTGTTTCTCCCGCTGGCGAGCTCCGCACAGGAGCTGACCCTGGGTGCCGGGTTCGAGGGCGGCTACGACAGCAACGTCTTCTCCACCGAGATCGAGGAGGTGGACGACTACAGCTTCCGGATCGAGCCGGACGCACTTCTGGAAGACCACGAAGGCGAGCTCAAGTGGAAGCTCCGCTACCGGCCCTCCTACGAGTATTTCATCGACTCGGTCGAGGCCCGTGGCTGGACCCATCTGGCCGACGGCGAGCTGAGCTGGCAGGTCAATCCCACCACACGCGTGGAGATCTCCGATCGGTTCGGTCGCTTCCGGTCCCTGAACCGCTTCAACGAGGTGGTCACCACAGGCGCAGGGGGTCAGGTCGTAGACTGCCACCGAATTCGGCTTCGGACGCGACGAGAACACTCGCAACACCGCCGACGCGAGTCTGACCCACAACCTGGGACCGACCCGGATGCTGACGTTGACGCTGGGGCACAACCTGATCGACTTCGACCGCGAGGAGCGCTCCGACCGCCAGACCCTGAGCGCCTTGGGACGCTACGAACAGACGATTTCGCGGCGAGACCAGCTCGGAGGGGGCGTCAGCTATCGGCGTTCGTCCTACGACGCCAGCTCCGTCCGCGAAAGTCAGTCGACGGACTTCTACAACGTCTTCGGAAGCTGGCGGCACCAGTTCGACGAGACCCTCGAGCTCAGCGTGGCTGCGGGCCCCACCTGGGTGAAGGGCGACGACCAGGACAATGTCGTGGCGGTCGCCCCCAATCAGCTCCTGTACCCGCTGCTGTCCGTCGACGGTAAGAACAGGCTGGTGAGAGCGACGAGCTGCTCCAGGGACAAAGGGACTCTGATCCTGACCGCGGATTGCGACGTCATCGGCCAGAATCTCACCCCCGCGCAGGAGCGCGCGGTGCGGTCCATTCGTACGGATCTGGAGCTCGTGGGGCCGGTTCCGTCGGGGAACAACAACAGCCTCACCTACTTCGCCAACATGAGCCTCAGCAAACGCTGGGAGCAGTGGCCGGGCACGATCTCCTACCGCCGTCAGCAGAGCGACTCGTCGGGCCTGGGCTCGAGCACCGTCGCCGACATCGTGAGCGGCGTCCTCGAGTGGAGGCCGTCCCCGCGCTGGCACTCCACATTGCGCGTCGCGTTGACGCGCCAGTCCCAGGCGACCGAGGGGGTCCAGACCACGATCGCAGTGATGCCGACGGACCTCTCGGCCTATCCTTGGCCCGGGCTTCACGGATGTCGCGGAATCGTTCGCTCTCCGAGCCGTCGAGGTCGATCAGAACATCGACATCTGGACCCTGTGGATCAGACTCGACGTTCGCTATCGCCTCACCGAGCGAACCACACTCTACGGAACCGCCATCTACTGGGACCAGAGCACGGACGGGGACGTGGCTTTCGGGCGTGACTATGACCGGTTTCGCGTCAATTTCGGTGTCGAGTATCAGTTCGATCCGATTCGCCTCTGAGTGCGCCCTTTGAAAACGGAGCCAACCCATGAACCCGGAGCAGGGACTCCAGATCCAAGATCTCGGCGGCGTGCTGCGCCGCCGCCAGGGCACCATGGCCGTGGTCGCGGGGGCCGTCTTCCTGCTGTCGATCGTCACGGCGGCCGTGCTGCCGAATAGGTACGAAGCCTGGACGACGCTGCTCGTCGAGCCCCAATCCATCTCCAAGGGGCTCATCGAGCCGACCATGGAGGAGAGCGAGCTCGAGGGCCGGCTGCACCTGATGACGATGCAGATCCTGAGCCGCGGCCGCCTCTCGCGAATCATCACCGAGCTCGAGCTCTATCCCGAGGAGTCGAAGGAGATGACGCGCGAGGAGGTGATCTCGCTGATGCGGAGCCACATCCGCGTCGAGCCCGTGCTGCCGGAGCTCGAGGTGGAGGACAGGAGGCGCCAGCGCGACTTCGAGATCAATACCTTCCGCCTCTACTTCCACAGCGAGTCTCGCGACCATCGCCGCGGCCGTCGCCAACCGCCTCGCCAACGACTTCATCGACGAGCACCTGAAGGAGCGGGTGCAGATCTCGGGCGACACCTCGGAGTTCATCGAAGCGGAGCTCGACCGGCTCTCGACCCGTATCGCCGAGGTGGAGGCCCGGATCGCGGAGGTGAAGGATGCGAATCCGGGGCGGCTTCCCGAGGACGTGCAGTCCAATCAGCGGCTTCTCGAGCGGTCCGTCGACATGATCCGCGATGCCCAGCGCGACCTGGCGATCGCCGAGAGCGACGAGGCGTTCTACAAGCAGCAGGTGCTCGCGGGCGGGTCGATGTCCAACGACTATCCGAATCAGATGACTCCCGCCCGCAAGCTCGAGCTCCTGGAGCTCGAACTCGCCGAGTACCGCGGCCGGGGCTTCACGGAGAAGCATCCCGATATCGTCGCCACCCGGCAGGAGATCGCGGAGGTGAAGGCGAAGATCGAAAGCGCCGGCGACGAGGGCGGGGATGAGGGCCTCTCCCCCGCCCAGCAGAACGCCCGGGCGGAGCAGCAGCGCGCCCAGCTGCGCGCCGCCGCCGCGCGCCAGGACATCGCGCGGCTGAACGCCCAGATCGCCGAGATTCACGCCAATCTGTCGGGGACGCCGCGGGTCGCCGAGCAGCTCGACGCGCTGGAGCGCGAGTACCAGCACCTCTTCGCGAGCTACCAGGAGTTCAGCAACAAACGCCTCGAGGCCGGTGTCGCCGCCAACATGGAGCGGCGCCAGAAGGGCGAGCAGTTCCGGATCCTCGAGTCCGCGTATCCGCCCCCCGAGCCCTTCTCGCCCAACCGCATCGCGATCGTCGCGGTCGGGCTGCTCCTGGGGATCGGGCTGGGCGCCGGCCTCGCGGTGCTCCTCGAGGCCCTCGACTCCTCCTTCCACGGGGCGCGCCAGCTCCAGATGGCGCTGCGCTTCCCGGTCCTCGCCTCGATTCCCGGGATCGTCCTCGAATCGGATCGCGCCGCGATGCGCCGCCGCCGGATTCGCAACGCGGTGGCGGCGGTGGCGGTCACCTTCGTGGTGCTGGTCGGCGCCGTTGCCGGCAACTGGACCGTGAACGGGATTCCGGGATTCATCCAGACCATCGTCGAGGGAGAAGAGGCGGAGACGCCGACTCCGCCGGCCGGGGAGCAGGGTTAGGAAGATTCCCCATGTATCACTCCTACTACGGACTCGTGCAGAGCCCCTTCGAGATGACGCCGGACCCGGCGTTCCTGTATCTCGGAGACACCCACCGCGAGGGTCTCGCCACCCTGGTCTACGGTGTACAGGCTCGCAAGGGATTCGTGCTTCTGACCGGTGAGATCGGCACCGGAAAGACGACCTTGCTCCACGCGCTCCTCGCCCAGCTCGACCGGGAGACGCTCTCCGCCTTCATCTTCAATCCCAAGCTCGAGCCCCTCGACTTCTTCCGCGTCCTCTTCGACGAGTTCGGGATCGAGGAGAGGTGCAGCACCAAGGGTGAGTATCTGCTCACACTGAATCGCTTCCTGATCGGACGGCTCGAGCGGGATCTCACCACGCTGCTGATCGTGGACGAGGCCCAGACTCTCTCGCCGGAGATGCTGGAGGAGATCCGGCTGCTCTCCAATCTCGAGACGCCCACCTCGAAGCTGATCCAGATCCTGCTGGTGGGGCAGCCGGAGCTCTGGGAGATGCTGGCGGATCCGGGCCTTCGACAGCTGCGCCAGCGGATCGTGCTTCGCCACCAGCTGCGTCCCTTCACGGAGGAGGAGACGGCCGCCTACGTCCAGGAGCGCCTCCGCCTCGCCGGCTACACGGGCAAGGGAATCTTCAAGACCGCGGCGCTTCGCAGGATCCACGCGGTGTCCAGCGGGACACCGCGCCTGGTCAACATCGTCTGCGACAGCGCGCTCCTGCTGGGATTCGCACGCGAGAAGGAGACCCTCGGAGCCGATGCGATCACGGAGGTCGCCCGTGATCTCGGCCTGGTCGATCGGGAGTCGGTCTCCGAGTCTGCTACCCCTTCCACCCAAGAGATCGAGCGGAAGCGGCGCGGCCTGTTCGGCTTCTTCCGTGCGCGGCGAGTAGAGGAATTCTGATGGGAAAGGTCTACGACGCTCTTCGGCGCGCGGAGGAACAGCGCACCCAGCGGGTTCGCGAGACGGCCGCCGCGCCCGCGGCTCCGGTCGTTCCGGACGTCCCGGTGGCGAAGGAAGGGGTGCCCGATTATGCCCCGGCGCCGGCCCCGCCGGCGAGACCGGCGCAGAGGCCCTTCTGGAAGCGGTGGTTCGCGCGCTCCTCCGGGGCTCCTCCCGAGACGGTGGGTGGGCTCAACAAGCGCCGCATCACCATGCTGCAGCCGGAATCCTACGTCGCCGAGCAGTTCCGCACGCTCCGCGGCCGCATCGATGCTCTCGCCTCCCAGCAGCCGCTTCGCACCATCGCCGTGACCAGCGCGGTGGCGGGGGAGGGCAAGACCACGGCCGCCGTCAATCTCGCGCTGGTGTCGGCCATGAGCGTCGGGCGGCGGGTGCTGCTGGTGGACTGCGATCTCCGCAGGCCGAAGGTGCACCAGTCGCTGGGGCTGCGCGTCGACGCGGGCCTCTGCGAGCTGCTGGAGGGTGAGGCCACCCTGGAGGAGGCGATCACCGAGGTTCAGGGCTCCCGCCTCGAGGTGCTGCCGGTCCGCTCCCTGCCGTCCAATCCGTCGGAGCTGCTCTCCTCGTCGACGGATGACCGAGCTGATCGAGCAGCTGGCCCAGCGCTACGAGCGGGTGATTCTCGACGTGCCCGCGGTCCTCGGAATTCCCGACGCCAAGATCATCACCGATCTCTGCGACGGGATGGTCTTCGTGGTCAGGGCCGACTCGACCGCCGAGGAAGAGGTGACCTCCGCCCTGGAGGTCGTCGATCGACGCCGGGTGCTCGGCATGGTCCTGAACGGAGAGATCCGCGGCGCCGATCGATACGGATACGGCTATGTGGACTGAGCCGGCCGTGATGGCGCAGGCTGGAATCTCTCAGTGACCCTGGCCGGAGTCAGCCACGCCTGAGGGCCCCGTGACGATCTGGTCGCATCAGCTTCGCGTTCCTGCTCGCGCTGGCGGTATCCGCCCTGGCGACGCCGATCGTCGCTCGCCTCGCCATCACCCTGGGTGCGATCGACCGACCCGACGAGCGCAAGGTCAACCGGCGCCCCAACATCCCGCTGCTGGGCGGGATCTCCGTGGCCCTGGGCTTCTTCGTGGGGCTGGCGGCGGCGATGCTGCTCATCACCCGAGGAGACCGGCTTCCGCTCCCACCTGGAAGGCCTGCTCCTGGGTGGTCTTCTGGTCCTGAGCCTCGGCGCCGTCGACGACCGCTGGGGACTCGGTGCCCTTCCCAAGCTCGTGGTCCAGGTCGCGGCGGCGGCGATCGCCATCTCCTTCGGCTACCAGATCGATCACCTGACCGATCCGATCTCGCGCGAGGTCTGGTACTTCCCCACCTGGCTGATCTGGGTGTTGACCACGCTCTGGATCGTCGTCGTCACCAACTCGATCAACCTGATGGACGGCCTCGACGGTCTCGCCAGCGGGGTTGCGGCGATCATCGCGGTGACGCTCACCTTCATCGCCTGGCAGGGGAATCACGTGCTCGGCGTCCTGGTGGGGGTCGCGCTGGTCGGGGCACTGCTCGGTTTTCTCCCCTACAACTTCCCGCCGGCTCGCATCTTCGTGGGGGACACCGGCGCTCTCTTCATCGGCTATTCACTTTCCCTGCTTGCGCTGGAGGGCTACCAGCGGGTAACCCTCCTGACGTTCATCGTGCCGCTGCTCGCCCTGGCGGTTCCGCTGATCGACACGATGCTCTCGATCCTGCGCCGGATGCGCCGGAGGACCAACATCATGAAGGCCGATCGCCTTCACATCCATCACCGCCTGCTCGAGTCCGAGGGCTCCCACCGCTCGGCGGTCCTCTCCATCTACTTCCTGACCGCCTGCTTCTGCATCATCGCGGTCTCCTTTACCCGGCTGGAGGGCTACGCCGCGATGCTCTTCCTCGGTGCGGTGGTCCTGCTCACTCTCCGGCTGCTGCGGAACCTCGGATTCTTCGATGTGGGTGAGCCCGGGGAGCCGGCGTCGGGGGCATCGACGGAAGTCGAAGGAGAGACGAGATGAGCGTCGACCGCGCGCTGATCACGGGCGTCACCGGGCAGGACGGCTCCTACCTGGCCGAGCTCTTGCTGGAAAAGGGCTACGAGGTCCACGGGATGGTGCGGCGCGCCAGCACCGAGAGCTTCGAGCGGATTGCCCACCTCTCGGGACGGATCGAGCTGCATCAGGCCGACCTGCTCGATCAGATCTCGTTGCTGAGCGTGCTCCGAGAGAGCCGTCCCAGCGAGGTCTACAACCTGGCGGCCCAGTCCTTCGTCCCCACTTCCTGGGTGCAGCCTTCACTCACCGGGGAGTTCACGGCCCTCGGTGTCACCCGCATGCTCGACGCCGTGAAGCTGGTGGACTCGGAAATCCGCTTCTACCAGGCTTCCAGCTCCGAGATGTACGGGAGGGTGCGAGAGACCCCCCAGAACGAAACGACTCCCTTCCATCCCCGTAGCCCCTACGGGGTCGCGAAGGTCTACGGCCATCACATCACCGTGAACTATCGCGAGAGCTTCGGTCTCTTCGCGGTGTCGGGGATCCTCTTCAATCACGAGTCGCCCCGCCGCGGACGCGAGTTCGTCACCCGCAAGATCAGTGAGTCGGTGGCCAAGCTCAAGCTCGGCCTGAAGGACGAGCTCCGGCTCGGGAACCTCGACTCCAAGCGGGACTGGGGATACGCCCCGGAATACGTCGAGGCGATGTGGCTGATGCTCCAGCGGGATCAGCCCTCCGACTACGTGATCGGGACGGGAGAGCATCACTCGCCCGCCGAGTTCGTGGAGATCGCCTTCGATCAGGTGGGTCTCGACCCGGCGGATTTCGTTCGCACCGATGCGGCTCTGCTGCGGCCGGCCGAGGTCGACACGCTGCTCGCCGATCCGACCAAGGCTCGCGAGGAGCTCGGGTGGACGGCGCGGACCCGCTTCGAGGAGCTGGTGCGGATCATGGTAGAGGCGGATCTCGAGGCCCAGGAGAGGGCGAGCGGGCGGCGGCGCGACGGACCGGGCAGCCGATGAGCAAGGGAAGTTCAGGGCGGTGCGCGCTGGTGACCGGCGGCGCTGGCTTCATCGGCAGCCACATTGCGGATCACCTGGTGGACGGTGGCTGGTCGGTGAGAATTCTCGACGACTTCTCCTCGGGTCGCGAAGAGAATCTCGACCAGTGCGGGGATCGGATCGAGCTCCTGCGCGGCGACCTGCGCGACTCGGAGCTGGTCGCCCGCGGCGTCCGCGATGTCGAGGTGGTCTTCCACCAGGCGGCACTGGCCTCCGTGCCTCGGAGTGTCGCCGAGCCCGAGAGAACCAACGACGTGAACATCAGGGGGACGCTCGGCCTGCTGGAAGCCGCGCGAAAGGCGGGGGTGCGCCGGCTGGTCTTCGCCGCCTCCTCTTCGGCCTACGGTGACGTGGCGACGCTTCCCAAGGTGGAGACGATGCCGCCAAACCCGATGTCGCCCTACGCGCTCCAGAAGTACGTGGGAGAGTCCTACTGCCGCCTCTACACCCGCCTCTACGGACTCGAGACCGTCGCACTGCGCTACTTCAACATTTACGGGCCGAGGCAGGACCCGCAGAGCGAGTACGCCGCGGTGGTTCCCAAGTTCGTGACGGCCTGCCTCGAGAGTGAGTCGCCGCGGATCTACGGTGACGGGGAGCAGACTCGCGACTTCACCTTCGTTTCGGACGCGGTGCAGGCGAATCTGCTGGCCGCCGACGCCCCCGCTGCGTCGGGGACGGTGATGAACATCGCCGGGGGGAAACGAATCAGCCTGAATCAGCTGCTGCGCGACATCGTCGAGCTGACCGGCTCGGAGGTGGAGGCGCGATACGAGCCGCCGCGTGCGGGCGACGTGCGCGACAGCCTTGCCGATCTCGGCCGGGCCGGAGAGCTGCTCGGCTACACTCCGGCCGTTCCGCTGCGGGAAGGACTGCTGCGGACCATCGACTACTTCCGAAAGCGACTCGAAGGAGAGCCGGGCGAATGAACGTCTGCGTCATCGGAACGGGCTACGTGGGTCTGGTCACCGGCGCCTGCTTCGCCGAGTTCGGTGTTCACGTGATCTGCGCGGACAACGATGTGAGGAAGATCGAGGCGCTCGAGCGGGGGGAGATCCCGATCTACGAGCCGGGGCTGGACTCCCTGGTGGAGCGGAACGTGAAGGAGGGACGCCTCTCCTTTACCACCGACACCACCGAGGCACTGCAATCCGCCCTGGTGATCCTGATCGCCGTCCAGACGCCGGCCCGCTCCGACGGGGGGACCGATCTCTCGGCGGTGGAGGAGGTCGCCCGGGAGATCGGCCGAAACATCGACGACTACAAGGTGATCGTTACCAAGAGCACGGTGCCGGTCGGGACCGCCTACCGCGTGCGCGATCTGATCCAGGCGGAGATCGACGCCGCGGGCAAGGACGTGAAGTTCAGCATCGCCTCGAATCCCGAGTTCCTTCGCGAAGGGGCGGCGATCCAGGATTTCATGCGTCCGGATCGGGTGGTGATCGGCACCGACGACGACGCGCCGCTGGCGATCTTGAAGGATCTGTACCGCCCGCTCTACCTGAACGAGACCCCCTTCGTGCTCTCCAACGTCGTCACGGCGGAGCTGACCAAGTACGCCGGCAACGCCTTTCTCGCCACCAAGATCTCCTTCATCAACGAGATCGCGAATCTCTGTGAGAAGATCGGCGCCGACGTCCAGGGGGTCGCCCGGGGGATCGGGCTGGACGGGCGCATCGGCAAGAAGTTCCTGCACGCGGGCCCCGGCTTCGGCGGATCCTGCTTTCCCAAGGACACGCGCTCGGCGGCCCACTTCGCCAAGGAGGCGGGCGAGCGTCTGGAGATCGTCGAGACGGTGATTCGGGTGAACGAGCGCCAGCGGCAGCGCATGGTCGAGAAGATCGAAGCGGCCGTGGGAGGGGATCTCTCCGGCAGGACCATCGCGGTGCTCGGGCTCTCCTTCAAGCCCGAGACCGACGACATGCGCGATGCGCCCTCGGTGGACATCATCCGGGGTCTGCTCGAGCTCGGGGCCAGCGTGCGCGCCTTCGATCCCGTGGCGATGGCGCCGGCGGCGAAGCTGCTGCCGGAGGTGAGCTTCGCCAAGGATGCCTACCAGGCCTGCGAGGGCGCCGACGCCGTAGTCATCGTCACCGAGTGGAACCAGTTCCGCATGCTCGACCTCGAGCGGATCAAGAACCACCTCCGGCGGCCGCTGGTGGTGGACCTGCGCAATGTCTACGGACCGGACCAGATGCAGAGGGCGGGCTTCGAGTACGTCAGCGTGGGCCGATGAGAGGTGCCGGAAGGCGCCGGATCCATGCGGTGATCCTGGCGGGCGGTGCGGGGACGCGCTTCTGGCCCCTCTCCCGGGAGTCGCGACCCAAGCCTCTGCTGCGCGTCGGGGGCCGGAAGACGCTGCTCGAGTCGACTCTGGCAAGGGCGCGACGCCTGGCGGGTCCCGAGCAGGTCTGGCTCGTCTGCGCCCGACAGCACGCGCGGGCGATGCGCGCTACCTCCGGGCTGCCGCCAGGCCGGATCCTGGTGGAGCCGCGGGGTCGCAACACGGCGTTGGCCGTGGGCGCCGCTGCCGAGTGGCTGATCCGGGAAGACCCGGAGGCGATCCTGGCGGTGCTTCCGGCCGATCACAGGATTCCCGACGCCGGAGCCCTTGCCAGCGCGATCTCCCGTGCCGCCGATGCGGCGGCCGGTGAGGGTGTGCTGGTGACGCTGGGAGTGAAGCCGACCCGGCCCGAGACCGGCTACGGGTACATTCGCGCGGGGAATCTCGCCGACACCGCCTACCCGGGCCTACGCCGAGTGAGCCGTTTCGTCGAAAAGCCGGATCGAGCCCGTGCCAAGCGGTACTTGGACAGCGGGCGGTATCTTTGGAACGCGGGAATTTTCGTATGGACGGCGAGGACGATTCTGGAGGAGATCCGGGCACACGCGCCCAAGCTGCACCGGGCCCTTTCTCCCCTGCGCAAGGCCGGGAAGGGTCGGCGCGCCTGGGCCGCGGCCATGGAAGCGGCCTACCGCCGGGCGCCCTCCGTCCCCATCGATACCGCGGTCCTGGAATCGAGCCGCCGGGTCTGGTGCCTGCCCGCGAAGTTCCAATGGAGCGACGTGGGAACATGGAAGTCCCTGGCCGAGGAGCTGGGAGTTGGGACGAATGTGACCCAGATCATGGATGGGGAGGTTCTTCTCCACGATGCCAGCGGGAACCTGGCCCAGGCTGCGGATCGGCCCATTGTTCTGCTGGGGGTCCACGGGCTCGCGGTGATCGACGCCGGAGACGCGGTGTTGGTTTCGAGCCTCGAGAGGAGCCCGGAGGTCCGAGAAGTGGTCTCGCAGTTGCGAAAGCGGGGACGAAGCGATCTCATCTAGGAGTCTGACTCAGAGTCCGATGCGAGCTGGGCGGCGATGGGTCGGCATCGGGACGCCCCGCCCCGTCTCGAGTCGGGCTCCTGAAATCGAATCAGAGGTGGCGCCATGACGACGTCTGGAGGCACTCGCGACGCACTCGAGATCGCGCGTGGAATTCCGCTCTTCGCCCAGGTGGTAGACGACGATCTGGAGCAGATCGCCTCGCACCTGATCGAGCGCCGGTACCCGAGAAACACCACGATCGTCGAGGAAGGTCTCCCGGGCGATTACATGTACATCATCCGCGAGGGGCGGGTGAAGGTCACCAAGCTCTCCGACGACGGGCGCGAGAAGATCCTCGAATTCCTGGACGAGGGGGCCTTCGTCGGCGAGATGGCCTTGTTCGAGCGGGCGCCGCGTTCGGCATCCGTCAAGACTCTCACCCCGGTGCGCCTGCTCGCCCTCTCCCGGATCGACTTCATCGGCCTGCTGAGGAAGAGCCCGGACCTCGCCATGTCGGTGATCCAGGAGCTCTCACGCCGCCTGCGGGTCATCAACGAGCAGGCCAGCGCCCTCTCGTTCCAGCGCGTGAAGGACCGCACCAAGGGCCTCCTGGAGCGACTTGCCAAGGATCCCGCTGCCGCCGGCGACCGCCGTCGCACGCCCTCCCTCACCCACCAGCAGATCGCCGACATGATCGGCACCTCGCGCGAGACCGTCACGCGGGTGGTCAAGGAGCTCAAGGCCGACGGCTGGCTGGAGCAAGAGGGCAAGAGCTACCTGGTTCCCACCGAAGCCCTCGAGGGCTGATCCGGAGGCCGGGCCCGGCGAGTTACGGAATCGCAACTCAGGGGGGGGCGGTCCCGATCCGATACACCCAGAGTGACGATTCGGGACCCGAATTTCGCCCGCTGGATGATCGGATCGATGCGCTCCGGCCTGGTGGCCATCGACGCCGACGCAAGGGTGGTCGGTCTGAGCTCCGAGGCGCGCCGAATTCTGGGCTGCCCGGAGGGGCCACTCGAGGCGTTGCTCGGGCGCCCTTGTCAGGAGGTTCTCGCCGCCCAGCCCGCGGTGTTGGCCGGGCTCCGCGGGGCTCTCGACGGTCGGGATCGAGCCAGCCGGGCCGAGCTGGTCCTGGCCCCGGTGAACGGCCGCCCCGCTCGCACCATCGGATTCACTTTGCTCTGCGTACGCGACCCATCCGGAGCGGCGCGGGGTGCGGCGATGGTGTTTCGCGATCTCACGCCCTTCGAGCGCATGGACGAACAGGACCGCCTGCGAGATCGGCTGGCCGCGCTCGGGCAGATGGCCGCGGGCCTGGCACACGCGATCCGCAATCCCCTGGCCAGCATGGAGGTGCTGGCGGGGCTGCTGAAGCGCCAGCTGGGCGATCGTCCCGAGGAGCGATTCCTGGTCGAGGACCTGCTGGGGGAGCTGCGCGACCTGGCGGGGACGGTCACCGCGAGCCTCGAATTCGTGCGACCCGTCTCGATCAGCCGGGCCCCCTGTGATCCCAAGGCGATCTTGGAGGCGTCGCTTGGCCTGGCTCGGGCTCGCGTCCCATTTTCGGGCGCGATCGAGCGAGGCTACGCCGACCCTCTTCCCCGCCTCGCCGCCGACGCCGACGAGCTCCGAGAGGCGCTGACCGACCTCCTGGTCAACGCCCTGGAGGCAATGGGCCAGAGCGGATCGAAACAGGGACATCGTCTGGTCCTCGAGCTCCACGTAGAAAGCGTCGGCGACGAGAGACGGGAGCTCGGGATTCGCATCACGGACAGCGGGCCGGGGATTCCCGAGGATCTCCGGGAGCGGATCTTCTACCCCTTCTTCACCACCAAGGGGCGGGGCTCGGGGGTGGGTCTCGCCAACGCCCAGAAGGTGATCCTCAGCCACGGGGGATCCATCGCGGTGGAGAGCGGACCGGGGGCCGGCAGCACCTTCTGTGTGCGGCTCCCTCTCGATGAGTGCCCGTCATGACGGGGGTCAGGATCCTTCTGGTGGAGGACAACGCCTCGCTCCGGCGCGGTATCGCCAGGGCGCTCGGTGAGAGCTTCGGAGCCGTGGATCAGGTATCGAAGGGTGACGAGGCCGTGGAACGACTGCGAGATCGCGGTGTCGAACCCTACCACGTGGTGTTGACCGATCTCCGACTCCCCGGCGCCAGTGGCATCGACGTCTTGCGCGCGGCTCGGGAGCGCGACACCCGGATTGCGGTGGTGCTCATGACGGCCTACGGATCGATACAGACTGCCGTCGAAGCGATGAAGCTCGGAGCCTTCGACTTCGTCCAGAAACCCTTCGAGCTCGACGAGCTCGAGGCGCGGGTCGCCAAGGCCTGCAGCCACGCCCGCCTGATCCGCGAGGTCGCGGCGCTACGCGAGGAGCGGGCGGAGCGCCTGGGCGTCGACCGGATCGTGGGGACGAGCGAGTCCCTGCAAACCGCACTGGACCTGGCCCGGCGCGTGGCGCCGACCCGCTCTACGGTGCTGGTGACCGGGGAGACGGGGACCGGCAAGGAGCTGATTGCGGGTGTCATTCACGCGAACTCGCCCCGGGCCGCGGCACCCTTCGTGAAGGTGAACTGCGCCGCGCTCCCCGAGACCCTGCTGGAGTCCGAGCTCTTTGGCCACGAGCGCGGCGCGTTTACCTCAGCCGACCGCGTGCGAATCGGACGCTTCGAGCAGGCGGATCGCGGCACTCTCTTCCTCGACGAGGTCGGCGACATGTCGCCAGCCACCCAGTCCAAGCTCCTTCGCGTGCTCCAGGACCAGCAATTTCATCGTCTCGGCGGCACCCGGGTGCTTCGCACCGACGTCCGCATCGTCGCGGCCACCAACCAGGATCTCGAGAAGGCGATCCGTACGGGAGAATTTCGGGAGGACCTCTACTTCCGACTGAACGTGATTGGGATCCGGCTGGCACCGCTGCGCGAACGGTCGGAGGATCTCGAGGCGCTCTCGCGACACTTCCTGACCGAGTTCTCCCGGGAGCTCGGCCGGCCTCGCAGCGGCTTCACCAGCCAAGCTTTCGCCCGCATTCGAGCTCACAGCTGGCCCGGCAACATCCGCGAGCTGCGCAACGTGATCGAGCGAGCGGTGCTGATGTCGGACGGAGAGCGGATCGAGATCGACGACATCGGTCTTCCCGAGTCCCCGGGAGGCGAGAACGGCCGTGGCTGGTGCCCCGAGCTCCCGCCGGAGGGGGTTGCTCTCGACCAGGTCGAGAGAGCGGTGGTGCTCGAGGCGCTCGAGCGGACCCGCTATGTCCAGAAGGAAGCGGCGCAGCTGCTTCGAGTCAGCCGCCGAAAGCTCAACTACATGATCCAGCGCATGGGCATCACCCACCCGTCGTGGCGGCGCAACCGCGGTGGCGAGGACACGGCGCGCGGTGGGGGCGCCGCGGATCCGGTAGATCCCACCGCGATCGGGTAGGCTATCGGCTGGCTCGGCAACAGCAGAAGAAAAGGAGTGTCGCCATGGTTCTCGGTTATTTCCCGCGCGCCTGCGCCCTGCTCGCGATGGTGCTGGTGCTGTTTGCGTGTCAGGACGACGCGGAACGCCTTGCGGAACACCGAAAGCGCGCGGAGGCGTACCTCGAGGAGGAGAAGCACGCGGAGGCCATCATCGAGTTCAAGAACATGCTGCAGGTGGACCCGAACCTCGCCGATGCCCACCACGGTCTCGCCAAGGCCCTTATCGGCGAGAAGAAGATCCCCGAGGCCTACTGGGAGCTCCAGGAGACGGTGCGCCTCGACCCGGGAAACCTGGACGCGAGGCTCGAGTACGGCCAGCTCCTGTTATTCGGGAAGGAGTCCGAGATCGAGAACGCTCTCACCCAGGCCGAGGAGGTGCTGGCCGTCGAGCCGGAGCGAGCCTCCGCCTGGGTGTTGAAGGCACGTGCTCTGCAGGCGCTGGAGCGGGGGGACGAGGCCGGTGAGGCCTTCGCTCGTGCGGTGGAGGTGGCTCCCGAGGAGGGCGCGCCGCTACTCCTGTTGGCGAATTATCACCGGCGTCGCGACGAGCCCGCCCAGGCGGAGGCCCTGTATCGCAGGCTCGTCGAGCTCGAGCCCGGCTTTGCCTCCTACACGGCCCTGGCGGCCTTCCTGGCCGACGAAGGGGAGCGGGATGAGGAGGCCGAGGCAACTTATCGCAAGACCATCGAGCTGGCGGAAGAGGAGCGGAGAACCACCGCCTACTCGCTTCTCGCCAACTTCCTCTACTCGCGCGAGCGCTTCGACGAAGCCGAGGGGGTATTGCGCGAGGGCATCGAAGCGGAGAGTGACAACCTCGAGCTGATCTACGCCCTGGCGCGCTTCTACCACGCCCGGGGAGAGACGGAAAAGGCCGACACCATGATGGAGGAGGCCACCAAGGCCGATCCCAAGAATCCCCAGCCGCATCTGCTCCTCTCCGCCTACCGGGGCCGGCAGGGGGATCTGGAGGGCGCCCTGGCGGCGGCGGAGGCGGCGCTGAGCGCGTCTCCCGACGATCTTCGTGCCAAGCTCCGCAAGGCGGAGCTCCTGGTGGATCTCGGCTACCGAGGAGACGACACCTCGCGGGTCGCCCAGGGGAGGGCGATCGTCGACGACGTGTTGGCCGGCGACGAGGCAAGCCCCGAGGCCCTCTTCGTGAAGGCGAAGATCGACCTCGCCGAGCAGGAGCTGGATGCTGCTGCGGTCTCCCTGCGCCGCGCCATCGAAGCCCGGCCCGAGTGGGCCCAGGCGCACTTCCTGCTCGGATCCACCCTGCTTCTCCAGGGCGATCGCACCGGAGCGCGCGCCGAGGTCTCCCGTGCGCTCGAGCTCGACGCGGACCTGTTGGAGGCCCAACGGATCCTGGCCCGAATCCACGCCTCTCTGGGCGACCACGCCCTGGCGGTGGAGACCGGGCGGCGGGCGCTGCGACGCAATCCCGGCGACTCGGCCACGCGCATCCTGGTGGCCCAGAGCCTGCTTCGGCAGGATAAAGTCGACGAGGCGCTCGCGGAGCTCGAGACGATTCCCGAGGAAGATCGCGGCGCAGAGGCGCATTACGCCCTTGGCCGGCTCTTCTCCCAGAAGCGCGATTGGGAAGCGGCGCGGCGTCATCTGATGGCGGCCTACGAGCCCGACGAGCCTCGTTTCGAGGTGCTGCGGGCGCTCCTCGACCTGGATGTGCGCGAGGGACGGCTCGAGGAGTCGGCGCAGCGGATCGAGGCCGCTCAGCTGGCCGAGCCCGATGATGCGCAGCTCAATCGGCTGTGGGGTGAAGTCCTGCTCTACAGCGGCAAGAAGGTCGAGGCCGAAGCCGCCTTCCGCCGCGCCATCGAGCTCGACCCGAACGACCTGAGCGGCTACCAGAATCTCGCCCGCTACCTGGCGATCACCGAACGTCCGGGGGAGGTCCTGGCGACCTACGAAGAGGCACTGAAGCGAAACCCCGAGTCGGCGTCCCTGCACATGGTGGTCGGGTCGCTGTACGAGCTCCAGTCGCGAAACGAAGAGGCGATGGCTCGCTACGAGGAGGCGATTCGGCTCGATCCCGGGCTCGCCGTGGCGATGAACAACCTGGCCTACCTGATCAGCGAAGGGGGAGGCGATCTGGACCGGGCCCTCGACCTGGCCCAGGAGGCGAAGGCGCTCCTGCCCGACAACGCCAACGCTGCGGACACCCTCGGATGGGTGCTCTACAAGAAGAATCTTTCCTCCGCGGCAATCGGCTACCTGAAGGAGGCCGAGAGTGGATTCAGGGCCGACGATCCCCACCTGGCCCTGGTTCGCCATCACCTCGCCCTGGCCTACGAGGCCAATGGCGAGCCCGAAAAGGCGGAGCAGACCCTCGAGCAGGCGATTCGCGACCTGGACGCGATCTATCAGGCCGAGGAGGGTGAGAAGGGCACCGAGCCCGCCTGGACCGCCGAGATCCGCTCCATGCACGAACGCCTGAGCGACCAAGGCTAGCTAGCGGGGACGGTGTTGCCTTTTGCCTATTCGGGCCACCGAGAGGCAAAACGTCCCCGAATCTCAGAAAAGGCAAAGGGCAACACCGTCCCCGTGGGGCCTGCCTCCCCCGTGAGGTGCGAGTAAAGCATTTCCCAAGACCGGCCGATGAGTTTCCCGCCCACTCCCCGGCGCACTTCTCCGTGTGCCAGGGGGGACAGCAACTGGAGGGAAGCCATGAGGTCCTCGAAAACTGCCCTTGCTACGGCGATTGCCCTGGCGCTCTTCGCCCCCCAGGCCGTCGCCGAAGAGGTCGAGGAGACCTCGACCCAGATCGTGGAGGAGGCCGCCGCTCCCGTAGACGTCGAGGTGCCGACGGCCGAGCCGGCCAAGGCCGAAGCGCCGGCGGAGAGCCACCGGGTCGAGCTCGGGCCCGCGGGTCGCGACGAGCACGGCCGTTCCGGACGCATCCACGTCGTCGCGACCGGAGACACCCTGTGGGACATCTCCGACGCCTACCTCGGCACGCCCTGGGTGTGGCCGTCCGTATGGCGGGAGAATCAGGGAATCGAGAATCCCCACCTGATCTTTCCCAACGACAAGATCTGGATCACTGCCACGGAAATGCGCAAGGTCAGTGAAGAGGAGGCCGAGCAGCTGATGGCGTCGGCTCTCGCGTCCGAGGGGGCGGTTCCCGCCTCGATGGAGGATGCGTCTCTCGGTGACGCCGCCGCGATGCGACCGACCTATCGCTACTCGGAGATCGAGACGACCGGCTTCATCACCCTGGATGAGTTCGAGGGAGCGGCCACCATCGTCGACAGCCACGACCCGAAGGTCTGGCTGAGCGAGGCCGACACGGCGATCATCGGAGCAGGAGCCGACGAGGTCGAGGTCGGCGATCAATTCGAGATCTTCCGGCCGGGAACTCGGGTCTACGACCCGACCACCGGCAGAGTGCTCGGGTACGCCACCAAGCAGCTCGGCTGGCTCGAGATCGAGGCGGTGCATCCGGAGACCTCGACTGGAATCATCCGGCTCTCGCGCAGCGAGGCTCAGCGTGGGGATCACGTGCTTCCGCGGCTGCGTCGCGAGGCAGAGATCCAGGTCGGGCCCAAGCCGGACGTGGAAGGCCGGATCATCTTCACGCCGGACGATCGTTTCACCATGTCGAGCGCCGACGTGGTCTTCCTCGACCGCGGCACCTCACACGGTCTCGATGTCGGGAGTCCCCTCGAGGTCTACCGGCCCCTCGGCACCGGTCTCGACAAGGTGCGCCATGAGCAGCTGGCGCTTCCGGCGGATGTCGTGGCGAAGCTACTGGTGGTACGCGCAGGCGACGAGACGTCGGTGGCCGTGGTGACCCACGCGAAGATGGAGCTGGCTCGAGGGGATCTCTTCAGAGGCACGGAATCACTGGGGATGAGCGCACCTCAGTAGCGGACCTGCCCTCCTCGAGTCTCCGCTCGGGAAATCGAACGGATCGGTTGCCCCACGATTCGCTGGGAGCTATCCGTCCGTCGTCCCCGGTCCCGGGGAGCCTCTCGATTGGCAGATCTCCCCGCCGTCCTGGATCCCGCGGATTCCAGCGCACCGGTTCGTCGCGCGGTGCACTCCTGGCTCGCGGTGCAGAGTGCCTTCGCATTTCGGCCCGAGGACGCGTGCAGAGCCCTGGCGTCGAATGCGGACCCCGAGGTGCTGTTGCGCGACAGCCCGGCGGCAGCGCCCTCGGAGAGGCAACTCGGCCGGGGCGCGAGGCAGCTCGCCCGAATCCGCGCGCGGCTCTTGCCGTTCTCCTCCGAAGCCTATCCCGAGCGTCTGCGTCGGCTGGTCGACGCCCCTCCGCTCCTGGTGGTCCGGGGCGACCCTTCGGTGCTCCGGGCGCCGGCAGTGGCGATCGTCGGCGCCAGGGCGGCCACGCACTACGGGCGGACCGTGGCACGGGACCTGGCCGCGACGCTCGCACGGGCCGGGCTGGTGGTCGTATCCGGTCTCGCCATGGGTGTGGATGCCGCGGCCCATGAGGGAGCCCTCGAGGCCGGGGGTCTCACCGTGGCGTTCCAGGCCTGTGGGCCCGATCGGGTCTATCCGGCCGTTCATCGGCTCCTCGCGGATCGGATCGCCCGCGCCGGTGCGGTGGTGAGCGAGCTGCCTCCGGGCACCCCGCCCCGCGCGCCCCACTTCCCGCTACGCAACCGCTTGATCAGCGCCTCTTCCCTGGCTGTGGTCGTCGTCGAAGCCCGCCAGAGAAGCGGCTCGCTGATCACCGCACGGCACGCGGCAGACCAGGGCGTCGATGTCTTCGCCGTTCCCGGCCCCATCACCGCACCCACCAGCCAGGGTCCGAACCGCCTGATCCAGGAGGGCGCCACCCCCCTCCTCACTCCCGCCGACATCCTGGAGCCCCTCTCCCGAACCCTCTCGCTTCCGCTGACGGAGCTCCCGCCGCGAGGAAGGGAAGCGGCGGCCAGGGATTCGAAGCTCACCGGGTCGATTCTCGCGGCCCTCCGGGACACCCCCATGACCCGGGACCAGCTCGCGCGGAGGCTGGACCTTTCCCTCTCCGCTCTGGCTCTGGATCTGATCCAGCTCGAGCTCGACGGACGTGTTGCGGAGGAGCGGGATGGCCGGCTGCGCGCCATCGCGCCCCTCGGGGGCTCTCGGCTATGATCAGAGCGCTCCCCTCTTCTAAATTTCACCGGCTCGCGACCGGTCTCGAGCGGCTTCGCCGCGGGTCGGGTCGCGCCGGTGGCGTCTTCTGGCTCGGTGGTGATGAGGGATCCGAATACAATGCGAGGCTCCGCCCCCTGTGTGACCGTGGTGGGCGCGGGCCTGGCCGGCTGCGAGGCGGCCTGGCAGGCGGCGCGGCGCGGAGCGCGGGTCGTTCTCTACGAGATGAAGCCCGCTCACTACTCTCCGGCCCACCGGATCCCCGAGTTCGCCGAGCTGGTGTGCAGCAATTCCCTGCGCTCCAACGCCGTCGCCAGCGCCGTCGGCCTCCTGAAGGAGGAGATGCGGCGTCTCGGCTCGTTGGTTCTTTCCGTTGCCGACGAGACCGCGGTGCCTGCGGGGCGAGCCCTGGCAGTGGACCGGATCGCCTTCTCGCAGCAGATCACCGAGACGATCCAGTCGCATCCGCAGATCGATGTCCGGCACGAGCTGGTGGAGAGGATTCCCGCGGGCGATCCGGTCGTCGTCGCCACCGGTCCACTCACGGCTCCGGCGCTGGCTGCCGAGCTCCAGCGGCTGGTGGGAGAGGACTCCCTGTATTTCTACGATGCGATCTCCCCGATCGTCTACGCCGACTCCATCGATCACCAGGTGCCCTTTCGCGCCTCTCGCTACGAGGAGGGCGAAGGGGATTACCTGAATCTGCCACTCGACGAACCCGGCTACCGGCGCTTCGTCGATGCACTGCTCGAGGCGAAGACCGTGCCCCTGCACGAGTTCGAGTCGACGCGGTACTTCGAAGGCTGTCTGCCCGTCGAAGAGATCGCGCGCAGGGGAGCCGAAACCCTCGCCCACGGACCCATGAAGCCCGTGGGCCTCGTGGATCCGCGCACCGGGCGCCGCCCGCACGCGGTGGTCCAGCTGCGTCACGAGGACAAGCGTGGCGTCCTCTACAATCTGGTGGGCTTCCAGACCAAGCTTCGCATCGCCGAGCAGCGGAGGGTCTTCCGCAGCCTTCCCGGGATGGAGAATGCCGTATTCGCGCGCTACGGGTCCGTCCACCGCAACACCTACGTGAATGCGCCGAGCTGTCTGGCCGCGACCCTCGAGCTCAAAGGAAGGCCGGGGCTCTATCTCGCGGGCCAGATGACGGGGGTCGAGGGGTACGTCGAGTCCGCGGCCACGGGCCTCGTCGCCGGGGTCAACGCCGCCTTCGCCGTTCGCGGCGTGGTGCCTCCACTTCCCCACGAGTTCACCGCTCACGGCGCCTTGCTGCGTTACCTGGTCGATGCGGACCCCCGGAATTTCCAGCCGATGAACCTCAACTTCGGTCTCTTTCCGCCGCTGACCGGTCTCTCCCGGCGCATCCCCAAGCGCGAGAAGAACCGCCTGATCGCCTCTCGGGCGCTCGAAGCCATCGCTCCCTACCAGGAGCGAGTGGCGGTTCCAGGTCCATGACGTTCGAGGACGCGATCCGCTCCTTCGAGCTCCACCTGCGCGCCGAACGCAATCTCTCGCCTCACACGCGGCGGGCCTACCTCTCGGATGTGCGGCAGTTCGCGGAGTTCGTCGGCACCGCGGCGGGTCCGGACACGGCCCGAGTCGAAGACGTGCGCGCGTTTCTGGCCGACCGTCACCGATCTCAGTCTTCCACCACCTTGGGGCGGAAGCTGGCTGCCCTGCGCAGCTTCTTCCGCTTCCTGGTGCGGGAAGGCCAGCGCGAGGCCGATCCCAGTGTCGGCATCCCCGCGCCCCGCGCCGCCAAGCGACTGCCGAATCCCCTGGCCGTCGACGACTGTCACGTCCTCGCGGAGACACTGGCAGTCGATTCCCGAGCGGACGCCGACCCCGCGGCGGGCGGGCGAGTCCGGACGGGGCGCGGTGCGTTGCGGGATCGGGCACTGGTCGAGCTGCTCTACGGGGCTGGCATCCGGGTCGGCGAGCTGGTGGCGCTGGACGTGCGGGACATCGACCTGCACCGAGGTGACGTGCGGGTCTGGGGGAAGGGGGGAAAGGAGCGGGTGGTGCCCCTGCCCGAAGCCGCCCGCAATGCGCTCCGCGACTACCTGGATCAGCGGCGGCGTCCGGGTGTCCTGGGCGAGCCTCTCTTTACCTCTCTTCGTTCGAAGAAGGGGGAGCTGCCCCGCCGTCTCGATCCCCGCGACGTGCGCCGGATCCTGCGGATGCGAGCCGAGCGGGCCGGCGTGGTGGACCGGGTTCATCCGCACCGGCTGCGCCACAGCTACGCCACCCACCTGCTCGACATGGGGGCGGATCTTCGCGCCATCCAGGAGCTCCTCGGGCACGCCAGTCTCTCGACCACCCAGAAGTACACGGCGGTTTCTGCGGAACGGCTGCTCGAGGTCTATGATCGGGCTCATCCGCGGGCTCGAAAGGTCCGCAAAGGGAAGGGCGGGTCCCCGCTCGGGCCGGATGCCGGTGGACGCGGTGATTCGCGGGCGGACCGGCAGGGAAGGAAGGGGAAGTGACCGGAGCGGAGCAGATCCATTCCACGACCGTCATCGCCGTGGTGCGCGACGGACGCATCGCGATGGCGTCGGATGGCCAGGTGACCGTCGGCGATGCCATCATGAAGCAGAACGCCCAGAAGGTGCGCAAGGCGGCGAAGGACCGCGCTGTCTTCGGATTCGCCGGCGGGGCGGCAGATGCCCTGGCTCTCTCCGAGCGCCTGGAGGCGAAGCTCGAAGCGCATCCGGGGAACGTGCGCCGCGCCGCCGTGGAGCTGGGGCGCGACTGGCGCACGGACCGGATGCTGCGTCGGCTCGAGGCCATGCTCCTGGTCGGTGACGCGGAGAGCGTCCTGGTGGTCTCGGGAAGTGGCGACGTCATCGAGCCCGACGACGGCATTGCCGCGATCGGTTCGGGCGGGGGCTATGCGCTCTCCGCCGCCCGGGCTCTATCGCGGCACTCCGAGCTCCGCGTCGAGGAGATCGCCGAGACCGCTCTGCGGATCGCCGCCGAGATCTGCATCTACACCAACGACTCGATCAGCGTGGTGACTCTCCCGTGACGGACCTTCGCTCCTTTACCCCGAGAGAGATCGTCTCCGAGCTCGACCGCTATATCGTCGGACAGCGCGACGCGAAGCGGGCGGTCGCGATCGCCCTGCGCAATCGCTGGCGTCGCCAGCAGGTGCCCGAGGAGCTTCGCGAAGAGATCGCGCCCAAGAACATCATCATGATCGGACCGACCGGCGTCGGGAAGACGGAGATCGCCAGGCGCCTGGCCAAGCTGGCCCAGGCTCCCTTCATCAAGGTGGAGGCCTCGAAGTTCACCGAGGTCGGCTATGTCGGCCGGGACGTGGAGTCGATCCTCCGCGACCTCACCGACCTCGCCGTCCAGATGCTGACCGAGGAGGAGAAGCGGGCTGTCATGGCCAAGGCCGACGAGCTGGCCGAGGAGCGGGTGCTCGACTGCCTGCTTCCTCCCTTGCCGGCTCCGGGCCTGGCCCCGCCGCTTGGCGATCTCGCCGCAGGTGCGGGCGACCCGAAGGCTCCTCCCCAGGCGGATCGCAGCGAGACTCGCGAGAAGCTGCGGCGGATGCTGCGACAGGGGAATCTCGACGATCGCGAGATCGATGTGGAGCTGGCGGAGAACGGGGCGGGCCAAACCCTCTCCGTCTTCACACCTCAGGGTGTCGAGGAGATGGGAGTCCAGTTCAAGGACCTGCTCGGCGGACTGATGCCGAAGCGGACCCGCAAGCGACGGGTGAAGGTGCCCGCCGCCATGGAGGCCATCGCCGCAGAGGAGGCGGCGCGATTGGTGGACATGGATCGGGTGCGCGAGCTCGCCATCCAGCGGGTGGAGCAGGCGGGTATCGTCTTCGTGGACGAGATCGACAAGGTGGCGGCGGGGGCCGGAGCCGGGAGATCCGGCCCGGACGTCTCGCGGGAAGGAGTCCAGCGGGATCTGCTTCCCATCGTGGAAGGGTCGACGGTTCAGACCAAGCACGGCCCGGTGCGCACCGATCACATCCTCTTCATCGCCGCCGGTGCCTTCCACGTGGCGAAGCCGTCGGACCTGATCCCCGAGCTGCAGGGGCGTTTTCCCATCCGGGTGGAGCTCTCGAGCCTCAACCAGGATGACTTCGTCCGGATTCTGACGGAGCCCACGAACTCCCTGGTCCGGCAGTACAAGGCGCTGCTGGCCACCGAGGCGGTCAACATCGAGTTTTCCGACGATGGAGTCCGGACCATCGCCGAGATCGCGGCGAGCGTGAACGAGCGAACCGAGAACATCGGTGCCCGGCGCCTCCACACGGTCATCGAGAAGCTGCTGGACGAGGTGAGCTTCGAAGCGCCCGACCGCGGCGGCACGAGTCTGACCATCGACGAGCAATTCGTTCGCTCGCACCTCGGCAATCTCGCGGAAGATGAAGATCTGTCGCGCTACATCCTGTAACCGAAGCGAGGGGGGTCGCATGAGTTCGTCAACGCAAGTCCTGGTGGTCGACGACGAGAAGTTCTTCCGGGAGGCGATTCGCGACGTTCTCGACGGTGCCGAGTTGAAGAGCGTCCTGGCCGCCACCGGTGAGGAGGCGCTCGAAGCCGCGGGGGATCCCTCGATCGGCGTGGTGATTCTCGACATTCAGCTTCCCGACCAGAGCGGCCTCGACGTGTTTCGCCAGCTGTGCGAGATCCGGCCGGATCTCCGCGTGATCATCCTCTCGGCCCATACCGACCAGGAGACCGTTCTGGAGGCTCTTCGACTCGGCGCCTTCGACTACCTGGCAAAGCCGATTCACGAAGAGGAGCTCGCCCTGGCCGTGCGCCGCGCCCTCGAGACCTTCGGAATCGCTTCGGGATGGAGCCGGTTGCGCCGGCGCATCGGGCTTCTGGAGGAAACCCTTCAGGAGCTCTGGAAGACCGCCGGAGAAGTCGATCTGGACGAGCGGGCCCAGTCCCTGCGCGAGGGTGCGGTTCAGGCGCTCTCGGAGATCCTGGGTGCGGCGAAGACCTCCCTGATGCTGCTGGATGAGGACGGAGCGTTCCTGCGGGTCGCCGCCGGCTGCGGCTTCAAGGCCTCGCCCGCCGAGATGGACGATGTCCCCATCGGTGAGGGCGTGGCGGGAATGGCGCTGGCGCGTCTGGAGCCGATCCTGGTCGGTGACGTGAGTGCGGACGAGCGATTCGCCGGGCGAGCTCCCGACGGCCGCTATGCGTCGAACTCCTTCGCGGTGGCGCCGCTCGCTGCGGGGGCGCGGGCGCTCGGGGTCCTCTGCGCGACGGATCGCTCGAGCGGTGAGCCCTTCGACCAGGAGGACCTCGCGCTGATGAGAATCCTGTCGGTGCAGCTCGCACAGATGCTGGACGTCCGTCCGGATCTCGGCGGGGGCGTCGAACAGGAGCTGACGGTCGAGGAGCTGGGTGAGGCAGAGGCGCCGGCGGGACAGGTCGGACCGGAGGCCGAACTCGCCCGCGCGATCTGCCAGGCGGTGACGGACGAGGTGGAACCCGCGCGCATTCTCGACGCCGCGCTGCGGCCGGTCGCCGAGACTCTCCGGGCGGCGCCGGTCTCGCTCTACCTGCTGGATGCGGAGCGTGGAGATCTGGTTCGCGAGGCCGAGTGCGATCGCGGCACTCGCAGCGATCGCCCGGCCCTTCGGACCGGGCTCGGTCTCACCGGGACGGTGCTGGAGAGCGGAACTCTCGTGGCCAGCGAGGATCCCGCGGCGGATCCGCGCTTCGACGGAGGAATCGATACGCCCGACGACGGAGCCCCGGGGCCCCTTATCTGCGGAGCCCTGAGGTTCCGCGGCAAGACCCTCGGCGTCTTCCGCGTCTTTCCAGAGAGGCCCGAGGACGCCTCTCCTGGGGTGGGGGAGGTCCTGGCGGCGGCGCTCTCCGCGGCGGTTCGCAACGTGCTTCTGTACCGTAGCCTGGTGGATACGATCGACGAGGTGGCCCGCGCCCGTCGCGAAGGCCAGAGGGGTGCGGGCTGAGCCGCTGATCATTCCAGCGGTGACCGCGACGGGCGAGGGCGCCAAGCGCCCCCGCTGGATTGCAGGCCAACCAAGGTCACGGAGTCACGGTGCAGAAGCTGATCGACAAGGCGGCCGTACTGGTCGAGGCACTTCCGTACATCCGCCGCTTCTACGAGAAGACGATCGTCATCAAGTACGGTGGCCACGCCATGACCGACGACGGGCTGCGCGCGTCCTTCGCGGTGGATGTGGTGTTTCTCAAGTACGTCGGGCTGCGCCCGGTAATCGTTCACGGGGGGGGGCCGCAGATCGGCGCGATCCTGGAGAAGCTCGGCCTGGAGTCGACCTTCGTGGACGGACTCCGCGTGACGAACGACGCGACCATGGAAGTCGTCGAGATGGTTCTGGGAGGCCGGGTCAATGGCGAGATCGTCGAGCTCGTCAACCGCGGAGGCGGCCGGGCCGTGGGTCTCACCGGCAACGACGGCGGAATGCTGACGGTGCGTCGCAAGCTCAAGGGTGGCAAGGACATCGGCCGGGTGGGTGAGATCGTGCAGGTCGATCCCGCCGCCATCACGGCGGTGGCGAATGCCGGCTTCGTGCCCGTCATCGCGCCGATTGGAGTCGACGCCGAAGGCCTCCGCTACAACGTGAACGCCGACGAAGCGGCCGGAGCGATTGCCCGCGCGTTGCAGGCCGAGAAGCTGATACTGCTCACCGACGTGGAGGGTGTGAAGGATGCGACCGGTGAGCTGATTCACCGACTCTCGGTGGAAACGGCGCGCAAGCTCCTGGCCGAGGGGTCCATCCGGGAGGGAATGATCCCCAAGGTCGAGTGCTGCATCGACGCGCTCGCGGATGGCGTCTCGCGGACACACATCATCGACGGTCGAATCGTTCACGCTATTCTTCTCGAAGTCTTTACCGACGGGGGTGTTGGCACCCTCCTGACCCACTGATTCATGCCCAAGGACTTCATCAGCGTCGCGGACTGGTCTGCCGAATCCCTGCTCGAGATCCTCGCGCGCGCGCGGCAGCTGAAGGCTCTGCTCGCCAAGAGGGAACGCCCCCAGACGCTGCTCGGCCGGACGCTGGCCATGTACTTCGAACACCCTTCCCTCCGAACCTACGTGACCTTCGAGGCGGGCATGACCCAGATGGGAGGGCACCCGATCTTCCTCACGCCGGATCAGATCGGCATCGGAACCCGTGAATCGGCCAGCGACGTCGCCCGGAGTCTCTCGCGCTGGGTGGACGTCCTGGTGGCGCGGACCACCAACCACGCCCTGGTCGAAGAGCTGGCGTCGGTGGCGACGATCCCGGTCGTCAACGCGCTCACGGACCTGCTTCACCCCTGTCAGGTGATGGCGGATCTGCTGACGATCTCCGAGCGGATGAAGCTCGCGGAGGCCCGCGTCGCGTTCGTTGGCGACGGCAACAACGTCGCCAACTCGCTGCTCCTCGCGGCGTCGGTGCTGGGTCTCGATCTGAGGCTCGCCACTCCCGAAACCCACCGGCCCGCCGACGCGATCCGCTCGCGCGCCGCGGATCTGGCCGAACGAAGCGGCGCTCGGATCCACTACACGCCCGATCCCGCCGAGGCGATTCGGGACGTCCATTTCGTCTATACGGACGTCTGGACGAGCATGGGCCAGGAGGAGCAGGCCGAACAGCGGCGCGCCATCTTCGAGCCCTACCAGGTCAACGCCAGGCTCCTGGAGAACGCGCCAGAGGCCTGGATCATGCACGACCTGCCCGCCCACCGAGGGGAAGAGATCACGGACGACGTCCTCGACGGACCCCGCAGCATCGTGTTCGATCAGGCGGAGAACCGCCTTCACGCCCAGAAGGCGATCCTGGAACGACTTCTCCGACCGAGTTGACCCCCCGCGGGGCACGTTTCGCGTGCAAGTTCCCCAGGATCCCCAACGAGACACTCAGCTTATGCTGAGAAAAGACCGATGAGCGCCCCGAGGGCCGGACCGGAACGGAAACGCCTGGAGGGGATCAATGCCGGCGAACAGGGGCGCCCGAGAGGGTGAGGATCGAGTTCCTCGGCTCGCCCCCGGATGCGACCCCACCCAGTTCTCTCTCTCACCGGCCGAGGGCTATCTGTTGTCGCGGATCGACGGGATGACCTCCTGCAAGATGCTTCGGCAGATCGGCGGTCTGCCTGCGGAGCAGATCGACCGGTACATCGACGACTGGGTGAAGCAGGGCGTGATCCTGTTCGACGTCGAGCCCCCTCCGGGAGCCCAGCAGGCCCCGGCGTCCCCCCGAGGCGCGGAATCCCACGAGTCGCAGATCGATCCGAGCCTGGACATCTCCGTCGAGATTCAGAAGAAGGTTCTCGAATTCCAGACCGGACTCGACCGTCCCTACCACGAGCTGCTCGGCGTGGCGATGGACGCCGACGTCAAGACGATCAAGAAAGCCTACTTCGGGCTGTCCAAGCAGTTTCACCCGGATCGCTACTTCCGCCGCAACCTCGGGCCGTTCGCGGAGAAGCTGGAGAGCTGCTTCAAGAAGATCCTGGAGGCGTACGAGCTGCTCTCGGATCCCGCCACCCGCGCCGAGGTGCAGCGGGATCTCGCTCCCTCCGCGCCGGCCGAGGAGCCCGCGAAGCCGAGTGCGGCTCCCAGCGGCGTGGCGGCCCGCAGACGCCTCTCGCGACTCGGCAGGCAGCTCAAGGTCTTCGAGGGGCGCAAGCGCAAGGCCAAGAACTTCTTCGAATCGGGTATGTCGGCCTTCCATCAGGAACGCTGGCTGGAGGCGGCCGGGAGCGTACGACTGGCGATCGCCTTCGACCCCGGAAACGAGGCCTACAAGGAGGCTTTCTCGGATGTCCAGCGCAAGGCCCACGAGGAGCGGGCGAAGACGTTGATCAAGCAGGGCGAAGGGGCGCTCGAGATGCGGGACTTCCAGGACGCCGCGGGCCTCTTCGAAGAGGCGCTCCAATTCCGCCCCTTCGATCCGGAGCTCAACATCCGGGCGGCGCGCCTGCAGTGGCAGGCCGTCGGAGACCTGCGCAAGGCCAAGGAGTTCGCTGCCGCGGCCTGCGAGATCGAGCCGACCAATGCCTCACATCGGCGCACGCTGGGACAGATCTTCAAGGCCGCCGGGCTCGCGGCGAACGCCCGGCGTGAGCTCGAGGCCGCGTTGAAGCTCGATCCAAAGGACGCGGAGGCGAGCGCCGAGCTCAAGTCCCTGTAAGGGCGGAGAAGTCCGGGGAATCTGGAGGAGAACGATGAATCACGTGATCGGGATCGACCTGGGGACCACGAATTCGTGCGTGGCCATCATCGAGAACGGGCAGCCGAGCGTGATCCCGAACGCCGGCGGCTACAAGACCACGCCCTCGATGTTCGCGATCACCCAGGACGGAAAGCGGCTGGTGGGTCACCTCGCCAAGCGACAGGCGATCACCAACTCGAAGGACACGGTCTTCGCGACCAAGCGTCTGATCGGCCGGCGATTCGACGCGCCGGAGGTCCAGAAGTCCATCGATTTCAGTCCCTTTCAGATCGTTCGCGGCCCCAACGACGATCCGCGCATCGAGATCGCGGGCAAGACCTTTACCTGCCCGGAGATCTCCGCATTGATCCTGCGAGAGATGAAGCGGGTGGTGGAGGAGTACCTGGGAGAGCACGTCCACGACGCCGTGATCACCGTTCCCGCCTACTTCAACGACGCCCAGCGCCAGTGCACCAAGGACGCCGGCAAGATCGCAGGCCTCGAGGTGCTCCGGATCATCAACGAGCCCACGGCCGCCGCCCTGGCCTACGGCTTCAACAAGCACAATGACGAGAAGGTCGCGATCTACGACCTCGGCGGGGGAACCTTCGACATCTCGATCCTGGAAATGAGCGACGGGGTCGTCGAGGTGCTCTCCACCGCGGGCAACACCTTTCTGGGCGGCGAAGATTTCGATCAGCGCATCGTGGCGCATCTGCTGGAGATCTTCCAGCAGAGCGAGGGAATCGATCTGCGGGGCGACACCATGGCGCTGCAGCGCCTGAAGGATGCAGCGGAGAAGGCCAAGTGCGATCTCTCTGCCCGCGAGACCACCGAGATCAACCTCCCCTTCATTGCCAGCGACGCCAGCGGGCCCCGGCACCTGAGCCAGGAGCTCACCCGGGAAACCCTCGAGAGCCTGGTCGGCGATGTGGTCCGCGGAACCCTGAAGACCGTCGAGCAGTGCGTCAACGACTCCGAGCTCACCCTCGATGCGATCGATCAGATCATCCTGGTGGGCGGGCAGACCCGAATGCCCCTGGTCCAGGCCGCGGTCGCGGAGTTCTTTGGCAAGCGGCCTCACAAGGGGGTGAATCCGGACGAGGTGGTGGCGATCGGCGCCGCGATCCAGGGGGAGAGCCTGGTCTCCGAAGACGAGAACCTGCTGCTCCTCGACGTGACCCCGCTCTCCCTCGGAATCGCGACCTTCGGCGGGCATTTCGCCAAGCTGATCGAGCGGAACACCACGGTTCCGGCGCGCAAGAGCCACCTCTTCACGACCACTCGCGACAACCAGTCCGCCGTGAAGATTCGCGTCCTCCAGGGCGAATCCGAGACGGCCCCGGAGAACGATCTGCTCGGCGAGTTCGTGCTCAACGGAATCCGGCCTTCCCGGAAGGGCGAGCCGGAGATCGACGTCGCCTTCGACATCGACGCGAACGGGATCGTGAGTGTATCGGCGCGTGACACAGCGACGGGGAAAGAGCAGTCGATCACCGTGAATGCGACGGGCACGCTCTCCGACGAGGAGATCCAGAACATCATCGAAGAGAACGAACTCTACGAAGTGCAGCTCAAGGAGTAAGGCCCCGAAATGAGCCAAACAAAAGAGGGGCAGATCTCTCGACTGATGGAAGAGGGACTGATCCACTACGGTGAGGGGCGGATGGCCGAGGCCGCCGATTCCTGGCGCGAGGTGCTTCGCCTCGAGCCGGGCCATCCCGAGGCGCTGGACTACATGCGCAGCGCCGGCTTCGACACCGATGAGATCGAGCTTTCGGAGGTCGTTGGCGAAGAGGATGTGGGTCTGCTGGCCGACGCCCTGGAGCTGTTTCGCAGGGGCGAATCCCAGGAGTCCCTCGAGATGTTCGAGACCCTGGCTCGCGAGAATCCTCACCGGATGGAGATCCAGGGGTACCTGGAGCTGGTCCGGAGCCATCTCTTCGAGTACTACCGCGAGCGGGCTCCCGACCCTTCCAGGGTGCTGAAGGTCGCGATCACACCGAAGGAGATGATGCGGTTCAACCTTCCGGCGAACGCGGGCTTCGTGCTCTCGATGGTCGACGGCAGCACCAGCGTGAACGAGATCCTGGCGCTCTCCGGGATGGATCCCTTCGAGGCGGTGCGAGTCGTCAACAAGCTGCTCGAAGTGGGCATCGTCGAGGTGAATCCGTGACCGGTGTGGAGCATTCGCTGCTCTCTTTCCTGGATGCCCCGGTGATCGTCGGCGATCCGGAGGGGTGCGCGGCCTACCTGAACCCCGCCTTCCAGGCGCGTTTCGGCATCACCGCCGAAGCCGCCCGCGGCCGTAGCCTGGCCGAGTTCTTCGGGGGTGGCGGCCGCGAGGCGGTGCTCCGCGCGGTGGCCGAGGTCTGCGAGCACGGGGAGAGCGTCCGGTTTCGAGTGCGAGAACGCGGAGTGGGGTTCGCCGCCGTGGCGTCACCGATCGTCGCCGACGATGCTCGGGTGGGGGTGGTGATCCTGCTCAAGGAGGAGGTGGAGGGCATCGAGCGCCTGCTCTCTCTGCACCGAGAGATCCAGGATCCCATCGACGAGCTCTCCAACGCCCTGGAGATGCTTCTGGAGCAGACCGGCGGACGCCGCGCCGCCCGCTACCGCGGATTGGTCGAGGAGAGCCTGCGCGCCCTGACACGCCTGTGCAAGTGGTCCGGCGAGCTGCGCGCGGTCCTTTCCGGCGCCCCCGGTCCGGTTCTCGAATCCGCGAGCTTCGATCCCGCCACGGTCGTGCGCCGGGTTGCCGAGCGTACCATCCGACGGATCGGCGATGCCCAGACCACTGTCGAACTGCTCGCCGCGAGAAGCCTGCCCGCCGTTCGTGGTGACGAGGCACGGCTCGAATCCGTGTTGATGAGGATCGTCGAAGGTCGCCTCGAGCAGGATCGGCCTCCCTCCACGATCTTCATTGGCGCCCGCACCGCCGGAACCGACCAGGCGGCCGCGGTGCTGGTGTCGGTGACGGAGCACTGGAAGAGCGGGGGTTGCACCGCGACTGCCTCCGAGCCGCCGGTCCTCCAGGAGTCCGTCGCCGCCCTGGGCGCACTCCTGCACACCACCATCGACCCCCGGCTGGGACGCACCACCCTGCTACGCCTCGCCGTCAACGCCCGCTGACCGGCCCCGCCGCGTGAACTTCGTTCGCCTGCGCCTCACTGTGCGCGCCTCCAGCTAGCCGCGCTTGAACGCTCGCGCAGCTTCGGCTCTTCGTTACACTCCGCCGCCGGGAGGAACGACGATGGCCTCGAAGGGTTCGGTGCGGCGGGTTTGTCTGGCTTACAGCGGGGGTCTGGATACCTCGGTGATCCTGCGTTGGCTGATCGAGGAGTACGGCTGCGAGGTCGTCGCCTACTGTGCCGATATCGGCCAGGAAGAGGAGATGAAAGGGCTTCCGGAAAAAGCCAAGTCCAGCGGAGCCGTGGAGTTCGTCCTTCGGGACGTCCGCGAAGAGTTCGCAAGCGAGTACGTGTTCCCCGCCATCCAGGGAAACGCGGTCTACGAGGGGACCTATCTCCTCGGCACGGCCCTGGCGCGGCCGTTGATCGCGAAGAGTCAGGTTGCGGTGGCGCGTGAAACCGGCTGCGACGCGCTCTCCCACGGCGCCACCGGCAAGGGAAACGACCAGGTTCGCTTCGAGCTCGCCTACCGCGCGCTGGCGCCGGAGCTCAAGGTGGTCGCGCCCTGGCGGGAGTGGGACCTGCGCTCTCGGACCGACTGCATCGCCTACGCCGAGAAGTTCGGCATCCCGGTGAGCGCCACGGTCCAGAAGCCCTATTCCATCGATCGCAACCTCCTGCACAACTCCTTCGAGGGGGGGATCCTGGAGGATCCCTGGCTTGCTCCGGAGGAGTCGATGTTCATTACGACCACGTCACCCGAGGAGGCGCCAGAGACCGCGGCCGAGCTCATGGTCCGGTTCGAGAAGGGCATCCCCGTCGCGATCGACGGGGAGGAGCTGTCGGCGGCGACGCTTCTGACGCGGCTCAACAAGATCGCCGGCGCCCACGGGGTGGGGCGGGTCGACATGGTCGAGAACCGCGTCGTCGGGCTCAAGTCCCGCGGCGTCTACGAGACTCCGGGGGGCACGGTGCTACACGCAGCCCACCGGGCCGTCGAGTCGATCACCCTCGACCGAGAGGTGATGCACGAGCGCGATCGTCTGATGCCGCGCTTCGCCGAGCTGATCTACGGCGGTTTCTGGTTCTCACCCGAGATGGAGTTCGTTCGCAGCGCCATCGTGAAGAGCCAGGAGAACGTGACCGGTGAGGCCCGCCTCCGCCTCTACAAGGGAGCGGTCCGGGTGACCGGCCGCCGCTCTCCGGTCTCCCTCTACGCCGAAGCGCTCTCCACCTTCGAGGATGCCGGCGAAGCGGACACCTACGACCAGACCGCCGCCACCGGCTTCATCCATCTCCAGGGCGTTCGCCTCGCTCCCAGAGAGAACTCCAGCTGAGGGTGCGCTAGTTGGGTACGCCACGGAGAGCGAGGGCTTTAGTGCGCGTTCAGGCCCTATGAGCGTGGGTAAAACCCCGCTTCGGACGAGAAGCCCGCTCTCCCCAAGGGGGCCGACGAGGCAAGATCGTCACCCGAGGTCGGGTCTTTCGGCCGGCTGGCTCGAGTCGGCGGGCGACGAGCCTGAATCGGAGTCTGGTGCCCAATCGTCTGATAATCGAGTCCTCATCGAGCACGGGGGTCCGATGCACGGCGAGATCCGATCCGGATCGAGGCGGCAAAGATGGGCCGAAGATGGTTCGGTTCTTGACAATTCGGTAGGTGGTAGTTTAGAGAGAGAGCGCCGCTGATCGCGGGAGGGTACTTCCGATCGCCGGTTTTGGGGGGTCGGCCGTCGCGGGTGGGTGGCCTCTTGTGCTAGCTCAATACAGGCACCCCTGGCGAGCCATGGCGGTGGCAAGAAGAGGAGATCGTATGCGTCTGCGCCCGTTCTGGATTCTTTCCCTGGTCCTCTCGCTGATGCTGGCTGCTCCGGTAGCCGCGCAGCAAGAGGATGTCGGTCCCGGGGCCCCGACCTTCAAGGAAGGGGACGTCGTCACCATGGACAAGATCGAGTCCCTTAAGCCCTTCCTGCCACCGGAGTTCTGGTCGAATCGGGATTTCTTCTTCTACGAGGGGATGCAGCTCGAGGTCGGTCCGTTCTTCCGCGACTACTCCCCGGCGCCCGAGTACGACGCGGCCACTGCCCAGTTCAGGGGCCAGTCGCGTGTCGGCCCGGGGAGCAGCCTGGAGAACTACACGGCCGGTCAGCCCTTCCCCATGGAAGAGATCGACTGCCTGGGCGATCCCCAGGCGGGGGAGAAGATCATCTGGGACTTCGACCATCAGTGGGACGGGGACGGATCCTCCAGCAAGTACTTCTACTCCTACTGGGATCGTGGTGAGGAGCTCCCCCTGTACTACGAGGGCACTTCGAAGACCGTCCAACTCTCCCATCGGATCGAGAAGGAGTACCTCGACAAGCAAGACGGGGACCTGTTCCGGGGTGAGAAGCGCAAGTCGGCCTTCGGGATCGAGGTCGACGCGCCCTTCGACGCCCGCGGCATCATGCTGATGACCTATCGCTACAAGGACTCCGAGAAGCCGGAGGCGCAGTCCAAGAACGACGATACCTGGGTGTACGTTCCCACCCTGCGCCGGGTGCGGCGGATCTCCGCGGCCCAGCGGACCGACGCCGTCTCGGGCACCGACTTCACCTTCGACGATTTGCGAAGCTTCGCCGGCATTCCCCCTCAGTACGAGTGGGAGTGCCTCGGGGAGATGGACATGATCGCACCGATGAACTCGAAGGTGCGGGCATATCCGTACACCAAGGACCACAATTTCGGCCCCTATGGCCTCTCCTACGCGTCTGACAACTGGGAGATGCGCAAGGCGGTCAAGCTGCGCTTCACGCCGAGGAACGCGGATCACCCGTACGATCACAAGGACATCTACCTCGACAAGGAGACGCTGGTTGCTCTGTACTCCTTCGCCTATGACCGCAAGAAGGAGCTCTGGAAGATCATCTGGCACAACCACCGCTGGAGTGAGGACGATCCGGAGTTCAACGTCGGCTGGGAAGGTGTTCCGAAGCCCGACGACATGCGGGTCGTGAGCGACACCATCATCAACACCCAGACCGGCACCGGAAACCGGATCGAGTTCTGGGACAGCCACGGAACTCCTTTGAAGAGCAAGGGCAAGGTCCGTCGCTACATCGACATCGGTCGCCTCACCAAGGGCCGCTAGCCCGAGGTGGCTTCCACTTGAGCCCCAACCCGGGCCGGGACGCGACGCGCTCCGGCCCGGGCCTTTTCGCCCGCCGATCCCAGCAAAGCATGAGAGGGATGCCCCCGATGTTCTCCATCCGACGCCGTTCCGTGATCGCGGCCGTGACACTGCTGTCGTTCCTCACCGCCTGTCACGAAATCCACTTCGAGCCTCGCTCGGAAACCGGGGAGATCGCCATCTACGACCATCTCTTCTCGGTCTCGGTCCCCAGCGAGGATCGTGTCGTCGCAGTGGGAGATTGGGGGGCCATCTACCTCAGCCAGGACGGCGGGGCCACCTGGATGAAGGCGGAGAGCGGCACCCAGAAACTCCTCTACGGCATCAGCATGGCCGATGATGAGAAGGGATGGGCCGTGGGACAGCTGGGCCTGGTCCTGCGGACCGAGGACGGCGGCAGGACCTGGACCCATCAGCCGACCGTGAAGGAAGAACAGGGAGTGCATCTGTTCTCGGTCCAGGCCCTCGACGAGAACCGAGCCTGGGCGGTGGGGGAGTGGGGAACGCGCATCTTCACAGACGACGGCGGCCAGACCTGGCAGGATCGTTCCCTCACCGTGGATGAGACCCATCCCCAGTTCGTGTGGCTCTCGGTGGCCGACCAGGAGCGGGTGCGGACCGGCCAGAAGGTCTTCGAGGACGTCGGGTTGAACGACATCTACTGCCTCCCTGCAAACACCGAGTACTGCTGGATGATCGGGGAGTTCGGATACCTGTTCCGCAGCGAGGATGGCGGCACCAACTGGGAGCTCGGCGAGATCATCAGTGGAGTCACCGTCGACCCCATCCTGCTCGAGTACAACGAGATCGAAATCGAAGAAGAGGCCAGAGAGAAGATCCGCGAGTTCGCTCTCCAGATCGCCGACCAGCAGCACCTCAACGTGGCCATCGAGCCCCGCGTGAACGCGCAGGAGATGAAGGATTTCGGCTCCGAGGAGGATCCCTTCCCGCTCTTCGACATCATCGAAGCCCGCACCCAGGAGGTGGTAGCTACGGTCGAAGGGGTGGGCATCCTCTCGGACAGGATCCGCCGGCGGGGAGCTCCCCCCTGGGACTACGAGGACTTCCTCGAGGATGATCCCGAGTTCCTGCGTCGCTATCTCGACAGCCGGCTTGCCGATCAACCCCAGATCGAGGTCGCCCTCGCCCAGAACCCCTACCTCTTCACGGTCCGATTCAACGACGAGAACAACGGTCTCATCTCCGGCCTGGGTGGGATGATTCTCAAGACCGTGGATGGAGGACGCACCTGGCGGTACGAGGAAGTGGGTCGCAAGCAGGCCCTCTTCTCGGTCCATCCCTTTTCGAAGCGGGCGATCGCGGTGGGCGAGAAGGGTCTGATCCGCGTCTCCGACGACGGCGGCGTCCACTGGGAGGCCCCCGCCAGCGGCTTCCCGACCATCTTCACCTTCATGCGCGACATCAGCTTCAGCGCGAACGACCGGGTCGGCTTCATTGTCGGTCAGCGCGGTATGGTGCTGCGCAGCGAGGATGGCGGGGGCACCTGGAAGCAGGTCTTCCCGAACGAGCGAGCCAAACCCGCCGACGAGCTCTCATAGCTTCGGGGACTTCCCCAGCTAGCCCCGCTGGCGCAGCTCGACTCGCCGGATCTTCCCGCTCACGGTCTTGGGAAGCTCGTCTAGGAACTCGAGCTGGCGGGGGTACTTGTAGGGGGCCGTGACCGACTTCACGTGGTCCTGGAGGCTCCTCGCCAGACGCTCTTCTCCACTGACCCCCGGCCGTAACACGACGAAGGCTTTCACGATCGATCCGCGATCCGGGTCCGGCACGCCGACCACCGCCGCCTCGAGGACGTCCGGGTGTTCGACCAGGGCGCTTTCCACCTCGAAGGGACCGATCCGGTAGCCGGCGGAGATGATCACGTCGTCGGCTCGTCCCACGAACCAGAAGTATCCATCCTCGTCGCGATAGCCGCGGTCTCCGGTGACGTACCAGTGGCCACGGCGGGCCCCAAGGCTTGCGGCGTCGTCCTTCCAGTACTCGCGAAAGAGGCTCGGCGTGGCGCCGCCAAGGGCAATGTCGCCCACCTCGCCGGGGGTGAGGATCCGTCCCTCCTCGTCGATGATTTCGATCTGATGGCCGGGCATGGGCAGCCCCATGGATCCCGGGCGGACCGGATTTCCGGGGAAGTTTCCGACCAGGAGGATGGTCTCGGTCTGGCCGTAGCCGTCCCGGATGGTGATGCCCGTGGCCTCGCGCCAGGCGCGAATCACCTCGGGATTGAGTGGCTCACCGGCGGAGACACACTCCCGAAGCTGGGGAAGCCGGAGATCCGACAGGTCCTGCTTGACCAGCAGCCGGAACTCGGTGGGGGGAGCGCAGAAGACCTGGGGCCCGATCTCGGAGAGCAGTGCGAGCTCGCGGCCCGGTTCGAAGCGGCCGTCGTACATGAAGACCTCGGCTCCCGCGCTCCAGGGGCCGAAGATCACGCTGTAGGCCGCCTTGGCCCAGCCCGTGTCGCTGGTGGTCCAGACCCGGTCCTCTCCGCGCACACCCAGCCAGAACTCGGCCGTGTAGCGCTGAGACCAGGTGTAGGTGTGATCGTGGAGGACCGCCTTGGGGGGGCCGGTGGTCCCGGAGGTGTAGTAGACCAGGGCCGGATCCGAGGCCCGGGTCTCGCACCCCGCCGATCGGTCCGCTGGCTGGGCGGCAAGGGCGGAGCCGAGCTCCGTCCAGCCCTCCGGGGTCGCGCCTTCCTCTCCCATCCACGCGAGGCAATGGGACACGCCGGAAAGCTCACGGCGCACCTCCTCCACGGCGGCGATCTGCTCGGCCGCGGCGACGATCGCGACCGCGCCGCTGTGGGCGGCTCGATACCGGATGTCCTTGGGCCTCAGGATGGTCGAGCAGGGAATCACCAGGGCGCCCCTCTTGAGGGCACCCACCACGGCGACCTGCCACTCCGGAACCCTGGGGAGCATGATGATCACCGGGTCTCCAGGCGAGACGCCGAGGCTGCTCAGCAGGTGGGCGAACTGGTTCGAGAGTCTGGAGACATCGCTGAAGCGGAGCCGCCGCTCGTGGCCCTCGGCGTTCCGCCAGAGCAGGGCAGGGCGCTCGGGCTCCTCGGCGAAGCGATCGACCACGTCCCGGCCGAAGTTGAACCCGTCCGGCACCTCCCAGCGGAAGCTCTCGCAGGTTCGCCGATACCGATCCAGAGCCTCGTGAAGCGCGGCCATGTCCCCCCGTCCCCTCCCCGGGCTGGATCCTACACCGCCGCGGTCCTGCTACGCTCCTCAAGGCGGAAAATCGGTACGCCGATGCCGTGTCCGATGGCCCGCAAGGGGGTGGGCCTTCTCTCCAAAGCGAGGGATCGGATGTCCGAGCCGTCTCGCCGTGCTCGCGTCGTCGTGGTCGACGACAGCCGCTTTCACCGGGAGTTCGCCAGGCAGGTGCTCCAGGGTGAGGCGGACGTGGATTGCTGCCAGGATGCCGAAGAGGCCCTGCAAGCCCTCGAGCGGAAGCCCGCGGACCTGGTCCTGAGCGACCTCACCATGCCGGGTCTCTCCGGGCTGGAGCTCCTGGAGCGCGTTCAGCGCGAGCATCCGGGCACCGACTTCGTCCTCATCACGGCTTATGCCTCCATCGACAATGCGGTAGAAGCCCTACGCATGGGGGCTACGGACTACCTGCAGAAGCCGGTTCGCGCCGAGGACCTGATCCTGGTGGTCGAGCGAACTCTTTCCCGGCGGCGCCTGCTTCGGGAGAACGTCCGGCTCCGCGACGAGGGGGCGATTCTCGAAGCCTGCGGCTCCCTCGCCGCGTGCCTCGAGCCGGGTGACGTCTACTCCGTCGCCCTCGATCTGGCGCTCAAGGCCGTCCGACGGGAGCGAGGCATCGCTCTCTACCACAGGGCCCTGATCCCCAGCAGCGAAGGCTGCCAGTTTCGGGGCTTCAGCGAGGATCAGGAGTCGGCCCTGCGCCTCCTGATCGCCGGTGGAAAGCGCCTCGATTGGGGCGAAATCGACGAGGTCCGCCTGCTGGATCGCGGGCCGATTCACAATGCTCTGCGCGAGATTGGAATCGAGGTCCGGGATCTGCTGGCCCTCCCGGTGAGGGGCGAGGAGAGCGAGAGCGGCGTCTTCTGGATCCTTCCTGAGGGGCGTTCCTTCGGAGAGGACGAGATCGACAGGGCTCTGATCGTCACCGGTCACACCTCCCTCTCGCTACGAAATGCCGAGCACTACCACCGCGCCAAGGAGCGGGCACTCGTCGACGATGTGACCGAGATCTACAACGCGCGATACCTGCTGGAGGCGATGGATCGTGAGATCCGCCGCGCGGAGCGCTATGGGAGCGAGCTGTCGGTTCTCTTCCTGGATCTCGACCGCTTCAAGTTGGTGAACGACAACCACGGCCATCTGGTGGGATCCCAGGCGCTGCGGCAGCTCTCCCGGGTCCTCGGGCAGTGCGTCCGGCAGGTCGATACCCTCGCGCGCTACGGAGGCGACGAGTTCACCATCCTCCTGGTCGGCACCGGCGAGGAGATCGGAACCGAGATAGCCGAGCGGATTCGACGAATCGTCTCGGAGACCGCCTTCGAGGCGGGTCCGGACCGGGTGCTGAACCTGACCTGCAGTGTGGGTGTCTCCACCTATCCCGCCCACGGTCGGACCCGCGAGGCCCTGCTGGATTCCGCCGACAAAGCCATGTACCGGGCCAAGTCGAAGGGACGCAACCGCGTCTGCTCGGCCACCGAGCTCTCTTGAACGTCTCCGCAGTTTGCTGACCCTCGCCGCCTCTGCTAAGCAACGTCGCGTTTTCACTTGATTTTTCTTGACGGGACAGCAGTGGCAGAGAGTCCGGTACAGCTTCAGATGCAGCTCGACGGGATGGGATCCCTTCGCCGCAGCCACTATTGCGGCCAGGTGATCTCGGAGCTCGTCGGTAGTGAGGTGGTGGTGACCGGCTGGGTGCACCGGCGCCGCGACCACGGCGGGGTGGTCTTCGTCGACCTCCGCGATCGCACTGGTCTCGTCCAGGTGGTCTTCCGACCCGACGTTTCCCAGGAGGCGCACCTTCGCAGCGAGGCGCTGCGGTCCGAGTTCGTTCTGCTCGCGCGCGGCACCGTTCAGCGTCGATCCGAAGAGACGATGAACCCGAATCTTCCGACCGGCGAGGTCGAGATCCTCGCCGAGGAGCTGCGCATTCTCAACACCGCCGTGCCGCCGCCCTTCCCGATCGAGGAGGATCCCGGTGTCGACGAGTCGGTGCGCTTGCGCCACCGCATCCACGACCTGCGCCGGCCACCGCTTCAGCGCGCCCTCGAGCTGCGCCATCGGCTCTACCAGGCCTTCCGCGCCTGCCTCTCGGATCTCGGATTCCTCGAGATCGAGACGCCCGTGCTCGCCAAGGCGACGCCCGAAGGAGCCCGGGACTTCCTGGTTCCGAGCCGGCGCCAGCACGGCTCCTTCTACGCGTTGCCCCAGTCCCCGCAGATCATGAAGCAGCTGCTGATGATCGGGGGGTACGACCGATACTTCCAGATCGCGCGCTGTTTCCGGGACGAGGACCAGCGCGCGGACCGTCAGCTCGAGTTCACCCAGGTCGACCTGGAGATGTCATTCGTCGGTGTCGACGAAGTGCTCGAGGTTCTCGAGGAGACGACGGTTCGCAGCTGCGCGGATGCGGCCGGGGTCGAGCTTCCCCGCCCCTTCCCCCGCTACTCCTACCAGGAGACCATGGATCGCTTCGGATCCGACCGTCCCGACACGCGCATCCAGCTCGAGCTGGTCGATCTCAGCGATGTGTTCCGCAACAGCGAGTTCCGCGCCTTCCGCGCCGCCGTGGAGGGTGGCGGAATCGTCAAGTGCTTGCCGGTGCACCAGGCCGAGGAGCTGTCACGCGGCGAAATCGATCGTCTGGAGAGCTTCGTCCGCAAGGAGCTCGGCGCTCGGGGACTGGCCTGGCTTCGGATCACCGCCGACGGCACCTGGCAGGCTCCCATCGTGAAGTTCCTCTCCGAGTCCGAGCGGACCGTGATCGCCGAGCGAACCGAGGCGAAGCCGGGCACGGTGCTCTTCTTCCAGGCCGACCAGGCGGGCCGGGCCAACGCGATTCTCTCGCGCCTCCGCACGGATCTGGGCGAGAGACTCGGTCGCGTCGATGGTCGGACCTGGGATCCCCTCTTCGTCGTGGACTTCCCGATCTTCGAGCGAGACGAGGAGGGCGAGCTCACCTACATGCACATGCCCTTCGTGGCCCCCATGGAGGAGGACCTTCCGCTCCTCGACGAGGATCCGGAACGGGTTCGGGCCACCCACTACGACGTGGTGTTGAACGGCGTGGAGCTCGGCTCGGGAAGTCTCCGGAACCATCGGTCGGACGTTCAGCGCCGGATCCTCGGAATCCTGGGCTACGGCAAGGAGGAGATGGAGCATCGCTTCGGCTTCCTGCTGGAGTCACTCGACACCGGTGCTCCGCCCCACGGCGGCTTTGCCTTTGGCTACGATCGGCTGGCGATGGTGCTCGCTGGGGTCGATAACTTGAGGGACGTGATTGCCTTCCCCAAGACCCAGCGCGGGCAGGACCTCTTGATGAATGCACCCACGGTCGTCGATCAGGAACAGCTCGACGAGCTCGGTCTCCGCGTGGTGAAGCCGAGGACGGATCGGTGAGACTGCGACGGCTGCTGGGTGCCACAGCGCTCTGCACGGTGCTCCCCGGCATCGTACCCGCCGAAAGCGGAGCGCGGATTCATGAGGTGCGTCCCGGTGAGACGCTCTGGGCGATCGCGAAGATTACCGTGGGAGATCCTACGCTGTGGCCGGCTCTCTACCTGGCAAACCGGGATCAGATCAAGGATCCAGCTCTGGTCTACCCGGGTCAGCAGCTCGCCGTACCCGAGATCGATCCCGAGGAACGCGGTTCCCTCCGCCGAGAGGCGGAGACTCTCACCTCGCAGTGACGGACCTGCACCGCTCGCCAACTCGCTACTGCGGGTGGTGCCAATAGGGTCTACCGCTGTTCCCCGCGGCTCTGAAACTCGACCGAAGGCCGACAATCGGCTAAATCCAGCGCCGATGACTGGTCAACCAGACCCAGCTCTGAACGAACGGGTCGGCCCCAGGTGTGGGCCGTGATCCCGGTGTTTGGTGCGTCGCAGGCGAGCAAAGTCGAACCCACATGAACATTCACGAGTATCAGGCGAAGGCGCTCCTTCAGGAGTACAACGTTGCGGTGCCGCCCGGAAAGGTGGCGACCACTCCGGCGGAAGCGGAGGATGCGGCGCGCGCACTCGGCGCGCCGGTGATGGTGGTGAAGGCCCAGGTTCACGCCGGCGGGCGCGGCAAGGCGGGGGGGATCAAGCTCGCCAAGTCGACCTCCGAGGTGAAGACCCTGGCCGGCGAGATCCTCGGGATGACCCTGCGCTCCCACCAGACGGGGCCTGAGGGCAAGGTCGTCCGCAAGGTCTACGTCGAGGCGGGGAGCGAGGTCGATCGGGAGCTGTATCTCGGCATGCTCCTGGACCGGGCCGCTGAGAAGCACGCCATCATCGCGTCCACCGAAGGCGGCATGGACATCGAGGAGGTGGCGGCAAGCACCCCGGAGAAGATCCAGACCGTTCACGTCGACCCGAACTTCGGCCTCTCCGGCTTTCACGTGCGCCAGATCGGCTTCGGACTGGGGCTCGACGCGGGTCAGGTGAAGCAGCTGGACGGCTTTCTCCGCGGGCTCTACAAGCTCTTCGTCGAGAAGGACGCGTCCCTCGCCGAGATCAATCCCCTGGTGGTGACCAAGAACGGCGATCTGATCGCCCTGGACGCGAAGCTGAACTTCGACGACAGCGCCCTCTACCGACACCCGGAGCTGCGCGAGCTGCGGGATCCGGAAGAGGAAGATCCCCGCGAGCGCGCGGCCAAGGAGATCGATCTCTCCTACGTCGGGCTCGACGGAGACATCGGCTGCATGGTCAATGGCGCCGGCCTCGCCATGGCGACCATGGACATGATCAAGGTCTGCGGAGGTGATCCCGCCAACTTCCTCGACGCTGGCGGAGGCGCAGACCAGGAAAAGATCGCCCAGGCCTTCAAGCTGATCCTCGGCGATGCGAATGTGAAGGCGATCCTGGTGAACATCTTCGGGGGCATCGTCCGCTGTGACCTGATTGCCGAAGGCGTCGTCGCCGCCGCCAAGGAGGTCGGGATCCAGGTGCCGCTGGTGGTGCGGCTCCAGGGCACGCGCTCGGAGCAAGGCCAGAAAATTCTGTCGGAATCCAGCCTGGAGATCATTGCGGCGGAGACGCTTCAGGACGCCGGCGAGAAAGCTGTCGCGGCAGCGCGCGGAACGGGAGCTTAGGAATGGCCATTCTCTGTGATCGAAATACCAAGTTGCTGGTACAGGGCCTCGGCCGCATGGGCCAGTTCCACGCGAACCTCTCCATCGAGTACGGGACGCAGGTGGTCGCCGGAGTCCACCCGGGCAAGGGTGGACAGGTGATCGAGGGCATTCCCGTCTACGAGACGGTGCAACAGGCCGTGGCGGAGACGGGGGCGAACGCGTCGGTGATCTTCGTGCCTCCCCCGGGCGCCGCCGACGCCATCCTCGAGGCCGCCGATGCGGGCCTCGACCTGGCGGTCTGCATCACCGAGGGCATTCCCGCCCTCGACATGCTGCAGGCGAAGGTGGCGCTGGCCGATTCTCCGATGCGGCTGGTCGGGCCGAACTGCCCGGGGGTGGTGACCCCCGAGCAGTGCCGGATCGGGATCTTCCCCGCGCAGATCACCAAGCCCGGACCCGTCGGTGTCGTGTCGCGCTCCGGAACCCTCACGTACGAAGCCGTCGATCAGCTCTCGCGCCTCGGCATCGGCCAGTCGACCTGCCTCGGGATCGGGGGTGATCCCGTCGTCGGCACCAACTTCGTCGATGCCCTCGAACTTTTCGAGGCCGATCCGGAGACGAAGGCCGTGGTGATGATCGGCGAGATCGGTGGCTCCGCCGAGGAGACGGCGGCGGAATTCATCGCCGAAAAGATGTCCAAGCCGGTGGCTGCCTTCATCGCCGGCCAGAATGCTCCTCCGGGCAAGCGCATGGGCCACGCCGGCGCCATCATCGCCGGCGGGAAGGGCAAGGCCGCCGACAAGATCGCTGCCCTCGAGAAGGCGGGAGTGGCCGTCTCGATCTCCCCGGCCGACATCGGTGAGACTCTCGCCAAGCACGCCCCGGGGCTCGGGGGGTAGACCACGAGCGGGGACGCCTCCAGGCGCGTCTTGCGGTCTTCCACCTCCTTCCACTCGTTGTTGTTGTAGACCGGGCAGTTCTGGAGAATCTCGACGAGTGCGGTGCCGGTGTGGGCGTGAGCCCGGCGCGGGGTGAAAGTCTTGGCTGGCGGCTGGGGGGCTTCTCCCGCAGTTGACGAAACCGTTTGAAATGAGAGGGCTTCGGCTCGACCCCTGCACCCCAAAGAGCCTCAAGCCCGGACGCCACCTCGCCGATAGCAGGGCATGTACTTCCTCCTGAGAAGCGAGCCTCTGGATCTCTCGGCTGATCGGCTTCGCGGCCTGCGTCTTTCGCTCAACACGCCGGTGGTTTCGATCGAGGAGGTGCCGGTGGAGCCGGCTCGGGCCGCCATCGTGATCCACGACGAGATCGACGGGCGTCCCAACGTCACGGTAGGAATCCACGCTCTTCGGAGCGGAGTCGCGGTCCTCTTCAGCTTCGAGGAGTCTCTCCGGGACAGCGTCGCCTCGACGAACGGAGTCGACACTGCGCTCTCGTTCGGTGAAAGCATGGGCTTTCTCTTCGATGAGGACGAGCTCGAGTCAGACTCCGGGGAGGAGGCTCGGTCCCGGGCCCTGAATCTCTGGCGCGAGCTGATGACACCGGCATCGGAGGAGCCCGAGCGGGACCCGAAGACTGTGGCGGTGTCGGCTACGCCTTCGCCGGCGTCCGGGCCCGACGGCGGTGTCGAGGCCGAGCCGCCGGGCGACGAGGTGCTCCTGCTCGAGGAGGTGGCCGATTTCGAGGACGATCTCCCCGGCGTCCGTGCCGAGGAGCCGGATGGCGTCGACTCCGCGCCTCCCATTTCGCTCACCAAGTTTCGCCACAGCGCTCCCAGTCCTTCTCCGAGCACGTCCGAGGAGGAGGTGAGTCCAGACGTCGTGGAGTCGCGCCCTGCTTCGAAGGGCGCGGCCCTGGGACGCCTCAAGCTCGTGAAACGCCGGCAGGGCGGGGGCGAAGCCCCTTCCAAGCCGAGTGTGATTCGACGGCTGCTCTCGTCCTTCTGAGGAGTCCGCAGCCGGATACGAGGTGAACCATGATTCAGAAGTCCGCCTACTCCGTCATCCGCCTACTGATCGGGTCCGCGATACTGCTCGCCCTGGCCGCGGTGCTCGGCTGTGCCTCCACACCGGACGTGCAGGCCGAGTTCGATCGGGACAACAAGGCGCGAACCCACTACAACGCCGGGATCGAGTACATGCGCCAGGGGAAGCTCGCGATTGGCATCCGCGAGCTGCGGTCGGCGATGCAGATCAGCCCTCGAGATCCCTGGATTCACTGGGCCATCGCCGAGGCCTACCGCCAGCAGGGCCGGCTCGATGATGCGGAGAGCCACCTGCTGACGGCGCTCGAGGTCCGACCCGATTTCCAGCAGGCGCGGCTGAATCTATCGGCCCTCTACGTGGAGCTGGGTCGCTACGAGGAGGCGATCGCGTTGGCCGATCAGCTCCTCGACGACCCCACCTTTCCGGTGCCGTGGAAGGCGCTCACCAACCGGGGCTGGGCGGAGTACGAGCTCGGCCGGCACAAGAATGCCCGCGAGAACTTCGAGGCGGCACTCGAATACAACGAGAAGCACTGGCGGAGCTTTCTCGCGCTCGGCATCCTCGACGAGGAGGCCGGAGACCGGATCGGAGCCCTGGAGCGGTTCGAGCAGGTGATCGCTCTCGAGCCCGGGCCTCTGGCGGAGGCCGAGGCCAACTATCGGATCGGCGAGATCTACATCTCGCTTGGAAACCGGGAGCGCGCGGTCCAACATCTGATGGCGGCCGCCGCGAAAGAGCCGAGCGGGCAATGGGGAAAGCGATCCGAGGACTACCTGAAACGTCTGCACTGATCGGGGCCGACGACACTTCAGGCTCGATCGGGGCCTATATCGCCCGCCAGCGAGCGCTTCGAGGGATCAGTCTCGAAGAGCTCGCGCTCCTGACGCGCATCCCGCGACGTTCCCTGGAGCGGCTCGAGTCGGGTGCCTTCGATGCAGACCCCGACGGGTTCGTCCGTGGCTTCGTCCGTACCGTTTCCATCGCCATCGGGCTGGACCCCGATGACACCGTCACCCGAATGCTGGTGGAGCCGGACCCGCGCGGGAAGAGGAGCCGAATCCCAAACTTCTCCACCACCGCCGGATTCCTCCTCCTGCTGTGTCTGATCGCCCTCGGGGCGGCCATCCTGTGGACCCTGGCGGGAGTTCGCCCGGGAGATCTCGCGGAGGCTTCGGACGCGCCCGAGACAGGGCGCGTCCGGACCGACGCGGTTCGCGAGCTCGCCATCTCACGGGGCGTCATTCCCGAGACGGCGATTCCCGGCGCCCAACCCCTCGGCCCGGTCCAGGCTCCCCAACGCGAATAGCGGGGCCAGGGGCTAGTCTCCCCGGATGGCCGCGATCGACACCGAAGCCCTGATTCTGCGAAGCGTCGATTTCGGTGAGTCGGACCGGATCGTTCATCTGCTGATCCCCGAGATGGGGCGGCTAACGGCGATCGCAAAGGGAGCGCGCCGCAGCGTCAAGCGTTTCTCCGGAACTCTGGACCTCTTCAATCACCTCCGGATTCAGGCGGAGCGGCGTCGCATCGCCGGAATGGCACGTCTGGAGCACGCGCGGCTGATCCGGACCTTTCACTCCCTGCGCACCGACCCCACCCGATTTGCGCTGGGCTGCTATCTCCTCGAGTTCCTCGACCGCCTTGCGCCCGAGGGAGGCGCTCGGGCGGACACCAAGAGGATCTTCGGTTTCGCCCTGGCGGCCCTCGGGACTCTCGACGACGAGAGACCGGACCTCCGCCTGCGCACCCTGCTGGAAATCCGTGGGCTCGACGCCGTTGGCCTGCGCCCCGAGCTGCGCTGCTGCGTCCGCTGCAACGAGTCGGTGGGCAGCGGTCCGAGGGGGAGCCGGGTGGGATTTCACATCGCCGACGGCGGACCGGTGTGCGAGGGCTGTGCGGGAACCGGTCAGGACCTGATGCCGATCCATCTGGGAACGCTGCGGGCGCTGGAGAGGAGCCTCGAGCTTTCGCCGGACCGCCTCGCCCGCCTGGCCCTCGGGGGAGTCGCGCTCGCCGAGGCCCGTCACCTGGTGGGGCGTTTTCTGCACTTCCACGTTGGGATCGATCTGCGTAGTGCGCCGTTCCTCGAAAAAATGCTGCCCGGGGGCGCAATCGCCGGACCGGGGGTGTTCTCCACCGATTGACACTGCCGGGGGCCGAAGGGAAACTCCGATCTCCCAGCCCGGAAGCTCCGAAGCGCAGCGCTGCAATCAGCCCCAAGAACGGCGGAATCTCCATGACATCCGAAGCCGAGACGAGCAGCACACCCACGGTCGGCATGGAAGACCTGGTCTCCCTGTGCGCCCGGCGCGGCTTCATCTTTCAGTCGAGTGAGATCTACGGGGGTATCAACGGCTTCTGGGACTATGGTCCCCTCGGGGTAGAGCTGAAGAACAACCTGAAGGAATTCTGGTGGCAGCGCACGGTCCGCGACCGTGAGGACGTGGAGGGCATCGACAGCGCCATCATCGCGCACCCGCGGACCTGGGAGGCCTCCGGACACGTCGAGCACTTTGTAGACCCCATGGTGGACTGCCGCGCCTGCAAGAAGCGCTTTCGGGCCGACCAACTCGACGAGGCGGGTCACTGCCCGTCGCGGCAGGGAAGCTCGGAGCACGACTTCACCGCGCCGCGAAGCTTCAACCTGATGCTGCGCACCCAGATCGGGGCTTCCGAGGACGCTGCTTCCACGGCCTATCTTCGAGCCGAAACCTGCGGCTCGATCTTCACCGACTTCAAGCGGGTGCGGGACTCGGCGCGTCAGAAGATCCCCTTTGGCATCGCCCAGATCGGCAAGGCCTTTCGCAACGAGATCAACCCCCGCAATTTCACCTTTCGCTCCCGGGAGTTCGAGCAGGCCGAGCTCGAGTTCTTCTGCCATCCGAGTCAGACCGGGAAATGGTTCGAGTACTGGCTGGAACGGCGGCTGCGCTTTCACCGGGAAATCGGGTTCGACCAGAGCAGATTGCGCACGCGCCCCCATGGTGCCGATGAGCTCGCCCACTACTGCAAGCAGGCGGTGGACGTGGAATTTCTCTTTCCCTTCGGGTGGAAGGAGATCGAGGGGATCCATGACCGAGGCAGCTTCGACCTCACCCAGCACAGCGAGTTTTCCGGCAAGGATCTCTCGGTGACGGACGAGGCCACCAAGGAGCGCTTCGTGCCGGCGGTGGTGGAGACCTCGGTGGGGATGGACCGGACCGCGCTGGCCCTTCTGGCGAATGCCTACGAGGAGGAACTCCTCGAGAACGGCGAGAGCCGGACCGTGCTGCATCTCCACCCGGTGGTGGCACCCATCAAGGTCGCGGTTCTCCCGCTCTCGAAGAAGATCGGTGAGCCCGCGCGAAAGATCGCCGCGGCGCTGCGCCGTCGCTGGAACGTCTTCTACGACGAATCCGGGAACATCGGGCGTCGTTACCGGCGTCAGGATGAGATTGGTACACCTTTGTGTGTGACATACGATTTTGAATCGGAGTCGGATTCGCAGGTGACGGTTCGCGAGCGCGACAGCATGGATCAGGAGCGCGTTTCACAGAGCGGGCTCGAGGAATACATCAGGGGCAGACTGGAGGAGGGGCTTTGACGGCGCGCAAGAAGGCCGCACGACGTGAGGTGAAGCAGGGGACAGCGCGAGGAACTCGCGGCAGTACGACCGGCAGGAAGAAAGCCGGGGCCGCGACTCGGCAAAAGCGCCGGGTCTTCTCTTTCGGGGACGGGAAGGCCGAAGGCCGGACGGGCATGCTCGAGCTGCTCGGAGGCAAGGGTGCGGGTCTCGCGGAGATGACCCGCCTCGGCATCCCGGTGCCGCCGGGCTTCACCATTTCCACCGAGGCCTGTAGCGAGTTCGAGAAGGCGGGAGGGCGGCTGAGCGGCGCCGTCAAGAAGGAGTCCCTGGCGGCCATGGCCAAGGTCGAGAAGCTGTTGGGCCGGCGATTCGGCGATCCGGCAGACCCGCTCCTCGTCTCGGTTCGCTCCGGCGCCCGGATCTCGATGCCCGGCATGATGGACACGGTCCTGAACCTGGGTCTGAACGACGAGACGGTGGTCGGTCTGGCGCGGCTCGCCGGCGATCGCTTCGCCTACGACAGCTACCGCCGCCTGGTCCAGATGTACGGCGATGTCGTGCTCGAAATTCCCAACGATCGCTTCGAGGATCGCCTCGAGGCCCTGAAGACCGCGCGGGGCGTCGCCCAGGACACGGAGCTGGCTGGCGAGGACTGGCGAGCCCTGGTCGACGACTACTTGAAGATCGTCGAGGAGTACACCGGTCGGCGTTTTCCCCAGGATCCCCGCGACCAGCTCTGGGGTGCCGTCGGCGCGGTGTTTCGCTCCTGGGGGAACGACCGGGCGGTTCGCTACCGCCGGATCCACGACATCCCCGGTGCCTGGGGCACCGCGGTCACCGTCCAGGTCATGGTGTTCGGCAACATGGGCGACGACTGCGCCACCGGTGTCGCCTTCACGCGAGACCCTTCGACCGGCGAGAAGGTCTTCTACGGCGAGTATCTGAAGAACGCCCAGGGCGAGGACGTGGTCGCCGGGACCCGCACGCCTCAGCCGATCAACAAGGCGAGTCGCAGCGCGGATCAGTCCCATCTCCCCACCCTCGAGGAGGAGATGCCGCAGGCCTACAAGGCGCTGGTGAGCGTCTACAGACGCCTCGAGAAGCACTTCCAGGAAATGCAGGACATCGAGTTCACCATCCAGAACCACAAGCTCTGGATGTTGCAGACCCGCCGCGGCAAGCGCACGGCCCGGGCGGCGGTGAAGATCGCCCGCGACATGGTGCGCGAGCGATTGATCAGCCGAGAGGAGGCGATCTGCCGGATTGTCCCGGAGTCGCTGGACCAGCTGCTCCATCCCACCCTCGACCCGACGGTGGAGCGCACCGTGTTGGCCAAGGGACTGCCCGCATCTCCTGGCGCGGCGGTCGGCAAGGTGGTGTTCAACGCCGATGAAGCGGAGCTCCGGGCGAAGGCGGGCGACAAGGTCATCCTGGTGCGGACCGAGACCTCGCCCGAGGATATCCACGGAATGCACGCTGCCGAGGGGATCCTCACCGCCCGTGGTGGCATGACCTCCCACGCGGCCGTCGTCGCAAGGGGCATGGGAAAGTGCTGCGTGTCGGGATGCGGAGCGCTCCGCATCGACTACGCCGCTGGCGTGATGGAGGTGGACGGACACGCGGTGAGCGCCGGTGACTTCATCACCCTCGACGGAAGCACCGGCGAGGTGATGCTGGGAGAGATCCCCACCGTCACTCCGAAGCTCGGCGTTGGCTTCGAAGAGCTGATGAAGTGGGTGGACGAGATCCGCGCGGTCAAGGTGCGCGCCAACGCCGACACGCCCCACGACGCTCGCGTCGCCCGGGAGTTCGGGGCCGAGGGCATCGGCCTCTGCCGCACCGAGCACATGTTCTTCGAGCCGAGCCGGATTCTCGTGGTCCGCGAGATGATTCTCGCCGCGGACACGATGGAACGGGAGCGGGCGCTCACCAAGCTGCTTCCCATGCAACGCGGTGACTTCGTCGGCCTCTTCGAAGCCATGGACGGCTTGCCCGTCACCATCCGTCTGCTTGATCCGCCCCTTCACGAGTTCCTTCCCGACAGTGAAGAGGAGATTCGCGAGGTGGCGTCCGCCTTGGGTGCCGGCATCGCAACGATTCGCGCGAAGCTCGAAGCGCTGCGGGAAGTCAACCCGATGCTGGGTCACCGGGGCTGTCGCCTCGGCATCAGCTTCCCCGAGATCTACCGGATGCAGGCCCGGGCGATCGTCGAGGCGGCCTGCCAGGTCTCCGAGTCCGGGGGGCGGGTGCAGCCGGAGATCATGATTCCGCTGGTCGCCCACGTCGGAGAGCTCGAGCGCCTTCGCGCCCTGGTGGAGGAGGAGACTCGAAAGGTACGCAAGGAGCACCCCAAGGCACGGGTGCGGCCGACCGTCGGAACCATGATCGAGGTGCCCAGGGCAGCGCTCACCGCGGAGAAGATCGCCGAGTGCGCAGATTTCTTCTCCTTCGGTACCAACGATCTCACCCAGACCGCCTACGCCCTCTCGCGAGACGATGCCGGGAAGTTCCTGCCCGACTACATCGAGAGCGGGATCCTGGAGGAAGATCCCTTCGTCTCGATCGACGAGGAGGGAATCGGCGCGCTGATGCGGATCGGGGCCGAGAGCGGCCGGAAGGTCCAGCCCAAGCTCAAGATCGGCATTTGCGGGGAGCACGGCGGGGATCCCAAGAGCATTGCATTCTGCACCCGTCTCGGCTTCGATTACGTCTCGTGCTCCCCGTTCCGAGTGCCCGTGGCGCGGCTGGCGGCGGCCCAGGCCACCATTCAGCTCCGAAAGGCGAAGAAGAAGGGGAAGCCAGGGAGGACTCGCAGCAAGTGAGAGCCGCGCTCGCTCTGACACTCGCCGTGCTGATCGGTCCGGGAGCAGGCTGCTCTTCGGTGAGAGGGCTCTGGCCCTTCGGCGGGGGAGATGCAGCCCCTCGGGGGGATCCCTCCTATGGTGTCGAGGTGGTCGACAGCGAAGCGGTGGTCGATTTCTACGAGCGCGCCGTCTTCTTCTATTCGCGCCTGGCGCGACGGCGCTTCAACACGCTGGCTACCTTCCGCGATGAGTTTCTCCGCGACTACTTTCGCAGCGAGACCTCCTTCTCCGACTACTACGCGGATCTCGCCGATGCGATGGAGGTGTCCCATTTCGAGCAGAACCGACCCCTCAGCCTCGATGTCGTCGAATTCGTCGTCGAAGGGCCGGGATCCGCTCGCGTGACGACCCGGATCGTGGGACAGAACGGCCTCCCGCTTCGCTTCTGGAAGACCCGTATCGATCGCGAGGATCGTTGGGAGCGGGTCGAGGGAACCTGGTGGATCGTACCCGGAAAGCTGTAGAGAGGGCTGGCGGATTGCCCGGGTCGGAGCGGCGCTCCGCCCCCAGGGCTCGCTCGCGCATCGGGGCCTCCTACGAAGATGCGGAGCGGCACGTCTTTCTGTACACCACCGATCTCGCTGAGGGTGGCGTGTTCTTGGTCTCGCCCATCCATCCGCCCGTCGGAGCGAACGCCATGGTGCTGCTCGAGCTGCCCGGAGATCCGGCCATTCTGCGAATGCGGGGCAGTGTCACCCGCCACCAGACACGTCCCGTGGCGGGCTTTGCGGTCCGTTTCGATCCCCAGGGCAATGCCGAGAGCGGCCGGCAGGCTCTCCGCAGCTTCGTCGAGAGCACCCTCTCCGGTCCCGCGCCCCCGCCTCGCTGACACGAGCGCCGGTGACTGTCTAGGAAGCACGTGTCTCAGAAAAGGCAAATTTTTTCCTCCGACGCAGGATCGTTCGCGGTCATCCCGGATCGGGTGAAATCAGGAAATCCCCTATAGATTCGATGGGATTACCCTCGAGCTACCGTTTCCTCGATTTCCTGGCACAGAGTTTGCTTGTGAGCGGGGCGGGACTTCGGTCCCCACCTTGAGAGAAGCCAGAACCACGCGATGGAGAGGTCGCGGACGCCAGGGAGCACCCGCCAGCGTGAGGATGAATACCCCCCGCATCGCCCGAAGGACGCCTGCGGCCCCGAAACGGTCGCTTCTGTTCCAGACGCCCCAGTGCAAGCCGGCTCGCGACGAGAGAAGCTTCACGACTCGCGAGTGGAGTCCCGGCGACGCGCCTTGGGAGAGCGACGCCGAGCTGGTCCGGGAGATCCTATCCGGCAGCCGCGAGCACTTCGACCTGCTCTATCGGGTCTACTTTCCCCGCGTGTATCGCTTCGCTTTGAAGCGGCTCGGTGATCCGGGTGAAGCCGAGGACGTGACCCAGGAAGTCTTCATGACGGTCTTCGATGCGCTGCACACCTATGCCGGGGAGTCGCGCCTGCTGATCTGGATCTTCGGGATCACGCGAAACAAGGTGAACCGGCGCTTCCGTAGGCCCCGCCCGCGATTCGAAGTCATCGACACCGAGACCGAACCGGGGATCGCCGCCCAAGACGTTTCCGCGGATCGCGTCGTCGATGCACGCCGAATGCTGGAGCAGTGCGAGGCGGTGGTCCAGAATCAGCTGACACCGCTGCAGAGGCGAATCTTTCATCTGAAACACCTGCGCAGGCAATCGATCCGCTCCATCGCGGGTGCTCTGGGCAAGTCGGAAGATGCCGTGAAGGCGAATCTCTACCGGATGCGACAAGCGATCGCCCGGGCCGCACCGGATCTACAGGAGGTTCTGGGCGCCTGAGCTTCTCGGATCGACCATTGGGTCTCCTTTCCTTCCCCGAGGGAAGGACTTTTCTCGCCACATCTCGCCAATTCCGGCCACCTATCTGATGTAGATCCCCATCCTGGGAAGGGGAGCGTTGCGAGGAGATCGCGCGTTGCCCCAACCTACGCTCGGGAACCGCTCTGGTTCCGAAGTGCCTTCCACCGCACTCGGCGACGAGGAGCTGTTCGAGCGGATTCGCGGGGGGAGTGAGCCCCACTTCAACCTGATCTACGACCGCTACTTCCAGCGGATCTACAACTTCATCTACTTGCGCGTCCGGAATCATGCGGACGCCGAGGAACTTACCCAGGAAACCTTCACAGCGGTCTTTCGTTCGATCGACGGCTACTCGGGGCGATCCACGCCTCTGGGCTGGATCTACGGGATCGCGAAGAACACGATCCACAGTCACCTGCGAAGACTTCGGATCCAGGGGGAGCGCATGGAGCGCGCGGGTCTCGAAGCCCTCACGGCGGCTTCGCCCGCCTGGTCTTGTACGCCGGAGGACCAGCTGGCGATGCGTCGCTACGCGCGGGTGATCGACGCCCGCCTCCAGTCCCTGAGCGATTGGCAGGCGGAAGTCTTCTTCTTACGTCACGTGGAGGATCTGCCGATTCGCGAAATTTCGAGGCGCACCATGCGGTCCAGCGACGCGATCCGCTCGGGGCTCTACCGGGTCAAACGGTTACTGGTAGAGGCCGGGGAGCTCGATTCGGCGGCAGTCGGGACGTGAGGCCAGGAGGCCGGTCTTGGCGACCGGATTCGAGGGAGGCCCATGGCCTGGTGGGGAAAGCGGGGGGAGCACGCGGCCGGTGGTGCGATGGAGCGAAGAGAAGAGAGTGGCCTGCGGGAGCGTGAAGTGATTGAAGAGATTGCGGCAGAGTTCACGACCGAGGAGCTCCAGGAATTCCTGGAGGCCGATGGGCATCCAATCGCAGCGGACCCTCTGTTCAAGGAAGAGCTGCGCCAGAGGCTCTGGAAGCTCCTCCAGCGCAGCATCCAGCGCCCCTCCGACGAGAGCTGATCTCCCTTCTCCGGCGTCGGTACCCCTCCTTCTCGACCTTCCCTCAGCTTCGCCTGGCCGAGCGCCTCTCCGGCGCTTGCCGTGCCTCCGGCGCCCCGGGAACCCGCCCCCGGGCCAGGCCTCAAGAAGGCCCGCGGGGGGGTCGAAAGGCGCCGTGAACTCCTGCCGACACGGCAATGCCAGCCATGGCCTTCAGCTCGCTCACATTCTTGTTCTTGTTCCTCCCCACCGTTCTGCTCTTGAACGTCCTCACCCCTGCGCGCTTTCGGAACACGACCCTGCTCCTCGCGAGCCTCTTCTTCTACGCCTGGGGAGAGACGGTCTTCGTCTTGCTGATGCTGGCGTCGATCGGGGTCAACTATCTGGCGGGCCTGGCGCTTCGAAGGGCCCAGCGCCCCCAGGTCCGCCGCGGGATCCTGGTGGTGGCCGTGACCGCAAATCTCGGTCTTCTGGCGTGGTTCAAATACGCCGGCTTCCTCGCCGAGAACGCAAGCGCGCTGTGGGGCCTCCTCGGCTTCGGCGCGCTCGAGATCTCGCCGGTGCACCTTCCGATAGGCATCTCCTTCTTCACCTTCCAGGCGCTCTCCTACGTCATCGACGTGTACCGGGGCAAGACGGAAGCGCAGCGGAATCCCGTGAAGCTGGCGCTTTTCATCTCTCTCTTCCCGCAGTTGATTGCGGGGCCGATCGTGCGCTACCGCGAAATCGCGGCCCAGATCGAGCGCCGCATCCTCGACGCCGAAGGCTTTGGGGAGGGGGTTCGCCGGTTCACCATCGGCCTGGGAAAGAAGGTGTTGATCGCGAACACCCTGGCGGCGCCCGCCGATCGGATCTTCGCTCTGCCCCCCGTTGAGCTCTCCGCGAGCGTCGCCTGGTTCGGGGCGGCCTGCTACACGCTCCAGATCTACTTCGACTTCTCCGGCTACTCCGACATGGCCATCGGGCTGGGTCGGATGTTTGGCTTCCGGATTCCGGAGAACTTCAACTATCCCTACGTTGCCACCTCGATCACCGAGTTCTGGCGTCGCTGGCACATTTCGCTCTCGAACTGGTTTCGGGACTACCTCTACATCCCCCTGGGAGGGAGCCGTCGCGGCGTCGGGCGCACCTACCGGAATCTGCTCGTGGTCTTCCTGCTGTGCGGGCTGTGGCACGGAGCCAGCTGGAGCTTCGTGGTCTGGGGGCTCTTCCACGGCGGTTTCCTGATCCTGGAGCGCCTGGGGCTGGGTCGCGCGCTGCGTGCCGCCTCCGCGCCCCTCGCCCACGGCTACTGTCTGTTGGCGGTGATGGTGGGTTGGGTCTTCTTCCGCGCCGAGACGCTGACGCACGCCGTGGGATACCTCTCCGCGATCGTGGGCCTGGGCGCCGCCGCGGGGACTGCGGGCTACATCGTCGACTACGCCGACGGAGAGACCCTGGCGGCCTTCCTGGTGGGGCTGATCGCCTCGACACCCTGGCTCGCTGGCGTGAGCCGCCGACTTCGCTTCGACTTCGCCACGGCGGCCTCCACGGCTGGAATCGCTGCGGTTCTGATGGTCTGTGCCGTCAGGCTGGCGAATCAGACCTACAACCCGTTCATCTACTTCCGGTTTTAGTGCGATGGATGCTCCGACCTCCGAGCTTCACGGCAAGCAGCACAGCAGGAACCTCCTGCACGGTGCGGTGTTCCTGGTCATCCTGCTGCTTCCGGGGATCGGAATGATCTTCGGTGTCGACGACCGTCTGAATGCGGAGAACCGCGACCTGGCGAAGAGGCCCGAGTGGTCATGGAATGCGGAGATCATCCGATCCTTCCCAGGTCGATTCGAAGGCTATTTCGACGATCACTTCGGCTTCCGGAGCTGGCTGATCCGCACCGCGAAGCAGGTGGAGTGGGTGTACGACAGGACGCAGGCGGGAATCGCGATCGGTCGTGACGACTGGCTCTACCAGGGCAAGGAATCCGATCTGGCGAACTCGCATTGTGTGCAGCTTCGGGATGAGGAGCTGCGGAGCTGGCAGGAGCTGGGGAGGAGCCGCCAGGACTGGCTCGAACGGAGCGGCATCGCCTTCATCTGGTCGCTGGCCCCGAACAAGCACACCCTGTACCCGGAGTACTTTCCGGAAACGGCGGCCCGGCCGAGGAATCCCGTCTGCGGCGGCGATCTTCTCTCGAGGCAGCTCGGACCGGAGGTGGGCGTCGACTTCATCGACCTGCGCCCCGTGCTGCTGGAGGCGAAGGCGACCCATCGCGTGTACCACCGTACCGACACGCACTGGAACCAACTCGGGGCATTTTTTGGCGCGCGAGCCATCCTGAAGCGGGTCAGCGCGCGATTCCCGCAGGTTTCCGAGCCATCTCTGGAGAGTTTCGAGGTCCGCAGGGTCGTCGACGCGTACGGTGGGAATCTCTCCAGCCTCCTCTCGATCTACGGGTTGCGCTTCCCCGAGGAGCGTTACGCGCTCGCGCCACGCGACGGTTTCGTCGCGCGACCGACCGAAGGGACACCTCCCATCGATCCGAGCTGGGACGGCCACCGAAAGAAGCGGCTGGTGATGGAGACGGGAAGAAGCGAGCTCCCCACGGCTGTGATGGTCCACGACTCCTTCGGCTACGCGCTGATGCCGATCATCGCAGAGCACTTCGAGAGGATCGTCTTTCTCCACTCGTCCGGCAGCCTCGACTTCTCGGCCATCGACGCCGAGAGCCCGGACCTGGTGATCGCCCTTTTCGTGGAGGAGAAACTCCGGCACCCTCCACCCAGGGACCTCCACCGGGTGCTCCTGACCACTTCGACCGGACCATGACCGACACACCGACCTACCCCGCGATTTCCCGCGGAGAGCTGGCCAGGCACACGACCGCCGTGCTCAACCGCGGCAATTCCCGCAATCCGGACGTGCTGCTGGTCGAGGTCGACGGCCGCCAGCTCGTGGTCAAGGACTTCGCGCCCCGTGACGCCTGGGTGCGCACCACCATCGGGCGCTGGATCACCGCCCGGGAGATCCGGGCCCTGCGAGCCCTCGATGGCCTGCCGTCAGTGCCGCGTTTCCTCGGGTCCATCGATTCCCTGGCCTTCGCCGTCGAGTACCGTCCTGGGCGACGTATGTCGCGAAAGCTGGCGGGACGGGTCCCACCTGAATTCCTGGGGCGGCTGGAGACGGCGCTTCGCGACATGCACCGGCGCGGTGTCGCCCATCTCGACCTGCGCCACCGGAGCAACGTGCTGGTCGGTGAGGACGGCGACCCGATCCTGATCGACTTCGGCTCGGCTCTGACCTTTCGTCCGGGGAGCCTCCTCGCCCGCTGGCTGCTCCCTCTGCTCGGCCGGATCGATTTCGCGGCGGTCGAGAAGTGGCGTGGCCGGCTCAGTCCGTCTTCGTCGGGCTCGGGTCCGGCACGGACCCGATAGCCGCGTCGGGAAGGGGGCGAGGCGCGAGGCGCCCGATGTAGTGGCGGTAGGTCTCGAGGGTGAGCCGCGCGTCGGCCAGGGCGCGGTGAGCGACCGGACCGTCGCCGAGACCGGCGTTGAGAGCCGCCTGGCGAAGCGAGAGCGCGGGCACCGTCTCGCCCGCCACCAGCGACCAGGAATAGTAGAGCGTCGCCAGATCGATGACGTGGTAGTCGAAGGGGTAGGGGATCTCGCAGCTCTTGTAGCCCCGCTCCAGGAACTGCACATCCATGCGCACGTTCTGGCCGGCGGGGACGACGGTTTTTCCCCTCGGCAGCAGCGCCGCGAACTCGGTCAGGGCCTGGCGCAGGGGGATCCCGTGCTCTTCCCACACCTTGGGGTCGTAGCCGAACATCTCGGCGGCCTCGGGGGTGATGCGATCGGGGCGGCCGATCACCTTCCACTCACCGGTCGCGCACTCCACCAGCCGGTAGTCCGTGACGATCACGCCGATCTCGGTGATGTCGTGAAGCTCGGGATCGAGACCGCCGAACTCGCAGTCCAGGAAGGCGAAAGCGAATTCGGGCAAATCCCTCGTGGCTCCATCCGGCTGCGTGGCGCTCCCAACGGGAGTCGAACCTGTGTGCGAGGCTAAAAGCATAGCAGATTCGAGGGGTTGCGGAAGGGCTTTTTCGCCGCGGACATTGCGCGGACATTGGCGGTCGCTCGCGGCCCCTGCCCAGGGAGTCCGGCCCGGGTCGACTGTGGCAGCGACGCCTCAGCCTCGTGCCAAGAGGGGCAGAAAAACCGCGCCGAAAAGGTGGAGAAGGACGGCTCGGGCGGCGGCGCGCTTGCCATCTGGTAGATACCGTGGTACGTATCAAGCCATGACCAAGCCGAAGCCGATGGAGCCTCGCGAGCGGGAGCTCCGCGCCAAGATCTTCCGGACCGGGCGCAGCCAGGCGGTCCGGCTCCCGAAGGAGGTGCGCTTCGAAGAGGACCAGGGTGAGGTGAGGGTTTGGCGCGAAGGCAGCCGCGTGATCCTCGAGCCCCTCGACGAGTGGCCGGAGGCGTTCCTCGCGGCGCTCGGGAGCTGCCCGGACTTCCCCGAGGCTCCCGAGCGGACCCCCCTTCGCGAGGCGCGGGACCGCTTCGGTCGTTGAGTGCGGTTCCTGCTCGATACCGACACGATCAGCTTCGCGCTGCGAGGACAGGGGGGCGTGGCGGACGAGCTGCGCCGCCGCTCACCCTCGGAGGTGTGCACGAGCTCCGTCGTAGCAGGTGAGCTCGAGCTTGGCGTCGCACGGCGAGGATCTCGCAAGCTGCGGCGCGAGCTCGAAGGCCTCTACTCGGGCCTCGAGGTGCTCCCCTATGACCTCGAGGCGGCCCGTCGCTACGGCCGCCTGGCGGCGGTGCTCCTCGACGAGGGCGTCCCGATCGGGGTCGAGGACACGATGGTCGCCGCGCACGCGCTCTCGCGCGGACTGACCCTGGTCACGCACAACCGAAAGCACTTCGAGCGCGTGAAGGGCCTGCGCGCGGAGGACTGGCTCTGACGCATGGATGAAGCGAGGCTCATCCACAAGCTGCGGCTGATCGAAGCGCTCTTCTCCGGTGCCATCACCGAGGGTGAGAAGGTCGCTGCAGAGCGAGCCAGGGACCGCATTCTCGAACGGCTGAAGCTCTGGGAGAAGGACGATCCGCCGGTCGAGTATCGCTTCTCCATGGCGGACATGTGGTCTCGCAAGGTCTTCGTCGCCCTGCTCCGGCGCTACGGGATCCGGCCTTACCGCTACAGCGGCCAGCGCTACACCACGGTCATGGCGAAGGTGTCGAGGCGGTTCGTCGACGAGACCCTGTGGCCCGAGTTCCAGGAGATCTCGGAGACCTTGCGGACCTACCTGTCCGACGTGACCGATCGCGTCGTGCGGCAGGTGATCCATCAGGACAGCTCCGAGGCCGAGGTCATCGAGAGGCCGATGCTGCTGCCGCTGGGCGCGGACGAATCGGTCCTGGTGACACTCGAGGCGAATCCACCCTCGACACCGAACCCGGGCCAGCGGCCGAGATCCTCCGGGCAGGCGAGTGCCGCCGGCTCGAAGGGTGGGAGTGAGAGCAAGCGAAAGAGACGGAAGAAAGGCAAGCGCCGTTCAGGGCGCGCGGCTCGTGGTCGAGGCTGAGGATGGCCGAGAAGAAGCCGAATCAGAAGCTGCAGGCCTGGATCGACGCCCGCAAGCGCCACCGGCTCTCCCATGCCCAGATCCAGATGGCGCGTGAGCTGGGGATGAATCCACGAACACTCGGCAAGCTGGACAACCATGACCAGGAGCCGTGGAAGCTGCCGCTTCGGGAGTACATCGGGCACCTGTACCTCAAGCGGTTCGGCAAGGAGCGCCCCGACGTCGTGCACTCGATCGAGCAGAAGGTCCGCCTCGAAGAGGCGGAGAAAGCCCGACGACGCGAGAAGAAGCGGAAGGCGCGTCTGGCCAGCGAGGCGAACGAGGGCCGATAACCAGGAGCGGGCTGCTGGGGACAGTCCAATACCGGCACGGCGGACACGAATCAGACCGAGAGCTGCGGGTTTCTGCGACGACCGATAGTTGACAAAAGTTGACAAGCGGCTAGGCTTCTTTGGTGGCCCGCTCACTCAATCTGGCAAGGCTGGACCGCGCCCTCGCAACCCACGGGCTCTCGCAGGCGACGCTGGCGAGGGAGATCGGCGTCACCCGTGCGGCGGTGTCCAAGTGGTTCCGGGGTGAGTCCTTCCCGCGGCCCGACAAGCTGCTGAAGGTCGCCTTGGCTGTCGGCCTGCCTTACGAGGAGCTGGTTGCGGAGACCGTTCCCGGCGAGCCGGTCGTGGCCTTCCGCAAGAAGGGGCCTCGCAAGACGACCGAGGCGCACGTCGCTCGCGCCAAGCGCATGGGGAGGTTGCTTACGCGGCTGCTGCCCTACCTGCCTCGAGCGCCACTAACCGATCCGCCGGCGTTGCGGGAACCGAGCCTCGACTACGAGTACCTCGAGCGGGTCGCGTGCGACCTGCGCGAGAAGATTGGCGTTCCTCAGGCGGCCCCCATCGACTTCGGCGACCTGATCGCACACTTCGAGAGGTTCTCCGTCGTGCTGATTCCGGTGTTCTGGGGTCACCGGGAGGCGCACGAGAACGCTCTCCACATCCACCTCCCGGAGTCCGGGACGACGTGGATCTACCTCAACCTCGATAGCAAGACGCACGACTTCAAGTTCTGGATGGCCCATGAACTCGGTCACGTCCTCAGCCCCAGCCTGGGTGGGGAAGAAGCCGAGGACTTCGCCGATGCGTTCGCGGCGACGCTGCTGTTCCCCCCCGAGTGCGCGGCCGCCGAGTACGAAGTCCTGTCACATAAGGCCAAGCCGGGGTCCATCATCAACCACCTCAAGGCGGTGGCACGGCGTTTCATGATATCGCCCATCACCGTGTTCGAGCAGATAAGCCAGTATGCACGAGAGACCCACCGGCCCGCGCTCAAGTTGGAGCGGAAGGCGATCTATCCGGTTGCCACGAACTTCGGCAAGCAGTTCTCCACGATCCGCGAGGCTCTCTTCGATCGAGGAGAGCCCACCGCATCCAGCTACCGGAGGACGTCCGAGAAGGTCTTCGGCACCCCGTTCTTCGACGCGCTGTCGGAGCACCTTCGCGATTCGGGGGCAGGTGCCGGCTACGTCCAAGGCGTCCTGAATACCTCCCTCGTGGATGCGAAGGAGATCTCGGCCGAACTCGGTTGATGGCGCAGCCTACCTGCTACGCGTGCGTGATCCGCGAGTCGATCCTCGGTTCTGGTTCAACGACGTTTACGGCTACAGCAGTCGCACAGGCCGCTGGCAGCAGTACGACGGGTACTGATTACCCTCCGGCGTACTCACGCCCCACGTGTGCGCATGGCCCCACGCTCCCCGTCTCCAATCGAACTCGGTTGCTGACGCGCACAACCCGCCGCCGCCCCACGGCTACAGGAGCTTGCGGAACTCCTCGCTCGTGAGCCCGGCGTCGCGCACGATCCCGCCCATCGTGTAGGCGTTGATCGGGTTCGCTCGGGGGATCGTGAGGATGCGCGTCCCATCGGTCATCACCACGTGCTTGCCCTGGCGAAGCACGCGGAAGCCAGCCTTCTCGAGTGCGCGAATGGCCTTCTGGTGCGGAACGCCCGGGATCTTGGGCAAGGCTCAGACCGCGACGTCGACTTCGCGAACCGTGGCGTCCTCGAGGAGCTCGTCGATCGCGGCCAGATACTCCTGGATCGCGTCCTGGATGTTGTGCAGTGCCTCCTCCTCGGTCTCGCCTTGCGACCAGCAGCCGGGCAGACCGGGAACGGAAACGCTGAACCCCTCCTCGGACTCGTGAAGCGCGATCTTGTACCTCATGGCTGGAGAGTATATCGCCTGATCGCGAGTTCTTCCTTTGGCCGCCTGCCGCGCCACGGCTAGAGGCGGCCCCCCTCCGGAGCGCTTCTACGGGAGCGCCGACCGGGGCGACATTGGATTCACGGGCGGGGAGAACTCGACACCAACCTGAGTCGTTGCCGCGGACGCGTCGGACTGCCGAGTGCCTCCGCTGCTCCTACACCCGTGGTCACCGCTCGCGCGCCCGCGAACGATGCGCGGACATTGTGCGGACACGAAAAGCTCAATGGAAAACCTGTAAGTAGTTGGTTTTCCTGGCGCTCCCAACGGGAGTCGAACCCGTGTTTCAGCCTTGAGAGGGCCGCGTCCTAGGCCACTAGACGATGGGAGCGAAGCGAACGAGCCTAACCGGTGCTCGCTGCGGCTGTCAATCCTGCGGCCGGGGCCTGGCGGCAGGAGAGGGGCGGCCGAATTCCCACACCGCTTCAGCCGGAGTGACGGACTCCGTCCTCAGGGCGCCGGATTTCGTCACTCCGAGCCCCCGGGAACTCGGTCCTGTGGTTTCTTTCCACGGGACCTCGATCTTGGAGAAAGCCTCTGGGCGCTCAGGTCAACGCCGCGATCTGCCGATCAATGCGGCCAAGTGGGGTTCGTTGGCACGTCAGTTGCTTTTCGTCCTGGCGAACGCCGATCCGAGCGCAGCCGCCGAGCCGAAATCTGGTGGAGTCCCGGGGAGCAAGTCGTTCCGCCGAGATACGTCGCTCGAAATCAGGAGAGTCAGAGACATGCGTAAGCTTCACACGCGAAACGGCGGCTTTACGCTCATCGAGCTGATGATCGTTGTCGCCATCATCGGGATTCTGGCGGCAATCGCCATTCCCAACTTCCTGCGCTTCCAGCTCCGCTCCCGCGTAGGCGAGGGCAAGACCAACATCGCGGCGATCCGCACGGCCGAGGAGTCCTACGCTGCCGAGTACGCGACCTACGTGGGCGCCGCGCTGGCCCCCGGCGGCCTCCTCTCGGGAGACAAGCAGAACTGGCTGGCGGTGACCCCGGGCTTCGACACCATGGGCTGGTTCCCTGAGGGTGAGGTGTATTACAACTACAGCGTGACCGTCTCCCCCGGCGCTGGCGCCTGCCCGGCCGCGGGAACCCCCTGCACCTCCTACACCGTCGAGGGTCTCTCGGACATCGACAGCGATGGCGTGCAAAACGCCTGGGGCTACATCCATGCCGTACCTGGTGCGGCAGCCGGCAACGCCCCTCCGGTGCAGGGCGCCTGCGCGCCCACCGGTGTCTACAACGGTGTGACGCTCGGCCAGGACCTGCTCAATACGACCGGTCCCTGCCGCGCGCAGGACGGCCAGCAGTTCTTCTAGACCGAACACCAACCTGAAGGGCGGGAGGGCTACGGCCCTCCCGCCTCCTTTCTCACCGCCTGGGGGAACTCGAGATGAACGCGATGCGGCAAGCCAAGCGACGCAGCGGCGGGTTCACATTGATCGAGCTGATGGTCGCGGTAGCGCTGATCGGGATTCTCTCGGCCACCGCGATTGCCAGCTTTCGGCTCTACACTCTCCGTTCGAAGCGGTCCGAGGCCTTTTCAAACCTGGCGGCGCTTCGCACGACGCAGCTGGCCCACTTCCACGAGGCGGGAGGGTACATCGACGCCGATTCCTCACCGGGGCTTCCGGGCTACCCCTGCGCGGACAAGGCGAACTGGCCGGCGGGCGGCGGGAGCTTCGCGGTGGTTCCCGGAACAGGATTCGACCTTCTCGGCTGGACGCCCGAAGGCCCCACCTACTTCGACTACGATACCAACGCCGTAAACGTTAGTCCCAACGGCCCCTACTTCACCGCGGCCGCCTATGGAGATACCGATGGCGATGGCTTCGTCTCCGTCTTTCTCTACGTGCAGCCGGACACCGCGGGGAACACGCTGCCGAGCAAGATCGCGGGTCTCCAGGTGCCGTTCGATCCCCACACCTGTGCGATCCATCTGAACACAGTCGCCCAGGTGCCGGCCACCGGCGCCTGCGGCTTCCCCAACGCCGACGACTACTGAGCCGCGAGACATTGCGCGCCGGGACGCCCGTGGCGATCGCCGCGGGCGTTTCGCTTTCTGGCGGGAGATCCGAGGGGGAGCGAATCCTTCGTAACCACTAAAGTCGGGGCCCTCTCGATCCGAGAAATCCACCCAGACAACCCGAACATACTACCGCCGGGTGCACTCTGCTTGCGCCCTGCCGTGGCATGGGAGAGCCACCGCGTGAATCGGTCTCGTCTCTTCACAGTCGCCATCCTGACGGTCGCAGCTTTCGGCACCGCACTCGTTCACGGTCAGATTCCCATCAGGAGCCGAGCCGAGCTCGGGGACCCCTTCGTGCCGCGGCCAGAGGTGGCCAAGCTCTCGTCGGTAGGATTTCACGGGGTGATGGCCGACTACTACTGGCTCCAGGCGGTGCAGATCGTCGGCGGCTCGATGCGGCCCGAAGACGAGGGGACCCTGCTCGGTCGCTTCATCGACGTGGTCACCACCGTGGACCCCTGGGTCGGCCATCCGTATCGATTCGCGGCCATCTGGCTGACGGGGAGCGAGGAGGACGTCCGGCAGGCCAACCGCCTGCTCGAGCGTTCCCTCCCATACCACCCCAAGGAGTGGCGGAACCGCTTCTACCTGGGATTCAACCACTTCTACTACCTGGAGGAGAACGAACCCGCCGCCCACTGGCTCGAGGAGGCGGCGAAGATCGAGGGCTCTCCCCGCTACCTGGGGGGCCTGGCTGCACGGCTTCGCGCCGGCAAGGGAGGGCTCGAGGTGGCGGCAGGGATGATCCGAAGGCTTCTGACCGATACCGATGATCCCTATGCGAGAGCCGAGTACGAGAAGATGCTCGACGAGATCGAGACCGAGCGGCGGGCGCGATTCCTCGATGCCGCCCGCGAGGCCTATCGCAAGGGGCACGGCGAGGACATCCGTGCCGTGGGGGATCTCGTGAAGGGCCCCCACCCGGTCCTCGCGCAGCTTCCCCCCGAGCTCCACGACTGGGAGTGGGTCCTCAGCGAAGAGAGCGGCGAGATCGTCTCGAGCTACTACGGGAGACGTTACCGGCCGCACTTCTCCGGTGAGGATCGCGCAGCGAGGGATGGCTGGCGCGCGAAGGGTGTGGCTTCAGATCGATCGGAGGGATCATCGTGATGGCGGAGTCGTCCACGGACGTCGTCAAGGTCGAGAACATCGTCAAAGATTTCCGGCCGGGCTTCGGCCTGGTGCGAAAGCGCGTCCTGCACGGAATCTCGTTCAGCGTCCAGCAGGGCGAAATCTTCGGCTTCGTCGGCCCCAACGGCGCTGGGAAGACCACCACCCTCAAGATCCTGATGGGTCTGATCCACGCCCAGGGAGGGAGCGCGACCATTCTCGGTCACGACATTCGCGAGAACGAGTTTCGCAAGCACGTGGGCTTCCTTCCCGAGAACCCCTACTTCTACGACTTTCTCACCGGGACGGAGTTCCTGAACTTCTACGCCAGGGTCTCGGGGGTTCCGGCGAAGGAGCGTCCCGAGCGCGTGGCAATGCTGCTGGAGCAGGTCGGACTGGCCCACGCTGGCCAGGCCCGGTTGCGTACCTACTCGAAGGGCATGCTGCAGCGCATCGGCATCGCCCAGGCCATCGTGCACGATCCCGACATCGTCTTCCTGGACGAACCGATGAGCGGCCTGGATCCAATCGGGCGCAAGGAGATCCGAGACCTGATCCTGCGTCTGAACGGCGCAGGCAAGACCATCTTCATGAACACGCACATCCTCTCCGACGTGGAGATGCTTTGCCACCGGGTCGCGATCCTGGTGAACGGAAAGATCCGCTACACAGGGAGCAGCGAGGAGTTTCTCGCAACCGAAGAGCGCTCGGCGGACGTGGTGCTGGCGCGGCTGCCGGGCGACGCCGTGATGATCATCGAGGAGCGCTTCGGAGTCGAGATGCGGGGACAGGGCGATCACGTCGAGATGCGGATTCCCGAGAAGGAGGTGAAGGACCTGCTCCGCCTGGCTCTGGACACCGACTCGGAGATCGTCTCGGTGACGCCGCACCGCGTCTCCCTCGAATCGATCTTCCTTTCCGCGGTCAGCGAGGGCTCAGAGCAGGATCAGGCAATCGAGGAGGACGGCCGATGATCTCTCCCACCCGCGTCGGTGCCATTGCCGCCAACACCGTCCGTGAAGCCATCCGGAACAGGATTCTCTACGCGCTGCTCTTCTTCGGCGTGATGCTGATCGGGATCGGGATCTTTGTCTCGACCCTCTCCTACGTCGAGAGCGAGCGCATCCTCCAGTCCGTCGGGCTGGCTTCGATCCGCCTGTTCGGGGCGGCCATCGCCATCTTCGTCGGCGTCGGCCTGATCCACCAGGAGGTGGATCGTCGCACCATCTTCACCATCCTCTCCAAGCCGGTCTCCCGCACCGAGTTCCTGATCGGCAAGTACCTCGGGCTGGTGGCGACGCTCTGGATGCAGGTCGCGATCATGGCGTGCGCCTTCGTGATCGTGAGCTTGATCTCTGGCGCACCGCTGGACGCCGGGCACGCCGCGGCGATCTGGCTGGCCGCCGTCGAGCTGATGGTGCTGGTGGCCGTCGCGACCCTCTTCTCGGCGTTCACCACGCCGATGTTGGCATCGCTGTTCACGGCGGGCGTCTACGTGGTGGGCCACGTGACCCGGGATCTGAAGGAGCTCGGAGCGCAGTCCGAGGTGGTGTCGGTCGAGCAGGCGACTTCGCTGTTGCACCGTGCGCTGCCGGATCTCGAGATGTTCAACGTGACGATCCAGGCGGTCCACCAGCTCCCCATCAGCTCCAGCGAGATCTGGATGCCGGTGGCCTACGCGCTCTTCTACGCGACGGTCCTGCTGGCGCTCGGCTCGATCATCTTCGAGCGACGCGACTTCCGGTAGCTGGTCGGCGGCTGCTAAGGTCCGCCCATGGACGCGGCGCCGCTCGTCTCGTCGGAAGCGCTGGTCGGGTTCGCCTTTGCCCTCGGCCTCGTGGTCGGATCCTTTCTCAATGTCGTGATCTACCGGCTGCCCCGGGGCGAGTCGATCGTCTTCCCCGGGTCCCACTGCCCCAGCTGCGGCCACGGCATCAGAGCCTGGGAGAATGTCCCGGTGCTCTCGTACCTCTGGCTGCGCGGGCGCTGCCGCGGCTGTGGCGCGGCCATCTCACCCCGCTATCCGCTCGTCGAGCTGCTGACCGGGGGTGTCTTTGCGCTGCTGATTGCCGTTCAGGGCTTCTCCGCGATGACGCCGCTCTGGCTGGTCTTCGCGGCGTCGTTGATCGCCGTGGCCGCCATCGACTTCGATCACAGGGTGATCCCCGACGAGATCTCCCTCGGTGGCCTGGCAGTGGGCCTGATTGCCGTCCCCGCCCTTCGTTGGCTGGCGGGCGACCCGTATTGGGTCGCGCTCTGCGAGTCCGGGTTGGGAGCGCTTCTGGGCGGAGGGCTGCTCTGGGTGGTCGGCTTTGCCCACGCCCGCTTATCCACCGCCCTGGGTCGGAGCTTCGACCACTGGCCGGGTGAGGGCGAGGAGCTTCCGCGGCCCGCCAGCCTCGACTACTGGGTCTGGTTCCCGGGGCTGGGCTTCGGAGACGTCAAGCTCCTCGCCATGATCGGAGCCTTCCTCGGGCCCTACGGGGTGATCGAGACGATCCTGGTGGCCGCACTGGTGGGCCTGGTGCTGGGCCTCGGCTGGGTGGCGGTCGAGCGCAACTGGGCGAGCCCCTTCGGCTTTGCCCCCGCCATCGCAATCGGAGCGATCGGAGTGCTGATCAGCCCGATCCACCTTCTCGCCAGCGGCCACTAACACGCAACTACGGCTCAACTTCCTTGACAGAAGTGCCGAAAAGACTCCCACCGGCCAATTCGTCAGGGGGTTTCATGAGCTTTCGGCTCGCGGCGACGCTCGCCGTCGCAACGGCTGTGTTCTTTGCGCTAGCGGGATGCAACCGCATCGACGCGTCCCGCGGCGACCCGGGGCGGCCCGTCCCGACCGGTCCCAATGTCCTGCTCATCACCATCGACACGCTACGTGCCGATCACCTGGGCGCCTACGGCGCCAGCGGCGCCGAAACTCCTGCCCTCGACGGTCTCGCTGCAGAGGGGGTTCTCTTCGAGACCGCAATCGCCGCCACCCCCGTCACCCTCCCTTCCCACGCCTCGATTCTGACCGGGATGACTCCCCCCAGGCACGCGGTCCGTCAGAACGGGATCTTCCGACTGGACGAGTCCCACGAAACCCTTGCCGAGCGCTTCCGGGACGCCGGCTACGACACGGGGGCGGTGATCGGCGCCATCGTGCTCGATGCCCGTTACGGGCTCGACCAGGGGTTCGAACTCTACGACTGGACGATGTCCACGCGGCGCGCCTCCGAGACGGGTTATCCCGAGCGTGCCGCCGAGGAGGTGACGGATGCTGCGCTGCGCTGGCTCGAGGCCAGAGAGCGGCCGTTCTTCCTCTGGCTCCACTACTACGATCCCCACGCCGCCTATCGCCCGCCGGCCTCCTTCGAACAGCGCTTCGCCGGGCGCCTCTACGACGGCGAGATCGCCTACGTCGACCAGCAGCTCGAGCGGGTCTTCCGGGCGCTGCGCAGCTCGAGCGAGTGGGACCGCACCCTGGTGGTCGCCACCTCCGACCACGGTGAGAGCCTGGGCGAGCACGGCGAGCTCACCCACTCCTACACGCTCTACGACGCGGTGCTCAAGGTGCCCCTGGTGCTGCGCGGACCCGGAATTCCCGCCGCTCGCCGGGTGCCGGAGGTGGTGTCGGCGATCGACCTGGCTCCGACCATCCTGGCCCGCGTCGGGCTGCCACCGCTCGCGGATGCCGATGGGCGCGATCTTGCACCGCTGTGGGAGGTGAAGCCCGGCTTCGAGGAGCGTCCGGCCTACGCGGAGACCCTGGCGACCCAGCTCGATCACGGCTGGGCACCACTGTTCGCAATGCGCTCGCGTCGCCATCTCTACGTGCGGGCGCCGCGGTCGGAACTCTACGACGTTCGAGAGGACCCGCGGCAGCTGGCGAATCTGCTGGACGACCCGTCGCAAGACGCAGCCGAGGTAGCGAAACGGCTCGACCAGGGCTTGGATACCGAGCTCGCCCGAGAACGCGAGGCCAACCGGATCGCACTCGACGCCGCCACGCGGGAGCAGCTGCGCGCCCTGGGCTACACGTTGGCGGAAGGGCCGGTGACGGCCAATGGGATGGATCCCAAGGACGGTCTCCGCCTGGTGGAGCCCTTCGTCATTGCCGATACCGAGTACTCCCTGGGGCACCTCGAGAACGCGGAAGCGCTCGCCGGGCAGCTGCTCGCGGAGCTTCCCGATAGCCCCCAGATCCACGACCTCCTGGCGCGCATCTACATCGACAAGAGAAGCCTCGATCTCGCCATTGCCCATGCGGAGACCGCCGTCCGTCTGCTGCCGGCGGCGGGGAGGTATCACGACCGGCTGGGGCTGGCTCGCCTGGCCGCTGGTGATCTGACTGGCGCCGTCGCCGCCTACGAGAAGGCGCTGGAGTGCGACCCGGGCATTTTCGACGCCCGCGCGGGTCTGATGTGGCGCGCCGCCCTGGGCGGATCCATCGAGGACGCGGCGCTGGAGGCAGAGAAGGCCCTGGAGCTGGCGCCCGAGAATGCGCGCATCCGGATCCGCATCGCGGAGACCTGGGATCGTCTGGGGCAGTACGACCGCGCCCTGGCGGGCTACCGGGCCGCGCTCGCGCTCGACGAAGCCAATGCCGAAGGCCACATGGGGATGGCCATCGAGCTGGCTCGTCTGGGTGACGTGTCGGAGGCCGATCTGCACTTCTCCCAGGCCGGAGAGGCGACGGTGCGAGTCGACTCGCTGATGCGTCTCGCGATCGCCTGGGCCGGGCGGGGTGAGGCCGCCCGGGCCGAGGCGATCCTGCGCGGGCTGATGACCAGCCACCCCGACTTCGAGCCACCGCGCAGAGTCCTCGCCGTCCTGCTGGAGCGCACCGGCCGCGGCGAAGAGGCCGCGCGGCTCGGTGACCAGGGATGAGGAGCTTTCGGCTCGCCCTGGTCCTGCTGCTCGCGGCGTGCGGGCTCGCGGCACCCGGCTGCAACCGCATCGCCGCCACCAGGCCTGCGCCGAAGGGCCCCAACCTCCTGCTCGTCACCATCGACACGCTGCGCGCGGACCACGTGGGCGTCTACGGCGCCGTCGATGCCCGAACGCCTGTGATCGATCGCCTGGCCGCCGAGGGGACGCGCTTCACCACGGCGATCGCGTCGGCTCCGCTCACGCTTCCCTCCCACGCCTCGATCCTGACCGGGCTCTACCCGCCCCACCACGGCGTGCGTTACAACGGCATCTCGCGGCTCCCGCCGTCCTTCGACACCCTGACCGAACGGCTGCGCGATGCCGGCTACGCGACGGGGGCGGTGGTCGGGTCCGCCGTCCTGGCCGGGAAGTACGGTCTCGACCAGGGATTCGAACACTACGACGACGACACGCGATCGCGCGAAAATCCCGCCGAGCGACCCGCCTCGGAGGTCACGGATGGCGCGCTGGCCTGGCTGGAGCACGCCGAGCGACCGTTCTTCCTCTGGGTTCACTACTACGATCCTCACGAGCGGTATGCGCCTCCCGCGCCCTTCGCCGACCGCTTCGCCGGGCGACCCTACGATGGGGAGGTCGCCTACGTGGACGCCGAGCTCGGCCGCCTGCTCGACTCCCTGGCCGCGCGCGGCGAGTTCGAGGAAGCCCTGATCGCCGTGACCTCCGACCACGGCGAGAGCCTCGGCGAGCATGCCGAGCTCACCCATTCCTACAGCCTCTACGACGCAGTGCTGGCCGTACCACTGTTGTTTCGCGGCCCCGGTGTCCCGCCGGCCCGTGTGGTCGAAGGGGTGGTGCGCACCGTCGACATGGCGCCGACACTCGCCTCGCTGCTGGATCTCCCGCCCCTCGGCGAGTCCGACGGGATCGACCTGTCGCCGCTCTGGGGCGATGCCTCGCCTCCATCGGACCGGTTCGCCTACGCCGAGACCCTCGCCACCCGCCTCGAACACGGCTGGAGCCCGCTCTTCGCGATCCGGACACAGGATCACCACTACGTCCGCGCCCCCCGTCCGGAGCTCTACGATCTCGCGTCCGACCCGGGACAGCTGAGCAACCAGATCGGGGTCCAGTCGAAGGCGCAGGCGGCCGTCGCGCTCGATGCGGAGATCACGGGGATCCTGGCGAACCAGGTGCACACCGCCGACCAGAGCGTGGATGACGAGACCCGTGAGCAGCTGCGCTCCCTCGGCTACCTGATTCCGGAGCGGGAGCTTCCCGAGACGGGGATCGATCCGAAGGACGGACTCCTGGCGCTACGGGATCTCGGGTTCGAGGCGGGAGACGCCGCGTTTGCGGCGCACGACCTGGTGGGCGCCGAGGAGATCTTCTCCCGTGTCGTCGAACGGTTGCCCGGGAGCGCCTATGCCCGGGCGATGCTGGCCCTCTGCTATCTTCAGACGAACCAGGCGCCGAAAGCGATTCCCCACCTCGAGACGGCGCTGCGGCTCTCCCCCGAGCTGGGTGATCACTACATCGCTCTTCTCGGCGACGCTCGGCTCCTCACCGGAGACCTGGACGCCGCACTGGCCGCGTACGAGAAGGCGGCGCGGATGAACCCCGAGAATCCCACCGCTCAGATCGGGCTGATGCTTCGCGCACGGCGCGGGGCAAGCCTCGCCGAGGCGGAGGCCCACGCGGCGCGCGCACGGCAGATCACGCTCGACAAGGGTGGTGGGGCGCACCTGAACATCGGTCGCAACTGGGAACGGCTCGGCGAGATGGAGCGCGCCCTGGTCTCCTACGAGCGCGCGCTCACGCTCGACCCCGACTCCTCCCTCGCACACCTGAACCTGGCGATCGTCCTCGCCCGTCTCGGGCGCCTGGACGAATCGGCGCTCCATCTCGAGGCGACCGGTCCGCTGGGCGAGGATCCCTCCGCGCGAAATCGCCTCGGCGTCGCCTACGCGTCCGCGGGGCAGGTGGAGCGCGCTGAGGCGATCCTTCGCGAGCTCATCTCCGAGTACCCCGCCTATCCGTCGCCGCGCCGGAATCTGGCCGCGCTGCTTCGCCGCCAAGGGCGGATCGCAGAGGCCAGCGAGCTCGAAGAGAGGTCCTGAAGCCTCAGCGGGCGACGGTCGGGTGGATCCCCGGGGAGGATTCGAACCTCCATTGGTAGGTTCAGAGCCTACTGTCCTGCCGTTAGACGACCGGGGAACACACCCGCGAAACGAATCCGTTGGAGGGATACCAGAGGCTCCCCGGATCCTCAACCGTGGTGGATGAAACCAATCGCATCGGCGATTCGTTTCACCGAGCGCTCCTTTCCCAGGACCGACAGCGTCTCGAAGATCCCCGGAGAGATCGCTCCGCCGGTCACAGCCACGCGCACGGGCTGTGCCAGCTTGCCCATGGCGATGCCGCCCTGGGCCTCGCGAGTCGCTTCGAACGCCTCCGACAGCGTCTCCTCACGCCACTCGTCGAGCGCCGTCAGCCGATCGTGGAGATCCGAGAGGGCGGGGGCGATCTCCTCTTTCAGGTGTTTCTTCGCCGCCTTTTCGTCGTAGGGGATGTTCTCGGTGACGAGGAACAAGGAGAGACGAGCCATGTCGACGAGAGTCTTGGCGCGCTCCCGGTGCAGGTCCACGAGGCGCTCGAGCTGCGGGCTTCGAGGCACCGCGTGCCCACTCGCCGCCTCGAGGAACGGCTGCAGCCGCTCCATCAGGACGTCCGTCGGTAGCGTCTTGATGTAGTGCTGGTTCAGATGCAGCAATTTGTCCGGGTCGGCGCGGGCAGCGGACCGCCCGACCGGCTCGAGTCCGAACAGGGACGCGATCTCGTCGAGGCCGAAGATCTCCTGGTCGCCGTGGGACCAGCCCATTCGCACCAGCCAGTTGCAGAGAGCCTCTGGCAGGTACCCCTCCTGCCGAAAGTGTTCGATGGAGACCGCTTCGCGCCGCTTCGAGAGCTTCTTGCCCGACTCGAAGACGATCAGGGGAACGTGGGCGAAGGCTGGAGGCGCGACGTCCAGGGCCCGGTAGATCGCCAGCTGAAAGGGAGTGTTGCTGTGGTGGTCGGCGCCGCGAATCACGTGGCTGATCCGCATGTCGACATCGTCCACCACGACCGCCAGGTGGTACAGGGGACCCCCATCGCTGCGGCGGATGATCCGGTCCCCGATCTCGCTGGCGTCCTGACCGCTGGAGCCGTAGACCAGATCATCCCAGGCCAGCGGTCCCTGCTCGGAGAGGCTGAGCCGCACGGTGTGAGGTCCGCATCCGGGCCCGTGGTTCGCCTCCCGGCAGCGCCCGTCGTAGGTCCACTTTCCTCCCGAGGCGATCGTCGCCTGCTTGCGCTCCTCGAGTTCCTCACGGGTGCAGACGCAGCGATAGGCCCGGTTCCTGGCCAGCAGCTCCTCGATCACCTGGCCGTGGCGTTCGCGCCGCTCGCTCTGGTGATGGGGGCCCTCGTCCCAGGCCAGGCCCAGCCACTCCAGGTCCTCGAGCACGGCCGTCTCCGACTCCTTGGTGGAGCGCTCGAGGTCCGTGTCCTCCACCCGGAGCACGAACTGCCCGCCGTTCCGGCGCGCGAAGGCCCAGTTGAAGAGCGCTGTTCGAGCGCTCCCGAGGTGGAGGAATCCGGTCGGACTGGGGGCAAAGCGGGTCCGAATATTCGTCATGGGCGCCGAGAATACCGAACCCCGCGGGGACTGCCCTCCCTTGCAGGACTTTCGGCGACGGAGCTCAGCGAACTGGAGAGAGATGCGGGCCAGAGCCGCCTTCGGTGCTGCGGTAGACTCTCCGGTTGCATCTCTGTGCCTTTTCAACGCTTTTGCTCCCGAGGGGAGGTCAGCCGGCAGAGTGAAAGTCCTGACCGACAGATTGACGGAAAGCCCCGCCGAGCTTTGCTTCAGCGTGACTCCCGCGTGGTGGCGGGAGCGCTGCGGCCGCGATTCGGAGCTAGCCGAGGGACTCCGAGGGACCCTGGAAGTCCGGATCCTGATCCACCGCATGGGCCAGGACCTCTATCTGGAGGGGGAGACTGCCGGTGCTCTCGAGCTGACGTGCGGGCGGTGCCTCACTCGCTATCGTCAGCCGGTTCGCGAACGCTTCCGGCTGGTGCTCGAGCCGGCAGGTAGCCGGGTTCCCGCCGATCCGGAGGGCGCCGCGGTGCTCGTCCGCGACGGAGTGGTCCTGAGCGACGAACTCGAGTCCGGCTGGTTTCGCGGGAGTGAGATCGACCTCGGCAGCTATTTTCAGGAGGTGATCGCGCTGGCGTTCCCGGTGCAGCCGGTGTGTCGGGAGGACTGCCGCGGTCTTTGCCCGCGTTGTGGCGCCGATCGCAACGCGGAGTTGTGTCATTGTTCGGAGGTGCGGCCGGATTCGCCTTTTGCGGCGCTTCGGGCGCTCCGCGACGGACCCAGGGGAGGAAAAGAGCGATGATCGCTCCCAAGCGCAGGACTTCGAAGTCCCGACGCAACAAGCGCCGCAGTCACCAGGCCCTCAGCGTACCTGCACGAGCGGTCTGTCCCACCTGTGGAGAGCCCAAGCACCCCCACCGCGTCTGCGCCAACTGCGGAAGCTACCGTGGACGCACCGTCGTCGAGACGGAAGAGGACTAGCGCTCGATGCTGGCGCTTCTCTTCCCGGGCCAGGGCTCCCAGGAGGTCGGAATGGGCCGGGACGCCTGGCTGGCTTCCGAGGCGGCCCGCTCGATCTTCGAGGTCGCCGATGCGACCCTGGGGTTCCCGCTCTCGCGTCTCTGTTTCGAGGGGCCCGAAGAGGAACTGCGCCGCACCGAGATGCAGCAGCCCGCCATCCTCACCACCAGTGTCGCGATCCTGCGTGCGCTCGAGGAGCTCACGCCGCTCTCTCCCGCCTACCTTGCGGGCCACAGCCTGGGTGAGTACTCGGCTCTGGTGGCGGCCGGCTGTCTCGACTTCGAGAACGCCGTGGCACTGGTCCACGCGCGGGGCCGCTTCATGCAGGAGGCCGTTCCCGAGGGCACGGGCGCCATGACGGCGATCCTGGGATGTGGCCCCGAGGAGGTGCTCGCGGCCTGCCGGGCCGCCGAGCGCGCCTCGGGAGGGGTCGTGGCCCCCGCCAATTTTAATTCACCGCAGCAGATCGTCATCTCCGGCGACGCCGCGGCTGTCGAGCTGGCGGGGAGCGAGGCGCGCCAGCGGGGCGCCAGGCGAGCGATACCCCTGGCGGTGTCCGCGCCCTTCCACTGCAGCCTGATGGAGTCAGCCGCCGAGAAGCTCGCCGGGGAGCTCGGGAGAGTGCGCTTCTCGGACGCCAGAGTTCCGGTCGTGACCAATGTGGAGGCCCAGCCCAACAGCGACGGCGCCCGCATTGCCGAGTTGCTCCGCCGGCAGGTCACCGCGCCGGTGCGCTTCACCGAGTCGGTACAATGTCTGGCGAAGCTGGGGGTGACGCGGTTGCTGGAGATTGGCCCCGGGCGCGTCCTCAGCGGGCTGGTGGCGCGGATCGACCGGAGCTTCGAACGCCTGGGAGCGAGCACGATGTCAGACGTGGCCGACGTTGCAGCGGCCCTGAGTGAGTGAGGGGAGGGGATATGGCATTGGAGGAGCGCGTCGCCGAGATCATCGTGGAACAGCTTGGCGTTTCCCGCGACGAGGTCGTGGCCGAGGCGTCGTTCATCGACGATCTCGGGGCGGATTCCCTCGATATCGTCGAGCTGGTGATGGCGATGGAGGAGGAGTTCAACGTCGAGATTCCCGACGAGGACGCGGAGAAGATCCAGACGATCGGCGCGGCGATTGCCTACCTGAAGGGTAAGCTCGGGACTGGCGAATGAGCCGAGCCCGCGGCGATCGGTGCCGGGAGGCCTGATGGGCGATCCGATCTACCTGGCAAACGACCATCGCGGCTACCCGCTGAAGCTGGCACTTCGCGAACGACTCGAGGCATCCGGACACGACGTCTGCGACCTGGGCACCCATGGCACCGAGTCGGTCGACTACCCCGAGTTCGCCGCGGCCGCGGCGCGGGCGGTCTCGACCGGAGAGGCCTCTCGCGCGATCGTGATCTGCGGGACCGGTCTCGGGGTGATGTACACGGCAAACCGCTTTCCTAGGGTCCGCGCCGCTCTGGTCCACGACGTCGAGACTGCGGCCATGGCTCGCGAGCACAACGATGCCAACGTGCTGGCCCTGGCCGGCGACAGCACCGATCCGGAGACCGCCTGGGCGATCGTCGAGACCTGGCTCGCCACGCCCTTCGCGGGCGGCCGTCACGCCCGACGCGTGGCGGAGATCGACACGCTCACCCACGGCGAGTCCGACGCCCTGAAGGTCACCGACCCGGCCATCGCCGACGTGCTTCGACGCGAGGCCCGGCGTCAGGCCACCAACCTCGAGCTGATCGCCTCGGAGAACTTCGTCTCCGAGGCCGTCCTCGAGGCCATGGGGTCGGTTCCGACCAACAAGTACGCCGAGGGCTACCCGGGGCGGCGGTATTACGGTGGCTGCGACGTGGTCGACGAGGCGGAAAACCTGGCCATCGAGCGCGCCCGGGAGCTCTTCGGCGCCGACCACGTCAACGTCCAGCCCCACTCGGGGTCCCAGGCCAACGAGTGCATCTACCGGGCCGTCCTCGAGGTGGGGGATACGATCCTCGCCATGAATCTCGATCACGGCGGGCATCTCACCCATGGGAGTCCCGTAAACTTCTCGGGAAAGCTCTACAGGATCGTTCCCTACGGCGTCTCCCGGGAAAGCGAGCAGATCGACTACGACGAGGTGCGCAGGCTCGCCCTGGAGCAGCGTCCCCAGCTGATCCAATGTGGCGCGACCGCGTACTCGCGCATCATCGACTTCGATCGCTTCCGCGAGATCGCCGACGAGGTCGGCGCTCTGCTCTTTGCGGACATTGCCCACATCGCCGGGCTGGTGGCGACCGGATTGCATCCCAGCCCGGTCGGGCGTGCCCAGCTGATCGGGACCACGACCCACAAGACCCTACGTGGGCCGCGCGGAGGCATGATCCTCTGCGATGCGCCCTTCGCCAAGAGAATCGACAGCGCGGTCTTCCCGGGCGGTCAGGGCGGACCGCTGATGCACGTGATCGCGGCCAAGGCAGTTGCTTTCAAGGAGGCGCTGGAGCCCGGTTTTCGAAGCTACTGCGAGAACGTCGTCGCGAATGCGCGGGCGCTCGCCGGAAGATTGCAGGAGCGCGGTATCCGGATCGTCTCCGGCGGAACCGACAATCACCTCTTCCTGATGTCACTGGTCGGTCGCGATCTCACCGGGAAGAGCGCGCAGGTCGCCCTCGACCGCGCGGGGATCACCGTCAACAAGAACATGGTTCCATTCGATCCGCGAAAGCCCATGGTGACGTCGGGAATCCGGATCGGAACCCCAGCCGTCACGACGCGGGAGATGGGCGAGAGGGAGATGCTCCAGATCGCTGACTACATCGCCCGTGTCCTCGAGAACCCCAAAGACGAAGGGACCCTCGCCGAAGTGCGCCGGGAGGTCGAGGCGCTCTGTGGTGGCTTCCCGCTCTACGCCGGCCGCTTCTCCGGTCCGGGCTGACCATGCGCTGCCCCTTCTGCGGTGAAGTGAGCAACCGGGTGATCGACTCCCGGCTCACGCGAGACTCCCAGGAGATCCGCCGACGCAGGGAATGTGACGAGTGCACTCGCCGCTTCACCACCCGCGAGAGGATCGAGGAGATCCAGCCGAAGATCATCAAGCGCGACGAACGGCGCGAGGAGTACGATCGCGCCAAGCTGGAGCACAGCATCCAGAAGGCGTGCGCGAAGCGTCCGGTGAGCGAGCGCGCCGTCCAGCGGCTGGTCGATCGCATCGAGCGGTTGCTGCCGGAGACGGGAGAAGCCGAGGTGAGCACCGAGTTCGTCGGCCGGCTGATCCTGGAAGAGCTGATGGTCCTGGATCCGATGGCAGCGGCTCGCTTCGCATCGGTCTTTCGGCGCTTCGGAAGCGCCGACGATTACGCCGAGTTCTTCGCCGCGATGGCGGACCCGCCCTCCGACTCCTCTCCACCGGACGGGGAGTCGGGGAGCGATTCCTGAGATCGGCGGCATGACTCCCGAGCGGGCCATGCGTCTCGCCCTCGGACAAGCCCGGCGCGCCGAGGGCACCACCTTCCCGAATCCACCCGTCGGAGCCGTGGTGTATCGCGGCGATCGCGTGCTGGGCCGCGGGTGCACACGGCCCGCCGGTGGACCTCATGCGGAGATCGTCGCATTGCAGAACGCACGGCGGCGCCACGGTGGTGCTTGCCTTCGCGGCGCCTCGCTGGCGGTGACGCTCGAGCCCTGCTGCCACCAGGGACGGACGCCTCCCTGCACCGACGCCGTGGCGGAGGCGGGAATCTCGCGGGTCGCGGTCGGGCACCGGGATCCCAGCCCCGAGGTGGGTGGCCGAGGTCTGCGCAGCCTCCGCGCCCGCGGTCTGCGGGTCGAGGTCGGCGTCCTCGAAGAGGCATGCCGCTATCAGCACCGGGGCTTTCTCTCCTGCCTCGAGAGGGGTCGCCCCTGGGTGGCGCTGAAGCTCGCCGCATCCCTCGACGGTCGCATCGCCACCTCCGGTGGCGAGTCCCGCTGGATCACCGGTGAGCTCTCCCGGGCTCGGGCCCACGCGCTGCGAGCCCGCGCGGACGCCATCGTCGTGGGCTCGGGGACGGCGCAGACCGACGATCCGGAGCTCACAGCGCGACGGAATGGGCGGGTGGTGCGGCGGCCCATCCGGGTTCTGGTGGATTCGGGGCTGGTCGTTCCCGCCGCTCGCCGGCTCTTCCTTGGCTGCGAGGCGGCCACTACCTGGGTTCTCGCCGCGCCGCGCGCGCCGGGGGCGCGCAGGCGACGCCTGGAAGCCCGCGGGGTTCGGGTACTGTCGACTCCGCGTCGCGGAAGGCACCTGGACCTGACCCGTGCCCTCGGGCGACTGGCCCGCGAGGGCCTCACCTCTCTCTTCGTCGAGGGCGGAGGTGGCCTCGCGGCTGCACTGTTCCGGGAGGCTCTGGTCGACGAGGTACACTGGTTCGCAGCTCCGGCGCTGATCGGGGGAGACGGGCGGCCCGCGGTTGCCGCCTTGAACCTTGCGCGGCTCTCGTCTCGGATCCGATTGGAGACGCAAAGCGTGAAGCGCCTGGGAGACGATCTGTACCTTCACGGCCTGGTGGTGCGGGGGAGGGAGGAGAGCGGGTGAGAACCTATCCGGCAGACTGCGATGCCAGCGAGCTGCGTTTCGGAATCGTCGTGTCGCGGTTCAATCACGTCGTCTCGCTGCGCCTGCTCGAGGGTTGCACCGCCGAGCTCGAGCGCCGCGGCTGCTGCGAGTCGGAAATTCACGTCGCCTGGGTGCCCGGCGCTTTCGAGATTCCGCAGACCGCGCGAATCCTCGCACTCACCGAACGCTACGACGCCCTGATCGCACTGGGAGCGGTGATTCGGGGAGGTACTCCGCACTTCGACTACGTCTGCCGAGCGGTCACCGATGGCGTGCGCGAGGTGGTCCGCGACACGGGAGTGGCCGTGGCATTCGGTGTGCTTACCACGGACGACGTGGAACAGGCCCTCGCGCGCACCGGTGGTGCGGAGGGGAACAAGGGCGAAGAAGCCGCGCTGGCCGCCATCGAGATGGCGCGGCTGCGCCCGGCTCTCGTCGAGCCTCCTCCCGGAGGGGTCGGGGGGAACCCGTGATCCGTCCACCCCGGTCCACCCGCCATCGATCGCGCGAGGCCGCACTCCAGGTGCTCTACGCGATCGATTTGGCTCGGCAGCGGGCGGCGGAGACGTCGGAGGCGGCGTGGGCAGAGGAGTCCTTCGAGCGAGTGGCGGCGCATTTCGAGCTACCCGAAGGAGCCCGTGTCTTCGCCAAGGAACTCGTCACCGGGGTCTGCCGTTTGCGCCAGGATCTGGACGCTCGACTCGCCGCCCACAGCCAGAACTGGCGGATCGACCGGATGGCGGCGGTCGATCGAAACGTGCTGCGGATCGGTGCCTACGAGATTCTCCACACCGATACGCCCGCGGCGATCGCCATCGACGAGGCCGTGGAGCTGGCACGGCGTTTCGGCGGCGATCGCTCGCCAGGCTTCGTGAACGGTATCCTCGATTCGGTGGCCCGGGAGAGCGGGGAGGACGACCGTTGAGCGTCGTGTTGGCTCTCGAGGTCGAGACGTCGAGCCTCGACCAGGTGATCGCCGATGTCCTGGTGACCCCCTTCTTTTCTTGCGACCGCCCGCTTCGGGGGCCCGCTGCCCGGGCGGACTGGCGGCTCTGCGGGCTCCTCTCGGAACGTCTCCAGCGGGAACAGCTGACCGGAGCGCGGGGCGAGGCTGCCCTGATGCCAACGACGGGGAGGATGAAGAGTCCACTCCTGCTGGTGATCGGTCTCGGGCCGAGGTCCGACTTCGGTGAGGAGGCCCTTCGCGAGGTGGCTCGGAGTGCGACGGTAAGGCTGCTCGGCCTGCGTTCGGGCATCGTGGGGATCGCGCTTCCCGGTGAAGTCGCCTCGCGCCTCGACGCCTCCCGCGCGGCCGGCATCCTGCTCGAGGGCGTCGCCGGGGCGCTCTCCGAGCACCCGAGTGCTCTTCGGCTGCGCCTGGTCGTGCCGCCGGAGGAGGCCGGTCGGACGCGGAGCGGGATCCTGGAGACCGCCGGTCGTCTCTCGAACTCCCAGCTGGCGATCCGTCTCGAGCGGTCCTCTGGCGTCCCGCCTCACTCGCGTGAGATCCCGGCCCATCGGGCCCAAGCACCCGCGGGGAAACCCGCTCCTCGGGTCGATTTCCGCCACTAGAGCTCAGGGCTTTGGCAGGCCGCGCGGCTCACGAGGCCGTCTCACCAGCGGATCCGAAATGCGGGTCAAGTCCCCTTCGCGCCCGCCGATTGGTTCTCTGGAGTCTTCTATTTCGCGGCGGTGGGGAGCAGGGTTGCACACACGCCGTTGGAGCCCCGATGAGTCTGGTCGGCAGTCTCGAGGACCTGGGCCTCGGCGACATCTTGCAGATCATCAGCCTGTCCAGAAAGTCGGGTGTACTGCTGCTGCGATCGGATCGGGGCCAGGGCCGGATCGTCTTCCGCGAGGGATTGATCCGCGGCGCCTTCCGCAAGGACGATCCGACCGATCTTCGGGGTCTGGTGGAGCGCCTGAAGACGGTGTCGAAGGCCGAGCTGGATGCTGCCTGTGAAGAGGCACGCGCCCAGAGCGTCTCCCTGGCCGCGGTTCTGGTCGACCGTTCCCTGATCAGCGCCGAGTCCCTGGAAGAGCTGCGCCGAAAGTACGTCGAGACGGCGGTGATGCAGATGTTCCGCTGGACGACCGGGGAGTTCAGCTTCGAGGTCCGCGATGGCATCCCCGACGAGGAGATCTTTTCCAGCTCGGGTGTCAATCCCCAGTACCTGGCGCTCGACTTCACCCGGATCGCGGATGAGGGCGGATGCGAGACGGACGAGGATCCCGCCTTCGACTCACTGGTGTTCGATGGAGAGGGCGAGTCCGACGCCCTCGTCACCGGCGAGGATCCATGGGTTGCCGAGGAAGCGATCGTCACCATCGAGGACAGGGCTCCCACCGAGGAACCGATCGCCGCCGCCGAGTCGATCGCCGAGCCCCAGCCGCTCGAAGCGAAGCAGGAGGTGCGCGACACACCACCGCCGAGTGTCGCTCCGCCCCGATCCCGACTGGTTCCCCCGGTGGTCGCCATTGACCCCGACCTCGCCGTCCTCGAGTGGGTGAAGCAGGGGCTGGCCGGCACGTTTCCACGGGTTCACATCTTCCAGCGTTCCGAGCTCGGCATCGGCCGGATCCGCCAATACCTGGCTCGCGCAGAGGTGCCCGTGGTCCTGCTCTCGGCCAATGCGCCCGCCGATCCTCTCTCCGGCGCCCACGACTGCGTCGAGATCATCGAGCGCCTCAAGGCCCACGCCCAGCGGATGCCCGTCGTGATGCTGATCGAGCCGGGAACGAATCCGATGAGCGGCCGCGGGAAGGCGCCACGACCCGATGCAATCGCCGAGAAGCCGACAGCCAGCCATCTGGCCGATCCGCGTTGCCAACCCCTGCGGAGCGAATACGTCGCGGGTCTGCGCGACGTTCTGGTTGCCTGCTCTTCCCAGAGCAGCGCTTCGAGGCCGCCTGTTTCGTCGAGCTCACTCTCGCTGAACACCCTCGGCCGACTCAAGGAAGTGAGCGCACGCATGCGCGATTCCTCGTCCCGGGGCGGAGTTCTTTCCCAGGTGCTCCAGTACGCTTCCGAGACCTTCTCCCGGGTGGCGATGTTCATGATCCAGGATGACACGGCACAGGGGATCGCACAGGTTGGCCTGCCCAAAGCCGGCGGCCCCGACCAGCGCGGTCTCCGCGAGGTCGCCCTTCCCCAACGGGAGCCCGCCTGGTTTCGTACGGCCTTCGACAGCCGCAGCCCGGTGTGTGCAGCTCCTTCCGACGACGGCGATCAAGGCCTCGCGGTGTTGCTCGGCAATGTGATTCCCGAGGAAGCCTACGTCGCGCCGATCGAGAGCGGTGAGCGCGTGGTGGCTCTTCTCTACGCCGACAATCTCCCCGGCGGCGAACCCATCGGCGATACCAGCGCGTTGGAGGTCGTGCTCCACGAGGCAGGGCTGGTGCTGGATCGGGCGTGGATGGAGCGAGCCCTCAAGGAAGCCGAGGAGTAGCTCCTCCGGATCCCGCTTCAGATCTGAGGGTTTTTGCACTCGCTGGATCGGGCTTTGTTCCATCGGCGAGGGATGGGGGCAACTACCCCATCTGCCTCAAGAAACGCGCTCTGGAGGCCGATGGATACTCCGGTTTCTCGCGCTCCCAATGGGGGGTTGCAGGAGGGTCCCGTGCAGAGCGTCCTCGTCGTCGAGGATTCGGCAACCATGCGGTTACTCATCGCCTCGACCCTCGAGCAGATGGGAGTCCCGCTGGAGATCACCGAAGCGCCCAGCGGGTTCGAGGCGCTTCGTCTACTTCCGCGGGGGCGCTACGACCTCATCGTCACCGACATCAACATGCCGGACATCAATGGGCTCGAACTCGTCTCCTTCGTGAAGGGCAACGAAGCCTACTGTTCGATCCCTCTGATCATCATCTCGACGGAGAGCTCGAGTCGCGATCGCGAGAAGGGACTCAGCCTCGGAGCCGACGCGTATCTCGTCAAGCCCTTCGATCCCGATGATCTCCTTCAGATCGCCCGCGATCTGCTGCCGAGCGCCCAGGACGGCTAGCCGATGGCGGTGAGGCGGAAGGGATCCAGCGGGCGCTCCAAGGCGCACAGCGAGTTCGTCTCCGAGTCCGAGGAGATCCTCGAGCAGATGCGAGAGGATCTGAGCCAGCTCGCGGATCAAAGATCCTCCAGCTCGGATGTCGACCCGGAGCTGGTCAATCGACTCTTCCGCTCCGCTCACTCCCTCAAGGGTCTATCGGGGATGTTCGGCTTCGACGCGATGAGCGAGCTGGCCCATCACCTGGAGGACGTTCTCGACCGCCTGCGGATGGGACGCGTCGCGCTGGAAGCGCAAGCGGTCGGTCTCCTGGACGAGTCGGTCACGCTCTTCGCCGCGATGCTCGAGAAGGTTGGCGACGAGACCGGACAGGCCGAAGCGGCGGAGACGATCAGCAGCCTGATCGCACGGATCGACGAGTGGACCCTGACGCCCGCGCAAGACTCGGGCGAGCTCGAGGAACTCGAGATCGATCCGTCCATGCTCAGAGCCCTCACCGAGTACGAGGAACATCGGCTGCGGGAGAACATGCGCCGCAAGCTCTCGGTCTACGTGGTCGAGGTCAACTTCGAGATCCTCGCCTTCGAGGAGGGGCTCGCCGAGGTGTCGAACGCCATTCGCGAGGTGGGTGAGGTCCTGTCGACCCTGCCCTCGCCGGGGGAGACGCCGGATTCGCAGATCCGCTTCTCTCTGCTCGCCGCTACCGCGCAGGGCGTGGACGACCTCGCCGCGCGTCTCGAGCTCCCGCCTGCCTCGGTGCGTACGGTGTGGCGACCGACACCGGGTGGCAAGGCAAGCCAAGGCGAGCCGAAGGCGCCCGAGGTCGAGGCGGAGAGCGTTTCCCGACCGGTGGCCGATTCCGCCGAGAGCCGCGGCGAGATCGAGTCCCTCAAATCCATCAGCGACACCGTCAGGGTCGACATCCGCAAGCTCGACGAACTGATGAATCTGGTGGGCGAGCTGGTGATCCAGCGCGCTGCCGTCGCCTCGATCGCCGATCGGCTCTCCGCGGACCCCTCGACCGTCCGGATCGGTTCCGAACTCGAGAAGGTGCACAAGAGCCTCGAACGGAAGATCCAGGGCCTGCAAACCAGCGTGCTCGAGGTTCGCATGGTGCCACTGCGACAGGTCTTCGAGAAGCTGGCGCGGGTAGTCCGGCGCCTGCGACGCGACCGCGACAAGGAGATCCGCCTGGAGATCCGTGGCGCCGAGACGGAGCTGGACAAGTTGATCGTCGAGGGGCTCGTGGACCCCCTGATGCACGTCGTCCGCAATGCCTTCGATCACGCCATCGAAGGCGACGCGGAGCGCTTGGCGGCGGGCAAGCCCGCGGAGGGCTGCATCCGCCTGGAAGCTTCCCAGCGCGGCAACAATGTGGTGATCGCGGTCTCGGACGACGGCCGGGGAATCGATAGCCAGGCGCTCTGCGAGCGCGCGATCGAACAGGGGCTCGTTTCCTCCGAGATGGAGCTCTCCGACCGGGAAATCCTCGATCTCGTCTTCGCGCCCGGCCTCTCCACACGCGCCGAGGTGACGGAGACCAGTGGCCGCGGCGTCGGGATGGACGTGGTGCGCGCGAACATCGGAGGCCTGGGCGGCATCGTCGACGTCGACTCGGAACCGGGGCGCGGCACGACCGTCACCATCACCCTGCCCATCACGCTCGCCATCATCCAGTCCCTGATCGTCTCGGTGGCGGACCAGCGCTTCGCGATACCGCTGAATTCGGTTCGCGAGACCCTGCTCGTCGATCCCGGCGAGATCCAGAGGAGCGAGGGTTGGGAGATGCTCAACCTTCGTGGAGAAGCCCTTCCCCTGAGGCGTCTCCGAAGGGAGTTCTCGCTGGGCGAGTCGCCGGTGGATTCGACGCAGTACGCCGTCGTGGTCCGGGTCGGTGACGCCCGCCTCGGGTTGCTGGTGGAGCGACTGGAGGGTCAGCAGGACACCGTGATCAAGGCGATCCAGGGTCCCGCCAGGAACGTGCGCGGGATTGCCGGCGCGACCGACTTGGGAGATCAGGGGACGGTGCTGGTGCTCGATGTCTCGGCAGTGGTCGAGGATGCGATGCGCGGGAGGAAGGCTGCGTGAGCGGGCCTGGCATTACGAGTCCGAGCGGCGGCGAAGAATCGATGGGCTGGGAATCCCTCGCTCGCGCCGCGGTCGATCATGCGGTCGACGAGGAGGCGAGCCTGCTCCGGGAGTTGCTCACCTTCACCCTGGATGGAGATCCCTACGCGATTCCCGTGGAGTGGGTCCGAGAGATCGTTCGGCTCCGGGCGATCACTCCGATGCCCCGGGTTCCTCCGGAGATACGCGGGGTGATTTCGCTGCGTGGCGAAATCGTGCAGGTCCTCGACCTGTGCCTCCGCCTCGGGGTCCAGGTCCGGGAGCCGACGCGGAGCAGCCGGATCATCGTGCTGCACGGGGATCATGGAAGCGTGACGGGTCTGTTGGTGGATTCGGTGAGGGAGGTGGCCCGGCTCGCAGAGGATGCGATTCAGCCGTCCCCGTCCGGAGAGTCCGACTCCGTCGAGGCTTTGTGTCGACAGAACGGCGAGTTCATCTCTCTCTTGAACATGGAACGGGTGTTGGACCTTGGTGAAGAATCCTAGCGTCAGCGCGAGCGGAACCGAAACCAGCGTCGATCTCGCCTGCTTCGAGGCGCGAGGGCGGCTGTATGGAATCGACGTGCTCCAGATTCGCGAGATCGTGCGATGCCAGGAAGTCACACCTCTCCCGAGAGCACCCGAGTTGATCGAGGGCGTCATCGATCTTCGCGGCGTGGTGATTCCCGTCATCGATCTCGGCCACGCCCTTTGCAGGGAGCCAGCGGATCAGGGACCTGGGAGCCGGATTGCGGTCCTCGAGGTGGACGGCATGGTGCTCGGCTTGCGCGTCGACGCAGCCGTGGACGTGATCTCGGTGGAGGCCCGCGACGTCGATGATCCTCCGGCCCTGGCCACCCAGGCCGGCTACGACACGGTGCGCGCCGTAGTGCGCCGGGCCGATGCAGCCCCGGTGCTGGTTCTTTCCCTCGAGCACCTTCTGGAGAGCGTGTACCGCTCCGCCCTCCACTTCGCCGGAGCCGAGGCATGAGCGCAATGTCCTTCGCCAGCGGGTCGGGCTTTCGACGTCGACTCATGATCGGGAACGCCCTGCTCCAGGTCTGCGCCGGGATCGTGGTGGCGCTCTATCTCTTTGCCCTGCTCCAACTGACCGCAGAGCAGTGGCGGGAGTTCCTGGTCGCGGGGATTCTCTTCGCCGGAGTCTCCGCCCTGGCTGAGATCTGGATGCAGTGCCGTTTCGATCGCATCGTCGTCGCCTGCATCGACGCCCAGGTGGAAGGCGCGGTCCACCAGGGGCACCTCCGCCGTGGCTTCGAAGCGGTGATGGATCTGCCGCGCCGGATGTTCCTCGCCACCCAGGTGAGCTGGCTGATCGCGGCAATCACCGTCCCGGGATGGATGATGCTCCGCCTGGACGACTTCTCGGGAATTCAGCCTCGCCTGATCGCAGTCGTTGCGGTGATGGGCGGCCTGATCACCGGTATCTTTCTCTTCTTCGCCCTCAAACGTTTCGTGGCGCCCCTGCGCGACAGCTGGGCCCGGCAGCTGGGCGACGCGGCCGAGCGGCAGGGATTGATTCGCCGGCTCTCACTCTCCCGCAAGCTCGGGATCGCCGTCAGCGGCGTGACGGTCTCGACGGTTTTCGCCACCGCAATGTTCTCTTACAGCCTCGCCTTCCGTCCGATCGAGGCCTACAGCACCCGGGTGCAGAGCGGCTACACCGGTCGCATGTCCGAGCGGGTCGTCGGCCCCCGGGATCCGCTCCTCAGCTTGGCGAAAGACGAGCTGGACGAGCTCGGGATCGCCGGGCAGCTGCTGATCGTCGACATTCCCAGCCGGAAGATCGTCCACGGACCGCGGGACGCTCTCAGCGCGAGCGAGCTGCGTTGGATCGCGGCTTCCGAGGAAGCCACCGGGACCAGCCTCGAGATCGACTCGGATAACAGCTTCGCCTGGTCGCAGATCGAGGACGACGAGAACCTCGCTCTGGTGGCGGTCACCCCACGCGATCTTCTGATCGGCGATCTCGGTCGCGTCCAGCTGGCCTTCGGCCTGCTCCTTCTGGTGACCTTCGCGATCGCGCTGATCGCCGCGTACCTGATGGCCGGCGACGTCAGCCGAACCACGGAGTGGCTGCGCCAGGAGGCGGGGAGGATCGCCTCGGGCGATCTCACCCGCGGCGAGGTCCGCGAGTCGGAAGACGAGCTCGGCGATCTGGCCCGTTCCTTCGAGGCAATGTCCGAGTCGCTGCGTGCCACGGTGGGTCGGGTGGCCGATGCGGCGGAGCGCGTCGACGCCGAGGCGGCCACGATCGCCAAGGTGGGCCTGAGCGTCGCATCGACGACTGCGGACCAGGTGGCGGGCGTCAAGCGGGCCAGCGGGTCGATGGCGGCGATCAACGGAAAGGTTTCCGGGATCGCGCACTCGGCGCAGCTCCTGAGCGAGAATGTCGAGGAGGCGAGCAGCTCGACACTCGAGCTCGGTGCCGCCGGCGAAGAGCTCAACCAGACCGCCTCCTCGCTCACCGCCCAGATCACCGACGTCAGCAGCTCGATCGAGGAGATGATCCGAAGCGTTCGCCAGGTTTCCGAGAACACCGAGGCACTCGCCGGCGCGGTCGCAGAGACCTCTGCATCGATGGCCCAGATGGCGGATTCGATGCAGCAGGTCGAGCGAGCTGCAACCGAGACCGCCGGCTTCTCTTCTCAGGTGGTCACTCTGGCAGAGGGCGGTCAGGAGCGGGTACGGCAGACCATCGCGGGCATGGATGCGATCCGGGAGGCGACCGGCAGCGCCGACGTCGTGATCCGCGGCCTGGGCGAGCGAGTCCAGGAAATCGGCGCCATCGTCGACGTGATCGACGACGTGGCCGACGAGACCAACCTGCTCGCGTTGAACGCGGCGATCATCGCGGCTCAGGCGGGAGATCAAGGCCGCGCATTCTCGGTCGTGGCGGACGAGATCAAGGATCTCGCCGATCGGGTGCTTGCCAGCACCAAGGAGATCGGCGCGCTGATCCGCGCGGTTCAGCAGGAAGCCAGCAACGCGATCGGCGCCATCGAAGGCGGGACCAGGAGCGTCGAGAGCGGCGTCGATCTCTCCGCCGAGGCCGGTGTCTCCCTCGAGGAGATCACGCGCGCCGCGCGCGCCAGCGGAGTGCGGATCGAAGAGATCGTCCAGGCGGTGCGCGAGCAGGCGAAGGACGCCAGCCGCGTCTCGGATCTGATGGGCCAGGTGAATCGCAGCGTCGAGGAGATTCGTGCGGGTGGACAGGAACAGGAGCGCGGCAACGAGACCGTGATGCGCGGCACGGTGGTCATGCGAGACGTCGCGCATCAGACCCATCGGACGACCGAGGAGCAGGCGCGCGGTGCGGGGCGGATCCGCGACAGCATCGAGCGCGTGAGGGAGTCTGTCGAAGAGATCCACGCCGCGCTCCAGGAGCAATCGGAGGAATGTCGCCATGCGGTGTCATTCCTCGAACAGATCTACGAGCGGACACGTTCCAACGAGGAGTCTTCACGCCGTATGAGCGAGGCTACCCAGGGTCTCCAGCAGCAGGCGGACGCGCTTCGGGAGGACGTGCGGAGGTTCAGGATCGGATGACGGCCGTCGAGGGACAAGGGAGCGGAACATGATCGCCACGTGCCCCAGATGCTCTGTGCGATATCGGATCGCGAGGGAGAAATTGAAGCCCGAGGGGGTCCGAATGCGGTGCGGGCGTTGCGAAGCGGTGTTCCGCGTTCGCCCTCCTGCCGAGGCCCCCGCGCCCGCCGCAAGCATGATCCCGCCGCAGCCGCAAGAGAAGGCTCTGCCGACCGAGGACGTCGGCGGGCAGGTGCCCGAACGACCCGACACCGCACCGGAGCCGCAGCGAGAGGCGGTGGACCGGGAGCGGCTGGTGCTGGTGGCGATGCCGGACGTCGAGCTCGCCAAGCAGACCGCCTCGGCTCTGGGGGAGCGCGGACTCCACGCCAGTCTCGTCCACGACGGCGTCGAGGCGATGCTGGAAATCCAACGTCAACTCCCCCGGGTCGTGATTCTCTCGGCCTCGCTGCCGAAGATGTACGGATTCCAGATTTGCGAGGTGTTGAAACGCAACCAGAGCCTGCGCTCGATTGCAGTGGTTCTCTCCGGCTCGATCTACCACACCGATCGTTACCGCAGGGAGCCGAACGAGCTCTATGGAGCCGACGCCTACCTCGAGGATCCCGACCTGCCCGACGGTCTGATTCCGATCCTCGAGAAGCTCGGTGTCCCCATGGCGCCAGCAGTGGCGCCACCCCCGGAACCGGCTTTGCCGCCGCCACCGGAGTCTGCTCCGGTGCCCGCGGCGTTGCCGGAGCCAGTGCCTCCACAGGCACCCGCTCCGGTGGCTCCGCCCCGGACCGCGCCCGTTGCCGCGCCTGTGCCCGACGCGGCGGCGGCGCCGGAAGACGATGGTCTCGCGGCGGAGAGAGCAAAGGCCGAGCGGCTTGCTCGGATCATCGTGTCGGACATCATCCTCTACAACGAGGACAAGTTCGCCGAAGCGCTACAGCGGGACAGCGTGGTGGAGATGATGAGCCCCGATCTGGAGGAGGGGAGGGACCTCTTCCGCAGCCGGATCGACGAACGGGTGCGCCAGGAACAGGACCACTTGGTCGAGGAATTGCGGCGCGTGGCCTGTCTGCGCAGTACGGACTGAGGATCTCGATGGACAGCCGAGATCGCCAGAACATCGTCGAGGACCTGAAGAGCACGGAGGAGGAGCTCCGGCGGCTGGCCGTGGAGCGTCTCACCCTGCTCCCCTCGGCGGAGGCGGTTCCGCTGCTCGTGGACCGGCTGGGTGATTCGAGCTGGAGAGTGCGCAAGGCCGCGATCGACCGGCTGGCCGATTCGGCGCAGTTCTCCTGGGCGATTCGCCTCCTCGTGGCCGCCCTGGGCGACGGTGACAACACCAACCGCCGCAACGCCGCGCTCGAGGCACTGATGCGTTTCGGTGGCGAGGCCGTTCCCACTCTGATCGAGGCCTCTCACGACCCGGATGTGGATGTCCGCAAACAGGTCGTCGACGCGCTCGGGGGGATTGGCGACCAGAGCGCTGCCGGTCGCCTGGCGGAGATGCTCGGCGACCCGGACCCGAACGTCCGCGGCGCGGCTGCGGACGCTCTGGGGGCGATCGGGAGTCCGTCTTCGGCAGCTTCGCTATTGGCCACGGCGAACCAGGACGAGGAAGGCCTGGTTCGTCTCTCCGCCCTCTATGCGCTGGTTCGCATGGAGGTTCCCGTGGCGGCGGTCGACCTGGCCGATCCCCTGGGAGCGTCGATGCTGCGCCCGGCTGCCTACGCGCTGCTCGGTCACAGCGAGGATCCCGATGCCGTCGAGTCGCTGCTCAAGGGAGTGATCGACGGATCCTCGAGATGCAGGGAAGCCTCCTTCGAGGCCCTCCTGCGCTGGGTCGGCCGATCCGACCCGGCGGAGGCGGACCAGCTGGCCGGCCGGATTCGCGAGGCGGTCGCGTCCGCTCCGGAGATCCTTGCCGATGCTCTGGCGCGTCTCTCCTCCTCGGGCCTGCAGACGCGGCTCACGCTGGTCCAGTTCCTCGGTCTGCTGAGACGGCCGGACACCGTGATCCCCATCCTCCAGGCCGGCGACGACGAAGCGCTCGCCGAGGTGGTGCTCTCGACCCTGGAGAGCTTCGGCAGCGTCGTCGAGGGGATCCTGGACGAGGCGTGGGAATCCTTCGATGCGGATGCCCGCCGCCTCTCCTGTGATCTCCTGGGTCGGGTCGGAGGTGAAGCGGCGCAGACCCGTCTGATCACCACCCTCCTGGATCCGGATGCCGAGCTGCGGATCGCCGCAGTGCGCGCGCTCGGGCGCCGAGGTCGCGCGTCCGCGCTCCCGACGCTGGTGCGGCGCCTCGAGGCCGCCATCACCGAGGAAGAGGATGAGGGCGAGGAGGGGGAGGTCGATGCCGTCACCGAAGCCATCGTCGCGATCGCCGGGGTGCGCAGCGCCGCACAATCCGAAATCATCGACCAGACCATCGAATTGCTGACCTCTCGATACGAGGGTGCCGACGAACGATTTCGTCTGGCGGTCGCGCGGACCATGGGACGCATCGGGCGACCCGAAGACGTCGCCACGGTTGGCTTCATGATGTCGGATCCGAGCGCCTCCGTGCGACGGGCCGCGGTCGCGGCTCTCGCCCACCTGATCCGCGGTGAGGTTCCGGAGCCGCTGCGGATGGCTCTCGCCGACGAGGATCCGCTGGTTCGCATCGCGGCGGCGTCGGCGCTGGGCGCCTCCGACGATCTCCAATTCCTCGAAGATCTCGCCAGTCTCGCCGGTGACGAGGACACTCACGTGCGCGCCGCGGCGATGCGTGCGCTGGGTAGAGGCGCCGCTGCGGCGCGGAAGCGGGATCCGGACTCGGAAGCGGTATCGAGGGCCCTGATCGTCCTGGCTGCGGCGCTGGACGGCAAGGGCGCGGTTACGATGGCTGCCCTCGAGGCGCTGGCGGAACTGGGTGGCCCGCAAGCCGCGGAGCTCGCCACCTGGATGCTGAGAGCGGAAGACCCGGAGATGGTCAAGGTCGCCGTCGTCTGCATCCGCGCCCATGGCACTGCCGAATCCTTGCGGGAGCTCCTTCCGCTGATCTCCCACGAGCACTGGCTGGTTCGCGCCGAGGCCATCCAGACTCTCGCGGATCGCGGGTCGGAGCGGGCGGTCCCCGCCATCCTGCGCCGGCTCGAGAAGGAGCAGGACGACTTCGTGCGGAACACGATTCTTCGTGCGCTCGAGCGGCTGGAGACCTAGGAAGCGAATGAGCCACGGCGACGACATTCGCGATCTCGTCCTGACCGACGCGGAGTTTCGCATGTTCTGCGATCTGTTTCGCGAATACTGCGGACTCCACTTCGGAGAGGATTCGAGATATCTGCTCGAGAAGCGTCTGGCGCGCCGGATCTGCGAAATCGACGCGGGGTCCTTCTCCGCCTACCACTACATGTTGCGTCGGGATGCCTCCGGGGATCAGGAGCTCGCCCAGATCATCGATGAGCTCACGACCAACGAGACCTACTTCTTCCGGGAGCGCAACCAGCTGCGGGCGCTGTTCGAGGAGATCCTGCCCGAGCTTCGCATGCGTCGTGAAGCCGAAGGGGGATCGGCCCTGAGCATCTGGAGCGCTGGCTGCTCCAGCGGTGAGGAGCCCTACTCGGTCGTGATGCTCGCTCTGGAGGCCGGCATCGAGATGGGGCGCGACCTCAAGGTGTACGCATCGGACATTTCGAGGAGGATGCTCAAGAAGGCCCGCCGCGGCGCCTATCGACCCGCTTCCTTCCGGGAGACGGAGCCTCACCTCCAGGAGAAATACTTCGTCGAGAAGGACGGCCTCTGGCGGATCTCGGAAGAGATCAAGCGACACGTGGTCTTCACCCATCTGAATCTGTTCGACCGGGGGCGCATCTCCCTGCTCGGGACGATGGACGTGATAATGTGCCGCAACGTCATCATCTACTTCAATCTCGAGACCAAGCAGGAGGTGATTCGGACATTCACCGAGAAGCTCCGGGCGGGTGGCTATCTCCTTCTCGGGCACTCGGAGTCACTCATCAACGTCTCGAACGCCTTCGAGCTCGAACACCTGCGGAACGACCTGGTCTACCGGCGCCCGATCCCCGGCGAAACGCGCTGGGATTCCTGGGACCTCGCCGCCAGGGCAGCGATCCGGACGAGTGATGGCGAGGGCCAGCTCGAATGAGTGCGCAGGACCCGATTCGCGTCCTGGTGATCGACGATTCGGCATTCAGCCGCCGGACGATCGTTCGAATGCTCGAGAAATCGCCTCTGATCGAGGTGGTGGGCTGGGCTCGCGACGGTGAGGAGGCCCTGCAAAAAGCCCTCGAGCTCCCTCTGGACCTGATCACCCTGGATCTCGCGATGCCTCGCATGGACGGCTTCACCTTCCTGCGAATCCTCATGTCCAAGAAGCCAACGCCCGTGATGGTGATCAGCGGGCGTGGCGGCGATCAGGACGTGTTCAAGGCGCTGGATCTGGGTGCCGTGGATTTCGTCGCCAAACCCACACCGCGGGCCACGCCGGAGCTGGCGACGATCGAGCAGGAGCTGATCCGGAAGGTCCACGCGATTCGGCAGCTGCGCATCGACAAGCTGCGCCATCAGATCTCCCGCGTGCCGTCCCTGGTGCGGCAATCTGCCGGCGCGAAGCTGGCTTCACGGGTCGTAGCGATCGGTGCGTCGACTGGAGGCCCCTCGGCGCTGATGCAGCTCTTCGGCGCTTTCGCCGAGGCGCCGCCCTGCGCATTCTTCGTCTCGCAGCACATGCCCGGCGGGTTCACGCGGGGCTTCGCCGAGCGCCTGAATCGGCTGACCAACCTGGGAGCCCGGGAAGCCCGCGATGGAGACGAGCCGGAGGCCGGAACGATTCTTCTGGCGCCGGGCGAGAACCACCTGGAGTTTGCGGCGAAGGGGGATCGGGTCGGCACCCGCCTGGTGCCGCGGACCCAAAGCGACAAGTACGCGCCCTCCGTGGATCGGATGTTCGAGTCGGCGGCGAAGCACTTCGGCTCCGATCTGCTGGCCGTGGTGCTGACCGGAATGGGGGACGACGGCCGCAGGGGTGTGCAAACGGTGAAGGACCACGGTGGCTGCGTGATCGCGGAATCGGAGGAGACCGCGGTGATCTTTGGCATGCCCCAGCGTGCGATTCGCACCGGCTTCGTGGATGTAGTTCTTCCGCTCTCCGAGATCGCTACGGCCATCCAGTCGGGGATCGGGGTCAATGAATCGAAGACGATTCACCGAAAGGGTTCGCCATGAGCAAAGAGAAGAAGGAGGCCTTCGGGCGAGCCGAGGAGTTCGTCGCGCTCTTCAGCCGCGGAGCTGAGTTCACGAAGCAGCTCCTCCAGGAGAACGAGCGGCTTCGCGGGAGGCTGGGCAACCTCGAGGATCGCCAGAACTACGCTGCCCAGGACAATCAGGAATGGGACAAGCTCCGCGAGGAGCTCCTGGCGCGGATCACGGGGCTCGAGAGCGAGAAGCAGGACGTGCTGGATCGCCTCCGAGCCGTCGAAGAGGAGAATCGGCAGTTCGCGGGTCGCTATCTGGAGATCGAGGAAGAGAACAACAACCTCGCCAATCTCTATGTCGCAAGCTTCCAGCTCCACTCGACTCTCGATCTCTCCGAGGTGCTGAAGACCATCATCGAGATCGTGATCAACCTGATCGGCGGAGAGGTTTTCGCGGTCTACGTTCTCGACGAGAAGACCAGCCAGCTTTCTCCTGTCGCCTCCGAAGGAAAGGGGCTCTCGGCGTTCCCGATGGTCCCCCTGGGCTCGGGTGTCGTGGGTGAATCCGTCGAGAGCGGCGAGACCACCTGCGGGGACGCACTCCCTTCCGACGATCTGGAGAGCCCGATCGTCTGCATTCCGCTCCGAATCGAGGAACGGCCGATCGGGGCGATCGCGATCTACAGGCTGCTGGTTCAGAAGGACGCCTTCGCCCCTCTGGACCACGAACTCTTTACCCTGCTGGCGGGCCACGCCGCGACGTCGATCTTCGCCGCGCAGCTCTACGCACAGTCAGAGCGAAAGCTCAATACGATCCAGGGGTTCATCGACCTCTTGACCAAGTAGCTCGTCGTCCATCGCCTCGCGGGCGGAGGAGGGAGTGAGACATGCACCGGTATCGTATTCTGATCGTCGAAGACAGCCCGACCATGCGTCAGCTGCTCGTGTTTGCACTCAAGCGGATCAAGGGCGCCGAGCTGGTGGAGGCCCGGGACGGAATGGACGGTCTGCGGAAGGTCACCAGCGATCACTTCGATCTCGCCCTGGTCGACATCAATATGCCGGTGATGGATGGTCTCAAACTCATCAGCCTGATCCGCGGGGAGGAGAATCTCAAGCAGATGCCGATCGTGGTGATCACCACCGAAGGGGCCAACGAGGATCGCGAGCGAGCTCTCTCACTCGGAGCGGATGAGTACCTGACCAAGCCGATCCAGGCGAACCGAGTGCTCTCCGTCGCGAAGAGCATGCTGAAGATCGCGTAGCAGGAGCCCCATTTCCCGGCCAGGAGCCGTTCCTTCTCCGAGCTCCGATTCTTGTGGGGCCGCGGTATTCCGGCGAGCTCTGTGGTATATCCCTGCCGTGGTGAGGTGGGTGCTCGTCTGGATCCTGGCCCCGGTGCTCGCAGCCAGTGGCTGCGGCTACCAGATCGTGCGGTATCGGGACGCGCTGGGTGACGCGCGGCGAGTGGCGATCACCGGAATCGAGAACAACAGCTTCGAGCCGGGGCTCGATACGATCGTCTCCGATGCGATCAGCCGCGAGTTCCTGCGGCGAGGGGCCTTGGAGGTGGTCGGGGATACCGAGATCGCCGATCTCATCGTCACTGGGGCCGTCGAGCCCCTTCAGACCCGTAGCGAGGCCTTTTCGACCATCGAGTTCGTTCTCGAGTTCAGGGTCACCATGCGCCTCGACCTCAAGGTGCGGCGCCGTGACGGGACCCGGATTCGCATCAGCGGGCGGGCGCTTCGAGAGTCGGAGTTCTACCAGGCCAGCGCCGATGTGGAGGTCACCCGGAGCAATCGCAAGGAGGCGCTCGAGCGTCTCGCCGGGGTTCTGGCGGGTCGATTCCACGACGCGCTCTACGAGCGAATCATTCCGTGACGCCGGCCGAGCTCGAGCAGGAGCTCGCGTCCGGGAAGCTTCGTCCGGCCTATCTGCTGGCTGGCAGCGAAGCGCTGCTGCGTGACGAAGCGTCCCGGGCGATCACCGAGGCGGTTCTGGCCGACGGGCCCCGCGACTTCAATTTCGATCGCATCGATGGGGCCAGCTGTACCGAGGCTCAGCTGCTCGACGCGGTGCGTTCGCTTCCGGTCCTCGCCGAGCGCCGTCTCGTGGTGCTGCGAGAGCCCGAGGGAAAGGGTCGCGGGCCGAAGACGCTGGGGGAGGGAATTGCGGCCGCGGTGGAGGAGCTCCGGGAATCCTCGGCCACGGTCCTGGTGGTGACCTCGTCGAAGATCGACAAGCGGTCGAAGTGGGTGAAGGCATTCGAGAAGCCCGCCGCCCTGGTGGCGTGCGATCCGCCCAAGAGCCTGCGCGCGACCGTCGCCTTCGTGAAGGAGGAGGCGAAGCGCCGCCAGATTTCCCTGCAGCCCGGTGCAGCGGAGGCGCTGGCGGATGCCGTGGGACCCCAGCTCCTGATGCTCCGCCAGGAGCTCGAGAAGGCCGAACTGCATGCGGGCCCGGGACTGCCCGTGAGCCGCCACGACGTGATCGCGGTCGTCAGCGACGTGGCCGATGAGCCGATCTGGGACCTCACCGACGCGATTGGTGAGGGTCGGACTCCGGATGCCCTGGTGATCCTGGGTCGCCTGCTCGACTCCGGCGCGGTCGCTCCGGTGCTGCTCGGATCGCTGGCCAGCCACTTTCGCAAGCTGGCGCGCCTGCGCTACGGAGCTTCGGTGGCGGGACACCCGTTCATGGTCAGAAAGCTCGAATCCCAGGCGCAGCGCTACACCCGGGGGCGACTCGTCGCCTGTCTCCACGCGATCCACGGGGCCGACGAGGCGCTGAAGGGCCGAGGCTCGCTCCCCCCCGAGATCGCCCTGGAACGGCTGGTGATGGGTCTGTCGGTGTAGGCGGGGACGAGTGGGGACGTTGTTGGACGTCCCCGCAGCTTAGCTGCCAGCCCGATGGACGGCCTTGGCGAGGCGGGAGACGCTCCGGCTGGCGGTCGTCTTCTTGATGGCGCCTTTGCTGGCTGCCTTGCGCAGAGCGCGCTCCGCGCTCCGGAGCTTCTGCCGGGCGCCTTCGTTGTCTCCGCTCGCGATCGCGCCGCGCACGCTCTTGAGGAGTGTCCGCACCTGGCTCTTGTCCTGGCGGTTGCGGGCCCGGCGCTTGAGGGCCTGGCGTGCACGTTTTTCAGCAGATCGGTGGGTTGCCATCCGTGATGAACTCCGCTCCCCGGTGTTGAGCGACAGGTGAGGGCGCCGGCGCGCCCCTCACGAGCGCCGGAGAATAGGGGTCCCGGGCAGCTCGGTCGAGAGGTGCAGCCGAAAAGTCTACCACGGTATCGAGGGCGCCCTTGCTGTAAAGCGGGTTCAGCGCATCCTCCCTCCGACCGATATGCCTAGCGAGATGCCTGTCTCCAAGGAGAAGTGCGTGAGCACGGGGCAGCGAGTGGCTTCGGTTCTGCTCGGCGGGATGCTCCTGCTGTGGTCCGTGCCCGCCTGGGCCCAACTTGCCCCGGCTCAGGTCCTGCTCCCGGATCGCGATGATGCCGGGGGAGCGGAGGTCGTTCCCCAAGGGGGAGCGCCGCCCACTCAGCTCCCAGGCACCTTGGCGATGCTGGCCAACGAAGCGCGAGCCGTGCCGGATCCCGGTCTCGATCCGGTCGAGCGCGCCTGGTTCGCAGCGGCCGGCGGCCTGGAGGACCGGGTGGAGCGGACGCTCGAAGCCGCCCTCGAGGCAGGCAGGCCGAGCCTCGAGGCCCTGGCGCGAGCTCTGCTGCTGGACGAATCCCTCGGGAATCCCCTGCAGCGGGCCGAGGCGGCGGTTCAGCTGGCACCGGATCTCCCTGCGGCGCGGATCGCCCTTGGCCAGGCCCTCTGGAGCGAGGAGCGGGATCTCATCGGGGCCCTCGATCAGGTCCGGCAGGCTGCCCGGGTCTCGGATCGACACCTGGAGGCCTCTCTCTGGCTCCGGGCCACGATCTTCCAAGGCCTGTTCACCGCCTGTCTGATCGGCGGATTGCTCTTCCTCTTCGTCGCTGGCGGAAGCCTGGTCCTGGCGGCGGCCCGCCTGCTGGGGAATCTCCCGGTGGCATTGCCTCTGGTGTCGCGGGTGGCGCTGGTGGCCGGTCTGCTGCTGCTTCCCGCGGTCCTGGGCGAGGGGCTCTTCGGGGTGGCTCTGGCCTTTGCGGCTCTCGGGCTCTGGCCCGGGAACTCCTGGCAAAGGGGCGCCGTGGGTGTCGCCCTCGTCGTCTCGATCGCCGGTCTCCATCCGCTGGCAGATCGCGCAGGGGAGGAGCTGGTGGCGCTGGGCTCGGATCCGATTGCCGAGGCGGCCTTCGCCGTCGAGCACGGACAACCCTCCCAGATCGACATCGATCGGCTGGAGCACGCAGCACCGGGAGATCCCCTGGTGGCCCGTGCCCTGGCTCTCCACGCCAAGCGCACGGGGGACCTGGAAGGTGCAGAGCGTCGCTTCGCCGCGTTGATCGAAGAGAGCGCCTCTCCCAATCCCAGGCTGCTCAACAACGCTGCCAATGTGCAGCTGGCGCTGGATCGCACCGAGGAGGCCATCGAGCTCTACGAGTCCGCCGCACACTCCGGTCACCTGGTCGTGGTGCTGTTCAACCTGTCGCAGGCCTACGGGCGCCTGGTCCAGCTGGATCACCAGGATCTCGCCCTGGCGGAAGCCCAGGTGATCGACCCCGCTGCGCTGGCTGCGTTGACGGATCTCGATGGGAGCTCTCGCGGTGGCATGGTCGTGGATCTCCCGGTGGCGATGGAGACGATCCGGGTCCGTCTCGGAGATCCGGCGGCTGCTCGCGAGGCGGCGACGTCGCTGCGACGCCGCTTCGCGCCCGGCTGGCTGGGCCAGAGTCTGGTGCATAGCGCCGTCGGCGTCGCACTCGTGGTTCTACTGGCCTCGGGGGTCGCCATGGCGCTCCGCAGGGCAAAGGACGGTGGGGAGAGAGGCGATCGCAACGCCGGGATCGCGCGGTTCCTGACCGGCAAGGAAACCGCGGACCCCTTCCTGCGCATGGTTCGACTGGCCGCACTGCGCGAGCGCCAGGCCCGCATCGACAAGATCAAGTTCCTGTTCTCGGCCATCGTGCCCGGCGCGGCGGGCGTCGTGTCCCGGCACCCGATCCTCGGCCTGCTGGGCTCGATGCTCTTCGCCCTGACGCTGGCGAGCTGGTGGGCGCAGGACGGCGTGGGGGCCGACCCCCTGGCCGTTGGCGCCGGCGCTTCCCTCCTCTTCAGCTCGATGGCCGTCGGTTTCGCCGTTGCCTACGCAGCGGTGATCACGCTGACGATCGCGCTCTGGGAGAGGTCCTAGGCATGGCGGTTGCGCTGCGCGGAAATCTCCGGGACTTCGGGATCGGCGAGGTCTTCCAGCTGATCGGTCAGCAACGCAAGACCGGCATCCTCGACGTCGAGGCCCCCTCGGAGAAGCTCCGGATGGGTTTTCTCGAGGGTGCGGTGGTGTGGGCGGCCCCGGTCGGGCCCCATGAGCATACCGCCCTCGGCGACATGCTGGTGCGGGTGGGTCTACTCACTCCGGAACGTCTGGTGCAGCTGGAGCAACAGCTCCACGAAAGCGAGCAGAGCCTCGAACGCCTGATGATCCAAGAGGGCGATCTGGACGGCCGACAGATCGAGTCGATCGCCGAGCTGGTGACCTCGGAGACGATCTTCACACTGCTGCGCCTGAACCAGGGTTCCTTTCACTTTACAGCGAAGCCGATTCCCCAGAACCGCGACTCCTCGAAGCTGCTCCCTGCCGAGCAGATCCTGATGGACGGGCTGCGGATGGTGGACGAGTGGCGGGCGATGGACGACGCGGTGACCCGCGATTCCACCGTATTTCAGCGGGTCGGCCGCTTCGAGACCTACCGGGGGGCGACGGAAGGAGATTCCCCGGAGGAGATGGCGCTGGCGGAGAAGCTCTTCCTGTTGATCGACGGTCGTCTCACCGTGCGCCGAATCATCGATCTCTCGCGCCTCGGCACCTTCGAGGGGTCTCGGATCCTCTCCAGGCTGCGCGAGAGGGAGGTGATCGAGCCCATCGACGCCGAGGTTCTCGCGACGACCCACAAGCGCCGTCGGACGCGAGAGTTTGCGCCCACTCGGGCGGGTCTCGGCCTGGCTGCGGCGGTACTGCCCTTCGCATTCCTCTTCGCGATGGCTTGGCTCACCCTCGGCCGAGCGGGAGTCGTCACCCCGGACGGGCTGACCTCCCTGGACCGTGACCCCCAGCGGCGGGCCGAGATCGCTTTCGAAACCCGGCGGCTTCGCAACCTGGTGGAGGCCTACCGCTTCGCCACCGGTGACTGGCCTTTTGAGCTCGGGGAGCTCCAGGCGCGGGGCTGGCTCCCTTCCGGCGCGTTGGCGGCCGCCGAGGAGCATCCGTACTATTACGCCCGACGTGGGGACGCAGTCCTGGTTCTTGCGCCCGAGCAGTAACGGCTGCCGAAATCCGCTTGGAGTCACCACTGGCCCGAGACGACGCCAGCACTCGCCAGACCCTGATCTTCGACGACAATCAGATGGCCGCTGCGCTCTACGGGGACCGCGAGCACACGCTCCGTATCCTCGAGCAGGAGCTGGGTGTCGAGGTGCGCGCCCGCGGCAACGAGGTGCGGCTGATCGGCGACGAAGAGAAGGTGCGCGTGGGCCGCAAGGCGCTCGAGGAGCTCTACGGGCTGGTTCGCGAGGGTCGGCCGGTTCATCCGCGGGACGTGACCGCCGCGCTGCGGATGATCACCGAAGAGCCCGCAGTCGAGCTCCGGGAGGTCTACCAGGACATTCTGGCGGGCGTCGGGGGGCGGCGTCGCATCGCAGCGAAGAACCTCTCCCAGCGGCGCTACATCGAGATGATCCTCGAGCGCGACATCGTCATCACGGTCGGTCCCGCCGGCACCGGGAAGACCTACCTGGCCATGGCCATGGCGATCGCCGCCCTCAATCGCCACGAGGTGGCGCGGGTCATTCTGACGCGGCCGGCGGTGGAGGCAGGGGAGAAGCTCGGGTTCCTGCCGGGATCGATGGCCGAGAAGGTGAACCCCTATCTTCGGCCCCTTTACGACGCACTCCACGACATGATGGCCTTCGAGAAAGCCGCACGGTTGATGGACCGAGGCGTTATCGAGGTGGCGCCCCTTGCCTTCATGCGCGGCCGCACCCTCAACGAGTCCTTCGTGATCCTCGACGAGGCGCAGAATACGACGCCGGAACAGATGAAGATGTTCCTGACTCGGCTCGGCTACGATTCGAAGGCGCTGATCACCGGTGACATCACACAGATCGACCTTCCCCCGGACCAGCTGAGCGGCATGGTGGATGCCATGCGCGTGCTCGAAGGCGTCGAGGGGATTGGCTTCATGCGCTTTACCGAGGCCGACGTGGTGCGCCATCCCCTGGTCCAGTCGATCATCCGCGCCTACGAGTATCGCGACGCCCGACGGAGCCGGAACCAGAGACCCTCGCGTCCCGGCGACGAAGAACCTGAATGACGGTCCGCGTCGCCGGTCCGTCGATGGTCCGATCCCTGCCGACCTTCGATCGGGCCCTGTTGGAGGCCCGAGCCCGAGCGCTGCTGCGGGAGCTCGGCCACGGGGAATCCGAGCTCTCCATCTCCCTGGTCGGCGACGAGGAAATGGCCGGGCTGAACCAGCGCTTCCGTGCGGAGGCGGCGCCCACGGATGTGCTCTCGTTCTCGCTGTTGGAGGGCGACCACACGGCGTTTCACGGGGACCTGCTCGGCGAGGTGGTGATCGACGTGGAGGTTGCCGCTCGCCAGGCATCCACGATCGGTCACGGTCTCGACGCCGAGATGGCGCGCCTGTTGATTCACGGCACCCTCCACCTGCTTGGCTACGACCACCAGCAAGAGGAGGAAGCCCGGGCAATGGAGGCGGCGGAGGATCGTCTCTGGGCGGTCGTGGTGGCGTGAGGACCGTCCACCGCGCCGCACTGCTCGGATGCCATGCCCTGGCGACCTTCCTCGCCTTTCCTCATCCAGTGCTGGGGACGGTAGTCGATCTCGGTTGGGTGGCGACGTGGCTCGCGCCGCTCTTTCTGATTCTCGCTCTGCGTGGAGTGGCGCCGCGCCGCGCGCTCGGCCTCGGCTTTCTCGGCGGGCTGGTGGCACACACCGCCGTGTTGCACTGGATCTACGTGGTGACGGTGACCTACGGGCATGCGCCCCCGGTCGTCGGGTTGATCGCCCCAATTCTGCTGGCGGCGTACATTGCGGGATTTACCGCGCTGTTCGGGATGGCTGTGGCATGGCTCGAGCAACGCGGGCCGGCCTCGCCCTTCGCCATCGCTGCGGTCTGGACCGCGCTGGATCACTTGCGGTCGTTCGCCCTGACCGGATTCCCCTGGGCGACGCTCGGCTACACGCAGCACCAGAACCTCGCGCTGATGCCGCTGGTGGCCTGGACGGGGGTCTACGGGCTCTCGTTCCTCTCGGTCCTCGGCGCTGCCGCGCTCGCCCGTTTCTTCGCCTTCCCCCGCCTCGACACCGACGCGCCACCCAGCTCCGGCCCTCGTGGGCTTGGCTGGGGCACGTGGGCGGCTCTGGGCGTGGTGGTTCTCGCCCATGCACTGGGCATGGCGTTGAACGCGTCGAGAACGGCTTACGACGGGTCCACGGTGCGTGTCGCCGTGCTCCAGGGCAACGTCGATCAGGGAGTGAAGTGGTCCCCGAAGTGGGCCGAGCGGACGATCGAGATCTACGAGGAGCTCACCCGCAGGGCGGTGGCCGAAGGCGCCGCGGTCGTGGTCTGGCCGGAGACGGCGGCGCCGGGTTCCCTCGATTCCGATCCGGCCCTGCGGGGGCGAATCAGCGCTCTGGCAGAGGATACGGGAGCCTTCCTGGTGGTGGGCGCGGTGGGGATCGATGGCCTCGATGCGGCCATCGGGGAGCCGCCGCGACTGGATGGCTTGAAGTTCTTCGACAGCGCCTACCTGTTCGACGCAGCCGGTCGCAGCCTCGGCCGCTACGACAAGACCCACCTCGTCCCCTTCGGCGAATACATGCCGCTTCGCCCCATGCTCGGCCGATTCATCAGCGCCATCGCCACCGGGAGCGCCGGTCAGGACGTCACAGCGGGGAAAACACCACGCAGCATGGTGTTGCCCGGTCTCGCGATCGGGGCGGGGAAACCCTCCGTGACCGTTGGGGTTCCCATCTGCTATGAACTCCTCTTCCCGGACCTGGTTCGGCGGTTCGTGGGCGATGGGGCGGACGTGCTTTTCGCGATCACAAACGACGCGTGGTACGGCCGTACCGGCGCGCCGTACCAGTTCCTGGTGATGACCGCGATGCGCTCTGCGGAGGGCAGGGTGTGGACGGCGAGAGCGGCCAACACCGGTGTTTCAGCGCTGATCGACGAGCGAGGTCGGGTTCGAGACCAGACGCAGATCTTCGAGCGGGACTTCCTCGTGGGTGAGGTTTCGGTTCGGCCCCCCGGCGTCGGCGACAGCTTCTACGTGCGGCATGGCGACCTGTTCGCGTGGCTCTGCTGGGGTGGGCTGCTCGCGCTCTGGGTCCGCGCATTGGTCCAGCGGAGAGGGAGATGAGTGACACCAAGGTCTCGGGTTCGATGGATTCCGGCGAGCTCGCGGAAGGGTTACGCCGGGCGCGCGATCGGTTCGGCGAATTCCGGGGGCGCCTTTGACGAGGCGGCCCTGCGCAGCCGCATAGAGGCCCTCGAGCTGGACGCCGCCCGTCCCGACCTGTGGGAGGACCGCGAGCGTGCCGAGAAGCTGCTCCGGGAGAAGAGCTCCCTGGCAAGGGATGTCGCGCAGATCGATCGGCTGGCCGAGATGCTGGACGATGTGGAAGTCCTCCTGGAGCTCGCCGACGAGGCCGACGACGCCTCGACCCGGATGGAGGCTGCGGAGAAGCTGACCGAGGCCGAGCAGGAGCTGGCCGAGGCCGAGCTGCGGTGCCTTCTCGGCGGTGAGCACGACGCATCCAACGCCATCGTCTCGATCAATTCCGGCGCGGGCGGAACCGACGCCGCCGACTGGGCGGAGATGCTTCTCCGCATGTACCTGCGGTGGGCCGAGCGGCATCAGTTCAAGAGCGAGATCCTGGACATTCAATCCGGCGATGAGGCCGGGCTGCGCAGCGTTACGGCAACCCTCGCCGGCGCCTACGCCTACGGCTACCTCAAGACCGAGGAAGGGGTGCATCGCCTGGTGCGGATCTCGCCCTTCGATGCCCAGCACCGCCGCCACACCGCCTTCGCCAGCGTCTCGGTGTTCCCCGAGCTGGATGACTCCATCGAGATCGACCTCGAAGAGAAGGATCTGCGGGTGGACACCTACCGAGCCAGCGGTGCCGGTGGGCAGCACGTCAACAAGACGGATTCGGCGGTTCGTTTGACCCACGAGCCCACGGGGATCGTGGTCCAGTGTCAGAGCGAGCGCTCCCAGCACAAGAACCGGGCCCAGGCCCTGAAGGTGATGCGCGCACGGTTGTACGAGCGCGCCCGAAGGGAGCAGGAGCAGAAGCTGGCGGAGATGCGCGGCGAGCAGGCGGAGATCGGCTTCGGCAGCCAGATCCGCTCCTACACCCTTCACCCGGCCCAGCGCGTCAAGGATCATCGCACCAGCGCGGAAGCGGGAAACGCCGAGGGCGTCCTGGACGGAGACCTGGATCGATTCATCCGAGCGACGCTGCTCTGGAGTTCGTCCTCTTCCAGGGATCCCGAGTGAGTGAGGGGGAGAGGGAGAGACGGCTGGCGCGGCTGGCCGTGCTGCGGGAGGGAGGGATCGATCCCTTCCCGGCTCGCTCGGGCCCGCGGACATCCATCGCCGAGGTCCGCGGTCTCTACGACGGAAAGGACGCGGAGGCTCTGGAAGCCGAAGTCCCCACGGTGGCGGTTGCGGGCCGGGTCCGGGCGATTCGTTCCTTCGGGAAGCTCGCCTTCCTGAAGCTGGTCGAGAATGGCATCGGCATCCAGGTGAGCATCCGCAAGGGGGAGGTGCCCCCGGAGCTCTTCGAGTTCGTCGAGGAGATCGACGTGGGAGACTTCCTCCGCGTCGAAGGGCCCGTCTGGCGCACCCAGAAGGGGGAGCTCAGCATCGCAGTCCGATCGGCGGATCTGCTCGCGAAAAGCCTCCGGCCGCTGCCCGAGAAGTGGCATGGTCTGACCGACGTCGAAGCTCGCTCCCGCCAGCGCCACCTGGACCTGATCGCCAACCCGAGGGCGCGGGACGTCGCCGTGCTTCGCAGCCGCGTGACCACGACGATCCGATCCGTCCTCGACGAACGCGGCTTCCTCGAGGTGGAGACGCCGGTGCTGCAGCCGATCTACGGGGGGGCGGCCGCCCGACCCTTCACGACGCACCACCACTCTCTCGATCAGAAGCTGTACCTCCGCATCTCCGACGAGCTCTACCTGAAGCGCCTGGTGATCGGGGGCCTCGACCGGGTCTACGAAATCGGGCGGGTGTTCCGGAACGAAGGGATCTCGAGGAAGCACAACCCCGAGTTCTCGATGCTGGAGTGTTATCAGGCCTACGCCGACTACGGCGAGATGATGGACCTCGCCCGGCTTCTGGTCCAGGAGGTCGCGGGGAGGGTGCTGGGCGACACCCGGATCGTCTACCAGGGGCACCGGATCGAGCTCTCCGGCGACTGGCCCAGGATCCCGATGCGGGATGCCATTCGCGACGCCATCGCCATCGACATTCTCGCGGCGGCTGACCGCGACGCCCTTCGCGCAGCTGTCCGCGCCAAGGGCCTCGATCCCGGAGATGCTCCCACCTGGTCGGTGCTGGTAGACGGTCTGTTCAGCGAGTACGTGGAGCCGAGATTGATCCAGCCGACCTTCATCACCGACTACCCGCGGGATCTCTCGCCCCTGGCCAAGGGCTCAGCGCGAGATCCGCGTCTGGTCGAGCGCTTCGAGCTCTTCCTTGGAGGGTTCGAGATCGTGAACGCGTTCAGCGAGCTCAATGATCCCGAGGATCAGCGCAGGCGTTTCGAGGATCAGCGTCGGGCGGCGGCAGAGGGAGACGCGGAAGCGCATCCCATGGACGAGGATTTCCTGAGTGCCATGGAGTACGGTATGCCGCCGACGGGCGGGCTCGGGATGGGGATCGATCGGCTCACCATGACCCTCGCCGACGCGCCGAACCTTCGCGAGGTAATCCTCTTTCCCCACCTGAGGACGGAACGGCGATGACGCCCCTTGCCACCCAATTCTGGGACTGGCTGACCGCTGCTGGCGGGACGCTGGCGCTCAGCTTCATCGTCGCCATCGCCCTGGGGATCTGCGCGACGACCGTGCTCTTCCTGGGCTCCGCGGTGGTGGTGCTGGAGCGCTTCGCCCGTGCCACCAACCGCTTTCGCAACGTCGTGATCGTGACAGTTGTCTGGGCGGCGCTCCTCGGTGCTCTCGGCACCGACGTCGAGACGCTGGCCGGCTTGGGCATCCCCTGGCCGGGCGCCTTTCACGCCTGGCTGCTCGCCTCAGCCGGCGCGCTGGGTTTCGTCGCCGGAGCCCAGGTCGTCATCGGCCTGGTGCTTCGTTACGTGCCGCCCACCACCCTCGCCATGGCGAGCGCCGTACTGCTCGCCATCGGGTACGCCCTGCTGGTGGGAGGCATCGGCCGGGTCGGCTACGCGATCGCGCCGGCCCTGGTAGCGGCGCTGGTCTTTGCCGGCCTGCGCTGGCGGCGGCGTCGGGACCGGGAGAGCGAGCCGGGGATCGACGAACGCCTGGTCCGCACCGTCGCGATCGTTCTGGGCATCGGGGTTGCGATCCCCCTGGCCTTGCCCGGCCCCGAGCCCGACCTCTTCGCCCTGGGCGGCGTCATCCTCTCGGCCTTGACGCTGGCGGTCCTGCTCGGTCTGCTGCCCCTTGCGGCTGCTGGGTTCCTGGACACCCGTGGAACCGCCGAGTGGTTCGTCGCCACCCGCTATCTCTTTGCCAAGCGCCGGCAGACCTTCATATCGGTCATCACGCTGATCTGTGTGGCGGGGGTCGCCGCGGGTGTCTGGCTGATCATCACCGTCCTCTCGGTCATGAACGGCTTCGAACGCACCTGGCGGGAGGAGATCATCGGGAACCGGGCCCACTTCACCGTCCACAGTGCCCTGGGTCCCTTCGAGGACTACCGTGAGGTGGTGGCGAAGGTCGCCGCCGCAGAGGAAGTCCTCGGCGCCTCTCCCTACCTCGACGCAGAGGGGATGATCCGCAGCTCCGCCGGCGGAATCATCGGAGTGCGGGTGCGCGGGATCGACCCCGAGCTGATCGGTGACGTGACGGACCTGCGCGAAGACCTGCTCCCCGGCTCCGAGGGTGCGCTCGAGGATCTCGCGCCGCGCGCTTCCTCCCCGGACGGGGGCGAGGCGGATCCCGGCATGGTGATCGGTAGCCAGCTCGCCGCGGTGCTGGGCGTTCGCGTGGGCAACCCGATCATCGTCATTTCGCCCTTCGGCGGACCCCCGACCCCACTCGGTCCGGGGCCCCGGCTCAAGCGCTTCCGCGTCGCCGGAGTCTTCCAGTCGAGCTTCTTTCAGTACGACGAGATCTTCACCTACGTGGACCTCGCCGCCGCCCAGGACTTCCGGCGCGTCGGCGATGTGGTGCACGGGATCGAAGTGCGGACCACGGACTACTACCGGTCGCGACAGGTGGCGAGGCGGGTGGAAGAGGGCCTGGGCCGCTCGTTCTTCACCCGGGACTGGAAGGAGTTCTTCCCGGCCTTCTTCCAGGCACTCAAGACGGAGCGGGTGATGATGTTCGTGCTGCTGACCATGATCATGGTGGTGGCGGCCTTCGCGATCGTGGTGACTCTGATCATGATGATCATGGAGAAGTCCAGCGACATCGCGATCATGAAGGCGATGGGCGCCGCGGATGCGAGCATCGAACGCATCTTCGCGATCGAGGGCACCCTGATCGGTCTGCTGGGCACCGTTCTGGGAGTCATTTCGGGCATCGCCGTCACCACCCAGCTCGCCTGGGTCCAGGAACAGATCGAAGCGCTCACCGGCATCGACACCCTCCCCGCGACCGTCTACCAGTTCTCGACGCTGCCCTCCGAGATCGACGTGGGTCAGGTCGCCATCGTCGTCGCGATCGCCATGGTGCTATCCCTGGGAGCCACACTGCTCCCCAGCCGGCAGGGGTCGCGTCTCGACCCCGCCGAGGCTCTCCGGTACGAGTGATGCCCGATCCGTTTCTCTCGGTCTCCGAGCTCTACAAATCCTTCGCCACGGGAGAGGAAACCATCGAGGTATTGCGCGGGGTGGACCTCGAGGTGGCCGGCGGAGAGCGCCTGGCGATCCTCGGCCAATCGGGCGTTGGCAAATCCACGCTGCTCCACATCCTGGGGACCCTGGACCACCCGACTTCCGGTCGCGTTCTCTTCGAGGGTGAGGACATCTTCGAGAAACCGACCGATGAGCTCTCCCGCTTCCGCAGTCGGTCGCTGGGCTTCGTCTTCCAGTTTCACCACCTGCTTCCCGAGTTCAACGCCCTCGAGAATGTGATGATGCCGGGGCTCCTGCGGGGCGACGACTTTTCCGCGACGCGGGAGCGTGCAGCGGAGATCCTCTGCGAGGTGGATCTGGACCATCGCCTCGAGCACCCGGTGGGAAAGCTCTCCGGGGGCGAGCGCCAGCGGGTCGCCGTGGCGCGTGCCCTGGTTCTGGGTCCACGGCTGGTACTCGCCGACGAGCCTACCGGGAATCTGGATCCCACCACCGGTGAGCGGGTGGCGGACATTCTGCTGGAGCTGAACGAAAGGCGCGGCACCGCCCTGGTGATCGTGACCCACAACTCCGCCCTCGCGGCCCGGCTGGGGCGGGCGGTGACGCTGGTCGACGGGCGCCTGGAAGAGGTCCCAATGCGCGTGCTGGGGCTTAACCTTGCGTCAGATAAGGAGAAATCCGGTTAGTGTGGCCTTGATTCGCAGGCTGGTGGAAAGTAGAATTCCGCCGCCAGGAGAGCGAGAGGCGCGGCTTCGCGCCTGGGGGGAATTCTTGCGCCCGAATCGCGACTCGATTGCCGGACTCCGCCGGATTGCGGCCCGGTTCCTCCACGCTCCTCGCGGCCCGGTTCGCGCGTCTCGCCTGATCGCCGGAGCCCTTCCCGCGCTGCTTCTTCTGCTCTTGCTTCCGGCAAGCCGCGCTGCCGCCGCCCAGCCCCCTCCGCGGGGCGCGGTCTCCGCCCCGATCAAGGTGGTGGTGGCCGTACTCCCGTTCCGGGTGCACAGCGCGAAACCCCTCGACTACCTGGAAAATTCTCTGGCCGACCTGCTCGCGACGCGGCTCGAGGCCAGCGGCAGGGTCGATGTTCTCGAGGCTCTCACGGTGAGGGAATCCCTGGTCGCCTACGCGGGAGAGCGAACCGAGACCACGGTGCGAAGGCTCGCGGCCGACCTCGGGGCCGACTTCGTCGTGGTGGGAAGCCTGACGGAGCTGGCCGGCCACTACAGCCTCGACGTGCGGGTGACACCGGTCGCGAGCAACGTCGCCACCAGCACCATGGTGTACACGGCAGAAGATGACGGCGAGCTCCTGGATCGCATCAACGAGCTGGCGGATCGCGTGCTCGAGCTGGTGGGGACCGTCTCGCTGAGCGCCCAGGTGCTGGAAGTTCACTTCGATGCGATTCCCGAGCTGGAGGAAGCCGCCCGAGAAGCCGTTCAGGTCCGCCCCGGAGACCAGTATGAGAGCGCGGTGGTTCGGGAGGATCTGGCCCGGCTGCGCGCCACGGAGGGGGTCGCCAGCGCAACCGTCGATACGGAACGGCGACGCGAGGGAATCACGTTGACGTTCCGGGTCGTCGGCACCGAGCAGATCATGCCCACCGCCGAGATCCCACCGGGCGCCGATCAGATCGCAGACGTACAGGTTCGTGGCAACCGCCGCATCGAGGCCAACGCGATCCGCGCCCGTATCAGCACGCAGCCCGGCGATTCCTTCAATCAGGCGCGTCTGGCGGACGACGTTCGCGAGGTCTACTCCCTGGGGTTCTTCCGCAACGTCCGCGTGGTCAGCGAGGAGAGCATCGACGGGCGCGTCCTGATCTTCGAGGTCGAAGAGAACCCCGTGGTTCGCCAGGTTTCGATCACCGGCAACGAGAACATGGACGGCGAGAAGATCCGGGATTCCCTCACCCTCACCACCGGCTCGACCCTCGACTACCCGCTCCTCTTCGAGAATCGGGAGCGGATCGAGGCCCTCTACCGGGCGGAGGGCTACTACCTGGCGAAGGTCCGCTACGAGATCGAGGAGCTTCCGAACGAGTCGGTGGCGATCCACTTCGAGGTGATCGAGAACGACAAGCTGCGGCTCCAAGCCATCGCATTCGAAGGCAACGAGCACTTCAGCGACGGTGATCTCGTGAGCGGTCTTCACACCAAGCGCTGGCGCTGGTATTCGCCCGTCAGCCATTTTCTGGATCGCTCCGGCACCTACTCGGAGCCGATCTTCATCCAGGATCTCCAGAGCGTCCAGGAGAAATACCTGAACGCCGGGTTCCTCCGCGTCGAGGTGGGCGAGCCCGAGGTGAAGGCCCTCACAGAGGGTCTGATCGTCGAGGTGAACATCGTCGAGGGCGATCAATTCAACACCGGCAAGGTGGACGTCGCCGGGGACGAGACGGTCGATCTGGAGGCGCTCCAAGAGCGGCTGAATCTGAAGGAAGGGGAGACCTTCAACCGCTCCTTCCTGACCGACGACGTCGAGGAGCTCGAGCGCCTCTACACGAATCGCGGCTTCTACTTCGCGAGCGTGAGCCCCCGAACACTGATCAACGAAGACGAGCTTCTCGTCGACGTCACCTTCGAGGTCGAGAAGGGGCCGCTCTATTTCATTCGGGAGATCGACGTCGCCGGAAACACCGTCACCATCGATCCGGTCATCCGCCGCGAGATGAACATGGTCGAGGGGCAGCTCTACTCGGCTCGCGCCATCGAGCTGAGCGAACGGCGGATCCGGGGGCTGGGCTTCTTCGAAGAGGTGAACTTCGAGCCGGAGCAGACCGACTACCCGGATCAGCTCGATCTCGGGGTGAAGGTGGTGGAGAAGCCGACGGGCTCGCTGAGCTTCGGGTTCGGATACTCCTCCCAGGACAGCTTCGTGATCAGCGCCGGCCTCTCCCAGCGCAACCTGTTCGGGCGGGGCTACGCGGGGGCGGTCTCCGCCGACTTCGGCGGGGACAACGACCGCTTCTACATCTCCTTCGTCGATCCCTACTTCCTGGGATCGGAGTTCAGCCTGGCCACGAGCATCTTCCGCACCGACGTCAACTACGAGGACTTCAGTCAGCAAGCGACCGGCATCGATTTCAGACTCGGCCACTACCTGGACGAAGAACACCGGACGCGCGGCACGGTCAACTACAGCTACGCGAGCCGCGAGATCCAGCGGGATACCGGCGTCAACGCCGCCTCGATGATCTTTCGAGAGCTCCTTCAGGGTGAAGCGGCCACCAGTCTCGTCGGCCTCTCCTTCCGGAGGGATACGCGCGACGACATGGTGGCGCCTACCAGCGGGCGGATCGTGGGCGCATCCGTGGACGGCGCCGGTCTGGGCGGGTTCTCGAAGTTCGTCCGTTTCGAGGGGCGCTGGATCGGCTTCTTCCGGCCCCCCGGCTGGTTTCCAGGCTGGTTCCCCTTCCGGGACAAGTCGACCTTCGTCCTCGGTGCCCGGTTCGGCTACACGGTTCCCTTCAACGAGATCAGTGACTACACCACGCTGGTACCGGGATCGCTCTCCTTCCCTGAGGGCGCTGAAATCCAGTTCTTGAAGGACATCGACACGGACCTCACGCTGCCGCTCACCGAGCGCTACTTCCTGGGCGGCATCGGGACCTACCAGCTCCGCGGCTTCAAGGCCCGCTCCGTCGGTCCGCGGCGGGCAATCCTCAGGCGGACCGGTCTGATCGGCACCGGAAACGCGTTCACGCCGGTGGGAAGAGGCGAGGGGATCGATTCAGAGGGAAACATCCAATTCGTCTGCCGCGACACCGAGAACGAGGTCATCAACTTCCAGGGCAACGGCAATGGCAAGTGCAACAGCCTCTATGACCAGGACAACGACGACTTCGACGACCTCGAGGAGACCGATGTCATCGGCGGAAGCAAGTTCTTCGCGGCCAGCTTCGAGTACCGCTTCCCGATCTCGGAGTCCCTGGGCCTGATGGGCATCCTGTTCTTCGACATGGGGAATGCCTTCGCCGAGAACGAGAGCATTTTCGACCTCGGCAAGTGGCGCTATGGTACCGGCTTCGGCGCCCAGTGGTTCTCGCCCTTCGGTCCTCTCCAGGCGTTCGTGGGATTTCCCATCGACAAGCTGGAGGTGGAGGACAGTCCGGTCTTCGAGTTCTCGGTCGGCGGCGCCTCGTTCTAGCCGCCAGGACCCAGCGGTCCAAGGAGAAACAGAGCAATGACGCGTGTGAACAAGATTCTCCTGCTCCTTGCCCTGGTCGCCCTGCTGGGGTGGGCCACGGGTGCACAGGACGAGCCCATCAAGATCGGGGTGGTCGACATGGACCAGGCCTTGAACTCCACCGAGGAGGGAAAGGCTGCCCGGGAGGAGTTCTCCCGCAAGCAGCGGGAAGCGGATGCAGAGGTCCAGCCTCTGGCGGAGCGCTTCCGTGAGCTCCAGGAGGAGCTGAAGGGGAAGAAGTACGTGCTCTCGGACGAGGCTCTGTTCGGGAAGCAGGTGGAGCTCGCCGAGCTGCAGAACCGGATCGAGAACAAGCTCAAAGAACTCCAGGGTCAGCTCAAGATCGACCAGGGCAGGCTGGAGGCGCCTCTGCGGGCCAAGCTCCTCGAGATCGTCGAGGATCTCGGCAAGGATCAGGGCTTCACGGTGATCCTGGCCCGCGGCACGGCACTCTACACCCGAGAGGCCATCGACATGACCGATGAGGTGGTCGCCCGCTTCGACAAGAAGAGCTAGTGGCCCGTCCCCGAATCCACCCCAGCGCAGTCATCGAGTCCGGCGCGAAGATCGCCGCCGACGCCGTGATCGGCGCCTTCGCGTTCGTCGGCTCCGATGTCGAGCTGGCCGCTGGCGTCGAGCTGCGTCCGCACGCCCACGTATGCGGACGGACCACGGTCGGCGAGGGCACTCGGATCTTTCCCTATGCAGTGCTCGGCGAGGAGCCCCAGGACAAGAGCTTCGCGGGAGAGACCACTCAGCTGTTGGTGGGCCGGGACAACGTGATCCGGGAGCACGTGACGATTCACATCGGGACGCCCAAGGGCGGCGGGTGCACCCGCATCGGCGACGACAACTTCATCATGAATGGAGTCCACCTCGGCCACGACACCGAGGTGGGTTCCCACTGCATCATCGCGAGCCACTGCGCCTTCGGTGGTCATGCGGTCGTCGAAGACTACGCCGTCATCGGGGGCCTCTGCGGGATTCACCAGTTCGCCCGCGTCGGCGAATCGGTGATGATGGCGGCCGCGTCGGCGCTCTCCAAGGACGCGCCGCCCTTTGCCCTGGTCTCCGGCCGTCGGGCGCGGGTCCTGGGGACCAACGTGGTGGGTCTCCGTCGCCGGGGCATGTCCGCCGAGGTCCGGGCGGAGATCAAGCACGCCTTCCACATTCTCTTCAACTCGAAGCTGCGGCTCGAGCCCGCTATCGAACGGCTGCGTGCGGAGCACTTCGAGTGCGCCGAAGTGGGGCGGCTCCTCCACTTCATCGAGAACTCGAAGCGCGGTTTCTGCCGCTGAAAGGGGCGCCTTGGCGACGACCGTGGGGCTCATCGCCGGACTCGGTCGGTTTCCCCTGGAGGTGGCACGGGGGGCGCGCAGCAGCGGTCACCGCGTCGCCGCGGTGGCCCTGCAAAAGCTCAGCGATCCCGCCCTCGAGGCGGAGGCCGACTGCTTCACCTGGCTGTATCTCGGCGAGCTGAGCCGGCTCTTCGCGTTCTTCCGCGACGCCGGCGTCGAGAAGGTCGTGATGGTGGGCAAGGTGCCCAAGACCTTCCTGTGGAAGGAGCCCTCGGCGTTTCGGCCGGACGCGCGGGCGGTCGCCCTGCTCAAGAATCTCGCGGATCGCAAGGACGACTCGATCCTCGGCGCCGTTGCCCACGCGATCCAGGAGGAAGGTTTTTCCCTGATCGGGCAGGTCGATCTCGCCCCCGAGCTCTGGGCTCCGGAAGGACCGATTGGGAAGATCCCCCCCACCGACGACCAGCGTCGTGACATCGCCTTCGGCTGGCCGATTGCCAAGGCGATCGGGAACCTCGACATCGGCCAGACGGTGGTGGTTCGGGGACGCGCCGTGCTGGCTCTGGAGGCGATCGAGGGAACCGATGCCGCGATTCGGCGCGGCTGCGCTCTGGGGGAGGCGGGGGCCACCGTGGTGAAGGTGGCGAAGCCGAGCCAGGACCTGCGCTTCGACGTTCCCACCGTCGGGCCGGACACACTGGCGACTCTGATCGAGTGCGGTGCAGGGGCGCTCGCCGTGGAGGCGGGGCGCACCGTCATCCTCGACCGGGAGGCCGTCGCGCGAGGCGCCGACGAGCACGGGATCTCGATCGTCGGTGTCGACGATGAACGTTCGGTCTGGGAGGAGCCCTGGTGAGCGGGCTTCGCCTGGCTGTAATCGGTGTCGGTCACATGGGGCGGCTGCACGCTCAGAAGGTATCGGCACTCGCTGCCAGGGATTCCTCGGTGGTGTTGGTCGGCGTGGCCGACCCGGATGCGGACCGCAACGCCGAGATCGCGGGAGAGGTGGGAGTCCGGGGTGTGACCGACTTCCGGAATCTGCTGGGGGAGATCGACGCCGCGATCGTCGCGGTTCCGACGGTCGGCCACTACGAGGTCGTGTCCGAGACCCTGAGCGCGGGTGTCGATGTGCTCGTCGAAAAGCCGATCGCCGCCACCGTCCCCGAGGCGGAGAAGCTTCTCTCCATTGCTCGGGACGGCGGCCGGGTGCTCCAGGTGGGTCACTTGGAGTGGTTCAACGCCGCGATGCGCAAGGTGGCTGCCTCCATCCGTCGCCCGCGATTCGTCGAATCCCACCGCCTCGGTCCCTTTCCCGGTCGAGCCACCGACGTCGATGTCGTGCGAGACCTGATGATCCACGATCTCGACGTCATTCAGCGGTTGGTGGGCGAGGAGCCGACGCGTATCGAGGCGATCGGCGTACCCGTGATTACCGACCGTGTGGACATCGCCAACGCCCGGCTGGGCTTTCCAGGGGGATGCGTGGCGAATCTCACCGCGAGCCGCGTCTCCCCCACGCCGATGCGCAGGATCCGCTTCTTCCAGCGCGACGGCTACTTTTCCATCGACTTTCTCGAGCAGGCGGTCGCGATCGCCCGCCGCCTGGATTCGGAACCGGACGGCAGTCGCAAGATCGATCGGCAGCGACTGGAGATCGAGCCGGGGGATGCCCTGGCTTCCCAGCTGGACTCCTTCATCGAGGCGGTGCGAACCCGGAAGGTGCGCGCCGGTGCGCCGCACGAGGGTCTCTCCGCGCTGCGAACCGCGCTGCGCGTGATCGATGCGATGCCCCCCCTCGACGACCTCCAATGACGACGCTGCTTCTCTCGGCTGGAGATGCTTCGGGAGAGCTGCACACCGCCTCGTTCGTGGAGGCCTTCCGCAGGCGCGTCCCCGGGGTGCGCCTGCTGGGGATGGGCGGTGCCGAGATGGAGAAGGTGGGGGTCGAGCTCGTCGTCCACCAGCGGGAGCTGGCCGTCGGTGCGCTGGGGGTGCTCCGGGACGCCGGACGGATCTTCTCGGCGTGGCGGCGAATGAACCGCGCGCTCGAGACCGGCGGTGCCGATCTCGTCGTCCTGGTGGATTCGCCGGACTTCAACATTCCCCTGGCGCGGCGGGCGAGGAGGGCGGGGATTCCCGTTCTCTATTTCATCAGCCCGCAGGTCTGGGCGTGGCGCCGCCGCAGGATCCGAAAGATCGCGCGCCGGGTCGATCGCATGGCGGTGATCTTTCCATTCGAGAAGGAGGTGTACGCCGCGTCGGGTCTCCAGGTCGACTTCGTCGGCCACCCGCTGGTGGATCGCCTCGGCGAGATCGCATCGCACGCGTCCCGCCAGGAAATGCGTCGCTCGCTGGGCCTCGATCCCGGCGGCTATCTGGTCGCGCTGCTTCCGGGGAGTCGTCGCAACGAGGTGCGCGACGGTCTCTCGCTCCAGCTCGAGGCGGCCCGCGCTCTTCACGTTCGCGACCCTCGCGTGCGCTTCGCCGTTGCGGTCGCCCCCAGCATAACGCGAGCGAGTGTCGAGCAGGCCATCGCCGAGGCCGGCCTTCCCTCGCTGCTCTCGATCCAGGTCTTCGAAGATCGCACCTACCAGCTGCTCCGCGCCGCCGATGTCGCCCTCGCCAAGCCGGGTACCGTCACGGTGGAGATCTCCCTGCTCGGAACGCCGATGGTGGTGGCTTTCCGGGCGAGTTCCCTGACCGCCTTCCTGGCCCGGCGGGTGATCCGCGTTCCGTCCTTCGCCATGCCGAACCTGATCCTCGGTGCACCGGTGGTGCCCGAGTTTCTCCAGGAGGAGGCGCACCCGGAGAGGATCGCCCTCGCGCTCGCCGAGCTCCTCGAGGGGCCGGTGCGGGAGCTGCAGCTCGCAAACCTGGCGCGTGTGCGCCAGCGGCTGGGCTCCGGCGGAGCTGCCGAGCGGGCCGCGGCGATCGCTGAGGAGATGGCCCTTGGGGCCGGTGGGGCATAGCCTCGCCGCGTTGGCGGCGCTGGCGGGCCTTCCCGTGGGTCTCGCCGGGCTGGCGCTGCGACCCGGATGGCGGGTGGGTCTGCCCGAGCGATGCGGGCGGCGGCCCGGGAATCCGCCGGGCGCGATCTGGGTGCACGGGGCCAGTGTCGGAGAGATCCGCGCCGCCGTGGCTCTGATGGATCTTCTGCTCGAATCCGGGGAGAACGTGGTGGCGTCGACGATGACGTTCACCGGACGCGACCTCCTGGGGCGGATCCGCCCGCAGCTGCCCTGCGCCCTTGCCCCTCTGGACCACCCCTGGACCGTGGAGGCGGCGCTTCGACGGGTACGACCGTCGGCCCTGGCCCTCGTCGAGACCGAGCTCTGGCCCTCGTGGATAGCTGCTGCGCATCGGCGCTGCATTCCCGTGGTGGTGGTCTCGGGGCGGATCTCGGATCGGAGCTTTCCCCGCTACCGGCGCATCGGGCGTTGGCTGCGGCCGATTCTCGAGAGGATCGCGGCAATCGGCGCCCGCAGTGCCGCCGACGCCGAGCGCTTCCGGGCCCTGGGGGCGAGCCCCGAGAAGGTGCAGGTGACCGGAGACCTGAAGCTCGAGCCGATCGGGGAGCCGGCGAGCTTGGCTGAGGATCTGAAGTCGCTGCTTGGCCAGGTTCCGCTCATCGTCGCTGGAAGCACCCACGAGGGGGAGGAGAGCACGCTGCTCGAAGTTCTCGCCGGTGTGGAGAAAGCCGGTCTGCGGGCATCCCTGGTGCTGGCGCCGCGCCATCCCGAGCGGTTCGACGCCACCGAAGCGTTGGCGCGGCGCGCAGGACGCGTGGTTCGACGCCGGAGCGGCCTCGAGCTTCACCCCCTGGCCGAGGGCGAGGTGCTGCTTCTCGACAGCATGGGGGAGCTACCCGGGCTCTACGCGCGCGCTGCGGTGGCCTTCGTGGGGGGCTCTCTCGTCCCCGTTGGAGGACACAACCTGCTGGAGCCGATCCTCGAAGGTCAGCCGGTTCTCTTCGGGCCCCACACCGAGAATGCCAGGGAGGCGGCGGACCTCGTCCTTAGCACCGGAGCGGGACGCCGCGTTGCCGACGGCGCCGATCTCGCCGGGGCCGTGATCGCGGCGCTTCGAGATCCCGCCTCGTGGAGAGAGCGGGCGCAAGCCGGCCGCCAGGCCCTGGAGCAGCATCGCGGAACCGCCGCGCGCAGCGCCAAGCTCATCACCGGTGCCCGCGACCGATCGAGGCGAGAGCGATGAGACGTCCGAGCTGGTTCGACACGGCCGAGGAGAGCCTGGCGCGGCGCTTCGCGCTGCTTCCCCTCGATCTGCTCGCGCTCGCCTACGGCGTCGGGGCCCGCGTCCATCGCGCCGCCTACGCTCGTGGGCTGTTCCATCCTGTCCAGCTCTCCTGTCGCGTGGTGAGTGTTGGAAACCTGGTCGTGGGCGGCTCCGGGAAGACTCCAATGGCCGCCTGGCTCGCCAAGGCGCTTCATCAGCGCGGACATCGCGTGGTGCTGGCGAGCCGCGGCTACGCGCGCCGCGGTCGCGAAAAGGTCGAGGTGGTCTCCGACGGGCGGCTCCTGAGCAGCAGTGTCGAGGCCGCCGGGGACGAGCCGATCTTGCTGGCCGCCCACGCTCCCGGGGTTCCGGTCCTGGTGGGACCGGACCGGGGCGTGGTGGGGATGCGAGCGGTCTCGGCATTCGGCGCGCAGATCCTCGTCCTCGACGACGGATTCCATCACCACCGGCTGGCTCGCGACCTGGAGCTTCTCTGCTTCGACGGGAATGCCGGTCTGGGCAACCGCCGGGTGCTTCCGAGGGGGCCCCTTCGCGAGTTTCCCTCGGCTCTGCGCCTCGCCGACGCCCTGGCCGTCATCGATGGTCCGCTGCGCGAAGCGGACCAGGCGCTTCTGGCGCGGTTCGCCCCGGCGGCGCGCCACTTCGAAGTGAAGCGCCGCCCGGTCGGGGTTCGTCACCTCGCCGGCGGAAAGTGGGGACCGCCGCAGGGCCTCGCGGACCTCGAGGTGGGCCTGCTCTCCGGCATCGCCCAGCCGGACTCCTTTCGCCGCACCGTCGAATCCCTGGGAGCGCACGTGATCCGCGAGCGCCGCTTCCCCGACCACCACCGCTACCGGGAGCGCGACCTCCGCTCCCTCGAGGAGGAGGCGTCGATCTGGCTCACCACCGAGAAGGACGCGGTGAAGATCCTCCCGTCCTGGCTGGGAGGCGCCGATCTGCGCGTGGTCTCCATCGATATCGCCGTGGAGGACGGGGACCGCCTGTGCGATTGGCTCGAGGATCGGCTGCGCGAGCAGCCGATCGGCCGCGATGCGGCGCTCCCGGAAGTTGCCTAGCCGCTTCGTCGGTAGCCGAGCTTGTGGATCGCGACCTTGCGAAGCTCCCGGTCCACTCGCTTCCAGAGGGCTCGCCTGAGCAGCCGGTCCTCGCCGCAGTAGGCGCTGAAGAACCGCGCGCATCCCCGGGACCCCACGCGTTCCAGCACACCGCGCTTCAAGAGCGACCGGAACAGGCGCATGATCTGCACCATTCGCTCGCCGGGGGTGAGGCCCGGGGTGATGCGGGCCTTGTCCAGGTCGATGACGATGCACTCGGCGGTGTCACCTCTCTCGCGGATCAGGAGATTCTTCGCGTGAAGGTCGGCGTGCCGCCCGCCCTCGTCGTGAAACCGGCGCACCGCACTCCCCGTGGCCGACGCGGCGCGCAACAATCGGGGGCGATCCGGGTTGGACTCGAGAAAGGTCAGGGCGTCCACCGCGTCGGGCTCCAGATAGGTGCTCACCACCAGGGACCGAAAGGGTCCCACGAGCCTTCTGCCCAGGGCGAGGGCCGGCCGGGGGACCGGCGCGCCGGCGCTCCGCAGCTCCGCGGTCACCCGCAGCTCGCGAAGCGGTCGGCTCATCCCGAGAAAGACCGGGCCAAGCAGCGGGCCGAGCACGCCGCCATGGAGGAGGCGGCGCAACACCAGCTTCTCCGTCGATCCCGGCACCGCGACCAGGGCGTTGTCGCCTCGACCTCTGGCACCACCGCCGCGGGCGAAGTGTCGATCGACTCCGCCCGGGGTGTGCAGGGAGAGCGTACGGACCGCGTCCTCGAGGGCGGGGTCGACGACGAGGATGACCCGACCCACCGAGAGGCAGCGAAAGCCGGGGGGGCCTTCTTCAGACTTCCGCACGGCGCGCGCGGTACAGCAGTGGAATCGCGATGATCGCGAATGCGACATTCGGCAGCCAGATCGCCAGGTACGCGGGGAGCGCGCCGTTGTCCGCCAGGAAGCTTCCGAAGGACAGCAGCAGGTAGTAGACGAAGACCAGCGCCACGGAGATCAGCACGCCCCACGACCGCGCGCCGCGGGAGCGGCGCAGGCCCAGCGGGACCCCGACCAGCGCGAAGAGCACGGGAGTGAGAGGGAGAGCGAGCCGGCGGTGGAGCTGGATCTCGTAGGGCTCCTTCGACTTGACCCGCACGTCGTCGGGGGGCCTTCCGTCGTGCTGGTCGAAGTGGTCGATCACCTGGAGGATTCTCTTCGTGCCCATTTCCAGAGGCAGGATCTGCGCAGGTCCGGCGCCGAGGATTCCGCTCATGTCGAAGGCGTAGTCGAAGGTCGCGAAGGAAATGCGCCGATATTCGTTCAACTCGCTCTCCTCGGGCTCGAAGTGGACGTCGCCACTCTCGAGCTGGAGGTGTGCGGTGGAGTTCTCCGAATCGAAGTAGAAGCGTCCGCGCTCCGCGACGACGGTAAACGGTTGAGCCGGATCGGTGCGATCCGAGATCAGAACGCCGCTGAGTCGGTTCTCCTCGTCGCGGTCTTCCACGAAGAGCAGGCGCGCCTCCTCGCGGTCGAGTCGGTTGAAGTTTCCGGGCTCGATGACTCCGCCTCGGGACGCGATTTCGGCAAAGATGGCCCGAAGCGTGCGGCGCGCCAGTGGATCCCCCTCGGCGAGCAGCAAAAAGGTGGTGGCGGAGGCGAGCAACGCGAGTAGCAGCGCGGGGACCACGAACTGGCCGAAGCTGATACCGAGGCTGCGCATGGCCATCACTTCGGAATCCGCGGAGATCCGACCCACGGCGACCATGATTCCGAACAGAAAGGCGATGGGAAGGGCGTGGCCGCTTAGCATCCCCACCACGCATCCCAGTATGGTCAGGTAGTCGGACGCGCTGATCCCCACGGCGGCCAGGTCGTCGAGTCGCTGGAGCAGGTTCTGTGTGACGAGGATCGATCCGGCAACGAGTAGCCCCAGCCCGGCGTAGAGCAGGATCTCCCGGAGGACGTAGAAGGAGAGGATGCGCGGTACCCGCATGGCGGACTATCCTACCTGGGGCAGTCCCCCTCCGCGAGGCTCGTTATCGCCACCTGCACGAATCCACTGGCCGATCCCCCCCAAGCTGATCGGATTCTCGTGATTCGCCTCGGAGCCATGGGCGACGTGGTGCGCACCTTTCCCGCGGTCTCATCCCTGCGCGCCGCCTACCCGGGCTCCTACATCGCCTGGCTCGTCGAGCCCGCCTCCGCAAGCATCGTCGAGGGACAGCCCTGGGTGGACGAGGTGATCCAGTTCCCGCGCGGGATGCTGCGGGAGTCTCTGCGGCGATGGCGACTGGGGAGCGCTTGGCGAATCGCCCGACGGTTTCTGACGGAGCTTCGGCGCCGACGCTTCGACCTGATTCTCGACTTTCACTCGATCCTCAAGAGTGGGGTCCTGACGCGCCTCTCCGGGGCTTCCAGACGCGTCGGCTATGCGCGGCCCTTCTCCCGCGAAGGAGCCTTCCTGTTCGTGGGGGAGCGCGCCCGGATCGAGCCGGCCAAGATCAGCCGCTTCGAGCGAAACCAGGGTCTGGTGCACTTCCTCGGGGTGGGGATAGAACCCGACCCGCGGCCGCTGCGCCTCGACCCGGAGACCCTGGAGCGGGCCGAGAAGGCCCTGGGACCAGGGCCGGCGCCGATCGCGATTCACCCGGGAACCAGCGACGCCACCCCTCACAAGCGCTACACCGTGACGGGTTACGCCGCGGTGGCCCGGGCCCTTGCCGATCGCCAGGGAGTCACCTCGGTGGTCAGCTGTGGCCCCGCCGGCGATGACCGGGCCTTCGCTGCCGCCATCGTCGAGGCTTCGGGCGGTGCCGCTCGGATCGCCCCGGAAACGCCCTCTCTGGCAGATCTGGCCGCGCTCTTCTCCTGCTCCCGCCTCTACATCGGCGGAGACACCGGTCCGATGCACCTGGCCTCTTTGGTGGGGACACCCGTGGTCCAGATCCTCGGTCCCACGGATCCCGTCGAGAACGCGCCCTTCCCGAGAACCCCTTCGCGGACGGTCCGGGTCCAGATCCACTGCAACCCCTGTCGACGCGGCTGCGCTGCTGCGACTTGCATGAGGGTGATTCCCCCCGATGCGGTGATCGATGCTGCGTGCGAGCTTCTGGGAAATGCAGGCTAGGGCTTGAGTCATGTCGCAGCCTCAGGAGATTCTGGTCCGGGGCCCGAACTGGACGGGCGACCTGATCATGGCCACACCCGGGTTTCGGGCGTTGCGGACCGGCTTCCCGGGGGCGAGGCTGACCCTCCACCTTCGCGCGGAGCTGCATCCACTGATCGCCGGGGCGCCCTGGTTCGACGAGGTGCTGCCGCTCGCCTCCTACCGGAAGGGAACCGCCGCGCTGATTCGAGAGGGACGCTCCCTGCGAACGCGACGCTTCGATCTCGGCCTTTGTCTCCCCGACTCTTTTTCCTCGGCGCTGCTGATGAGGTTGGGCGGGGTCCGTCGCATCGTCGGCTACCGACGAAACGGGCGGGGCGCTCTCCTCCATCACCGGGTTGCCCCGCCGAAGACCGGGGGGCGCCGGCTGATGATCGCCCGGGAGCAGCACGTCCTCGGACTGATCGCGTCGGTGGGCTGTCCGCCCCAGGGCACCGGCCTCGAGCTTCACGTGACCGGAGCCGAGGAGGCCGAGGCCCGGCAGAGGCTCGAGGACCGCGGCGTGCGCGAGGGCGAGGCGATCGCGGTGCTGGCTCCCGGAGCCTCCTACGGGCCCTCCAAGCTCTGGCCGCCCGCCGGCTTCGCGCGAGTCGGCGATGCCCTGGCTGCGGCCGGGGCGTCGGTGGTCGTGGTGGGGACGCCCGGCGAGCGGAGGCTCTCGGCGCAGGTGCTCTCCGGGATGCAGGAGCCGGCGGTGGACCTCACGGGTGAGCTGGCCCTGGGGGCGCTCAAGGCCGTGGTGAGACGGGCGCGGGTGCTGATCTGCAACGACGCCGGTACCCGTCACATCGCAGCGGCCTTCGGCACTCCCTGCGTCGTGGTGATGGGACCGACCAGTCTCGAGAAGACCAGCCTCAACCTGGAGCGGGTGAAGGTCCTCTTCGCCGACGTGGATTGCCGTCCCTGCTACCTGCGAGAGTGTCCCATCGACCACCGCTGCATGACCCGCATCTCCGCCGAGCGCGTTGCGCGGGAGGCGCTGCCGGCTCTGTCACCCGACGCGGCGGAGCGCTGGAGAGGCGAGGTCGTGGAGGTGCCGGGCGGCCCCACGCGCGCTGCGGGCCCCGGGCTCGAGGACGGAGAGGGCGGCAACCCACCGGGTGTGCCGGCATGAGCGACCTCTCCATCGTGATCGTGACCTGGAACGCGAAGGAAGTGCTCCTCGATTGCCTGGAGTCGATCCAGCGGGAGGTCCACTCGCGCAGCGACGATGGCGGCATCCGGACCGAGACTCTGGTAGTGGACAACGGCTCCCGGGACGGCAGCGTTGCCGCGGTGCGCGAGCAGCATCCCTGGGCCGAGGTGATCGCGCTGCCGGAGAACCTCGGCTTCGCCGCCGGAAACAACGTGGGGCTGCGGCGCGCCAAGGGTCGACACGCGGTGCTCCTGAACAGCGACACGGTCGTGCTCCCCGACGCGCTCGAAAGATGCGTGCGCTACCTGGACGCGAATCCCGAGGTCGGCGTCGCGGGGCTGCAGCTTCTCAACCCGGACGGAAGCAAGCAGAATTGCATCCACAATTTCCCCGGCCTGCTCACAGAGATCTTCCCCAAGTGGGTCCTCGAAACCTCGTTCCCGGGTCGTTATCCCTCGAAGCGCTACCATCACCCGGAACCCATCGAGGTGGAGGCGGTGTTGGGCGCCTGCCTCTTCGTGCGCCGGGAGGTATTGGAATCGGTGGGCCTGATGCCCGAGGAGTACTTCTTCTTCCTGGAGGAGACCGACTGGTGCTTCCAGATCGCGCGTGCGGGATGGCGCGTGGTTCACATCCCCGACGCTCGCGTGATTCACATCTTCGGCGCCAGCACCAAGAAGAAGGTTCCCGCGGAGACGCGCATCGAGTACCACCGGTCCCTGTATCGCTTCTTCCGCAAGAATCGCGGCCTGCTCCCGCTGGTGCTGATCGTGATGCTTCGGGTCTTGAAGGCAATTCTGTACGTCCTCTGGGGAATCCCGGGGGCGCTGGTCTATCGTCGGAGGCGCGATCGCTGGCTGCAGGACTGGAAGGTGCTGCGCTGGCACCTGCGGGGCTGCCCCAGAGACGAGGGGCTGGCTCAGCTGCGGGAGAAGAGCGCGGATGGAGGCGAAGAGTGAAGATCCTGGTGACGGGCGGGGCGGGATTCGTCGGGTCACATCTGGTGGACGCGCTCCTCGGGGCCGGCCACGAGGTTCGCGTGCTCGACAATCTATGCCAGCAGGTGCACGGCGAAACCGCGAAGCGCCCCGACTATCTGAATGCCGGAGCGGAGCTGCAGGTCGGTGACGTTCGGGATCCGGACGCGGTGGGTCGCGCCCTGGAGGACGTGGAGGTCGTCTTTCATCTCGCTGCAGCCGTGGGCGTGGGCCAGTCGATGTACGAGATGGCGCGCTACGTCTCCGTGAACTCGCTGGGCGCGGCGGTTCTGCTCGAGGAGATCGTCGCGCGCCGGGACCGGATTCGGAAGATGCTGGTGGCGTCTTCGATGTCGATCTACGGAGAGGGCGCTTACCGAGATGGCAGGGGCGAGGTCGTCTACCCGGCCCTTCGCTCGGAGACGGATCTGGCCGCGCGCCGCTTCGAGCTGGAGGACGCGGAGGGGAGCCCGCTGCAGGCGATCCCGACCTCCGAGGACAAGCCCCTCCGCCCGACCTCGATCTACGCCGTGACCAAGCGTGACCACGAGGAAATGTTTCTCGCCGTGGGCGCCGCCTACGGAATCCCGGCCGTCGCCCTGCGCTACTTCAACATCTACGGCACCAGGCAGGCGCTCTCGAATCCCTACACGGGAGTGATGGCGATCTTCTCCGCGCGCCTGCTGAACCGGAATCGGCCGATGATCTTCGAGGATGGCCTCCAGACTCGCGACTTCGTTCACGTCTCCGACGTGGTGCGGGCGAATCTCCTGGCCATGGAAGCGGAGCTGGAGGACGGCAGGGTCTACAACGTGGGGACCGGAAGGCCGACGACGATTCTCCGGATCGCCGAGCTCCTGGCCGAGCAGCTCGGCTTTGACGAGCCGCCGGACGTGGTGGGCAGGTTCCGGGCCGGGGACATCCGCCACTGCTACTCGGACGTCGGCCGCATCCGCGATGAGCTCGGATACCATCCCGAGGTCGATCTCGCCGACGGCATCGCAGAGCTTCTGGCCTGGCTCCGCAGTCAGACGGCCGTCGACAGGATCGATCGGGCCGCCCGGGAGCTGGAACAGCGGGGTCTCGCCCGATGACGGAGCGCCTCGACCAGCGACGACTCGAGAAGCTGATCGCGAGCTTTGGGCAGTTGCGTCTCCTCGTGGTGGGCGACGTGATGCTCGACGAATACCTGTGGGGTGACGTGGACCGCGTGAGTCCGGAGGCTCCCGTCCCCGTCGTGCACGTCCAACGCGAGTCCCTCGCGCTCGGTGGTGCCGGGAACGTGGTGCGAAACATCGTCGCCATGGGGGCGGAGTGCGTCGTCTGCGCCGTGGTCGGAAGCGATTGGGCGGGCGACCGGGTCATCGACCTTCTCAAGGATCTCGGCGTGGATCCGAGCGGTGTGGTGCGCGTGGGAGACCGCCCCACCACCCGCAAGACCCGGGTCGAGGCTCGCTCCCAGCAGATGCTTCGCTTCGATCGGGAGACCGACGAGTCGATCTCCTCCGCTACCTCCCGCCGGCTGCTGCGGGCGATGGACGAAGCGCTGCCCGCGGTTCAGGGGGCGATTCTCGAAGACTACGGGAAGGGGCTGCTGCCGGTTCGGGTGCTGCGCGCCGCCATGCGCCGCTTCAATGAGGCGGGGATCCCCGTGGCGGTGGATCCGAAGACCTCCATCGCGGCCTACCGGGGCGCGGATCTGTTCAAGCCGAACCTCCGAGAGGTCGGCGCCCTCACGGGAACGCGGATCCGAAGCGAGCATGAGCTCTACCGGGCCGTCGCACAGCTACGGCGGCGCCTGGGTCCAAGCGACATCGTGGTGACCCGGGGCTCCGACGGAATGACGATCTTCGAGGGCGAGGCTCCCCCGGTGGACGTTCCCATCGCACGCAGCGAGGTCTTCGATGTCCAGGGAGCGGGGGACACCACGATCGCCGCTCTCGCGCTCACGCGCCTGGCCGGTGGAACCCTGCTGGAGTCTGCCGTGGTGGCCAACACCGCCGCCGGCGTGGTGGTGGGCAAGGTCGGTACGGCAACGGCGAATCCGGAGGAGATCGTGGCCTTGTTGCCGGCGGCCATCGCCGCCGCTCGGGCTTCGAGGCGCCAGTCGTGATCCGCAGCATGACCGGCTTCGGGCGGGCTTCCTTCGAGGTGGAGCAGGTGGCCTTCGGCGTCGAGGTCCGGACGCTGAATCACCGCCATCTGGATCTGAACGTTCGCCTGCCGCGGGCTCTCTCGGATCGGGAGCTGGGGATCAAGAAAGGCCTCCAGGGTCGATTCGGGCGTGGCAAGGTGGAGGTTTCCATCAGCCTCGAGACCGGTAGCAGCATCCACACACAGCTGGAGGTCGATCTCGATCTCGCCGAGCAGTACGTGGGGGCGGCTGAAGCCCTGCGACGGGCGGATGGAGTCGGTGGAGACCTGGATGTCGTCGCCCTGCTCGCCCTGCCCGGTGTCTCCCGCCTGAAGGAGCACGAGTTCGCGGCCGAGGGCCTGGATGCGGCTCTCTTCTCGGCCGTCGATCAGGCCGTCGCGGCCGCGGAGGCGATGCGCGTCGCCGAGGGCGCGGCCCTCGAGCGTGAGCTGCGATCGCGTCTCGATACCATCGCTGCAACGGTGGAGGAGCTCGAGTCGCGGTCCTCGCTGGTTCAGGAGGCGGTTCGAGAGCGCCTGCGGAAACGGACCGAGCAGCTGCAGCAGGAGACCGGGCTCGTCGACGAGGCGCGTTTGCATCAGGAGATCGTCATCGCCGCCGATCGCCTGGACGTGACCGAGGAGCTGGCGCGTCTGCGGAGTCACGTCGAGCAGTTCCGGTCCGTGCTCGTGGAATGCGAGGGGGGAGATCCGGTGGGGCGTCGCCTCGATTTCCTGCTCCAGGAGATGGGTCGCGAGGCCAATACGCTCGGCTCCAAGGGGAGCGACGCGCCGATCGCCCATCGGGTCATCGATCTGAAGACGGAGCTCGAGAGGATCCGAGAGCAGGTGCAAAACGTTGAGTGAGAAGGCACCGCCGCGGATGCTCAACATCGGCTACGGCAACCTGGTGGTTGCCAGAAGAGTGATCGCGATCGTCTCGCCGCAATCCGCTCCCATGCGGCGCCTCCGCGAGGACGCTCTTGGCCGCGGCAAGCTGGTCGACGCAACCCAGGGCCGGCGCACCCGCTCGATTCTGGTGACGGATAGCGATCACGTGGTGCTGTCCGCAGTCAACCCGGAGACCATCGCGGCTCGCCTGGCCCAGGACGGGTTTGTCGCCCCGGAAGCGGACTGACCTCCATGGCCGGTCGCCGCGGCGTGCCCTTCGTGATTTCGGCCCCCTCCGGTACCGGGAAGACCACCGTCTGCCGCCTGGTGGTCGAGCGGGATCCGCAGATCGAGCTCTCGGTCTCCCACACCACTCGGCGGCCGCGGCCCGGGGAGCGCAGCGGAGTCGACTACCACTTCGTTACGCCGGAGGAATTCCGCGCCCTGGTGGATCGGAACGCCTTCGTCGAACATGCCGAATACGGAGAGAACCTCTACGGAACCAGCTGGAGCTCCCTCGACGATCCCCTGGACCGGGGGCGGGACCTTCTGCTGGAGATCGAGGTTCAGGGTGCTCGTCAGATCCGAGCGCGGAGAAGTGATGCGCGCTTCCTCTTTCTGCTTCCTCCGTCCATGGAGGAGCTCTCGCGGCGCCTGCGCGGGCGCGGTACCGACGACGAGAGGGCGGTGGAGCGCCGGCTCCGGATCGTGATTTCGGAGCTGCGGGCCGTTCACGAGTTCGACTACGCTGTCGTGAACGACGAGCTGGAATCCGCAGTCGCCGCGGTCTGTGAGATCGTCCGCGCCGAGCGCTCCGGGGAGACGGTCTCGGTCGAGGAGCGCTTCGGGAGGCCGAGGGTGGTATCTCTCCTCTCGGATCGCTTCGACTTCGGCGTTTGATTGAGGGCCGGCGGCCGGTCGGCTATTCTGGTCCAAGATACCGATTTCCAAAGAGAATCCAGGCTGGAATGCTCCGCTTCAACGACATCGCCGACCGCGCCCTCGAATACGATCCGGACTGCGATCTCGCCCTGCTCCAGCGCGCCTACGTCTACACGGCCAAAGTCCACGAGGGTCAGGTGAGGCACTCCGGAGAGCCTTATCTCGTCCACCCCCTGGAGGTCGCCGGGATCCTGGTGGACATGCAGCTCGATGACGTGACCATCGTCGCGGGGCTGCTCCACGATACCTTGGAGGACACCCTCACCAGCCTCGACGAGATCAAACGCCTCTTCGGCGAGGAGGTCGGCTTCCTGGTGGAGGGGCTGACCAAGATCTCCAAGATCGAGTTCACTTCCGCGAAGGAGCGCCAGGCCGAGAGCTTCCGGAAGATGCTGGTGGCGATGTCGAAGGACATTCGCATCCTCCTGATCAAGCTCGTCGACCGGCTCCACAACATGCGCACCCTCCAGTACATGGGAGAAGAGAAGGCGCAGCGGATCGCCCAGGAGACCCTCGACATCTACGTGCCCCTCGCCCACCGGCTCGGGATCAACTGGATGCAGCGCGAGCTCGAGGATCTGGCCTTTCGCACCCTGCGCCCCAAGGTCGCGGCAGATCTGGAGGGGAGGCTCAAAGGGCGCCATCAGGAGCGCGAGCGATACATCGAGGAGGTGCAGGGGATTCTCTCCGAGAGGCTCGGCGCCGTCGGCTTCCGAAGTGAGATCAGCGGTCGCCTCAAGGACCTGGCTTCGATCCACGCCAAGATGGAGAGCCAGGGCCTCAGTCTCGACGAGATCTACGATGTGATCGCCTTCCGAATCGTTCTGGAGGGAGAGAGTGCGGTGGTCTACTCGGCTCTGGGGCTGGTGCATTCGATCTGGCCACCGGTCCCGGGCCGCTTCAAGGACTACGTGGCCCTCCCCAAGCCCAACGGATACCAGTCCCTCCACACCACGGTGATTGGCCCTTACGGTGAACGGATGGAAATCCAGCTCCGTACGGCGGAGATGCACCAGGACGCGGAGCTCGGCATCGCCGCCCACTGGAAGTACAAGCAGGGTCTCGGCGGGGAGCAGAAGGACGACGCCAAGTTTGCCTGGCTGCGCCAGCTGATCGAGCGCCAGGGAGAGCTCGAGGATCCGAACGAGTTCTTCGACGCGGTGAAGGTGGATCTGTTTCCCGACGAAGTCTTCGTCTTCACGCCGAAGGGTGACGTCATCAATCTTCCGGCCGGGGCGACGCCATTGGACTTCGCCTATGCGATCCACAGCGAGGTGGGGAGTCACTGCTCTGGAGCCAAGGTCAACGGCAAGATGCGCCCTCTCCGCCACCAGCTCTCCGACGGCGATACGGTGGAGGTGCTGACCAGCAACGCCCAGGCCCCGCGCAAGGACTGGCTGGAGTTCGTGGTGTCGAGCAAGGCGCGCAGCCGGATCCGCCACGCGATCCGGGGGGCGGAGAACGCCAGGAGCCGAGAGCTCGGCCGCGGGATCCTGGAACGGGAGCTGCGACGCGCCGGCTTCTCCTTGGCCCGGCTGCTGGAGGCCAAGGATCTCGACGAGGTGGCTCGGAAGCAGGCTGGAGGCGCCGTCGAGGATCTCTTTGCCAAGGTCGGCTACGGCAAGATCGCCGCATCGGCGGTGGTCCGCACGCTGCGTCCGGATTGGAAGGCGAACGAGCTGCCGGTCCCCAAGCCGAAGCCGCGAAAGCTCCGGGATCTGTTCCGGCGTGAGCCGCGCCCATCGAGCACCGGGATCCGGGTGGATGGACAAGGAGACGTGCTGATCCGCTTCGGTCGCTGCTGCTCGCCCCTCCCCGGTGACGAGGTGATCGGGTTCGTGACTCGCGGGCGCGGCGTGACCGTGCACCAGAAGGATTGCCGGGTCACCTTCGAGCTGGATCCCGAACGCCGGATCGATGTGGACTGGGACACGGAAGCGGACGTGTCCCACCGCATCCGAATCCGCGTGAAGTCGCGGGACGCGCCCGGGCTCCTGGCGGACATCACCAGGTCGATCTCCGCGGCGGGGGTCAACATCGGTGCCGCGCGGGTGGCCACAGACGCGAATGGCACGGCTACCCAGAACTTCGACCTCTGGATCACGGACGTGCGCGTGCTGAACAAGGTGATGAAGGAGATCGAGCGGGTCAAAGGCGTTCTCTCGGTCGAGCGAATCCGCTCGTGAGTGAACGAGGTCGAGAGACTGCTCACCGAGCCCCGGACGGGTCGGACGGCGACAGACTGCCACTCAGCTGCTGCATCATCGCGTGCAACGAGGAGCGCGGTATCCGCCGCTGCCTGGAGTCGGTCTCCTTCGCCGATGAATGCGTGGTGGTGATCGATTCGAGGAGCTCCGATGCCACCGAAAAGATCGCGGGGGAGCTGGGAGCCCGGGTCATCGAGCATCCCTACCAGGGGAACATCGAGCAGAAGAACTTCGCTCTGGCCCAGGTGAAAGGGGACTGGATCCTCTCCCTCGACGCAGATGAGGCGATTACCGAACCCCTGGCGCGCGAGATCCGCTCGCTCCTGGCCGCGCCACCGTCCGAGGTGGACGGCTACGAGATCAACCGGGTCACCTACCACCTGGGACGCTGGATTCGCCACGGGGACTTCTATCCCGACTGGCAGCTGCGGCTCTTCCGCCGCGGCGCCGGTGAGTGGACCGGCGTGAATCCCCACGGTCGCATCCGGCTCCGAGGCCTGGTGCGCCGGCTCTCCGGCGAGTGCGAGCACCGAAGCTACCGCGATCTCGCCGATCAGATCGACCGCATCCAGGACTTCAGCCGGATCCAGGCCCGCGCCTCGCACGCCGAGGGGCTGCCGGTACGGATCCGCGACATGATCCTGCGGCCGCCGGCGCGGTTTTTCAGGGCCTATTTCCTCAAGCAGGGCTTTCGTGATGGGGTGCCGGGGCTGGTGATCGCCACGGCGACCGCCTTCCACGTCTTCTTGAAGTACGCCAAGCTGTGGGAGCTCGAGCGGGTGCACCCTCGGGAGGACACCGCCCGAAATGCGGGTAAGGCCCGCCGGGCTTCGTGAGGATTCTCCAGCTCACCAGCGACTGGAAGTGGACCGGGTCTGCGGAGCCCATGTTGCGTCTGGGCCTGGCGCAAAGAGAGCGCGGATTCGAGGTTCACCTGGCCTGCCCGATGCCTCCCGATCCGCGACAAGGAGGCGTGTCGCAGGAGGCGGAGAAGGAGGGTCTGCTGCCAGAGCTCGCCATCCTCCGGGCGCGCGGGTTTCGGCCCCTGGCCGACCGGGGCGAGATCAAGGCGCTTCACTCCCTCCTCGAGCACCACGAGATCGACATCGTCCACACCTGGCACACCCGGGACCATCTGCTGGCGCTGCGGGCGGCTGGCGCGCGCAGACGCCGGGGAGTGACGGCCCTGGTGCGCTCCTACCGGAAGGCCGAGGAGATTTCCCGGCTTCCCTGGAACCGCTGGCTGTTCGGTCCGGGAACCGATGGGCTGCTCTGCGTCTCGCCGGAGACGGCAGAGCGCAACCGGGTCCTTCGCGGTGGTCGGCCCTTGCGCGGCGTCTTCGGGGCCGTGGACACCGAGCGTTTCTCCCCGCAGCCGCCGGACCCGCAGGTCCGCGCCGCCCTCGGCCTCGCGCCGGAACACCTGGTGGTCGGAATCGTCGCTCGGGTCCAACGGCACCGCCGCTTCGAGCTCTTGCTGGAAGCAGCCGCTCGCCTTCTGAACCGTGACCCCCGGACACGGCTCCTGGTGGTGGGCCGCGGGACCCACCGGCGAACCGTCGCCGAGGAGCCGGCGCAACGGATGGGTCTCGCGGATCGGGTGATCTTCGCCGGATATCGGAAGGAGGACTACACAGAGGTGCTTCGCGCCATCGATGTCTTCACCTTCCTGGTGCCGGGGAGCGACGGGACCTGTCGCGCACTGCTCGAGGCCGCGGCCTGCGGGATTCCCGCGGTGACCTCGAAGCGCGGCGCACTGCCGGAGATCGTCGTCGACGGGGTCACCGGAGTCCTCTGCGAAGAAGACCCGGATGCCCTGGCCAGCGCCTGGCGCGACCTTCTGGAGGCCCCCCTGCGTCGCCGCAGCATGGGCGAGAATGCGCGCAGGCGCGCCGAGGCCGTCTTTACCCCCGCCCATTTCGCCGAAGAGGTCACGGCGCTCTACCGGGAAGCGCGCGGCTGAGCGACCCGGTGCGAAGAGCAGGCTAGTGGGAGGTTTCCTCGCGCTCCTCGCTCTGGATGGACATCAGCTCGCGGTAGAGACCTTCCTCGGCCATCAGCTCCTGGTGGGTTCCCAGACCGACGATGGTGCCCTTCTTCAACACCACGATCTTGTCGGCATGGCGGACCGTCGAGAGTCGGTGGGCGATGATGAACACGGTGCGTCCCGTGAGCAGCGCCTCGATGGCCTCCCGAACGTAGCGCTCGCTCTTCGCGTCGAGGGCGCTGGTCGCCTCGTCGAAGATCAGGATGGCCGGGTTCTTGAGGATTGCCCGGCCGATGGTAATGCGCTGTCGCTGCCCCCCCGAGAGCATCACCCCGGCGTCGCCCACGTCCGTCTCGTATCCCGCTGGAAGGGTATCGACGAACTCGTCCACATTGGCCGCGCGTGCGGCCGCTTCGATCTCTGCCTCGGTCGCATCCGGCCGTCCGTAGCGGAGGTTGTCCCGGATGCTGCCGGCGAACAGGAAGGGCTCCTGCGTCACCACGGCGATGTGGGCGAGCAGGGAGGCGCGCTCGATACGGCGAAGGTCGATGCCGTCGATTCCGATGGAGCCCGAATCCGGGTCGTAGAAGCGCAGCAGGAGGTCCGCCAGGGTCGTCTTCCCCGCACCGGTGGGCCCGACGATCGCCACCACCTCCCCGGCACGCACGTCCAGGGAGACGTTCTGGAGCACCGGCTCCCGCCCGTAGGAGAAGGAGACCCCGGAGATCCGGATGCCCTCGCGCACCCCCTGCAGCTGCACTGCGCCGGGGACGTCCGCGAGATCGGGCGCCACATCCATGAGCTCGAAGAAGCGCTCCGCCGACGGGGCTGCCTCCATCAGGTGCGTCCAGCCCTTGGCGAGATCCTTCATCGGCCGGTAGGTCGCCTGCATCACCAGCACGAAGGCGGCCAGGGAGCCGAGGCTGAGCCCCCACATCTGGTTCATCACCAGAGTGGCTCCGACCAGGATGATGGCGATGCCGATGCCGTTGTTGAGGCCCTCGACCGAGGTCCTCGCCAGGGTGCGGTTCATGACCACCTTCATGTTGCGCCGGAAGTAGCGGAGGTTCTCTTTCTGGAAGGCGTTCTCCTCCACCGCCTGGGTGCGGAAGGCCTTGATCACCTTGATCCCGGCCAGGATCTGGACGAGCCGCTGGGTGACGTACGCCTGGCTTTCCTGACGCCGCTTGGCGCTCTTGCGGATGCGCTGCCCGAACGCGGTAATGAGACCGGCTATCAGGGGAGCTATGGCGAAGGTTGTCAGAGTGAGCTGCCAGGAGATCGAAAACAGAAAGCCGACGCTGACGAGCAGGGCCAGGAACGACTGCACCGAATCTGAGAAGAGAAGATCCAGCGCGAAATGGGCCCGGGTGGCGTCGTTGGTGGTGCGGGAGAGGGTCTCGCCCCGACTGGTCCGGTTGTGGAAGTGAAGCGGGAGGGCGAGAAGCTTCGCGCACAGCTCTTGCTGGATGTCCACCAGCGCCCGCCCCATCGTGTATTGGGCGAGATATTCCTGCCCGAAATGAGCGAGCGGGAGCACCAACACGATCAGCAGGCCGGCCAGGAGCACCTTGTAGAGGTTCTCACCGACCCCCTCCGCCAGCAGGTCTCGGGATTCGGCGTCGTCCGCGGTGGCGGGAACCTCGCCCGGGGGACTCTCCGGGGTCGCGTCGCCCTCCGTTCTCTCCGTCGACTCGCCCAGGTTCGAGAACCAGGCCCCCATGTCCACCGGGTTCCCGCTCTTGTACTGGGGCAGGATCACGTTGTCGAAGAGCGGCTTTACCAGATAGTTGCGGGCGTTGCGGGCGCCCGCGTAGACGAGCGAGCAGACGATTGCCAGGGCCAGGATGCCCAGGTAGGGACGCACATAGCGGAGAAGACGCCAGAAGGTCGTCGACAGACGCAATTGGGGCGCGGAGCTTTCGCTGGAACTGTCCGTTGGACATCCTCCCGGGGGGACTTCCGTAGTCAGATTAGGACAGTTCCGCGCAAATCGCGTCGCCGGCCCGCCAGCCCAGGAGGAGCTCCCCCTCCAGGCCCAGGCCCGCCAGCCCCTCGCGGGGCAGGCAGAATACCGGACGCCTGCCCGGGGTGTGGATCTCGACCTCCCCGGGCCAGCCATCGCCCCGCGCCGGGGCGGGTGCGGCGGCCTCGTCATCCCAGAGGGGTCGGGCGGGGTTCGGAATGCGGCTGATCCGCCCCTGGGAGAAGGGCATCAGGCGCCTCACCGATTCCTCGATCACGGCGTCGCTCTCGGCGAGGTTTGCCGGGTCATCTTTCACCACCGCACTGGCGACCACCTCGGCGAAGAGGCCGCCGCGCTCGGAGGGGTGAACCGTCAGGGCAATCGCGTTGCTGCCGACCATCGGCGCGGCGGGATCGTTCACCAGGATCGCACGTCGCGCCAGCGGTTCCGGAACTACGTCGCGCTGCGCGCGCAGGTGGACGCTGACCCTGCGGTGTCGAGGGACCGACGCCTGCGCCGTGAGGTATGGGGATGGCTCCCGGTTCCACCCCTCGAGGGCCCCGGCTACCAGTGAGATCGGCGCATTCACCAGCAGTGTCCTGCCCAGCCAGAAATCATTGGGGCCGACCCGCGCGATGCCCGGGTGTTCTCCCAGCTCGATCAGTTCAAAGGGAGAGTCGATGCTTCGGAATTCGCCGTGAAGGGAGACGATGCGGTGGCGCAGGAGCCCACGAAGGCCGGTCCCCGCCTTGTTGAAGGAGGCGCCGCCCTGGAGGGGCGAGCCCAGCAGACGTGCTCGGGCTTCTGGCGAGGGAGTTCCCTCGGCGATTCCCGAGAGGACGCGGACCTGAGCCTCGAAGAAGGGGGCCAGCTCTGCCGAGGGATGGGCGACACTGTCCGGCAGTCCGCGCAAGTGGCGGTTACTCCGGCCCGTGCCCGGGGTCCGAGGGAGAACCCGGAGCGGGCCGCGGCGGACGATCGAGGCCTCCCGCATCGCCTCGCACTCGGCCTCGGAGGCGGCTTCCAGGGCGCGCACCATCTCCCGCGCCCTCTCCGGCTTGGCTAGCCCCCAGGCCGACAATTCTTCGGCAGTGGCGGCGATTCCTCCCACCTCGACCCGCGCCTCCGGCAGCAGCACCTGATAGGCGATGGGGTCGCTCTCGAATCCGCGGCGATCGACCATCGGGATGCCGAGGGCCTGCAGACAAGCTCCGAGGACATTCTCCGAACCGCCGCCGGTCAGAAAGAAGGGCTCGCGAGAGAGGGCCGGCGCTCGTGCGGCCGTGTCTTCCTCCACGACCAGTACCCGGAGCCGGGTCATCCCGAGCCGGACCGCGGCGACGAGGCCGGGGAGGGCACCCCCCAGGACTATGGCGTCCCAGCGCCGGGCGCGGTGATGCGCGTCCCCGGCGAGGGTCGAGCTCGCCATTACCGGCTGCTGCCGGGGGCGGAGCGGGTGAAGAGGAGTGGAGGATCCGCCTCGGCCTTGCGCTCGATCACACCGATCCGATAGGTGCGTTCGCCCATTGCGGACAGGCGTTCCAGGATGTCGTTGGCGTGCTCCTCGGGTGTGATCAGGACCATGCCGATGCCACAGTTGAAGACGCGACGCATCTCCGCGTCGGGAATCTCACCGTGCTTTTGGAGAAAGTCGAAGATGGGGGGCTGGCGCCATGAGCCGGGGTCGATTCGCGCCCGGACGCCCTTCGGGAGGATGCGTGGGATGTTGCCCTGGAAGCCGCCCCCGGTGATGTGCGCGATCCCGTTCAGGGTGAAATCGCGGAGCAGGCTCAAGATGGGCTTTACGTAGATCCGTGTCGGGGCCAGCAGGGCCGCTGCCAGGGAGGTGTTGAGCTCCGGCGGGGCATCGCGCAGCTCGAACTCTCCCGCGGCGACAGCCTGATCCACCAGCTGGCGAACCAGGGAGAAGCCGTTGCTGTGAATGCCGTTGGAGGACATTCCCAGCAGGACGTCTCCTTCGCCGATCGAGGAGCCGTCGATCACCCGGTCGCGCTCCACCACGCCGATTCCAAACCCCACCAGCTCCAGCTCGTTCTTGGGATAGAAGCCGGGCATGCTGGCGGTTTCGCCGCCCAACAGCGCGCAGCCCGCCCGTCGGCACCCCTCGGCGACACCCCGCAGGGCCTCAGCGGCGATCGCCTCGTCCAGCTCGCCCATGGCGAGGTAGTCGAGAAAGACCAGAGGCTCGGCTCCCTGAACGATCAGGTCGTTTACGACCATGGCGACGCAGTCGATGCCCACCGTGTCGTAACGTTCGAGCTGCGCGGCGAGCTTGAGCTTGGTGCCGACCCCGTCTGCACCGGCCACGAAGACCGGCTCCTTGTAGCGATCGGGTGCCTTGAACAGGCCGGCGAATCCACCGATCGAGGAGAGGACCTCGGTCCGGAAGGTGCTGCGCCCGATCTCCTTGATCTCGTCCAGGAATCCCTCGTCCCGGTCGAGATCCACGCCGGCTCGCGCGTAGGAGGGAGCGCTCGGCTCCTTGTCCTGCTTCGGCTTGCGGGGAGTAACCACGGACTCTGGATAGGGAAGGCGGAGTCCACCTGTCAATCCGCCCCGGCGCCTGCGCCCGTGGAGGCTCCAGCCAGCCTGGCTCCTTCCGCTACAGTGTATCGGGTGCGGGGTGTAGTCGTGATCTCCGCGCTCAACGAAGCCGACCCAATCGCTGAATGGCTGTGAATCCCTCCGAGGTGGCGCGAGACGAGCCCGGCGCCAGCCGCCGGGCAATGTTCCGCCGGCTGTGGGGCTACCTCGCCCAGAACAAGGGCCGCTACACCCTGGGCGCGCTCCTACTGCTGGGTTACGACGCCGGCTTCGTGGTCGTTCCCCTGCTGGTGGGCTGGTCGATCCAGGCCGTTACCGATGGCCTCCCGGTTGCGGAGGTGGGCCGGCGCGCCGCCATCCTCGCCCTGGTGACCTTGGTGAGGATGATCCTGCGCTTCTTCTCGCGGGTCGCCATCTTCAACGGTGCCCGGGAGGTCGAGTACGCGCTGCGCAACGATCTCTTCGCCCACCTCCAGCGCCTTCCCCAGTCCTTCTACTTTCGCTGGCGGACCGGCGACCTGATGAGCCGCTGCGTGAACGACCTCACCTCGGTGCGGCTGCTGCTCGGCCCCGGTCTCCTCAACGTGATCCAGACGCCGATCATGTTCGTCTCGGTGATCGCCGTCATGTTCGTGCTGAACGCCAAGCTCGCGCTGCTGGTGCTGCTCCCTTACCCCCTCTTCATCCTGATCGCCCGGGGCTTCGGCCGCTCCATGCACACGACCAACCTGGCCGTCCAGGCGGGGCTCGCCGACCTCTCCAACCAGCTCCAGGAGACGATCTCCGGGATCTCGGTGGTGAAGGCGTACGCGATGGAGGAGACCACCCGCAGGCGATTCGAGGCGGCCAGCGACGATCTCTACCATCGAAAGCTCGGCATGGTGCGGGTGATGGGCGCGATGCCGGCCTTCACCAGCCTGCTACCGGCGCTGGCGATGTGGATCGTCTTCCTGGTCGGCGGCTGGGAAGTCCAGGCGGGGCGGATGGAGATTTCGGTCTTCTTCACCTTCGCCATGTACATCGCCGAGCTCACCTTTCCGAGCTTCATCATGGGCTGGGTCTTCGCCCTGGTGCAGCGGGGGGCCGCCTCCATGCAGCGCATCGACGAGGTCCTCTCCACGGAGCCTTCGATCGCAGACCGCCCCGATCAGGTGACGGTGAGGGCGTTGCGCGGGGAGATCGAATTCCGCGATCTCAGCTTCCGGTATCCCGGATCGGATCGCGTGCCCGCCCTGGAGAACCTGAACCTCCGCGTTCCGGCGGGCTCGGTGCTCGGCGTGGTCGGACCGGTGGGCTCGGGGAAGACGACGCTCGCCTCGCTGATTCCCCGCCTCTACGAGGTCGAGGACGGGACGGTCTTCCTGGACGGAATCGACGTCAATCGACTGCCCCTGGCCACGCTGCGCTCGCACATCGCCATGGTTCCCCAGGACTCCTTCCTGTTCTCCATGTCCCTCGCCGACAACATCGCCTACGGCCTGGAGAGCACGGAACCGGCTCGGGTGGCCGAAGCTGCACAGCGAGCCCAGCTGGTCAAGGACGTGGCAGAGCTTCCCCACGGCTATGAGACCGTGGTGGGAGAGCGCGGCGTGATGCTCTCCGGCGGACAGCGGCAGCGGACGGCCCTGGCTCGCGCCCTCTCGCTGCGACCGAGCATCCTGATCCTCGACGACACCCTCTCCAGCGTGGATGCGGAGACCGAGGCAGCGATCCAGAGTGAGCTCGAGGAGGTCTTCCGGGAGCGCACCGTGGTGGTGGTGGCGTCCCGGGTCTCGACCGTGCGCAACGCCGATCACATCGTCGTGCTCGACGACGGCCGGATCGTAGAGGAGGGAGCCCACCGGGAGCTGATCGAACTCGGTGGCCTCTACGCACGGCTGGCGCGGGAGCAGGAGCGAGAGCGGGAGCTCGAGGCTCTCGACTCCGCCGTGGGGGCCGCATGAGCGCCGCGGACATGCTTCACGAGGAGGAGGCTCTCGGCCGCGCCGTCGACTCCCGCCTGCTCGCGCGCCTCTGGACCTACGTGGCGCCGTACAAGTGGCAGGTGGTGCTGACGATTCTGATGACCTTCCCGCTCTTCCTGCTGGAGCTGGCGCCCGCCTGGCTGGTGGGTACGGGTCTCGATCGCATCATCGCCCCCGCGGACGAGTCCTCGCTCGCAGTCTGGGACGCGCCCTTCACCGGTCTGCTCGACGCGCCGGCCGGGATCTCCCCGCTGGTCTGGCTGGCCTGTCTCTACCTGGTGGTCGCGGTGAGCTGGGCGGCGCTCAGCTACCTGACGATGCTGCTCATGGTCCGGACCGGCGAAGCCGCCATGCGCGACCTCCGCGCTGCCGTCTTCGCCCGAATCCAGCGCCTCCACATGGGATTCTTCGACCGCTACCCGGTGGGAAGGCTGGTGACGCGCGCCACCAGCGACGTCGAGCACCTGTCCGAGATGTTCGCTTCCGGAATCGTGGCGCTGGTCACCGATCTGATCAAGATGATCGGCTTCGCCGTGGCGCTCTACCTGGTGAACGCGAAGCTGGCCCTCGTCACCTTCTGCGTGGTGCCCTTCCTGGCGGTGGCGGCGGTGATCTTCCGCCTCAGGGTCCGCGAGGCCTTCCGCAAGACCCGGGTGCTGCTGGCGCGCATCAACGCCACCATCCAGGAGACGGTCACCGGGATGAAGGTGGTGCAGCTCTTTACCCGCGAAGAGCGGAACCTGCGCGACTTCGCCGAGCTGAACGGCGAGCACAGGGACGCCTGGATCCGCTCGATCCGCTACGACGCGGCGCTCTTCTCGGTGGTGGAGTTCGCTGGCGGCATCACCGTGGCCATCATCATCTGGTACGGGACCGGTCTCGCCTCGGCGGGCGTGATGTACGTGTTCATCCAGTGGATGCGGCGCTTCTTCATGCCGCTCCGAGACCTCTCGGCGAAGTACTCGGTGATGCAGTCGGCGATGGCGAGCTGCGAGCGGATCTTCCAGCTGATGGATACGGAGCCGGCGATTCGCGACCCGGAGCTCGAGGAACGGCCCGCTTCGCTTCCGCCGCGCCGCGGCGCCGTCGAGTTCCAGAATGTCTCCTTCGCCTACGCGGGGGACGAATGGGTGCTCCGCGACCTGTCGTTTCGGGTGGAGCCCGGTGAGAAGGTCGCCCTGGTGGGGGCCACCGGGGCCGGGAAGACGACGATCATCAAGCTGCTGACCCGCCTCTACGAGGTGAGCGAGGGCCGGATCCTGCTCGACGGGGTGGATCTCCGCGAGCTGCCCCAGGCGGAGCTCCGGCGGCGGGTGGCCATGGTGCTCCAGGACGTCTTCCTCTGGAGTGGCAGCGTCGCCGACAACATCGCGCTCGGCCGGGAGGACATTTCGCCGGGCGAGATCGAGCGCGCAGCCACCGCCGTCGAGGCTCACCGCTTCATCGAGCGGCTGCCCGGCGGCTACGCGACCGAGGTGCGGGAGCGGGGCACCAACCTTTCGGCGGGCCAGCGCCAGCTGCTCTCCTTCGCCCGGGCTCTGGCTCACCGCGCCGACGTGCTGGTCCTGGACGAGGCCACCAGCTCCATCGACTCCGAGACCGAGGCACTGATCCAGAAGGGGATCCGCACCCTGATGGAGGGGAAGACGGCCCTGGTGATCGCCCACCGGCTTTCCACCATCGAAGATGTCGATCGGATCTACGTCCTTCACCGCGGCCGACTGGTCGAGTCCGGCTCCCACACCGAGCTGCTGGACGCGCGGGGCATCTACCACCGCCTCTACCGCCTCCAGTACGCCGAGCAGGGGGCCGGTGCGGTCGCTGCCGCCGGGTAGTCCGGTGATGCAGGGCGAGCTTGCAGAAACGTTTCTCCGCATCTGCTTGCGGTTTGGTGCTCGGGCGTGTTAACTACGGGTACCCCCCACATTCTTGAACCGATTGATTTCCGCTCCCCACCGGTGCCGCGGCGGCGGATCCAGCCGCCCGAAGCCCAGCGGGGATAGAGGTTCGGTTGCGGGTCAAGTCGCTGCAGATCACGGGGTTCAAGAGCTTCGTCGACAAGACGGCGTTCAGCTTCCGGCCGGGGATCACCGCCATCGTGGGCCCGAACGGCTGCGGGAAGTCGAATGTCGTCGATTCCATTCGCTGGGCCATGGGCGAACAGTCGCCCCGTCGCCTGCGCGGAAAGGGCATGGAAGACGTCATCTTCGCCGGCTCCGAGGCGCGGTCGCCGGTGGGGCTGAGCGAGGTCGTCCTCACCTTCGACAACGCCGATGGGAGCGCCCCGCCCCAGCTCGCCGCCTTCGGCGAGATCCAGATCGCCCGGCGCCTGTATCGCTCTGGGGAGTCCGAGTACCTGATGAACAAGGTGCCCTGTCGTCTCCGCGACGTGCACGACTTCTTCCGAGACACCGGCATCGGCACCAGGGGTTACACCATCGTCGAGCAGGGGCGGATCGCCGAGATCGTCTCGGCTCACCCCGAGGAGCGCCGGGTACTCATCGAGGAAGCCGCTGGGATCGGCAAGTACAAGGCGCGGCGCCGCGAGGCGGAGCGGAAGCTCCAGGCGACCGAGCAGAACCTGGTTCGGATCTCCGACGTGCTGGGGGAGATCAAGCGGCAGATCTCCTCCATCGAGCGCCAGGCCCGCAAGGCGGCCCGGTACAAGAAGCTACGCGAGATCCAGCGCGTGCTCGAGCTTTCCCTGGCGGTGGACGAGCGTCGGGAGCTTCTGGCGGAGATCGAGGGCGCGCGCGGCCGTCTCACCCGCGTCCGCGATGCCGCCACTGCGGCGGAGACCCACCTCGCTCAGCGCGACGCCGCTCTCGAGAGCAAGCGCGTCGATCTCGCCGAGCGGGAGCGCATCCTCAGCCAGGGCAGCGAGGCGCTCTACCAGCTGCGGGGCGAGATCAAGGAGTCGCAAAGCAAGATCGACTACGAACGCAGGGAGCGCGCCTCTCTCCACGAGACCAAGCTGGCCCGGGAAGGGGAGCTGGAAAGTCTGCGGGCCAAGCTGCTCGTTTCCGAGGAAGAGATGCAGCGCCTCGGCGACGAGCTTCGGGCCGTGGAGGACTCCCTCGCCGGCGAGTCTCAATCAAAGGCGGCCGCAGAGTCCGAGGCCCAGATCGCCGAGCAGGCCCTCCGCGGGATCGATCGCGAGAGGGAAGCGCAGAGTGCGACGCTGGTGGAGGTGCTGACGCGGATCGCCCGCACCGAGGATCGCCTGGCCGCGCTGGAGGATCGTTGCGCGGAGATCGACCGTCGCCTGCGCAGTGCCGACGAACTGCTCGAGGTTCAGCAGAGCGAAGCGTCCCAGGCCGACCGCGAGCAGCATGCGCTCGAGGAGGGGATTCGGAACCTCCTGGCCGAACGCGACCGCCTGATGGGGCTGCTTCGCGAGGCGCTGGATCGCCACGAGCGGACCACAGAGGAGCTGCGACTCGCTGCAGAGAGGCTCGGCGAGAGGCGCGAGCTACGGGAGACACGGCGCGCGCGACTCGCTTCCCTGACGGAGCTCCTGGCTCGCCGGGAGGATCTGGCCGAGGGAGCCCGGCACCTGCTGAGCCTCGGTGAGGAGGCGCAGCGAGCTCACGGTCTCCGCGGCCTGGTCCGGGACGTGCTCGAGGTGGAGCAGCACGCGGAGCGGTCGGTCGAAGCCGTGCTCGCCGAGCGGGCCGAAGCGCTGGTGGTGGACCGACCCATGGGCGCGCTCTCCGCCCTGGATGCGCTCCGGGGCGCGGGGGCGGGGCGCGGAGTCTTCGTGCTTCCGCCGCCGGAGGAGGAGATTTCCCAGAGCTTCGTGCCCCTCGGCCGGCCGCTCCTGGAGTCCGTGCGGCCGCGAGAGGGCTATGAGGGAGTTGCCCGGGCCCTGTTGGGGAGAGCGAACCTGGTCGAGAGCCTGGACGAGGTGGTGAGGATCTACGGCTCCGGTCGCCTTCCCTGTACCTTCGCCACCCCTGCGGGCGACGTGTTGACGCCGGATGGTGTGTTGCGGGGCGGAGGCGACAGCTCCCAGACCGGGATGCTCTCGCGGGTTCGCGAGGCCCGGGAGCTGGAGGCGGAGGTCGCCGAGCTGGAGGCGGAGGTCGCCGAGCGGGAGCGCGAGCACCGCGAGGCCGAGCAGGCGCTGGCACGGACCAGCGACGAGCTGGACAACCTGCGCAACCGCCACCACACCGCCGCCCTCGCCGTGGCCAATCACGAGAAGGACCTGGAGCGCGTTCGGGAGCGGGCCAAGGCGATGGGCGTGGCCCAGGAGGGCCGGGTGGCCGAGCGCTCGGAGCTCCTCTCCGAGATCGAGTCGCTGGGCATCGAGCGCGGGCGGCTGACGGCCGTTCTCTCGGCGGCCCGGGAAGAGCGCATTGGCCGCCAGCGCGAGCTCGATGCGCTGGGTCTCCAGATCGGCTCCGCCGGGCGCGAGCTCTCGCGGCTGGAGGCGGTGGTGACCGAGCGCCGCGTCCAGCACGGCGCCCGTGCGGAGGCGCGCGATCGGCTCCAGGCGACGCTGGAGCGCACCCGCGTGGCCCTCGAAGAGACCCGGGAATGGATCGAGCGGCGGGAGCAGGAGATCCGTCGAGCCGAGAACCGCCGGGAGGCCCTGGCCGCCTCGATCGAGGAGACCGAGAGCATCCTCGGCGCCAAGCTCCGAGAGGAAGAGGCGGTACGGCTCACCAACGAAGAGAAGCGCGACGCCTACGAAGAGCAGGCCGCCGCCGTTCGCACGCTGGAGAGCGAGGCGCGGGATCTTCGCATCGAGCTCGAGTCCCAACGCGACGAGGCCCAGCAGGCGGAGCTCGGACTTCGCGAGATGGAGCTGCGCCTCGAGCATCTGGTAACGGGCGTCCGCGACAAGTGGAGCGTCGACCTGGAGACCTGGAAGCCGCCGGTGCCCGTAGCGGACTCGGAAGCGGGGGACGAGGCGCTGGACGCGAGCACCATCGGGCTGATCGAGTTCGCCTCGGATGAGCAGGAGGCGACCGGCGGCCCGACGGGCGACTCACTGGACGTTCCGGAGGATCGCGATGCGCGGCGGGAGGCCAGGGAGATTGCGGCGCTACTGGCCCTCACGAGCGAGGAGCGGAGTGCGCATCTCGAGCGGATCCGAAGCCAGGTGGACGCGGTCGGTGAGGTGAACCTCGGTGCCATCGAGGAGCACGAGGAGCTTCGCGAGCGCTTCCGCTTCCTGACCGAGCAGAAGGGCGACCTGGAGGCCAGCATCACTCAGCTCCGAGATGCGATCTCTCGGATCAATCGCACCAGCCGCAAGCGGTTCCGGGAGACCTTCGACGCCGTGAACGGAAAGTTCCAGGAGATCTTCCCGCGGCTCTTCAGGGGCGGCAAGGCGAGCCTCTCGCTCACGGAATCCGAAGATGTGCTCGAAGCGGGCATCGAGATCATGGCCCAGCCGCCGGGCAAGCGACTGCAAAGCGTCAACCTGCTCTCCGGTGGAGAGAAGGCCATGACCGCCATCGCCCTTCTGGTCTCCGTCTTCCAGGTCCGGCCCTCGCCGTTCTTCCTGTTGGACGAGGTGGACGCCGCCCTGGACGACGCCAACGTCGGGCGCTTCAACGAGATCGTGAAGGAACTGGCCGCGGACTCCCAATTCCTGCTGATCACCCACAACAAGCGAACCATCGAGGTCGCCGACATCCTCTACGGCGTCACCATGGAGGAGAAGGGCGTCAGCAAGCTGGTGGCCGTCGAACTCCACTAGCCCGCATTTCTCACCAGCTTGCTACTGCGGCCGCCAATAGCACCGCAGATTCGCGACCTTCTCCCTCCGGCGGCCTCGACGTACTGCCAAGTACGCCTTCGGCCCCCTCCGGTCCGAGGGCCGCGAATCTGCGGCACTCTTGGCGCCCTCGCTACGCGACCTGGTGAGAAAAGCGGGCTCGCCGACATTCCTTCACCCGTCTCGGCGGTTTCGCTCGTCTGCGGCCCACCGCGCGGGTGACTGTTATCCTCGGCCGTCCATGGTCGAAGTCCTTCTCGTCGAATATCTGCTTCCCGTACTGATTCCGGTCGTGGAATGGGCGGGGGCCAACGTCGAACTGGTCGCCCTTGGTGCCGCGGGAACTCCGATCCTCGGAGTTCTGGTCTACCGGCTCTTCTCCCGAGTTCCTGTGCCGCCGCCGCCCTTGGAGGAGCCGGCGGTTGCGGCGGAGCCCGCACCGGTCGTCGAGGCGGAGGTGGAGCTGCCACCGGAGGAGCCCGCCGAGGCGGAGCTGGAGCCGCCTGCCGAGGTGCCGACCGAGCCGGTTGCGGAGCCGGTCGCTCCGCCCGTCGAACCTCCTCCGAAGCCGGTCCGGCTCCGCGATCGGCTGGCGCGGACCAGCGAAGCTCTGGTCGGTCGTCTCGAGGCGATCCTGGGCGGCCGGAAGGTCGACGCCGATCTCCTCGACGAGCTCGAGGCGCTGCTGTTCACCGCGGATCTCGGAGTGCAGACGGCGGAGAGTCTCCTGGGCGCCGTGCGAAGCGAGGCGACCGGCAAAGACGCGTCGAGTGTCAGGGGGCTGCTGCGCGAGAAGATCCTGGAGAAGCTCCGCAAGGTGGAGCCTGGCCGGGACGGCACCGGAGAGACGCTCGCCAAGCCCCACGTGATTCTCGTGCTTGGCGTCAACGGGTCCGGAAAGACCACGACCATCGGGAAGCTGGCGGCGCAGTACCAGCAGAGGGGAAGCTCGGTGATCCTCGGCGCCGGTGACACCTTCCGCGCCGCCGCCGTCGAGCAGCTCCAGACCTGGGGCGAGCGGGTCGGCTGCGAGGTGATCTTCGGCCGGCCCGATGCGGATCCGGCGTCGGTGGCCTTCGATACGGTGAAGGCCGCCGAGGCGGGGGGAATCGACGTGGCGATCATCGACACGGCCGGCCGGCTTCAGACCAAGGCTCCGCTGATGGAGGAGCTCTCCAAGATCGTTCGCGTGATCGGGAAGGGAATCGACGGCGCGCCTCATGAGACTCTGCTGGTGCTGGACGCGAACACCGGACAGAACGCGATCTCCCAGGCGCACCTGTTCACCGAGGCCGCTGGCGTGAGCGGGCTGGTCCTCACCAAGCTCGACGGAACCGCGAAGGGCGGCGTGATCGTCGGCCTCGCCGACGAGTTCGGGATTCCCGTCCAGTACGTCGGCGTCGGCGAGAAAATCGAGGATCTTCGGGATTTCTCCGCCGACGATTTCGTCGATGCCCTTTTCGCTAGCGAAGAACGCGAGGGCGCCTGAAACACGATGCGGACCCGAGAGTTGCACAGCGAGCCGAGGACGAATCAAGTCAGGGCGAGAGTACGGGGTAGTCGATGGCGAAGTACGTGATGGCGCTGGATCAAGGGACGACCTCGTCCCGGGCGATCCTCTTCGATCGGGCCGGTGCGATCGTGGCGGTGGATCAGTACGAGTTTCCCCAGCATTTTCCAAAACCGGGCTGGGTCGAGCACGATCCGCTGGAGATCTGGGAGAGCCAGCTGCGCGCCGCGCGGGGTGTGCTGGAGAAGGCCAGCGCCAGTGCTCGCGACGTGGAGGCGGTCGGCATCACCAATCAGCGCGAGACGGCGCTGGTCTGGGATCGCGCCACGGGGGAGCCGATTCACGCGGCCATCGTCTGGCAGTCCAGACAGACGGCGGACATCTGCGATGAGCTGCGCAGTCGGGGCCTCGAGGACGAGGTCCGCGCGCGCACCGGGCTGGTGATCGACGCCTACTTCTCGGGGACGAAGATCCGCTTCATCCTCGACGCCATTCCCGGTGCCCAGGAGCGGGCCGAACGGGGCGAGCTCGCCTTCGGAACCGTGGACTCCTGGCTCGTCCACAAGTTGACCAAGGGGCGCGTCCACGCCACCGAGTTCTCGAACGCCTCGCGGACGCTGATCTACAACATCCACGAGTGCGACTGGGACGATCTGCTGCTACAGGAGCTCCGTATTCCCCGCGAGATGCTTCCAGAGGTACGGGACACCAGTGGCGTTTTTGGCAGCGTGAATTCCGAGTGGCTGGGTGCCGAGATCCCGATCTCGGGGATCGCCGGAGATCAGCAGGCCGCACTCTTCGGCCAGGGCTGCTTCTCCGCCGGGGCCGCCAAGAACACCTACGGGACCGGCTGCTTCCTGCTGATGAACACCGCCGAGGAAGCGGTCGCCTCGAAGACCGGCCTGGTGACGACCATCGCCTGGGGGATCGACGGACGAGTCGAGTACGCCCTCGAGGGAAGCATCTTCGTCGCCGGCGCCGCCGTGCAGTGGCTGCGTGACGGCCTGGGTCTGATCACCGACGCCGCGGAGACCCAGGCGGCTGCCGAATCGGTTCCCGACACCGGTGGTGTCTACTTGGTACCGGCGTTCGTCGGATTGGGAGCACCCCACTGGGATCAGCGCGCGCGTGGAACCATCGTCGGGATTACCCGGGGAACCACGAGGGAGCATCTGATTCGCGCCACCCTCGAGGCGATCGGCTACCAGAGCCGCGGCGTGGTCGAATGTCTGTCTCGAGACTCCGGACTTCCCCTGGGTGAGCTACGGGTCGACGGTGGCGCCTCTCAGAACGACTTCCTGATGCAGTTTCAGGCAGATCTCCTCGGCGTACCGGTGCGGCGACCGTCGGTACCGGAGGTCACCGCGCTGGGCGCCGCCGCGCTGGCGGGGATCGCCGTCGGATACTGGTCGGATCGCGACCAGCTGGAAGATGTGGCGGCGAAGGATGCCACCGTCTTCGAGCCGGCGATGGGAGCGGATCGCCGCGATGCGCTCTACACCGGATGGGAGCGGGCGGTGGAGCGTGCGATGGGATGGGAAGCGGAGTGAGCCGGCCCGCCCATCCCCTCGTCATCGCCCATCGGGGCGCCTCGGGGGAGCTCCCCGAGAACACCCTGCCCGCCTACGAGCTGGCGCTCGCGCAGGGCTCGGACATGATCGAGATCGATCTCCACACCACCCGGGACGGAGCCATCGTCATTACTCACGATGAGGATCTCGAGGGCCTGGGGGGGCGCGGTGAGGTGGCCGACGCGACGCTCGATGAGATTCGCCGCCTGGACGCCGGTGGCGGCGCCGCGGTTCCGACCCTGGAGGAGGTTCTCGACGCCTTCGGCGGGCGGATTCCCTTCAACCTCGAGCTCAAGCGGGGCAGCCAGAGCGAATACCCGGGGATGGAGGCGGCCGCCGTCGAGGAGGTGGTCCGCCGGGGACTGCTCGATCAGACCCTGTTCTCTTCCTTCTTCGATCCGGTGCTCGAGGCGCTCCGGGAGGTCTCCCCGGAAGCGCGAGTCGCACTCCTGGTTTCGCCTCGTTTTTCCCACGGGGCAATCGAGCGAGCTCAACGCGTTGGAGCCGAGGCTCTCAATCCAGAGCGGTCCGTCGTGAATCGGGAACTGGTGGAGTTGGCCCATGGGGTAGGGCTGGCGGTGTACGTCTTCACCGTGGACGACGCGGAGGACATGCGCCGGCTGCTCGATCTGGGCGTGGACGGGCTCTTCACCAACCATCCCCGGCGGATGCGGACTCTTCTTGCCTCCCGCTAGACCGGTCGCCACGCGATCGCTTGCTTGACATCGAAATCGCCATCGCGTAGTCTCAAATTCCGAAAAAATGTAGGGCGATCGCGCACTTCCGTGGATGCAGCTCTCATTGGTGCCGTTCCGAGAGTCCTGCTTCGATGGTGAAATGCGCGGCAGTCCCGGTCGGCCGGCGGGCGAAGGCGCCGCGGCCAATCCAGAATCCGAGCGTTCGCACCCCCCGCGTCGCGTTGCGAGAATGCCGGCGGCCAGATCCCCCGGCGCCCGCTTCAAGCCACCGGTGGGTGCGACAGACAGTCAACCGGGTGGTTGGATCTGCCCCCCAAAGAAGACGAGGAATAGAGCATGCCGAACGATGCCCGCCTGACCCTGCAAGTGATCTACGACGAAGTCGTCGCGCGAAATCCGGGCGAAGCCGAGTTTCACCAGGCCGTTCAGGAAGTCATCGAGTGTCTGGGACCGGTGCTGGCCCGCTACCCGGAGTTCGGTCGAAACAGGATCATCCGGAGGATCTGCGAGCCCGAACGGCAGATCATCTTCCGGGTCCCGTGGATTGACGACAACAATGAAGTCCACATCAACCGCGGATTCCGGGTCGAGTTCAACAGCGCGCTCGGGCCCTACAAGGGCGGCCTGCGATTCCATCCGTCCGTGTACCTCGGCATCATCAAGTTTCTCGGCTTCGAGCAGATCTTCAAGAACGCGTTGACCGGTCTGCCCATCGGCGGGGGCAAAGGTGGCTCCGACTTCGACCCCAAGGGGAAGTCCGACGCCGAGATCATGCGTTTCTGCCAGAGCTTCATGACCGAGCTGTACCGCCACCTCGGCGAGTACACCGACGTTCCCGCTGGAGACATCGGCGTCGGTACCCGCGAAATCGGCTATCTCTTCGGCCAGTACAAGCGCATCACCAACCGCTACGAGTCCGGTGTCCTCACCGGGAAGGGTCTCGACTGGGGCGGCTCGATGGTTCGCACCGAGGCCACCGGCTACGGCACGGTCTACTTCGTCGAGGAGATGCTCAAGGCCCGCGGAGATTCATTCGAGGGGAAGACCGCTGTCGTTTCCGGATCCGGCAACGTTGCGATCTACACGATCGAGAAGATCTACCAACTCGGCGGCAAGGTCGTCGCCTGCTCCGACTCCAATGGCATCGTCTACGACGAGGAGGGGATCGATCTCGAGACCGTCAAGCTCTTGAAAGAGGTGCAGAGGCGAAGGATCAAGGAGTACCTGGAGCAGAGGCCCAACGCCAAGTACACCGAAAAGGGAAACATCTGGGATATTCCCTGCGACGTGGCGATGCCGTCCGCGACCGAGAACGAGATCTCCGGAAGGGCCGCGAAGACCCTGGTCGAACATGGCTGCATCGCCGTGGGCGAAGGCGCCAACATGCCGACCACCCCGGAGGGCGTCAAGATCTTCCTCGATGCCAAGATCGCTTACGGTCCCGGCAAGGCCGCGAATGCGGGAGGCGTGGCGACCTCGGCGCTCGAGATGCAGCAGAACGCGAGCCGTGATTCGTGGACGTTCGAGCACACCGATCGGCGCCTCTACCAGCTCATGAGCAACATCCACCAGGCCTGCTACGAGACAGCGGAGGAGTTCGGCTCGCCCGGCAACTACGTCGTGGGTGCCAACATCGGCGGATTCGTGAAGGTCGCGCGGGCGATGCTCGACCTGGGCATCATCTGATCCCAACTCCGCGCCCGTTCGCGGACCGAGGGAACGGCGCCTACGGCAGGGCACTCTCAGCGATCTCGAGCCGGTGATCCGCACGTCGGATCACCGGCCGACCGCTTTTCCCCGCGCCGGAGTACCAGCATGCAATCATCGGATCCGAGCATGACGACCGGGATTCGCGGGCTGGACGCCCTCCTGAAAGGCGTCCTGCCCGGCGACAACATCGTCTGGCAGGTGGACGCGATCGAGGACTACCTGGCGTTCGCCACGCCGTACTGCAAGGCGGCGATGAACTCGGGGCGACGGCTGATCTACTTCCGGTTTGCGAAGCACGAGCCGCTTCTCCCGAGTGATTTCGGAGCCGAGATCCACCACCTGAAACCGGAGGCTGGCTTCGAGGCTTTCATCGCGGACATCCACCGAGTGATCGAAGAGGCGGGAAGGGGGACCTTCTATGTCTTCGACTGTCTCTCCGACCTCGCGGTCGACTGGTACTCCGACCAGATGCTCGGCAACTTCTTCATGCTCACCTGCCCATACCTCTACGATCTCGAGACCGTTACCTACTTTGGCTTGCTCCGGAACCGCCACTCTTCTCACGCGACGGGTGCGATTTCGGATACGACTCAGCTCCTGCTGGACGTATACCGTCATGACGGGACGCTCTACGTCCGCCCGCTCAAGGTTCAACATCGGTACTCACCCACCATGGACATGCTGCACGTGTGGACGGAGGAGGGTTTCCAGCCGGTCACCTCCAGCGCAGCGGTTTCCGAGGTTCTGACCTCCGGAAAGTGGGGCGGGGGACTCGATTCGGAGATCAGCACCGGCTCCTGGGAGAGGGCCTTCATCCACGCGGAGGAGCTGCTCGAGTCGATCCGGAGCGGGGATGTCCAGGCGGAAGCGGGAAAGCCGCTGCTGGATCGCCTGCTGCGCATGGTGATATCGCGCGAGGAGGGGATGCTCGAGTTGGTGGAGCGCTACCTCACCCTCGAAGACATCGTGAGAATCCGCAAGCGCATGATCGGGACCGGACTGATCGGCGGGAAGACATTGGGGATGCTGCTGGCCCGGGCAATTCTGAGCCAGCAGAGCGAGCGGCCCGACGAGATCTTCGAGGCACACGACTCCTTCTTCATCGGCTCGGACGTCTTCTACACCTATCTGGTTCGAAACGGCGTCTGGTGGGTGCGGCAGAACCAGAGGAATCCGGAAACCTTCCTGGACGGCTCGGACCAGGCCCGCCAGAACATCCTGACCGGACGGCTCCCCGACTATATCGTGAAGCAGATCGAGAACATGCTCGACTACTTCGGGCAATCGCCGATCATCGTCCGTTCCAGCTCGCTTCTAGAGGACAATTTCGGCAATTCCTTCGCCGGGAAGTACGAGAGCGTTTTCTGCGCCAACCAGGGCTCCCGCGAGAAGAGGCTGGACGATTTCCTCGCCGCCCTGCGAACGATCTACGCCAGCTCCATGAGCGAGAAGGCGCTTCGATACCGCGCGCAGCGCCGCCTGTTGGACCGCGACGAGCAGATGGCGCTGCTGGTGATGCGGGTCTCCGGCGAGATGCACGGACGGGATTTCTTCCCCGACATGGCGGGAGTCGGTTTCTCCTTCAACCCGTATGCGTGGAGCGAGTACATCGACCCGAAGGCCGGGGTGGTGCGACTCGTCTTCGGGCTGGGAACCCGGGCGGTCGATCGCTCCGACGACGACTACACCCGGATCGTGGCCCTGAACGCGCCCAACCGGCGCCCCGAGGCGAACTTCGACGAGGTCCGTGATCATGCCCAGCAGCGAGTCGATTACCTGGATCTCGAGGCAAATCAGCTGGTCTCGGGCCTCTTCACCGACCTGGTGACCGCGCATCCGGGGCTGCCGCTGAAAATGGTCGCCTCTCGGGATGCTTCCCCGGTGGGGCGGCGTCGAAGCCCGGCGGCCTGGGTGCTGACCTTCGACAGCGTGCTCGCCGAGACGAAGTTCGTGGAGGACATGCGGGAGATTCTCGCGACCCTCCAGAGCGTCTACACCCGCCCGGTGGATATCGAGTTCACCGTCAATTTCTTCGGGTCGGAGGAGTACAAGATCAATCTCCTGCAGTGCCGCACGCTCCAGGTGAAGGGAACCGAAGCCGCGGCGCTCCCGAGTGTGAAGATCGAAGAGGACGCCCGGATCATCGAGGCGCGCGGCGCGGTGATCGGGCGGAGTCGTCTGATCGACGTGGGTCTGTTCATCTACGTGGTGCCGGATGTCTACGGGCATCTTCCCATCCAGCAACGCCACGAAGTCGCGAGGCTGCTCGGCGAAATCAACCACGCCTCGGAAGAGCGAGGTGCGGAGAACATCATGCTGCTCGGCCCGGGACGTTGGGGGACGAGTTCACCGTCGTTGGGAATCCCCGTCTCCTTCGTGGACATCAACCGCGTCTCCGTGCTCTGCGAGATCGTCGCGATGCGCGAGGACCTAGTTCCCGATGTCTCACTGGGCACACATTTCCTGAGCGAGTTGGTCGAGATGGACATGCTCTACCTCGCGTTGTTCCCGAAACAGGGCGACAACTACATCCGCACCGATTTCTTCGAGGCGTCGCCCAGCGTCCTCCTCGATCTGGTTCCGTCAGCTGAGAAGTGGCGGGACGCAGTGAAGGTGATCGACCCGCGCGATTCCACGGCGGAAGGGGGCGCCGCCAAGCTCAGCGCAGACGCCGTGGAGCAGAAGGTAATCTGCTATTTTGAGCGTTAGAGGTCTCAGTGGCATGGACCCAGTGAGGAGTGGATGAGTCAGACGCGCATGCCGGGAAAGTGCGGATTGTACGATCCCCAGTGGGAGCACGACGCGTGTGGCATCGGGGCCGTCGCCAACATTTCCGGCCGGCGTGATCACTCCATCATCGAGTACGGCAACGAGGTGCTGCTCAACCTCATGCATCGCGGGGCCGCGGGCAGCGATGAATCGACGGGCGACGGAGCGGGTATCCTCTTCCAGATCCCGCACGAGTTCTTCGACGAGGAAGTCAGACGGCTGCGTTTCCGGCTGCCCGAACGGAACCGCTATGGGGTCGCGATGGTCTTTGGCCCGCGGGATCCGGGCTTTCGCGGACGCTGCGAGGACCTTCTGAACCGGGCCATCGATCACCTCGGCCTCAAGGTTCTGGGCTGGCGTGACGTGCCGACCGACAACTCCTGTCTGGGCGAGCTGGCCCGGGAGGCCGAGCCGTCCGTCCGGCAGGTCTTCATCGACGGGGTTGGACTGGAAGGCATCGCGCTGGAGCGTCAGCTCTACCTGGCCCGCAAGCGGGCGGAGAGGCTGGTGGCGGAGCACTTCGGGGAGCAGGCAGAGGACTTCTACCTGAGCTCGATGTCCTGCCGGACCCTGGTGTACAAGGGGATGTTCATGGCCCCGCAGCTGTTCGCGTACTACCCGGATCTTTCGGACAGCCGGATCGTCTCGGCGCTGGCGCTGGTTCACCAGCGGTACAGCACCAACACCTTCCCCAACTGGCGTCTGGCCCAGCCGTTCCGCCTGTGTGCGCACAACGGTGAGATCAATACGCTGAGCGGCAACAAGAACCGGATGCGGGGGCGCGAGGCTCAGATGTCCAGCCCGCTGCTCGGCGAGGATCTGAGCGACCTGTACCCGGTCATCACGCCAGGGGCGAGCGATTCCGCGTGCTTCGACAACGTGCTGGAGCTATTGGTGATGGCCGGCCGGTCGCTGCCCCATGCGATGATGATGCTGATTCCGGAGGCGTTCACGCCGAGCTACCACATCAGCACGGACAAGCGCGCCTTCTACGAGTACCACGCGGCGATCATGGAGCCGTGGGACGGTCCGGCGGCCATGGTCTTCACCGATGGCCGACTGGTGGGGGGCACCCTCGACCGGAACGGGCTTCGTCCGGCCCGGTACGTCGTCACCAGCGACGGGTTGATGGTGCTGGCGAGCGAAGCGGGAGTCATCGACTTCCCGGTGGAGCGGATTCAGTCCAAGGGTCGCCTGCAACCCGGGAAGATGTTCCTGGTCGATACCGCGCAGGGTCGGATCGTCGTCGACAACGAGGTGAAGGGAAAGATCGCACGCCAGAAGCCGTACCGCCGCTGGCTGGAGAGCAATCAGATCGAGCTGCGCGGGCTCTTCGGTGTCTCGCGCGCGGTGGAGAGTGACCCGGAAACGACCGCCCAACAGCTTCGGGCTTTTGGCTACACCCGCGAAGAGCTCCAGATGATTCTGGTTCCGATGGCAGCCAACGGCCAGGAGCCGGTGGGCTCGATGGGTACGGATACGCCGCTGGCGGTCCTGTCGGACAAGCCCAAGCCGCTGTTCAACTACTTCAAGCAGCTGTTTGCACAGGTCACGAACCCGCCCATCGATCCCCTGCGCGAGGGGTTGGTGATGTCGCTGGTCACGTTCATCGGCAAGCGGCGCAACCTGCTGGCCGAGACCCCCGAGCACTGCCGCCAGCTGACGCTTCCGCATCCGATCCTGAGCAACGACGACATCGAGCGCCTGCGCGCGGTGAAGCGGGACGATTTCCAGGTGGAGACGGTAGGCGCGCTGTTCGACATGGACGCGGATGATCCCGGGGGGGCACTTCGGCGCGGGATCGATGCGATGATCGACGCGGCGGAGGCGGCGATCCGGCGCGGCGCAGCGCTGCTGATCCTCAGCGATCGGGGTGTTACGGCGCAGCGCGCGCCGATCCCCAGCCTGCTGGCGACCGCCGCACTGCATCACGGATTGCTGGACCGCGGTCTGCGGGCCGAGGCGGGGCTGGTGGTCGAGAGCGGCGAGCCGCGAGAGGTCATGCACTTCTGCCTGCTCTGCGGCTACGGGGCAAACGCCGTCAATCCCTATCTCGCCTTCGAGGCGATTCACACGCTCTACGGGCGGGGCGAACTCCCGGAGGTGGCCGACCCCGACCAGTTCTGTGACCAATACGTGACTGCGGTGAAGAAGGGCATTCTGAAGACCATGTCCAAGATGGGCATCTCGACGCTGCGCAGCTACCGCGGAGCCCAGCTGTTCGAAGCCGTCGGTCTGGACCGCAGCGTGATCGATGCCTACTTCGAACGCACCACCTCCCGGATCGGTGGCGCCGATCTGGACGTCATCGCCCGCGAGGCCCTGACCCGTCACGGGAAGGCGTTCGGGCAGCCGCCGGCGGGAGCGATCGAGCTGGATTTCGGCGGCGAGTATCACCTCAGGTTGGATGGTGAGCGCCACATGTGGAACCAGCGAACCATCGCCGGTCTCCAGCACGCCGTGCGCGCCAACGATCCCGCCGCCTACGCGGGGTATGCCAAGCTCGTCGATGATCAGTCGCGCAGCCTGTGCACGCTGCGAGGGCTGCTCGACTTCGCGCCGGCGGAGCCCGTGCCGCTGGAAGAGGTCGAGTCCAGGAGCGAGATCGTCAAGCGCTTCTGCACCGGTGCCATGTCGCACGGCTCGATCAGCAAGGAGGCGCACGAGTCGGTGGCGATCGCCATGAACCGGCTTGGCGCCATGAGCAACACCGGCGAAGGCGGCGAGGACCCGGTGCGCTATCAGCCGTTGTCCAACGGGGACTCGAAGAACTCCGCGATCAAGCAGGTGGCGAGCGCCCGGTTCGGGGTGACCATCGAGTATCTGGCCCAAGCCAAGATGCTGCAGATCAAGATGGCACAGGGGGCCAAACCCGGAGAGGGCGGACAGCTGCCCGGCCACAAGGTGACCGAGGAGATCGCCAGGCTCCGGTACTCGACGCCGGGGGTCACGCTGATCTCGCCGCCGCCACATCACGACATCTACTCGATCGAGGATCTGGCTCAGCTCATCTACGACCTCAAGTGCAGCAACCCCGGCGTGAAGGTTTCGGTCAAGCTGGTGGCCGAGGTCGGCGTGGGCACTGTCGCTGCGGGCGTCGCCAAGGCGAACGCCGACGAGGTGCTGATCAGTGGTCACGACGGTGGCACCGGGGCCAGCCCACTCTCGTCCATCAAGCACGCGGGGATTCCCTGGGAGATCGGCCTGGCCGAGACCCAGCAGACCCTGGTCCTGAATGGCCTGCGCGACCGGATCGTGGTTCAGGTGGACGGCCAGTTGAAGACGGGGCGGGACGTCGTGGTCGGGGCGCTGCTGGGGGCGGAGAAATTCGGCTTCGGGACGGCGGCCCTGGTGACACAGGGCTGCATCATGATGCGGAAGTGTCATCTGGGCACCTGTCCGGTCGGGGTGGCGACGCAGACGCCGGAGCTGCGCGCCAAATTCGCCGGCGACCCGGTGCATCTGGAGCGCTACCTGCTGTTCGTGGCCGAAGAGGTGCGCCGGATCATGGCGCAGCTGGGCTTCCGCAGGTTCGACGACATGGTTGGGCGCGTGGATCTCCTGCACGGCCGCAAGGCCATCGACCACTGGAAGGCGCGCGGGATCGACTTCTCGACGGTGCTCTGGCAGCCGGATGCGTCGGAAGGCCGGGCGATCCGCTGCGTGCGGCCGCAGACGGAAACGCTCCAGTCGCATCTGGACTGGCAGATCCTGGAGAAGACGAAGGCCGCGGTCGAGAACGGTGAGCCCGTGAAGTACGAGGGGTCGATCAAGAATGTCCACCGGGCCGTCGGCGCGATCCTGAGCAACCGGATCGTGAAGCGTCATGGGATGCAGGGCCTTCCGGACGGGACGATCGAGGTGACACTGACCGGCTCGGCGGGTCAGAGCTTCGGAGCCTTCCTGGCTGCGGGCGTGACGCTGCGGCTGATCGGCGATTCGAACGACTACGTCGGCAAGGGACTCTCCGGTGGACGGATCGTGGTCCAGACCCCGCCCACCGCGCGTTTCGCCGCCCACGAGAACATCATCGTCGGCAATACCCTGCTCTACGGTGCCACCTCGGGCGAGGCCTTCATCAACGGCGTGGCCGGTGAGCGCTTCGCGGTGCGGAACAGCGGGGCGGTGGCGGTGGTCGAAGGTCTGGGGGATCACGGCTGCGAGTACATGACCGGCGGCACCGTAGTCGTCATCGGGAGAACGGGACGGAACTTCGGGGCGGGAATGAGCGGTGGCGCCGCCTACGTGCTGGACGAGCACCAGCTGTTCGACACCCTCTGCAACCTGGACATGGTGGACCTGGAGTCTCTCTGGCAGGACGAGGACGAAGCCCTGCTGCACTTCCTGATCGCGCGGCACCGGAACTGGACGGGGAGCGAGCAGGCCCAGCGGATCCTGGACAACTGGGACGAGATGGCGGGAAAGTTCGTCAAGGTGCTGCCGATCGAGTACCGCGAGGCGCTCGAGCGGCAGCGCGAGCGCGAGGAGGCGCGGGACCCGTTCACACCCGCTACGGAGGAGGTGTATGGCTAGGCCGGATGGATTCCTCGAGCATCAGCGCGAGGACATCGCCCATCGTCCGGTGGCCGAGCGGGTCGAGGACTTCGCCGAAGTCGACCTTCCGCACCCGGAAGAGACGCTGGTCCGGCAGGCGTCGCGCTGCATGGACTGTGGGATTCCCTTTTGCCACACCGGGTGCCCGGTGCACAACCGCATTCCCGAATTCAACGATCTGGTGTATCGAGGCAAGTGGCGCGAGGCAAGCGAGAACCTTCACTCCACCAACAACTTCCCGGAGATCACCGGCCGGGTCTGTCCGGCGCCGTGTGAGCCGGCGTGCACGCTGAGCATCAACGACGCCCCGGTGCTGATCAAGCACATCGAGTACCAGATCGCCGAGCGCGCATTTGCAGAGGGTTGGGTGGAGCCCAGGCCGTCGCCGCTGCGGACCGACAGGCAGGTGGCGATCGTGGGGTCGGGCCCCGCGGGCCTGGCCGCCGCTCAGCAGCTGGCTCGGGTCGGACACGACGTGGTGGTGTTCGAAAAGGACGATCGGATCGGAGGCCTGCTCCGCTACGGGATCCCGGACTTCAAGCTGGAGAAGTGGGTGATCGATCGCCGCCTGCGCCAGCTCGACGCGGAAGGGGTGAAGTTCGAGACCGGCGTCGTGGTGGGAGAGGATCTCTCCGCGCGCTACCTGCGGAGGAACTTCGACGCGATCCTGCTGGCGATGGGGGCGGGCGAGCCGCGAGGCCTGAGCGTTCTGGGTGCCGCCTTCGACAACGTCCACTACGCCATGGATTTCCTGGTGCAGCAGAACCGGATCGTGGCCGGGGATCCGCCCCCGGCGGCGACCGCCCGGATCTCGGCCCAGGGCAAGAGCGTCGTGGTCATCGGCGGTGGCGACACGGGCAGCGATTGCGTCGGCACGTCGCTCCGGCAGCAGGCCCGAGAGGTCCACCAGTTGGAGATCCTTCCGAAGCCGCCCGACGGGAAGAACCCGACGACTCCGTGGCCGATGTGGCCCCAGATCCTGCGGACCTCCACCTCGCACGAGGAAGGGTGCCAGCGACGCTGGGGCGTTCTGACCAAGAAGCTCTCGGGCAAGAACGTTCGGGCGAGCCAGCTGCACGGGGTCGAGGTCGAGTGGACCCGCGGGCCCCAGGGCTGGGAGATGAACGAGATCCCCCGCACCGAGTTCGGCATGTCGGTGGATCTGGTGCTGCTCGCGATGGGCTTCCTTCACGTGGTCCACACCGGATTCGTCGAGAGCCTGGGCTTGAATCTGGATCAGCAGGGCAACGTGGTGGTGGACGACTACATGACCAGCGAAGAGGGCGTCTTCGCGGCCGGCGACACCGCACTGGGTGCGTCGCTGGTGGTCACCGCCATCGACGCCGGGCGCGAGGCCGCCCAGAGAATCGACGCATACCTGATGGGCCATTCGCTATTGCCGAAGTTCTCGGGCTAGCCAGCGGCCTCTCTGGTGCCCTCCCCCGGAGGGCCGTGGCGTTCGGGACGCCGGCCGATTTTGCGAAAGGATCGGCAACAGCCTTGACTCGTTTCCGTCGCTACCGGTAGGATCTGCCCTGCGACTGGGGTGAAGCCATTCCCGACTCCACATCGACGACGAGCAAGGACACGAACTTCGAGCGACTCGATCGCCTGGTGCGCATTCTCGTGGAGAAGTATCGAGTGCTCCAGGGGGAGAACGCTTCGCTACGCGCCGATCTGGAGGGGCGCGATTCCCGGATCCGCTCTCTCGACGATCAGATCCTGGAGATGAACCAGAATCGTCAGGATGCCGCCAAGCGCATCGATGATCTGATCGCCCAGATCGATCACCTGGACGAGCGATTCAGCTCGTCCTCGTCGGACTAGAGCGATTCCGGTGCCCAAGCGTACGATTCCCGTCGAAATCCTGGGCCAGGAGTACCGGATCCGGAGTGATTCGGACGCCTCGACGATCCGCCGCGCGGCCGCGCTGGTGGACGAGACGATGGCGAAGGTGCGGGATCGGACCGGTACCGTGGACACCCTGGACATCGCGGTTCTGACTGCCCTCAACATCGCGAACCACTTGATTTCGCTGCGCGATACCGCGGGCACGACTTCCCAGGGGGAGAAGATTCGCTCCAATGACCTCGGGGAGCTGATCAACCTGGTCGAAGCGGCCATCGCCGACACGGCACCGACGACCCACTGAACATCCAGGCCCGGAAGCAACGACTGCGGGAGCTCGTGGCGGCGCGGCGCCAGCTGCTCGGACCCGATGAGGTCCGGGCCGCGGGCCACCGGGCCGCGGAGCGGCTCGCAGGGGCACCCGAGTTCCGGGAGCGAGCGCGACTGGTTCTCTACGCGGCCCTTCCGGACGAGCTTCCGACGCGGCCCCTCTACGAGATCGCCCGGGCGAGCGGAAGAGTTCTCCTCTGGCCCCGGATGGCCGGGCAGGACCGCCTGGAGTTCGCCCCCTGCCCGCGGTGGGAGGACCTGATCCGGGAGCGCTACGGTGTGCTGGCTCCGCCGCCGGAGCAGGCAGAGCGTCGAGCTCGGACGAGAGGACCTGCTGCTCGTGCCCGGTGTGGCCTTCGATCTCCGGGGTGGCCGGTTGGGACGGGGAGGGGGATATTTCGACCGGGCGCTGGGTGCGATGGGGGAAGGGGGGCCGCTCTCCCTGGGCGTCGGCTTCGAGTGCCAGCTGGTGGAGGAGGTGCCACGAGAGCCCCACGACCG
>CAVXZE010000001.1:242500-360001 GCA_963766175.1 uncultured delta proteobacterium
GAGTTCACGGGCGGTAGAGGAGCGTTCCAGTTGCCTGCGAAGCTCGACGGAAACGACGGGTGGAGGTCCTGGAAGTGCTTATGCGGACACGAGTAGCGATAAAACAGGTGAGAAACCTGTTCGCCGTAAACCTAAGGGTTCCTGAGTAAAGCTAATCTGCTCAGGGTTAGTCGGCCCCTAAGCCGAGGGCGAAAGCCGTAGGTGATGGGAAACGGGTCAATATTCCCGTACCACCAGGTGTGTGTTTGACCGAAGGGGGGACGGAGAAGGGTAGCCGGGCCGGGTGTTGGATATCCCGGTTCAAGCCTGTAGGCGGGTGGCGTAGGCAAATCCGCGCCGCCATTCAACGCCGAGAGGTGACGTCGAGAGCCATTAGGCTCGCAAAGTCGGTGATCCCATGCTTCCTAGAAAAGCCTCGTAGGGAATACGTCTGGTGACCGTACCGCAAACCAACACAGGTAGGTGGGCAGAGCATGCCAAGGCGCTTGAGAGAACTCTGGTTAAGGAACTCGGCAAATTGACACCGTAACTTCGGGAGAAGGTGTGCCTCGGTTGGTGAAGGGACTTGCTCCTCGAGCTGGCTGGGGTTGCAGAGAGCAGGGGGTAGCGACTGTTTACTAAAAACACAGGACTCTGCGAAGTCGATAAGACGACGTATAGGGTCTGACGCCTGCCCGGTGCCGGAAGGTTAAGGGAACCTGTTAGCTCTTCGGGGCGAAGCGGTGAACCGAAGCCCCGGTAAACGGCGGCCGTAACTATAACGGTCCTAAGGTAGCGAAATTCCTTGTCGGGTAAGTTCCGACCTGCACGAATGGCGTAACGACTTCCCCACTGTCTCAACCAGGGACTCAGCGAAATTGAAATGCCGGTGAAGATGCCGGCGACCCGCGGCAGGACGGAAAGACCCCGTGCACCTTTACTACAACTTCGCAGTGATTACCGGTTCAGCATGTGTAGGATAGGTGGGAGGCTTTGAAGCTGGGACGCTAGTCTCGGTGGAGCCAACCTTGAAATACCACCCTTGTTGTGCTGTTGGTCTAACCTAGGCCCGTCATCCGGGTCGGGGACATTGCGTGGTGGGTAGTTTGACTGGGGCGGTCGCCTCCTAAAGAGTAACGGAGGCGCGCGAAGGTTCCCTCAGGCTGATTGGAAACCAGCCGCAGAGTGTAAAGGCATAAGGGAGCTTGACTGCGAGACCTACAAGTCGAGCAGGTGGGAAACCAGGTCTTAGTGATCCGGTGGTTCCGTATGGAAGGGCCATCGCTCATCGGATAAAAGGTACGCCGGGGATAACAGGCTTATCTCCCCCAATAGTTCACATAGACGGGGAGGTTTGGCACCTCGATGTCGGCTCGTCACATCCTGGGGCTGAAGCAGGTCCCAAGGGTTCGGCTGTTCGCCGATTAAAGTGGCACGCGAGCTGGGTTTAGAACGTCGTGAGACAGTTCGGTCCCTATCCGCCGTGGGCGCAGGAGATTTGAGAGGAGCTGTCCCTAGTACGAGAGGACCGGGATGGACGAACCTCTGGTGTACCGGTTGTGGCGCCAGCCGCACCGCCGGGTAGCCACGTTCGGATGGGATAACCGCTGAAAGCATCTAAGTGGGAAGCCCACCTCAAGATGAGATCTCCCAGAGACTTCGGTCTCCTGAAGGGCCGTCCGAGACGAGGACGTCGATAGGCCGGAGGTGGAAGCGCAGCAATGCGTGAAGCTGACCGGTACTAATCGCCCGTGAGGCTTGACCACGAGCTCGCCAGGCGCGATTCCCGCGCTGGGCCCAGAAAGCTATTGGGTTGTCCAGGACACCCTTGAGAAACGGTTTTCCTACCGTCCATGGAGCAGGGGCCACACCCGTTCCCATTCCGAACACGGAAGTTAAGCCCTGCCTCGGCGATGGTACTGCCGGGTTTCTCGGTGGGAGAGTAGCTCGACGGTAGGAATTTCTTGCGCGGGGACGTTGAACCTTCAACGTCCCCGTTTGCGTTCAGCCGCTGCCCGGATCGAGGAGGAGGTCGAGCTCCTTGTTCTGCTCGGCGTTCCGGCTGCGCTCGATCTCGAGGGTCAGCTCGGTTTCCGTCGTCCTTCGGCGCAGCCGCGCGAGCTTCTCGCGAGCGGCCTGGAACTCCGCCGCGTCCCTGGGAACCCGCCTCTCGAAGAAGACGACGCGCTCGGCGATCTGCGGGGTGCCGCCCGGCGCGTTCGCCGCGACGGAAATGCGGTTCTCCCCGGGTGCCAGGCTGACGACGCCGTCGAAGGAGCCGTCCGGGAACAGGCGAGTCGCGCGGCCGGGCTCCCCCGTGGTGGCGTTCGCGAGGGCGACCTCCGTTCGCCGGGTCAGATTCAGCCGAGAGAGACGCAGTCCGATGTCGGCGGGCTTCTGGATGGCGACGAAGTACCCTCCGCTCTGGGCGGAGATACTCGCGTAGACGTCGGTTCCCTCCATGATCTCGACCCCGATCGCGAAGGTATGGATTCGCACCCCCATTTCGGCGGTCTCCAGGGCGGCGTCGACGATCTCTGCCGCGCTCTCCTCGATCGGCTTCCATCCTACGGGAGTCCCATCGGAGAGCAGGATCAGCGAGCGATGGGGCTCTGCGCCCGGGAGCGGCGTGCCGGCGAGAACGGCGCGGGTCGCCGTGCGCAGGGCGGCGGCGATGTTCGTCGTCCCGGACGGAATGGTGTCCGCCGCGACCTTGTCGAGTGCAGCGCCGATTTCGTCGCGAGAGCTATCCAGCGGTGCGATCACCCGCGCCCCGCCCGAGAAGATGACGACGCCGACCCGTGTGCGCTTCGGGTCCAGGTGCTCGATCAGGTATCGCGCGCCGGCGATCTCCGCCGCCAGCACCGTATCACCGGGGTCGCTGCATCTCCGCCGCGGATTCGGCCCTCGCAGGGGGTCACGGTTCGAGCGCAGCGTGCGACCGATCCTGCCATTGGCGTTCACATCGACGCCCGAGGGCAGGCCGGTGCTCCGGGACACGTCGATGGCGACAATCAACTCGTGGCGGTCTTCACTGCTGGCACCGGCCCAGCCCTCGACCTCGAGCATACCGATGGGCCCGGTCACGACTGTACCCGGTTCCGGCGTCTGCACCTCGAGCCAGATCTTCTCGTCTCCCCCGCGAGCGGGCAGGGCAGAGAAGATCACCGCCATCAATAGCGGGGCCAGGGCGCGCAACGGCATCATCGGTGAGCATACCGGGTAGCCGTCTCTTTCGGTGAGAAATGCCAGCTAGGGTTGGGCACCCAGCAGGTTGGGTGAGAAGCCGGAGCGCACCACGAAGACCGTCGGACCCTTGGAGAACAGTGGCATTCGGTGACCCACCCATGCCCCCGGGGAATTCCCTTCGAACCAGAAGGAGAGCTGGGGCATGAAAGGTGCTGCCAGGCGCGAGAGGATCGGGCCGAAGTCCAGGCTGTAGCGAATCTCGACGAACCGGTCGCCGTCTTCCTGACCGGCAGCGGCCACCTTGGCCTGGGCGCTGACGATTCGCGCGCCGCGGGCCCGGCAGAGCAGGACCTGAAAGTCGACGATCTCGGTCTCCCCTCGCACCAGGGGCTGGAAGAGCAGGTTGAGCGGTACGTTCACCACGCGGTCCTCGCTCGGTAGCTCGACCTGCACCGGCTCGTCGTCACTTCCCTCCGGCTTTCCGCACTGCGCCACACCGGCGGTGTGGTCGATGGTCGTCACACCCATCGGTGTATCAGTCTCGTCGACTGCCTGAGTGCGCTCCCTCACCAGGCGAAGCGTGCCGTCCGCTCCGTTCGGTGCGAGCTCGGCGGACGCCGCGCTTCGAGCGGATCCGTCGATGCCGGTCTGCACCTCCATCATCACGTTGCCGCTGGAAAGGCGCTGGATTCGCAGATTCGCGCTGCCCACCCTGCGGCCGTCTTCGTCGTAGGTGTCCGCGGCGATCTCGCCAAAGCTCTCCGGCGGCGAAAGCGAGAGTGTCGACTCCCCCCTTGCCGGCGATGCCGGTGAAGCGACGAGAAGCAGGATTGCGGGGGGCAGAGCTGCGAGCCAGCCAGTGGTCACTGGGCGCGGATTGTAGCCGGGCACTTCGATTCCGAAACCCGCAGTGCGAGATGGCTGGGGTAGGAAGTCCGGATGGGGCCCTGGACCGTGGCGGATCCGGTGCGCCGCCAGCACGGTTTTTCGCCATTCCCCCGGGGCACTTGACTTGCAGGCGCCGAAGCGGCACCTATACGCGTTCCTGGAGGAAACCATCCGATGGCGCTTCAAATCCGCAAGGGAGACCTGGTCGAGGTCATCTCCGGCACGGACAAGGGAAAACAGGGTCGAGTGCTGGCGGTGAACCCCGAGACGGGCAGGCTCCGCGTGGAGAAGGTGCGGATCCAGAAGCGGCATTTGAAGGCCGGCCGCAAGGGGAGTCGCACCGGTGGCATCATCGAGCAGGAGGGCTTCATCGACGCGTCGAACGTGATGCTGGTCGATCCCAATGACAATCGGCCGAGCCGCGTGCGAGTAGAAGAGCGTGACGGAAAGCGGGTTCGCGTCTTCGTGAAGAGTGGCGAGCCGGTTCCCGAAGGCGTGCGCAGCTAGGCTGCGCCCGATTCTCGAGGCGAACGGAGATGGCGAAGAAGGGCAAGCGCGAGAAGATCAAGCTGGAGTCGAGTGCGGGCACCGGTCACTTCTATACCACGACGAAGAACAAGACCAATACGCCCCACAAGCTCGAGTTCAAGAAGTACGACCCCGTCGTACGCAAGCACGTCGCCTACAAGGAAACCAAGCTGAAGTAGAGCCGTGGCGGCAGGATCTCAGCCCGGGTAGACCACCACCTTGCATTGCGAATCGGGCTTGGCCAGCGCGCGGAAGGCCTCGGGCACGTCGTCGAGGCCGATCCGATCGGTGACCATGGGTAGCGGATCGATTCGCTCCTGTTCCATCATGTCCACGGTGTACTGGAAGTCGTCCTTCTCGTATGCGAGGACGAAGCTCACGCTGACTTCTTTGGCTGTCGCCGCCAGGGGCTGGATCGTATCCGCAGAGAAGCCGAGACCGACCACCACGACCCGCCCGCGGAAGCGAGCGAGGCCGATGGCTTCCCCGATGACGCCAGGTGCCCCCACGGCCTCGAAGACCACGTCAAGCCCCTCTGGAGCGAGCTCGGCCAGCCTCGAGTTCAGCCCGGCGGCTCTCGGGTCGAGGCTCGTCATGGCTCCCATCTGCTCCGCCAGATCGCGGCGTGCCGGCGTGATCTCGGACACGACTACCTGGCCGGCGCCGAAGTGACGGGCCCAGAGCGCAGCGGCCTGGCCGACGGGGCCCGCGCCGATCACCAGGCAGGTCTCCCCACGCCGGATCCTTCCCACGTTCACCGCGTGCAGACCCACCGCCAGGGGCTCCACCAGGGCGCCCAGCGTCGAGTCGACTCCGTCGGGAAGACGGACCGTCTCGTGAGCGGCGACGGTGACGTACTCCGCAAAGGCTCCGTTCGAGGCGCCGAAGCCGATGGTCTTCCTGCTCGGGCAGTAGGCGCCGAGGCCGCTCCGGCACCGGCTGCACTGGCCGCAGGAGATCGAAGGCAGCGCGCAGACGCGATCCCCCGCCTTGTGGCCGTGCCTCGATTCCGTGACCTCGCCGCAGAACTCGTGGCCCATGACGCTCCCCGGCGGTATCAGACCGAGCCGGTGCGCGCGCAGGTCGCTTCCGCTGATCCCGCAGGCCGAGACCCGGAGCACGAGTTCACCGGCCTCCGGCGTCGGATCGGGGACGGTCTCGACAACGAGCTGCCCCTGTTCACGCACGACCACGGCCTTCATGGGAGCACCCCCAGCGCGAGCAGCAAGACTATCCCATTTTCGCCGGACGACAGTACACTCCTGCTCCTGGAACCGAGGAGGGAAGAAAGGTGCCCGCCACTGTCGCGATCCTGATGGGAAGTGCGAACGACTACAGCGTGATGAAGCCCGCCGAGGAGGTCCTCGCCGGTCTCGGGATCGCTCACGACGTCCGCGTCATCTCCGCCCATCGCACGCCGGATCGCCTGATCCGGTATCTGGAGTCGGCCGAGGAGAACGGTGTCGAGGTCATCATCTGTGGTGCCGGTGGAGCGGCGCACCTGGCCGGGGTGACTGCCGCTCATACGCTACTGCCGGTTCTCGGGGTACCCATCGACAGCTCTCCCCTGCAGGGCCTCGATGCGCTCCTCGCCACCGTCCAGATGCCCGGGGGCATTCCCGTCGGCACCCTCGGCATCGGCAAAGGAGGCGCCAAGAACGCCGGGCTTCTCGCCGCCGCGATCATCGCGAGAAGCGACCCGGAGGTGCGCCGAAGGCTCGGCGAGTTCCGCCGACAGCAGTCGGAGGAGGTCCCGGAGCGGCCTTAGCCTTCTCGAGATCGCTCCAGCGCTGCCTTGAGGTCTTGCCAGACCAGGCGCCGGTTCTGCTCGGTGTACTGGCGCAACACGAAAGCCGGGTGGAAGGTCGGCATCACCGGAATCCCGCGGTACTCGTGCCAGGTCCCGCGTACCCTGGTGATCGCGATGTCGCGACCGAGCAGCAGGCTCGAGGCGGGCTTGCCCAGTGTGACGATGACCCGGGGCCGGACGGCGTCGATCTGACCGTCCAGAAAGGGGCGGCAGGCGGCCACCTCCCTGGCCTGAGGAGTTCTGTTTCCCGGCGGTCGGCACTTGACGATGTTGCAGATGTAGACCTCGCTTCGCGAGATCCCGAGCCCCTTCTCGATCATTCGGGTCAGCAGCTCACCGGCGCGGCCCACGAAGGGCACTCCGCGCAGATCCTCCTGCTCGCCGGGCCCCTCTCCGATGAAGAGCAGGTCCGCTTGCGGATTTCCGTCTCCGAACACGATCTGGGTTCGCCCCTCACCGAGGCCGCAGCGGGTGCATTCCCCGAGTTCCGCGCGAACCGCCTCCAGTGTCCGGCTCTCCGCTGCGGGCTTCGCCGCTTCCTCGGTCGCCGGAATCCGATCGACCCCCTCCTCAACGAACTCGCCCAACGCAGCCCGAGCCGCCGCAAGGACCTCCGCCGTTTCCTCCTTCAGGTCTCCCATCAGCCCGACTCTCGCTCCTGATTCGTAGCTTGGATGTCCAGCGGCTCACCCGTCCCCGCCTCGATCGTACCGTGGCGCTGGAGCTCGATCTTGTCGAGTAGCTCGAACTCGAAACCGGGATCATTGGCCTCGTCGTGACAGGATCCGCAGATCTGAAGAATCACGCAGGAGTCGCACTTGTCACCCAGTGCGATGATGTTTCCAATCTTCGGCCCCTCGGGTTCGTTGTGGTCGCTGCCGGGGCCGTGGCAGGATTCGCAGCCGACCGTGGCGAGGTCGGGATGCTCGGCGGGTCTGCCGTCGGCGGGGAAGCCGCCGGGCTTGCCGAAGGCCGTGGTGTGGCAGCGGAGGCATTCGGGGTTCTCCGTCTCGGTCGGCGCCCTGAGCTTCTCGATCGGGGCCGCGTGGGGCTGCTTCGACCAGGTGGCGAACTCCTTTTCGTGACAAGACCGGCAGGCCTCGGAGCCGGTGTATTCGGCGAAGCTCGGCAACAGGTTCTCCCGAGGCTTTTGCCGTTCTTCGAGGATCCTGCGCCGCTCCTCCAGAGAGAGGTCCGCCAGCTGGAGGTTTGTCTTGTGAGAGACGAGGGGCAGGAAAGTCGCGTAGTCGAAGCCGAGCGAGTGCTTCTGATTGTGACAGGTCGTGCAAACCTCCTCGTAGTCAGGCTCCACGGGGGCATCCGCGGGCGGCTTCTGGTTCAGATGGCCCCCACCGCGGCCGTGGCAGCTCTCGCACCCGACGTTCTCGAGATGGACGGCGGGATCCGCCTCCGAGAAGCCCCCGCCCTCCCCCCAGCCGACCACGTGGCACCCGACGCACTCGGGGTCGCGATCGGAGCCGTGGCGGACCAGAGTGTCGAAGGCATAGGCGTGATTGGTGAGCTGCCAGGTCTCGTTCTCCCGCTCGTGGCAGACGTTGCAGAACTCGTTGCCGCTGTAGCCCGTCGCGTGAAGCAGCATGGGGGCCTCATCCCCGGTGATCCTGACGAGGCGCATTCGCATCAGCGGTGGCTCTCGCCCAGCCCGCCATCCCTCGGTGCGCGATGCGATGGAACCGTCCCTATCGATCAGGAAGGTGACCGGTACCCCGGCCATCACGCCGTAGGCGGTGCGGATCGAGCGGTCGGGGTCCAGCAGGACCGGGAAGAAATCGAGCTGATCCCGCTCGAGCTGCTCACGGACACCGATGCTGCGATTCATCGCCAGCACCCCCACCAGGACCGGGCGCTTCGCCTCGGGGAGCAAGGCCAGCGCCCCCCTGAAGAAGCGGAGCGCGTGGTGACAGTGCGGGCAGCTGGGCAAGAAGAACATCAACACCACCGGCTTTCCCCGCAGCGCGGCCAGCTCGAAGCGCTCGCCCCCGTCGAGTCGCGTGGCGCTGAAGAGCGGCGCCTCGGGGCGCTTTCCCAGCACCGAGACAGCGGCCGCATCCTCAATTGGCAGTCGCAGCCACTCCCGGATCTGCGATTCGACCACGGCAGACGGGTTCTCCCCCTCGCTCGGGAAGCTCGAGCTGCCGTCGATCAGGTACCCGTTGGCATCGGCAAGCACCAGGGCCGCCGGTGCGCGAACGTCGAGAAGACTCGCCAGGCCCACGCCGGTGTCGTAGAGCACGGGAATTTCGATGCCGAGCTCCTCGACGAAGCTCCTGGCGTCGTCACGGCTGCCGCGAGTGGCGACACCGAGGATGTCGAAGTTGTGGCCGCCGCGCTCCGCGGCCACGCTCGCCACCGCCCTGCCGACCACGCGGGCCTCCCCCACCTCGGGATCAAAGAAGAACAGCAGTAGACGCTTCCCAATCAGCCGGGAGACCGAGATGCGCTCGCCATCGATCCCGTACCCGTCGTAGGCCGGGAGAGGTCGCTCCCGACGCAGGGGCCTGGCGGCGGCGGGCGGAGCCGGCTCCCGGTGGATCTCTCTGGATTGCGCGGTCTCGTCGGGCTGTTGCGAACACCCGGGAACCAGGAGGAGCAAAGCCAGCGCAGCTGCGATCGGAACTGCCAGAGTACGCACCTTGGCAGCGTAGGATCGGACCACCCAAATGACAACGCCGCAGCGCTCGAGGCGGTAGGGCCGCGTCCCGTCGGGCCGCGGTAGCGAGCCGCAGAGAAACACCCGCTAGCGGCGCGGATGCTCCTTCCATTCCTTCAGCTTCTGCTTGAAGAACTGGTTGGCAGGCTCGTAGGTGAGAGCCATCTGAAGGTTCCGGATCGCCGAGTCGAGATCATTGCGGTCGATGTCACCGCGGGCCAGGGCGAAAAAGCGGCGGCCGTTGGGCGTGGTTCCCAGGTGGTCCTCCAGGGTCTTCTTCTCCGCCTGGGAATCCGCCTCCGCGAGCCGGATGCGCACGGCGTGACGATCCTTCGCCAGCTGGCCATCGTATGCCCGGCGCCGCCGGGCGTGGCGCAGGACCGAATACGCCTCGGTCACGCGCTTGGCGACGTGCTCGAGGTTCCTGCGGGCCTCGCCCCGAAGCGCGCGGTTGGCGTCCGGGTGGTAGCGCCGAGAGACGGCGTAGTATCCCTGCTTGATCGCCGAGGCGGGTGCATCCCGTGGCACCTCGAGGATCTGGTAGTAGTCGAGCTCGTCCATGAACTTGATCAGCGCCTTGATCTCAGCGGGAGCCAGGGCGGGCACGTCGTTCTAGCGCTCCGATTCGTCGTCGAGCGGAGCGAGGTCAGCGCCGGCCGGGTCGAAGAGGCTCTCGGCACCGCTCTCGATCTGGGTCTCGTCGTCGGGCGAGCCGTCCATTTCATCCACCTGGATGCCGCTGTCGCCTGCGGGGGGCTGAAACTCCGGGAGATTCTCCGGTCCATCGGTCTCGATCTCGAGTTCCCCGGTAGTTTCGGAGGTGGCGTCCACGTCGAGCGGCTCCTGGTCGGGCTGTGTCGCCGCATTCGGATCCGCGTCGTCTTCCTCTGCCGCGGCGCCGAGCGCGACCGCATCGTCGTCGTCGTCGATCTCGAGGTCCGAGGGCTCCTCGAGCAGATCCGCTGCGTCCGGGAGCAGCTCCAGCTCGTCGGAGAGCTCTTCTTCGTCCGGGGGAGCCGGGCTCGACGCTGCGACCGCAGCCTGAGAATCGGCATCCGTCGCATCACCGCCGCGCACCCGGTCCGTCTTTCCCTCGTCGATGATCTGGCTGATCTCCTCCTCGGAGAGGCCCGAGGACAGTGTGATCTGGGTAGAGGCCTGCTGTCCGGTCTCCTGGTCGCAGGCCGTGACCTGTACGATCCCATCGCTGTTGATCTCGAAGGTGACGTCGATCCTGACCCCACCTCGCCGCGCTTTCTTGAAGCCCGAGAACTCGAACTGGCCGAGCATCTCGTTCTCTTCGGCCTGGCGCGATTCGCCCTGGTAGACCCGGATCTTCACCGACTTCTGGAAGTCCTGGTAGGTGGTGAAGGTGCGCGTCTGCTCGATGGGCACCGGCGTGTTGCGCTCGATCACGGTCTCGGCGAGTCCGCCGGCCACGCCGATGCGAAGCGACAGCGGCGTCACGTCCAGCAGGAATGAATCCTGTTCCTCGGTCGAGCACAGCGAGGCCGCGTGGATCGCGGCGCCCATGGCGACTACCTCGTCCGGATCCACATCGGCTTTGGGCTCCTGCTGGAAGTAGTCACTCACCGCCTCGCGGACCGCGGTGAGGCGAGTGGAGCCGCCCACCAGGATCACGCCGCCCAGATCCTGAGCGATCATGTTGGCCTGCTGGAGTGCCTCGTCGCAGACCTTGAAGGTGCGCTGGATCAGGTCCATCACCAGGGATGCGTACTCGGACCTGGTGACCGTTCGCTCGATGGAGCGGGGCTGTCCGTCGGGGCCATTGGCGATGTCGGGGATGCGGATCTCGACCTGCTCCTCGACGGAGAGCCCCTTCTTGGCCGTCTCCGCGGCGATCTTGAGCTTTTCGAGGGCGAAGCGATCGTTGCGGAGATTGACCCCCTCCCTGGCCACGAACTCGTCGGCCAAGAGGTCGATCAAGCGGTCGTCGAAGTCGTCGCCTCCGAGATAGGTGTCGCCACAGGTGGAGAGCACCTCGAAGACGTCCTTGCCAATCTCGAGGACCGAGATGTCGAAGGTTCCGCCGCCCAGGTCGTAGACGGCGACCCGCTGGGTGAGGCCGCGGCCAAAGCCGTAGGCCAGAGCGGCAGCGGTGGGCTCGTTCATCAGACGCAGCACCTCGAGGCCGGCGATGCGACCGGCGTCCTTGGTAGCCTGGCGCTGGTTGTCGTTGAAGTAGGCCGGCACGGTGATCACGGCCTTGTGCACTTCCTGGCCCAGCTGCTCCTCGGCGATGGTCTTCATCTCTCGAAGCACCATGGCCGAGACTTCCGGGAGGGAGAACTGTTCGTCTCGGATCTGGATGCGGAGGCTGTGATCCGGACCCTCGACGATGCCATAGGAGTAGACGGCCTGAGCCTTCTTCACCTCTTCGGAAAAGAAATAGCGGCCGATCAGGCGCTTCGCGGAGGAGACCGTGTTGAGAGGATCGTGGATGACATTGGCCTTCGCGGCGTTGCCCACCGTGATGGCACCTTGCTCATCGAAGGCCACGACGCTGGCGGTCACGTGCTCGCCGTAGGCGTTCGCCAACACCTCCACCTTGCCGCTACTTGCGATGGCAACGCAGGAGTTGCTGGTTCCCAGGTCGATTCCGACCGCCATCTCCGCCATGATAAGATTCTCCTACAGCGCGACGCGGAGGCCGCGGCAAGCCTCTCCCCGTATCGGCAAAAGCGGTGGATTCCTAAGCGGTTTCCTGGCTCTCCCGCACGTGCTAACTGGTTCAGCGCGATGTCCGGACACTCCAAGTGGTCGACGATCAAGCGTAAGAAGGGTGCGGCGGACGCCAAGCGCGGCAAGATCTTCACCAAGCTGATCCGCGAGATCGCTACGGCGGCCAAGATGGGGGGAGGGGACCCCGATGCGAACCCCCGTCTGCGGCTGGCCATCGACAAGGCCCGGTCTGGCAACATGCCCAAGGACAACATCCAGCGCGCGATCCAGAAGGGCATCGGTGGCGGAGAGGATGCCGCCTACGAGGAAGTAACCTACGAAGGCTATGGTCCCGGGGGGACCGCCGTGCTCCTGGAGGCCCTGACGGACAACCGGAAGCGGACGGTCAGCGAGGTCCGGCATGTCTTCACCAAGAACGGGGGGAATCTCGGATCGACCGGCTGCGTGGCCTACCTCTTCGAAAAGAAGGGAATCGTCAGCGTCGCGCTGGAGGGGACGGATCTCGATGCGCTGATCGAGGTCGCCCTCGAGGCCGGGGCCCTCGACGTGCTGGAGAGCGACGACTCCCTGGAGGTGGTCGCCGCTCCCTCGGACTTCGACGCGGTGAAGGCAGCGCTGGAGGACGCGAGCTTCGTGGTGTCGTCCGCGGCCATCCGGATGGAGCCCTCCACTTCGGTGACGCTCGAGGGCAAGGATGCCGAGTCGATGCTGCGGCTGGCCGACGCTCTGGAGGATCTGGACGACATCCAGACGGTCTATGCGAATTGCGACATATCCGACGAGGCGATGGCGAATTTCGCCTGAGATTCGCCTAAGATGAAGGCTGACTCCCCCTCCGCCATGAACCAGTCCTCCACGGGAGCGCGATGCGCATCCTGGGAATCGATCCCGGCTCGAGCGTAACCGGCTACGGCGTCGTGGAGTGCGTGGACGCGAAGCTCGTCCACCTGACCCACGGGACCCTGCGCCCGCCGAAGAGCCAGGAGCTGGCGGTGCGGCTCGCGGCGATCCAGTCCGGTCTCGCCGAGGTGATCGAAGGCCACGCCCCCGATCTGGCAGTGGTGGAGCAGGTCTTCGTAGCGTCGAGTCCCCGCTCGGCCCTGATCCTCGGGCAGGCACGGGGCGCCGTTCTGGCCGCGGCTGGCGCGGCCGGCCTCCCGGTGGAGGAGGTATCGGCGCGGGAGATCAAGCAGGCGGTGGTGGGGACCGGAGCGGCGGCGAAGGCACAGGTCCAGCTGATGGTGAAGCGAATCCTCCAGCTCGAACGCAAGCCACCGCAGGATGCAGCCGATGCCCTGGCAGCGGCGATCTGCAGGGCCCACCGGGGCCGGCTCGCCGACCTGGCCCGGGGTGCACCTCCCCGGCGCTCCCGTGCCAGGCGGTCCGGCAGTGGCTTCGTGATGAGGCGCTCGCGATGATCGCGCGCCTCGAAGGCGTGCTGCTCGAGAAGACGCCGACTCGTGTTCTTCTCGGTGTGAACGGAGTCGGCTACGAGGCCCTGATTCCGCTTTCGACATTCACCCGTCTCCCCGACGAGGGCAAGACGGTCGTCCTGCGGATTCACACCCACGTGCGGGAGGATGCCTTCCAGCTCTACGGCTTCTTCACCCAGCGGGAGCGGGAGGCCTTCGAGCTGGTGCTCCACGCCAGCCGGATCGGTCCCAAGCTCGCCCAGACCATTCTCTCCGGGATCGAGGCCGGAGCGCTGGTGGCCGCCATTCGTGAGGGGGATGCCGCGGCGCTGCGGGCGGTGCCCGGGATCGGAGCGAAGACCGCGGAGCGGATGCTGGTGGAGCTTCGCGACCGGGCAGAAGATCTGGCTGGAGCGAGCGCGGGCTTCCATCTCGGGCCCGGCCACGAGTCCGAGTCGTCCGCACGGAGCGAGACCCGACACCAGCTGGTCTCGGCCCTGCGCAACCTGCAGATTCCGAAGGCGAAGGCAGAAGAGGTCAGCGCCGAGGTGCTCGAGGAGCTCGGAGACGCGACGGCAATCGAGGATCTGGTGCGGACCGCGCTCCGGAGGTTGGCGAAGTGAGCGAGTCGGCGCTCGGACGCTCTCCTCTGTGCGCCGACCCCCTCCCCGGCGAGGGTGGGTTCGAGGACAAGCTTCGCCCCCAGACCCTGGCGGAAATGGTGGGCCAGAATCGTCTCCGGGAGAACCTGGCGGTCTTCATCGCCGCCGCCCGGGAGCGCGTCGAAGCCCTGGATCACCTGCTCTTCTACGGTCCGCCCGGCCTCGGGAAGACGTCCCTGGCGCGCATCGTCGCCCGGGAGATGGGAGCCCAGTTTCGCGCCACCAGCGGTCCAGTCCTCGACAGGGCTGGAGATCTGGCGGCGCTGCTCTCGAACCTCGAGCCGGACGACGTGCTCTTCATCGACGAGATCCACCGCCTGCCTCCCGCCGTGGAGGAGATCCTCTACCCGGCCATGGAAGACTTCCAGCTCGACGTGCTGATTGGCCAGGGGCCGAGCGCCCGCTCGATTCGGATCGACCTGCCGCGCTTCACCCTGGTGGGTGCCACCACCCGCGCCGGGCTCCTGACCTCCCCGCTGCGCGACCGCTTCGGCTGGTCCGCCCGTCTCGACTACTACCCGGCCGAGGACCTGGTGGAAATCCTGCGGCGCTCGGCGCGCCTGCTCCAGATCGATCTCGACGGCGATTCCGCCACCGTCATCGCCGGCCGCTGTCGCGGTACCCCGCGCATCGCCAACCGCCTGCTGCGCCGGGTGCGCGACTTCAACTCCGTCGAGAACGGTCCCGACGCCTCGATCGGCGGGGATATGGCCCGCTACGCCCTCGGGCGCCTCGACGTGGACGAGATGGGCTTCGACAAGCTCGACCAGGCGGTGCTGCGCACCCTGATCGAGAAGTTCGAGGGAGGTCCGGTAGGCCTCGATACCCTTGCCGCCGCGGTCGGAGAGGACAAGGGGACGCTCGAGGATCTCGTCGAGCCCTTCCTGATCAAGGGTGGATTCCTGGACCGTACGCCCCGAGGCCGCATGGCGACGCACAGCGCCTTCGCGCATTTCGGCCTCGAGCCCCGCGGCGCTCCCTCGGATCGGCCTGGCGGGAGCAAGCGAGACCAGCGAAAGCTCTTCTAGAAGCTGGACCTGCCTCCTCTCCCGGTGCCGATTGTGGGTCAGATGGGCCCCGGTGAGGCTCAACGGAGATCCCCGGAACGCCGATAGGGCTTAGACGCCGGGGCTTCTTGCACTCGGCTGAGACAGGGAGTTCTGGCCCGCCCATGATGTTGCGCGTTCTCGGATTTCTCCTGGCCTTCCTGTGTCTCCTCGTCGGCGTCTTCGGACTCGGCGCGGGGCATTTCCCGGACAGCGGATTGGTGGCCACCGGAAGGGACCTGCTCGCGGCAATCAGCGGTCCCCTGTCCGGGCTTCTGGGGGACGGCCTCAGCGCCGATTCCATCGAGAGAATGCTCGGCGGGCTACCGGCGTTCGCGCTACTTGGCGCCGGGTTGGCGGCGCTGCTGCTCTCGGTACGGCGAGGCGCCAGCCCGAAAGCCGAGGAGGAGGCTCCCGAAACCCAGGAGAACCCCGAACCGATAGCGGTGGACAAGCGCCTGGCCAAGCAGGTCCTGAAGCAGGCCGCGGTGCTGGCAAAGAAGGGCAAGGTCTCCGAGGCCGCGGAACTCTGTCTGAACAGCGGCCTGCTCGATCCGGCCGCAGAGTACTTCGAGCAGAGCGAGGATCTGGTGCGCGCCGCCGAGGTGCGCCACGACCAGAACCGCTTCACGGAGGCCGCGGAGTTCTACATCCGCGCGGGCCAGCACGAGACCGCGGGCACCATCTTCGCCTCGACGAACGAGTTCGCTCAGGCGGCGGACAGCTACCTCAAGGCCGGCCGTATCAGTGTTGCAGCGGAGATGTACGAGAAGGCGGGCAGCTATGTGCAGGCCGGCGACTGCTACGCCCGGTGTGAATTTCACCGTCACGCAGCCCAGGCCTTCCTCGAGGCCAAGGAGTGGGCCCGCGCCGCCCAGGCTCTGGAAGCAGTGATCCTGGAGGAGGGGGCGCGGGTCGGAAGCGGACAGGATCCGGCCAAGGAGAGGGAGCTTCGGAAGCTGGTGCTTCAGGCCGGGAAGCTCCACGAGCACGCCGGGGATCTGGAAGCGGCGGAGCGGATTCTCGAGAAGGGGGGCTGCTTCAGCGCCGCCGCCGATGTGGCCCTTCGCCTCGAGCACTTCTCCAAGGCGTCCGATCTCTTCTTGCGCGGAGGCGATCCGGTCAAGGCCGCCGACGCGCTCAAACAGGTCGGGGAGGAGCAGGCGGCTGCACAGATCCTGGGCGATTACCACCGGGACCGGGGCGACGACGAAGAGGCTGCGCGACTGCTCATTCAAGCCGGCGATTTCCTCGCCGCCGGTGACCTGTACCGCAAGCTCGAGGATCTCAACAAGGCGGCTGAGTGCTACGAGCAGCAAGGCGACGCGGCCCAGGCCGCGGAGATGTTCCAACTGGGGGGGGACTACGCCCGGGCTGCCAAGAACTACGAGCGGATCAGCCAATACGAGGATGCAGCCGCGTGTTGCGCGCAGCTGGGGGACGTCCCGAGGCAATCCTCCAACCTCGCCAAAGCGGGCCGGATGCTCGAGGCGGGGGAGGTCCTTCACCGCGAGGGAATGGAGGACGAGGCCATCAAGCTGCTCCAGCAAGTGAAGTCCAGTGAGCCCGGGTTTGGAGCGGCTTCCTCCCTGCTCGGAGAAATCTTCTGCGCCAGAGGCAAATACACACTCGCGATCAAGAAGCTCCGCCAGGCGATTGGAAATCTGGATCTCGACACCGAGAACAGGGATGCCTACTACCGCCTCGCCACCGCTCACGAGGCCGCCGACGAGTTCCAGGAGGCCGTGGATCTCTACGAGAAGATCCTGACCTTCGATTACCACTACAAAGACGTAGAGAAGCGCCTGGAGCTCGCCCGGGCCAAGGTCGCTCAGAATCGGCCCACGGAGTCGCTGGCCAGGACCCAGGAGGCAGTCGGTCCTCCGAGTGGTCGCCCCGGCCGCTACAAGATCGAAGGTGAGCTGGGACGCGGGGGCATGGGAATCGTCTACAAGGCCCATGACACCGTCCTCGATCGCCCCGTCGCCCTCAAGGTGCTCCCGGATGCCCTCAAGGACAATCCCGAGGCCCTTAAGAACTTCCTCCGGGAGGCGAAGAGCGCTGCCAAGCTGAACCACCCAAACATCGTGACGGTCTACGATGCGGGGGAGCAGGACGGCCGTTACTACATCGCAATGGAGTACGTCGACGGCACGACCCTCAAGGAGATCGTCCGCAGGCGTGGCGTCATCTCACCGAACGGTGTGCTCCACGTGCTCCTCCAGATGTGCGAGGCACTCGCCTTCGCCCACGATCAGAAGGTCGTTCACCGCGACGTCAAGACCGCGAACACCATGTGGACCCGCGACAAGAAGGCCAAGATCATGGACTTCGGACTCGCCAAGGTCATCGAAGAGGTGCGCAACCACACCACGCTGGTTTCGGGCACTCCCTATTACATGAGCCCAGAGCAGACCCTGGGCAAGAACGTGGATCACCGGACCGACATCTACAGCCTGGGGGTGACCCTCTTCGAGCTGGCCACCGGCTCGCTTCCCTTCCAGGAGGGCAACGTTCCCTACCATCACGTCCACACGCCGCCGCCAGATCCGCGGGAGGCGAATCCCAAGCTTCCCACGCTTCTCGCCGAGATCATCACCTCGTGCATGAAGAAGAATCCCGAAGAGCGCCCCCAGAGCGCAGAGGAGATCGTCACCCAGGTGAAGGCCAAGCTCTCCAAGAGCTCGAGCCAGAGCAGCGGCTGAGCAACGCCGTCCCTGCCGTGATGGGTTCGTCACAGCCGTAACGCAAACGTCACTTTCATTGGGCCTTCATCTGGGCTGTTCCCAAGGGGATATTTGGTTTGTGTGAGCTGCATCACGCTAAGCACTCGAATCGCCGGCGTAATCTCCGCTTCATCTTCGCGATCCCGGCTCGCCCTGTTTTGGCACGAACCTTGCTAGATCTTTCTCTCCGAAGCCTGTGGAGCCAAAAAATCTCGATTTCATAGGTGGTTAGAAGCCCGCGGTGAGACGGTCCAAGGGGGGGAGACGGGCGGTGAATCAGCGTACAATTGCGGAAAAGATCTCGTGTACCGGGATCGGGCTTCACACCGGTGAGCCCGTTCAGCTGACTCTGTATCCGGCGCGTTCGGATTCGGGAATCGTCTTCGCGCGCACGGACCTGAGGCATCCGGTCGAGATTCCGGCGAAGCCCCGGTCCGTGGCGTCGACGTCGCACGCCACCACGCTTGGCTGCGGCGACGCGACGGTCGGAACGGTCGAGCATCTGCTCGCCGCTCTCTACAGCCTGGGCATCGACAACGTCCGCGTCGAGGTCGACGGGCCCGAGATTCCGGTAATGGACGGCAGCTCCGCGTCCTTCGTCTTCTTGATCCGCGCCGCCGGCATCTTTGACCAGAGCTCCGAACGCCGGCGGATGCGCATCCGCAAGCCGATCGAGGTGCGCGATGGCGAGCGGTCGATCCGCATCGATCCCGGTCGCTCGCTCCGGGTCAGCTACTCCGTCGACTACACCCATCCCGCCATCGGTCGCCAGACGCTCAAGGGATTCACCCTGAGCGGAAAGAGCTTCGAGCGCGAGATCTGTCGGGCGCGCACCTTCGGCTTCCTTCACGAGGTCGAGGCCCTCTGGCGCAACGGCCTCGCCCGCGGCGGCAATCTCGACAACACGGTGGTGATGGACGAGCGCCGCGTGCTCAACCGTGACGGGCTCCGCTGGTCTGACGAGTTCGTGCGGCACAAGGTTCTCGACCTGATCGGTGATCTCGCGCTGATCGGCATGCCCATCGAGGGTCATATCGTCGTCGAGCGCGGGGGGCACGCCCTTCATCAGCAGCTCGTCAGCGAGATCCTGAACACGCCCGAAGCCTGGAGGATCGAGGGTCCCGTGCCGCAGGCCCGCGTTGCGTCGGACTTCCTTTCGCTGCGGACGCCGGCCGAGGCTTCAGCTTAGGCTGACCCGTCTAGATCGCGCGCCACTGTAGCGGCCGCCGCCGCGTCCAGAAACTCGATCCCCATTCCGGGCGCCCGAGTGGTGGGTGCTCCGGATCCGGCCTGCTGGTGCCAGGCGACGCGTCCCTCGATCTGGTGGACCCGATCGGATTCCGGCAGCCGGAATCGAACCCTGATCGGCGAGCCGATATCGATCGGCTCCTCCGTCTCGATGAACAGACCGCCGGCGCCGAGGGTCGTCGCGTACTCGTAGCGGATACCCGTACTGCCCTGGAAGTCGACGAGAACGCGGACCTTCCTGCGACGGAATCGGCGTTCCCGCCTTCGAGAGCGGAAGCTAGGGGACATCCGAGGCCTCCTCTCCGCTCAGGCTCTCCCGAGCCTCATAGCGCCTCGACCCACGCATTGATGACGCTTCGCAGCAGGGCGAGGGCTTCGGGGCGATCGGCGACGAGCTGGCTCAGGTCCGCCTCGGGCGGGATCGCCTCGGCATTGTCGCCGTGACCGCCATCACCGGACTGGAGCCAGGCGGTGAGAGCGAGTCGGAACTCGAAATCGCTGGATTCCAGGACGCGCGCGCTGGCCAGCCCGCGGAGCTCGGCGCGCCACGCCTCGAAATCGATCGAGGCGATGGCCACCGCGTCGATTTCTCCGAGGGCCTTGCGCACACGGCGCCTGGCGCGTCGGCCCAGGCTCGAGGAGAGGGCGTTCACCCGGTCGCCTTCCGCACCGACGCGGGGGACCTCCAGCACCAGCTGGGCGACGAGCGTGATGACGGAGCCGAGCTCGGGGGTGGACAGCGGCGCGAGCGCCGGTGCCGACAGCTCTCCCTCGGCAGCGAGTACTGCGGCGCGGAAGCGCGCCATGGGCTCCGAGGCCTCGCTCGCACTGCTCTCGGGTCTGCTTCCCGCGCCGAGGGCCTCACCGATCTCCTGGGCGGCTTCCTGCCCAATCCGACGCGCGGCCTCCCATACCGGGTCGCTCATGGAGGGGGGGTTCGCGGGAGTTACGGGCGGCTGTGCGGGAGACTGGATCCGTTCTTCGGGCGTCGCAGCACCGAGGGCGCGCAGAACGGCGAGCCCCGTCGCCACGCCCCGATCCGAACCGCGTCCGTGGGAAATGCGAAGCAGCGCTCGGATGGAGCCGAGTCGAGTCGGCTCCTCCCGAAGCAGGTCGCGGTGTTGTTCGATCGCCTCGGTCCAGCACTCCGGACGGTGTGCCAGCAGCTCCGCTAGGGCGACTCGTGCATCGCGAAGTTCCGAATCGGCGTCGATGGCCCGACGGTAGGCAGCGACGGCGCCTTCCACGTCCTCGAGCGGGCCGGCCAGGAGCCGCCCCAGCTGGTGAAGGGCGGGCGCGATCTGCGGAGATTCAGCGTCGGGATGCGCGTCCACGAAGCCGGTGAGCACATCGGCCGCTTCACGCCATTCACCAAGGCAACGCAATAGACGCGCACCCGCCAGAGCGCCCTCCTGACAGGTGCTCTCGATCCGTGTGGCCTCGCGGTAGGAAGCGGCAGCCTCGCGCCGATCCCCCTGCCGTTCCAGGGCTCGGGCGCGGATCAGGGCGATTCCCGAGCGCTCGGGCACGTCTCCGATTGCATCGAGAGCGCGTGTCGAGAGGTCGAGGGCCTCGGCGTTCCGCCCTCGGGACCAGAGCAGATCCGCCAGGAGCAGCCACGCCCGCGCGACCTGCGGGCATACCGCCGTGGCCTCGCGCAGCAGCACCTCGGCGGGCTCTTCGCGTCCCTCCCGTCCCATCTCCAGCTCGCCAGCGCGGACCAGGCGCTCGGCCCGCTCCTTGCTGTCGCTCGCCCGGGCTGCCCAGCCCTGGAGTGCGTTCACCGCCTCGTCGATCCGGGAGAGGCTCTCGTAAATCGCGACGAGACCGCCGTGTGCCTGGTCGAGGCCCGGATCCAGCTCGATCGCGTCGGTGTAGCGTTCCAGGGCGGCCTGAGGGTCGTCGGCCTCGAGGCTCGCCCCGAGCAGGCACAGGTGGCTGGCTCGCTCGGGGTCGGGAGTGTCGAGGCCGAGGCGTGCCTCCAGCGCCAGCCGGGCGCCCTCCCGGTCGCCGAGGTCGAAGAGGATCTCGCCCCTCGCGGCGAGCGCCTCGGCGTGGAGCGGGGAGATCTCGAGGGCAGTGCCGTAGAGGCGCGCCGCAGGCTCCAGGCACTCCAGGGATCGTGCAGCCTGTCCGCCGATCAAGGCGGTCTCCAGGCGAGTCGCATCGTCGAGCTCCGCACCGCCGTCCGCCAGCTCGAGAGCGAGCTCGGCCGCCCGCTTGGCCTGGGCTCGTCTCCCCAGAGCGAAGGCAACCCGGGTGAGCATCGCCTCTGCCACCGCAAGCGCCGGATCGGCGGTGACGGCGCGTTCCAGTAGCGTTGCTGCCCACTCGGCATCGCTGGCTTCGATCAGCGTCGCTGCCCGGTAGCGACGCGTGGCAGACTCCCCTCCAGCCAGACAGTCGGCGGCCTTCTCCAGGGCTTCGGCAGCCGAGTGCGCCTCTCCACGCGCCTCCCAGAGCCGCGCCGCCGTGTCCCAGGCATTCGCGTTCTCGGGCTCCGCGTCCAGAGCGCGCTGCACGCGCGCCAGGGCCTCGTCGGGCTGATCCAGCTCTTCGAGCGTGCGGGCCAGGAGCAGGTGATCGCCACCTGTCGCACCGGATTCGGAGTCATCGCACCAGCCCGCGAAGACCTCGGCGAAGCGATCGGGTCGATCCAGGCGCTGGTAGAGGTCCGCCCACTCGCGACGGCTGTTCACGGGCAGCTCGCCGATCTCAGCGGCGGCCTGGTAGTTGCGGGCAGCTCGTTCGATTTCGCCCGTATGGGTGCGGGCCAGCTCGCCGGCGCGAAGCCAGGCGGTCTTGCGGCGTTCGGGCTCGGCGTCGCCGAGGATCTCGACCTCACTCTCGTAGAGATCCAGCGCGCCGCGCCAGTCCTCCATCATCTCGAAGAGCGATTCGAGGGAGCGGAGCGAGACGAGATCGCTCGGCTCCGCCTCCAGAGCTGCAACGAAGGCGCGGCTCGCCCTCGTCGTCGAGTCGAGCTGCTCCCAGGCGACCCGACCGAGTCGCCGGTAGAGTGCGGCCCGTTCCCGATTCGAGAGCGACTGCGCCCGCTCGAGCTCTGTTTCGAGGGTTCGCGCCACTTCCTCGTGGTCGCCCACCTGGTCGCTGACGCCGCGCAGACCGCGGATCGCATCGAGGTTCTGCGGATCTCGGGCGAGCACCTCACGGAAGGCGTCGGCTGCCTTGCAGGGTCGGTGAAGACGTTCGCGGCGCAGCCGCGCCAGCTCGAGCCAGAGGTCCGCCTCCTCACGCTGCCCCTCGACCGTCTGGCGGCGCTCGTCGCCCTCTTCGCCGAGATCGAGCGCGGGTGCGCTCCGAGCCAGGCGTTGGCTCAGCCGCTGCTCGAGCTCGATGTCGTTGCGCCCGGCGCGGAGCAGGCTGAGCAGGGCTTTCTCGGCCTCTTCGAAGCGGCTCGGATCTTGGCTGTCTTCGGCCGCGATGCCGCCGTCCACGAGCTTGCGAAGGTGCCGGAGCGCGGCGTCTGGACGACCGAGCTCGGCGTTGTAGACCCGAGCCAGCTCGAGCTGGAGCTCTCGTCTCCGCTCGTCGAACACCTCTGCCCCGGGGTCGAAGGAGGCGAGCTCCTCCTCCGCCGTGCGAGTCCAGAGATCCCTTCGTCCAAGCGACAGAAAGACCGAGCTCAGGCGGCCCAGTAGCTCGACCCGATCGACGCCGGAACTCGGTGCCTCGCACAGGGCTGCCCACAGCTGGTCCGCGGCAGACGAGGGTTGGCCCAGGACAACGGCGTAGAGCTCCGCTGCGGTGCGTCGCAGATCGAGGCGCTCTTCGGCGTTGGCCCCTTCGATCAGGAGCTCGAGGATTTTGGCCTGGTCTCGCGGGCGACGGGTATCGCGGTAGAGCTGTTCGAGCCGTTCCAGCACGGCCCGGGACGCCGGGTCTGCGACGCGGGCGGCTTCGAGAGCGCCGATCGCACGCCCCGGCGCACCCATCTGCTGCTCCAGAATGTCGGCCCGCTCGAGCTCGAGGGCACAGAGGCGGCCCGGATCCGGAGATAGGGCAATCTCGTCCTCCAGGGCGCGCAGCACCGCCTCCCGGCGGCCAGCCTGCCTGTGAACGTCGGCGATCCGGGCCACCAAGGAAGCGTCCTCGCTGCGGAGGGCGCGGAGGCGCTCGAGCCAGGGGAGGGCGGCATCGCTGGAGAGATGGGTGGCGGCGATCTCGGCGGCCTCCGCGCAGATCGCGGCCTTGCCGTTCTGGTCCTCGCTGGCCGCACAACGCAGCTCGAGCTCGAGGGATTCCAACACCGCCGGCCAATCGCCCAGGCTTTCGAGAAGATCTCGAAGCTCGCTTCTCGCCTCATCTGAGCTCGCGTCCAGTGCGATGGCGCTCCGGAAGGATTCCGCCGCCTCCTCGGGGCGGGCGAGTTCGCCGGCCAGGATTCGCCCGCGCCGGGTCAGAAGTCGGGCGCGCTCGATGGGGCTTCGGGTCCTCTCGAGCGCGATCCCCAGCAGCTCGAGCCATTCGGCCGTTCGGCCCATCTGCTCGGCGAGCTGCATTGCCCGCCCGAGCGCCAGGACGTGGCTGGGTTCGATCTGGAGAACACGGCGAAGATGCCGCAGGGCGTCCCCGGGCCGGGATAGCGAGCCCTCCAGCAGCGTCGCCAGCTCCATCCGGATCGGCACCTCCTCGGTGCCGCCGATCCGGGAGAGCTCTGCTTCGAGCAGTTGTACGAGGGGCTCGGTTTCTCCGAGGCGCCGGTATATGTCCCGCAATGCGCTCGGGGCACTCCGGTCATCGGGTCGTTCCGCCAGCACCTGCCGGTACGATCCGGCGGCGGAGGCGAGGTCGCCACGCCTGCGCAGGGCGTCGCCCATCCGGAGGTACCAGTCGCTTCGCTCCAGGGCATCCTCGCAGTTGACGGCTGCACGTTCGCAGAGCTGGATCAGGTCGCCGTCGCGACCGGCGCGCTGGTAGAGATCGGCCAACGGCTCGCCGACGACCGACAGGGCGTCGTCTTCCCCGGCCGTGGGCGCGAGCATTTCGATCGCTCCGTCCACGTCGTCCAGGGGGCCCGAGCGCAGAGCAGCGATGCGGATCCGCAAGGAGATCTCTGGCCCGCGGCGGTCCAGCTCGCCCGAGTCGGCTCCGTCGGCTGTCTCCGGCTCGGCTTGGAGAGCTGTGAGTCGCGTCTCGAGAACGCGCGCCAGGTCGGCGTGGCGTTCCTCGACGCTCAGCTGCTCGACCAGGAACTCGCTGGCCAGTGCGTGGGTTGGATCCAGGGAGAGGACCTTCTCGTAGTGGACAGCTGCCCGCACCGGATCGGCGCAAGCTCCGACGCAGAGCTCCGCTGCTCTCGCGTGAAGGGCCAGGGCCCGCTCCGGGTCCGGCCCGGTCTCGAGCTCGGATTCCAGCGCAGTCAGCAGATCCTGGGGCCGGTCCTCCTCCTGGTAGAGTCGGGCCAGGGTCTGCCAGACATCGGCGCGGTCGGCGCGCAGAGCAGCGGCGGCCTCCAGGTGCGCGATGGCGTCGTCGGGATCGACCAGGCGATCGCGACACAGAGTTCCGAGCCGTTGTCGGATCTCGAAGTCGTCCTCGGGAGATCCGTGGCCGAGCTTTGCCAACAGGCGATCGCGCGCGGTCTCCCACTCGCCGAGCCGCTCCAGGAGCGCGTCGAGTCGGCGTTCGGCTTCCGCCGCCACCGCGCTTTCGCCGTCGGCGATAGCGGTGAGCAGCTGTCTGGCTTCGTCCTCCCGGTGCAGCGTCTGTTCGAGAATCGTCGCCCGCTCGAGTTCCATGGGCGCTCGGGCTTCATCGTCCTGCTCCTCGGCCGCGCGCGCCTCGAGCAATTCACAAAGACCCGCTAGATCGTTCGACTCACGGAGCGCCCGCTCGAGGCTGGCACGGACCGTCGCGCACCCCGGCTCCCGCTCGTAGACCTCTCGGAACAGGGCCGCCGCCTGGGCGGGGAGACCCAGCCGATGCTGCAGGATCTCGGCGCGGCGCAGATCGAGATCGCGGGCCTCGGGGGACTGCGAGTCTAGCTCTCGGCGTCGCTCCAAGAGCCGTTCGCTGAGTGCTTCGAAGCGCCCCGTTCGCTCCAGGACGTTCTCGAGTCGCTCCCCCGAGTCCTGCGGAGCATCGGGGGTTCGCGCCAGCTCCGCGAAGACGGGAATCGCCGACTCGGCGTCGTCGAGTCGGTCCGAGAGGATCACACCCAGGGCGTGGAGGCATTCGATGCGCTCTTCGGGAGAGACGAGCTCCGCCAGGTGGCGGCGCACCTCGACCGCCTCCCGCAGGCGCTCGCTGTCCTCCAGGAGAGGCTGCAGAGCGCGAAGACTCAGAAGATCGCCCGGGTCTGCTTCGAGAGCGCTCCGGTAGGCGTCGATGGCGGCTTCGACCTCGCCATCGGCGGCCTGCAGCTCCGCCAGGCGTCGGCGATTCGCCGCCTGTTCCTCGCCCTGGAGCAGCCCGTCCAGGTGCTCCAGGGTCTCGCGCAGCTCGCTCGAGTGGTGCAGGACTTCCTGGAGCCGGGCGCAGGTCTGGAGTGCCTGCTGGTCCTCGGGCATCGCGATCACCAGACGCTCGACCCAGAGCAGTGCCTCGTCGAGCTGATCCCGCTCCTCGAAGATTCGCGCCAGCTCCCAGACCAGAAAGGAGAGACGGCTTCGGTCGGTGGTGACGCTGGCCTCCCGCTCGAACGCCTCGACGATGGCGTCCTCGTCCCCGCTTTCCAGCGCGATTCGCTCGATTCCCTGGAGGGCTGGCCGAGCGGTCGGATCGATGCCGATGGCCGCCTCGAAGGACCGGCGGGCCGCCTCGACATCCTGGAACTGCTCGAGCATCAGCTCGCCGAGGGCGCAGTGAAGCTCGACCGAGCGCCTGCCCGTCGTCCTCTCGAGGCCGTTTTCCAGGTGCCTGCGAAGCTTCTCCCAGCTCTCCGTCTTGCGATAGAGCCGTTCCAGGGCGTCGACGATCAGCTTCTGTTCCGGATCCTCAGCGCTGGCGCGCTCGAAGGCGTCGATGGCGGCCTCGGTATCGGCCAGCTGCTCTTCGTGGAGGGAGCCGAGCCGGGCCAGGGCCAGGGCGCGAGCGCTCGGGTTGCCTGCGGCCAGGGTGGCCTGCTGTTCGAGAATCTCCACGAGCTCCTCGTCACGCCCCAGGCGCGTGAGGTCGTCGGCGAGCTCGTGGAGCAGCTGGGCGTTTCCCGGATCATGCTCCAGAGCGCGACGGAGCTCCGACACGGCCTCGGAGCGATCTCCCTGCTCCCGCGAGAGCGTCGCGAGCTCGCGCAGGATCTCCGCTGGCATCGGGCCCTTGGCGAGATCGGATGCGCGTCGCAGGTGGTCGGTCAGGGCCTCCCGGTTTCCCGCGAGCCGCTCGACGTCCGCCAGCGCAAGGTGGTTCTCCGGATCGTCCGGGAAGAGCTCGAGGGCGCGGGAGAACCAGAGACGTGCACCCTGGGGATTTCTCAATCGTTCCAGATGCAGGCGTCCCCCCTCATGGGCGATGGTGGCCCGTCGCTGCGCTCCCGAGGCCAGGTCGAAGCGCCTCTCGTAGAGCTCGGCGACCTGCTCCCATCGCTCGTCCGCGGCGGCGCGTTCGAGCAAGGCTTCGAGGGCGATCTCGCAGCGGGGATCGTCGGTGAGGGCCTGGCGGAAGAGCTTCTCGGCGCCATCGGCGTCTTCGAGAGGCCCATCGAGGAGGCGGGCCAGCTGCACAACCGCAGGTGCGCGGTCCGGCCCCCGCAGGTGTTCGATGGCGCGCTCCAGAGCTTGCGCCGCAGCCGGCGCTTCGCCCAGCTCCTCCCTGGCCTGCGCCAGCCCGAGCAGGGCGGTCACGTAATCCGGGTCGCTCTCGAGCGCTCGCTCGAACAAGGTCGCTCCCTGTGCCGCGTCGCCGAGCTTCAGGTGCCAGATCTCGCCCATCTCGGTCGAGAAGGCGGCCTGCTCGAAGGGGCGCATCGGCAGCTGAGCCTGAACCTCGGCGACCTGGAGGGCGAGCTCCCATTTCTCCTGCGCCGCGTAGATCTTTCGCAGCTGCACCAGCGCCGGCTGGTAGCCCGGGTCCAGACGAACGACGCTCTCGTAGGCCTCTGCCGCTCGGTCGACCTGCAGACAGCGCTCCTCGAGAACCTGGGCCAGCCGGAAGGCGACCCTCGCACGCTTTTTGGGGCTCTTCTCCGGGTCCAGGTCGGTCGATCCGAGTCTGCGCTCGTACAGGGTGACGAGATCGTTCCATTCGCCGTTCACGAAGTGATGCTCTTCGAGAGCTTCGAAGGCGGCGGCAACCGAAGGATCGGATTCGAATTGATTCCTCAGCCGCTGCAGATTGGCATCCACAGGTATTCCCCCCCGGGATTCATCGATGAGTCCCCGATCACCCATCGGCGCTTCGACCCGTCATCTTGAACTGATTCGGTTGCAGCGGGTTCTTCGTTTGATTAGATTTTTCAAGGGCTTACATGAGTACCATGCCGTCCGACCCAGCTCCCGAAAGGCTCGCCGAGACGAGCGACCTGCCGGCTGCCGAGCGTCGCCGCCGCCGCCGCGATCTGGTCATCACCGCAGCAGTGATTGCGGCGATCACCGCTGTGGTGTTGGTCGAGCGTCGGATTACCAGCCTGCCCCGCGCGCTCCCCTTCGGCGACAGTCTGCTCTTTCTGTTCTTGAACGCCTTGAACGTGATTCTGATCGTCCTGCTGATCTACCTGATCTCGAGAAGCTTCGTGAAGCTCATCTTCGAGCGGCGTTCCGGAGCCCTGGGCTCGCACCTGAATCTGAAGTTCGCACTGGCCCTCTTCCTGGTGGCGGCGGTGCCGATGGGGCTCCAGTACGTGGTCTCCTCCTCGTTCATCACCGCTTCCATCGATACCTGGTTCAGCCTCCAGATGGACCGGGCCATCGAAGACAGCCGAGAGGTGGCCGATGCCTACTACGACGCCTGGACGGGCAACGCCCTGCATTTCGGTACGCAGATCTCCGAGGAGATCCGCGCTCAGAGACTGCTCCGCGAGGGGAACAACGAAGAGCTGGCCGCCTTCGTCCAGGTCAAGCAGCGGGAGTACAACCTCGGCGTGGTCCAGATCTTTCCCTTCGCCGAGGCCGAGCCCATCGCCACGCTGGTGAACCCGGAGATCCCGACGGCGGCCTTCGTGAAGCGGGACAGCCGGATCGTCGCCTCTGCGCTCGAGGGAGAGCGGGCTTCCGTCGTCGAGGGCACCGGCACCGAAATCGGCGACGTGATCCGAGGCGCCGTGCCGATCTACTCGTCGGATCCCGCCCGCCCAGAAGAGGTGGTGGGCGCGGTGGTCGTGAACCACCTGGTGCCCCACCCTCTGGTGTACAAGGTCGGCGTGATCCGCGCAGCCATCGAGGAATACCGCGCGATTCAGCCCTTCGCGGGCCGGATCGCCGGTGTCTATCAGCTGGTCCTGCTGCTCTTTTCCCTGATGATCGTGCTCTTCGCCGTGTGGTGGGGGCTGCGGATGGCGAAGGGCGTGACGGATCCCATCAACGCCTTGGTAGAGGGGACCGAGAAGGTCGCGGGGGGGGATCTGAATGTCGTCGTCCAGGCCAGCTCCAACGACGAGATCGGTTTCCTGGTCCGCTCCTTCAATCAGATGACCCGCGACCTCCGCGAGGCCCTCTCGGGCCTGGAGCTCTCCAATACCGAGCTCGACCAGCGCCGCCGATACATGGAGATCGTGCTGCGCAACGTGGACGCCGGGGTGGTCTCCGTCGACGCCGAGGGCCGCATCGGCACCATCAACCCCTCGGCCCAGCGCCTGCTCGGCATCGCACCCGGCACGGGCGTGATCGGCAGCAAGCTCGAGGAGGTGCTGACCCGGACCGAGTACCTGGACGTGGTCCGCGAGCTCAGCAGTCAGACCCGCCCGGGCATGCGCGAGAGTGTCCGCCAGCAGGTGCAGGTACCGAGCGGCGACGAGATGCTCACCCTGCTGGTGACACTGACACTGCTTCAGGACTACGACGGAAGGCCGATCGGCTCGGTGTTGGTCTTCGACGACTACACCCAGGAGGTGAGGGCGCAGCGCATGGCGGCCTGGCGGGAGGTGGCGCGGCGGATCGCCCACGAGATCAAGAACCCGCTTACGCCGATCCAGCTCTCCGCGCAGAGAATCCGCCGCCGCTTCCGCGACCGCCTGGACGGGTCGCCCGAAGATGCCCAGGTCTTCGACGAGTGCGTGGACACCATCACCAGCCAGGTCGAGGGCCTGAAGGTGCTGGTCAACGAGTTCTCCAACTTCGCGCGCCTGCCCGCGGCGAATCCCAAGCCCGACGATCTCAATCAGCTGGTCCAGGAGGCGATCTCCAGCTACGCGGGAACCGACGGTGTGAGGTTCGAGACGGACCTGGCTCCGCAGCTTCCGCGCGTGGATCTCGACCGCGAGCAGATCCGCCGGGTGCTCACCAACATGATCGACAACGCCACCGCCGCCGTGCTCGAGGGCGCCGCGGAGCCGGGAGGGACCGGCTGCATCGAGGTGCGCACCGTTCACGATGCCCCGCTGCAGACGGTGAGGCTCGAGATCGCCGATGACGGCATCGGCATTTCGCCGGGGGATCGCAGGCGGATCTTCGAGCCCTATTTCTCTACCAAGGATCACGGATCGGGTCTCGGCCTGGCGATCGTCTCTCGTATCATCGCGGACCATCACGGCTATATTCGTGTACACGGGAATCGGCCCCGCGGAACCCGCTTCATTGTCGAGCTTCCCGTACGGAGCATCTGAGGCTTGAATCGTATCCTGATCGTCGACGACGAGGAGAGCATCCGGCGTTCGCTGGCGGGAATCCTCTCCGATGAGGGCTTCGAAACCGACTCCGTTGCGGACGGTGAGAGTGCGCTGACCGCGCTGCGGCAAGGGGAGGAGGTTCCGGACCTGGTGCTCCTCGACATCGCCATGCCCGGTCGCGACGGCGTCGAGATCCTGGCGGAGATTCGCCAGGCCTGGCCGGCCCTGCCGGTGGTGATGATGAGCGGCCACGGGACGATCGAGACCGCCGTACGCGCCACACAGCTCGGCGCCTTCGACTTCATCGAGAAGCCACTCTCCATCGAGAAGCTGCTTCTGACCCTGCGCCATGCCCTGGATCGCACCCGCCTCGAGCGCGAAAACCAGCAGCTCCGGTCCGAGAACATTCGAGCCCACCAGATTCTCGGGAAATCGGCGCCCATCAAGAAGCTGAAGGAGCAGATCCAGGTCGCCGCACCGACCAACGGCTGGGTGTTGATCACAGGCGAGAACGGGACCGGAAAGGAGATGGTGGCGAAGCAGATCCACCTCCAGAGCAAGCGCGCGGAGAAGCCTTTCGTGGAGGTGAACTGCGCCGCCATTCCCGAGGAGTTGATCGAGTCCGAGCTCTTTGGCCACGAGAAGGGGGCGTTCACCGGGGCGATCGCCCAGAAGCGCGGCAAGTTCGAACTCGCCAACGAGGGGACGATCTTTCTCGACGAGATCGGGGACATGAGCCTGCGTACGCAGGCCAAGATTCTGCGCATCCTTCAAGAGCACAAGTTCGAGCGGGTGGGTGGCACCGACACCATCGACGTGGACGTTCGCGTGATCGCCGCGAGCAACAAGAGTCTGGAGAAGGAGATCCAGGAGGGGCACTTCCGGGAGGACCTGTACTACCGACTCAACGTGATCCCCTTCCACGTTCCGCCGCTGCGGGAACGCCGCGAGGATCTGCCGATACTGGCCAAGTCTTTCGTGGAGGAGTTCTGCGCGGAATCCGGAGCCCGGCGCAAGCAGATCGCCCCCAGGGCCATGAGCCGGCTCCAGTCCTACGCGTGGCCCGGCAACGTCCGCGAGCTCCGCAACCTGATGGAGCGTCTGGTGCTGATGACTCCGGGGCCCAAGATCCGCGCCGAGGATCTGCCTCCGGATCTCGGGGACCGCGAGCAGCGCGAGGATCTCGAGGGAATCACCCTCGGAGAGGCCCGCAAGGATTTCGAGCGGGAGTTCCTGATCGCCCGCCTCCGGGAGAACGACTGGAACATCTCCCGCACTGCCGAGGGGATCGGGATCGCCCGGGAGAGCCTGTCGAGAAAGGTGCGCAGCCTCGAAATCAAGGTGCCGCGTGATTGAGGTCTCGAGCGCCGCCCCGGCCGACATCCAACGGCGAAGACGCCTTGCTGATGACGAGGTCGACTTGAAGCGGCGCGCCAGGAGTCGAGGAAGCTACCGCGCGGCGGAAGGTCGAAGGGGGACGGATTTCCAGAATGGTTTCCAAGATGGATAAGCCCCTGCGAGTGGATTCGGAGGTCCTGGCCAACTCCGCCGAAGGCGGGGCGAACTGGCGACTGGTGCTCCGCGTCGCGGAGGGCTGGCCCGAGGTCCAGCCGGGCCAGTTTCTGATGCTCTCGCCGGGCACGCGGGGCCGGGTCGAGCGCTACGACCCCCTCCTGCCGCGACCCATGGCGATCTTCCGCACGCGCCGGACGGGAGGAGAGGCAGCGGTCGAGGTTCTCTACAAGGTCGTGGGGCGGGGGACGAGCCTCCTCGCCGATGCCCGTCCCGGCGACGAGGTGCGTCTGGTCGGCCCTCTCGGCAGGGGATTCCCCGAGCCCTCCCCCGGTGAGCGCATCATCCTGGTGGGCGGTGGAACCGGTGTCGCGTCGCTCTTCGAGCTGGCGCGGCGTTCGTCGTCGCGGGCCCGGGTTTCGGTGCTCCTCGGCGCGCGCACGGCCGCCGACCTGATGGGCCGGGCCGATTTCGAGAGCCTCGACGGGGATCTCCAGGTGGCCACCGACGACGGTAGCGAGGGATCCGAGGGCTTCGTGACAGACCTGCTGGAGCGGGAGCTCGCGGCCGAGGGAGCGGCGCGAGTCTACGCCTGCGGTCCGACCCCCATGATGCGCCGGGCCGCGGAGATCGCCGAGGCGGCTGGTCTGCCCTGCATGGTTTCTCTCGAGAACCGCATGGCCTGTGGTTTCGGCGTCTGTCTCGGGTGTGCGGTGCCCCGCTCGGAATCGGACGAGGGTTACCACCTGGTCTGCCGGGACGGTCCCGTCTTCGAATCCGGGGACCTCTCCTGGGAGGGGCTCCCATGAGCACGGCGCCGGACCTCTCGACCAACCTCGGCGGAATCCAGCTCCGCAACCCGGTCCTCACTGCCTCGGGCACCTTCGGTTACGGGACGGAGTTTGCCCCGTTCATGGATCTGCGCAGGATCGGCGGCTTCGTCGCCAAGAGCCTCACTCTCGAGCCTCGTCACGGGAATCCGCCGCCGCGCATCGTGGAGACGCCGGCGGGCATGCTGAACGCCATCAGTCTCGAGAACGTCGGTGTCCATGCCTTCGTCGAAGAGAAGCTCCCGGAGATCCCCGAGGGCGTGCCGGTGATTGCCAGCGTCTTCGGCACCGAGATCGGACTCTACGCCGAGGTTTGCAGGTGTCTGACCGGTGCGCCGAAGGTGGTGGGGATCGAGGTCAACGCCTCCTGTCCACACGTGAAGAGCGGGGGGGGGGGAGTTTGGCCAGAATTCCGCCGTTCTGGCGCAGTTGGTTCGCGCCGTGCGGAGCGCGACCTCGCTTCCCCTGCTGGTAAAGCTCTCGCCCAATGTGACGGATATCGCGGAAATGGCCCGGGTCTGTGAGGGCGAGGGGGCGGATGGGATCTCGGCCATCAACACTCTGAGGGCCCTGGTCGTGGACGTCGAGACCCGTAGGCCGAGCCTCTCCAACGGCCTCGGCGGCCTCTCGGGCCCGGCGATTCGGCCGGTCGCGCTGCGGATGGTCTGGGAGTGCGCCCATGCGGTCGAGATCCCGGTCTGCGGGATCGGGGGGATCTGCACCGCCGAGGATGCCATCCAGTTTCTGCTCTGTGGGGCGGCGGCGGTCCAGGTGGGCACCGCCAACTTCTTGAATCCGACGGCGGCGGTCGAGGTGGCCGAAGGGGTCGCGGAGTACTGCGTCCGCCACGGTGTGGATCGGGTCTCCGACCTGGTCGGTGCGGTGGAGTTTCCGGGTCGCTAACCCCCCTCTCCAGTTCCCCGGGGCAGGGCCCCGGCGGGCGTCCGCCGGTCTTGCAAACCCCCTGTAACTTGGATAGGTTACGCTGGATTTGTACGCGGGAGAAGGTGGGCGAATCGTCCACCTTTTTGTTTTCAGGCGAAATTGCCGGGGGCGCGTTTGGAGCGGACCGATTGTGTACCGGGACATCCCGGAAGAGATGCGGGCGTTGATCGAGCCGATCGTCGATGACCACGGTCTCGAGTTGGTTGACGTCGACCTCAAGCGGGGCGGGGTGCCGTGGACGCTGCGTGTCATCGTGGACACGCCGGCGGGTGACGGACTCGTGCCCGTGGACGGGTGCGCACAGGTCTCTCGGGAAATCGGCAGCCACCTGGATGCGAGCGATCTGATCCCGGCCCGCTACACCCTGGAAGTCTCGTCGCCTGGGCTCAACCGGGTGCTGGCACGCGAAAAGGACTTCCGAGCGGCCTGTGGCCGTGAGGTGAAGCTCGAAATTCGTGCGCCCCGCGACGGGCGACGGCGTTTCCGGGGGCGCCTGGTCGGCTTCGAGGACGAGGTGGCTCGTCTTCTTGTCGATGGGAAAGAGGTCGATATCGCATTTGCCGACGTCGCCAGTGCGAACGCGGTTTACGAGTTTACTCGCGAGGATTTCGCAAGGCGCGCGAGCCGCTAGGCGGCGTACGCGCAACAGCGAGATGGAGTTCAGATGAACATCGCTCCGCTCAAGCGAGAGATCGATCAGATCGCCAAGGACAAAGGCATCGACCGGGACACCATCATCGGTGCTCTCGAAGAGGCGATGCGTCAGGCGGCGCGGAAGAAGTTCGGCCTGGAACGGGAAATCGAGGCGCGCTTCAACACCGAGACCGGTGAGATCGAGCTTTTCGAGTTCCGCGAGGTCGTGGAGGAGACCGCGGACGAAACGATTCAGATAGCCTTGACCGAGGCGCGCGAATACGATCCGGAGGCCCAGATCGGCGACGAGATCGGCGTCAAGCTCGATACCACCGGATTCGGCCGGATCCTCGCCCAGACCGCCAAGCAGGTGATCATCCAGCGCGTTCGCGACGCCGAGCGGGACATCGTCTACGACGAGTACAAGGACCGCAAGGGAGAGGTCCTGAACGGAATCGTCCGCCGCTTCGAAAAGGGATCGATCATCGTGGATCTCGGGCGCGCCGAGGCGATTCTCCCGCCCAAGGAGCAGGTGCCGCGGGAGAACTACCGGCCGGGAGATCGGATTCGAGCCTACGTTCTCGATGTGAACCACGCTTCCAAGGGCGCTCAGATCATCCTCTCGCGGGCGTGCATGGAAATGCTGACGAAGCTCTTTGCCCAGGAGGTGCCGGAAATCTACGAAGGCATCGTGACCATCGAGTCCGCGGCGCGGGAGCCCGGCGGTCGCTCCAAGATCGCGGTGGCGTCCCGGGACGGCGACGTGGATCCGGTGGGAGCCTGCGTGGGCATGAAGGGAAGCCGGGTTCAGGCCGTGGTCCAGGAGCTTCGAGGGGAGCGCATCGACATCGTTCCCTGGAGCCCCGACCCGGCCCGATACGTGTGCAGCGCACTGTCGCCGGCACAGGTCTCCAAGGTGATCATCGACGAGGGAGAGAACTCGATGGACGTGATCGTCCCCGATGACCAACTCTCTCTCGCGATCGGACGAAAGGGGCAGAACGTTCGCCTCGCCGTCCAGCTCACCGGCTGGCGGATCGACATCAAGAGTGAAGCCAAGATGCGAGAAGCCGCGCGCTGGTTCGCCGAGGCCGTCTCCATCGTCGAGGGTTGCGGGGAGCCCGAGGCCGAGCTCCTGCTCCAGCGCGGGATCACCTCGCTGGAAGATCTGGCAGACTGCGAGTCGGAACTGCTGGCTTCGCTGCCCGGAATCGACGAGGCCGGCGCCGAGGCGATCAAGCAGCGGGCCGCTGAGCTCGCGGTCGAGAAGGCGGAGGAGGCGGCGCGGGCCGCGGCCGAGGCGGCTGCGGCGGAAGCGGCTGCGGCGGAAGCGGCTGCGGCGGAAGCGGCTGCGGCGGAAGCAGCGGCTGCGTCCGAGACAGCCGCGGAAGAGGTGGCGACCGAAGACCAGGCGGCGGAGACGGAGTCGGCCGATCCCGTGCCTGCCGATCAGCCCATCCCGGATGGGGAGCGGAGTTAAGCGGCGCGAATGGCAAACGTCAGGGCCTACAAGATCGCGGAAGAGCTCGGCATCGATCGGGTCGAGTTCGTCGAGAGGGCGCGCGCGATCGGCGTCGAGCTCAAGAGCGCGATGGCCTCCGTCGACGACGAGGAGGCTGCGCTGCTTCGCGAGAAGCTCGGAGTGAAGCTTCGCCAGGGACCCGTGACCGAGGCGCGTGTCACCCGCAAGGGGGCCAGTGCGGTGATTCGCCGGCGCAAGCGGGTGGCCCCGGAGCCCGAGCCGGAGCCTCCGGCTCCGGTGGAGCCCGAGGTCCCCGCAGAGGTGCAAGTCGAGCCTCCGGCTCCGGTGGAGCCCGAGGTCCCCGCAGAGGTGCAAGTCGAGCCGCTGGCCCCGGAAGAGCCCGCACCGGTGGCGCCCACGATCGCGGAGCCCGAGCCGGAGCTCCCCGTGCAGGTCCCGCTGGCAGCGGCTCCAGAAGCTCCGGCGCCCGTCGCGGCCCGCAGCGAGACTGGCGCGCCCGTGCGTGCCAAGCCGGGTCCGCCGCCCCCGGAGGGCGTCCGTCCGCCCCAGGAGGCGCCGGAGCGCAAGGGGCGACAGCGCCAGCAGTTCCGGGAAGTCGTGAACCTCCGCGAGCAGGAGCAGATCGCGCGGCAGGTCACGAGTCGGACGACCGGTCGGCCCCAGGTCACGATGGATCCGCGAGCCTTCACATCGCCGCGACGCCGGCGAAGGGATGCCGTATCCAAGAAGCCGGCAGTCGCTGCGCCCAAGGCGCAAAAGCGCGTCGTTCGCGTCGAGGGCGACATCAGTGTGGCCGAGCTCGCCAGGCAGCTCGGCTCCAAGGCGGCGGAGGTCCAGGGCAAGCTCATGGCGCTCGGCACGATGGTGTCGATCCACCAGATCGTGCCCCTGGAGACCGCCGAGCAGGTCGCGAAAGAGTTCGGCTACGAGGTCCAGGACGTGGGCTTTCAGGAGGCCGAGTACCTGGCGGGCTCCGACGACGCATCCGAGCAGGAGAGTCTCCAGCCGCGCCCCGCGGTCGTCACTGTGATGGGTCACGTCGACCACGGCAAGACATCGCTCCTCGACGCCCTGCGCCAGACCGACGTCGTGGCCAGCGAGGCCGGAGGCATCACGCAGCACATCGGCGCCTACCAGGTCACCGTCGATGACCACACACTCACCTTCATCGACACACCGGGTCACGCCGCCTTCACCGCCATGCGGGCCCGCGGCGCGCAGGTCACCGACCTGGTGGTTCTGGTGATTGCGGTGAGCGAGGGCATCATGCCCCAGACCGTCGAAGCGATCGATCACGCCAAGGCCGCGGGAGTGCCGATCGTGGTGGCCTTGAACAAGTGCGATCTCCCCGACGCCAATCCGCAGATCACGCGGCAGCGGCTGATGGAGCACGGCCTGGTCACGGAGGACTTCGGGGGCGACGTGCTCGCCGTGGAGGTCTCGGCGATCAAGAAGACCGGCCTCGACAAGCTTCTCGAGGCGGTGGCCCTCCAGGCGGAGCTCAACGAGCCCAAAGCCGACCCGAACCGTCGTGCGGAGGGTGTGGTGCTGGAGTCACAGCTCGACAGGGGTCGCGGCCCGGTGGCGACGGTCCTGGTGAAGGAGGGAACGCTGCGGCGCGGCGACGCGGTCGTGATGGGAACGATCTACGGGCGCGTTCGCACCATGTTGGACGAGCACGGCAAGGTCGTGAAGGAGGCCGGCCCCTCGGTTCCCGTGCAGGTCGTCGGATTCTCGGGTCTCCCCGAGGCGGGCGACCTCCTGAACGTCGTCGAGAGTGAGCGCATCGCCAAGGACATCGCCACCCACCGCGGGAGCAAGCTCCGCGGCCGGATGCAGGCGCCCAAGCCGCGGGTCACTCTCGAGGATCTCTTCGCAGAGGCCGGCGGGAGCGGCGTCAAGGAGCTCAACGTCATCGTCAAGGCCGACACCCAGGGTTCCGCCGAGGCGCTGCGCGATTCGCTCCTGCAGCTGCCCACGGACAAGGTGAAGTTGAGCGTGATCCACACCGCGGTGGGTGCGGTCACCGAGAGTGACGTGCAGCTCGCCGCGGCCAGCGCCGCCATCGTGGTGGGCTTCCACGTCCGGCCCGATCCCAGCACGCGAATGGCCGCCGAGAGCCAGGGCGTCGACGTCCGCCTCTACCAGGTCATCTACGAAGTGATCGATGAGATTCGCGCCGCCATGGTGGGTCTGCTCCCGCCGACCGTGAAGGAGCTGGTCGTCGGGCAGGCCGAGGTGCGGAAGACCTTCACGATCCCCAGGATCGGCACCATCGGGGGCTGCTACGTGACCGACGGCACGATGCGACGCAACCTCGGTTGTCGGCTGGTTCGCGACGGTGTTCAGGTCTACCAGGGCAAGTTCGGATCACTGAAGCGCTTCAAGGAAGACGTCCGCGAGGTCCAGTCGGGTTTCGAGTGCGGCATTGGCATCGAAGGCTTCAACGACTTGAAGATCGGTGACGTGATCGAGAGTTTCGAGCACGAGGAACAGCCGGCCGAGCTCTGATGGTGATCGGGGCAGCCCGCGTCGAGTTGCATGTTCACGGCTCCCAGTCCCTCAAACAGAAGAGAGGCGTGGTGCGCGCGATCAGCCAGCGGGTGCGGAATCGCTTCAACGTCGCCGTCGCGGAGGTGGGTGGGCAGGGAACCTGGCAGTGCGTCGTTCTCGGGATCTGTACCGTTTCCGGTGACGGCCAGAGCGCGCGAAGAAGGCTCGAGAAGACGATTGATTTCATCGAGGACCTGCATCTGGCCGAGGTGACCGGCCAGGAAGTGGAAATCCTATGAGTCGCCGTACCGAACGGATTGGTGAGCAGATCCGGGCCGAGCTGGCGCGACTGCTGCACGAAGAGATTACCGATCCGCGCATCGGTTTCGTGACCCTGACCCAGGTGGATGTCGCTCCGGATCTCTCCAACGCGCGCGTCTACTGGAGCGCGGTGAAGTCGAAGGATTCCGATGATCTATCCAGCAGCGAGGCGGGGCTCGAGAGCGCCGCTGGATTTCTGCGCCATCGGCTCGCCCGGGTCCTCGGCTTGAAGAGGGTTCCCGAACTTCGCTTCCGCTACGACGCCTCTCTGGCGCAGGGTGACGCCACCCTCTCTCTGTTGCGAGAGATCCAAGATGGCGCGCAGAAGTAGCCGGAAGCGCAGCGATCCGCCCGGTCCCAGCGGCTTCCTCGTCGTCGACAAGCCGGTGGGCTGGACTTCTCACGAAGTCGTCGATGCCGCTCGTCGCTGGTTCGGGATCCGCCGGGTAGGGCATCTCGGCACTCTCGATCCGCTGGCGACGGGGCTGCTTCCGCTCGCCATCCGCGAGGCGACGAAGCTGGCGCCCTTCGTCGCCCAGGGCTCCAGGGTCTACGTGGGGAGCATTCGACTCGGTGTCGCTACGGATACCTTCGACGCCGAGGGCCGGGTGCTGTACCGACACGACGGTCCCCTTCCCTCCGAGGAGATGGTCCGGGAGGCACTGGCGGGTTTTCTCGGCGAGACCCTGCAGATCCCGCCCATGTTCAGCTCCGTCAAGAAGGGCGGGGTGCCCCTGTATCGTCTGGCCCGCCGGGGCGAGGAGGTGGAGCGCGCCCCGCGCCCGATACGGATCGAATCCCTGGAGATGCATCACTATGTGCCACCCGAGATCGGAATCGAGATCGCCTGCTCCCCGGGCACCTACGTTCGGACGCTGGCCTCGGATCTGGGTGAGCAGCTGGGCTGCGGCGCGCACCTGTCCGGGCTCCGGCGCACTTCCAGCGGGCCCTTTCTCCTGGATCAGGCGGCCTCGGTGGAGGATCTCGAAGCGGCGGCGGGGCGGGGGGACTGCGAGAGCTGGCTGATCGCCCCGGAACGGGCCCTCGGTCTCCCCGTGGTGGCGCTCCGGGTGGACCAGGCCCGGCGTATCACCCATGGCGGTGACATTCCCGTCGCCGAGGCCTCCGGTCCCTTCGAGTCGGGTACGCCACCGCGTCCCGGCGACAGATTGGCTGCTCTGGCCCCCTCGGGTACACTGCTAGCGGTGATGGAGCTTCGCCCGGATCGGCTACTGCACCCGCTTCGGGTGCTGGCGGCGTCGGGGCGGCTTTGATAAACCTTGCGGCCACTTACAGCGATCTCATGCTCTGCGTCGGGTCACCCGAGGAACTTTGAGCCGATGCGATTCGAGAAGCGCGAAGGGACACACGACCTTGATTGCCGCTGAACGCAAGCGAGAGGTCATCCAGAACTTCCGGACCCACGAGACGGATACCGGCTCGCCGGAGGTCCAGGTCGCGATCTTGACCGAACGGATCAACGAACTCACCGAGCATTTCAAGACGCACAAGAAGGATCATCACTCGCGTCGTGGCCTGCTCAAGCTGGTGAGCCAGCGGCGAAGGCTGCTGAATTATCTCCGGGGTTACGACTCCGGGCGTTACCAGGCCCTGATCAAGCAGTTGGGTCTGCGCCGCTAGAAGGAGAGAGCGGCACCCCGCCTGAGGGACAGGCGGACTTACCTGAAAGCACCTGATAGAGGTGGGCGCGCGGGTCGCGCCGACGCGGAATGTGGGAGTCCGTGATTCGCGAAGCCGGATCCTGCCAGCCATCTTCGCCGATCCCAGATCCCGCATTCCGTCTCCCCTCGATCCCCGTAATCCACCGCCTCATGACTCCGAAGCCCGATCTCCACGATCGGGACGGGGAGGAGACTATTTTTCATGCCCTATTGGTTTGAACCCACCACCGTGTCCACCCAGATCGGCGGCCGTACGCTGTCGATCGAGACCGGCCGCGTGGCCAAGCAGGCGGCCGGGGCCGCCGTCGTGAGCTACGGCGACACCGTCGTGCTCGTCGCCGCAACATCCGGCACGCCGCGGGAAGGAATCGATTTCTTTCCCCTTACCGTGGATTTCGTGGAGAAGACCTCCGCGGCCGGCAAGATTCCCGGGGGCTTCTTCAAGCGCGAGGGGCGGCTGGCGGATCGCGAGATCATCGTCTGTCGCTTCATCGACCGCTCCATTCGCCCGCTCTTTGCCGACGGCTACAAAGACGAGACCCAGATTCTCGCGACCGTGCTCGCCGCCGACGGCGCCACCCATCCGGACATTCCCGCCTTGATCGGCGCCTCTGCGGCGCTCGGCATCTCCGATCTTCCGTTTCTGGGGCCGATTGCGGCCGTGCGGGTCGGGAAGCTCGAGGGCGAGCTCGTGGTCAACCCCGAGAATGCCCAGCTGGCGGAATCCGAGATGGACCTGATCGTCGCGGGAAGCCGGGACGCGCTGGTGATGGTCGAGGGAAGCGCCAAGGAGGCGACGGAGGCGGACGTGCTCGCGGCTCTCCAGTTCGCCCACCAACAGATCCAGCCCCTGATCGACATCCAGGCTGATCTGGCGGCGAAGGTCGGAAGACCCAAGCGCGAGATCCCGGCTCCGGAGACCCGCACCGAGCTCGACGCGCAGGTGCGACACGCGGCCGAGGCGGATCTCCGCGAGGCCGTGGCGATTCGAGCCAAGGCCGAGCGCTACGACAGGGTCGCCGCCGTCGAGAAGGCCGTGGTGAACCGGTTCAGAGACGAGTACCGGAAGCAGAAGGTGGCGCTCGACTCCCTGGAGGCCGTCGAGGAACGCCAGGCAGGGCTCCGCAAGCTCCTCGCCGACGTGAAGGGGAGTCTCCACGACCTGCGTTCCCAGCTGGTGCGCGAAAAGATTCTCACCGACGGGGTCCGGATCGACGGACGTTCACCCAAGGACATCCGGCAGATCGCCTGTGAGGTGCGGGCGGTGCCGCGCGCTCACGGCGCGGCGCTCTTCACCCGGGGCGAAACCCAGGCCCTGGTCTATACCACGCTCGGCAGCTCCGCCGATGCCCAGACCATCGATGCCCTCACCGAGCGCTCCAGCAAGCACTTCATGCTCCACTACAATTTCCCGCCCTTCTCGGTGGGCGAGGCGAGGTTCTTGCGCGGTCCGTCGCGCCGCGACGTCGGCCACGGAAACCTCGCCGAACGCGCGGTCCAGGCGGTGCTGCCTCCCCAGGAGGACTTCCCCTACACGGTTCGCGTGGTGTCCGAGGTGCTCGAGTCGAACGGTTCCTCGTCCATGGCGACCGTCTGCGGTGCGACCCTGTCCTTGATGGACGCCGGCGTCGAGCTGAAGGCGCCGGTGGCTGGAATCGCCATGGGGCTGATCGAAGACGGAGAGCGCCACGCGATACTCTCGGACATCCTCGGCGACGAGGACCACCTCGGCGACATGGACTTCAAGGTCGCCGGTAGCCGCGAGGGCATCACCGCCCTCCAGATGGACATCAAGATCGAGAGTGTCGACTGGAAGGTGATGGAGGAGGCCCTCGAGCAGGCTCGCGAGGGCCGCATCCACATCCTCGATTGCATGGAGTCCGAGACCCAGGCGGAGCTCCAGGGATTCAAGGCACGGGTCGACCTCTCGAAGTGGGCTCCGCGTCTCGAGGTGATCCGCATCAAGCCGGACCGGATCCGTGACATCATCGGGCCCGGTGGGCGCGTCATCCGCGGTATCCAGGAGATGAGCGGCGCCAAGATCGACGTCGACGACAATGGCGAGGTGGGAATCTTCGCGCCGGACCTCGAATCCCTGGAACGGGCCCGAGCGATGGTGGACGAACTCACCCAGGACGCCGAGATCGACAAGATCTATCTGGGCAAGGTCAAGCGGATCACCGATTTCGGCGCCTTCGTCGAGATCTTCCCGGGAACCGACGGGCTGATCCACATCAGTCACCTCGCCGAGGGCCGGGTGGATTCGGTGACCGATGTCCTGGCCGAGGGCGACGAGGTTCTCGCCAAGTGCATCGACATCGACCCGAGCGGCAGGATCCGCCTCTCCCGCAAGGAGGCGCTGGCCGACGCCATCGCCCAGGACTGAGGTCGTGGCGGTTCGGGTCGCGATCGCTCGCCTTCCGGGCGCCGGGGATCTACCGCTTCCGACCTACGCGACCGAGGGGTCGGCGGGCTGCGATCTCCACGCGTCGGTCGAGGGCGAGCGGGTGCTGGCGCCCGGGGAGCGGGGCCTGATCGGGACCGGGCTGAGGATCGCCCTGCCACCGGGCTACGAGGCGCAGGTGCGGCCGCGCAGCGGGCTGGCCCTCGAGCACGGCCTGATGCTCCCAAACGCCCCCGGTACGGTAGACTCGGACTACCGCGGAGAGCTGAAGGTCATCGTCTGGAATTCGGGCACCGAGCCCTACGTCATCCGGCGGGGCGATCGCATCGCCCAGCTCGTCGTCGCACCGGTGACGCAGGTCGAGTGGGACGAGCAGCCGGATCTCGAGGCGACACGCCGGGGTCCCGGCGGTTTCGGGCACACGGGGGACTGAAGGTTGACGGAAACGACGCCCGCCCGCGAGGAGCCGATTCACCCGAAGCCCTCGACGCCCATCGAACAGCGGCGCCCCAGGTGGGTTGCCACCAATCTGCAGCTTCGTCTGTTGACTGCGGCCGTGCTGATTCCGTCGGTCACCTACATGATCTTCAAGGGTGGCTACTGGGTGCTCGCCACCGTCGTGGTCGTCACGGCGGTGGGGCTGAGCGAGTTCTATCAGCTGATCGAAGCGAAGGGCGCCCATCCGCTCCGCGGCTTCGGAATCATCGCCGGCGCCTCTCTGCCGGTGGTGGCCTTCGTGGGGAGCGAGTACCACGCCACCATCCTGATGAGCGCCGTCCTGCTCGGCGTGATGGTCGCCCAGCTCGGCAAGGCGCGGATCGCCGACTCGCTCGCCAGCATTTCCGGCACCTTCTTCGGCGTCTTCTACGTGGGCTGGCTGCTCTCGCATGCGGTCGTTCTTCGCGACTTCCACCGGGTGGTGGAGGGGAAGTGGGGGGAGATCGCGGCGGCCGGAATGCTCCCCGAGATCGGAATCTTCTATCTGCTATTCAGCATCGCCATCGTGATCGGGGGCGATGCCGGCGCCTACTTCGCCGGGCGCGCCTACGGGAGACACAAGCTCGCGCCCAAGATCAGTCCGGCGAAGACGGTGGAGGGGGCCATTGGAGCTGTGATCGCGGGGATTGGCGTCGGCCTCGCCTGCAAGGCGATCTTCGAGGTATTGATTCCCGGTGTGACCGCCCCGATCAGCTGGGTGGTCTGCGGGGTGCTCGCGACGATCCTCGCCGTGGTCGGGATCATCGGAGACCTGGTGGAGTCGCTCCTCAAGCGCGACGCCGCCGTCAAGGATACGGGTATGCTGCTGCCGGGGACCGGCGGTGTTCTCGACCGGATCGACTCCAGTCTCCTCGCGATTCCCGTGATGTACTATCTGATGCTCGCCTACACCTACTTCTGGGTCGGCTAGCGCACGGATCGGAGTCCGCCGATGAGCCGAAGCCATTCACGATCGCTATCGAGGCAGGCGGAAGCACTGCGTGACCTGGCTCGCGAGCGCGACGGGGATCGGATCAAGGACGAGTGCGGAGTTTTCGGCATCCACGGGCACCCTGAGGCCGCGAAAATTGCCTACCTGGGCCTCTACGCGCTCCAGCACCGGGGGCAGGAGAGCGCCGGAATCTGCGCCACTCAGGGTGGTGAGCACACCGTTCACCGCGCCATGGGTCTCGTCTCGGAAGTGTTCAACGAGAGGAATCTCGCCAAGCTTCCCGGCCGTCACGCGATCGGCCACGTTCGCTATTCCACCTCCGGGGGGAGTCTGCTCCGAAACGCCCAGCCCTTCTGCGCCAACACGGACGCCGGCCCGGTCGCCCTCGCCCACAACGGAAACCTGGTGAACGCCGGGGCGGTTCGCAAAGAGCTCGAAGGCCGCGGCGCGATCTTCAGCACCAGCTGCGACAGCGAGGTGATGGTGCACCTGCTGGCGCGCTCCCGTGAGGCGAGTCTGGAGGAGCGACTGATCGATGCGCTCTCCCGGGTCAAGGGCGGCTTCGCCGTGGTCATGCTCAGTCACGACTCCCTGGTCGCGGCGCGCGATCCGAACGGCTTTCGGCCCCTGGTCCTGGGCCGCCTCGACGGGAGCTGGGTGGTCGCTAGCGAGACCTGCGCCCTGGATCTGATCGACGGCAGGGTCGAGCGGCATCTGGATCCCGGCGAGGTGGTAGTGATCCGGCGCGGACGGCTGCGCTCGCTGCGTCCCTTCCCGAAACCCGAGCGGGAATCGTTCTGCATCTTCGAGTACATCTACTTCGCGCGGCCCGATTCGAATCTGCCCGGCGGGAACGTCTATGCCTTTCGCAAGGACCTCGGCCGCGCGCTCGCCCGGGAGCATCCGGTCGAAGCGGACATGGTGGTGCCGTTGCTCGATTCCGGAAGCGCGGCGGCGCTGGGCTACGCGGAGGAATCGGGGATTCCCTTCGAGACGGCCATCATTCGCAACCACTTCGTCGGGCGTACCTTCATCGAGCCGACCCAGTCGATTCGCGACTTCGGTGTGAAGATCAAGCACAATGCGGTGCGCGGGATTCTCGGTGGCAAGCGGGTGGTGCTGGTGGACGACTCCATCGTGCGCGGAACCACTTTGCTGAAGATCTCGGGGATGATTCGCAACGCCGGTGCGCGGGAGGTCCACATCCGCATCTCGGCTCCACCGACGATTGGATCCTGTCACTACGGCATCGACATGCCCACCCGCAGCGAACTCATCGCCTATCGCCTTTCGGTCGAGGAAATCCGCGAGAGCATCGGAGCCGATTCCCTCGGCTATCTCTCCCTGGAGGGACTCCATAGGGTCTCCGAGCAGCTCAAACACGGTCATTGCGATGCCTGCTTCTCGGCTGAGTACCCCGTGCGGATCGATCTGGCGGAGTCTGCGCCCCAGCTCTCCCTCTTCCACCTGGTCGGCGAGCACGACGACGAGGAGGCCGAGGTGGACGGATCGGTGCCGGACGCGTGACCGGCGTCGGATCCTCGGATTCGGGTCGGCTCGACCTCACGGCACTCGAAGAGCGGGTGGCGGCGGGGGAGATCGACACCGTCATCACCGCCATTCCGGATCTCTACGGGCGGCTGGTCGGCAAGCGCAACACCGGGCGCTTCTTCCTCGACGAGGTGGCTCGGAAGGGAATGCACGTCTGTGACTATCTCCTGGCCTGCGACATGGAGATGGATCCGACGCCCGGATACGCCTTCACGAGCTGGGAGACCGGCTACGGCGACCTGCACGGCATTCCCGACCTCTCGACTCTTCGCGAGGCCTCCTGGCTCGATCGCACGGCGATCGTGATCTGCGACGCACGACGTGACGACCCGGTGGGTCTCGTCTCCGTCGCGCCGCGCTCGATCCTGATCCGCCAGCTCGAGCGCGCCGCCTCTCTGGGCTTCGTTCCCAAGATGGGGAGTGAGCTCGAGTTCTTCCTGTTCCGGGACGGCTTCGAAGGAGCCCGGGCCAAGGGCTATCGCGATCTTGCGACCACGCAGTCGTACATCGAGGATTATCACGTTCTCTCCGGCACCTTCGTCGAGTCGGTGATCGGGGAGATTCGCCGGCAGATGGACGCCTCTGGCATCCCAGTGGAGTTCAGCAAGGGCGAATGGGGCCCGGGCCAGCACGAGATCAACCTCTGCTACGCGCCGGCTCTCGAGATGGCCGATCGCCACGTGATCTACAAGCTCGGGGCGAAGGAGATCGCGCATCGGGCGGGATGTGCACTCACCTTCATGGCCAAGTGGGACGAGCGGCTGGCGGGAAACAGCCTTCACGTGCACAGCAGCCTGTGGACCGAGATGGACGAGCCGCTCTTTGGCGGGGAGCCGCCCCCCCTTGCCGGCAGCCCGGTTTGCGCGTCCGACACGTTTCGCTGGTATCTCGGGGGCCTCCTGGCCCACTCTCGTGAGCTCGCCTGGTTCTTCGCACCGACGGTGAACTCCTACAAGCGCTACCGCCCGGGCACCTTCGCCCCCACGGCGATCGGTTGGAGCTACGACAACCGCACCGCGGGGTTTCGGGTCGTGGGCAGCGGCCCGTCGCTTCGCGTCGAGTGTCGCATCCCCGGTGCCGACGCGAATCCCTACCTGGTCTACGCCGCGCTTCTGTCCGCGGGGCTCGATGGCATCGAGCAGAAGCTCGATCCAGGGCCGGTCTTCGCGGGCGACCTCTACAAGGCAGAGGAACTGCCGCAGGTGCCCCATTCCCTCCCGGAGGCGATCGCGGAGCTGGAGCGCAGCGCCTTCGCCCGCCAGAGTTTCGGTGATGAGGTGATCGACCACCTGCTCCACTTCGCCCGGACCGAGCAGGCTTGCTTCGAAACGGCGGTGACGGATTTCGAGCGCGAACGCTACTTCGAGCGGGTTTGATGGGCCGACCGCTCGTGGGTGTCACCACCTACCACCGGGAGCTCGAGGAGCGCCCGCGTTTCTATCTCCCGAGCGCCTACGTGGATGCGGTCCGCATCGGGGGAGGGCTCCCGGTACTGCTCACGCCCGGAGAGGAACGTCCGGCCGAGCTGCTCGAGAGCTTGGACGCGCTGGTCTTCTCGGGAGGTGGCGACCTGGACCCGGCGCACTTCGGGGGAGACACCCATCCGCGCTCCTACTTCATCTGTGAGGAGCGCGACGCCTTCGAGCTGCAGCTGATATGCGCCGCCCTGGAGAGGGAAACTCCAGTGCTCGCCATCTGCAGGGGAGTCCAGGTGTTGAACGTCGCGCTGGGTGGCAGTCTCCATTCCGATCTCGAGGACGTGGTCGGTGACGCGATCCCTCACCGCGAGAGCCAGACCTGCCACACCTATCACGCGGTCAAGCTCGAACCCGGCTCCCGGCTTGCCGCCCTGATGGGCGCGACGGAGCTCGCCGAGGTCGCATCCTGGCACCACCAGGCGGTGGATCGGCTCGGTGTGGGCCTTCGGGCCGTCGCCTGGGCACCCGACGGGACGGTAGAGGCTCTGGAGCTTTCCGAGGCCCCCCAGCTCTTGGCCGTCCAGTGGCACCCCGAACTCCAGATCGAGCGGGGATCGCTCCACCGGAGGCTCTTCGAGGCGATCGTCCGAATGGCGAACGAGAAGCCCTGATTCCCCGCGGGGCAAGGCGTTTCATTTTTGACTGAACAACTTTCACCAGAATCGTCAGGCAGATAGGAGGTGCCACCGATAAGCGGGTCAGGAGGAAGCCGAGATCCCCCGGGACGATTTTCTGTTCCGGAATGGCTCGCTGTGTACCCAGAATGGCCCGTCGTCTACGCCTTCCGTTCGCAGACGCCGCCGAATTCCGAGAGGAATACGAGCGGAACATCGTCAATGGGGGTGCCTTCATCCGCACGGCCGAGGAGTTCGAGGTGCGTGAGCTGGCCGAGGTCGAGCTCGAACTCGGCTTCTGCGGCGACTCGGTCGTTCTGGAGGCGGAGATCGTTCACTCCGTCCGGGCGGGGCAGGCGGGCTCGGAGGCTGCAGTCGGTGTCGCGGTCCAGTTCCTCGAGCCTGCGCCACTGCTGCGCGAAACGCTGCAGCGCTTCATTGGCGGGAATTCGTCCGCTGAAACGGACGTCGCCGAGCTCGCAGAAGGGGATCCCCCTGGCCATGACGACGTCACGTCCATCGAGTTCGAGGAATTGCCCGAGGAAGGCCACCTCGAAGAGGTGGGCGAGGCGCCCGTCTTCGATCCCTCCGAGGTGGACCTCCCCCAGATTCGCGAGGAGGAAGATCCCCTCGCAGCGGCGCTGGACCGGCGCAAGGCGCCCCGGGTTCGGACCCGGGTTCAGGCCCGGGTGGGTGCCAAGAGCATGTCGCTGGAAGGTCACACACGGGACCTGAGCAGGACCGGAGCCCTGATCTCGGCCGATGCAAGCGACCTGCCGATCGGGAAGGCCGTAAAGCTGGAGCTCGTCCATCCCGTCACCGGCGAGGAGTTCGAGGTCGAGGGAGCGGTTTCCCGCCACGTCGAGACAGAGGGCACTGTTGCTGCCGTGGGGATCGAGTTCGGTCCGGAGACCAGCGATGAAGGAGTCGCTGCATTCGTGGAGGACGCGAGTCAGGCGGAGACGGAGCGGCAGCGCTCCGGGATCTACGGCGCGATCGGGGAACTCGGGATGGCTGCTCTGCTGCGGATGTTCGCCTTGAACGCGAGGCGGGGAACGCTCACGGTCAGCTCGGGCGTCGAGGACGGCTCGATCGGCTTCGAGAACGGAATCTTGCGGCAGGTTCAGCTAGGTGAGGTGCGCGGGGTAAAGGCGCTCTCGCGGTTTCTCTCCTGGGATCAGGGCAACTTCGAGTTCCACGCCCGGCTCGACTCCACGGATGCCGAGCCGCTGTCCGTCGCTGTCGAGGAGGCGATCCAGGAGGCGATTCGCCAGCGCGAAGACATGATCCGGGCCGAGCTCACCGACATGCTGGACCCCGCTGCCTGTTTCGCGATCGACGGAGAAAGGCTTCGTGGCGAGAACGGTCTGAGCAAGACCGAAGAAGCCGTGCTGGATCTCGTGGCTGCGCGCTTCAGCGTCCGTCGCATCCTGGACGTGATCCCGCAGCCCGACGCCGAGGTGATCGAGGCGCTGAAGAGCCTCCTGGATGGGGAGATCATCCGGCCCGTCTGAAGGTGCCTCGCCTCCGCCTCGCTGCGCTTGCTTAGAGACGTCGGACGACGGTGTCCTCGAGGAAGTTCTCGTCGTCGCGTTCGGGGTAGTCGAGGGTGTAGTGGAGGCCGCGGCTCTCCTTGCGGCGCGAGGCGCACTCGATCACCAGCTCGGCGATGGTGACGAGATTGCGCAGCTCGATCAGGTCCGGGGTGACCCGGAAGTCCCAGTAGTACTGGTTGATCTCTTCCTTGAGCAGGACGATCCGCCGCCGCGCGCGGGTGAGACGCTTGTTGGTGCGTACGATTCCCACGTAGTTCCACATCAGGCGCCGGATCTCGTCCCAGTTCTGGGTGATCACCACCGCCTCGGAGCTCTCGGTGGCGCTTCCCTCCATCCAAGGCTCCACCGGGACGTCGCCGAGGGGTAGACCCGGGAGCCTCTGGATTCCCTCCTCCGCCGCCGCCTGGGCGAAGACCACGCCCTCCAGCAACGAGTTGGAGGCCAGCCGGTTCGCGCCGTGAAGCCCGGTACAGGTCACCTCGCCAGCGGCGAACAGGTTCTTGACCTCGGTTTCACCGTGGAGATCCGTCACCACCCCGCCGCAGCAGTAGTGAGCCGCCGGAACCACCGGAATCGGCTGCCGGGTCATGTCGATTCCGAACTCCAGACAGGCATCGTGGATGTTCGGGAAGCGCTCGCGCAGGTACTCCGCGTCGCGGTGGGTGATGTCCAGGAACGCCGAGTCCTTGCCGCTCCGCTTCAGCTCGTCGTCGATGGCGCGCGCCACGATATCGCGGGGAGCGAGGTCCTTCATGGGGTGGTGATGCTCCATGAAGGCGTCGCCCGCCTCGTTGCGCAGGACGGCGCCCTCTCCTCGGAGCGCCTCACTGATCAGGTAGGACTTCGCCTGGGGGTGGTACAGGCAGGTGGGGTGGAATTGAAAGAACTCCATGTTTGCAAGCGCGGCGCCGGCCCGGTAGGCCATCGCCATGCCGTCTCCCGTCGCGATGTCGGGATTGCTGGTATAGAGGTAGACCTTGCCCGCACCTCCCGTGGCGAGGAACGTGACACGCGCGCGGTAGCGCTCCACATTCCCGGTCTTCGCGTCGAGCACATAGGCGCCGAGTGCGCGGTTCGGGCCCGGCAACCCTGCGCGGTGGGTGGTCAGCAGATCGATGGCGCAGTGGTCTTCGAGCAAGGTGATACTCGGATGTGCGCGGGCCCGGGCCAGCAGCGCCCGCTCGATCTCCCGCCCCGTGGCATCCCTGTGGTGAAGGACCCGGCGCACGGTGTGGCCGCCCTCACGCCCCAGCTCGTACACAGCCTTGCCCTGGCTTTCGTCGTTGCCCTCTCGGTCGAACTCGACGCCCAGCTTTCCCAAAGCTTCGATGGCGGCGCCGCCTCGCTCCACCACGAAGCGCACCACGTTCTCACGGCAGATGCCGGCGCCGGCAGTCATGGTGTCCTGGGTGTGCGACTCGAAGGAATCCTCATCGGAGACCACTGCCGCGATGCCACCCTGGGCGAAGTTCGTCGCCGACTGGACGGCCTCCTTCTTGGTGACCACTGTGACTCGCCCGTGTTCGGCGACGCGGAGGGCGTAGAAGAGGCCGGCGACGCCGCTGCCCAGTACCAGAAAGTCGGAATCGTTGTTTTGTGACATTGGTTCCCCCTGGGGCGTATACGACTGGAGGAGTCTCGTGGTGATGCATCCACCTAAGGCGGCGGTCCTGGCGTTCCGATAACAGTCACACGAGGTGGAATCGAGCCGAGTCTATCCGTTGGAACGGATTGACGACAGTGCTTCCCCTAGGGGAATCTCTTTGAGGGTACGAGGGTGCTGAGAGCCCTGCGAGTGATACTGGTGCTGGCGTTGCCGGTCGGGATCCTTGCCGTCGGCGAGACGGCGGGGGCAGGGACCGGTCTCTACCGGTACGTGGACGAGAGGGGCGTGGTCCACTTCACCAACGCTCCCAGCGATCGCCGCTACTCCCGCATCACCGTTCTACGTTCCCTCGCCACTCGCCCGCGCGTCACCTACTTCACGCCGGTCCGCACCTACGACGATCTCATCGAGAGCGCCTCCAGGCGCCACGGGGTTCCCGCGGCGCTGGTGAAGGCCGTGATTCACGCCGAGTCCGCCTTCAATCCGCGGGCGGTTTCGGCCAAGGGCGCCATGGGCCTGATGCAGCTCATGCCCGCCACCGCGCAGCAGTTGGGCGTCGCGAAGCCCTTCCACGCCAGCCAGAACGTCCAGGGTGGCACCCGCTACCTGCGCTCACTGCACGAGCGCTACGGAAACTGGACCCATACCCTGGCGGCCTACAATGCGGGGCCAACGGCTGTGGACCACTACCGCGGCGTTCCTCCCTATACCGAGACGCGTCAGTATGTGAAGCGGGTTCTTTCGTACTATCGTCGATACCATGGTGACTTCCCTTAGTGGCTCAGGGCCCGTGAAGACGGAGCTGGTCCGTGAGCGTTTCTGGAATCTTCCCAACACCATCACCGTGGTGCGGCTCGCCGTCGTTCCCGTCCTGCTTGCGTTTCCCCTCTTCGACGGGCCAGTGGGAAGCAGAGTCGTCGCCTGGCTCTTCATCATCTCCGCGCTCGGCGACATCCTCGACGGTGTGGCCGCCCGCTGGGGCCAGCAGGTCACCCGGATCGGCAAGCTCCTGGATCCCTTGGCCGACAAGCTCACGGTGGCGACCGCACTCATCATTCTCCTCAACATCGATCGGATTCCGGCGTGGGCCACTTCCCTGGTGGTGGTGATCATCGGGCGCGAGCTGGCGGTGACGGGCCTGCGTGGAATCGCATCCGCCGGGGGCCAGGTGGTGGCCGCGACCTGGCCCGGCAAGGTGAAAGCCTTGGTGCAGAACGTGGCAATCGGGGCTCTGCTCTTTCCGGATCCGACCCTCGGCCTGCCGGCCCATCGCATCGGCCTGGTGCTCCTGGGTGCGGCGACCGCACTCACCCTGTGGTCGGGCTACGTCTACTTCGCCGACTATTTCGGCTCTGACTCCTCCGCTTCGGCGGAGAAGCCACCGCCCGAGGAGAACATCGCATGACTCGGCTCGCGGAGTTGGGCAAACGAATCGATTCCCGCCAGGCGCAGATCGGTGTCATCGGTCTCGGCTACGTGGGGCTGCCCCTGGCGCTGGAGTTCGCCAAGGCAGGGTTCCGGGTCACCGGCTTCGAGTTGGACGAAGAGAAGGTCCGGACCATCCACGAGGGCGGATCCTACCTCGAGGACATCACCGCGGAGGAGGTGAAGTCGGCGCGGGACGCGGGCAAGCTCGAGGCCACCCTCGACTACGGAACGCTATCCAAGGCCGATGTGATCAACGTCTGCGTGCCGACTCCCCTCACCAAGACCAAGGATCCCGATGTCTCCCACATCGTGAAGGCGGTGGAGGAGATCCGAAAGCGCCTCAGGAGCGGACAGCTGGTCATTCTCGGCAGTACGACCTATCCGGGCACCACTCACGACCTCTTCATCCCCCTGCTCGAGGAGTCGGGCCTGGAGGTGGGGGTCGACTTCTCGGTGGCCTTTTCCCCCGAACGCATCGACCCGGGCAACAAGGAGTTCCCGCTCCACCGGGTGCCCAAGGTCGTCGGCGGCGAGACTCCTCACTGCACGGCGCTGTGCGCGAAGGTCTTCGAGGCGATCTTCGACAGTGTGGTCACGGTCTCCTCGACCCAGAGCGCTGAGATGGTGAAGCTGCTCGAGAACACCTTCCGAGCCATCAACATCGGTCTCGCCAACGAGATCGCCCTGATGTGCAACCGCCTGGGCCTCGACGTCTGGGAGGTCATCGAGGCGGCGGCGAGCAAGCCGTACGGCTTCATGAAGTTCGAGCCAGGGCCGGGTCTCGGAGGCCACTGCATCCCGGTGGATCCCACCTACCTGGCCTGGAAGATGAAGTCGCTCAATTTTCCGGCGCGCTTCATCGACACCGCGACCGAGATCAACGGCCACATGCCCGAGCATGTGGCCAGGACGGTGGGGGATCTTCTCAACGAGGAGCGCATCGCGGTGAATGGCGCCCGGATCCTGATCCTCGGTGTGGCCTACAAGGGAGACGTCTCGGACATGCGTGAATCCCCGGCCCTGGACATCATCGCGTTGCTCGAGGCCAAGGGCGCCGAGATCCGCTACCACGACCCTCATGTTCCCGAGGTTCGACTGGAGAACCGCACGGCCAAGAGCGTCGACCTGACGGACGAAGTCATCGGCTCGGCTGACCTGGTCGTCATCGTCACGAACCACAGCTGTGTGGACTACGAGCGCCTGGTCGCCGGCGCCCACCGCGTCTACGACACCCGGAACGCCACCCGGAACCTCACAGTGGGAAAGGAGAAAGTCCGAAAACTCTAGGAACGGCGGGGGGTTTGGCCCGATTCCCCTCGACGGTCGGCGCTACTTTCCCTATCTTTTGCTGAACACGGGCACGAGTAGCTCAGCTGGTAGAGCACCACGTTGCCAACGTGGAAGTCGCCGGTTCGAACCCGGTCTCGTGCTCCAGGGTTTTCGTAACGCCCTCGCGGATTTGCCGCGGGGGCGTTCCGGTTTTGGTCGTGTTTGGCGTCACGTGACATCCCCAGTGCACGTGTAGCCGATTCCCGAATGAGGACGGGGAGCTAGCCGATCACGTACTGTGGGCACGCAATGGGCACGCAGTCCGGCAGAGTCGCACTGCCGGGCCCACAATCGAACCATGCTCGAGGGTTGCTCCGGGGTTGGTGTCAGGGCTTCGCGTTCGTGCCGAGCCCCTAGGCGATGGCTGGCGTCGCGGACGCCCATGCCGCCCGCCAGCCAACGTATCCCGCGGCTGATCACGCACCTCGATAAGTGGCCGTGATTCGGAGGAAATCCAGTTATTGGGATGGACCCGGTCTGTCAATCCAAAGTAGAAATGTCGGGATTCCAGCAAGTTAGAGATGTCGGGCGGGCCCCGGTTCAGGGATTGGCCGGAGCATCAGCCCGGGCCCTGGCGGTACGGATCTGGCGCTTCTCGCGAAGATGTCGCTGAGATCGTCTTTCCGCCCGTCTGACCCAGTCCCGGGTGCGCGAAGCTCGCTCTCTTCTCGAGTCCGAGAACGAGTGTTCGCTGGCTGTACCACCTGGGCACGTCCAGGTGCGTGCTCCGTAGCTCGCAATTCTGTGAACCCCCCAATCGGCAGAGAGGCTGACGGGGCAAGGTGGATCGAATGGGTGTACCTGCTCGTCCGTCACCATCCACGCCGCCCCCTCCCCGAAGGGTGAGGCAGCAGGAACTACAGCAACAAACCGGCAGTTCTAGTTGTCGTTGGGTGGCAAAAGTAATTGTCGTTGATCAACCGGCAGTGGTACTACAACCGCGGGCAGGTCAGCGCTGGATCACGACTGCTGGATCAATGTCGACCTGACCGAGAAGGCTCAACCATCCTTCACCTTCCACTCGAGCATCAAGTCGACGTCGCACATCGACAGAGACCGGACCAGGACTCGGCCGCTTTTGTTGAAGGCCCGTAGGACGCCTTCGAAGACTCCGATCTCGTGCACGTCGGGAAAATTTCAGACGCCTCGCAGCGCGACGATCGCCCGACCCTCCCGGAATTCGAGCACCTCGGCTGAGGCCCCCTCCCCGGCGAGGAAATACGCCTTCGGCAGCAAGTGAAGGCCACGCTCGAACTCGGTGCCGAAGGCCATCACGACCCTGCCGATATGTGTCTCCATGAAGGCGGGATACTGCAGCTGGCCGAGCCGGCGCACGCCCTCTCTCGGAGCTGCCTCGGGAGACGCGAGCGACGCCGACTCAGCGGCGACCTCGAGAAACTCCGGCACGGGGTAGTCCCGAAAGGCGAGATACCTCCCACGACCCGGACGCGTGCCAGAGCGCTTCTCTGCAGCGTCGATCATCGCCTGAAAGAACATGCCCTTGATTCGCACGTGTTGGGGCAGGCGGGCCAGTCGCTCCGGCAGGTCCAGCGGGCCGTCGAATCGAGGCACCTCGAACTCAGGGCTCATCGCCGCTTCTCCATCCCTCCCGCTATTCGAGCTGGGGCAGGATCCGCTTTAGCCTCCAGCGAGGGCTTTAACTGGACACGAGGGCAAGTCCCCATATTCCAGGGAGATGACCTAGCAGGCTGCGGAAAAACCCCGTGCATAGCGTGCAATTCGATGATACGCGGTTGATAGGGGGTAGGGAGATGCGCGGAACCGATCAACCGCAGTCCACGATGTTCAGCTACGTGTCGCCGGAAGCCCGGATTCCGGACGATCACCCGCTCCGCGCGACGCGGGAGATGGCCAATCGGGCTCTCGGGCGTCTGGACCGCAAGTTCCGCAGCCTGTACTCGCGGACGGGGCGTCCGTCGATTCCGCCGGAGCAGCTGCTGCGCGCGCTGCTCCTGCAGGTGCTCTATTCGGTTCGAAGCGAGCGGCTGCTGATGGAGCAGCTCGAGTACAACCTGCTGTTCCGCTGGTTCGTGGGGCTCGAGATGGATGATCGCGTCTGGGACGTGACGGTGTTCACGAAGAATCGGGATCGGCTGCTGCGGGGAGAGATCGCGGAGGCGTTCTTTCAGGCGGTGTTGGAGGAGGCGCGAGAGCACGGCCTTCTCTCTGACGAGCATTTCACGGTAGACGGCACGTTGATCGAGGCGTGGGCGGGTCACAAGAGCTTTCGGCCCAAGGACGAGGGTAAGGGTGGCCGCGGTGGCGGACGGAAGGCAACGGAACGGGACTTCCACGGTGAGCGTCGGAAGAACGACACGCACGCTTCGACGACAGACCCGGAGTCCCGGCTGTTCCGCAAAGGGAAGGGGAAGGAAGCGAAGCTGTGCTTTATGGGCCACGTCGTGACGGAGAACCGGCATGGCTTGGTGGTGGCTGCGCGAACCACGCTGGCGACGGGTACCGCAGAGCGTGAGGCTTCGGTGGCGATGATGAAGAGGCTACCGCGAGGCCGTCGATCGACGCTGGGCGGAGACAAGGGCTACGACACCCAGGCCCAGGTTCGGGATCTTCGAAAGCTGGGTGTCACGCCGCACGTGGCACAGAACGACAAGGGTCGGAGCAGCGCCGTCGACGATCGAACCACGACGCACGTGGGCTACGAGATCAGCCAGCGGAAGCGCAAGGCGATCGAGCAGGTCTTCGGTTGGGGCAAGACGGTGGGCCCGATCCGCAAGACGAAACATCGGGGCAGGGACCGCGTGGGCTGGATGTTCACGTTCACCCAGGCGGCCTACAACCTCGTGCGAATGAGGAACCTGCTATGCCCGACGTAGCCAACCCGCCCGAGTGGAGCGCGAAACCGATGACGAGCCGGACAACAAGAGCGCACGAAACGCCGATTCCGCGCTCATGTACGAGCGAAAGCCCCTCGAACCCCCGGGTTTCCCTCCCTGTCCGGCGTTCTTCCGCAGCCTGCTAGGGCTTTCCCAGGAGCCCCCGACCCCCACAGGCCCGACAGAAGGCCCGGAGGGCGCCAGAGCGCTCCAACTCGGTCCGGGTGGTGTGAGGGTGGACCAGTCGGGCCGAGAAGATCCCAGGCACCGCCCCCGAGCGTGGGTCTGTGGGCGCAGAATCAGATTCCTGGGCGCTCTCGACCCGTTGCGAAGGGGCACCATGCGTGAGGATCACCGGATCCCGAAACCCAACCCGCTAGGGCGCTTCTTCCCCGTGGTGAGCGATCCGGAGGAGGATCTCTGGAAAGGAGTCGATCGCGGCTGCGCGCTCAGCTTCGCTCGTAGCGCCAGTGCGAATCGGAGACCCGGATCAGCCGGTAGGGGGGCAGATACGGATGGATGCGCTCCGACGTGTGCTGGATCATCCCCAGGATGACGTCGCCCAGCAGAGGCGGCAGCTCCTGCGCGCCGTTGACGTCCAGGACGATCATATCCTTCGCTTCCTCGCGAGCACGCAGGTCGCCCACCGTAAACATCGAGCCGAAAATGCTCACGATGAGATTCACGTACTTGAGCAGGTGCTGATTCTGCGCTGCCACATCCACGCGGTCCACCACCGCCATCTGAGGATGGAGCCCGCTCTCGGCGAAGCGCTGCGCGACGGTTCGCCCTCGCTTCTGCAGATAGGCGGCGTCTCCCTGCCCCTCGATCTCGAAGAGAAGCTCGAGCATGCGCCCGTAGGAGGCGAGCGAGTACCAGGCCGTGGGCTCCAGCTCGCTGCGAAGGAGTTCCATGTCCTCCGGCTGGAGATGGTCTTCCAGAGTGGCAGGACTGATCCCGCCCCGTGACTCCAGGGAGCGCACGTCCCCGACGATCGAGGCCATAGCGGATCCCTTGATCGCAGCCGATGCCATAGAGACCTCTCTTTTGGGCGCGGGACCCCGCCCGCTCCGTATTCCCCATATCGGGAATGGGGGGAATCCGCTTTAGACTGTGCGGGAAGAGTCTCAGCCGCGGAATAGGCTCGCGTTCACTCCATGGCGTTGGGGGACCGGTGGATGAGTTCTGAGAACAGACAGGATTCCCGCGAGTTAGAGATGTCGGGCGGGCCCCGGTTCAGGGATTGGCCGGAGCATCAGCCCGGGCCCTGGCGGTACGGATCTGGCGCTTCTCGCGAAGGGTGACCTTCGGGCTGGAGAGGCGCTGTTAGTCCCGCTCTCGCTGATCGGCCTGGATCTTGGCCAGGACGGCTCCTAGGCGCTTGTTGGACACGATGTCGGCCTGCGTCACACGCCGGAGCTTGTGGAAAGCCCGGAACGGGAGACTCCGGCCCTCGCGTCGGATTTCGACGCGGCCACCTGCGTCCGCGTACACCCGGCACATGCGGCCCCGAAGGCGTAGGGTCTCCGGGCTGGGGTCGATCAAGTATACGCCGCCCCGGTAGTGAAGGGTCAGCTCTTTGGAGATCTTCCGATCTTCCTGCAAGGTGAAGATCCGCGCGAGGTCCTCGTCGTCGCGAACCGGGCGGTGGACGTCGTGATCGCTCAAGGGCTCTCTGCCGAATCGCTCGTTGTAGGCCGCCATGAACTCCGGCGCGTAGGCATTGGCTGCCTCCGTCGTAGAGATGCTCTGGAGACGGAGCTCCTTCACGAGTCGATCCTGCAGCGTGAGGTGCGCACGCTCGACACGCCCCTTTGCCTGCGGCGTGCTGGCGCAGATGATGTCGATGTTCAGTTCCGACAAGGCTCGACTGAACTGCGTCATCCCCACTGTCTTGCGTGGCTCGGTGGCGTTGATCCGAAAGATGCTGGCTTGGTCGCTGTAGAACGCGACGGGCTTGCCATGGCGTTCGAGGTACGTCCTCGTCGCCGCGAAGTAGCTGAACGTCGACTCCGAAGGGACGAATCGAAGTTCCATCAGGCGACTCGTCGCATCATCCACGTAGACGAGGAGCGTGCACCGTGGGGCTCGGTCCTCGAACCACTCGTGATCGCAGCCATCGATCTGGATCAGCTCCCCCAGGCAGGAACGACGGCGGCGAGGTTGGTGAATGCGTTGCCGCTGAGAACGGGGCACCCAAAGCTTGGCCTCGATCATCCAGCGCCGGAGGGTCTCGACCGACACCGCGACGCCGTGAACCGCTCGGAGCTTCTCGGCCGCGAGCGTCGGTCCGAAGTCGCTGTAACGCGACACGATCAAGTCCAGAGCGCGACGCCGCAGATCGTCAGGCAACTTCCGGTTGCTGGTCCGCCCACGCTTCCTCGAGACCAATCCCCGAGGACCTTCGATGCGGAGCCTCCTGCACAGGCGTTCGACCTGGCGGATCCCCAGGCCCAGTTGCTCGGCCGCCTGCGTTTGAGTCAGCCGGCGATCCAGGACGCGACCCAGAACCTCCAGCCGGTTCAGCTCCCTGCCACTGATCGTCAGGTACCCCGGGTCGTCCATGTCGGCCTCCCAGCACGACACGGTGCCCGAGACCCGACATTTCTAATGGGGAGAAACTCGACATTTGCACTTTGGGCTTACCCGGTCATCGATCTTGCCGCCGCCCGGTTCGCCTCCATTCGCTTCTCGTGCGCCCCCACTCGCGCGGCGGCGAGATTGATGACCACCGTGTCCCCGTTGCCGAAGTAACACTCGACGGGCGTCTGACCGTTGGAGGCCGCATGGACACGGACAAAACCACGACCTCACGGACCACCGCGCCAGCCCTCGACCCTACCAGCTCTACATGAACGGGAGACACCTTCTGGCTGGCACGCTCCTTGCTGTGAACGATCGATCAACAAGCGGCGGTATTGCCCTCTCGTGGTCGAACCTGCGCCAGAAGCGCCTCGAGTATGGACGCGAGTTGGCCGGGCGCTGCGCCCTTCTCGACGGCGCCGAGGGCTCCCGTCTCCTCGACCAGTCGCTCGAGTTCGGCCCGCTCCAACCCAGAGTAGAAGATGAACGCGGTGGGCTGTGCGCCGCGTGCAAGGTCTTGAACTCGAAGCACCTTCAGAAGCTCGTGACCGGAGATCCCCGGCATCTTGACGTCCAACACAACCACGTCGGGGCATTCGCGGAGTACCGCGACCGCGGTTCCCAGTGCTGTCGCCCGCGCAAGTACTTCGTGGCCTTGGCTCTCGAGGATCGCGCTGGCGATCTCTAGCGCCACCGGGTCATCGTCAACGACCATTACCTTCAACCGGGCCATGCGTGTCCCCAAGGGTGCCCTGCTTATCGGCAGGCCGGGGTCGGCTGTGAAGTGTCTCCCTGTCCGTCCCAAGAACCCTGCCGGCGCCTCTGGGCGCTCCCTTCGGTCCCACGGATGCCCTGCTCGGCACTGTCACGAGCTCCGGGGTCAACGCCGAGGGCAATCCGCTCAAGTGGACCGATACCACCGCGGCCAGCACTCTCGTGAACGTCACGGAGAGTCCCACCCGCGGCGATACCGAGGGCTGGGAGATCTACAACTTCACCGCGGACGCCCACCCGATCCATCTGCACCTGGCTGCGCTTGGAGGTGATCGGCCGGACCCTCTTCGACAGGAGTCCGAGTCCGAACGGGAACCCCCAGCCCTGCTGCGTTTCAGGACATTCTGAAGTGGAGGCGTTGCAGTTGCGACGCCCCTGAATTCATTGAGCTTTTCTGTGGAGTGCCGCGGCTGTTGGGCCTGCCGATACGGGGGTAATGACGACCCTCCGCACTCGACGCTCCTACGACCACACCGCATTCGAGAAATGATCTGCGAGACCGGCGATCCAGACCTGTTCCCCGAGCTGAAGATCCCTCGGTCCACGATTCGAAACTGGTTTCACTGGGGTATTCCTGACGTCGTCACGTGTGATCTGCTGTCAGTTGAAAACGCCGAGCTTCTGGCCGAAATACAGAAACTGCGTCATCGAGCGGCTGTGCTCGGAGCGATCGTCGGCCTGTTGATTGCAACGCTTCGCGTATCGGCGCGCCAACTGGACCGCGAGAGGCTTCCCGAAGGCAACGGGAAACGAGCACTGCTTCGGGCGAGCGAGTAGGATGCTACCGCTACGTGTGGCACTGCGGATCGCGCGGCTGTCGCCGTCTCGCTACCACGGCTGGCGACGCGCCGAGATCCGGTGCGAGCTTGACGATCGATCCAGCTGTCCGCGAAGCAAGCCGACACGACTGACAGCCGCTGAGGTGCGATCCGTGAAGCAAATGGTCGAGAGCGATGACCATCGCCACTTCTCGCTCCGAGGACTCGCACTCCGCGCGCAACGTATCGGAAGAGTGGTCGCGTCGCCGTCGCCGTGGTCTCGGCTGGCGCGAGAGGGCGGGTGGCGAAGGCCGCGCCGCCGTCTGTATCCAGCCAAGCCCAAGGTGGGCATCCGTGCCGAGGCCCCGAACGAGCTGTGGCACATTGACGTCACCATCATCAAGTTGCTCGATGGCACCAGGGTCTACCTCCACGCGGTGATCGACAGCTTCTCGCGGCGGATCCTGGCGTGGACCCTAGAGGAGCGGCTGGGGGCCGGTGGGACATGCCGGATTCTCTTGGAGGCCGGTCGTCGCCTGGGCACGCGTCCGGTCGAGACCACCGTGATGGCTGACTCGGGTACGGAGAATGTGAACGGGAATGTCAACGATCTGCTCGACCGCGAGGGGTTGAGGCGTGTCCTGGCACAGGTGGAAGGGAGCTTCTCCAACTCCATGATCGAGGCCTTCTGGCGATCCTTGAGGCACGCATGGTTGTATCTGCACAACCTGGACGATACGGCAACGCTACGGCGCCTCATCGCGTTCTACGTGAGAGCGCACAATGAGACGATTCCCCATGCGGCATTCAATGGTCAGACGCCTGATGAGATGTACTTCGGCCATGGGGACGCGGTGGTCATCGATCTTTCCGCCGCGCGTGTGAGGGTGCGCCAGGAGCGAATGAAGGCGAACCGGATGGCGACCTGCGGAGTCTGCGCAGGAGGGCATGATTTCGGTGCGTCGCAATTGCATCGGGCGGAGTGCAGAATGCCCTGAGATGCAGCAGCGCGAGAAACTAGGAAGTATCCCACGTGAACCGGAAATCGATCACATCACCCCGGACCTGCGGGACGATACGCCCCCTCGTGCCGGCCAGATCGAAGAGGGGGTAGAACGAGGCGGCGACGGCGCGCGGATAGATGGGACTTTCAAATGCGGATCGCGGTGCGCCCTCCCACTGCAGGCAGCCCGAGGCCTCTCCTTCGGTGGACCACTCCAGCTTGCCTGCGTCACGGGTCACCGCCTTCCACGCGGTGGGGAGCCAGCGGGCGAGCCGGTCGGGCGAGCGACCCAGGACCGCGAGGCCGCCGCTGATGATGGGTCGGAAGAACGGCTCATCAAATGTGGATGCGAGCGAGCGGCGCGCCAGCTTGATCACCCCCTCCTCAGAACCCGCCGCCCGGAAGAGCGCTTCGGCGGCCTCCACCACGTAGGCCCACTGCAGCCATTCGAGTCGGCCAGACGAGCGAATGGCCTGAAGCGTCGCCTCGGACATCAGCCTCAGAGCGCGCGAACCGAGCTCCGGATCTGCCTCGAGGAAACGCAGGTTGGCCTTGCAGTATGCAGCCAGAATCGCGGCGGAGGAGTCTTTCATCGGAGCTCCCGCTCAGTGTCGCCTTGATCGGCAGATCCGGCCGGCTGCTTGACATCGAGCTAGAGAGTTTCGCGTAATACAGTGACATTCAAGGCAAGGAAAGACCGCTCTTGTGGAGGAAGCCGAGCAGGAGCGATCGCCGGCGGTTGAGTCGCCGGCGGGCGAGACGGAGGGTGCGGCGGAGCGGTCTGTGGCCTTCGGGGCAGAAGTTGCCGGCAACGGTTCGCTTGTACCAGGACCAGGCCCCTTCGACCGGATTGAGGTCAGGGGCGTAGGCCAGCAGCCGGATGAGCGTGAGCCAGTGCGTTTCTTGTGCGACGAACCGGCGGGTGGCGATGCTTCGGTGAGGGTTGACACCATCCCAGATCACGATGACGGGTCCGGGCAGGTGCTGGTGAAGCTGCTTGAGGAACTGGATGACGTGCTCGGAGCGAACGGCCCCGGGGACCAGGCGGAGGAAGAAGCGGGCTCGACGACCGTGAGGGGAGTAGGCCGTTCCTCCAATCGCCGAGAGGTGCTTCCAGTGGCCGAAGCGATGTTCTAGGACCGGGGTTTGTCCCCGCGGCGCCCACGTGCACTGGACCGAGGGCCGCTCCGAGAATCCGCTCTCGTCGACGAAGACGATCGTTGCGCCTTGGCGTGCGGCGTTTTTTTGCCGCCGGCCAAGTCGTCTTGACCCAGCGTTCGATCGCCGCCTCGTCGCGCTCACGTGCCCGCGTCGTGGGCTTCTGCCGCGACCACCCCAGCTTGCGGAGCACGCGCCACACGTGGCCCGGGTGGTAGCGAACCCCCGCGAGTTGTTCGATGATCTCCGCCACCCGAGAAAGCGTCCAGTATTCGGTGGGGTAGCCCGATCCGCGAGGGCCCCCGAGCAACACCTCCTCGACCTGCTGGAGCTGCTCTTCCGAAAGCCGAGGCTTCCGCCCAGCCCGCCCGGCCCCTCGCAAGCCTTCCGGGCCCTGCTGCTCCCATGCCTGGGCCCACCGCATCGCGGTCGTGCGGCTTACCTCCAGGCGCCGCGCCACCGACGACTGCGTCTCGCCTTGCTCGAACAATCGCACCGCTCGCATGCGGCGCCGCTCAAGACCCTCGAAGTCGCGACGTGCCATTCCCTGTCCCCCCGCGCAGGAGTGTAGCGAATGTCACTGTATTACGCGAGATTCTCTAGCCAAGGAGTTTGCCAGCGTACTACTGGGATTGGGCTCAGGGCACTCCGTCGCGAGGGGCTGATGGAAGCTCCGCTAGACGGAAGGGCTTTCGCAGCTTGCCAACGCGCGACTTCCCGAGCAGCCGGCTCTGGATGTCCCGCGAGAGTGACCGCTCATGAAGAGCACTCGCACGTAGCTGCATCGGGTGCGGAGACTCGTCATCGCACCCGTATCGGCAGGGCCGGCAATCGGGGAGTCTATCGGAGAGGCTCAACGGATCCCGGGCCATCGCAGCCGGCAAAATGCCCGTTTCAGGACGCCTTGAAGCGCAGCACCACTATGACTCGGAGTGCTCCCGCGCCCGGGGACCTTTCGAGGCGCGCTTGGACACCGCGAGCGTGTGGTCTGATTCCGGTGAAGCCTCGCCCGCAGGGAACCAGAGCGTGAAGACCGCGCCGCCTTCCGGGCGGTTTTCCGCTTCGATCCAGCCCCCGTTCTGGCGAGCCAACTCCCAGCTGAGGCTGAGGCCCAGGCCGAAACGTCCAGGGCGGCCCGTCGTGAAGAAGGGGTCGAAGATGTGCGGCAGATGGGCTGCGGGGATGCCGGGACCTCGGTCGGACACGCTCACGACGGCGCCGCCCTCCCGATTGCCCAGCTCGACCTCGATGACGGCGTCCTCCTCGCTCGCCTGGAACGCGTTCAGCAGCAGGTGAAAGACGATGTGCACCACCTCCGACTCGGCCGCGTAGATGGTCGGCACGCTCCCGGTGCGCTTCAGTCGGACCGCGATCTCCTTCCGACCGAAGCGCGCCATTGCCACGGCCCTCTCAGTCGGCCTTGAGAGATCGACAGGGTGTCGTACCGATTCGTCGTCGCGTTTCTCGGCAAACATCCTGAGCTGCTCTACGATGAGCCGGATCCGTTCAACTCCTTCCCGGGATTCGGAGATCATCGTTTCGGCGTCTTCTGCCACCGAGTGGACCTCGGCCGGTAGGGCTCCGCGGCGGGTGGGATCCGCGGCCTCCTGGACGAAGGGCTCCAGGAGAGCCAGGTTGGCCGAGAGGTACGTCAGGGGGTTGTTCACTTCATGCGCAACGCCCGCGGCGAGGTGCCCAACTGCCGCCTGGCGATTCGTCATCTCGATTTCGCGCTCGCTCCGCCTCACCGCCGTGCGATCCGCGATCACCGCTCCGACACCTACGACCTGCCCTCGCCGCTTGAGCCAGAATCCCTCCGTTTCGAACTCCAGGGAGGTTCGGGCTCGCATCTCCTCGAGAACTTCGCCAATCGGGCGACCTTCCGGGTTTCCGCCCTCGAACCAGGTCTTCGCCGCGGCGTTGCAGTCCACCACCTGGCCGCGCCGGTCGGCAACGAGGAATCCCGTCTCCATCTGCTCGACGGCTTCACCTCGCGAGAACGGCAGGTAGTGAGCAGCCCACGTGAGGTCGAGCACGACGGTGCGGACGGCGACCGCTGACGCACCGAGCACGATCGGTGTAGGATCCAGATGCGGCACGCCGAGCCCCACGTAGGCCACGTTCGCGAGGAGGGGTCCCAGCACTGCAACCGTGATCAGCCAGCGATCACTTCCGCTGCGAGGGACGCCGATGTCGGCGAGCGAGCGCAGGAAAACGTGCAGGCCGAGGAGAACCAGACTCCACGCGTAGGCACCGTGGACAAAGAACAGCGGACCGTGCGTCGCCGGCTTGGCATACCAATCGAGAAAGAGCGTCGCCCGATCCCAGTAGAGCGCGGAGTAGCTCGCGAGCGGCAGGAGTGCGATCGCACCCAGGACCCACCACCGCTTCCGGACCCATCCCGGGGATCGCGCTTCCAGCGCACTCCAGAGCCACGCCGGCCCAAGCGCGCTCACGCCCAGAAAGAGAAGACGCCGAGCGGCAACTACATCGGATGGCGCCTCTGCGTGCCGAACGAAGAGCTCGCCCGCAGCCCAGCAAAGCGCGGCGACGGCGAGGGTCGCAACGCTCGCAATCCGGTGGCGCCATGCCGCTGCGACCAGGAGGTCGAGCGCGATCCACCCACAAACGCCAATCGTCCCGACGAGAGCCAGCTCGTAGAGCACCGCCGCACCCCTTCAAGTGGGGCCTAGCGCGGACTCGCCCGCGAGGCGGTGTGCAGCATCACACCTATCGCTTCCACATCGCGCAGCAGTACGGGTTCCGAGCCTGCGACCGCAGTGTGTCCGCGAGGCGTACTCCCTTGGATCGTGATGACCGCTACGGCTCCAGCGTGATCCAGCTCACGGTGTCCGCTGCGGTTCTGGGCGGAGGCGGCGAACGGCACCGTCACCTTCACTCGAAGATGTGGATGAGACTCCGGATGAGTTCAGCGAACAGACGGGTACAGCAGCTGTTGTGCGATCGATCACGCCGAGCTCTTCGCCGCGCACCGACCTCTCAGGGTGGGACTACAGAAGGGGGTTTCGTGGCCGGCCGAAAGCTGCTGCTCCTCATCGATGCGGGCGGCGAGTCGATGCACGTGCTCGCCTCGCGTGTCCGTCGCCTGGGCTACCTGGCGGTTCGTGCCAAGACCACGGAAGAAGCGAAGCAGTTCCTGTGTGATCCCCGCTACACCGTGAGCGCTGCGGTGATCCCACCGGACCTCCCCGCTGCGAACCTACGGTCCGCGCTCGAGGCGTTGCAGAAAATCTCCGCCGCTCGGCACCTCGTTTTCCTGGTGAGCGGGAGCTGGCCGCCATCCCGTACGCGCAGGGAGTTGGCGCACTCGGGCGTAGAGTTCGCGCTGTGGGAGCCGGTCGATGCTCACACACTTCGCTTTCAAATCAACCGCGCGATGGCTGGGCACATCCCCCGCGCCTCGCGGCGACGCGCGCTGCGGGCACCCGCCTCCTGGTCCGTCGACCTCCGCGTGGGAAAGCGCCCCAAGGAGGCACGGGTCTATTCGATCTCCGCCAAGGGCGCCTTCCTGGCGACTCCCGCTCCCGCCCTGCGCCGCACGGTCGTAGCGGCGAAGATTCCCCTTCCCATGGCAACCGTGCGCACAATGGGACGTGTCGTCTTCACCAACGTTCCGGGCAACCTGATGAAGCGCAATCTACCCATCGGCATGGCCGTCCGCTTCGAGGGAACGCCTCCCGAGACGGAGGCGCTTCTTCAGGTCTACGCTGAGGAACGTCAGCGCGCGTTGGAGGTCTAGGGCCGGGCGTTCGGGCCGCCACGGTTGGTAGGGTCGGGGGCGGGCGCGGTAGCCCGTAGGATATCCCTTGGCCGTTGTGCGTCCTCACAATCGGTACTTCCCGAAATTGCTGGGCTTTTCTCCTCCTCGCTCTCGCCCGCCCAGCCACTCAGGGTACGGCAAGATCGAGGAAAGAATCAACCTGTGCCTGAGCGCGGGAATGGCGCAGCATCGCGCTCACCGTGCAGGCTTTGCTCGATCTCATGACCATGCTCCTTCGCTCTATGCTCGCCTTCTTCCGAAGCCGCAATCAGCAAGCAATCGTCGAACTGGCCCTGCGGCAGCAACTCGCAACCTACGCCCAGACGCGACCGAAGCCCAGCTGTGTTTCAGGACATTCTGGAGCGGAAGCGTTGCAGTTGCGATGCCCCTGAATTGATTGAGCTCTTCTATGATAGGCCTCGATTGCTGACTGAGATGTACTTCGGCAACGCGGACAGGGTGGTCATCGATCTTGCCGCCGCGCGGGTGAGGGCGAGCCAGGAGCGAATGAAGGCGAACCGGATGGCGACCTGTGGCGTCTGTGCAGGAGGTCATGATTTTGGGACGTCGCAATTCCAGCGGGGGGAGTGCGGAAGTTTCTGAGATGCAACAGGGTGAGAAGTGGATCAGGCCTCTCCGCGCAGTTCCGGCAACGCGACCCGGAAGGTCGTGCCAGCGCCGGGCTGCGAGTCGACGGTGATCTGGCCGCCATGGTTTCGGACGATCTGGTACGAGATGGAGAGGCCCAGGCCGGTCCCCTGCCCGACCGGCTTGGTCGTGAAGAAGGGATCGAAGATGTGCTCGATGGCGTCGTCCGGAATCCCGCAGCCCTCGTCCTCGATGGACACAATGACACAACCCGCTTCATACGCAGTACCTATGCGGATCGCGCCTTGCCGATCGATGGACTGGGAGGCGTTGATGAGAAGGTTGAGAAAGACCTGCTTGAGTTCCTGGGAACAGCCACCGACTTCGGGGATTTCCGCGTAGTAGCGCTCGATGCGACAGCCGGCCGGAAGCTGTGGCTTTGCCACCCGCAGCACCGCGTCGAGTAGGGGCTGCAAGGCGATGCGCTCGTGATCTCCGCCGTCGGCGCGGGAGAAGTCCTTGACGTCGCGAACGATGGTGGCGACCCGGTCCACACCCTCGACGCTCTCGTTCATGAGCTCGCGCCCCTCTTCGATCTCCGCGTTGAGCTCGTGGACAAGCCTCGCGGAGAGCTTCGCGTGTACTGTGTCGAGGAGATTCACCATGGCACACAGGTTGGCGCGCACGTAGGCCATCGGGTTGTTGATCTCGTGGGCGATCCCGGCTGCGAGCTGGCCCACAGCGGCGAGGCGGTCGGATACGATGAGGCGACTGCGCAGGTTCGCGATTTCTCGCAGATCGCGCGCCACCAGGACTAGGCCGATCTGGTTCTGCTGTCTGTCGTAGAGTTGCGACATGGAGACCGATACCGGCACTAGATCGCCGGCCAAGGAGCGCAAGAGGGTCTCTTGCTCGCGAAGCCCGTCCGAAGGATCGATCTCGGCCTCCTCCAGCAAGTCCGCCATGGTGCGACCCTCCAGGGTCCCAGGCTCGGCTCCGAGCAGCCGTTCCATTCCCGGATTGGCGATGCGGATGCGTCCGTCGAGGCGCAGCAGCGCGACGCCATCCGGTAGCGTCGTCAGGATCTTGGACGCGAAGGCTCCGGGCGCCATCAACGAGTAGCCGTAGCGGTAGAAGCTCCACGCCATCGCACCTACCAGCAGGGTGATAGCGGTTGTCCCCAGGCGGGGCGCGACATGCCCCATCGCAGGAAGCACACCGTCCGTCCACGTTCCGATCACCAGCGGTAGCGCGACCCCGGCGAACAGCATGTAGGCCTGGCGCCGCTCGGCCGATGGCGTCGTGGAGCGGAAGTCGCGAAGAGCGAGGAAAGCGCCCGCAAATAGCGTGCACGAGGTCAGGAGGTAGGCCGCCGGGAAGAGCGGGCCGACGGTGTAGCCCCAACCCCAATCGGTCTGCACGACGGAGGGGTGTAGCCAGGGCGTCGCGAGATCGAGCAGCACGAACGCGCCGGCAAGGCCGTAGAGCGAGGGAAGCAGCGGTCGCCAGCGAAGGGCTGGGTGACTCGTCAGAATGAGAAACAGATGCAGCGCGATCGGACCGATCGTTACCCAGCCCAACGAAGAGAGCTTGACGAGAAGAAGAACCGCCTGGGCGTCGTGGGCCGAATTCCAAAGCGCCTCACACAGCGCCCAGTGGGCGCCCGCCGCGCAGAGAAAGGCCCCCGTGCGGTTAGCGGGGTGGCGGGAATCGCGGACCAGGATCGCAGTCGCCAGGACGCAGTAGGCAACACAAGAAAGGATTGGCAGCAGGACGAAGACCTTCAAGACGGAGCTCCGAACTCTGACATCGGAGCCCCGGCGCCGCGCCTTGAAGTATCGGAGGCCGGAGGGCCAGACCGATCGGCTTGGGCGCCGGCCACATTGGGAGGGGACCCGGTGTGCCGGAGGGAGGGCGCTGCAACCGCCTGAAAAGGCTGGAGAAGACGAGCGAACTCGAACCGCCAACCTGTCGGTGAGAAAGGAACGTCAGCGGTGAAGGAATCCGCGAGCTTGCAGGCTCCCACATGGCAGGAGCCTGCAAGCGGGCCACTGAGCTGCACCGAGGGTGGCCTGCGGCCCCGGACGGTGGCCTACTCCGAGCTGATCTTCATGCTCTGCCATCTGTACTTCGAAGGAGAGGAAGCGAAGCGCTGCTGGGAGGAGATCGTCGCGCACCGCGAAACCATGCAGGAGCGGTTGGGCTCGCCCGTCGACCTCCGCGTCGCACTCGCCAGCTACTTTCTGCAGGTCAATCGCAAGCTCGAGAACCCGAAGCTCATCGAGCTGAAGCTGTTTGAGGAGACCCGGGCTTCCGCCTACCGGGACGAGCTCACCGGCTTGTACAACTACCGTTTCTTCAGCGAGTTCCTGCGCTACGAGATCTCGAGAGCCGAGCGCACCAATACTCCGCTGTCCCTCGCCATGCTCGATGTGGACGACTTCAAGCACTACAACGATGAGAATGGTCACGAAATCGGGAACGTGGCTCTACGGGAAATCGCCGGCTTGTTGACGGCGACCTTGCACAGGGCGGACATCGCGGCGCGCTATGGCGGAGAGGAGTTCGCCTTGATCCTGCCCGCGACTCCCAAGAAGGGCGCTCAGGTCGTGGCCGAGCGGATCCGCGCGAAGATCGACGAGTACGGCTTCCCCAACCAGCAGACGCAGCCTGGAGGTAGGCTCACGGCCAGCGTGGGTGTGGCGACGCTTCCGGGCGACGCGCGAGAGACAGGCGAGCTGGTTGGCTGTGCGGACCGGGCGATGTATGCCGCAAAGGCCGAGGGGAAGAACCAGGTCCGCCTCTTCGGAAAAAGTTGCCGTTCCTACCATCGGGTCGGCGCCGATGTCGAGGGCTCCGTGCAGATCCTTGGGAGCGAGTTGATGCCCCTGACCTGCGTGGAGCTCAGCATGGGCGGGCTGCGCTTTCTCACGGATCGGAGGCCACCGCCAGGCGCCCTGATCGAGGTGACACTGAAATTGCCCGGGCCGCACGGGACGATCTCCGTGACGGGTCGGGTCGTTCAGGCGAGCTCGACCGACTCAGGCCGATTCGCAATCGGATCGCGGATACTGAGCATGGATGCAACGGATCAGCAGCGACTCACCAGCTACGTGAACCAGCTCACCGCACGCTCCGCCCAGTAAGATTGCAGGCAGCCGACTGCTGCCGGCGGAGGGCGGTGACGTGGTGTAGTGCGCCCATTGAGGCTCCCGTGTGATAGGAATGTCTCAAGCGTACCGCGTAGACTCATCTGCCCCTACGGTCAGAGAACGCAAGCAGTGGCGGGAAGCTCCGAGTATTTGACCGGGACAGTTGAGTGGAGGCTCCTCCTCTCTCAGCCATATCACCCATTAGAGTAGGGAATTGTCACCCGCGCCGATCCAAAGGCTCCATGCCCTCCTCAAGCCCTACGCCAGTCGTGCCGAAATCAGGATTGCCATGGAAGCTCTCTCGGACTGGGTCCTGTGGCTCGGCAAGCTCTTCTTCGCGGTGGGCGGACTCGCCGCGGGCGTTGCCGTGCTGCGAGCGGCCCCGCCCGGCACGCGAGTGGGGTCTCACGCTCTCGGGGTCGGGGCCATCTTCATCGGCGGAATCGGCGTGGGGCTCTTCCCGATTGCCTCCAAATTCCCCGATTCACTCGCGGGTTACTCGATCTGGCTCATTGCGGAGAGCTTGATGCGTGCGGGGCTCGCGCTTCTGGGGTTCTTTCTGTGGCGTGTCTTTCGTCCCCGGAGCGCCGCAGCGCTGGCCGGCGCGGTGGGGTGCGTCGCGCCCCTGTTCGCGACTCTGGCTTGGGACCGGGTCGCCCAGCCGCGGTGGTGGGAGTACGACTACGCCCTCGCCAGTGCCTGCGCGGCACAGCTCGCCTTCGCCGTGCCCTTCGCGTGGTCCGCCGTCGAGACCGCGCTCGAGTGGCGGCGTTCGCAGAGGCGGGCGGCGCTCGGGCTGGCCGATCGCCAGGTCTCGCATCGTTTCCTTCTCTGGTGCGTCGCCACCAGCGCCTTCGTCGGGATCTGTCTCCTCGCCGTCTTGGTCGGCTGGCTCGGAGCCCACGGTTGGGCGGAGCCCGCCGCCGCGGCGAGGCTCGTGCGCGGCCTGCTCTATTTCGCCATCGTGGGCTCGCTCTGGCTCGGACTGAGCCCGCCCGCCTTCTACCGGCGTCGCTTCTTCGCCAGCGCTCCGGCAGCCTGACGCCGGTAGGGTCGAGGGCTGGCGCGGTGGTCCGTGAGGTCTAGGTCTTGTCTGTATCCCGGGTTTCCCCGCTCATGCCCGTGTAGACCCAACCGTGACTCCGTTTCCAGCCCAGCTGCGACTCAATAACTGGCCGTGATTCCACCAGAATCGCGTTTTCGGGATGGACAGGTCGCAGGATCCCGATCTGGTTCCGATGGTCTTGGAAGCGATGCGACGCTACGGGCCTCACGAGGTCCGAGCCGGGCTCGTGGCCTGCCAGCGCTTCCGGCTCACCGAAAGATCGCTGGATGGCGTGCTCATGTCGCTCAGCGATATCGAGGACGATGTCGCCGCATTTCATCTGAACGCGCTCATCGGGCGTGCTCCGGCCGATCTCCTGAATCGGCATGAAGCGCCCATCCTCGATGCACCGAACCTCCTTGCCGAGACCGCGGAGCGGCTTCATCGACGCCGCGAGCTCTACACTTGGCCTGCAGAGAAGCTCTGGAGTGAGCTCGAGGACCTCGCGGACCGATCGAGGGACCGATACGTCGGGGAGATCGATCACAGCTATGCCGAAGACCTGATCGACACACTCAGCGGCCACGCTGAGCCGGGCATCGCCAAGATCTGTGAGCTGCTGACGGCGGATGGCGCCTCGGATTGGCAGGAGATCTTCGTGGTCGAGCTCGCCGGGGCTCGAGGCATCCACGAAGCGATTCCCCGGCTCGTCGACAAGTTCCGCATCGACACGGACTACTTGCTGGAGTGCGCGGTACGAGCGCTCGCCCGCATCGGGGACCCGAGCGCCTCGCGTCTCATCCAGTCGGTGTTCTCTGCGGAGGACTGGAACTTCCGCAACTATGCCTCCGGCGTGTTGGCGGTCATCAAATCGGAAGCCTCCGAGGAGGCGCTCCTGGATCTGCTCGGCACCGAGCGCGACAGCGGCATCCGCGTTTGGCTCTGCCTGGGCCTCTGCCAGCAGTTCTCCCTGCGAGGCCTGCCGGTGATCCTGGAGGAGATCGATCGCGGCTACGATGAGAGCGCCGCCTCGTTGGAGCAGGAGGTGCTCCCCGTGGCCGGGTTGCTCGGTGTGGAGCTTCCGGAGGCCGACGCCTGGCGGCAGCGTGCGGAGGAGAGACGCGCCCGCTTCGAATCCCGGAAACTCGAGCTGGACACGCTGGCGTCCCGGATGAAGCCGGACGAAGACGAATTCGACCTCTTCGGCGAGTCTCCGGACACCTACCGCAGAACACAGCCGAAAACCGGACGCAACGCGCCCTGTCCTTGTGGGAGCGGTCGGAAGTTCAAGAAGTGCTGCGGTAGCCCCACAGGCTGAAGGCGATCCAGTCGCACGCGCGTGCGAGTTCCGCCGATCGAGAAACCGCTGTGGATGAAACCGGAGAGCGCGAGATCAGAGGAACCGTGATAGCGGGAGCCCGATCACGCGGCGCGTGATCACATGGGCTCGATCCGTGTCGTAGAGAACGGCTCCCCACGGCGCCTGCTTGCCGTAGTCGTCGAGAAAGATCTCCAAGTGCCGAATGTCGCTGATTCGGATTCGGCGCGCCGTCTTGATCTCGAGCGGAATCAGCCTGGGTCCGCGCTCCACCACGAAGTCGACCTCTGCTCCGCCGGCCGTTCTCCAGTAGTGGATCTCCGACCGAGGATGGGTTGCCTCGCGCCAGGTGAGGAGTCCAGAGAGCACGGCGTTTTCTGCAAACGCACCGAGGAGAGGGCTGGAGCGCAACGCATTGACGCTGCTTACTCCCGCGAGATGTGCCGCGAGACCCGAGTCCGCCCAGTAGAGCTTCGGCGCTTTGATGAGTCGCTTCGAGGGATTGACGGAGTAGGGTGTCACCTTGTGGACCTGGAACGTGGTCTCCAACAGACCGAGGTAGCGATGCGTCGTCGCTTGGGAGATCCCCGCATCACGACCGAGTTCGCTCTGGTTCAAGAGCTGCCCGAGCCGATGCACGGCGAGACCCATCAGACGGCGGAAATCCGGCAGGGAGGCGATCTGTGAGAGATCCCGCAGATCTCGCTCGAGATAGGTCTGTACGTACCCGTCGAACCACTGGGCGCGCTCGCGGGCGGAGCGGGCGAGCGATGCGGGCGGCATCCCCCCTCTCAGGATCTCGCGCTGCCAGTTGCAGTCGGCGGCAGGGAGTTCGTTGATGCGTTGGGCGACCTCCGCTCCCCGACGGCAGGACGCGACCTCTGACCACGGTGGCAGGCGGCCCTCGCCCTGTCTCTCGCCGGCCGTGAACGGCGCAAGCAGGAGATAGACCGCACGGCCGGCCAGCGAGTCGGCGACCTGACGCATCAGCAGCAGGTTCGCAGATCCGGTGAGAAGAAAGCGCCCGCGCTGGCGCCGGGCGTCGACGTCCCGTTTGATGGCGAGGAGCAGTTCGGGGACGCGCTGGACCTCGTCGAGGGTCAGTCGTCTACCCCGGGCGAGAAGGTCCTCGGGACGGTCCCGAGCGAGTTCCAGGACGTCGAAGTCATCGAGGCTCTGGAGGCTTCGGTTGGCAGCGGAGGGTAGGTTGCGAACCAGAGTGGTCTTCCCGGTCTGTCGAGCTCCGGAGAGCACGACGACCGGGTGAGTCTCGAGAGCGCGTTCGACGGCGGGCGCGAGCGCCCGCGGACGATAAGTGGGCTCTTTCATGTAGTGAATGATAATCATTCACTACATGAAAGACCAGCACGACTGAGCGGTGGGGAAGAGCGGGCTTCTGACGAGAACGCTGCACCCGGCGAACACGCAGTTCTCGAGCCGCAACTAATGCATTTAAGTATTTGTAATGAAAACAGTTTCAAAGATCGCGGCTGGATTCGAGTCCGGCTCGCCCCATCGAGCGTAGTGAGAATCGAGGTCACCCCGGAACTGCTCGAACCGCGTGCCCACTGCGTGCCCAAACGGGCACGCTGCTGCGGCTTGGTGCGGCTCCTTGCGGCTTCCTAGCTGGAATCCTCAGGCTTTTCGGGCTCTTCGGGAACGTTGCCAACGTGGAAGTCGCCGGTTCGAACCCGGTCTCGTGCTCCAGGTTTTGTGAACGTCCTCGGCTAGTTAGGCCGGGGGCGTTTTCGTTGCTGGCTCACGGGACTCCTCCGGCCGCCTCAATCCTAGCCTCTGAGGTGTCCACGAGACCGGGTGAAGTCCAACCTCCATCCGAAGAGGTCGAGCGTAGTATCGGAGTTTTCGCCTCCGAATTTCGGAGTAGAGGAGCTCCGAGCTCACCACAGAAAGCTTTGCCTGCGGCACGACTCTTGCTTCGAGAAGGAGCCGCCACCTGAGGACTCGATGGGTCTTGAAAATGGCTATGGGAAGCTTGGCGCCTCTTACACGAAGGGGCTCGGAGAAGTGAAGGTTCTTCTAACAGAAAGCGATGGGCTTACGCGCGCCGCGGCGAAGGCCGTCTTGGAGAACATGGGCATAGGAGTGATCTCAGCTCGATCCGCCGCGCGCGCTCTGGATCTCTGCAATGCCCCACACCTACGGTTCGATGTCCTGGTCCTCGGACCATCGCTGCTCGACCCTGGACTGGACATGTCCCTTAAGCGCGTCCTCTCTCTGCAGCCGGGCCTCCGAGTCCTCGCGTTAACTGCAGGCAACCGTGACCCAGCTGCTGGGTCAAGAATGACACCCCTTGCGGTCTGCTGGGCTCTGGAACGCATCGGCTGCGAGTATTCCTTGCTGGACGATCCGTGGACTGGCCCGCGGCTGCTCCAATGCCTGCAGGAGCTCTTGGCGCGTTCCTGTGAACCAGTCGCTTACGAGCACGCCTCGCAGGGAGCCGAGGATGATCGCTTTCCGGGGGGGACGCAACGTCCCTCTCGTATGCGAACGAGGGTGAAGTTGTGAGTGGGCGGAAGATGGTGAACGTGATCGACGAACTCCGGGACAACTTCGAGGAACTCAAGCAGACGAGGAGGGAACTCTTGCCTCGACTGCAGTTCCATGACCCGGAGGTGAGAGATCGTCGCGAGCGGCTCGAGAACCTCTGGAAGCGGCTTCGTCGCAGAATGCGCCGCTTGGTCCCAGTTGCGGAGGCAAAGGTGTCCGCGGACGTCGAGGAGGCAGAGTTGCTCCAAGAGGAGCTTCGCGACCGCTACCAAGAGCTGCGCCAGTTCCTTGACGCCCCTGAGAGGCCTACCGGTGGAAGCCGGTGCCCTTCGCGTCGCTCTTTTCGACCCAGTGGCCGCCGTCCGTCATCACCTCACGATCCCGAGTCGCGCGGACAGCGCCGCGATCGAGGAGCGGCGAGCTGGTGAGAAAAGCGGGCTAGCCGCTGGCATCATCAAGGCCCAAACGCAGGCTTGGAGGAGGGAGGTGCCGCCGATGACGGCGGGCCAACCCCTCCCGCCCCCATTTCAGGCCTTGACCGGGGTTTCGGTCAGAGGCGCAGAAACGCGGAGCGGGCGATGGAAGAAGTAGATAGGGGTCCCCCCAGTCGCGGACGCACCGCCGTGAGTTCCTCCTCCACTTCCCTCCTAAGGCCAGTGTGACATCATCGCCAACCGTACAGGCCGACGGATCCATGCGGAGCCAGGAGTGTGGTGGTTGTTACGCGATCGGGGGTAGGGAATCCGACGCGCTCAGGTTCTCGGGCCTCTAGACTCCGATGCTTGGCGAGACACCCATTCGATTCGTAAAAGCGATCCCCTCCCAATGGTGTCGTCGGTTTCCGCAGTTGTCTCGTCGCCCTGGGGCTTCGACCGGCTGGCTGTGCGCCGGCTCAAGGGTGGGCTCGACCTCTCTGATGGAGGGGCCAGGCTCGAAGAGCTGGTTGTTTGTCAGAGCAATCACACGGATCGATAGGAAACCGCCGCTTTCTGATCAAGTTCGGCGATGGGACTACTCCGGATCGGATGACTCCCGCGGTGGAGCTGGGAGATTCACCCGGCCGATGGTCGCTACGGTCCTCCGGCGTAACCTTCAGCGCCCCTGTGCCCCAGGGCCTAGCCCCGCGAGATCCCCGCTCAGGGGCGGGGAGTGGGCTTTGGGGCGCCCCCGTTACCTCCCGAGGACCAAACATCATCTGGGGCTCCCATGCACCCATTCGAGTGAGTTGACGGTGCGCCACGCGTGCGGACTGCAGCGAGCCAGGTAGCCCCACCGGAGCACCTGGAAGCGTTCGCGAAAAGAGGCACCAAAGTGAGGCACGGCATCGGGTGCTGTGAGAACGCTGGTTGCGAACGCAGCGACCGGATAATTCTCCCGAACCAGGAAGAAGTCTTCTCCTGCGGCCGACCTGGGAAGGTCGAGATGGAACGCGGCTTTCTCACTGGGAAGACCGGCATCATCAGAGAAGTTCGCGTCGAGTACCACTTCGACCCTAGAAAGAGACGCTGTCGGGCGACCGCGATCGTGCGGGATGAGAGCCTCCCTGGCGGTTTGGACCTCTACACGCGCCTCTCGCCCCCCACCAGAAGCGAGGAGAGTGCTCTTAGCCTTGCCGAGGCGCTCTGCGAGCAGCAGCGGTAGAGAAATGGGTATGGCGCCGACCCTCAACAGAGAAGGACGCAAGAGCCGGCGGTGGCGGTGCGCCGGGAGCCCAGCCAACCTCAAGGGAGTAGAGAGACGGCTCCGGTCGAGAGGTCGAAGACGCCGCCGACCACCCGAAATGCACCTGAACGAACGCCGCTTGCGATCACTGGCTCCGCAGCCGCCAAGTGCTCCACCGTCATTCGCACGTTTTCGCGCACCGCATTCGAGAGCAGGTCTCCGTCCAGCTCTTGGCAGCGGATCACCGGCTCCCGAAGGGCACTCACCAGGTCCGGGAGGTGCCCCGGGAGTTTGGCGCCCTCTCGCAGGCTTTCGATGGCTGCGGAGACAGCCCCGCACGAAGAGTGGCCCAGGACGAGAACTACCTGCACACCGAGGACGTCCACCGCGAACTCGATCGACGCGAGACCGTCGGCGTTCAGGAAGTTCCCCGCCACCCGCACGACGAAGAGCTTGCCCGGACCCTGGTCGAACAGCTCTTCGCACACGACCCGGGAGTCTGAGCAGCTCAGCACCGCAGCGATCGGATGCTGTTCCCCCACGAGCGCGTCGCGGTCGATGTGATGGCCGTATTTGCGCGTCACCCCGTGGCGGTAGCGTTCGTTGCCTTCGAGGAGCTCGCGGATTGCTTCGTCGCACTGGGGCATGTCTGTCGCGCACTTCGAGTAGCGCGCCCGGCTCGCGCTCCCTGCGGAGCGGGCGCCAGCGGAAGCCTACCAGATCAGAGCCCCTTTTGGCGCGCAGAACACAGGGAGACTGGAATCGGCGTATGTTGATTGCTTATCTTGTCGCTTGCGGGTCGGGCACCCGATGAAGCGGTGGAGGAAAGGACGATGATACGTCGGCTCGAATCACTTGACTATCACTCCAGGGAACGGCCGGGGAAGATCGAAGTGACCGTGACCAAGCCGGTCTTGACGCAGCGCGATCTCATGTGCGCCTACATGCCCGGCGTGACCGAGCCGTGTCATCTCATCGCCGAGAATCCAGACAAGGTTTATGAATACACGGCCAAGCAGAACCTGGTCGCGGTGATTACGGATGGGAGTGCAGTCCTTACTCTAGGTGACATTGGCCCGTTGGCCGCCAAGCCGATGATGGAAGGCAAGAGCGTTCTCTTCAAGCGCTTCGCCGACATCGATGGCTTCGATCTCGAGCTCGACACTCAGAATCCCGAGGAATTCATCTCCGCGGTCCGGCTTCTCGAGCCCACTTTCGGGGCGATCTGTCTCGAGGACATCGTCTCCCCCAAGTGCTTCTTCATCGAGGAGGAGCTGCGGAGCCAGATGCGGATCCCAGTCTTCCACGACAAGCAGCATGGGGCGGCGACCGTCTGTGTGGCGGCGCTTCTCAATGCTCTCGAGCTGCAGCGAAAGAGGGTCGAGGATATCCGTCTGGTGATCGCCGGCACCGGACCTTCTGGCATAGGCTGCGGCAACCTCCTGCTCGAGCTGGGTGCGGGTCTCGAGAACGTTCTGATGATCGATGACCGGGGCGTGCTCTACGAGGGTCGCAAGGGGGAAATGAATCCCTACGAGGCTCGTTTTTCGCGAGAGACAGAGGCGCGAACGCTCGCCGACGCGATGCAGGGGGCAGACGTCCTGGTGGGCTGCTCCGTAGGGGGGTTGGTGACCCCGAAGATGGTTGCCTCCATGGCAGAAAGACCAGTCATTCTTGCGCTGGCCAGCCCGGACCCGGAGATCTCGTACCACGAGGCCCGCTCGGTGCGGGACGATCTGATCATGGCGACCAGGCGAACCGACTGCCCCAACGAGGTCAGCAACAGCCTGGCTTTCCCCTTCATTCTCAGGGGGGCCCTGGATGTGCGTGCGACGACGATCAACAGCGAGATGATGCTCGCAGCCGCCCGAGCGCTCGCCGAACTGGCGCGGGAAGATCTGCCGAAGGAGTTGTCCGAGGAGTATGGCGAACAGGTCACGCGCTTTGGGATGGAGCACATCCTGCCCAAGCCCCTCGACCAGCGCATCCTGTTTCGGGTGCCGCCGGCCGTGGCTCAGGCTGCCGTGGAGACCGGGGTCGCCCGCCGGCAGCTCGATCCAGACCAGCACCGAGAGCGCCTGCAGCGGATCTTGAGTCCCGCGCAACAGATCGTAAGAGTCTTCATCCAGAAGGCCCAGGCGAGTCCGAGGCGCATTGTCTTCCCGGAGGGCAATGACGAGCGGATTCTCAGAGCCTGCCAGATCGCCGTAGATGAGGGCATCGCCCGGCCTGTGCTTCTCGGATCCACACAGGTCATCGAGGACTGTTTCCGTGTCCTGGATCTCGATCTCCGGGACCGAGTCGAGATCATCGATCCAACCGGGAGCCCGGATTTCGGGCGCTACTGCGAGCTGGTCCTCCAGAGGCGGAGCCGTCGCGGCCTGACGCTTCCGGACGCTCGCAACCTTCTGCGCGGCCGCAATTATTTTGCCATGGCGATGCTCGTCGCGGGTGATGTCGACGGAGCCGTGACCGGTCAGACCAGGAACTATGCCGACGCGATCAGGCCCGCCCTAGAGATCGTCGGGCTCCGGGAAGGGGTCGAACGCGCCGCCGGGATGTACATGGTGATCTCGAAGAACAGCGTCAAGTTCTTTGCCGATACGACCGTGAATCTGGAACCGGACGAGAAGACGATCGCCGAGGTCGCCATCGTCTGTGCCGACTCGGTGCGCGAGCTCGGGGTGGAGCCTCGCATCGCGCTCCTCAGCTTCTCCAACTTCGGCTCAGTCCGCCATCCCCACGCCGAGAAGATGGCGCGAGCCACGGAAATCGTGCGGTCCTTGAGACCTGACCTGGAGATCGACGGGGAGATGCAGGCGAACGTGGCCCTCGACGGAGATCTGCTCAAGGATCTCTATCCCTTCTGCCACTTGAAGGGTGAGGCGAACGTACTGATCTTTCCCAACCTCGATGCGGGCAACATCGCCTACAAGCTGATGGAACGATTCGGCGGAGCCGAGGTGATTGGCCCGATCTTGATGGGCCTGAAGAGGCCGGTCACTGTGCTCCAACGGGCCTGCTCGGTGAGTTCCATCGTCTACAACACGGCGATCACATCGGTGAAGGCCCTGGGTGGCTTCGAGAGAGACGATCGGGCAGCCATCTTGAGTATGATGGATGCAGGGAAGTAGTCCGGAGAGGGCACGGGGCGAAATGGAGGAGTTCTTCCGCTCCTTCATACTCTACGAGTACCCGATCCTCGACTCCAATAGCCGCTACCACGTGATCTTTCGTCGGCTACTCCAGATCCTCAATCGGACTGGCGATCGTCTCAAACACGAGTTCCCCGATCAATTCGTCGCTCTTGGACTTCGCGGAAGCTACTCACACGGTCATCCCTACGAAGGGAACGACGTCGACGTGCTTTTCATGGGAGAAGGCCTCACCGATGAAATCCAGGAGGTCATGCTTCGCGTCGCGGGAGAGGAGCTGACGCCAAACGAGTTCGAGCTGTGCCAGGGCAAGGTGGAAATGGGCCTCGAGGTGAAGCCGATCCGCTTCCTGGACCTCAACGACATCGAGGCGATCCTGAAGAGCTACATGTATGGACTGGCAGGGATGCTCTACCAGGAGATAGACGAGACAGCCATCGTTGGCAGTTCGCGCCTCGCCGAGAAGAAGCGGATCCTGCTCCAGAGCGGAATACTGATCCCCTATCTCCTATGGGTGTACGGGCTGGAGAACGTCAGCCGCGTCTTTCGCCTCATCTCCCAGTATCTCCCCATTCCCACCCGCCCGATCTCCCTCTTCGGTGCCGACGTCATCGACGAGACCAAGGAGACGATCAGACAGGCGTATATCGCCAGGACCCTCACGGGTCGGCCGATCCATCTGACCATGGCCACGGGTTACGAGGTTCCTGGAATCGAGCCAGAGGACTATGGCACCGCGGTGCACAGGGAGGCCGAGGAGCTCTTCTGGGCACTCCGGCCACTGAAGGGGATCCACGAGGAGGCCATCCGCAAGCACATCATCCAGGCGAAGCTGGAGATCGAGGTCGTTGGCCGCAGGCTCTCACCAGAGCGAATCCTGACCTTTGCCCCCTCCTACAACGGGTTGGTGAGACGCCGTCTCCGCGCCCAGTGGGGGAAGTGGATCAATTGGTAGCCGGAGAATTGTTCAGTTCCCCATCGTCACGGGCATGCCCATCAGCGGCCAGATGACCAGTACGGCCACGGCGACCACGACCATCAGCAATAAGCTGGCGGGGACGCCGAATCTGAAGAACTCCCCGCTGGTGAACTGGTTGGAGCTGTAGGCGATCGCGTTGGGCGCCGCGCCGACCAGCAGGAGGAAGGGCATCCCCGCTACCACCAGCGAGACGAAGAAGACCACCTCAGGAGACACTCCGAGATAGGGAGCCATCACCAGCGCCACCGGGAGGGAAATGGCGATGGCCGCCACGTTCATGATGAAGTTGGTCATCACCATGACGAAGAAGGCCATCCCGAGCACGAAAGCGAGCCAGTGGGCCTCCTTGAAGATCGTCAGCCAGTGGATGGCCAACCACTTGGCCGCGTCGGTTTCATAGAGACAAAGCCCGATGCTCATCGCTCCCCCGAAGAGAAGGATGATGTTCCAGGGAACATCCTCGAGGTCGTTGATGTCCAGGATTCCCAGCAAGAAGAAGAGCACCGTCGTGACCAGGATCACGGCGGTCTTGTCGACAACCTGCAGGGGCGGGAAGATCGAGCGCAGGGCCATGACGAGAATCATGCCACCCACGATCACGGCGGCGAGAACCTCTTCGCGCGAAATCGGTCCCAGCCGGGCGCTGAGATCCCGAGCCCTCTCCCGCAGGCCCGGGATGACCTTCTTCTCCGGCTTGAGGAAAAGCATGAAGAATCCCCACAGCACGAAGATCATCAGCCACCCGATCGGGAACATGTACCAGGTCAGCTCGAAGAAAGAGATCTCGCGGCCCGTGATGTTCTTGAAGAAGCTGATCGCCACCGGACCACGAGCAGCTCCGAGAAGGGTGATGATGCTCCCCGCCCCGGCCACGTACGCCATGCCCATGAAGAGGCTCTTGCCGAACCTCGTCGGTTTTTCTCCTTCCCCGTAGAGCGAGTTGATGGCCAGCAGGAGCGGGTAGACCGTCGCCGCCACGGCGGTGTGGGCCATCAAGTGGGTCAGAGCCGCGGTCACCACGAAACAGCCGAGGAGAATCGCGCTGGTCCTGTCCCCGACGACCATCAGCATCCTGAAGGCCAGGCGCCGGGTGAGACCCGTCTTGGTGAAGACCGTGCCCACCACGATGGAGGCGAAGATGAACATCACCGACGGGTCCATGAAGTCGTTGAAGGCTGCCTTGGCTGGCCGAATCAGAAAGGAGGCCTGAAGGATGCCGATGGCGAGACTGGTCACACCGATGGGAACGACCTCGAAGACCCACCAGATCCCCGCCAACATGAAGACTGCCAGAGCGCCCTTGCCCTCCCGGGAGAGCGCGAAATGCTCGCCCGCGGGATCCACGGCATCGGGCCAGGGCGAGGAGAAATGAATCGCCGTGAAGAGCCCGATTCCCAGGAGAATGAAGAAGAATCGCTTCCAGTCGACCTGCTCTTCGCCGCGGCCACGTTCTGCTGCAGTGCTCATTCCAAGAATTCCCAGTCAACCTCTAGATCTGGATCCTCACCCGGTTCTTCTGGACGCGCTACATGAGGATCAAGATTGGGAGGACTTCATGATCGCGCAGACTGCGGAAAACACGTCCGAAAGCCTGAGCACGCCCACGACCCTGGAATCTCTGGTGACGAGCAGGGATTGATGATGACCGATCACCAGCTGATGGATTCCTTCGTCCAGGGTTGAATCCTCTGGCACGTACTCGCCTTCGGCAGGGGTGTACATGACGTTCCGCACCTTGATCTGGGAAGCCCTCTGGCAAAGGTTGTCCAACGGCTTCTGCCAGAGCCCCTGATCCTCCACCATGGACCGGATGAATCGGGTGCTGAATCCAAAGCGGACGATCGAGCTCAAGTCGACGATCTCGTCGTAGCGTGGCTCGAGAGCCCTGATGAAATCCCACTGGCTCAATTTCCCGATCACATGGTCGTCGGCATCCAGTACCAGCACTGCTCGGTGAGGGTGGCGGTCCTGGTGGAGTCGCTTCTGGGCTTCGTCGAGCGCGAGTACGGCTTCGTAGAGCGTCGCATCCTGAGACACTGCCGCATAGTCCGCAAGCGAGACCATCAAGTCCTTTACTTTGATCGATTTCACTCGATGTTGCCTCCTGCCTCCGAAGGAAGAAGATCTACCAGCCGCGCCGTTTCAGGATGTCGTCGATTTCCGCCTCCCGGATCCGCTGGTCGTGCTCCGCCTTCCGGCTGAAGGCACGGTTGATCTTCTCCACCAGCTCTTCCGTCTCAGTCGGCTTGACCAGGAAGTCGAAGGCGCCGAGCTTCATTCCGTCGATTGCCGTCTGGACGGTGGCGTGGCCGGTCAGCATGATGACTTCGATCAGCGGCTTTCGCTGCTTGATCTGTCGCAATACCTCGAGCCCGTCCACCCCCGGCATCTGCACATCAAGGATGACGAGATCGATCTCCGTGTCCTCGGTTCGCTCCAGGGCATCGGTGCCGTTGAGAGCGGTCGTGACGTCGAAATCACGGACCTCGAGGCGTTGAGCCAGCGCATCGACGAAGTCTTCTTCGTCATCCACCAGGAGCACTTTGACCGTCACAGCGATCTTCGCCTCCCTTTCACGTCACACCACTCTCCGCGACCCACGCGGCGCCCACTCCGATCGCACAGATCTTAGGTACGTCTTCCCTGTACTCCGTTCCTACTTCTTGCGCTTCTTCTGACCAAGCGGATCGTCTTCCTTGTCCATGATCTCGCGTGCCGTCTTGACATCCCCTGCTTCGGCGAACGTCGCCGCCATCATGCTGGACTGGAACTTCCGGCCGATCTTGTTCTGGAACGCGTCGCGCAGAGTGACCACCAGATGCTCGAGATCCACCGGCTTTTGGAGGTAAGCGTAGGCTCCCAGGCGGCGAGCCTGCTCCTCGTCCTTGTCGGTTCCGTGCCCGGTCAGCATCACCACTTCGACACCGGGATAGGCCTTCTTGACCTTGCGCAGGACTTCCATTCCGTCCATCCCCGGCATCTTCAAATCCAGGAGCATCACATCCGGCTCGTCATCCTGAACCGCTTCGAGAGCCTGCTCGCCATCCAGCGCCAGCTTGGTGTCGAGCTCTCGCATCTTGAGCCGTTCAGAGAGGGTTTCGATGAACTCCTTCTCATCGTCAACCAGGAGTACCTTGAAGTTCTTCATTTCGATTGTCCTTTACATCCAGCGTTGTATCGAAGCGCGCAGGTGCACCCACGCCATGACCTCGCTCTATCATCAAGAGACCGAATAACTCCTATTGAGCCTAGCCTTTCCGCAATGGAAGTATGAGCTGGAGTTCCGTGCCTGCCCCGGCATCGGCGAAGACAAGTCTAGCTCCCAGGGGTTCGAGAAACGGCTCCAAGTCTGCCAACTCCGGAGGCAGCGAGCCACCATCGGCTTCGATCTTCGCAGTCGGTTGGCGTTCACCGACGGACCCGCCCACAATCTTCAGAATTGCCTCTTCTCCGGACGCTTCGGGTCGAAGCACGACCCGCCCCTTCGGCGACTCCCTGTCCAGGCAGTATTCGATGCAGGTGACGACCACGAAGAACAGGGCGACGACATCCGCCTCGACCGTTGCATCTCGATTGGCCGGCTGGAGCTCGAGCTCGACCTGCTTGAGCCGGGCCAATCTCTGCATCAGATTGACGACTCCGGAGCAGAGCTCATTGACTCCCACCGAAGAGCTGCGGTCGCTCATGCTGTGCGCCAGCCAGTTGAGAGCGGCGAGCTGATCGTTTCCTCGCTCTACCTGTGCCTTGATTCTCGAGGCTACCTTCTCGATCTGTTCCGCATTGAGCGCCGCCTTGCGCTTCTTGAGATGGAGGATGTCCTGCAACAGGCCCGACGACTCCTTGATGATGGCCAGGATGTTCTTGGTCTCATGGGTCATCCCAGCGAGCATGCGGCCGATCAGGGCGACTTCCCGAGTCTCCATTGAATCATCTTCTCCGAGCGACGTCTTCATCTAGGGAGCGTCCAATGCCTCGCGCATCTTCTCGATCAAAACGTCGATGTTGACCGGCTTGATCAGGTAGTCGAAGGCTCCTGGTGGAACCCTCTGGTCATCTTCATGGATGGCTCCGCGACCGGTGAGCAGGATCACCTTGATCTTGGGATCCGTGGTGCGGATCTGGTCGAGCACGGCGAGGCCGCCCAGGCCTGGCATCAGTACGTCCAGGACCACCACGTGGGGTCGATCGGCGTCGATGCGCGTCAAGGCGGCCCTCCCGTTGGTCGCGATGGAGGCGTCGATGCCCCGGAGCTTGAGCCTCTCTGCCAGGGTGGTGACGAACTCTTCCTCGTCGTCCACCAGGAGTACCTTCCAGTTGCTCATGTGATTGTCCCCGACGCCGCTTTGGGCGGCGCGGAGCGAGGCAGGCACACCCTGAAGGTCGTGCCTACTCGCTCTTCGCTTTCGACCTCGATGGTGCCTCCCAGCTGCTTCACGATACCGTAAGTGATGGAAAGCCCCAGGCCCGTTCCATACTTCTTCTTGGTCGAGAAAAACGGATCGAAAATGTGCTCGAGCGTCTCCTTGGACATGCCCGAGCCGTTGTCCTCGAAAGAGACGACCAGTGAATCGTCCCCGCGGCCCCCGCTCTTGATCACCACCCGTCCGCCTTCGTCCACTGCGTCCAGGGCGTTGTTGAGGATGTTGAGGAATACCTGCTGCAGCTGACCCTCGTCCGTCGCGATGGTCGGAAGGTCTTCGTCCAACTCGAGCTTCACCTCCACGCTACGGTGGAAGGCCTCCTTTTCCAGAAACCCCACGACCTCACGGAGGACATAGTTGAGGTCCGTGGACTTCATCTCCACGTCCATGTGTCTGGCGAACCCGAGGAGCCGATGGGTGATGGTCCGGCCGCGGCTCACGGAGTCGATAATCGAATCGGTGAGTGGAAGCAGCTTCTCGCGCTCCGGAAAGTCTGGACTCAGGCCGATGAGATCTCTCATCAGGCCGGCCTTCTCGTTGATGATCGCCATCGGGTTGTTGATCTCGTGCGCCACGCCGGCCGCCAGACGGCCGATGGTGGCCAGCTTGCTGCTGTACTGCATCTGGCGCGAAGCCAGCTCTCGCTTCTTCTCCGATTCCTCGATCCGCCTGACCAGACTGCTGGAGATCCGGAAGATGACGATGCAGATGATCACGGAAGAGAACAGGAGGAGAAAGATGTTTTCGCTCCTCACGGCATACCATGATCTGAGGGTCTCCGCCTTCGGTCTCACTGACAGCAGGGCGCCAGCCGGCGAGCCAATGTAGGTATAGGCGACGAAGACCTGTCTCCCCTGCGGGTCCTCCAGCTCCACGACCTCGGGCTCGTAGCTGATGGGGGGGAGGTCCATCGGGAGCGTCTCGAGGGCCTGTCCGTAGAACTTGGAGGGGGTCTGGAGAACGCCGGAGCGATTGACGATGAACGTGTCCCCGTGAGTGGCGAGATCGAAGGCGCCCACGACCTGATTGATCTTCTCGGTGTCGATCGTGGCGCGGAGGACCCACCATTCATCGGTGGGGCTCAGGTGTCGAACGGCGATCACGAAATGGGGAAACTGTCGGTATCCCAGGAAGACCTCACTGACGTGACTTCCCCGAATCGCGACCTCCTGGAACCAGATCTGATCCGCGTAGCTCTTCCCCTGAAGGTCATAAGGACCGATATAGCTCACCTGCAGCCCCTCGGAGTCGATGACTCCGAGGTCCACGAATCCCCCGATCTCGCGCTTGAGCGCGGTCAGGTTGCGCGCGAGCGTCTTACCCTCCAGCAGCTCCTCGAGGCGATGGGTCGAAGCGATGAGGCTCAACGCCGATCGGCGCTGGGTCAGAAACATCTCGAGGGATCGCCTGGTGTCGTTCACTCGTACACGCAGGGGCTCGATGGTCTCGATACTCATGCTCTTCTGGTACTGATAGCGATTGATCAGAGCCATCAGAAAGAGCGGCACCAGGGTGACCAGCAACATCAGGACGATCAGGTTGCGGCGCAGCTGCTGGTAGCGTCCGGATGATTCCGCCTGATCGGGGAAGGTCGTGAGTCCCTTCAGGACCGATCGACTCCAGGCAAAGCCCCTTCCGAACATGCGAATCTGCTCCTGTGGATCAGGAAGGACTCATCCTTCACCCAGTCCATCCGCCGTCCGGGCTCCAAGCGCAGCTCCGCTGTGCTGAGAGCGCGAGCGATCGTGAACTCATATCCCGCGGAGTTTAGCTCAGCACGAGGCCAAAGAAATCAAAGGTTTTCAAGGAGTTGCGAGCCCGAAATAGCCGCGCGGAGAGCCGGAACCGGCAACCGGCACAGTGGCTCCTCCCTCAGTCGCTCTTGAAGACCACGACGGCCAGTGGCGGAAGCGTGATCACGATCGACTGGGGGCGGCCGTGGCGCGCTACGGGGACGCTACGCACGCCGCCGAGATTCCCCTGGCCGCTGCCGCCATAGAGGGGCGCGTCGCTGTTCAGGAGCTCACGCCAGCGCCCCGCGCGAGGTACGCCCATGCGATAGTTGTCCCGTCGCACCGGGGTGAGGTTGCAGGCGACGACCAGCAGGTCGGACCTCGGTCTGTCGCACCGGAGGTAGGCCAGAGTGCTCCGCTCGGCGTCGTCAGCGTCGATCCACTCGAAGCCAGCCGATTCGCAGTCGAGTTCGTGAAGGGCGGGCTCGCCGCGGTACAGGGTGTTCAGGTCGCGTACCCAGCGCTGCAGGCCCTTGTGAAGGTCCTGCTCGAGCAGTTGCCACTCCAGACCGGAGTCGTGGTCCCACTCCCGCCACTGGCCGAACTCGCCGCCCATGAAGAGGAGCTTCTTGCCCGGCTGGGTGTACATGTAGCCGAGGAGAACGCGCAGATTGGCGAACTTCTGCGGGTCGTCCCCAGGCATCTTGCCGAGGAGTGAACCCTTGCCGTGTACGACCTCGTCGTGGGAGAGGGGAAGCACGAAGTTCTCGTGGAACGCGTACACGGTCCGGAAGGTGATCTCGTTGTGGTGGAACTTGCGGTGGACGGGATCGTTGCCCATGTAGCGGAGCGTGTCGTGCATCCATCCCATGTCCCACTTCATTCCGAAGCCGAGACCTCCCAGGTGGGTCGGCCGAGAGACCATGGGCCAGGCGGTGGACTCCTCGGCAATCGTCTGGGTGTCTGGATGATGCTGGTAGACCTCGGTATTCAGGCGTCGCAGGAGCTCGATTGCCTCGAGGTTCTCGCGTCCCCCGTGCTTGTTCGCGATCCACTCGCCTTGCTTTCGCGAGTAGTCGAGGTAGAGCATCGACGCCACCGCGTCCACCCGGAGCCCGTCTGCATGGTATTCGTCGAGCCAGTAGAGGGCGCTGCTGAGGAGAAAGCTCCGCACCTCGTGTCGCCCGTAGTTGAAGATGCAGCTGTCCCAGTCAGGGTGGATGCCCTGCTGCGGATCTCCGTGCTCGAAGAGGTGGGTCCCGTCGAAGAAGCCGAGGCCGTGCTCGTCAGCGGGAAAGTGGGAGGGCACCCAGTCGAGGATCACGCCGATCCCGCGCTGGTGGAGGTGGTCGATCAGGTACATCAGGTCCTGGGGGGTACCGTAGCGGCTGCTCGGTGCGAAGTAGCCCGTGGTCTGGTAGCCCCAGGAGCCGTAGAAGGGGTGCTCCATCAGCGGCAGGAACTCGACGTGGGTGAAGCCCATCTCGTGTACGTACTCGGCGAGCTGCGGTGCGAGCTCCCGGTAGCCGAGCAGGCGGTCTCCCGCGCTCTCGTCCCGACGCCACGACCCCAGGTGGACCTCGTAGATGGCCACGGGCGCCTCCAGGGCGTTGCGCCCCTGGCGGGAACTCATCCAATCCTGGTCCATCCACGGGTAGTCGAGGCTCCAGACCCTGGACGCGGTCTGGGGGGGCACCTCCGCGTGGAAGGCGAAGGGGTCGGCCTTGTCCACTGCGTAGCCGCCGATGCGCGAGACGACGTGGTACTTGTAGCGGGCGCCGGGGCCGACACCGGGAACGAAGGCCTCCCAGATGCCGGAGGTGTCGCGCGGACCCAGCGGGTGGCGCTCGCGATTCCAGTCGTTGAAGTCGCCGACCACCGAGACGCGCGCCGCGTTCGGCGCCCAGACCGCGAAGTAGGTCCCTTCGACGCCTTTCAAGGTTCCCGGCTGCGAACCGAGCTTCTCGTAGAGGCGCAGGTGACTCCCCTCGTTGAAGAGGTAGAGATCCTGGTCGCTGAGCAGCGTTACCTCGCCCGGAGCCACGCCGTCCTCCCTCTAGGGGCCAGTGCCCAGCAGGTCGAGGATTCCGCGGATCGGAATCCTGGCCCAGCCGGGGCGGTTGTTCAGCTCGTAGCCGACCTCGTAGACGGCCTTGTCCAGCAACAGGACGCGCAGCAGGACGGCCAGCTGGTCGCGGTCGGCGGGAACCAGCCCGGCCGCCTGGACGGGGGGTAGATAGGCCCGCAGGAAGGCCGAGCCCACCCACTGGTTGAGAGAGAGGGCCCAGGGCAGCAGGACGCCGACGTCCTCCTCGCGAATCGCTCCCCGCTCCGCGGAGCCGAAGAGCGCGGTGTGTGCGGCGTAGTCGAAGGAGCGCAGCATTCCGGCGACGTCGCGCAAGGGCGAGCGCTTGAGGCGGCGCTCGGTCAGCGGCCGCGCGGGCTCGCCCTCGAAATCGATGATGACGAAGTCGTTTCCAGTGTAGAGCACCTGGCCCAGGTGGTAGTCTCCATGCACGCGGATCCGCGCGCCGCCCAAGCGGGCACCCACGATGGTGCGGAACGCTCCGAGCAGCTCCTCTTCTCGCTCGAGCAGGCGCCGAGCCTCGGACGCAGTGGGCTCGGTCAGCTCCCCGAGCTGGCCGCGAAGCAGCTTCAGATTGCGGGTGGCCGACGTACGCATCGACTCGTAGAGGCTGCGCTGGTAGAGCGTCGTAAAAGGCTCCGGGGCGAAGTCCGGATCCTCGGGATCGTGGGCCAGTGCCAGGTGCAGCTCCGCCGTTCTTTGTCCCAGGAGCCGGGCGAACTCGAGATGGGTGCCCATCTCGAACAGCGGCGGCGGCGGCTCCTCCTCGATGAGCTCGAGGAGGCTGTGCTCGGACACCGGCGCCTCCTCCTTCAGCGCCATAGCCCGCTCGTAGAAGCCTTCCATCTGGTCCAGTGTGAAGCGCCACGCATCGCCCTCGTTGGTTACGAAAGCCTGAAGGATGCCGAGTGTGATCGGTTGCCGGCGGCCGCTCCGGTACTCCAGGGCACCGGCCACCGCGGGGATGTGGGGAAAGCCCGCGCGCTCGGTGAGGAAGCGACCCACTTCGAGGTCCGGATTGACACCCTCCGAGAGGCGCCGGAACAGCTTCAAGACCAGCCGCCCTCCGTAGACCACCGAGCTGTTGCTCTGCTCGCCCCGCATCACCTCGGGGGCGAGAGCGACGTCCTCGGGTCCTCGAAGCTCGCCGAAGGCCCGGGTCCGGATGGCTGCGAGTTCGCCCGCGGAGCCCCGCAGCGTGCGCCGCCTCCAGATGGCCTCGAAGAGGGCCGTGCACAGATCCGGATCCTCCAATCCGTCCAGGAGAATGCCGGTCTCAGTGCCTGCGGGCGTTGCGAGCTGCAGCTTGGCCAGAATCGCCTGAGGCCGCTCGCGCCGGAGGGCCTCCGCTTCCGCTCCGGCTGCGAAGCTCACCGGCAAGGCGTAGGTCTCCGAGCTGACCCGCTCCTGCTCGACCTCGACCAGAGCGATCAGTCCCTGGGAAGATTCGTTTTGCAGCCCGATCGTCTCCACCAGGCGCGTGGAGCGGATCTGCTGCGCCTTTCCGCCGAACCAGCGGCGCTCGCGCAGGATCGCCGGAAGCGCGGCCTCCAGGGCCTCGCGCCCCTTGCCCTGGAAGGCGTTCTCCCAGCTTCCTTGGACGCGCACCAGCGGGAGGTGTGAGGGCGCGACATCCAGGGGGACGCCGAGCGCGACCTCCGCGGTCTCCAGGCGGAACCAGTAGAAAGAGTGCGGCCCGAGAGTGAGCAGGAAGGGCAGGGCGCCGATCGGCGGGAAGGGTTTTCCGCTGAACAGCTCGATGGCGACCATCCCCTCGTACGACGAGAGGTCCAGCTCCACGTATTCGACGTAACGGGAGAGGTTGGCCACGACCAGGATCCGCTCTTCTCCGTAGGACCGGACGAACACCACCACTTTGTGGTTGTGCGGGTGGAGAAACTCGATCGCGCCTCGGCCGAAGGCGTGGTAGCGCCTGCGCAGGGCGATCAGCCGCTTGGTCCAGTGCAGCAGTGAATGGGGGTTGTTTTGTTGGGCCTCGACGTTGATCGCCTCGTAGTGGTACTCCGGGTCGATGATGATGGGGAGGTAGAGGCGCTGGGGGTTCGCTCGAGAGAACCCCGCGTTGCGGTCGCAGCTCCACTGCATCGGCGTGCGGACTCCATTGCGGTCGCCGAGGTAGAAGTTGTCGCCCATTCCGATCTCGTCGCCGTAATAGAGCACCGGCGTCCCCGGGAGGGAGAAGAGCAGCGCGTTCATCAGCTCCATGCGGCGGCGGTCGTTGCCGAGCAGCGGCGCCAGCCGGCGGCGAATCCCCAGGTTGATGCGCGCCTGCGAATCGGTGGCGTAGACGCGGTACATGTAGTCGCGCTCCTCGTCGGTCACCATCTCGAGGGTGAGCTCGTCGTGGTTGCGCAAGAAGAGCCCCCACTGGCAGGTCTCCGGGATGGGTGGGGTCTGCTGCAGGATGTCGATGATCGGGTAGCGGTCCTCCATGTGAAGCGCCATGAACAGCCGCGGCATCACTGGGAAGTGGAAGGCCATGTGGCACTCGTCGCCCTCGCCGAAGTACGCCACGGCGTCCTCGGGCCACTGGTTGGCTTCGGCCAGAAGCAGGCGGTCGCGGTACTTGCCGTCTACGTGTCTGCGGAGATCCTTGAGGAAGGTGTGGGTCTCGGGGAGGTTTTCGCAGTTGGTGCCTTCACGCTCGTAGAGGTAGGGAATCGCATCGAGCCGGAGCCCGTCCACGCCGAGGCGGAACCAGAAGTCGAGAGAGCGGAAGACGGCCTTGCGCACGTCGGGCGATTCGAAGTTCAGGTCCGGCTGGTGGGCATAGAAGCGGTGCCAGTAGTAGGCATCTGCCCGGGGATCCCAGGTCCAGTTGCTGTGCTCGAAGTCCTTGAAGATGATCCGCGCCTCGGCGTAGCGATCCGGGGTGTCGCTCCAGACGTAGAAGTTCCGCCAGCGGCTGCCCGGCGGTGCTCGCCGCGCGCGCTGGAACCAGGGGTGCTGATCCGAGGTGTGATTGATGACGAGCTCGGTCACGACGCGGAGACCCCGACGGTGCGCTTCCCGCAGGAACCTCTTGAAGTCCTCCAGGGTACCCACACTCGGATGGACGTCCGTGTAGTCGGAGATGTCGTAGCCGTCGTCCTTGAGGGGGGAGGGGCAGAAGGGCAGCAGCCACAAGGCGGTGACCCCGAGATCCTGGAGATAGTCGAGACGCTCGGTCAGACCCCGGAAGTCGCCCGTGCCGTCGCCGTCGCTGTCCTGGAAGGCTCCGACGCGAAGCTCGTAGAAGACGGCGTCCTTGTACCAGAGGGGCTCGTTCTCGGGGAGACCCCGACGCCGGGAATCCGACCGGCTGCGGCGCGGGCTGGGGCTCATAGGAAGTAGTCGAAGTCGCGCTCGGTGCGGATCCGACGGCGGACTCGGAAGATGTGTGCGGGCACGGACGCCGGGTCCAAGGCCACGTAGTTGCGGCTCCCGTGCCAGAGGTAGCGCGCGCCGCCGAGCAGATCGTCCATCTGGTAGGGCTGTACGACATCGAGCCCCAGCTCTTCGATCGGAAGGTCCACCCAGCCGGCCTGGGCATGGTAGGGGTTGAGGTTCACGACCACGACGACAGCCTCGTCGCCATCCGGCGTCGCGCGGCCGTAGGCGATCAGGTCGTCGTTTTCGACGGGATAGAACGACGCTGGCCCGCCGCTGGTCAGGGCAGGGCTCTCGCGGCGGATCTGGTTCAGGAGCGCGATGTAGTCGCGGATGTTGCCGGGCCCTTCGAGATCCCAATGCCGGATCTGATACTTCTCGGAGTCCTGGTACTCCTCGCTGCCGGGGTGCGCAGCGGCCTCGCAGAGTTCGAAGGCCGGTCCGTAGATCCCGTAGCTCCCGGCCAGAGTGGCGGCCAGGGTGAAGCGGATCTGGAAGGCCGCGCGCCGGCCGGTCTGGAGGTACTCGTGCAGGATGTCGGGCGTATTGGCGAAGAAGTTCGGTCGCAGATGGTCGCGGAGCGGGGGCCGGGTGAGCTGGCGAACGTACTCGCTCAGCTCCCACTTGGTATTGCGCCAGGTGAAGTAGCTGTAGGACTGGGAGAACCCGGCCTTGGCCAGATACTGCATCACGGCCGGGCGTGTGAATGCCTCGGAGAGGAAGATCACCTCGGGGTGCTGTTCCCGAACCTCGCGGATCAGCCACTCCCAGAAGGCGAAGGGCTTGGTGTGGGGATTGTCGACCCGGAAGATCTCGACGCCGTGGTCGATCCAGAAGAGCACGACGCTCTTGAGCTCGTTCCAGAGATCCTCCCACTGCTCGCATTCGAAGTTGAGCGGGTAGATGTCCTGGTACTTCTTGGGAGGGTTTTCGGCGTAGTGGATCGTGCCGTCGGGCCGCCGGTAGAACCACTCCGGATGCTTCTCGACGTAGGGGTGGTCGGGAGAGCACTGGAAGGCGAGGTCCAGCGCGATCTCGAGTCGCAGGGCGCGCGCCTTCTCCACGAAACGGTCGAAGTCCTCCAGGCTGCCCAGCTGGGGATGGACCGCCTTGTGGTCCCCCTCCTCGGCTCCGATGGCCCAGGGGCTTCCGGGATCGTCCGGCCCCGCGGAGGGCGTGTTGTTCGGTCCTTTGCGGTGGGTGCGACCGATCGGATGGATGGGCGGCAGATAGATCACGTCGAAGCCCATCTCCGCCGCGTAGACCAGGCGATCCTCCGCATCGCGAAAGGTCCCATGGTGGCCTGGCTCGCGCGCGCAGGAGCGCGGAAAGAACTCGTACCACGCTCCCGAGCGCGCTCGCTCACGCTCCACCCGGACCTCCAAGATGTGTGCGAGGCGCGCGGCGCGGCCGCGGTCCGGATATCCCGCGACGCGGTCGCGGACCTCCGCCGAGAGCGCACGGGTGACGCGGGATGCGGCGGGCGCGTCTCCGCTGAGAAGTCCGGCCTGCTCCTCCAGCCAGATCGCGTCCGTCGCAGGAGCCCGCCCGGCCGCCTGGCGTACCAGCTCGGCCCCCTCCAGGAGCTCGCTACCGACGTCGTGGCCCGCCTCGTGCTTCTTGGCCAGCCGCTCGCGCCAGGAGCCGAAGCCGTCGACCCAGGCTTCGACGGTGTACTCGCAGCAACCGAGTCGCTCTGCCGAGAACTCGGCCTCCCAGCGGTCCTGGATCCCTTCCTGCATCGGGATCTCTCGCCACGCCTCGTCGCCGGGCTGGCGAACCCTGACCACCGCCGCCAGCCGGTCGTGCCCGTCCGTGAAGATCCGGGCCGACAGGCGGACCGGCTCCCCGATCACCCGCTTGATCGGAAAGCGCCCGCCGTCGATTTGGGGCTCGACGTCTTCGATGACGACCCGGAGAGGGGACGGCGATCGTTTCTCGGGATCCGTCATCATTCTCCTACCGTAGCGCATACGCCGTCAGGTGCGGGCCGTCGAACACTGCGCCCAAGTTGAACACTCCCTGCTCGACTCCGCACTCGCCTCAGGCTTCGTGCTCGATCGCGTGCGCCTCCGCCTCGAGGCGGCGGAGCAGCTCCACGTCGGCATCTGATGTTCCCCGGGCGCGAAGGGCCAGGAAGAGCGCCCGGGGAAGATTCAGGGCGTGTCGGCGCGTCAGGCGCTCCAGATACTGCCGGCGGTAGTCCCGGGACAGGCGGAGGCACCAGTTGTTCTCGGAGATCACGCCCGGACGATTGTAGACCTCCGCAATCCCGAAGAGGTCGGTGAAGAAGATCATGATATTCCGCGCTGGCGCCGCGAGGAGGTCCGCGAACTGGGCCTGGGCGAAGAGACCCGGGTCTTCGACCAGTTCCTCGACGAAGCCGGCTCGCCGTCGAGGCTCGGGGATGAGCCGTTCCGCGAGGTAGGCCGCCCGCTCGTGGATCTCTCCGCCCTCCACCCACTCGTCGATGCGGAGCCACAGGGGCTTGGTGTCGTGGTTGCCGACCATCAGCCAGTCTTCGGGTGCGGCGTTCTCGCTGCGGTACACGTTGTCTCGTCTGCGGAGGTCGGCCTTCTGGGTCACGCGGAAGCGTCCCATTCCGTGCCGTTGCAGCACGCGCTGGAGCGGGTATGGCATCGTACTCAGCACTTCGCAGACCAGGTCCGAAGTTCCTCGCCCGCATCGGTGAGCCGACGCGACGACGGCGTCGAAGAGCAGCGAGTACCGATCCACCTGTTCGGGCTCGAGCTCCACCACCCAGTCATCCGCGTGGCGCGGAGTCCCCGGAACGGGATTCAGCTGCTCGCGCCGGACGATGGCAAAGTGCGCAAGCGCGGGGTGGTCGGGGAGATCGGGCGAGGAGAAGAGCCGCGCTCCGCGCAGCGCCGCAAGCGCCGAATCCCCGTCCTCGTGGCGGTACACCCAGGGGCAGACCAGTCCGTGGGGATGGTCGATCCGCACCCCGTCGAACTCCGCGAACAGCTTCTCGAGCCGGGCCTGGACGAGCCGCATCGCGGGCCCGGGGTTCGCGAGCTCACCGTAGTGCGCCGGGTCGAGGACCGGGTAATGCCAGGCCTGACCTTCGGGATTCGAGGCGCTGGGCGGCGCGCCCATCCGGTAGCTCCGCAGGAAGAGCGCATCGTAGCTCCAGGCGTCCTGTCGCGAGAGCCCGACCTGGAGGTCGCCGTAGAGGCGAAGGCCGAGTCGGCGGACCTCTTCCCGGAAGGAGCGGTGTTGGTCGTGAGCGAGGAACTGTCCGAAGCGGTAGAACTCCATCTCCGCCGCGTACTTCGAACGCAGCTCCGCGCGCCGGGTCTTGCAGGCGCCATCCTCCCCTGGACGTGGATTCCAGAGGCGGGTGTCGAGGGTCGCGCCCGCTCCGCCCCAGGACTCCCAAGCAGCGCCTCGGTGCTCGCGGCGCAGGGCATCGTAGAGCGCGTCGCGTTCGAGCCACTCGGCGTGTCGGTGTTTGAAGTCTTCGAAGGCGCGGCGCCGGTCGCGCGTATCCCGGGTCTCGAAGGCGGCGAACGCCTGCCGAAGCAGGCGTCGATGTGCGCGGTACACGAAGTCGTAGGGAACGCGTGCGTCGCTCCCCTCGGGCCTCCCGGCCGCGACCTCGGCCAGCGAGTCAGGTGCCAGCAAGCCGCTCCACCAGTCGTCACCCTCGACCAGGCGCGAAAGGGAGATGGAGAGGGTGTTGCGCGAGAAGATCGTTCCCTCGTAGGGAGATGCGCTCCCCTCCTGGGTCTCGCCTTGTGGTCCGAACTGGATTCCATCGAAGCCGAGGTTCCGGACGAACCGCAAGAGGTTCAGAGCGGCCTCGGAGTGAGGGGCACCTCGCCCCGTATCGTCTTTCTCCGTGCCCGGGAGACTCGGGTCCTGGATTCCCAGGACCAGGTTTCGAACGTCGAGGCGCTCGAGCGCCTCGCGGACACAGCGCCGGTGCGCATCGTCGCCGATCACGACCGACCGAGCTGACCGGTACCGGTCTCTCCGTTTTCCGAGTCCATCCGAAGCTCCGATCCAGACCTTTCCTGATGCGGTACCGTGTGTGGGAAGGATCGCCGACAAGCTTCACGGCGGCAATTCCCCAGTCGATCCGAGCTGACCATGGCCGGCGATCCGGGGCAATGTACGGGAGCTTCACATGAGTGGAAGCCGACCGCGAGTCTGGCCCGGCAAGCCAAATCCGTGCGGCCCGACCTGGGACGGGCTGGGGGTCAACTTCTCGCTCTTTTCCGAGAACGCCGAGAAGGTCGAGCTCTGCCTCTTCGATCCGCGCGGGCAGCGCGAGCTGCACCGCATTCCGCTCCCCGAATACACGGATCAGACCTGGCACGGCTACCTCCCCGACGTGCGTCCCGGACAGCTCTACGGCTATCGGGTCTACGGACCGTACGACCCGAAACACGGCCACCGTTTCAACCATCACAAACTCCTGCTCGACCCCTACGCGAAGGTCCTGTCGGGACCGCTCCTTTGGAGCGACGCCCACTTCGGATACCGCGTGGGCCATCGTTCGGAAGATCTGTCCTTCGATCGCCGCAACAACGCCAAGGGGATGCCCAAGTGCCGGGTCATCGATACCGCCTACACCTGGGCGAGAGACCGCCCGCCCCAGCGACCCTGGCACGAGAGTGTCATCTACGAGCTGCACGTCCGGGGCTTCACCATGCGTCACCCCGACGTTCCCGAGCTCCTGCGAGGGAGCTTCGCCGGCCTGGCCACACCAGCGGCGATCGGCCACCTGCGCCGGCTCGGTGTCACCGCCGTGGAGCTGCTCCCCGTCCAGTCCTTTCTCACCGACCGCCACCTGGTGGAGCGCGGGCTCACCAACTACTGGGGCTATAACACCCTCGCCTTCTTTGCCCCCGATCCGCGCTATCTGTCCCAACCGACGCTGACGGAGTTCAAGGCCTTCGTGCAGCAACTGCACGACGCGGACATCGAGGTGATCCTGGACGTGGTCTACAACCACACCGCCGAGGGAAGCCATCTCGGGCCCACTCTCTGCTTTCGGGGGATCGACAACGCATCGTACTATCGTCTGGTTCCGGGTGACGAGCGCTACTACATGGACTTCACCGGGTGCGGCAACGCCCTCAACCTCCGCCACCCGCGGGTTCTTCGGCTGGTGATGGATTCACTTCGGTACTGGGTCGAGGAGATGCACGTCGATGGGTTTCGGTTCGATCTCGCGACGACCCTGGCGCGAGAGAGGGAGCACTTCGATCAGCACTCGGGCTTCCTCGACGCCGTGCAGCAGGATCCCGTTCTCTCGCAGGTGAAGCTGATCGCCGAACCATGGGACGTGGGCGACGGCGGCTACCGCCTGGGCGGGTTTCCACCCGGCTGGGCGGAATGGAACGACCGCTACCGGGACACCGTTCGACGATTCTGGAAGGGTGAACCGGGGCAGCTCGGCGAGTTCGCTTCCCGCGTGACCGGCTCGAGCGATGTTTTCGATCGCAAGGGTCGGAGGACATGGGCGAGCGTCAACTTCGTGACGGCCCATGACGGATTCACGCTACACGACCTGGTGAGTTACGAGGGAAAGCACAACCAGGCGAACGGCGAAGAGAACCGTGACGGGACCGATGAGAACCACAGCTGGAACTGCGGTGCCGAGGGGCCCACCGATGAGCGCGCCATCCGCCAGCGGCGCGAGCAGCAGAAGCGCAACCTGCTGGCTACGCTCCTCCTCTCGCAGGGCGTCCCCATGCTTCTCGCCGGCGACGAGTTCGGCCGCACTCAGAACGGGAACAACAACGCCTACTGCCAGGACAACGAGGTTAGCTGGATCGACTGGGCGGTCGAGCCGGACGGCCGGCGGCTCGAGGATTTCGTGCGCGAGCTGATCCGGATTCGACGGGCGCACATTGCTTTTCATCGCCACCGCTTCTTCCAGGGTCCGGGAGCCGCGGAGAGCGAGATCAACGACATCACCTGGCTCCGGCCGGACGGACGGGAGCGGGGCGCCGAGGACTGGGCCGACCCCGAGGATCACTGCCTCGCCTACGTCCTGAGCGGCGAGGCCCACGGCTACCACTTGAGCGCATCGGGGGAGCCCGAGGGCGACGAGACCTTCCTGGCGATTCTCAACGCCCAGTTGGAGTCCGTGGCGTTCAAGCTCCCAGCGGAGCGCTTTGGGAAGAACTGGGGCCGCCTGCTGGACACGGCCAGCGACCGGCACCTCCAGCCGGCGAACTACCAGGCGGATGAGACCTGTCGAGTCGAAGGTCGTTCACTGGTGCTCCTGGTTCGGATGGACGGCTCGCTCCCCACACGGGAGCTCGATCGGTGGTAGCGCGGGCCCACCCCATGCCCTTTGGTGCGGAGCTCGACAGTGCCGGAGGTGTCCGGTTTCGGCTCTGGGCGCCGAGCGCGAGGAGCGCGGCACTACGGATCGAAGCCCCCGGACCCGAGCGCGAGATTCCGATGCGTGCCGAAGCGGGGGGCTGGTTCCGGATCGAGGTCTCCGAGGCAGGTCCCGGCTCCCGGTATCGGTTCCGGATCGACGGAGATCTCCTCGTGCCCGATCCCGCCTCGCGCTTCCAGCCCGAGAGCGTCGATGGACCGAGCGAGGTGATCGACCCGCGCGCATTCGACTGGGCCGACCAGGGGTGGCGCGGACCCGCCTGGGAGGAAGCGATTCTCTACGAGCTTCACGTGGGAGCCTTCACGGAGCGAGGAGACTTCTCCGGCGTGGCGCAGCGTCTCGATCACCTCGTCGATCTCGGCGTGACGGCCGTGGAGCTGATGCCCGTGGCGGAGTGCCCGGGGGAGTTCAACTGGGGCTACGACGGGGTGTATCCCTTTGCGCCGGAGCGGTGCTATGGGCGTCCTGAGGACCTGAAGGCGCTCGTCGAAGCCGCCCACGCGCGGGGTCTGATGCTGCTCCTGGACGTGGTCTACAACCACTTCGGCCCCCAGGGCAATCACCTGCCGCGATACGCCGAACCGTTCTTCACAAGGCGGCACCGAACCCCTTGGGGTGCAGCGATCGACTTCGAGGGCGAGCGGAGTCGGACTGTGCGCGACTTCTTCATCCACAACGCGCTCTACTGGCTCGAGGAGTACCACTTCGACGGCCTGCGCCTCGACGCCGTTCACGCCATCCACGACTCCTCGGAGCCCGACATCTTGACCGAGCTGGCCGAAGCGGTTCACGAACGACTCGAGCACCGTCAGGTCCACCTCGTCCTGGAGAACGACCGCAACGAAGCCAGGCGCCTGGAGCTGGACGCGCAGGGCAGGGCGCGGCTCTTCTCCGCGCAGTGGAACGACGACATCCACCACACTCTCCACGTGCTGCTGACCGAAGAGTGCCAGGGCTACTACGCTGACTATGCCGAGCATCCGATCCGCCAGCTCGGGCGCTGTCTCGCCACCGGCTTCGCCTATCAGGGCGAGCCCACGGCTTTTCGCGGCGGTGAATCCCGCGGTGAGCCGAGCGCGCACCTTCCTCCGACGGCCTTCGTCTCGTTCCTGCAGAACCACGACCAGGTCGGAAACCGCGCTTTCGGCGAACGCATCGTCAGCCTGGCGAAGCCCGAGGCACTGCGGGCGGCCCTGGCGGTGCTGTTGCTTGCTCCCTCACCCCCGCTTCTCTTCATGGGAGAGGAGTGGGGGTGCGAACAGCCCTTTCCCTTCTTTGCCGATTTCGGACCGTCCCTCGCCGCCAGCGTGCGAGAGGGCCGGCGGCGGGAGTTCGCGCGCTTCCCCGAGTTCCGCGACGAAGCCGCGCGCCAGCGAATTCCGGATCCGGGAGCGCGTAAGACCTTCGAGAGTGCGGTACTGCGATGGGGTGACCTCCGAGGGGATGGACATCGCGAGTGGCTGGCGTACTACCGCCGTCTGCTCGAGATTCGAAGCCGCGAGGTCACGCCGGGGCTAGCGGGGACTCTTGGGCACTCCGCGGAGTTCGCAGAGATCGGCGAGGCCGGTCTGCAGGTAACCTGGCGCCTCCGAGCCGGCGTGCGTCTGAAGCTGTGGGCCAATTTCGCGCCGGAGCCCTGCAAAGGGGTTCCGGCTCCCCCCAGCGGCCGCCTGCTCTTCGCCACCCACGACGCTCTGCCGCAGCTTCTCGGGCACGGAGAGATGCCGCCCTGGTCGGCGGCATGGTATCTCGAGGGCGGAGCGCCGGTGGAGGTGGCTTGATGGGCGGGGACGCGTTTCCTGTGCTCCCCTCTGTTCTCGAGGTCCCGACGCCGACGGCGACGTACCGCCTGCAGTTCCACGCCGGCTTCACCCTCAGGGATGCAGAGCGACTGGTGCCCTACCTCCACGCGCTCGGTGTGAGCCACGTCTACTGTTCCCCTTACCTGAAAGCGCGCGCCGGAAGCACGCACGGGTACGACATCACCGATCACAATGCACTCAACCCGGAGGTGGGCGAAGAGGAGTCGTTCTCGGCGTTCGTCGAGACGCTGCAGCGGCACGGTATGGGACAGATCCTGGATTTCGTTCCAAACCACGTGGGAATCGGAGGCCACGAGAACCTCTGGTGGCTGGACGTGCTCGAGTATGGTCCAAGCTCTCCCTATGCGGAGTTCTTCGACATCGACTGGGAGCCCGCCAAGGTGGAGCTGCGCAGAAAGGTGCTGCTTCCCTTCCTCGGCGATCACTACGGGCAGGTCCTGGAGCGGGGCGAACTCGAGCTTCGATTCGATTCCGGGGCTGGGAGTCTGAGCGTCTGGTATCACGAGCACCGTTTTCCGATCACGCCCCGGAGCTACCCGCGGGTTCTGAGCTCGCGTTCGGGGGAGCTCGGACAGGGCGGGTTCCCGGACGACCCGGACCTGGCCGATCTCCGTGCCTTGCTCCAGGCGTTTCGCGAGCTCGCCCCGCCGGGCGCTCCTGCCCGCCGCCGGGCGACGCTACGCCAGGAGGCGGAGGAGGCGAAGGCCGCTCTCGCATCGCTGGCGCGCGCCAGGCCGTTAATTGCCGCTCGCATCGAAGAGGCGGTCGGAGAGATCAACGGAAGTCCGGGGGACCGGCGGAGCTTCGAATCGCTTCACCGCCTGCTCGAAGCGCAGCACTACCGCCTCGCCTACTGGCGCGTCGCAGCGGACGAGGTCAACTATCGTCGATTCTTCGACATCAACGAGCTCGCCGGGCTCAGGGTGGACCGGGAGGATCTCTTCGAGCTCACCCACCACCGCGTCTTCGAGTGGATCGAGAGGGGTCAGGTGCACGGCCTGCGGATCGATCACATCGATGGTCTTGCCGACCCGAGAGCCTACTGCCAGCGGATTCGCCAGCGGTTCCTGGACCGGCGTCTCTACCTGGTCGTGGAGAAGATTCTCGCACGCCACGAGAAGCTCCGGCCGGATTGGCCCGTCGACGGAACCACCGGCTACGAGTTCCTGAACCTGGTCAACGGGCTGCTGATCGATCCCGCGGGAGAGCGCCCGCTGGATCGAACCTACCAGCGGTTTGCGGATCGAAGCTCTTCTTTCGACGACATCCTCTACACCAGCAAGAAGAACGCGATGAGCTTCCTGCTGGGAAGCGAGCTTCAAGTCCTGGCGAACCAGCTGGACCGCATCGCGGAGTCGGACTGGCGCACGCGGGACTTCACCTTGACCGCCGTCAAGGAGGCTCTCAAGGAGATCATCGCCTGCTTTCCCGTGTACCGCACCTACGTGAGTCCGCTCGACACCCATCCAGACGACCGGAGAGAGATCGAGCGAGCCGTAGAGGGTGGGCGCAAGCGAAGCTCCGATCCCGAACCCAGCCTGTTTCATTGGATCCAGCAGATCCTCGCCGGTGACCTCCTGCGCGGACCGCGACCCTATTCCGTCCGAGGTGGCATGGTTCGCTTCATCACGAAGTTCCAGCAGTACACGCCGCCTGTCATGGCGAAGGGCCTCGAGGACACCAGCTTCTACCGTCATCACGAACTCGTCTCGCTCAACGAGGTGGGCGGCGATCCGAGACGCTTCGGAATCTCAACCGAGGAATTCCACGCGGCAAACCAGGAGCGCGCCGCCCACTGGCCCCGCGCGATGCTCACGACCTCGACTCACGACACCAAGCGCGGCGAGGACCTGCGCGCTCGAATCGACGTGCTCTCCGAGATTCCGGGAGAATGGCGAGAGAGGGTCCGGACCTGGGCGAAGCTCAATCGCCGGTTCAAGGAGATGGTCGAGGGACGACCGGCGCCGACGGCGAATCACGAGTATCTCCTCTATCAGACCCTGATCGGAAGCTGGGCGATCGCGCTGGAGAACACGGCTCTGGAGGAGCTTCCCCGCTTTCGGGAGCGGATCGACGCCTACATGATCAAGGCGGCTCGGGAGGGGAAGGAGAGCAGCAGCTGGCAGAACCCCGACGCCGTCTACGAGAGGGCTCTCTCCGGATTCGTCCAGAAGATCTTCGACCCGGCGAAGTCGGACGCCTTTCTGACCGACCTGCTTGCTTTCGCGAGGCGCATCGCAGAGCTCGGAGCGACGAACAGCCTCTCACAGCTTCTTCTGAAGCTCACCTCGCCTGGCATTCCGGACATCTATCGAGGCTGCGAGCTCTGGGACCTCTCGCTGGTGGATCCCGACAACCGAAGCCCCGTGGATTACGACGGTCGGGTCCGTCTGCTCTCGGAGCTGAAGCAGGAGTTCGATGGGTCCGATTCACGCACGGCGCCGGACGTACGCGCCCTCGCCGGGACGTGGTGGGACGGTCGGGTCAAGCTGCTGGTGACGTGGAAGCTCCTCGAGTTCCGCAGAGAGCATCCCGAGCTCTTCCTCGAGGGGAGCTACCGCCCGCTCTCCACGCGTGGCGAACGAGCCCGAAACATCTGCGCCTTTGCGCGGGAGGACTGGGGCTCCACGCTCATCGTCGCTGCGTCGCGGCTCTGTGCCCACCTGACGCGCGAAGCTACGCCTTTCCCCATCGGACCTCCCGCGTGGGGAGACGCCACGGTGCGCTGGCCCGGTTCAGGCGTCGACCTCTTCCAGGATGTCGTCACCGGTCGCAAGTGCCCCGCTCTGCAGGGGGAGGATGCGACTGAGCTTCGCGCCGCCGACCTTTTCGCCGATCTTCCGATCGCCGCCGTCGTCCCCCTGCGTTGCGACCCGGAAGAGACATGATAGGGGAGTCCAGCTTCCGGGACGTTGATTCCCCGCTGGGAATCGGCCCGATTCAGGGTTTCCCGGCTTTGCCGGGGAGGCGGTCACCTTGTTGCCGGCCGCTCGAGGCCCGCCCATAGCTCGAGGAATCGCTCTTCGGCGTCGGGGGTCCCGATCAGCAGGATGTCGGCGCCGTCGGGGAGCTGCGCGGTGGGGCTCGGCACCACCTCCATGCCGTTTGTGGAGCTGATTCCGACCACGCTGCAACCGCTCCGCGCCCGGATCTCCGACTCCATGATCGTCTTGCCCGCGAGAGCCTTTGGCACGGGCACGCGGAACAGGTCGAGGCCCTCCGCGACCATCAAGATCCGGCCGGGCTTGAGCCAGTTCATGATGATGCTGGCCCCCATTCCCGCGTAGGACATGACGATGTCCGCGCCCGCTCGGTGCAGTGTGGCGACGTTCCGTTCGAGGGTGGCACGGCTGATGATCTGGACGTCCGGGCGCAGGCGGCGGCAGTAGATGGTGAGGTAGACGTTCACGTCATCGTCGTGCGGGGTGATGAGCACCGTCGGGGTCTCGTCGATTCCGGCCTGCTTCAGCACCTCGAGGTCCGCTGCATTGCCCACTACCACCTTGGCATCCTTGGATAGGCGCTCGGGCTGCCGCTCCACGATTCGGTAGTCGACCTGGCGTGCGGTGAAGGCGCGCGCAATGGCCCGCCCGACGCGGCCACCCCCCAAGATCACGACCGGGGCACCCGAAACGCTGTAGGTGCGGAAGAGGTCGTTGTAGCTGCGTAGACTCTGGGCGGTTCCGGCCAGAACCAGGATCGTGTCGTCGTGGATCTGGTTCTCGGAGCGCGGCGGCTCGAAGCTGCCCCGCTCCCACATTCCAACCACGTTCACACCGACCTCCTGGCGCAGGGCGGTCTCGCTCAGCGTCTTGCCCACGAGGGGCGTTCCGTGCGCCATGGCCTCTGCGATCAGCAGGCGGTCGAAGCGACCGATCGTGTGCGCCATGGCGGCGCCGCCGATCGTCCGGCGCGCGAAAGCCTGGGCGATCATCTCGTCGAGCCGCACCACGTGTTGGCTCCCTGCAAGCGTGAGGATGTCGATCGAAGCCTCGTCGCTCGCCGTCGCGACGATGGGGACGTCCTTTGAGATGGCGCGGACGGTGAAGGCCACGTTGGTGTTCGCAAAGTCGTTCGCCGTGGTGACGACGAGAGCTGCCCGCTCCACCCCGATGCGCCGCCAGGCATCCGGGTCGTCGAGATCACCCACGACGATGTTCAGACCGAGGTCGTGCAGGCGCAGCGCCTCGTCGACCTCCGGAACCAGCAGCGCGTAGGAAGTGTGGTACTGCTCGAGACGGCGGATCAGCGCAGTGCTCACGGCATCGTGGTTCGTGAGCAGCGCATGACCAGCGACATCGGACGGCAGTTCGCGCGGCGCGCGCGCCGCGGCTTGCGCCTGCATCCACGGCTCGTAGAAGAACTCGATGAAGGTGAAGGGAAGCAGCACCAGCAGGAAGACGACCCCCGAAAGAAGCACCAGGATCGAGAAGAGGCGCCCGAGGTCCGTGTGGAAGGTGATGTCGCCAAAGCCGAGCGTGGACATCACGGTGAGAGTCCAGTAGAAGCCGGTGATCCAGGTGTGCTCTTGTCCCTCGCGCAGCATGAGGACGTGGAAGAGCACCGAGTAGGCCGCGATCATGCCCATCAGGACGAGCAGGAAGCGCAGCAGCGCGCTCAAGTTGCGTCGCCCGCGGCGGCTTCGGACGATGGAGGCGATTTGGGCGGGGATGGATTTGATCACGGCAGCTTCAATCGTGGCGCGCAGTCCACAACTGTGACGAGCGCCGCTGGGCCAGTGTACACCAATCCGCGGATTGAAGTCGCCGACTTCGACCTGGAGGGATCTCCTGAGGTGGCCTCTAGGTGTGGCGGCGGGCGGCTCTGGCTTACACTCTCCTCCCGAGGGCATTCGAGCGGGAGGTGAGCTTGCCGGCTGATCTTCGAGGTGCGTCGTTGGACACCCAGCGCAGAGCGGCGCCCGGACATCCGCTCACTGTCGCTCGGGTGGGGCGCGCGTGAGCGAACCGGGCAGCCGTCACATCGGGCTCTTTGGCGCCACCGCGGTCGGTGTGGGGGCGATCGTCGGCGGCGGGATCCTCGCGCTGGCGGGGGTGGCCTTCGCGACCACCGGGCCCAGCGCCATCCTCGCCTTTGCTCTCAACGGCGGCATCGCGTTCCTCACCGCGGCGAGCTTCGCCGAGCTCGCCGCGCGCTTCCCCTACTCCGGGGGGACCTACACCTACGCCAAGCGGGTGCTCTCGATCGAGGTGGCGTTCCTGGTGGGCTGGGTCGTCTGGTTCGCCTCGATCGTCGCCGGTGTGCTCTACGCGCTGGGCTTCGCAGCCTTTGCGGCGGAGGGGGCTTCGCGCCTGCTGGCGGTGGCCGGAGGCGGAGGTGACTGGCTCGGGCACTCGGCCGCGCGCGTGGGAATCGCGCTCGTCGCCACCGCCTTCTATGCGCTCGCGCTGGTGCGCAGCGCCGGGGGCGGCGGCATCGCCGCGACCGTCGGCAAGGTGCTCGTCTTCGCAATTCTGATCGCGGGGGGCGCGTGGGCGTGGCTGGGGGCGCCGGCGTCGGAGCTGCTGGGTCGGCTCGACCCGTTCTTTCCCGCCGGTCCCGGCGGGCTGGTACAGGCGATGGGGTTCACGTTCATCGCACTCCAGGGCTTCGACCTGATCGCGGCGGTTGGTGGCGAGGTGCGCGATCCCGAACGCAACCTGCCGCGCGCCATGTACCTCGCCCTGGGCATTGCGCTCGCCATCTACCTGCCGCTGCTTTTCCTGATCGCGACGGTCGGCGCACCGCCGGAGGGGGCGATCGCCGACGCCGCGGCCGCCCATCCCGAGGGTCTGGTCGCCGAAGCGGCCGAGCGCTTCCTGGGCCCGATTGGCTACTGGCTCGTGATCGGGGCCGGTGTGCTCTCGATGCTCTCGGCGCTGCAGGCCAATCTGCTCGGCGCTTCGCGCGTTGCATTCGCCATGGCGCGCGACCGGACGCTGCCCCGACAACTGGGTCGGATCCGAGGCGCGAGCGGAACGCCGGCGTTCTCGGTGGTGGCCACCGCCATGATGCTGGCCGGGGTGGTGATGGTCGTCGGCGACGTGGCCTCCGCCGGCGCCGCCTCGAGTCTCATCTTCCTGATCTCGTTCGCCATGGTCCACTGGGCGGCCATCCTCGCGCGCCGGCGCTCGGGCGACCGGCGGTTTCCGTTCCTTCCCCTCGCGGGCGCCTCGCTCTGCCTCGCGCTGGCCGTCTTCCAGGCCTTCGCCGTGAGCGCGGCGGGCAGCGTCGTGGTGTCTTGGCTCGTGATCGGCGCGGCGTTCTACCTCACGCTTCTCGCGCCGGGCGCCCGCGTTGCCGACGCGACCGCGGAGGCCCGTGACCCGGACCTGGCGCGGCTGCGTGGGCGGAGCCCGCTGGTGCTGGTGCCCATCGCCAACCCCGCCAGCGCGGCGAGCCTGGTCGGCGTGGCCTCGACGGTTCGGACGCCGGGGGTCGGCCGCATTCTCCTGCTTTCAGTGGTGCAGACGCCCGCGGAGGTGCCCGAAGAGGACGCGCCGCTCTTCCAAGATGCCCAGACGATCCTCAGCGAATCGCTTCAGAGGAGCTTCGAGCGCGCGACTGTTCCCGAAACCCTGTTCACCGTGGCTCCGGACGCGTGGGTGGAGATCGCGCGGGTCGCGCGGCTACACCGCTGCGAGACGGTGCTGCTCGGCGCGCCGCGGCTCTCGGACCTCGGCGATGAGGCGAAGCTCGAGGCCCTGCTCGCGCGCCTCGACACCGATGTCGTTGTCGTGCGGGCGCCGCGCCGTTGGCGCATTGCGCGAGTGCGCCGGGTGCTCGTCCCGATGGGGGGGCAGCGCGATCACAGCCGACTGCGGGCCCGCCTGCTCGCGAGCCTCACGCGCTCGGAGGCGTGCGCCATCACCTTCCTGCGGACGGTCCCCCCCGAGACGTCTCCGAAGCTCCGCCGCCGGTGGGAGCGGGAGTTGCGCGCACTGGCCGGAGACGAGGTGGAAGGCCAGTACGAGGTGATCGTCGAAGGGGCCGCCGACACCTGTGAGGCCATCCTGCGCCACGCCTCCGACACGGACCTCGTGGTGATGGGCATCCGCCAACGGCAGGGCGCGAGCCGCGGCCTCGGCACGCGGGTGCTGGAGGTTGCGCGGGCGAGTGACGTGCCGCTCATCGTGCTCGGCAGCCGCAGCGGGCGGCCGATCCGGCCGGTGCGACGCCAGCTGCCGTGAGGGCCGGTCGCACTCGCCGCCGGAGGCCGAGTGCTTCGCACGGGCGTCTCTGAAGACGCGGCATGCGTTCCCCTGTAAGAGGGCCGCCCCGAGCGTACCGCGTAGCTTCAATTGCACCCGCGATCGGAAAATGTAACCAATCGCGGGAAGTTCCGGGTATCTGACCGGGAGAGGTTCTTCCCGATCGTGCTCGTCGTTCTCACCGCGCATGGAGGTATGACGTGAGCGAGCCTGCCCTCTCGCCCGAGCTTTCCGGCCAACCGACCGACAAGCCCTGGGAGCGACTCTGCGAACTGGCGGAGCGCGGCGACGGCGGCGGCCTCCGCGCCTACGTCGGGGACCTCATGCGGGCCGACCGCGTGTACGCCCTGGGGCGGCTCGACGCCGAAACGCGCGCCCGCATCTTGTCGCTCCTCGGGCCCGAGGATGCCGCGTTGGTGCTCGGCGAGATTCCCGGGAGCCAGGCCGTCCGGAGCCTCGAATCGCTCCCGGCGCGGGAGGCCGCCGCGATCCTGTCGCTGTTCCGGAGCAACGTGCGGGCGGCCCTGCTCTCTCAGCTCTCGGCGGAGAGTGGCGAGGCGATCCTGGGCGAGCTGGAGCCCGAGGCGGTCGAGCAGGCTGAGACCCTGCTTGGCTACGCCCCGTCCACGGCCGGAAACCTCATGATCACCGAGTACGTGGCGGTTCCGGAGGGCGCGACCGTGGACGCGGTGGTCGCCGACCTCCGGGCGAACGCGGAGCGGTACGCGGCGTACGTCGTCCAGTACGTTTACGTCGTGGGACCGGACGGCGAGCTCCGCGGGGTGCTCCAGGTACGCGACCTGATGCTCGTCCCCGGCTGGCGGGTCGTCGGCGATCTCATGTCGAGGGACCCCGTGGCCGTCTCCGCCGACACGCCGCTCGACGAGCTCCGCGACGTCTTCGGGCGCCACGCCTTTCGCGCCATGCCGGTCGTAGAGCGCGACGGGCGGCTCGTCGGGATCCTGCTGCGCGAGTCGGCCCAACGGGCCCGCGCGGACGCCGCCGAGGCGGCGATGCTCAAGGCCCGCGGTATCGTGGGGGGCGAGGAGCTGCGCACGATGCCACTGCTGCTCCGCTCGCGGCGGCGCCTGTCGTGGCTCTCGATAAACATCGTGTTGAACCTGCTGGCGGCGAGCGTCATCGCTCTCTACGAGGAGACGCTCCAGGCGGCGATCGCCCTGGTGGTGTTCCTGCCCATCATCTCGGACATGAGTGGCTGCTCGGGAAACCAGGCGGTGGCGGTGAGCCTGCGCGAGCTCACGCTCGGCGTGACGCGGCCTTCGGACATCGCGCGCGTACTGGCCAAGGAGGCGGGGCTCGGAGTCATCAACGGCATCGTCCTCGGACTGCTGCTCGGGGCGGTCGCCCTGCTCTGGCGGGGCAACGCCGTCCTCGGCCTGGTGGTGGGTGCGGCCCTCGCCCTCAACACGCTGGTGTCCGTCTGCATCGGCGGTTCGGTGCCGCTCCTGATTCGGCGCCTGGGCTTCGACCCGGCGCTCGCGTCGAGCCCGATGCTCACGACCGTCACCGATATGTGTGGATTCTTCCTGACCCTGAGCTTCGCCACCGCAGCGCTCGCCCAGATCCAGACGTGATGCCGGCCACGGGGGCGCTGCACACTCTGCCGTGAGGCCCGATTTGCCGTTCCCCGCCTCGATTCCGGCGAAATGCGGGTTGCGGTAAGATGTCCTGCGATCCCCTTCGGCAGGCAGAGCCGCAAGGAGTGGAGTCGATGGACTTGGGGAGCACCCACGAGGTTTCGCATGACTGACTCGAACCCCCCGCTCCACAACGCCCGCTCCGACCGCCAGCCTCGCCCCCGCAACGAGAACCCGCTCGCCAAGGGGCGCGAAGTTCTCCAGCAACGTCCGCGGTTCCACTTCACCTACCTCCTCTTCGCGCTGCTCGGCGTTTTCTTGATCCACGACATTTGGGTCTCGATGCGGCAGGTGGAGCGCATTCCCTACAGCGAGTTCCAGAAACTCGTGGAGGAGGGGCTGGTGTCGGAGGTCGTGGTGCAGGGAGACGTCGTCCGCGGCGAGTTCAAGGAGCCCCACCAGGGAAAGTCCCAGTTCGTCACGAATCGTGTGGACGCGAGTCTCGCCGAGACACTGCAGGCGAAGGACGTCGTGTTCTCGAGCAAACCGGAGAGCACGTTTCTGCCCACGTTGCTCTCGTGGCTGGTGCCGATCTCGATCTTCCTCGTGGTGTGGATGTTCCTGATGCGGAGGATGGCGGGCCGGCTCGGCGGTCCGGGCGGCGGGCTGATGTCGATCGGAAAGAGCAGGGCAAAGGTGTACGTGGAAACGGATACCGGAGTCGTGTTTGACGACGTGGCGGGAGTGGACGAGGCCAAGGAAGAGCTCCGGGAGGTGGTGAGCTTCCTCGAGGACCCGGTCGCCTACGGGCGGCTCGGCGCGCGCATGCCGAAGGGCGTGCTGCTGGTGGGCCCGCCCGGTACTGGGAAGACTCTCCTGGCGCGCGCGGTGGCGGGCGAGGCGGGCGTGCCCTTCTTCTCGATCAGCGGCTCGGAGTTCGTGGAGATGTTCGTGGGCGTGGGGGCGGCGCGGGTACGCGATCTCTTCGAGCAGGCCCGGAGCCAGGCGCCGGCCATCATCTTCATCGACGAGCTCGATGCGCTCGGCCGGGCGCGCAGCGGCGTGGCGCAGGGCTTCGGAGGTCACGACGAGAAGGAGCAGACGCTCAACCAGCTGTTGGTCGAGCTGGACGGCTTCGACCCCACAGTGGGCATCGTGCTGCTGGCCGCCACCAACCGGCCCGAGATTCTCGATCCCGCGCTGCTTCGTGCCGGCCGCTTCGACCGCCAGGTGCTCGTCGACCGCCCGGACCGGATCGGCCGCGTCGCGATCCTCGCCGTTCACCTCCGCAACGTGAAGACGGCCCCGGATGTCGAGCCCGAGCAGGTCGCCGCCCTCACACCCGGCTTCACTGGAGCCGACCTCGCGAACCTGGTGAACGAGGCCGCGCTGGTGGCGACGCGGCGGAGCAGCGAGTCGGTCGCGATGGCGGACTTCACGAACGCCATCGAGCGCATCGTGGCGGGTCTGGAGAGGAAAAACCGGCTGCTGAACCCTTGTGAGCGCGAGGTGGTGGCGCACCACGAGATGGGCCACGCGCTGGTGGCCGCCGCGCTGCCCACCACCGATGCGGTGCACAAGGTCTCGATCATTCCGCGGGGCATCGGAGCACTCGGCTACACGATTCAGCGCCCCACCGAGGACCGCTACCTGATGACCCGCCGCGAACTCGAGCAGAAGCTCGCCGTCTTGCTCGGCGGCCGCGTTGCGGAGTACATCGTGTACGGCGAGTTCTCGACCGGCGCCGCGGACGACCTGGCGCGCGCCACGGATATCGCGCGCAGCATGGTGACGCAGTACGCCATGGTACCCGAGCTCGGAAACGCCACCTACGCGGAGAACGGCGGCGGGCTGCTGGGCGGCCCGGGCAGCGTCTTTCACTCGCGACGCTACTCGGAGGAGACGGCGCGAGAGATCGACTGTGCGGTGCGCGCGATCGTCGACGCCGCCTTCGACCGCGCCCGCGCGGTCCTCGAGCACAACCGCCCGATCCTCGAGGAGAGCGCGCGAGCCCTGCTCGAGCGCGAGACGCTGGCGGAGGCCGACCTGCGGCCGATCTTCGAGAAGGTGGAGCTCCCGGAGGAAGCGGCGGGCGCTTGACCGCTGGCTTCGCGCTGGTCTGCACGATCCTGGGGGCGCTTGCCGTTTGGCGGTGTGCTGGTAGCCTGGCGCGGTGACCTCCCAGCGCCCCTCCACTCACCAGAAAGCGCTGCAGATCAACGTCGACGCCACGGTCCACGGAACCTTCGCCGAGATCGGCGCGGGCCAGGAAGTGGTGCGCTGGTTCTTCCACGTCGGCGGGGCCGCGAGCACGGTCGCGAAGACCATCTCGGCCTATGACATGCAGGTGAGCGACGCGATCTACGGGACCGCGAAACGATATGTCAGCAAACAGCGGCTTCAGGCGATGCTGGACTACGAGTACGACCTGCTGGTGCAGCGCCTCGAGCGCATCCGAGGCGAGAGGACGGCCTTCTTCGCGTTCGCTGACACCGTCGCCACGAGCAGCTACTCCCGTCACGAGGAGGGGCATGGATGGATCGGGCTGAAGTTCCAGCACCGGCCGGGAAGCCCGCCGTCGCAGATCACGCTCCACGCGCGCCTTCTCGAAGCGGAGAACGTCCGGCAGCAGGAGGCCACGGGAACCCTGGGCGTCAACCTCCTCTACGCTGCCTACTATCTCCACGGGGATCCTCACGGGCTCATCTCCTCACTCAGAGACGAGCTGAGCCGGGAACGGATCGAGATCGACATGGTCGATCTCTCCGGTCCCTGTTTCGAGGGGATCGACAACCGGCTGATGAGCCTTCAGCTCGTCGAACAGAATCTCACCGACGCCGTCCTGTTCACGGCCGAGGGTACGGTAGTGGAGCCCGCGGAGGTGCTCCACGGACGGCCGGTGCTGGCCGAGCGAGGCAGCTTCCGTCCCGTCACCAACACCACCCTGGACATGCTCGAGCGCGCCCAGGCACTGTTCTGCGAAGAGCTGACCGACGGCCGCGAGGAAGTGGTCGCGCTGGCGGAGATGACGCTGCGCAACCTGAGGGCGGGAGACGAGATCGTCCCCGCCGACTTCCTCGCCCGAGTGGACGTGCTCTCGGCGCTCGGCAAGACCGTCATGGTCTCCCGCCACGCGCACCACTACCGCATGGCCGCTCAGATCCGGCGTTACACGGCGATGCCGGTCGGCTTCGTGCTGGGCATTCCGGCGCTCAGGGAGCTGTTCGAGGAGGAGTACTACACCGACCTCGATGGCGGCATCCTCGAATCCTTCGGCCGGCTCTTCAAGTCGGGGGTCAAGCTCTTCGTCTATCCCTCCAGGGACTCCGGATCGGATCGCCTGATCACGGCAGACAACCTCGAGGTGGCTTCCCACCTGCGACTGCTGTACGCCTTCCTGCGGGAAAGCGGCCTGCTGCGGGCCATCGAGAAGGTGGACGAGAGCCAGCTGCACATCCTTCCGGGGGACGTGCAGGCTTTGATCGAGCGGGGAGACACCGTCTGGGAGGAGATGGTGCCGGCGGAGGCCGCCCGCATCATCAAGGAGCGGAAGCTTTTCGGTTACAGACCGAGCCCGACTCGGTCCTAGAGGCCTGGCTGGAAAGCTCGTTGTACGCGGAGAGAACTCGGCCACGGGGGCGACATGGAAGGAACAGGCAATTCCAGGATCGAGCTGGCCGACGCGGAGGCGGGCGCCGTCCGCAAGAACGAGTCGGTGAGCATCTCGCGGATTCAGCTGATCCTGGCCGAGAAGAGAACCACGCTTGCGGTCATGCGCACGGGGATCGGCGTCTTCACTCTACCGCTCTCCGTCGTCACCGTACTGGTCGCAACGTCCCGCTATTACGACGTTCTGGAGACCTATCACCTTCTCATTCCTCTCCTGGGAATCTGCGCGGGACTGATCGTCCTCGGGATCTACCTGGTTCACCGGTCGGTGAGGCGAATCAGGAAGCAGGATGCACTGATCAACAAAATCAAGCAGCAGGACCCCGGGCTCGCCGAGTTCTACAGGGCTCAGCTCTAGGAGTCTGCTGGCGCCGGGCCAACGCCCGATTTCGCTTCTGGACCTATGTGGCGAGGTGTAGAATGGGGCAGTCAATTCGCCGGGGGCGCCTGGGGCCCTCCGGCACCTGGGAAGGGGTACCGACTGACCCTCGAGGTTCGTCCTCCTTCTCACGCAGCCCGAGAGGGGCGAGGCTACGCTACTACGAAGAGGAGTAGAACCGTGCGCAGATCTAGCTTGATGGTCACCCTGGTGACGGCGTGCCTGCTGGTGATCGGGAGCGTCACAGCGCGGGCGCTAGACGAGGAAGAACGTTCCTGCGCCGCAGCCTGCAGCGAGGCCAAGGAGCAGTGCGTCGCGTCGTGTGGTGTTCACGACAATCCGAAGGAGTGCGAGGCCCGCTGCCAGGAGGAGGACCAGGACTGCGTCAGGCAATGTGAGTCGCACTCAGCCCCCTCGCCCTCCCGAAGGGACGCGGTGCCTGCTGCATGACTCGGCACGACCCGGCCCCATCCAGGGATGTTGACGCTCTGTCCTCATTCCCCACGCTCTACTATGCAAACAACGACGCACCGACCTTGATGGTCGGACTCACGTAACGGGCTGGTATGTCCTGGGTTTTTCGGAGGCTCTCCGAAAGAGCCGGGACGATTCACAGATCTTCAACGCCCGAACCGGGGGTGGGAGCGGGCGAGAGGGGGCTCGAGACCTTGACGCAACGCATCCTGGCCTGCTGCGGCCGCTTCTCGACTTGACCCTCCTGACGCCGGCCGTCATGGTGCTGCGCTACGCGTTCCATACCAAGCCTCCGGAGCGAGGGAGCACGCTGTGAGCAAGAGTCAGAACGATCACGCTTCTTGTGCAATCTGCGGCAGGAGCTTTTCGCGGCGCCAGCTCGTGCCCGGCGCGATCGTGCGGCCCGCGGTAGCGGACACCATCCGACTGGACCATCCGGAATGGTCAGCGGAGCGGTTCATCTGTCGAGAAGACCTCACCCGCTATCGGGGGCGCTACGTCCACTCCCTGCTCGAATCCGAGCGGGGAGAGATCTCGGCGCTCGAACAAGAGGTCGTTCACAGCCTGCGTGAGCACGAGCTCCTGTCGGCGAACGTCGATGCGAAGTTCGAGCGCGCCTGGAGCTTGGGAGAACGACTGGCAGATCGGATCGCGAGCTTTGGCGGTAGCTGGCCCTTCATGATCTGCTTCGGTGTCTTCCTGGTGCTCTGGATCGCGACCAACTCGCTGGTGCTGCTCTGGCGCCCCGTCGACCCCTATCCGTTCATCCTGCTGAACCTCGTCCTGTCCTGTCTCGCGGCGATCCAGGCTCCGGTCATCATGATGAGCCAGAACCGCCAGGAGGCGAAGGACCGGCTGCGCTCGCAGCACGACTACCAGGTGAACCTCAAGGCGGAGCTCGAGATTCGACAACTGCACGAGAAGATCGACCATCTGCTGTCGCACCAGTGGGACCGGCTCGTGGAGATCCAGGAGATCCAGCTGGAGGTGTTGTCGGAGATCGGCCGCAGGGGCTAGGTCCCCCCCTCAGCGCGATTTTTCTCCTCGCGGCGAGGCCGTCCTTCGCACGGCACCATCCAGGATGTGACGGGCCAGCGCCTGGTAGTCGCCGTCGAAGTGGTGCCCGCGCCCTCGCAGAAGGGCTTCACGACTCCGAGGTCGGGGCAGAAGCCCAGGCTGATTCCGCCCCGGAACGTGTTCGGCGGCGCCTGTGCGAGGGTGGCGTAGACGAGTGTCGCGCCCGAGGAGTACCCCACGAGCACGGGGATCCGGTAGCTCGGGAAGTCGAGCTTCTTCTGCAGATATTGCGAGAGCGCTTCGAAGTCGGCGGCGGGGTACAGGCATTCGTCGTCGCTCTTGCGCAGCGTCGCGAGGTAGGTGCGGATGTCGATGCCCACCACCAGTGCGTCGAGGGAGACGAGGGCCTTGGCCATGTCCACGACGCCCTGGTTCCAGCCCCCGTCGCCGGACACGAAGAGCACGACCTGCGTGGGGTGAGGCGTATTCCGGTAGAGCATCAGCTCGCCGAAGCGACCGAATCGCTCCGACTCCTCAGCGTGCGAAGGCCCCGAGGTGACCAGCAGGGTCGCGACCAGGAGGAGGATGCGTCGGCTCATCGATCGATCTCCGAAGCGTACGTCACAGCACGGCCCGCTTCGCTCACCGCGTCACGACTCCGGAGACGCCGCCCGAGACGAGAGAGGCAATGCGCGTGAGGACGATGGGAGTCGCAAAGTCTCCTGGTCCCGCGAGGTACCGGGGCTCCCACTCGGGATCGAACTTGTCCTTGAACTCGCGCAGGCCCTGGAAGTTGTAGAAGTGCTCGCCGTGCCGGAAGAGGAGTGCGCCGAGCCGGTTCCACAGCGGTGCGAGCCGGTGATGCTCGAAGCTCGAGAGTGGCGCCATGCCCAGTGAGAACCACTGGTAGCCCTCGTCGCGCGCCCACAGCATGAGCTCCGCGAACAGGAACTCCATCACGCCCTTCGGCACGTCCGTGCGGTAGCGCATCAGATCGATCGAGCATTCCTGCTTGACTTCGCTCGGCCAGACGTTCGCGAACCCGAGAATCGCGTCTCCTCGACGGACCACGGCCAGGGGGAGGCGCTGCAGGTAGGCGCGATCGAAGAAGCCCAGCGAGAACCGCTTCTCGCGGGTGTGCTTGGTCCGTAGCCAGTCGTCGGACACCGCCTGGAGCTCGTCGAGCACCGGCGCGATCCCGGAAGGAGCCAGCAGCTCGAAGTCACAGCCCTCGCGCGCCATCCGGTTCCGGGCCTGGCGCAGGTCGCCACGACGCTTGCCCTCCAGAGAGAAGCCCGGGAGGGGGACATGGCCGGCCTCCCCGAGCTTGCGAAGATCGAGACCCAGCTCCAGGTAGATCGGCAGTGCGTCGTCCGAGACCTCGTAGAAGACCGCGCGTCCCCCGTGGCGATCGGCGAGCTCCCGAAAGCGCCAGGCGAGGTCTTCCTGCTGCTCGGGTGCGCCGATCGGATCGCCCATGGCGACCCAGGTCCGACCACTCACGCCGAACATCAGGAAAGCGGTTCCATCCTCTTGGAACAGAAGCTGTTTATCCCCTAGGAGGGCCAGGTACCCATCCACGCGGGGGCTCTTGCGGGTGATCGCCAGGGCGCTGTCGAGCTCCTCGGCAGTCGGCGGGTCGGGAGTCGCCGGGGCGGGTCGCAGCAAGCGAGCTGCGCCGATGGCGAGAAAGACGACGCCCGCGGCGAGCATCGCGCGCAGCGAGCGCGGCGCCTGGGCCTCCGGACCGAAGCGCCACCAGAGCTCGTGGAAGTACTCCACGTGGCGGTATGCGAGTTCGAGCGCGAAGACGCTCCCGAGAGCGACCACGGCCACGGCCACCCACCACCCGGGCGAGAGCGGCTGGGCCAGGAGCGAGCTACGCCGGTAGAAGAACGGGCGACACGGCGCCAGGGTGATACCCATGGCGGCGAGGATGGTGGCCTCTTCCCAGTTGAGGCCCTTCACCAGGGACACGACGATTCCGCCTCCGAGCAGCGCGAGCGTCTCGCGCAGCCAGGCCAGGCGGTGCGGGAGTTCGGGCGTTGCGCCGGACCAGATCAGCAACGCGCCGGCGAGAAAGGTCGTGACCGCGAAGAGGCGGGGCGCAACCTCCGCCATCCATCCCTGGATCCTCGCACCGGTTCGTCCGAAACGTGCGCCGCCCTGGCGAACCTCGTAGCCGGCGAAGAGCAGGACGGCCACGGCCATCGGCAGCAGGTAGTACACGATCCGGTAGGCGACGATCGAGGCGAGGACGAGATCACCCGGAAGATAGGGGCGCAGGAGCAGCACCATCACCGTCTCGAAGACGCCGAGGCCGGCGGGCACATGGCTCACGAGCCCCACGACGACCAGCGAGCAGTTATGCGCCCATGAAGGTGAGGAAGCCGAGCCCGGACGAGGCCGGGAGCAGGGCGTAGAGAACGCTCGCCGCGAGCAGCCAGTCGATCGACGAGACGGCGAGCTGGGCTCCCGTCATCCGCAGACCGGGTAGATCCACCTGAAATCCGCGCAGGCGAAGCGGCTCCCGACGCCAGACCACCAGCCCGAGGTAGGCGCCGAGCACGGCCAGCAGGCCGAGTCCGATCGGGCGGCTCGACGCGAGCCGGATCCCGGGGAGATCCACGGCCAGAGGCCAGGCCGTGTGGACGAGGCCGCCGAGCAGAAAGAACCCGAGCCAGAAGGTCAGCAGGGCGAAGACGATGACGCGCGCGATCTCTTCCGCCCGAACGCCCCAGCTGGAAAGGATCCGGTTAGCGGACCGCGCTGCCGCCGAAGAAGGAGAGACCGACGTTGTGGCTGAAGACGTAGGCTACGAAGGAGGCGAGGGCGATGCGCCGATAGGCCAGGGGGTTGCGGACGTAGCGAAAGGCCAGGGCGTCGTAGCCCGTCAGGGTGAAGTAGCCCAGCACGGTGAGGACGAAGGCGAGGGCCAGCCCCCGCGCCGGGATGTCGCGCAGGTGTCCGAGGACATCGCGCAGGTGATAGGTCTGAAACTCGTGGCGGAGGACCACGACAGCAAGCGTCAGGAGCGCCACGCCGAGAAGCGGCCCCAGAGCGGCCAGGATGCGATGTCTCAAGGTCCCGAGTCCCCTCTTCTCCGCCCCTGGCGCTCAA
>CAVXZE010000002.1:0-477233 GCA_963766175.1 uncultured delta proteobacterium
CCGTCTAGCAACGGGGGCGGACGCCCAGAGGCGGAGTGGACGCCCGCGGCATTCGGCCGGGGCCCAGCAGCACCCGCAGGAGTTTCCGGGGGTGGACAAGCTCCCGCCGACGCGCCGGAGCTTCACCGGTGGCTCAGACGGTTCGCGCCTTCTCGATTGGCGCGTCGAGGAGGGACAACAGTCGCTTGATCGTGTCGCTCAAGTTCACCTCGTCCCGGCGGAAGGCGAGGTAGGCCATCGAGTCGAGGGCGATGTGCAGTTGGCAGCAGCGGAGCCGGTCGTCGAAGTTCTCGACGTCGACGCCCGTCTCGGCGCAGCGACGTCGAGTCTCGGAGACGACGAAGTCGGCGTCCAGCCCGGGGTGCCAGGGCGACCAGAACACGAGCCAAGCCACCTCATAGAGCCAGTCCCCGACGAGTGAATTTCCCCAGTCGAAGACCGCGGAGACCGCGCCGTCGACGACGAGCACGTTGCCAGCGGTCAGATCGCCATGGACGACGTGGCGAATACCGTCTGGGCAAGCATCGGCGAGCCCCGCGAGCCGAACCACCGCGTCGTCGAAGATCCGCGACCGCTCAGCGTTGGCGCGCAGGAACGCCCGCCAGCCGGCCAGCCGCGAGTTCTCCTCGTCTTCCACGATGCTGAGCAGCGCGTCCCGCCAGGTCTCGTGTGTCGCCCTTCCTTGGCTCGACCACCATCCGAACCCGGTCTCCGTCGGCGGCGGGGCGGCCCGGAGCGCGTCCACGGCGCCGATTAAAGATGGCAGCGCCGCCCGGAAATGCGGCTCGGGCAGTTGGTCGATCGCGTCGCCATCCGCCCACTCGGAGATGGCGTAAACGTACCCTTCGAAAGCCTCACCGATGTCCAGAACGCGAGGGACTGGAACCCAGTCGCTGTACAGGGTTGCCGCTCGCTCGTCCTTGCGGAAGTCCTCGATATGCCGTCCGAACCGGGCAACCAGCAGCTGGCCGTCCTGTTCGAAAATGAACGCCGTCGACCATACCCCACCGCCAGCAGGGGCGACGCGCTCGGGCGAATACCGCTCCGTCAAGAATTGTCGCACCCGATCAAAATGAATGGTCATTGAGACGGCCGTTTACCGCGAGCAGAGATTTTAAATGCAAGCGTTATGCACCCTGAGACTTCGATTCTCGCGGTGTCACGCTCACTTATCGAGGCGCTCCCCCCGCCGTGCGATGCCCCCACCAGACGGCGGCGTTGGCACGGAGCTCTTCGCCGGCGCCGTTGAGCAGCGGCAGAGGCGCGACGAGTGTACCCGCAATTGGTGACTTCCTCGGCGGCAATCCTTGATGGTCCATCCAGCCCTAGCTTCCCAGAGCCCCCCGCCTTTGACGGCAACTTTGACAGCAACCGTGACAGCAACGGGGGCGGACGCCCAGAGGCGAGGTGGACGCCCGTGGAATCCCGCGCGGCGCCAACCCCTTGCCCCGTATACGTTCCCGGACGCCGGTGGACGTCAGTGGAGCCCCGCTGGAACCAATTCGTAATCAGCAGGTCGGCGGTTCGAGCCCGCCCGTCGGCTCCAATGATTCCAGGCACTTACGCGCCTGCCCCGGCGCCCCGGCCGGCCGTCTGACAGCAACGTGACAGCAACCAGCGATCATGCGCGGCCCGGGGCCCGCCCGCCGCGCCGGAGGAAGGTCCAGATCCCCAGCCCCAACCCGATGTCGATGAGGATGACCCAGAACATCGCTTGCGGGCTCACCGGTTCGAGGAGTTGGCCGATCACCCAGGGAATCGTCATGCCCCCAGCGCTGGAGCCGACAAAGAACCAGCCCATCGCGCGCCCGCTGATCGGCATGCGACCACCGGCCAGGGAGAGGGCCGTCGCAAACATCGGTGCCACGGCCATCCCGCCCAGAATCGTCGCCGCCCACAACCAGGCCACCTCGCCGGTCGATGTCAGCGGTAGCAGCGCCGCGACTCCGGCCACGCCAAAGCACAACAGCAGGATCGACACGGGCGTCCACCGTGCCGCCAGAGGAATCGCCAGCATCCGGGCAAAGGTGAAGGCGCCCCAGAAGGCCGACGTCATCAATCGTCCCGCCGACTCGTCAGCCAGCCCCTGATTCACAGCATAGGTGTAGATCCAGTTGCCGAAGCCGACCTCGGCGCCGACGGCGGCGAACAGCAAGCCACCGGTCAGCAGGATCGTTCCCCGGTGCGGCCGCAGATCGATCGGCTTCTCTTGGTGATGGGAGATCCTCGGCGGACTGGGCCGGCGCAGCAGCCAGAGCATCGGCAGTAGCATGAACGCCGCCAGGGCCCAGTAGGCGTGAACCACCGTGGCGCCCCCGTCGATGATTGCCGCGATGATCAAGGGAGACAGGAAGGCGCCAACACCGAAGAAGAAGTGCAGGCCATTCATCCACGGTCCGAGTCCGACCGGGTAGAGCCAGACCAGCAGCGTGTTGCCGCCGGCATCCAGACTACCCTCGCTGATCCCCATCACCGCGAAGGCGAGAACCGCCAAGGCCAGGTTCGGGCACAGGGGCACCAGGGCCATGCACACGGCGATGACCGCCAGCATCGCTGACAGCAGGGGATGACCTGGGAACCGGTCGAAGAGCCGCCCGCCCAGAAGTGCACCAACCAGATATCCCACGGAATGAGCGATGAAGACGACGCTGAACGCGCTCAGAGTCGACCCGGTTCGCTGGGCAAGATCAGGGATCGTCGGTCCCAGAGAGGCCAGCACGAGCCCCAGGCCGACGAAGGCCAGGTAATAGGCGAAGGTCGTGGTGCGGCGACCGGCATCGACCGCCGCGGCGCGTTCGGGAGCGCTCACCGGGTCTCAATCCTCTTCTACTTCAACGATTCCAACTTGCGAAGGGCCTTCGCGTTTGCCATCAACGAGCAGGCGAAAATGCCGGAGATGTGTCCCAGCGGAAAGAGCGTCTGCGGGTGGGGAGGGAACGGCATGATCGAGGCCCGCGCCGGGCGATTTCCCTCTTTCGTCGCCAAGCCCAACTCTCATATGGACATATGAACAGCTAGAGTGTACGTTCGTACGCATCATGGCTCATGGCTTGGTGAGGCCCGCCCCGCCCACTCTCCCGCAGGCCGAGCGTCGTCGCCGCGCCATCCTCGATGCCGCCTTGCGCGTCATCTCCGCCGGCGGAGTGGATTCCGTCACACACCGGCGGGTGGCCACCGAAGCCGAGGTGCCCCTCGGCTCCATCACCTACTACTTCGCTTCGCGCGAGGAGCTGGTCCGCGAGGCATTCCGGCACTACCTCGCGGAGGTGACCGTGGCGCTGGCGTCGTTGGAGCGGGAGCACCCGATCGAACGAGCTGCGGACATCGCGGAGGCCCTCACCGAGATTGCGCGCCGCGAGTTCGCCGCCCCGACCCTGGTTCTCGCGGAGTACGAGCTCATCCTCTTCGCCGCCCGCGACGCGGTTCTCGCCCAGGACTTCAACGCCTACGAGCGGGGCCTCGAGGCACAGCTCGCCGGGCCGCTCGAGCGGCTCGGGGCGGATCGGCCCGTGGACGCAGCCCGCACGGTCATCGAGCTGATGCGGGGCTTCGAGCTCGAGCGCCTCACCCGCCCCGATACCTCGACTGAGGATCTGCGCCGCCGCCTCGGTGTCGTCGTCTGCGCGCTCACCGGATCAGGGCCGGCGGTCGGAACGTGATCGCCCCACACCACGAACCACACAGAGTGGAGGAGAAGCCATGCTGCAGAAACAAGACAAGCGGATCTGGGATACGCCCCTGTACGCGGATTTTCCGCGGAGCGAGTACCAGGATCGCGTGGCTCGCGTGCGCAAGCTCATGGAGGAGCAGAAGCTGGACGTCCTCGTCTTCTGGGACCCCGCCAACATCCGCTACTTCTCCGGCTTCCACTCTCTGCATTACGACTCGTTGACCATATCGCCCGCGGTCTTCGTGCTTCCCCTCGAGAAGGATCCCGTGATCGCGGTTCCCGACTTCTTCGCCGGAGTCGCCCACGCCTACACCTACCTCGACGACATCCGCATCCAGCCCAAGCCCCACGTCACCAAGAACATCCGGCAGATCCCGGTCGACATCGCGGACGTCGTGAAGGAGCTCGGCTGCGGCCGCGGCAGGGTCGGACTGGAGACCGGAGGCTGGGGTGGCATGGCCGCGCTGCGCTCGCTCAGCGACATGGATCGGTTCCGCGCGGAGCTGAGCGACGCCACGCTGGTGGACGCCTGCGATCTCATCTGGAAGGTGCGCTCCATCAAGTCCGCCGCCGAGGTCGAGGCCATCAAGGTGGCGACCCGCGCCATCATCGGCGCCTACGGGGAGGTGGTCTCCAGATACGAGCTGGGCATGAGCGAGCGCGAGGTGGGGCGGATGCTGCGAACCGCGATTCTCGAGCGGACGGAGGACTGCATGCCGCCGATCGCGACCTCCTCCTCTCGCCCGATACCGATGCCGGATACGCCCTCCTTCTACGACGAGGTCACCCTGTCCGCCGGAGATCGCATCGTCTTCGAGCCGCTGCCCACCTACAAGGGCTACGGCGGAAGCTGCTGCCGGTGCTTCCACGTCGGTCCCATGCCGGACGAGGCACGCAAGAAGGACGAGGGCGTCGACTACGCACAGGCCGAGGCGATCGCGGCGATCAAGCCGGGCGTGAAGGCCAAGCAGCTGCTGGAGGTGATCGAGGAGGCGCTCCGGGAGAAGGGCATGGGATCCACCATCGAGATGGCGGGACACGGGGTCGGCCTCAACATGCAGGAGCCGCCCATGATCGCCGAGGAGGAGGAGGACACCTTCGAAGAGGGAATGGTCCTGGCGATCGAGGTGTGGGTGGTCGACTGGTCCGGCGCGGGCCTGGGGGGCTCGCTCGTCCCCGAGGTCTACGGCAACGAGGATCTCGTGCTCGTGACCAAGGACGGCTGCGACCGCTTCCCCTCCTTCCGCCGGGACATCCGGTCGCTCCCGCACCAAGGGGGTCTGTGACGCCTTCCCCAGCTGTCTCGAGGACTGAGTAAGACACGGTATGGAGAACCGGAAGGTCATCATCGTCGGAGCCGGCATCGGCGGGCTGGCGGCCGCCTACTGGCTGGGTCGGAGAGGCTACGAGACGCAGATTCTCGAGGCATCCGACCGGCCGGGGGGGCGGATGGTCACGCTGCAGCGCCGGGGAGATCGCGTGAATGTGGGAGCTCAGTTCTTCCACACGGACTTTCGGCACGCCTACCAGCTCATCGAGGCCGTGGGGCTCAGCGGTGCACGACGTCCCATCACCGGTCGCACTCAGTACACCCTGCGTGACGGTTCCAGGCACTTGTTCAACCCCAAGAGCCCTTACCTGGAGCTGCTCGGCTTGCGAGGCAATCTGAAGCTCTACCGTTTCGTGCTGCGCCACGTGCTTTTCGGAAAAGGAACCCGGCCCTACCAGGTTCCGAGGGAGATCCCCGACACCGACGACGTCGGGGTTCTGAGCATCTGCGACTCCCCTGCAGATCGCACCATGCGGGACTACCTGGTGTCCACGCTCGCCTTCGGCATGACCGGGGCAGAGCCCGAGTGGACCAGCCTCTATCACTTCATCCGTCTCTTCCGCAACACGATCTTCGCCGGCTACTTCGAGCTGACCCGCGGCGTCTCTTCGCTGGCCGAGGCCCTGGCGGAGCATCTCCCCGTCGAGTACGAGACCCCGGTACGTCGACTGGTCATGGAGAAGGACCGGGTGGTGGGGGTGCAGATGGAGGGAGACGGATCGGTCCGGAAGGCCGGCCACGTCATCGTGGCGGTCACGCCCCCTGCGGCCGCCGCCCTGCTGCCGGAGCAGCTCGAGGACCAGCGTTCCTTCTTTCGCGGGGTCCGCTACACCCCTGCCGCGATGCCGGTCTTCTTCCTGGATCGGCCCCTGCGCAGGGACGTCTGGTGCTACCTCAACGATCCCGCCGGGGAGAGAACCTTCAAGTTCGCGCTCGACGCACACGCCAGGTGCCCCGAGATGTGCCCGAGCGGCAAGGCTGCGCTGACCGGGTGGGCGGTCTACCCGACCGCGCTCGCGCTGATGGAGCAGCCCGATGACGAGCTCCTCCGGAAGGCAACGGAGGACATCGGGTGGATGATCCCGGGCTTCTCGGGATGGATCGAGGAGGCCACTGTGGTGCGGCACCCGTTCGTGAACGCCATCTATCCTCCCGGATCCTACCGCCGCATCGCGGAGTTCCAGGAGCAGGCGGAGAGACTGAGAGGCGTCTCCTTCTCCAGCAGTGCACTGTGCGGGACCAGCATGGAGGCCGCGATGGCGAGCGCTGCAGGAGCGGTGAGGCGAGTCTGTGCCTGGGGCGGCACCGCGTGAGGAAACCGGCCCGGAGGGGCTGACTTCGAGAGAGAGGAGTAACGACGTGAAAGATCCGGCGATGGCGGCAATTGCCAAGAACGTGCTGGGGATGTCGGACGAGGACATCGAGAAGGTCACGCCCGAGCAGGAGCGCGAATACAAGAACTCCATCGAGAACATGGGCAAGTACCGATTGGTCGCCGAGGTGGTGAAATCCAGGTACTGCGCGGCTGGAGTGCAGGTCGGCCAGAAGATCGTGATCGACGGGGCTGCCATCAACGCGGAGGAGACCGACTGTCCGCTCTGCGTGGGGGCGATCGCACCGCTCGAACGGGCCAACGCGGTCTACATGGACCGGTGCGCGCAGAGCGGTGAAATGACTGCTCCCCTGGCGGGTGTCGCCTGCATCGACCCGGGATTCGAAGTCGGCGGACTCGGCAGCGTGTTGTTCGATGTCCGCGTCGAACCCAAATCCTGAGAGCGCGATTCCGCAGGGAACGGAAATGAGAACGTAGTCCGAAAGGGCGAATGCGTACCGCTCGCGACAACCTCTGGCTCGACACTTCCTATGTGCCAGGCCCCATGCTCTGGGGCGAGCACGAGGCGGACGTCGCCATTCTCGGTGGCGGGTACACCGGCCTGGGAGCGGCCTATTTCATCAAGCAACGCTTTCCTGGAAAACGGGTCATCGTACTGGAGAGCCAGTACGTCGGGTTCGGTTCGTCCGGACGCAACTCCGGTGGGGTCAGCGGAATCCTCGGGCACAATTACCGGAACCTGAAACAGAAATACGGTCGTGAGCAGTCGGCTCAGCTTCAGCGACTCATCACCCAGTCCTTTGCAGTCGTCGATGAGTTGATTCGAGAGCACAACATCGCCTGCGACTTCGAGAGAACCGGGCGAATGCTCGTAGCGGAGACCGAGAGGCAGAAGAGGCGACTCGAGGAGGAGATCGAGGCCTCTCAGGAAATCGGTGGAGCCGCGATCTGGCTCGAGAAGCAGGAGGCGCGCAGCCGTCTAGGCTCGGTGGATGTGCAGGCCGCCGTGCGGTATCCGAACGAGGGCATCGCAGACCCCGTCAAGTTTCTTCGCGGCATGCGACGGGTCGTCGCTTCGCTTGGTGTCGAGGTCTACGAGCGTTCTCCCTGCACACACATCGAGCCCGGCCAGGAGCTCTCCCTTTTCACGCCAGGGGGGACGGTGCGAGCTCAGGCCATGGTGCTCGCCACCCAGGCGTACCCCAATCCCTTGAAGCTCTTTCATTACCGCGTCCTGCCTTTCTACGTGTACAACATCGCCACGAAGCCGCTCAGCCCTGCTGCGTTTCAGGACATTCTGAAGTGGGAGCGTTGCAGCAGCGACCGTCTCGGCGGGCAGCCCCGACGATCCAGCCTCGCCCGGCTCCCCCAAGCCCCCGCCCCTGACAGCAGCTTTGACAGCAACGGGGGCGGACGCCCAGAGGCGGAGTGGACGCCCGCGGGATCCGGCGAGGCGCCCAGTGGCGCTGGCAGGAGTTCTCGGGACGCGTGGGCCTGTGGCGACCCTCGAGGTTTTGACCGTCATATTCGGCTCACGTAGCATAGAGATCGCCTGCGACATCGTGTGAAGCATGGGTGATTTCGAGATCGACACGCGCCTCGACGGAGAGAAAGGTCACTACGGCGCCAGACTCTCGAAGGACTGGGAGATCTGGGGGCCGAATGGCGGCTACGTGGCGGCGATCGCCCTCCGCGCCTCCGGACGCGAGGCCCGGATCAAGAGGCCGGTGAGCTTTGCTGGCCACTTCCTCGCCGTGGCGCGCTTCGGACCCATCGAGGTAGACGTCGCCGTGCTCCGCCGGGGACGGCGTTCGGAGTCGTTGCAGGCCTCGATTCAGCAGGAGGGGCGGGCCGTCCTTCATGCCCTCGTACGCACTGCGGCCGAAGGCCCGGGGTTCGAGCACGACGTCGCACGGGCGCCCGACGTTCGCGATCCGGAAGACCTCAAGAGCTTCGAGGATCTGTTCCCGGATGAGCCGCCGTTCTACCCGTTCTGGCAGAACCTCGAGGGACGACCCCTCTGGCCAGAACGCTTCTCGGAGGAAGTTCGCCCTCGCGAGCCACTCTTCCAGCAGTGGTTTCGCTTTCGGCCCCGCGCGACTTTTGACGATCCGTTCGTGGACGCGGGGCGTCTGCTCCTCCTGATCGACACCATGTCCTGGCCCGCCGCCTCGCAGCCCTACCCGAATCGCGAGTTCATCGCGCCCAATCTCGACGTCACAGCATGGTTCCACCGCCTGCAACCCGACAGCGAGTGGCTCCTCGGTGACCACGAATGCTCGATTGCGGAGGCTGGACTCATGGGAACCTCCGCGCGCGTCTGGAGCCGCGACCGGCGCCTTCTCGCGAGCGGTGGCGCGCAGCTGCTGTGCGTTCCCGCTCCGCCTCGCGAGTGAACCTCGGACGGGACCAGTAACTGGGCGGCGGCATGGGCACGACGGTCTCTGCCGGGGAGTCGGGCAGCGGCAAAGGATCCACGAGTCTGCCCGCAATTGGGGACTCCCTCGGACGCAATCTTCGATGATCCATCCAGACCTGGCCCCCAACCCCCCGCCTCTGACAGCGACTTTGACAGCAACCGTGACAGCAACGGGGACGGACGCCCAGAGGCGCGGTGGACGCCCGTGGAATCTCGCGCGGCGCCAACCCCTTGCACCGTATACGTCCCCGGACGCCGGTGGACGTCAGTGGAGCCCCGCTGAAACCAATTCGTAATCAGCAGGTCGGCGGTTCGAGCCCGCCCGTCGGCTGCAGTGTTTTGACGCGTTACCCGTTCCCACCGGCTGGCAATATTCTCGGGCAAGCATCGCGTAACTGCGCTGGCACTGGTGACCCCACGCCGATGCTCCGCCGTCAGTGCTCTATAGTTGGTGAGTCCTGCCCAGGTGCTTCCCGCAGAGGGGTTCGAAATCAGGGAATCCAAGTCATGGGAGCTCGGTGCTCTGCCTCGGAGCGTTATCCTCCTGATCCATGGACCAGGCCACCTTCCGGGCATACACCACCCACGCCAGTGAGATCGCCCAGCGTCATGCGTCTTCGCGGAGGGCGGTGGCCGGCATCGCGCAGTACTTCGCTCGAGCTCTTGATCAGAGCAATCGAATCCTGGATATCGGCGCCGGTGCGGGGGGGGATCTGGCCTGGCTGGTCTCCGAGGGTTACCAGGCGTATGGGATGGAGCCGGTGGCCGAGATGCGGGCCGAGGCGGTTCGGGCTCACCCGGAGCTGAGCGGGCGTCTTGTCGAGGGCTCGCTCCCCGATGATCTGCCGGATCTCGCGAGTATTGGCGGCCTCTTCGACGGCGCGATCTGCGCGGCGGTGCTGCAGCACCTGCCTCGGGCGACCCTCTTCGATGCGATCTTCTCGCTGCGCCGCCTGCTGCGGCCCGGCGGCCGTGTGCTGGCGTCGATCCCGACCCTGCGCACCGACATCGACGAAGAAGGGCGTGATCCATTCGGGCGCCTTTTCAGCGGTGTGCAGGCGGGGGAGCTCGAGCTGTTCTTCCAGCGGGCCGGCTTTCGCACCCTGGAACGATGGGAGGAGGAAGACAGCCTCGGCCGCGGCGGCGTGGTGCGATGGGCAACGCTGCTCTTCGAACTCGCCGATGACGACGAGGTCGAGAGCCCAGCGTGACGCGCGCAATGGTCGCTGCTGGAGTGGATGGGTGTAGAGCTGGCTGGATCTGCGTGACTCGGGAGTTCGGTGCGCAGCAGATCGCAAGCGCGTGCTTCGAGTCCGCGCGAGCGCTCTTCTCGCAGAGGCCCTCTCCCAATCTCATCGCCATCGACATTCCGATCGGCTTGACCAACGCCGGACCACGGAACCCGGCTTGGCTGTTTCGCACGGAGCGCCGCCGCATCAGGTGCAGCGTGGGTCGCATGAGCTGCTCGGCTGCGTCGCGGGGGACCGGCTCAGCTCGGGGAGCGAAGCCGGTTTCCTAAAGATATCCGCGGAAGTAGACGATGGATTGCCAACCGCAGGAGACCCGGGAGGCCTTTCATGGCAGCGCGATACGTGTTCAGGAGCGGGTGGCTGAACCTTCTCGTCGCTGTCGGCGTCTTTGTGCTGGCGCCGGGTCATGTCGACCTTTCGCACGCAGAAAAGCGCCAGTCGCTCCATAAGAGCCTTGTCCAGGTCTTCACCACCTCCAACCCGCCGGATCAGTTCGCTCCCTGGCGCCGCACTGGACCCGACTCCTCCTCGGGATCGGGGGTGATCATCTCGGACCGGCGCGTGCTCACTGCCGCCCACGCGGTCGCCGACCAGGTGATGGTGGAGGTGCGGCGAGTTGGGAGCGGCGAGAGCTACACGGCCGAGGTCGCCCATGTCTGCCATCCCTGCGATCTGGCACTCCTGACCGTCCCGGACTCTGCCTTCTTCGAGGACAGCGAGGCGCTCGAGATCGGTGAACTACCAGCCCTTCAGCAGGCGGTCGAGATCCACGGATTCCCAGTGGGGGGGTCTGGGCTCGCGATCACCTCGGGCATCGTCTCCCGGATCGCCGTCGACTATTACGCGCACTCGCTGACCCGCCTCCTGCTCGTCCAGGTGGACGCCGCCGTCAACTCCGGCAACAGCGGGGGGCCGGCACTCTCCGACGGCAAAGTGGTGGGCATTGCCATGCAGAGCCTCGAGGATGCCGAGAACGTCGGCTACATCGTGCCGGCGCCCATCATCCAGCACTTCCTGGACGACGTCGAAGACGGGCTCTTCGACGGGTTCCCCGAGCTGGAATTCTGGGCCCAGGAGCTGCAGAACCCCGCCCACCGGGCCCAATTGGGATTGGAGCGGGTCGAGGGCGGCATTCTCGTCACGGCGGTCTCGACCAGCGGATGCGCTCACGGGATTCTCGAGCCTGGGGACGTGGTGCTGGCCATCGATGGCACTGCGATCGACTCCGGTGGCAGCATCGCATTCGGCACCGGCGTTCGCGTGGATGCAACGGCCCTGGAACAACGAGCCCAGGTGGGCGAGGAGCTCGAGGTCACCTTCCTCCGCGAAGGCATGAAGCAGAATCGCAAGATCCGCATGAAATCGCCGAATCCGCTGGTGCCCGTGGGCGACTACGATCGCGGCCTCTCCTACCGCATCCACGCCGGCCTGGTATTCCAGCCCCTCACCCTGCGTTACCTCGATACCTTCGAGGATCCACCCAGCCAGCTCATGGTGTACTACCACAATCCAGTTGCCGGCGGACACCGCCTGCTCGTCCCGGATCGGGGCATCCCCGGCCGTCGCCAAGTCGTCGTCCTCTCGCGCGTCCTCACGACCGAGCTCAACCGCGGCTACCAGAAGATGGAGGACCAGGTCGTGCTGTCGGTCGACGGCACCACCGTCCGCGACCTGCGCCACCTCTCGGAGTTGTTCGACGGCGCGAGCGGGGAGTCCATGACGATCATGGCCGAGGGCGGCAACGTGATCGTGCTCGACCGGGCAGCGGTCACGGCTGCGAACGGCGAAATCCTGGCTCGCTACGAGGTCGCGAGTGACCGCTCAGCGGATCTGCAAGTGCCAGCGAGGTTGGATCGCTAGCCGGGTGTCCCGCAGCCGAGAGAAGGGGCCCGGCGGTCGCCGCGCCATGCCTGGAGGCGGCTGACCGAGCGGCTTGTTCCACGACGCCGACCGAGCGCCGTCGGCGCCAGGCGACAAAGACCTTGACTTTCGTCTTTTATTCGCCTATCTTGGATCTTGCGACTTGATCCTCACCCCGCGGTCCCGCACGAGGTCGAGGTCGTCATCGTGGCTTTGGCCGCTGCGGTTTCTCCCGCAACAACTCTGTCGGATCGTGCGCGCCCGGCCCGCGCCGATCCGCACGACCAGCTGAGAGAACTGAGAGGGCTGGTCATCGCTCGCGGTCCGCTGCGGCGGGCGCTGGCGGCTGTGGTGGGCCAGCTGGTGGCGACGCGCGCCTGGGAACGGCTCGGCTTCGCTCGCTTGCGCGACTACGCCGTCGAGCGCGCCGGGCACTCCGCGCGCTCGCTGCAGGATCTCGCTCGGGTGGATGCCGCCCTGGCGGGCCTCCCCCGCGTCGAGACGGCGCTGGTGGAAGGCGAACTCACCTGGACGAAGGCGCGCCTGCTCTGCCGCGTGGCCACTGTCGATGACGAGGGGCTCTGGGTCGCCTTCGCACGCGAGAAGACGGCGCGCGCCCTCTCCCGCGAGGTGCGTGCGGTAGACGTGGGAGCCCTCGAGTTGGGCGCCGCCAGCACCGACGAGGACGGCGCGCCCGAGGAAGAGTCCGAGACCGTGCAGCTCCGCTGCACGCCCGTCGTACGCGCTAGGTGGTGGCAGGCGCGGCAGCTGGCGCGTCGCGTGGCGGGTGAGGCCCTACCAGTCTGGGGCTGCATGGAGGCGATCGCTGCGGAGGTGGTCTCGGCATTGCCACTCGAGGTGGACACGGAGCTTGCGCCGGCGCCAGCGGCAAACGTGTGCGCGGAGGAGAGGGCCCGCGGCGACACCGAGCGAGAGCCGGCGCAGGGCCAGGAACAGCGCACGCCCTCCCCTCGCGAGGAACGCTCGCCGGGCGCTTCACCTGCGTCGCCGGCCCCACAGGCGGAGCTTCCGCCCTTCCTCGCACCGCTGGTCGTCGGTCTCGAGAGCGCCGATGCCTTCGAGCTCGACGAGCGCCTGCGCCGTGCGGTCGCCCTCGAGCAGCGTCTGGAGGCGGAGATGGGGCGGCTGTTTCTCCGCATTGCCGAGGGTCGGCTCCACCGCGCCGCCGGCTTCACCTCCATGGATGAGTACGCCCGCGAGCAGCTCGGGATCTCGCCGCGCAAAGCGCGGGCTCTCTTGCGATTGGAGCGCGCGGGGCGGAGGGCGCGGCTGCTCCGGGAGGCCTACCGGGATGGGCGGCTCTCCTGGGTGCAGGCCCATGCCCTGCTTCCGGTGCTGGCGATCGCTTCGCCACACCAGCACTCCTGGATCGAGTGGGCCTGTGCCGTGACGGTGCGCCGCCTCCAGGAGGACGTGGAGCAGGCGCTCGTCCTTCACGAGACCGATCCACCGCGCTTCGAAGAGACGGGGGGCCTCCCCGATGCGCAGGGAGCCACCCACCCGGGAACCAACGAACCGGCCGGCGGCGAGGAAGCCACGGCCAGCGACATTCAGGAACGACAAGACGCTCACGAGCGGCAAACGGGTGCGAAACCCACGCAATCCGAAGAGACATGCCGGATCTTCTGGAACGGGCCGCGCGACGCAGCGCAGCTCTTTCGCGCGGTGCTCTGCACGGTGCGCCGCCACATCGAGCGCCACACGGGACGCATGCCCAGCGATGGCGAGGCCTTGGACGCGATGCTGGAGCACGTCTTCGAGGCCTGGTGCACAGGCCTTGGGGAGAAACGCGTGCGCGCAGCCCATCGCGTCTTCGCGCGTGATGGCTGGCGGTGTACGGTGCCCGGCTGCTCTTCGTACCGCGAGCTGCACGATCACCACATCCGCTTCCGCTCCGCCGGGGGCTCGGATGCGGAGGGCAACCGCACCACCCTCTGCGCCTGGCACCATCTGCGCGGGGTCCACGCGGGTCCGACGCGGCTGCGGCTGCGCGGAAGGGCGCCGCGGCGTCTGCACTTCGAGCTGGAGCTCCGGCCCGGAGCGCCTGCCCTGCTCCGCTACGACGGCTGCGACCGGCTCAGCCCTCTGATCCTGGCTCGCTACCAGATCGGGAGCGATAGCTCGGCGGATTGGCCAGCAGCGGCTAGCCTTGATCGCTGCTCGTAATGAGGTAATTTTACCATATAGAAATACTTTTCCGTGATTGGGAAAACTCGTTACTAAAGACTCGCTTCGTGGCCCTTGGCGCTGGCGTAACTGGCTGATTCGGCTTGGGCTTGGGGACTAGCCAAGGCGGTACTTTTTTTGCATAACTGAATGGCCTCGCCGCTCGGGCGAAGAACCGGCTGTGCGCCTGCGGAAAGACTGCAACGAGCCACGGTTCGAATGAAGATCAGGAGTTGATAATGCGAAACCTGCTGGGAATCGCCCTAGCTAGCTTCTTGGCGATCGGTCTAGCCGGAAGCGCCATTGCCGGCCCGACGCCGACACCCACCTCTGCGGCGACCCCGACGGCCGTTCCGCCGACACCGACAGCCATTCCGCCGACGCCAACGGTCGTCCCGCCGACTCCGACAGCCGTCCCGCCGACACCCACGCCTGCGGCGACACCGACAGCCGTCCCGCCGACACCCACGCCTGCGGCGACACCGACAGCCGTCCCGCCGACACCCACGCCTGCGGCGACACCGACAGCCGTCCCGCCGACACCCACGCCTGCGGCGACACCGACAGCCGTCCCGCCGACACCCACGCCTGCGGCGACACCGACACCCGCTCCGCCGAAGGGGAAGGTGACGCTGTGTCACAAGGGGAAGAAGACCCTTTCGGTCAGTCCGAACGCGGTGGCAGCGCATCTGCGCCACGGCGACACGCTCGGCGCCTGCAACTAGGCCAGCGCTGAGAAGCTTGATCCTGCTCGGGGTGCCGCCAGCTTTCTGGCGGCACCCCTCAGGTCAGCGCAGCACCCTCCATCTCCCTGCCCGCCGTCCACCTGAAGACGGGGGCGTCCACGGCTACTGATTCCCGAAGCCGTGCCAGCGCCCGCAATCCGGGCACTCCCAGTCGATGAAGTTGCAGGTCAGACCCCACAGGTTCTCCTGCATGCACTCCTGGCACATCTGCATCCCGCACTCACAGGTCCAGCAGAAGGAGGTCTGCTTTCTGCAACAGCAGCACTCGTACTGCTGCTTCTGTCGGCGTCGCCGGGGCTTGCCGATCTTCCGCATGGATCTGGATCCAGGTCTGGGTCTGGACTCGGGCATGGTTCGCCGGGCTGGATTTGTAGCCCGTGCCCGGCATGGAAGCTATGGAGCTACTACGGGCAGTTCACCACCACGTCCGCATCGGGGCCGGATCCGACCAGCTCGAAGGGAGCCTCGAGAGGATCCGGCTTCACGTCGTCGCCCGAGCAGCTGCCGTTCGGGCAATCGGCGTTCAGATTGCACCTGTCGCCCGGATTGTCGCTCGCCGCGCTGCACTGACCCGGGAACAGGACGTTGAAGGGGTCGGCCTCGACGTTGGTCCAGCTCGGGTCGTCCTCGATCATGGCGTTGACCCAGTCCACCAGCGTCGGCACACCGCCCGTGGTGTCGTCGTAGACACGAGGGTTGCCGAAGCCGGTGTGCGTAGAGCCCGTGGCGATGTAGTAGCGGTAATTGTCGTTCTCGAGCGCTACCGCGTCCGCGGTGTCGGTGACCTGCTGACTCATCTCCTCGTTGAACTGGCAGGAGGCCTCCCACCAGAAGAGCTGGGCGGCAATGGGATTGTCCGGATTCAACATGATGTTGTAGAAGCCGGTTTGACCCCCGCCGCCGCCGTCGAAGGCCGTCGTGTAATTGGCCCAGTTGGTCTCAGGGTAGTAGCTCGCGGCCGCCTCCAGAATGAGGGGGATCCTCTGCTCCGAAGTCGGCACGTCGTTGATCCCAGGAACATCCGGCAGGTTCTCGGTGACGCCCCAGTTGAGGAAGTTTCCTTCCAGGAAGTCCTGGGTGATCACGCCGTTCCCCCCGTCGCCCATCACGTTGGTGCTCGAGGCCGGATAGACGCCGCTCAAGTGAATGCCGTGCATCATCGCTCCGTAGGAGCCCGCACTCGACCCGGTGATGAAGATGTCGGAGGGGTTCAGGAAGTGCTCCCGCGCCCACTTCTCGACCAGCTTGGCGTTGTCGTGGCCGCGGTGCTCGACGTGCTTCGCCACTATGCTGGGATCCGCCAGGTTCAGGTAGTCCACTCCTGCGTCACCCCAGTGGACGTCGCAGCCGCAGTACGGCACGTGGACGACGTGCCAGTCCTTGAAGGGGTTGTCCGGGTCGGTGAGGTCTGCAAAGCCGCTCCAGGCGAGCCCCGGCGGGGTCGGATTCACGGTCTGGGTGCAGGCCGGAATCAGGCAGGTCAAGGTGTCCCAGCAGGCGCCGCCGCCGTAGTAGTACATCAGCAGTTTGTTCTCGCTGCCGCGCTTGGCGAAGAACGTGAACTCCGAGCCGTCCTGGCACTGCGGCACCAGGGTATCGCGCGCGTAGCTGACCTCGTTCCCCGGCGCCCCGCCGGCAGGGTGGGTGACCGCCATGTAGGCGTCGTCGGGAACGTTGGGCGAGACCGTGATGTTGGTCACGACGTCATCGCTCAGCGCGGCGACCAGGTCGGCGATCCCAGCCTCGTTGGCGGTGGTCGGACATGCCCCGCGAGTGGTCTTTCCCCACTGCTTGCCGAACCGACTGGTGGCCTTCGTCTGCTTGCCGTCGCACTTGGCGCCATCCGGATCCGAGGAGAGACCTGCGATCAATCTGCTCTCCGCCTTGAGCAGTTGCTGGCACATGGTCGCGGCGGACTTGAGGAGCTTCCCTCCGCAGATCGCGTCCTTCTTGACCCCGAGGTTCAGGCCGTCGGTGACCTCCACCACGATGCCGTCGATCGCCGCATCCATCCGCGTCTTCATGCCCGCGCTGGAGAGCGTCATGTCGGCGCAGTCGACATTCTCCTTCGTGGCCTTGTCTTCCGCACTGGCCCACTTCGCGTCGAAGGTCCTATCGGCCTTGTCGATCTGCGACGAGGCATCCTTCCCGGTCTTGGCCCATCCGCTCCAGGCCTTGAGAACCTTGTCGCAGCGGTCCGCTGCGGCCTTCATCTTCTCGCTCGCACACGCATTGCTGGGGTAGGTCTTCTCGGCGCTTGCATGCGCTGCGAAGAGCGCGAAAGCCAGCAGCAACACCCCGAAAATCGATGAAATCTCGCGTAGTTTCCGCATGCGATGCGCCTCCTCGTCGGGGGGGATGAACAAGCCTTGGGATCAGCTGAACGGCTGTTCAAGTCGATCCTACGCCGGTTGCGCCGCAGGTGTCAATGCGCGCATCAGCCGCCGGGCCTGGCCCAGGAGGCAGCTATCGCTCAGCTCAATCGTTCAGCTGACGGGATCCTCAGGGAGCCACGTTGAACGGCTCGGCCCGCTTGATCAGATCCTCGAGATTCGCCTCGTCGGGGTTCCGGGGATTGCCTGGATGGATGATCGCCACCTTGCAGACCTCGGCCGACTCGACCAGGTCTCGGAAGGTCCCCGCATCGATATCCGCGATGTAGGCCTGCTTGTTCTCGTTGTAGGCGAACATCTTGGGGTTCTTCTTGGTGCATTCATCGCAGGCGTTGCAGCGGGGCGTCTCGATGTAGGCCTCTTCGATGGGCCCCTTCACCTCCACTACTTCCGCGGTTTCTGCGCCTGCCTCGAGGGCGGGCGCCTCTGCGGCGGCGATCTGCTCGGCCTCGGCCCCGAGTTCGCTCCGGATCTCCTCGATCTCGCGCTTCTTCTCTTCCTCCCAGGCTTCCTTTTCCCTCTTCAGCAAAGCCAGGGCATGCGAGTTGTTGATCCCACCGAGCTCCTGAAGGCTGCGCCACGTCTCCGCGTAGCGGCGCGCAGCCGAGATGATGTTGTGCGTCGCGACCACGCGATGGAGGATGTTCTGCCCATCCACCATCAGGATATAGGGGACCCTCTCCGCGGCCTCTTTGTTCGCCAGCTTCAGATACTGCTCCACCGGCACCATCTTCGCGTGCCACTTGGCCTGGGGAATGCTGATGAAGTTCCCGGAAAGGCGCTTGTCGCTGGCGACGAAGTCGACGAAGGTGAACGCGATATCCTCGTTGACCGTCTGAAGCTCCTGGTCCTCGTAGTTGAAGGCGTCCACCGGCCAGTCTGAGTCCACCTGCGGATTCCCATTCAGATGGAATCGCGTCGCCTGGTTCTCCCCAGCGCCGGGGTCGTATACGAAGGTGGGGAAGGCGCGCGATTGCGCCGCGGAGGCGGAGATGAGATATGGCGCGAGTTTCGGGAAGCTCGCGGGCGAACCCGAGAAGACGTTGAAGAGCGCCGGCCCTTCGCACTCGAGCCCCTCCGAGATGGCATCGCTCATCATGTAGAGACCGGAGCTGCTCGTCTGCAGGACGTAGGCGCTGCCCAGGCTCATGGCCAGGTTCGCCAGCTGGAGATCCCATCCGCCCAGGGGAATGCGGTCGCTCTTGACGGTCGATCCACCGAAGACGTCCTCCGGCTGAACCAGGACTTTGATCGGAAGATCAGAAGACAGGATCTCGATCAGGGTCGCCTTGTTCTCGTCGTCGTACTTGCTGTTCTCGAGGCAAACGAGATAGGAGGGGAAGAACGAGATGTCCTCCGCGCTCAGGGACTCCTCGCCGAACTGCTCGAAGAAGGGATCGTGCTTCGCCTCATTGTATTCGTTCGCCAGCTCCAGAGCGGCGATGCGAACCGCCTTGACGAAATCGACCATGTGCGGGATCCGGTCCCGGTAGGTCTTCAGGACGTCGGTGCAGCTGTCGACCACGAAGGGATAGGGCCCGTTGGCTTGCTTCCCTCGACCGTCCAGCCGCGAGGCAAAGAAGCGCTGCGACTCCAGAACCGAGAGGGCGAAGCGCAGGCGCTCACGGCGCTTCTCCGGCAGATGCGACTCCCTGGAAGAAGCGACCAGGGAATCCTCCAGCACGGAAAAGTCGAAGGCGTCCTCGAACGATGTCCCCACCGAACTTCGGAGAGAGTCGGCGCTCAGCCCCTCGTCCGACTTCAAGTAGTCCGCCTGGAGAATGCCGGAGAGCCCCACGACCAGCCCTTGGATCCTTTCCAGGACGCTCCGGGCCCGCCTGTTCTCGATTGATTTCCAGGCGTGAACGAACAGACTTGCCGGAGCCTCTCCGCTGCACTCGATGACCTCGCCATCGATCTTCAAGGCGCCTCTCGCGCGAGTCAGGTTCGCTTCCAGAAGCTTCTTTTCCTCTCCGGAGAGGTCCGAATCGGAAGAAAGCTTGCTGGCGGCGGCCTCCCAGAGCTTCGACAAAGTGCCTCTGCCGCTCTCTGCGGTGAGCGATCGGATCTCGATCTCGAGGTTCAGGAGGTTCTTTCGGGCCCGCTCACCCGCGATCCCCTCCGGCGCGATCGCCTGGAGGATGCCGTTGGTGATGCTGGCGAGCGACTGGACGTAGGAACCGCCACTGCCCTCGACCAGGACCAGAGGAAAATCGTAACGGATCTGTGTCAGGTCTCGATATCGGCTCAGAAGAGCGGGAACCAGATCGAGTTCACCGAGGTCCGTGCAGTCCTTGTCGATCTTCCTGCCGGTCAGATGAAAGGTCCGAAGCTCGTATAGTGTCTTTTCCATGTCTGTTTCCGAATTGGCTCGCGTCTAGAAGAAGATCTGGTATCTGGTGATCGGAACTCACCTGCTGAACAAGTGCCGGATCAACCTGCCGTCTCCACCGTGAAATTGTCCAGCTCCGCGTTGAAGGCGCGCTCGATCAACTCGGGTGTGTAGATGCGATCGGCGCGCCGAATGTCCTCGTAACACGGGACATTGTCGTTCCGGTACAGGATCCCGACCGGAACGATTTCTGTGGATGCAGCGAGATCCCTGGCCGCGCTGAGGTCGGAGGGATCGTGTTCGAGCTGGTTCTTGTAGATGTTCGAGAGACTCGGGGCGAGCTGAAGCCCGTTTTCATGTGTGAGGATCTGGGTCTTCTCGGTGTCTTCCAGCCAGGGATCGAAGAGCGTCGGTAGATAGTTCGGGCATCGCTGCAAGATGGCGATGAAGGAGAGACCCTTGTGATGGAAGGCCTGAGAGATGATGTCGTAGAAGAGATCCGGGATCCAATCCACCGCCTGGGCGACGAACGACACGTTCGCGACTCCCAAGGTGGTGCTCAGCGGATTGAGAGGATCGAGATAAGCGCCCCGTGGGCTGGTGTTGCTCTTCTGGCCCCTGGGAGTGGTGGGAGAGGCCTGCATCTTGGTCAGGCCATAGATGCGGTTGTCGTGCATCATGACCGTCATGTCCATGTTGTAACGGATCGCGTGGATCCAGTGGGCGGTGCCGATGCTGCAGCAATCTCCATCGCCGGTATTGACGAAGACGTTCAGATCCGGCCTTCGCATCTTGATGCCCTCAGCGACGGGTATTGCCCTGCCGTGAAGGCTGTGAAATCCGTAGGTGTTCATGTAATGAGGGAACCGGCTCGAGCAGCCGATCCCGGAGACGAAGACGGTCTTCTCCCGGGGCAGATCTTCGTCGCGACAGAGCCTCTGCAGCGCGGTCAGGATACCGAGATCACCGCAGCCAGTGCACCAGCGCGGAACGCTGCTCTGATAGTCGTCCAGAGTCAGCAGCTCGTCATCGCACTTGGGAAGAAGATCGTTCACCGAACCTAGCATTGTCTACACCTCATCTCATCTCATCGTGAGTTGGCAGCTACAGTTTCTCGCGCAGGACTCTCTCGATGGACCCCGGCTTGATCGGTTGGCCCTTGACCTCGCACCAGCAATCTACGTCGACCAGATACCTTCCCCGCAGCAGCCAGGCGAGGTTGGAGTAGCGTCGATTGTCGACGTCGATCAGTGCGTCCTCGAAGCTGTCGCACCAGCTCAGCTCGACGGTCATGACCTTCTTGAACTTCTCCATGATTTCCTTGATGCCGGAAGCCATGGGCTGGAGGAATCTCAGGTGGAGGGAAGAGACCTTCTTGCCCTCGTCCCGGAGGCGCTGCACCGCCTCCTCGATGGCTCCCTTGGTGCTTCCCCAACCGACCACCAGCAGGTCGCCCTCTTCGTCGCCGTAGACCTGGGGGGGCTTGAGGGTCTTCTGGAAGGCCGCCAGCTTCAAGCTGCGGTGCTGGATCCCCTCCTGATTGACCCGGGGATCGTAAGCCACCCGGCTCATTCGATCGTGAGCCAGACCGGTCAAGGTGTGCATGCCGTTGGGTCGCCCCGGAATGAAGCGGGCCGCGAGACCGGTCTTGGGATCCCAGTCGTAGGGCTTGACGCCCTCCGGAACCGGGCTCTGGTCGACGGGAGGCGCGAGCCACGATCTCTGGAACTTCGGCCGGGTAAAGGGCTGCTGGGCCGTCGCGATGTTGGCGTCGGTCAGCACCACGACCACGGTGTGGAAGGTCTCGGCGATCTTCCGGGCAGCGATCACCGAGTAGAAGCAGTCCTCCATGTCGGAAGGCGAGAGGACGATCTTGGGGGCATCGCCGTGGCTTCCGAAGATCGCGGCGAGCAGATCGCCCTGCTCCATCTTGGTGGGCTGGCCGGTCGAGGGTCCGCCGCGCTGCACGTTGACGACGACGAGCGGAACCTCCGCCATCACCGCCAGCCCGATGCCCTCCTGCTTGAGCGAGTATCCGGGGCCGGAGGTGATGGTCACCGCGCACTTCCCCGCGTAGGACGCACCGATCGCGAAGCAGCAGGCCGCGATCTCGTCCTCTGCCTGGTGCACCATGCCGCCGACGGATTCGAAGACGTCGCTCAGGTAGTGCGATGCCGAGGTCGCCGGGGTGATCGGGTACATCGCGCAGATCTCCATCCCGGAGGCCATCACGCCGAGCCCGACCGCGGTGTTGCCGTTGACGACGATCTGGGGCTCCTTGATGCCTGCGGATGGAACCTTGAACTTGAAGTCGAGGTTCTCCTCCGCCCATTCGTAGCCGGCCTCCAGGAGCTGGACGTTGCTGCTGATGATCTTGGCGCTCTTCTTGGAGAAGATGAAGGCGATCTGGTCCCGGGCGATCTGCAGGTCCTGGCTGTAGATATTGACGAGAATCCCCAGCACGAACATGTTCTTGCCGCGGGTGGGGTCGACGACGTACTTGAGGCACTCCTCTTCCATCGGGATTTCGTAGATCTGGTATCCGTCCTGGAGGAGCTGGTCATAGGTCTCTTTGTAGGCCTTGGCGATCTCCGGGCTCGGGTCCGTCCGCCACTTGTTCTCCAGCAGGATGGTGCATCCCTGCTTCAGCTCGTTGTACTTCACGCGGCCGAGCAGCACCTGCTCGTTGAAGGCGACGACCAGGTCGGCTTCGTCGCCTCCGTTCGTGACGTAGTACGAGCCCATCCGGATGCGGATGCCGCTGGCGCCCTCGACGCTCCTCGCGGGAGGCTGGATCTCGGCGGGGATGATCTCGACGGTCCAGATCCCGTTGCCCATCTTGGCGCCGATGGTCGCGAACGACTGGCCGCACTTCTGCGCACCCTCGCCCGAATCGCTGACCACCTCGACGATGTGGCCCTTGAGCTCTACCGCCTTCTTGCTCTTGGCCTTTGCCTTGGAGGCTTTCTTCGGCCTCTTCTTTTCAGGAGTAGAAGTAGTTGTAGCTTCCGACATTTCCCGCTCTCTCGTTCTTGCTGTCCAACTAAGCTTGTGCCAGGCGGACGCGAGAGAAGTTCTTCTCTCCCGCGTCGATTCCGAACAGCTTGCCGTCCGCCTGCTTCGTCTCGGGGCGGTAAACCGTATCGGTGTCCGTGATCCCGAGATATGCCTTCATGCTTCGAGCCGCCGTGCGCCCGGCGCCCATCGCCAGGATGACGGTCGCCCCACCGGTGACGATGTCGCCCCCGGCGTAGACGCCCGCGATCGACGTGGCGAGATTTTCGTCCGCGTCGATGTAGCCCCACTTGTTGAGCTTGATCTTCGAGGTCTGGCCGATGATGGGATTCGCATTGGTGCCGATCGCGTAGACGACCATGTCGGCTTCGAACTCGTACTCGCTTCCCTCGATCGGCACGGGGCGCCTGCGGCCGGAGTCATCGGGCTCGCCCAGCTCCATGCGAATGTTGCGCATGGCGCGGACGTTTCCGTCTTCGTCACCCAGGATCTCCACCGGCGCCGTTAGCCAGTGGAACTCGACGCCCTCTTCCTCGGCGTGATGGACCTCTTCCACCCTGGCCGGGCTCTCGGCGCGGGAGCGGCGATAGACGCAGTAGACCTTCTCCGCGCCCAGGCGCAGCGAGACCCTCATCGCGTCCATGGCGGTGTTGCCGGAGCCGATCACGGCGACCTTCTTGCCCAGATTGAGCGGCGTGTCGTGCTCCGGAAAATCGCCCGCACCCATCAGATTCACACGCGTCAGGAGCTCGTTGGCGGACATCACGCCGTTCAACGCCTCGCCGGGAATCCGCATGAAGCTCGGATAGCCGGCGCCGGTTCCGATGAAGACGGCGTCGAATCCCAGCTCGTCGAGCATCTGCTCGATGGTGAAGAGACGCCCCACCAGGGTGTTGCACTCGATCTTCACGCCCAGCCGCGTCAGATTCTGGATCTCCGCGTCGATCACGTAGTTGGGCAGCCGGAACTCGGGGATGCCGTAGCGGAGCACGCCGCCGGGACAATGGAACGCCTCGTAGACGATCACCTCGCAGCCGGCCTTGGCCATGTCCGCGGCGCAGGTGATGCTGGCGGGACCGGAGCCGATCATGCCAACCTTGAATCCGTTGGGCTCGATGTAGGGGACGTTCGTCCAGCCCTCCTTCACGGCGACATCGCCGAGCCATCGTTCCAGCCTTCCGACGGCGACCGGCTCCAAGGTGTCGGCGACGGTGCAGACGACCTCGCACTGGACTTCCTGGGGACAGACCCTTCCGCAGATCGCGGGCAGCAGGTTGTCCTTCATCATGATGTCATAAGCGCCGCGGATGTCCTTGTCGCAGATCGCCTGGATGAAGCCCGGGATGTCGATCTGCACCGGGCAGCCGGAGATGCAGGTGGGATCGGTGCACATCAGGCATCGCTCGGCCTCCAGCGCCGCCTGCTCCTCGGTGTATCCGAGCGCGACCTCGGAGAAATTGGCGACTCGCACCTTGGGGTCCTGCTCGGCCATCGCGGTCCGGTCTTGGGGAATGGTTCGGATCGTCTTCGGTTGTTTCGCCATCGAATACCCGTTTCTGTTTCTTCTCGGTTTCTTCTCGGTTTCTTCTCGTTTCCCGCGTGCTGCTCAGCTCTGGCCGGGCTGCTGATCGATCAGTTCACCGGCCTGCTGCTGGATGCGGCACTCCTTCTGCCACTTCTCCAGAGCCTCCTTCTCCTTGGGGACGAAGCGCGAAAGGCGCAGCAGCAGCTCGTCGAAATCGACCTTGTGGGCGTCGAAGTCGGGCCCGTCGACACAGCCGAACTTCATCTTGCCCTCGACACTGACGCGGCATCCACCGCACATCCCCGTTCCATCGACCATGATCGGGTTCAGACTCACCACCGTCCTGATGCCGTGGGGCCGCGTGGTCTCGGCGCAGGCCTTCATCATGATGGGAGGCCCGATCGCGAGCACCTGCTCGATGTCGGAGTGGTCTGCGATGGCCTTCTCGAGGCCCGCCGTGACCAGTCCCTTGATTCCATAGGAGCCGTCGTCGGTACAGACGATGAACTCATCGCAGTACTTCCCGAACTTGTCCTCCCAGAAGAGGAGATCCTTGTTCCGGAACCCCACCACGCCGATCACGTAGGCCCCGGATTCCTTGAACGCGCGCAGCTGGGGGAAGACGGGCGCCACGCCCAGTCCGCCGCCTACGCAGACCACCTTCCCGTACTCGCCGATCTCGGTGGGAACGCCCATCGGACCCACCACGCTGAAGAGTTTGCTCCCCACCTTGCAGTTCTGCTGCATCTCCAGGGTGGTCTTGCCGACCGCCTGGATCACCAAGGTGATGGTGCCCTTCTTCCGATCGAAGTCGGCAATGGTGAGGGGGATCCGCTCGCCGCGTTCGTGGGAGATGACGACGACGAACTGACCGGGCCTGGCGGCCTTGGCCAGCATCGGATGCTTGATCTCCAACAGGTAGGTGACGTCGGAGAAATCCTCCCGGGCGGTGATTTCGAACATGGAATCTCCTGCTTGTCTCGACGCCTGGTCGCTGCGAGAGGGCCGGACACGCTGGGCGCACCTGGCGGAACGGGGGTTCCCGAACCTGCTCTCCCAAGGACGGCATCGATCGCTTCGGGGACCGGTTCTAGTTACCACAAATCTGAGGCGGGACAAGACGCTTTCGCATGACTCCAAGTCCCCGTCCCGAAAGTGCGTTTTGCCCCGATAAACGGCCGAAACGCGAGCCCAAAGGGGACCTCACGGGTCCAACTTCGGCGCTCTCCGGCGAGGCCGCTTTACCTACTCGCCAGTGAATCCGGACCTTCCGATCGGGCCAGGCTACCTACTCGCCAGTCAGATAATCATGGATGGCCCGGGCAGCGCGTTTTCCTGCTCCCAGAGCGGTATTGACCAGGGACGGGCCGGTCACGTTGTCGCCGCCTGCGAAGATCTCCGGACGGCTGGTCTGGCCGGTCTCCTCGTCCACCACCACCAGACCCCACCTGCGGGTTTCGAGATCGGGCGTGGTCTCGCCCATCAGCCGATCGGGCCAGAATCCGACGGCCAGGATCACGTCGTCCACCTCGACCTGGTACTCCGACCCCTCGACGGGAACCGGGCGGCGGCGGCCGGAGGCGTCGGGCTCGCCGAGCTCCATGCGGATCATGCGCATGGCATCCACATTGCCGTCGCCGTCCCTGTCGAGCATCTCGATCGGCGCGGTCAGATAGTGGATCTCGGCACCCTCCTCCTCGGCGTGGTGGCGCTCCGTGGCGTTGCCGGGCATCTCAGCCTCGGTGCGGCGGTAGTAGCAGACGACCTCTTCGACACCCTGGCGGATGGCCGTCCGCAGGCAATCGGTGGCGGTGTCGCCCCCGCCGATCACGGCCACGCGCCTGCCGACCTGGATCGGTTCCTGCCTGCACTCGGGAAGCAGCTCGTCGGGCACGTTGCCCGGCTGCACCAGATACTGCATGGAGCCGTAGATGCGTCCCAGGTCTTCACCCGGGATCTCCATCGTCCCCTCCACCCCGGCGCCGGTCCCCAGAAAGATCGCGTCGTAGCCCTCCTGTTCGATCAGGTCGTCGAGGGTCAAGGCCTCGCCGATACGAGTGCTCACGACGAACTCGACGCCCAGCTCGCGCAGCCAGTCCGTCTTCCACTGCACCAGCTCCTTGCCCAGCTTGAAGTTGGGGATGCCGTAGACGAGCAGTCCGCCGGGAGCCGGCCAGGCGTCGTAGACGACGACTCGATGCCCCGCCACCGCCAGGTACTCGGCGACGAAGAGCCCCGCCGGCCCGGCGCCCACGATGCCGACCTTCTTGCCGGTCGGGGGAGCCTTCTCGGGCAGCTCGACGCCGACCTCCTTGCGCTGATAGTCGGCGACGAAGGCCTCGATCGCCTGGGTGTTGATGCCCTTGCCCCGCTTGGCCAGGACGCACTTGGTGGCACAGGAGCTCTCGTCGGGGCAGACGCGGCCGCAGATCTCCGGGATCGGATTCGTCGCGCGGTAGATCTTCGCCGCCCCGAGGAAATCCCCCTTCTCGACGCACCAGAGCGCCTTCTCGATGTCGTTTCCGAGCGGACAGGCGACCACGCACGCCACGGGCTCGGGGCAGTGGATGCAACGGGCCGCCTCGGCCATCGCCTCCTCGGCGGTGTAGCCGACGCTGGTCTCCTCGAAGTCCTGGCTGCGCTCTTCGATCGGGCGGTACCGGAGGGGCACCTTCTCGAGCTTCGAGCGCTCCTTGCGGTTGATGGCCTTCTTCTCGCTCGGCTCCACTGCAGAGTCTCCCATCCATGACTGTTCGAGCTGGCTTTCAGATCTATGGAAGGTAGCGCTTCGCTAAGGGCCCAGCGTCCAGAGAGGCGAGGTCTTTGCCAGCTCCACGTTGAACAGTTCATACAGAATGGGAATATGGGTGAACATCAACAACACGAAGACGACGCCACTCGCGACGGAGAAGGCGACGAAGCCGGTCTCGCGGTGGAGCTTCTCGGGGTTCTGGACCGGGCTGTTCTCCTTGAGACCGAGCTGCATGTAGTAGGCAAAGAAGCCCGCCACCAGCGGGAGGATCAGAATCAGCTCGAGGTGGTAGCGGACGATGAAGACGCCCCCGAATAGCGCGGCCAGCACCACGTAGAAGAAGGCGCTCACGAGGAGACGATCCTCGGTGTAGTGCCTGAAGGAACGGCGGTAGCGCCGGGCGGTCTTGGCGTCGCCGATCTCGCGATACTCGGCGAACCGCTTGATGGCCATGAAGAAGGCCCCGGCCATCCAGTAGGCGATGATGAGCGACACGGGCGGAAACTGACTCTGGATCAGCGCGAACCAGCCGAGGAGAAGGCGGATGGCGTTGTTGACGGACTCCGAGAGCACGTCCAGGTACGGGAGCTCCTTGGTGCGGATCGGGTGGACGTTGTAGATGATCCCCATCACCCACAGAGCCGCGGCCGAAGCGGCGAAATAGGGATGCACGATGAAACCCAGGCCGATTCCGACCGCACCGAGTGCCAGCCACTCGGCCAGGGCGATCGACCTCCGGACCTTCTCGGCCGCGGCGGGCCGGTGCCGCTTGACCGGGTGCTTGCGATCGTAGGGCGCGTCGAGCACCTCGTTCAACACGTAGTTGCTCGAAGCGACCAGGCAGGTGGCCAGGAAGGCGACCACCACTGCCGGAACCACATCGAGTCGGAACAGCGACGGCTCGAAGAAGAGCGCCAGGAAGATCCCCAACAGCATGAAGGCGTTCTTGAACCAGTGGTCGATGCGCGCCATCTGGATGTAGGGCCGGAGCGGATGGATTCGCTCAGCCGCCAGCGTCGATTGCATGCTGCAGTCCTGAGAAGGAGGTGAATCTGGTGAAACCGGCCGGGGCTGCACCCTGCGAAGCCAGCCCTGGCCTCCTGGAGATTATCACGCAATGCATTCCCGCGTTCGCCGCGCCCGCGGCGTCGACCTCTGCCCGATCTCCGACGTAGAGGACCTCGGATGGCTCGAGGCCCCAGCGCTCGCAGGCCCAGATGAACCCCCTGGGATGGGGCTTGAAGGCGTTGATCTCGGCATCCGTGGCGCAGGCGATCAACGAGATCGTCTCCGCCAGGTGCAGAGCATGGAGCTTCTCCCGCGCGGGGTAGTCCGAGAAGACTCCTGCGGGAATCCCGCGCGACCCGAGGTAGCCGAGCAGGCTCTCGATCCCGGCTCGCCGGCAGCGCCGCAAGTACTTGAGTGGGCGCTGGAAGATCCACTCCGAGACGGCGGCTTCGACCTCGTCGACCTCCATCTGCAGGCGGTCCGCCGCGCGCTGGAACTGGAGCCGGGCGAGGGGCGCCTCCGCCGCACCCAGGCCCCGGAGCTCTTCGCGTACACGGCGGAAGGTGCGGACCGCGCCCCAGGTCCGCCGGGCCGACGCGGGGTGCTCTCGGAGGGGAAGCGCAGCGAGCTCCAGGGCCATGCAGAGGCGGAGAGGCCCCTGGTGGTAGAGCGTGCCGTCGACGTCGAAGAGCACGGCACGAACCGGCCCAATCACGGGGAGACCCGGTATATCTGAACGGCAGAGCGGTCCAGGAATTCCGGTAGCTCCAGGGTGGCCAGGTGCTCGAAGCCGGCGACCTCGCCTCCGCCGCGAAACTCTTCGGCCAGGTGGGCCTTCTTCCTTCGGTAGTAGAACCCCGCGGCCGGGTTCGTCACCCGGTGCCGGTAGGTGTAGGCGACGTGGGTCAGCCCCTTCTCCCTCATCTCCGCCGCCAGCTCCGCGGAATTCTCGGCCCGCATCTTCAAGAACTTCTCGAGCCTCTCGGGGCCCAGGTCCGTGAGGTACCGGATGTGGGTCGGGTGGAGCAGCACGACCCGATCCCGCGGCCCCAGATTCTCCTCGAGCCAGGGAGCCAGCAAGTAGGAGGAATAGTTGGCGTAGTAGATATGGAAGAGCCCGATCTGCTTGGAGGCGATCCCTCCCGCCACCACCGGGGTGAGGAGCGCCATGAAGAGGAAGCACGCGGCCCACCAGAGCCGCTGCAGCCGGACCCCCCAGAGATGGCTCAGCACCAGACCGAGAGCGAGCACGAGATAGAGCAGATCGGCGGCGAAAGGAGCGACGTGAGGAAGCCCGCCCATGTACCAGAGCCAGAGGCCCAGCACGAGCAGCCACGAGGCAGCGGCCGCGAGCAGAAGCAGGGGCCCCGCGCGCGATGCGAGCCGAGGAACCAGACTTTGGAAGCCCGTCTCGAGCAGGTGCAGTGCGCCGGTGGCGAAGAAGAAGAGAACGATCCAGGAGCTGGGGTACCCGTAGCGGGGCTTCTCGATCCCGAACAGAACGATCGCCCCCACCGAGAGTCCGAGAAAGGCGAGCATGGCGATCGCTTCGCGGCGAAACTCTCGCAGCCCGACCGCGATCCCGGCGAGAGTCGGAGCCACCGCCAGCACAAGGAAGGGAACCAGGAGAATCCCCCCACCGACGAACCACCCCGCGAAGGGCTCCCGATAGCAGCTCACCAGAAAGCCCGGAGCGGCGGCCCATCCCATGCCCTTCATCAGCTCGAGATAGAAGCTCGCCCCGGATCCCCGCACCGCGCCCGCAACAGCCCATGCCAGGAACGGAATCGAGGCCAGGCCGGCCAGAGCCGCGTGCCTCCAGAAGCGACCTTCGAACCTTCGGTTGCAGCCTCCAAACCTCCAGTTGATCAAGAACAAGACCGGGATCAACGTCGAGGCCTCGGATCGGGAGAGGGCCGCCGCCGCCGCGGCCGCGTACTGCCAGGGAGACCGCAGGTGGAACAGGACCAACGTGAGCAAGCAGAAGAAGCCGAGGCTGGGCTCCACCAGCGGCTGGAGCGCCATCGAGTGGAACTGCGCGGTGGTCGCGAAAAGGACCGGGACCAGCAGGGCGCCCGCGCCGAGCAGCCTCGAGGCCAGCCAGAAGAGCAGCACCAGCGAGCCGATGGAGAAGGCCATGTTGAGCACCAGGGCAGCGTGGAGCTCGGGGTGCGGTCCCGGCATGGCCGGGGAGAGACCTGCGATGAAGAGCGGAAAGACCGGGGCGCGTTTGAAGCTCCTGGGTAGCTCCCCGCTGCCGAGGGACGTCGCGACGCGCTCGAAGGAGTAGTAGTCGTTGTTGGGAAGGACGAAGGGGTGGTACTGGAGCGACCAGTAGGCAACGGTGCCCAGGCAGAGAAGCCCGAAGAGCAGCCAGTCCCAACGAACCGCGGTGCGGTGCGGCGGCCGGTCCGTGGGGTGAAAATCACTCACTTAGCTTCCCACCGCATCCCTTCGGGGAGAACGATTATTGCACAGCGGGACCAAGCCGCCAGCTGAGCGCCATGCGGCGCCGCGACACCGTGCGCTACGCTGCCGGCCCGTGATCGAGCCCCAAACCCCCGCCCTCCCAGGGGGAGAGCGCCCCTTTGGCGGTCAGCTGGCCAAGCTGAAGCGAATCGGGCAGCTCCTGCCGGTGCTCAAGCGCAAGCGCGTGGGCCGCTTCGCTCGTCTGCACGTGGAGTACCTGGTCCAGACCGCCAACTACGAGAGGCGGGACCTGGAGCTTCTGGAGCTCTTCGACCGCGGCCGGCTGGCCCTCTACGCACGGTTCTGGCGAACCGGCTACTTCAGAAACCAGCACCGGAGGAAGGGGCGCTCCACAGCCTGGACCTTCCGGCGGATCAATCGCTACTTCCGCCTCTTCCTCTCGATCCGGGAGCGGGGGCTCTACTCCGACCCGGAGCGAGTCGAGGACCTGGCCTGGATCTTCTGCGCGGAGGACGTCTACTTCCGCATGGACGGGCACCATCGCGTCTCGGTGGCGCGCTACCTGGGCTACCGGGAGGTCCCCGTCATGGCGGTGACTCCGCGGGACCTGCTCGAGCTGCCGGAGACGCCGCCCGATCTGATCGATTACCTGAAGAGCCTGCAAGAACCGAGCTGTCTCGCTGGCCTCTGACACCGAACTGTGAAAACGACACTCCAGCCAAGCGACTGAGGCAGCGAGAATGACTGCGTCGGGATAACAAGTATAATCCCCGGCCGCCGGGCTGATGTCGAACACCGCGGAGCCCGCTCAGAAGTGACTCAGAGTCGCTTCGCCCCCCGAAAGGAGAATTGTCATGTCTGACTACCTGGCAGACCTTCGAGACGTCCAGTTCCTTCTCTTCGAGTATCTCGATGTCGAAAAACTCCTGAAGTATCCCAAGTTCCAGGAGTTCAACCGAGAGATGTTCGAGATGATCGTGGAGGAAGGCCTGAAGCAGGCGCAGGAGATCGCCGCACCCCTCGGGCCTCTCGGCGACGAGAAGGGCGTGAAGTTCGAAGACGGCAAGGTGGAGGTTCCCCCGGAATTCGTCGAGGCCTACAAGCTCTACGCCGAAGCGGGCTGGATCGGTGGCACCGCCGATCCGGAATGGGGCGGGCAGGGGCTGCCGCTGACGATGGGAGCCGTGGTGAGCGAGTTCTTCCAGGGGGCCTGCTTTCCTCTGGTCTCGACCGGCGGTCTCACCACCGGAGCGGCGAACATCATTCTCACATCCGGCAGCGACGAGATGAAGAATCGCTACCTGGAGAAGATGTTCTCGGGCCAGTGGGCGGGGACCATGTGTCTGACCGAGCCTCAGGCCGGCAGCGCCGTGGGCGACACGATCTGCAAGGCCAAGAAGGACGGCGACCACTACCGGATCGTCGGAACCAAGAGCTTCATCACCAGCGGCGATCACAACTACACCGAGAACATCATCCACATGGTGCTCGCCCGCACCGAGGGAGCACCGGAGGGAATCAAGGGGATCAGCCTCTTCCTGGTACCCAAGTACCGCGTCAATGCCGACGGTTCCATCGGGGAGTTCAACGACGTTCGTGCCGCGGGTATCGAACACAAGATGGGGATTCACGCCTCCCCCACCTGCACGCTCAACTTCGGGGACAACGGCGACTGCATCGGCTACCTGGTCGGAGAGGAGTGCCGGGGCATCACCTACATGTTCCAGATGATGAACGAAGCCCGAATGATGGTGGGGCAGCAGGCCCTGGGAACGGCGGGAACGGCCTACCTGAACGCCCTCGAGTACACCAAGGAACGTATCCAGGGCGTGCACGTCACCCAGATGAGGAATCCCGAAGCTCCCCGGGTGGCCATCGTCGAGCACCCCGACATCCGCAGGATGCTGCTGATGATGAAGGCCTTCACCGAGGGAATGAGAGCTCTCCTCTACACCACGGCATTCTTCGCAGACCTCGCGGAGTGTTCGGACGACGAAGCCGAGCGGAAGAAGTGCCACGGCTTCGTCGAACTCCTCACCCCGATCTGCAAGGCCTGGCCTTCGGACATGGGCTTCCGGGTCACCGAATGGGCCATGCAGTGCTTCGGTGGATACGGCTACTGCGGCGACTACCCCGCCGAGCAGTACATGAGGGACATCAAGATCACATCCATCTATGAAGGAACAAACGGCATCCAGGCGATGGACCTGCTGGGACGAAAGGTCTCGATGGCGGGTGGCGCGCTCTTCATGAACTTCCTCGCGTTGCTCGGCGATTTCATCGAGAGCCACAAGTCGCATGCGACGCTGGGGGAGCACGTCGGCCGCCTGGAGAAGGCAAAGGACACGCTCGCCCACGTGACCATCGAGTTCGGGAAGACGGGAGCCGGTGGAGACATGGTCTATCCCGTGCTCAACGCCTGTCCCTATCTGGAGATGTTCGGAGATGTGATGGTGGCCTATCTGCTTCTGGGCGAGGCGGTGATCGCCCAGGAGAAGTTCGACGCCATCTGCAGCGAGAAGAGCGCCGATTCGGAAGAGGCCAGGAAGACCCTCTGCGAGGAGGACGCCGAGGCGAAGTTCTACTGGGGGAAGGTCTGCTCGGCGGAATTCTTCACCACCCAGATCCTGCCTCGGGTGAACGCGCGGGCCGAATCGATCGAGAGCGGAAGCCGGAGTGCCATGGAGGTGGTCTTCTGAGCCGGAGACCGGTTGCGGGTCTCCCCGTTCATTCTCGGAAGGAATCAGCCATGGCATTCAAGGCCTTGGAAGGCGTCAGGGTGCTGGAGTACTGCAGTACCAGCACGGGACCCTACTGCACCAAGCTGATGGCCGACCTGGGGGCCGAGGTGATCCACGTCGAGCCCCCGAAGACGGGCGACGATGTGCGGAGGTCTCCGCCGTTTCCCGGAGACGTCCCCCATCCCGAGAAGAGCGGCCTTTTCCTGTTCCTCAACACCAATAAATTGGGGATCACGCTGAACCCTCGGCTGCCGCAAGGCAAGGAGATCTTCCAGAAGCTCGCGAGGGAGGCGGACGTGCTGGTCGAAGACTGGCCTCCCGGGCACACGGAAGAGCTGGGGCTCGGCTACGACGACTTGAAGAAGCTCCACCCCGGGCTGATCGTGGCATCGATAACCCCCTTTGGGAGGAGCGGTCCCTACAAGGACTACCGCGCCTACCCTCTCAACATCGCTCACGTCTCCGGGCAGGGTTACGTCCTTCCCATGCCCTCCCCTCATCTCGAGCGCGCCCCGACCATGATCGGAGGCAACTGCACCGAGTACGATCCCGGCAACGCAGCCGCCGTGGCGATCCTCGCCGCTCTCTATTCGAGGGGCATCACGGGCAAGGGGCAGCTCGTGGAGGTGTCCAAGCAGGAAGCCGTCCTCTCGATGCAGAGGGTGGAGGCCGTCATCGTCGCCAACGGCGGCGAGGTGTCGACCCGAGAGGGTTGGAAGACCGAGAGACTGGTCACGGTGATGTTCCCCTGCAAGGACGGTCACGTCGTCATGGTCACCCCACTCGAGCACCAATGGGAAGCCCTGATGAAGCTCATCGGCAACACCGAGTGGTTCGAGACGAAATCTTCCCTCCCACCTCGGGTGCGCGCCGAGGACCCCCAGGCCATGATCGAACGGATCGGAAGCTGGATGGAGCAACACACCCGAGAGGAGATCTGCAGCAGGGCACAGGCCTTGAGCTGTCCGATCGCGCCGATCAACTCCTCGGAGGATGTCGTGAACTCGGAGCAGACGACAGCGCGAGGAATCTTCGTCGACATGGAGCACCCGGAGGCGGGCAGGATGAGGATTCCCTCTGCGCCCTACCACTTCTCCAAGACCCCCTGGAGATTGGAGCGCGCGGCGCCTCTTCTGGGTGAGCACAACGAGAGCATCTACTGCGAGAGGCTCGGCTACAGCAGGGAAGAGCTGAACGCCCTCGCGAACGCTGGTGTGATCTAGAAGGAATCTTTCTCGATGACTGACGGGCCGCTTGCGGGTGTCAGAGTCACGGAATTCACTTCTGCCTGGGCGGGGCCCTACGCCACCTGTCTGCTCGGCTTCCTGGGAGCGGAGATCATCAAGGTGGAGAGCAGACAGAGGCTCGATCACGCCCGATTGGTCTCCTTCACGACCAGCAGCGATTTCTCGAATCCGGATCAGTCACCGGTCTTCAACAGCCTGAACCTCAACAAGCAGAGCGTCTGTCTCAACCTCTCCCAACCCAGGGCGGTGGAGATCGCCAAGCGGCTGGTCGAGAAGAGCGACGTGGCGGTCGAGAACATGCGGCCGGGTGTCATGGGAAGGCTTGGCCTGGATTACCAGGCCCTCCGCGAAGTGAAGCCCGACATCATCTACCTGTCGTCGTCATCATGCGGCCAGACGGGTCCTCACCGGGAGCACGTGGGCTACGCCCCGAACTTCGCCAGCGCAGCGGGCCTCTCCTACGTCACCGGCTATCCGGACTGGCCGCCGAGCATTCTCTCGGGCGCCATCGATCTCAGAAGCGCGACGGCGGCCGCCTTCTCGATTCTGGCGGCCTTGCTCTGCCATCAGAGGACCGGTGAAGGTCAATACATCGATCTGGCTTCCCAGGAAACCAGCATGATGCTCAACAGCGACGCGCTGATGGACTACCTGATGAACCAGCGGGTCCAGATGCGAAAGGGCAACCGGGACGACAGGATGGCTCCCCACAACTGCTATCGCTGCCGCGGAGACGACAACTGGATCAGCATCGCCGTAGCGAACGACCGGGAGTGGCGTGCACTGTGCGGCGCCATGGGGAAGCCGGAGCTGGCGGAAGACGAGAGATTCGCCGAAGCCGAGACACGCTGGAACCACCAGGACGAGCTAGACCGAATCATCGGCGAGTGGAGCATGGACCGGGACCACTACGAGTTGATGCACGAGCTTCAGGAGGCGGGAGTTGCGGCGGCGCCCTCGCTCAGCAACAAGGAGCTCTTCGAGGATCCCCACCTCGAGGAAAGGGGCACCTTCCTACAGGTGGATCATCCTCTCCTGAAGAAGGACTGGGTCCTCTCACCCCCCTGGAGGCTCTCCGGCACACCCGCCCGGATTCGCCGCCACGCTCCTTCGCTGGGAGAGCACCAGCAGCGGATCTTCGAAGAGCTGCTCGAGATGTCGGCAGCGGAGATCGAGAGTCTGAAGGAAGAGAAGGTCATCTACTGACCAGATTTCCCTCCAGCGAAGAGCCCGAAGCGGTATCATCGTGGCAAGCGGAATCGGGCCTTCGTCACGGCGCTCTCGCCGCGGGACGGGTACCATGGGAACAACCGGGCTCTCGTCACGGCTCGACACGATCTTCCGTACGACCGTCGGCTACCTGGTGATCCCGGCCGCGACCATCGTCCTGAGCCTCTGCGCCCTGTTCCGAGTCGTGCGAGGGGCGCCGCGCGCCAAGGTCGACTCCGTGTACTGGACCTTCGGGCGATTCGCGCTCCGGGTCGGGGGCACCCGGCTGGAGGCCCACGGGCTCGAGAACATCGAACCGGGACAGGGCTACGTGCTGGTGCCGAACCACGAAAGCAACTGGGATCCGCCCGCCCTGCTCTCCGCCCTCACCGGGACTCCGGTACGCTTCGTCGTCAAGAAGGAGATCTCCGACATCCCGGTCTTCGGATGGGCGATCCTCCAATCCGGCTCGGTGATGGTGGAGCGAACCGGCAACCAGAGCGATGTGGACCGGATCCGCGAGAGGATGGGGACGCGCCCCACGGACATCTCGATGCTGTTCTACGCCGAGGGGTCGCGCTCGCGCGACGGAGCCCTCCACCCTTTCAAGAAGGGCGCCTTCGTGACCGCGATCGCCCATCGGCTGCCGATCCTGCCCATCGGCCACGCCGGCTGCCACCGCATCTGGCCGCCAGGTCGCGTGGGGCTGCGGAGCGGTCCGGTCGTCGTCGAGGTGGGACGGCCGATTCCGGTTGAGAACCTCTGCTACGACGACCGGGACGCACTCCGGGACGAGACCTTCGACGCGGTGAAGGAGCTCCGAACCCGAGCGAGGAGGCGCCTCCGGGAGCTCGGCGTAGAACCCGGCGGGATCGACTGAGCGCCAGCACCTCGCTTCCTAGGGAACCAGCGGCATCTCGTTGCTCAGCAGCCCGTTGGCACTCCGGATCTGGAGCAGGTCCGTTCCACCGGTCCGGGGTAGCCCGCTGACGGAGAGCAGCTGGGTGGTGATCTGGCCCGCGGTGGCCGAGCAGGACGTCGAGGTGCCGATGACCGACACCGTGAGTCCGGTGTCCTGCCCGTTCAGGAAGACCGGGTCGCCGTCCACGACGTGTGCGCCCTCGAAGGGGAAAGAGGAGCCTCCCGGGAGCAGCGGATCGGGATTGTTGGGGCCGGTGTCGCACTGCGCACCGAACGGAGCGATCAGCGGCTGGGGCGAGTTCTCCGAGACGCCGCTGCGCAGGTGGGCCGTCAGTGTGGCGATCAGCGTCGACTCGGGTGGCTGCGCCTCGGCGATCAGAGCGGCACGACTCAGGCTCGCCCCCCCCACCTTGTATAGACCCGTTGCCTGGAGATACGAGATCGTGACGGCCTGGCCGTTGCGAAGGCCTCCACCGCGCAGGTTCACGACACCGCGCTCGTCGGCGGCCTCGAGCTCGGCAAGAAGCGCATCGGTCTCCGCCACCAGGGCGGCGCCGGTGGTCCGCGAGTTGAGCGTGACCTGGCGCCCGAGCGCCCCCGACGGACCGGTGCTCGCCTCCTCGAACATCTGGAAGATGTCGAGGGGGCGAACCCCGTAGACCGGCTCGAAGACCGCGAAGGCGGCCCCGAAGGTGGTGATCTCGCGGAAGCCCTGGTTGGGGTTCCACTGGATCGGGGTCTCGAGTGGTGAGATCCCGAAAGCGGGAACGCCAGTGTTGGCGAAGGTAAGAAGCTCCTCGGTGTGCACCGGACCCAGGGAGAACTGAAGGAAGCGGTCCGTCATCCCGCGCATGGTGGATGCATCGAAGGCCTGGAGCGTCTCCGAGTTGGTCGCGGTGCCCAAGGGGAGCTCGTGACAGCCCGCGTTCGAGTCGGCGCAGGTGTCCGGGTTGCCGCCGCCGTTCTGGTCGATGAAGAAATCCTCGAATCCCTCGAGGGCTCCCACCGGGATGGGATTGTTGCCGTCGGGATCCGCGATGACCACACCGTCCCCGACCCTCGAGAGACTGTCGTCGATGCGCCTCGAGCGAGCGGGGGGATACGACACGCGCTCCAGGAAGGTCGCCATGTCGTCCTTCTCCGGCTCGGAGAGAATCGCGCCGCCGGGAGGGCAGGCGCCCGTCTGATCGCACATCACCCCGGAGAGGCTCGCGTCCACGAGATTCCGGAAGCAGGTGTGCGGATCGGCGCTGCAATTGCTCCCGGCGTTGCCGCCGATCCCGGTGGCGCCGTTGGGACCCCCGAAGGGGTCACCGAGGATCCCGTCCCAGTGGAGCGGGACGGTGTCCCGCAGTCCTCGGATCGGCATGGTGCTGCGCGCCTCGTCCTCGCCCGCGACGCAGCCGTTCAGGAAGCACTCACCTCCAATCCGCCACAGCAGCTGGTCGGTGTGCCCGTCCGGGTGGCAGCTCGCGCACGCGAAGGTTCCGGAGGTCGAGGCGAAGGCGTCGTTGAAGGCGATCCGCCCTCGGCGGACGGCCAGCGGGGTCGGGTCGAAGCCGATCGGAATGGTCGCGAGGATCTTGGAGGGATCCAGACTCGCCGGAGTCGATACGTCCACCACCGTGACGCTGGCATCGAGTGTGTTGAGCACGTAGGCCCTTAGCGGAGCCCCGGTGTCCGGGTCCGAGCGCAAGGCCACGCCCCGCGGAATCGCTCCCACGTCGAGCTGCCCGAGGAGCGTCCCCGACGAGCTCATGGTGAAGAGCCGGCTGGTTCCCGCCGCCGTCGCGACGATCGTCGGAGAGGGCTGGTTGCTCAGGGCAATTCCGTAGGGAGTGGCGAGCGCCGTCGCGGGACTCGGGAAGTTGGGATCCAGATCCACGGTCGAGACGGCCGAGCAGCCGGAGCCACCCACGCCGCAGTCCAGGATCGCGACCTCGTTGGTGAACATCCGGTTCCCGAGATCGGCGAGGTTCACGTCACCGTCCCCGTTCACGTCGCCTGCCAGCCCCGTGGTGGTTCCGTTCACCGTGTTTCGGGCGTCGGTCTGGGTCACGTAGACGCGATTGCTGGCGTCCACGGCCAGCCCGTAGAGCAGGGTTCCGACTCCTTCCACCACCTTGATCTCGTTGTCGTTGCTCGTATCGAAGACGAAGAGGTCGCGGTCCGGGACCTGCGGATCGACGACGATGTTCTTCTCCAGGCCAGGCATGTTGGGGTTGGTCGCGAAGGTGTTGAGATCCGTGAGGAAGAGGGTGCACTGCGGTGAGGTGCCGCCCAGCCCGCAAGAAGAGAGCTCACTCTGGTTGCCGGACTCGAAGGCGGCCACGTAGAGCCGCCCGTTGCGGACCGCGATCGCCCGGGGCTCCTGGGCCCGGATATTGAGCGAGCCGGTCACCGAGTAGTTCACGGCGTCCACGATGGCGACCTGGTTCCGTGACGAAAGCGCGACATAGGCCTTGGCGTTGCTCGCGAAGGCGATCCCCACCGGCTCGTCGAAGCGGGTGGCTCCGTCCGCACTCAGATCCTGGATCGTTTCCACCACCTGCCGGAAGCTCGCACTCGCCGGATCGGTGTCGATCACGCTGACGGAGTCGGAGACGTGGTTGGCGACCCAGACCTCCTTGCCGTCCGGGCGCACCGCAACGCTCACCGGCTCGAGACCCACCATGATCTGCTTCTCGAATACGTGGGTGGTCGTGTTGATCACTGCGACCGAGTTGTAGGTGGTGTTCACGACGTAGACGAAGTTCCCGTCCGGCGAGAGAGCGATCGGGTTCGACTGGGGACTCGTGAAGGTGAGGTGACCGATTCGCTCGTGCGCCGGGCGAGCGCGAGCAGCCTGGGCTGAAGGTGCCAGGAGCAGGGTCGCAAGGACGACCGTAATCAAGGGAAGCTTCGGGCGCAGGGTGGGGAGCACGGCACATCTCCTTCGCGCGCGACGCGTCAAGGCCTCGCGATGCAGCTTTCGATATCCCTGTAAGATAAGTCGATTCTGCTGGGGGGGTTACCGAAGCCGGCTCGATCAACGAAGATGCCCACGCGGGGGCTCTTGCCCAGGATCAGTCCCTCTCCGTGCGCACCCGGGCGATCGCCTCTGCCCAGCGGAGTCGGCGCTCGAGGCGCACCGCTTCATCGAGGGCGGGCTCGAAGCCCAGGGGTGCCGGAATCCTGGCCCGGCAATCCGCGAGGCTGGCGAAGATTCCCGCCGCGAGCCCCGCGAGCTGTGCTGCCCCGAGTGCCGTGGTGTCGAGCTCGCGCGCGCGGTGGATGGCCCGACCGCCGAGATCCGCGAGCGTCTGGAGCAGCAGATCGCTCCGAGCCAGGCCGCCGTCGACCCGCAGCGGCACGGCAGTCAGGCCGGCGGCCTCGCACAGGTCCACACAGCGCTGGGCCAGCCCGTCGACGGCGGCACGGACCACGTGGGCGGCCTTGCTTCCCCGGGTGAGTCCCCCGAGGAATCCCCGCGCCGCGTCATCGAGGTAGGGCGTACCGAGTCCCTGGAGGGCGGGGACGAAGACCACACCCTCGGCGTCGGCCACCTCCCGCGCGACGCGGTCGAGCGAGTCCACCTCGGGCAACAGCCCGATTCCCACCAGCCACTCCACCACCGCGCCAGCGGTGTGGACGCTCGACTCGACGCAGTACTGCATGGGGATCCCGGGAAGGCGCCAGAGGGCGAGCGCGTGGGCGCCCGGGCCGGCTTGCTGGAGCGCCTCGCCGGTGTGCACCTCCAGCATCGCCGCGGTGCCGAGCGTGAGCTTCGCCTCACCGGCGCGATGCACGCCCTGGGCGAAGCAGGCCGATTGCTGATCGCCCACGCGCGCCGCCACCGGCACCGGAGCACCGAGCAGATCACTCGGCGTCTCGGCCACGATCTCCGCGGTCGCTACCACCGCGGGCAGCGCCTCCCAGGGCACGCCGAAGAGCGCCGTCACGGGCTCCATCCAGGTTCCGCTCCGGGAGTCGAAGAGCCCGGTTCCGCTGGCGCAGCTCGGGTCGGTGACGAAGCGCGATCCGCCGGTGAGACGGTCGGTCAGCCAGACATCGGGGGTTCCGAGCCGGAGGCGTCCGGCGCGGGCGGCCGCGGCCACCCCGCTGTCGTTCTGCAGCAGCCACTCGAGCTTGGTCGCCGAAGCCTGGACCGGCATCGGCACACCGTGGGCCTGAAGCTCCGCCGCGCGCGCGGCCGTCCGCTGGTCCTGCCAGCCGATCGCTGGTGCGAGCGCCTCGCCGCTCTGCGCGTCCCAGGCGAGCGAGGTCGACCGCTGGGTGGCAAGGCCGAGAGCGGCCACGTCGCGAGCGCTCGCGCCCGCCTCGGCGAGGACCTCGCGGAGGACCGCGAGTGAGCTCTCCCACAGAGAGTTCGGGTTCTGCTCCACCCAGCCGGGGGCGGGGAAGCTGCATTCGAGCGCGCGGCCTGCGCGACCCCGCACGCTGCCCCTCCCGTCCACCACCAGCGCGGAGACCCGGGTGGTGCCGACATCGAGCCCGATCAGCAGCTCACCGCCCATTTGCCACCTCCGGCACTCCGTTCCCGCGATTCGCCCGGATCCTAGCTCGAAGACGAGCGGCCCACTGGTATAGGATCCGAGGGTCAACCGACGGAGGTACGACGGATGTCGAACGAGCACAGCGGACGGCGATTGATCCGGCACGGGATGGTTCTCTTTCTCCTGGGCCTGCTGACGGGGATCCTGATCCCCACCCTGACGAGCCCGAGACTGGCTCTTGCGGCGCACATGGAGGGGCTGCTGAACGGCATCTTCCTGATCGTGGTGGGGGGGGTGCTCTGGAAGGAGCTGCGCCTGCCCGAGAGCGCTGCCTCGGCGAGCGTATGGCTGCTCCTGATCGCGGCCTACGCGAGCTGGGGCTTCTGCCTGCTGGCAGCAGCCTTCGGGGCGAGCCAGACGCTCGCGATCGCGGGCAAGGGCTACACCGCGGCGCCGTGGCAAGAGCAGCTGGTGAGCGCGGGGCTGGGCGTGGGTGCCGTCTGCGTCCTGGTCGCCGCCTGCCTGGTGCTCTACGGGCTGCGCGAGACCAACGAAGCACGATGAGCGAACCGGCCGAGCCAGGGCAGGAACCGCCCCACGCGTGCCGCGTAGGCCAGGTATGCCTGGCCGTGAATCCTGACCAGGTTCCGCTCCTCGAGTCGGACCTGCAGTGAGACGAGAATCGCGGCAACGGCGAAGCCGGCCACCGTCCACGGAGCGGGGGTGATCAGCACCAGGCCAGCCAGCGTAAGAAACATCCCCAGAAAGATCGGATTCCTGGAGAGGGCGAAGAGCCCTTCGGTCACCAGCAGGGTCGGCCGGTCGTCGATCCCGACGCGCCATGAGGCCCCCATCTGTGCCTGCGCGACCAGGGTGACGATGAGCCCGCCGAGAAAGAGGAGCCAGCCGGCCGCCTGCCACCCCACGGACAGCTGCCAGATTCCCAGGCGCCCGGGATCCAGCGCCACACAGAGCGCGCTCCAGACAGCCAGCCCGGTCAGAAACAATCCCATCAGCGCTCCAACTACCCGCTGAGCCGTCTCGGCCTCCCGGTGGAAGACGAACGGGAAGACCCCCGACTTCCGCCAGGTGCGCCAGGTCGGCCAGACGATTGCCGTAAAGAGGTATCCGAGGACTGCGACCGGAAGAAATCTCATCAGTGTTTCTCTCTTGAATTCAATGTGTTATGACTATTATACGAGCTAATACTCATTTTTCAGCTCGCTTTTCGGAGCTCGAGGCGCGCTGGCGAAGAAGCCCGCAAGCCTCCGAGAACAGGCCTCTCGGGACAGCTCGCCTTTCACCGCCCAGCGGATGGCGGAGGCCGCGGCTCGCGTTTGCGAGGAGCCGGGCTACGCCGGCGCCATCACCAACCACATCGCAGCTGGCAGCGTAGGATCTCGGCAGGTCACCTCAGCCCCCGGTGCGAACTCGCTCCAGGACCTGTCCGGCACGCGTCGGGTTGAAGCAACCGCACTGACAGGGCCGCGCCAGGAGCCGCGCGGCCTCCTCGACACTGAGGCGCGCGGTCCGCACATGGGCGACCACCGCCTCGATCAGGTTGTGCCCGACGAGACCGTGCCCGCAGAGCGAATTCAGCTCGACCACCTCCGGCCGCGGCAGGCGGTCCACGCGCCCCCTGGTGCCGAGCGACTGCTCGACGCTGTGTCGCGTGATGCCCGCTCGACGGCAGCAGCTCTCCACCTCGGCCAGGAGACCGCTCACGTTGATCGGCAGGCCGAGATCCGCCTCGACCAGATCTCTCACCGCACCCGCCAACGCCTCGACGTCGTCGAAGACCGCGTGAAGGCAGAAGCCCTCTTCGAGCTCTTCTTCGATGCGGGTGAGATCGATCGCCGTCACCGACCGACCCTCGAGACGGTTCGCGCTGACCGGCTTGTGTGCGAGCGCAATCTCAGTGAAGCGACGCAGCTTGGCGGGAAGCTCCGGAGTAATGCTGCGCGTGGGTATGCAGAACAGGACGAAGTCCCGGCGAAGCTCGTCCTCGCTACCTCTCCGGTGCAACGTGTTGGTCATCTATGCTGCCTCGACCACTCGCGGCGGACGGCCCAGTCCCAGGTTTATCTTGCCGTTCGGAGACAAGACCCGACCTGCCTCCTCGCAGACCGCCTGATGCGGAACCGCGCCATCCGGCCCACAGCGACTCGAGACACCGATGCAGATCACGGTGTCGAGCTCGCCTTCGACTTCGTCGATGACCTCGAAGTACTGCGGCAGACGATCGAGCGTCGTCTTGAACTCGATGATGGCGGAGAGCACCTTCTCTTCGAGGATTTCCGACTTCAGCCGCCCCGTCGCCCGATCTTCCATCAGCTGCGTCACCGGGTTGTCCGGCTCGAACTCCGTTCCCAGCGCCGCCAGGGCCACGGCGACCTTCTGGATGTCACGAAAGTGTACCCCGATCCCGGGCCGTCCCAGATCGATCACCACGCCCGCCTCGCCCTCCCCGATCCGCCCGGTGAGGTCGTTGGTCTTGATCTCCTCGGTGCCCCGACCGGCCAGCCCCGTGTCGTCGTGCACCACCAGGGGGTCGCTGAAGGCGCGCCGCAAAGAGCGCGGCCATTCGAGGTCCGGCGGCTCGAGCGCACCCGTGGGACAACGATCCAGCGGCTGGTCGAAGCGCAGCCGTAGCATCGCGATCGCCCGGCGCGCGAGCCGGACCAGGGCCGGCGGGAGTCCCTCAGAAGGCAGGAATCGGTAGCAGGTGCTGCACTCCACGCATTCGTCCTGGTTCACCTGAGCGAGGCCGGCTTCCAGGTAGATGGCCCCCATTGGGCAGACCGGCACGCAGTTGCCGCAGGCCACGCACTTGCGGGGATTGATCAGCACGCGACTATCCTAGTGCATCCCCACGGGCAGATCGAAGCGCTCGATGTAGCTTGCGAGCCGCGCACAAACGGCGTCCGCGCTCAGTCCGTACTCCGCGAGAGAGTAGCGGTGGGATCCGTGGCGGTGCTGCGGGTTCTCGCCGATGTGCGCGCGCATCGCGTCGGCGGTCTCCGAGCCGAGCTCGAGTCCGAAGAAATCGTAGATCCGCTCCACGGTCTGCATCGGATGCTCGACGAAGCGGTGGTAGTCGACGTCGAGGAAGCGCTCCGGAGCGGAGCTGTCGCGGTCGGCCAGGCCACGCTCCAGGGAGCGGGCCAGGTACTCGAGCACCACCGGTCCGAGCTCCCGCAGATCGACGGACTCGCGGATGGTCATGAGCGCAGCCATCATGCTGCAGTAGGAGGGGATGATCTGCAGGGGGTTCCGGTGGGTCTGGATGATGCAGACGTCCGGGAACATCTCCACCAGGATGCCCAGCGCCCACAGATGCGCCGGGGACTTGAGCAGCCAACGCTCGCCGGGCCGCTGCCAGTCGAGGAGCTTGAGCAGGTCGCGGTAGTAGGCGTAGGTCGGATGCAGATCCTGGGCCTCGAACCACTCGCGAAAGGGGCTCATCAGCGGCTCGATGCCATTCTGCGCATCACAGAAGGCATGGGCCGTGAGCAGCACGCACTCCTCGGGCCCGTCGGCGCGGCGGTAGTGGATCTTGTCGAAGTCCGGGTTTCTCTGACGGTCGCGCTCGAAGTAGGCGCGCGTGGCCTCGAGCCGCGGATCCTCCCGGCCGGGGGGGAGCTCTCCCTCATACGGATCCGGATTCATCGCCTCCCACAGCAGCAGGGGCCGGGCGGCCGGGTCGATCGCCAGCAGGTTGAACAGCGCGGAGGTCCCGGTGCGCGGCAGTCCCGTCATGTAGACCGGGCTGCGGAGCTCTCGCGTCAGGATCTCCGGGTGGCGCCGGAACGCCCGCTCCACTCGCAGGCGGTTGCAGAGGAGCTGGACCAGCCGGCCGCGGGTCAGCTTGCGGCCACCGGGCCGCAGCCCCGCGCTTTGATAGGTCTCGAGCAGCACGCGAAGCCCATCACGAAAGCTCTCGTCCCCGAAATCGCTGAGACCGGTGCTCTCCCGCGCCGCCGCGATCAGGCTCTCTTCGGAGAGGTCGAGAACTCCTTCACTCACGGGAGAGCTCAGCAACTCTTACTACCCGGGTCCGTGGCTGAGGGTGATCCGCAGCGCGAATCCAGCGCCAGCACATGGTGCCGCGATCGTGCCCACAGGTGTCGATCCAGTTTTCCACGCCGGGATCCCGGTGAGCCACGACGACGCGCACCGAGCCATCTTCCCGAAGCCGGGCGCTGTGCTTGTTTACCCAGATCTTGAAGTACCGGTAGTCGAGAGACTCCATCCAGTGGTTGTTGAGCTGGAAGTTCCAGTAGTCGCACTCGGGAGGCGTCACCTCGATGACCAGCGCCTGATCCGGCGCCAGCTTCCAGTACCCGTGGTAGTAGACGATGTTCGGATCGCCGCCGGCGGCGGTGGCGATCCCCGCCTCGAACCTGGGCAACTGGTTCAGCTGCTCCGCGAAGCCAGCGGCCCACTGATTGAAGAGCCGGGCGCAGCCGACCACGAAGCGACCCGAGGCAACGAGACCGCGATCCATCTGCTGGGGGCTCACCGGCCGCGGCAGGTGGGGGCCGTCGATGCGCCGGATCCGAAGATCGGCGAGGGTCTCGCTCTCCCTGTCGAGAAAGGTCTGCCGGACCACCAGCGTTCGGCTCTCGGGCACCATCGGCAGCCAGTTCCCGGCGCCGGGCCTCTTCTCACAGCTCACCAGGATCGCAAAGCTGCCGTCGGGCTCGAGCTGCAGCTGGGAGTCATCCAGGTAGCCGGTGGTCTTCAGACTGCCCGTCGCGCCGTAGTTTCCCGCCTGGGTGCCAAAGCCCAGGTAGTGCACGGTGCCGCGGCTCCCCGTGATCTGGTACTCGTACTTCCCGCTGACCGGCGCGCTCTGGTAGTGGTTGTCCGGGTTGTCGGCGCCCATCTTTACCGTCTCGTGGGCGGTGCGCTGCAATACCGGCGCGCGGGGATCGCCGTCCTCCACGAAGGTCTCGAGAGCGGCTCGCGCCAGCCGGCTCAGGTAGCGGAAGCCCTCCGCGCGGTCGAAGGCGTTCTCCGGCGACGACTCGTCGAGAACCACCGCGCCAGCCGCCTTGAGCGTGTCGCAAAACTCCTCCCAGCTGCTGCCGTCGAGAATCCGCCGTGTCGATTCATCATCCATCGCGGGGAATTTAGCGCCATAATCCGAGGATGAGGATCACGCTGGAGCCGGGAACCCTCTTCGAAGCGGTGCGCGAGCGAAGCGCCCAGGCGGAGAGAATCGGGGCGCTGCGTTCGATCCCGACCTTCTTCGAGCTCGTCGAGGACGAGGAGACCGGAGTCGAGTTCGTGGTGCGCATCGTCGACCACCTGGGCCAGAAGCGGGAGGCCACCTCCGAGCAGCAGCGCACCGGGGCGAACCCCTTCCTCCCCTACAATCGCGAGCTCTTCGTCGCCGACCTGTCGGAGACGCATCTCTGCCTGCTCAACAAGTACAACGTTCTCGATCACCACCTGCTGATCGTGACGCGAAGCTTCGAGGAGCAGGAGAGTCTGCTCACCCTGGAAGACTTCCAGGCCCTGTGGCTCTGCATGGCCGAGCGCGAGGGCCTGGGCTTCTACAATGCGGGAGCCGAAGCCGGCGCCAGCCAGCCACACAAGCACCTGCAGCTGGTCTCGGTTCCCGTCGGCGTCGGACCCGAGCGAACACCAGTCGACCCCCTGCTCGCCACCGCGCGCTTCGACGGACCTCTGGGCGCCGTCGCAGCGCTGCCCTTCCTCCACAGCGTGGCGCGGCTCGATGAGAGCTGCTCGCCGGGCTCCCGGGGAGGAGCAGAGGCGGCGCTGGCACTCTATCGCTCCATGCTGCGTCGGGTCGGGGTCGATGCCGAAGCGCCGCTGCCCTACAACCTCCTGGTCACCTGGGACTGGATGTTGCTGCTGCCGCGAACGCGAGGCTTCTTTCACGGGATCGAGGTGAACTCGCTGGGCTTTGCCGGAACGCTGCTGGCCCGAGATCAGGAGCAGCTCGCCTTCATCAAGCGCGAAGGCCCGATGACACTTCTCCGCAACGTCGCCTTTCCGCGCGAGTGAAACAGCCGGTCAGCGTGTTCACTCTCCCGGCCGGTACTCCCTGCTGAGGTGGCGGCGGAGCTGCGCTTCCTCGAGGTGAAGCTTCTTGGTCCGCTCCGCCGCGAAGAGCGGCACCTGATCCGCGTAGTGGGGTGAGCGCTCGTCGAGCGTAGCGCTCCCGAACTGATGGATGGTCTCGGATCGGAGCCTTCCCTGGGAATCCCACTCCACGAACATCACGTAGCAGTCGCCGGAGCTGGCGGTGTAGGTGCCGTCCCCATCCAGCTCGAAGGACTGGATGGCGCGCAGGGTGTCCGGACCGCCGCCGACGGGGAGGTCGAGGCCGCCGCGGCGCAGCCGGTTCACCTGGCCCCAGGGCGGATCGACCCGCCCGTGGTGACGTTCCAGAGTTCGCGCCGCCTCGATGAAGCTCCTTACAGTGTCGGGCGGCTCCTCACCGCGGCGTTCCGCCAGCACCACCGGCGTGGCCGTGAGAATCCCCAACGCTGCGCCGGTGCTCTCCGCATCGGCACTGAAGTTCCAGGCGGCCAGCACGCGGCGCGCCTCCGCCAGCAGCGGGTCGTCGGGGAGCTCGGCGGCCAGCACCTCGGCGACGATGCGGGCGACGTGACTCTCCTCGGAGTAGCGCTTGTCGAACTTGTAGCGGCGGAACTCCTCGCGGCTGATGGCCGGATCCGCGCCGAAGAGCTCGAGCGCGCGCAGCCCGCGGTTCGTCATGTCGGTCTCGATGCCGAGGGTGGGCGAGAAATCGGCTGGATCCGGGTTGCCGGGACCGGTGGTGGCGCGAAACGGCGTGTGGTTCGAGTTGGCCACGAAGCCCGAGATCGGGTTCACCACCTGGGGAAGCTCCGCGAAGGGCAGGAACTCGCTCCAGAGCGTCGCGGAGGTGTCCCCCGGAAGAACCGCCTGCCAGTCGTATCCCTCGGCGCGTAGCGGGAGCGTTGCGTTGTAGAAGTAGGCGATGTTGCCCTCGCGGTCGGCGTAGACGTAGTTGATGTTGGGGAGCGCCTGCATCGCCATCGCAGCGCGCCACTCGTCGAAGCTCCGCGCCTTGCCCAGTCGGTAGTACTGCTCGAGCTGTCGGATCTCGTCCATGCCGGCGTAGCGCAGCGCGTAGGTTCCGTGGTCGCGGCGGATCACCGGGCCGTGGACGGATCGCAGCAGCTCGCGCCTCACCGTCCAGCGCAGCCTGCCGAAGATCTTCACGCTGATCTCCGCCTCGCCCACCTCCAGATCCCGCCACTCACCGTCGAAGCGGTACTGGTTCCGGTTCTCCGGGTTGATCTCGAGCAGGTAGACATCGACGACGTCGGGGCGGTTCACGGTGCTGGCCCAGCCGAGGTGTCGGTTGTGGCCGTGGAGAATCAGGGGAGAGCCGGGAAAGACGCCGCCGGCCATGTCCCAGCCCTCTTCGCTCTTGAGCCGCGCCTCGTACCATGCGACGGGGCCCGTGTAAGGCTGGTGGGAGTTGACCAGCAGGCGGGTGGTTCCGTCCGCCGACCGCGACGGCCCCACGGCGATGCCGTTCGAGCCGATGGAGCCGAGATCGAAGCTCGTCTCAGACCCGATCCCGATCGCGAGCTGTCCCTGCCTCGGTCCCGCCAGGGCAGAACCGCCCTCCTCGAAGAGCGCGAGCACGTGGCGCTGGAAGCCGTAGAACATCGGCGTTCTGAATGCGAAGCCCGCCACCACGTCCTTCCCGGTCAGGGGAATCAGGCCCGGAGCCACCTGCTCCGGGTGGAGCGCCGCGTAGTGATTGACGCCGGCGGCGTAGGCCTCGGCGAGGGCGCGGGTCTCGGGCGTGAGGTCGGTCTGGTAGCGAGCCTCGACCAGCTCCCAGATGCCCATCAGCTGGACCATGTAGTCGACGGGAGCGGACGCGAGGCCCTTCGCGCTGGCAAGCCGCCCGCGGGTGGCCAGGAGCACGCTCTGGGTGGTCGCGAAGTCGTCCTCGGCGTGGGCGAAGCCCAGGCCGTAGGCGACGTCGGCGTCGGTCCCGCCGTAGATGTGGGGAACGCCGAACTCGTCGCGCAGGATGCGCACCCGATAGCGCTCCGCCGCCTCCAGAAGAGGCGCCGGATCGAACTCGGCTCGCTCGGGCATCACCGCCCAGAGCGCCACCCCGCCACCCAGTGCGGCCAGGGCGAGAAAGGCCCCGGCCGCAGCGCGCTTCCACCAACTCATCTTCAGCTACGACCTCGATCCCGCTCTGGTCTCTGGTTCTGTCCGGCCGCTCTGGCGTGAGAAGCTCAGGCCTCGGTCATCTCCTTGATCCGGTCCTGGAGAGCCTGGCCCTGCGGGCTGGGCGGCCCTGCCCCCTGCATCTGCATCATCACCGCCATGTCGCCTTCGACCTTGATCTGTCCGGACATGAAGGCCTGCATGCCGGCCTGCTGGTCGTTCTCGACGAAGGTCTTCACGGCCACCGGGAAGGGGATGGTGAGCTTGGTGGCAGCGCCGTCGAGCAGGCCCTGCTTGAACTCTCCGGCTTCCATGTGCATCTGCTTCTCGCCCTCGGGATGCCCGGTCACCACGATGTTGAGCTTGATGTTCTTGATCGCGTCGGGGACGGGGATCTCTCCCGCTTCCGCGCGAAGCCTGTCGACCTCCGCGAACCAACTCTCCGAAAGGAACTGGGGCACTCCTTGACTCCTCTGTTGTCTCCGGCCCGGAGGGGGTTCCGAGCCGCCGATGGCCCTCCGGCCGCCGCTGATTAAACCACCTATCGCGGATCCGTGCACCCGGCGAGCCGGCGCAGGCGATTGACCTCCCGGTGGGCGGCGCGGACCGGCTCGGGGAGCCGGTACCGGGCCGCCAGTCGCAATGTGGTGCGGCGGGCGGTCTCCAGGGAGATCCGGTGGCCCACCGAGACGAAGACCGGCTTCACCCCCGACCGCGTGCGCACCACCTCGCCGATCACCTCGCCGCCGTCGCGAAGCTGGGTGTGGGCTCCGCGACGAGGCCCGGGTTCCCGGTAGTCGCCGATCAGCCGGCTCTTGGCGCAGCCCAGGGTCGGCAGGTCGAGAAGCACGCCGAGGTGGCAGGCCAGGCCGAAACGCCGTGGATGAGCTCTCCCCTGCCCGTCGCAGACGATCAGATCCGGCACCGTCTCGAGCTTGGCGAAGGCCTCCAGCAGCGGGGGGATCTCCCGGAAGGACAGATAGCCGGGAACGTAGGGAAAGTGGGCCCCGGCCCGGACACCGGCGATCTCCACCACCTCGAGGCTTTCGACATCGAGCACCACCACCGCAGCGTGAAGCTCCGGACTGCTGCGGTCGAAGGAGATGTCGGCGCCCGCCACCAGGCGCGGCGTTCGCCCCGTGTCCCTCTGGATGACCCGACCGCGGAGCTGCTCCTGGAGTGCACGGGCCTCGGGGATGGCGAGATCCCAGTCGTGGCACGTCTTTATCTGCAGAATTTCTAGCTTAGCGACTGTCCGATGCCAGCGAGAATCGAGCGAACCTCGGCGGTGGTCTGGTAGCGGTCGTCGGGACTCTTTGCCATCAGGCGCAGGACCAGCTCGACCATGGGATCGGGGAGATTCTCTGCGTGCAGCCTGGGATCCGGCGGGGCAGTGTGCCGGTGGTGAAACAGCACATCGCCCTTGCCGAAGGGAACCCGCCCGGTCAGCAGCTCGAAGAGCGTCACGCCGAAGGCGTAGAGATCCGCGCGGTGGTCGACCGACTCACCCGCGGCCTGCTCCGGCGCCATGTAGTAGGGCGTCCCACCGACCACCGTCGTCGACCGCCGCACCTCCTCGATCATCTTCGCCAGGCCGAAGTCCATGATCTTCACCGTCCGGTCCTTGGTGAAGTAGAGATTCGCGGTCTTGATGTCGCGATGGACGATGCGTTGCTCGTGGGCGTACTGGAGGCCGGCCGCCACCTGCACGCCGAGCCGCGCCACGTCGCGCGGAATCAGCTGGCCGCGCTTCTTGAGGATCGCGTCGAAGGGGAGACCCTCGAGGAGCTCCATGGTGATGTAGTAGTTGTCGTTCTCCTGGTCAGCATCGAAGAGAGTGACGATGTTCTGGTGATTCAGTGCGGCCACTGCGCGGGCCTCGCGGAGAAACAGCTCGATCGCGGTCGGGTGATCCCTCAAGTTGTCGGGCAATCTCTTGAGCGCCACCACCCGGCCGAGCCGTCGATCACGCGCCTTGTAGACGACGCCCATCCCGCCGCGACCGATCTCTTCGATCAGCTCGTAGCGGCTCTCCCGCCGCGGCTCCCCCCGCACCTTCGTGACTCCCTGGCTCAGGAATCCGGAGGCCTCGCTGGTCTGCTCCCGCTCGCTCAGCTGGGCCCGCAGGGACTCGAGCTTCTCGGCCACCCGCGGATACTGGTAGTCGCGCTTGCGGATCCCCTCGAAGATCTCGACGGCCGCATCCAGGCGGCCGACGCTCTCGAGCAGGTTCCCCAGCTGCTCTAGGATCTCGAGAGGTGCGGCTTCCTCACCGAACGCAGTCATCGCCTCCTCGGCCTTCTGGGCGGCGAGCTCGAACTCCTCGCGCCGCGCGAAGACCTCGGCGAGCATGCGGCAGGCGTTTCCGTATTCCAGGTCGCGGGTGTCCAGCAGCTGGAAATTACGAATCGCCCGCTCCTCGTCCTCGATCTCGAGGGCGACGTTGGCCGCCTCGAAGTAGTCCCCGGTCTTCTCCAAGAGCTCGACCACCTTCTCGAGGCAGCCGGCCTGCCTGTAGGCCTCGGTGGCGTTCTGGTAGTCGTAGGCGGCCTCGTAAGCCTCGGCCGCCTTCAGATTCTCCCCCGCCTTCTGGTAGCGCTCGGCGGCCTTCTGGTAGTCACCCGCCTCCAGGTAGAGGTTGGCCGAGTGGCCGGCGTACTCGTCGTCGACCAGCTCCGCCGCTTCCGTCAGGCGTCCGGCGGCCTGCAGGTAGGCGGCGGCCTTCCCCGAGTCTCCACGCAGCTTGTGGTACTCGGCGCGAATCGAATTCGCGATCTCGGTCTGCCCGCTCTCTGCCAGGGCCGTGCTGGCGGCGGTGAGATCGCCGTGGATGTAGTGCTCCACCGCCTCCGGGCAACCACTGAAGAGCAGACCCTCGTCCCCGTAGAGCGGGAAGGTGAGAAAGATTCCCTCGAGCTCTTCGACCCTGACCTGCCGCTCGTAGACCCGATCTCCGTAGGCCACCACCACCACGTGGGTCCCCTTGCCGACGTAGAGCAGGGCCGAGTCCTCCCGCACGTAGCGGAGCGTGTCGGGACGCCCGCGCAGCGAAACGATCGCCTGGCCTGGAACACTCTCGGCTTCGGGCCGCTGAAGGCGAACATCGAGCGACGCCTCGCTGCGCCGGAAGTCGAAGATCACCTCCACTACCGAGCCGCGCTCGATCTGGACCTTCTTCTCCTCGACGTAGTTCCCGATCACCTCCTTGCTCGCCTCGTCCTGGAGAAGCCCGTGGACCCCCACGTAGTAGCTCCGGATCGGCAACAGTCTAAAGCGGGTCTCCTTGCCGACCATGTGACGGGCGTAGCGGGACCAGGAGCGCACCTTGCGCTCGAAGGCTCGTTCCTTGCTGCGCCCGGCTTTGGAGCGCGTCTCCTTCTTGGCCTTCTCGGGCTTGGTGGAAAGCTTGATGCTGAAGAATCCCTTGGTGCCCTTCGCCGACTCGTACTCGAGCTTGACGACCAGGGTGCCCCATCCCCGAATCACCGGCAGTGAGAGCAACACCAGGATCAAGCCGTAGGGAGCCAGCGCCTTCCAGTTCCAGCGGGTCAGCCCCGCCGCTTCGGGCAGCGCCTGCGCGTTGGCGAGGATGAAGACACCGTCTGAGCTGCGACCGCCGAGGAGGCGCACCTCGACCGTCATGCCGCTCTCACCCGACTCGCGACTCAGTCGGGCCAGGAAGGTCGCGTCCACGCCCAGCATGTCGTTCACCAGGGCGATCTCTTCGCGGCCGTGGGAGTAGGCGCGGAGGTCCGCGAGGACGCTTTCCAGCTCTGTCGGGATGGGCGGTGCCTCGATCAGCTCGAAGCGGCCCAGGATGCTTTGGATCAGCAGGGATTCGATGGCCGAGTGATCCGGAGTACGGGGCAGCAGCCAGTCCTGGAGCCGGTGCTTCCAGTCGAGATGCTCGACGAGCCTCAACAGGACCACTCGACCGATCGGCTCGCGGGTTTGCGGGTGCCGGTCGGGAAAGCTGGCGATCAGACCGTCGAAGTCCGCGGCCGTCTCGGTCACCCCGAGTCCGGCCTCCTCCGACTCGGCCACCGCATCCATCGAGCCGGCTTGCGCGGTCTCCAGGCCGAGGCTGGCCGCGAGCATCCGCTGCTCCTCGGCGGCATCGGCATCCCCCTTCACCTCGTAGAGCTCGGCCAGAGCGGTTCGCAGAGGAGGATCCTCGGGCTCGATGGCGATCGCCCGCTGCAGGGAGTGCTCGGCCTGATCGAGGTGGCCCTCGGATGCCTGGATGACGGACGCCTCGTGCAGCAGGATCACGCGGTCCAAGGGGGCGACGGCATCCGGCTCCAACGCCAGAAGAGCGGCCTCTGGATTGCCTTGCGCGCGATGGGCCCGCGCCAGACTGTGCCGCGAGCCTGCATCGGTGGGATCCAGAGCGACCGCCTTCTCCAGGAGAGGGATGGCTTCCTCGGAGCGGCTCGACTCGACCAGGACGGTGCCCAGAGTCTCGAGTGCCCAGCGGTGCTCGGGACGAAGCGCCAGGGCGGCGAGCAGCGTCTTCTCGGCGCCGGCGTAGTCCCCGAGGCGGTGACGAGCGCGGCCCAGACCGGTGAGCGCGTCGGCGTTCTCGGGGTCGATCGAGACCGCATCCTGGTAGGAGAGAAGGGCCTTGCTGTAGTTCCCGGCACTTTCCTGCAGATCGCCCGTCTTGGCGTGGGCCGAAGCGGCGATGCTGGCGTCGAGCTCGCCGGCCTCCCGGTAGGCGCGCTGCGCGCGATCCGACTCGAGGCGTCGGGCGCGAAGATCGCCGGCCCGGACCAGCAATTTGGCCCGCTCCTCCGGCGCCAGCTCGGTCAGTCGGGCGAGCTTCTCGTAGGGTTCGGGATCCTCCGGCGCCAGCTCGATGGCGCTGCGGTAGGCCAGCACCGCCTCGGCGCGGCCCCCACCGGCGGCCAGGAGCTCTGCACGCCCCAGCTGTGCGTCGCGGTTGGCGGGATCCAGCCGGGCGGCCTGGGTGTAGAGATCGAGGGCGCGGTCGGGTCGAGCCCTGGTCAGCGCCGAGTCTGCGCCGGCCACGAGCATTACCGGATCGCGGCCCGCCACCAGAGCCTCCCTCACCTTCAACCAGTCGCGGTCCTTGGTTCCGCGCAGGTTCGCCAGACGGGAGCGCTCTGCGGCCGGCACCTTCCGGTTGGAGGCGGCAACCCGCTCGATCTCCCTCCGGAGAAAATCGGCGGTCCGGCCCGGACACTCCTCCAGCTCCTGCCAGGCCCGGACCAGCTCCAGAGCCTCGACCGCCTCGAGAGCCCGCCCGTAGGATCCGAGCTCCGGCAGACTCGGCGGCGGCTCCGCAGCGACGGAGTCGGGGGAAAAGCCAATCGAATCCAGCAGGCCAACCGCTGCATCCCTCAGCAGGACTCCGAGGTCCCCGGCGCTCCCCCGGGTCAGGGTTGCCGACACCACCGATCCGTCCGCCCCATCGTGGAGGCGGAGGCGAACCTCGGCCTCCCCGGACTGGTCGCGGAGCTCGGTCAGCAGGATCAGCGCGGCACCGCTGGTGGCGGCGAGGGCCGGAGCGTCGGAGCCCCGCAGCACCACTCGCTCGCCCTCGAGCACCCGCTCCGCAGCGGAGCGGACCTCGCCACGCCCAACCATCTCGACTCCGGCGCCGGCCAGCACCGCGTGCAGCCACTCCCGGGCTCCCTCGGCCACGGGTGCGAAGAGGCCCTGCGCCCGGGGCGGAGCCACGGCGAGTCCCCGACGCGGAGAGTTCGCGGTCTCAGCCGCGGCGGTGACCGTCAGCTGAGCGAACAGACAAAAGAGACATAGCGACGACAACAGCCATGCCCTGGCTCGGTGATGGAAGCTCACGAGTGGTTTCTTCGACCCGTCGCATCCCACAGTTAAGGGGAAAACCCGAAGCAGCCAGAGCCGTAGGGAAGTTCCCGCGGTGCGGATCGGCGAGGTGCCCTTGGGTTATCCTGGCCGGATGGACGCCCCGGTCCGTCTCGACAGCGCCCTCCGCGAGCGCATCCGCCGTCACCTGGAAGCCCACGAGCGCGAGCAGACGGATCTCAGGAACCGGGGACACGCCGCGGTCGCCCTGACACTGGTGGCCGACGATCTGGACCGCCCTTGCTTCGTGCTGACCCGCCGCAATCCGCAGCTTCGCCGCCACGCTGGCCAGTGGGCGCTTCCCGGAGGACGCATCGACCCCGGGGAGTCGGCGGAGGAGGCGGCGCTGCGCGAACTCGATGAGGAGATCGGACTCGCCGTTTCCGACTCCTCGGTACTCGGCTGCCTCGACGACTACCCGACCCGGTCGGGCTTCGTGATCACACCGGTGGTGGTCTGGGGTGGCTCCCCGGCCGAGTTCGATCCCAACCCGGAGGAGGTGGCGGAAGCGTTCCGGGTGCCCATCGCGGAGCTCGACCGCCCCGGAGTCCCGCGGCTGCGAAGCATCCCCGAGAGCGACCGCCCCGTGATCTCGATCCCCTTGCTGGGCTCGAACATCCACGCACCCACCGCGGCCATCCTCTACCAGCTCCGGGAGGTGGCGATCTGGGGACGCGAAACCCGGGTGGCGCACTTCGAGCAGCCGGTCTTCGCCTGGCGCTGACGCCGAACCCTGGAGCCGGCTGAGACGGGACGGTTACGGCTCACGGAACAGGAGGAGCCGCAAGCGCTCGGGGCGTGCGAACCGACGGCGGAAACTCCCGACGGGCAAACACGGTGATCTGCTTCCCGGCGACCTCCTCGGCGATGCGGCGGAAGCGCTCACCGCTGACCGCGCCGCGCTCGCTGCAGAGACGCCTCACCACATCGTCTAGGCTCGCTTCGCCACCGGTGGCGGCCTCGATCTGCTCGTCGATCTCGCGAAGCAGGACGACGGCTCGCGCCGTGACGGCGCCGCCCACGTCTTCCCGCGCCAGGCTCACCACGCCCCGGCCCTTCTCCTCCAGGCGGCGCACGGCCTTGGCGTAGCGACGGCGGCTCACGGTCTTCGAGCGCACCAGAAGCTCGAGGGAGTAGAGCTCCGCGAGACCCTCGACCACCCAGTCACCGTCATCACCGGACCGGGCGCCCATCACCGCATGCATGAGCTCGTGAAGGATCGGGCTGCTGAGATCCGTGGAGATCAGGGGACGATCCCCGTGGACGAAGACCGAGTTGGGTCCGGACAGCCCGCCTCGCCACATCGGGTCGCCGGCGCTCACCACCTGGATGCGGGCGGGAAGCTCACCGAGGATCTTGCGCAGTGTGGGGAGGGTCCAGCGCAGCAAGGCGAGGTTGTCGTGGCGGCGAAGGTGTTGTCCCACCGGGCCGGCGACCGACACCCGCGTCCTGGAAATGCGCTCGCGCAGGACACCGATCTTTCCGACCACCATCCAGCCCTCGGGACGGTCGAAGCGCCGATGGGGATCGTCGACGGCAAAGGTCCCGTCGGGAAGAAGCTCGTGGGGCATGGCGGCCGACCAGCCCTCGGGAAGCCGGAGCCGGAGGCGCGAGCTGGAGTGCGCCCCCACCTCCGTGCGGACGTGAACCGGCGGGACCAGGTCGTCTCCGCGAAAAAGCGCCCAGTTCTCGGCACACCGCGCGTCGTAGCTCGAGCTGTTGCGAAGGTGATCGATCCAGAAGGAGTAACGCAGGACGCCACCTTCCCGGGGCGGCTCCCAGAGGACCGAATCCCCATTGACCTCGACCCTGCCGTCTCCGCGAAACTCGAAGTGTCGCACCGGATCGATGGCGAAGCGCAGCCAGCGCACCCGATGGGCCCCCCGACCGAGGCGAATCGACACCTTGGCGAGACGCTCGGTGGGCACGACCCGCGCGTCGAAGAGGACCGAGTAGTTCGTCTTGACCGGCTCCTGCTGCCCCGATGCAGAGAGCGGCGCCAGCAGCGCGGCCACCAGGAGGACCGGCCACAGTGGGGCTCTGCGGACGTTCAGGACGGCTCCGAGTCCCGCAGCGATCACGCGAGCCTCCGGCCTCGTGCGGCGCTGCGCGTGGCCGTGCCGGCGATCTCCTGACCCAGGGCGACCCGCTCCACCACCGGGAGACGTTGCTCGCCATCCCGTTGGGGCGATCCCAGCCGCGCGTCCACGGCTTCCAGGCGCGGCCGCAGACCGGCGGCGTTGGCCAGCTGGATGGCGAGACCGGGCCGCGCGTTGAGCTCCAGGATCATCGGCCCACTCAGGGCGTCGATGACCACGTCGGCACCCACGTAGCCAAGCCGCGTCTCGTCCGAGGCGGCGACGGCGATTGCCATCACCCGTCCAAGACCTTGGATCTTCCTACCGATCAACTCTTCGCCGTTGTCCGGGTTCTCCCGGATCGGGGTCCCGCGGATCACGGCGTGGTTGGTGATGCCTGTGACCAGGTCGACCCCCACTCCCACGGCGCCTTGGTGAAGATTCGCGCGCCCGCCGGAGCGCTGTGTCGGGATCCGCATCATCGTCATCACCGGGACCCCCCGATAGACGATCACCCGGATGTCGGGAACGCCGGCGGGGGACAGCCTGGCCAGCGACAGCTCGATCTGCAGGCGTTCCTCCACCATCGCCGCATCCGCACGACCCGCCAGGGAATAGAGGCCGGAGATGATGCCCGAGGCGTGATAGAGAAACTGGTCGCGGGAGTACACGCGGCCGGTGGAGCTGAGGAAGCCGTTCCCCTTGCGCTCCATCAGCACCAGGATCCCGTTGCCCATGGCTCCGCGGGCCGGCTTGAGCACGAAGGAGTCGCAGTCGGCCAGGGCCGGGAGCAGGCCGCGCATCTCGAAGTGGTGGTTGGCCACCGCCAGCAGACGCGGCACCGGAATGCCCGCCGCCTCGCAGAGGCGCTTGGTGGCGATCTTGTCGTCCACCAGCGGATAGTGGCGCCTGTCGTTCCACTTCATCGTGTAATGAATGTTGCGGCGATTGATCCCAAGGACTCCGAAGCGGCGAAGAGCGTCGCGCATCATCGGCCCCCGACGCCCAGCGTCTGCTGGGCGAATCCGCGGAAGCGGAGAAGATCGGAGACGCGATAGCCCGTATAGCCGCCGATCAGCACCAGAACGCCCATCACCAAGATCACGAGCTCGGGAAAGGTGAACATCAGATACTCGGCTCGCTCACTGCGGAAGACCGGGTAGATGGCCACCGCCACCAGGACCGAGAAGGTGGCGGGCACCAGCGCCCGGCGAAGCCCCTCCTCGGCGATGGTGATCGAGAAGCGCTCTACGAGCATGGTGAGGATCACGATGGGAAGAACCAGACCCGCGAAAAACTCGCGGTTTTCGCTGTCTCGACCGACCAGGGCGAGCCCCGTCACGGTCAGAACCACCAGACAGAGCAGGATCGAGAGGCGCGGCACCATCAGCAGCCGCAGCCGCTCCAGGGCGAGGCGCCCCAGCACACCCAGGAAGAGCACGAAGGCCACCAGCGCGAGGCCAATTCCCAGGGAGAAGCCGCGCAGGGCCAGTGCGATGAGGACAGGCATGAAGGTTCCGAAGGTGGGAATCCCGATCACGTTGCGGAAGAAGGCGACAAAAAGCGCACCGATGGGAAGCAGCAGCAGCACGCGCAGCGCCGCCTGGGAGGGAACCGGCAGCCGGTAGAGGGAAAGCCAGGCGAGGATTGGATTGTCGGGGGCGAGCATGTTCGCGATCTCTTCGGGGCGAAGATATTCGTGCATGGAGCGGTAGCGATGGCCGACGGCGCGGACCCCCGTCGCCTCCACCAGCGGACTCTCGGCGTCACCGAGAACGACCAGGTTCGGCGGGCGCGTCGCGAAGAAGTCGCCGGCGCTCGACATCGGGAGCCAGCTGTCGCCCACGTAGGCCTCGCTCCAGATTCGCGCCTCGGGATCTGTGCCCTCGCGCAGCTCGAGGCCGCGGATGTTGCGGGCCGGAATACCCGAGGCGCGGAGCAGAGTCACCAGCAGCCGCTCCTTGCCCTCGGGGCTGCCCTCCCGCTGAGCGAGGGTCAGCAACGCGTCCTTCCCGGCTGTGGGCACAGTGGCGATCTCATGGCTCACGAAGGAGTAGAGAGTTCGAATCCGCGCCGGCACGTCCGAAGAGATCGGAAGACCAATCCCTTCGAGGAGATCGACCACCTCCGGAGCGCTGGAGGGAAAGTCCGGTGTCGGCTGGCCGTACTTGCGGCGGATCGACTCGGGTGGAGCCGGAACCTCGTCGCGGGGAAGGGAGGTAGTCACCCCGTAGATCTGGGCGCGAAAGTCGTAGACGATCTCGTGGATGTCCTCGAGCCACCCCGTCCACACGCCGATCCGGGCCTCCTCGGTGCTACGGATCGAGAAGTCCAGCCGATCCGAGGAGGAGCGCTCGTCGAAGACAGCCTGGCCATCGGCGGACGAGGGAAGAAGCGCCCGGACGCTTCCCCGCCGACCTTCGCCACGGACCTTGATGCGAAGCTCGACCTGCCAGGAGCCGATGCTCTGCGTCGGCGCCAGCGGGAGCTCGTAGACCAGGGTCTTGGCGAGAAACACCGCCACCCCGATTGCGATCAAGACGGCCCCCGTAACGGCTACCGCCCGGCTCATCCGGATCTCCGCGTCACTCAGGATCCTCTTCGGCTTCGAGTTGGTCGGCCGGGAGCAGTGCGCCCGCTTCCAGGCGCAGCGGAGGCTGCTCTACTCTTTCCACCCCAGTGCCCGGAACCGGCGCCCCCACGTCTCCGAGCGACTCGGTAGCGAGGCCGATATGAAATGCCGCGAACCCGGGAATCACCACCTGGGAGACGGCCATCCCGAGGATGCGCCCGGGAACGGGCGCGATCAAGCGGGCGCGTTCGTTGGAGACCGGATCGGTCACCGTTCCCAGCAGGTCACCGGATCCAATGCGCTCCCCCAGCTCGCGATGAGTGATGAAGATCCCCCCATCGTTCACCCGCACCCAGCGCGATCGATAGTAGAGCCGCTGCTGGTTCGCAGCGGGAGCGCTACCACTCAGCACGCCCATCCTGCGCAACATGCTGCGCATTCCCTCCACGCCGCGATCGATCTCCTGGGCCTGCAGGCGCTGGGGCTCCCCGGCCTCGTACGTGATGGCGGGGATCCCAGCATCGGTGCTGGCGCGCCGCAAGGTGCCGATCAGGCCGTCACTGTGAACCACCACCCCGATGCCAAACGCCTGGGCCAGCTCCAGCACCCGCGGATCCATCAGGTTCGCCCGCAGATGGGGAAGATTCGTCCGGTAGAAGGAACCCGTGTGGAAATCCACCAGCGCGTCACAGCGGCGAACGACACCTTCGAAGAGCGTCTCGGCGATCCGCGATGCGGAGCTCCCGTCGGGATGACCGGGGAAGTAGCGGTTCAAGTCGCGACGGTCCGGCAGGTAACGGGAGCCGCGCCGAAACCCGTGAAGGTTTGCCACCGGAACGCCCAGCAGCATTCCCGACAGCTGCTCTGGACTGACGTGCTCGAAGAACTGCCGCACGATCTCGATCCCGTTCAGCTCGTCGCCGTGAACCCCGGCTGTCATGCAGACGACCGGACCGGCTCGCTCACCGCGGACAACCAGCACCGGAATCTCCACGGAATCTCCGGCGAAGGATTCGCTCGACCGCAAGAAGAGCCGACGGCGTTCTCCAGGTGCCACCTCGTAGTCCAGGAGCTGCGCGACACCCCAGGGGCGCGAGAGTACAACCTCATTCGGCTCCCGCTCGGTGACCTTGGTCGCTTCGGGGGATCCCGCGGGCGGAAGCTCGGACTCCTCATCGCTTTCCGTCGCCATCTCGAGGGATCCCCCGGGCTCGGGGTCGATCTCCTCGTCCGCGAGAGCCAGGCCCCAGGGTAACTGCAGGAGCAGCAGGGTGATTCCCAGGACGAGACCCGGGCTTGGCCAACGGGGGGGGACCTTCCACACGGCAGAGAGGCTAGCCATGATTTCCCTCTTTGCCTCGGCCTCGCCGCGCTGACATGGGACCTCCCAAGGCAGCGTCGAACGGCTTGAATTCGAGGTCGGCTACCTTATCGGCGCCCCGGCAGGCAACATCGAGGGGTGAGTTTAACGCGATGCGTTATCGGGGGCGCGGCGATGACTGATCTCGACCTCCCCAATGGCAGTTCCTAGGCCGGCCACCACTTGGCGGCCCGGGTCTCGATCCTACTCCCCGCCTACTGTGCGGAGGCGACACTCGCCGCGGCACTGCACAGCATCCAGCGCCAGACGGAGACCCGCTGGGAGTGCGTCGTGGTCGAAGACGGCTCCCCCGACGCGACGGGCGCCATCGCTCGCGGCTTCGCCGAGCGCGATCCCCGCTTCCTCGTTCTCCGCATGGCCCACGGCGGACTGGTACGGGCGCTGAACCGCGGACTCGAGTCGTGTGGCGCACCGCTGATCGCCCGAATGGACGCCGACGACCTGATGCACCGCGAGCGACTCGCGCTGCAACTTCGCGCCCTGGACGGCGATCCCGGCCTCGACGCCGTCGGCTGCCACGTCCGCCTCTTCCCCCGCGCCTCCCTGGCCGAGGGGATGCGCGCGTACGAGCACTGGCTCTGCAGCATCGACTCACCCGACCGGGTGCGCGCGGAAGCCTTCGTCGAGTGTCCCGTCGCCCACCCGACCCTGATGTTCCGCAGCAAGCTCTTGAAGCGGATGCGCTACCGGGAGCGGGGCTGGCCGGAGGACTACGACCTGGTCCTGCGCCTGCTGGCCGCGGGGAGCAGGATCGGCGTGCTGCCCCGGCGGCTGCACTGCTGGCGAAACGAGCCCGACCGCCTGTCGCGATCGAGTCCGGTCTACGCGATCGAGCGGTTCACCGCCTGCAAGGCGGCCTTTCTCGCCGAAGGCTTCCTGGCCCGATCGGCGGAGTACGTGCTCTGGGGATACGGAGCCACGGGGAAGGGGCTGCGCCGGGCGCTTCTCGAGCACGGCCGGCGCCCCTCTCACATCGTCGAGCTGCACCCCGCCCGATTGGGGACCCGGATCCACGGGGCGCCGGTGATTCCGCCCGAGGCCCTCGAGACCCTGCGCCGCCGACCGATCATCGCATCGGTCGCCGGAGCGGGCCCTCGCCAGGAGATCCGCGGCGACCTCCGGCGCATGGGCTTCCGCGAAGGCATCGACTTCGTGTGTGCCGCGTGAGACGGCTTAGCCGCCCTCCCCCAGGATCCGCTCCACAACCCCCACCAGGCCGTCCTCGTCGTGGTGACCGGCCACCCAGTCCGCTGCCCGCTTGACCTCTTCGGGAGCGTTGCCCATGGCGACGCCGACGCCCGCCCCGGAGATCATCGAGAGATCGTTGCGCTCGTCGCCAACGGCGCAGATCCCCTCGCGCGAGATTCCCAGGAAATCCGCCAGCCACTGCAGCCCAGCCCACTTGGAGACGCGGGAGGGGACGATCTCGCAGTAGTGACCCTGGTACTGGAAGCCCGGAATCACGTGGGAGCTGAACGCGCCGGGGTGGACCCGATGCAGCTCGCGTTCGACCTCCTGGAGCTCCGCCCGCTCCCCGAAGATGCCGACCACTAGCACGTCGTCGCGGGTCTGTTCGGGAAGGCTCCCGGCGCGCTCGCCGAACCCCGGATTCCCGTCGTAGTAGTCCCGGGTGAGGGAGTTCCAGGGGACGGACTCGTCGACCAGGAAGTCGGCACCACCGTCCTGGTGCGAATCCCGCTGGGCCAGCACGGCGTGGCCCCGGTCGCGAAACAGCGACGCGACGGCCCGAAACTCCGGAGCTTCGAAGGGATCGGCGTGCAGGGTGCGGCCGTCGCCCCCCTTCACCAGCGCACCTCCCAGGCAGACGCTCGGCGCCGGGAGCCCCAGGGCGCCAATCGCCCCCTGTGCGTTGCGATACCGGCGTCCGGTCGCGATCACCACCTCGACACCGGCCTCCCTCACGCGGTGCAGGGCCGCACGGGTACCGGTGCTGATCACGTCTTCGCTGGTAACGAGGGTCCCGTCGACGTCGACGGCGAGCAGCTGGATGCCGGTCAAGGCGTTACTCCGAAGCCGTGGCGATCGCCGCCAACAGAGCCCGCGCCTTGTCCTCGGTCTCCCGCCACTCCGCGGCGGGGCGCGAGTCCGCCACGATGCCGCCGCCGCTGTGGACGTAGGCGCGACCGTCCTTCAGCAAGACCGTACGGATCACCACACTGAGCCCTGTCCCACCGCGCAGATCGAGGAAGCCGAGGGCCCCCGAGTAGATACCACGGCGTACCGGCTCGAGGTGATCCAGGATCGCCATCGCCGCCAGCTTGGGTGCGCCGGTCATCGATCCGGGCGGAAAGGTGGCCCGCACCAGATCGAATACGTCGCGGTCGCTTCGCAGCCGACCCCGCACCGTCGAAACCATCTGGAAGACCGTCGCGTAGGTCTCGATCAGCATCAGCTCGGGAACCTGCACGCTCCCGATCTCGCAGACCCGGCCGAGGTCGTTTCGGACCAGATCGACGATCATCAGGTTCTCGGCGCGATCCTTCTCCGAAATCCGCAGCGCCTGCTGCGCGGCGCGATCGGAGACCGGATCCTCGCCGCGGGGTCGCGTGCCCTTGATCGGACGGCTCTCGACCCAGCGATCGCTCGAGAGCGAGAGGAAGCGCTCCGGAGAGCAGCTCAGCAGAGTCACCTCGCCGAGGGCGAGGTACGCCGCAAAGGGCGCGGGGTTGCACTCTCGCAGCCGCTGGTAGAGGCGCCAGGGGTCGCCGGCGAAGACGAGGTCGGAGCGACGGGTCAGGCAGACCTGGTAGACGTCGCCGGCCTCGATGCGCTCCTTCGCGCGAAGAATCGCCTTCAGGTAGCTGGCCTCGTCGAAGCACGCGCTCCCGTCTCCGAGAGCCGAGCGTCGGCAGAGCGGAGAGCGAGACGCCGCGGTGGGCAGAGGCTCCGCCGCCGCCAGCGAAGCCCTCTCCCGCGCCAGAACCGCATCGGCGGCAAAGCCGAGCCCGATCGAGCGGATCCGCCCCTCCAGGTGATCGAAGGCGAGCAGCCGGTCGACGAAGAGCCAGCAGAGATCGGGAAGCTCCAGATCGTCGAGGGAGCGCAGGACCACTGGCTCGATCTCCACAGCCAGCTCGTATCCGAAATAGCCGACGGCGCCACCCAGGAAGGGGAACTGCGGATCGTCCCCCGCCGAGGGTGGAGGAGGGAGCAGACCCTGGAGCACGTCGAGGGGCCGGCCGCGAAGAACCGACCGCCCCGGCTCCAGGTCCGGGCGCACCGCGCGCCGCACCTCGAGCTCGATGCGATCTCCGAAACCGCGCACCACCAGGTAGGGATCTGCCCCCGCGTAGGAGTAGCGGCCCAGGCGTGGGCCCACCTGGGCGCTGTCGAGCCACCAGAAGAGCGGCGCTTCGCGCAGCTTCTCGATCCACTCGCTCCAGTCCCTGCCCTGGTTCGATTGCTGACTCGATTGCTGATTCGCTCGCTGGACGGCGCACGCCGTGTGCATGAGGTCGACCTCGAAGCGGGGGAGGCTAACCCACCCCCCGCTCCGCAGCCCGTGTATACTCGCTCGCCCCCGACCCCCCACAGCGGAATGACCATGACTGCCTTTCCCCCCGCCACGCCCGTGACACTGGCACCGCGAACCGCGCGCGACGGCGCCCGCACCTCGGAGATCACACTCTCCGTCCACGAGGCCGGAAGCGGCCCGGCCGTGGTGCTCTGCCACGGTTTCCCCGAGCTCGCCTACTCCTGGCGTTACCAGCTCACCGCACTGGCCGAAGCCGGCTTTCGGACCATCGCGCCGGACCAGCGGGGCTACGGCGCCAGCGATCGGCCGGAGCCGATCGCGGACTACGACATCCACCACCTCTGCGGTGACATGGTCGGCCTGCTCGACGCCCTCGAGATCGAGAAGGCGGTCTTCTGCGGGCACGACTGGGGCGGGTTCGTGGTCTGGGCGATGCCGATCCTGCATCCCGAGCGGACCGCGGGCGTGATCGGCGTGAACACGCCCTACTCCAAGCGCCCCGCCGAGCCTCCCACGGCGGTGATGCGCAAGATGGTCGGAGGCCAGGACGAGAAGATGTACATCCTCTGGTTTCAGGAGCCGGGCGTGGCGGATCCGGCGCTGGTTGCGACCACCCGCGCCGTCTTCGAGAAGCTGATGCGCGGTGGCGTGGAGCCGGCCGCGGCCCTCGCCGCCTTCTCCGCCGGCGGCGAGTTCGACATGAACCCCTTCCGCCGAATCCGGGAAATCGACCCCCAGGGAGAGCCGATCATGCCCGATGCGGAGCTCGAGGTCTTCATCTCGACCTTCGAGAAGACCGGCTTCACGGGGGGCGTGAACTGGTACCGCAACTTCGATCGGAACTGGGAGACCGCGCCCGAGATCGGGGCCGTGAAGATCGAAGTGCCGAGCCTGATGGTGACCGCCGAGTGGGATCCGGTGCTGCGACCGGAGATGGCGGCAGGAATGCCCTCCCTGGTGACGGATCTCGAGATGGCGATGATCGAGAAGTGCGGCCATTGGACCCAGCAGGAGAAGCCCGAGGAGCTGAACCGCGTTCTGCTCGACTGGCTGGGGAGGCGGTTCGGTTGATCCCCGCGGCCAGAACAAGGCCTGTAGCGATCGGCTACTCTCGTGGCGTGAGTCAGGTGTGCATCTATCACGCGGGGTGTCCCGACGGCTTCGGCGCGGCGTGGGCCGTCTGGAAGGCCTGGGGAGACGAAGCTCGCTACATCCCCAGGGGTCACGAAGACCCGCTGCGCGCCCGCGACTTCGAGGGAAGCGAGATCGTCTTCGCCGACATCGCACCGCCGCTGGAACCGCTCCGCCGACTCGCCGAGCGCGCGGCCCAGATCACCATCCTCGATCACCACGTCACAGCTCGCGATCGCTTCGAGTCGGATCCCGGTCTCTGCAACGACTTCCAACGGGCCGGACACATCGTCCACTTCGACCTCACACAGTCCGGCGCCATCCTCGCCTGGCGGCACTTCCACCCGGATACGGAGATCCCCGCGCTCCTGCGTTATGTCGAGGATCAGGACATGTGGACCTGGAAGCTCCCGAATTCGGAAGAGATCAATGCGGCGATCGGATCTCATCCGCGAAGCTTCGAGGTATGGGACCGACTCGCCGCCAGACCGGTGGAGCAGCTGACCGCCGAGGGCGTGCCGATCCTCCGCGCGCAGAGGATCGAAGTCGATCAAGCTCTCCGCCACACGCACCCGATCTCGCTCGGGCGAATCCGCGTCGAGGCAGTGGACTCCCGCTGCCATCGCAGCCGGATTGGCCACGAGCTGGCCACCCGCGCCAGATACGGCACACCATGCGGTGTGGTATATCGGCTCACCGGGACACAGGTCGACGTCTCGATCTACTCGGTGGGAGACTTCGACGTCTCGAAGCTCGCAGCCGACTTCGGCGGCGGCGGCCACCGCAACGCCTCCGGCTTCACCGTCAGCCTCGACGACTGGATCAAGAGGTTCGTCTAACCCTCAAGCCAATGAAATGCGCTCCTCTCGGGCACCGCGTCCGCCGAAGCGCAGGATGGCGTGAGAGCCCGGATCGAGCCGGGCGCCGCGCACCACCTCCGCAACACTCTCGAAGATCCGCTCCGCATCGGGACCGTACAGGTAGAGGGTCCAGATCCCGTCCCGCAGATCGTGCCCTTCGAACTCCCCCGCCCGGTGCACCCGCAGAGCGCTCTCGATCGCCTCCTCCAGGGCGACGATGCTGGCCGTCTCGTCGGCGGCCTGGCTTTCGGGCAGACACAGGCGAAGCAGCAGGGCCTGCTCCGGGCCGCCGGCGCGCATCGCCGCGCGTCGCACGCGCCCGCGCAGGTACCTCCAGACGGTGTAGAAGAGAGCGATGAGGGCGATGACGATCCAGAAGCGAATCACCCCGCGCGCCCTTCGCTCACGGGTCCTTGGGCAGGCCGAGAATCCGCTCGGCGATGATGTTCTTCTGGATGTTGGGGGTGCCGCCGCCGATCACCACCTCGGGCCAGGAGAGGGCGAAGTGCTGCCACTTGCCCCCGTCGGGCACCAGGTCGGTCCCCCGTGCCAGGGGCCCGCGACTTCCCTGGATCTCAAGGGCCAGCTCGCCGAGCTGGATCTCCAGATCGGCCCGGAGCAGCTTGTTGATGGACGTCTCGCTGCCGAGCTTCTCGCCGCGCAGCTGCTTGGTGAGAAATCGGCAGCCATTCAGACGCATGGCCTCGATCCGCGCGTCGGCCTCCGCCAGGCGCCGGCGGATCCGCGGATCTTCGGCGGCGGGCCTGCCGTTCTTGTGGCAGCTCCGGGCCAGCTCGCGGAGCGACTCGAGACTCCGCTGCAGACTCGTCACCTCGGCGATGCCCGAGCGCTCGTGGGCCAGGGCTGTGATGGTGACATGCCAGCCTTCGCCTTCTTCTCCCAGACGGTTCTCGACCGGAACCCGAACGTCGTCGAAGAAGACCTCGGCGAACATGGTTCCGCCCGACATGTTCCGGATCGGATTCACGGTAATGCCGGGCGAATCCATCCTCACCAGGAGACAGGTGATGCCCTTGTGTTGATGCTCTACGTCGAGGGAGGTTCGCACCAGCAGGATGATCCACTTGGACCACATGGCGATGGAGGTCCAGGTCTTCTGCCCGTTCACGACGTACTCGTCGCCGTCCCGAACCGCCTTGCACCTGAGGGAGGCGAGGTCGCTACCGGAATCGGGCTCCGAGTAGCCGGTGCACCACTGGTAGGTCCCGTCGAGGATGTCGGGAATGAATCGCTTCTTCTGCTCTTCGGTGCCGTACTCGATCAGCGCCGGGCCGACCCAGGCGAGACCCATGAAGCAGCTGCCCAGGGGCGGCGCCTTCCGACTCGCCATCTCCTCCTTGAGAATCACCTGCTCGGCGATGCTGCCCCCGCCACCACCGACCTGCTTCGGCCAGGAGAAGCCCACCCAGCCCTTCTCGCGGACCTTTTGCTGCCACCCGGTCATGAAGGCGATGTCGCGCTTGCCCTCGGGCGGGAGATTCTCGTCCAGGAACTCGCGGACCTCGGCCCGGAAGGCCTCCTCTTCGGGTGTAAAATTGAAATCCATCAGAGACCTCCCAACGACGCGACACGTTCATGACAGCTGGAATCCATCAGAGACCTCCCAACGACGCGACACGTTCATAATGGTAGTCGGCGTCCCCGAAGATGGGCCGCGCCCATTTCGATCGCTTCAGATAGAGCTGCGCATCGTACTCCCAGGTGTAGGCGATCCCACCGTGAAGCTGGATGGCATCGAGGCCAATCCGCGGGAAGGCCTCCGAGGCGTACGCCTTGGCGCGGGAGGTGGCGAGGGGCGCGTCCTCGTGACCCTCTTCCAGACACCACGCCGCGTAATAGACCAGCGACTTGAAGGACTCGATGTCCACGTACATCTCGGCCAGCGGATGCTTGACACCCTGGAAGGTGCCAATCGGCTGGCCGAACTGGACGCGCTCCCCGGCGTAGCTGACAGTGAGCTGGAGCGCCGCCTCGGCGGCGCCGATCATCTCCGCCGCCAGCGCCGTGGCGCCGAGGTCCTGGAGGCGGGCGATGGCGGCGCCGGCCTGGCCGTCGCCGAGCATGGCGTCGGGGGGGAGCTGAACCCCATCGAAGCGAACGCGCCCGAGTCGCTTGGTGAGATCGACGCCGGGCAGGTCTTCGCTGGAGAGTCCCTCGGCGCCGCGCTCGAGTACCGCGAGGCGGAGGTCCTCCGGCCCGTCGCCGGTGCGCAGCGCCACCACGAAGAGGTCCGCGACCCCGGCATCGCAGACGAAGAGCTTCTCGCCGCTCAGGCTGCCGTCTGCGGGGCGGAGCTGGATGCCCTCGGCGCCCTGGATGTCGTCCGCCTCCAGAAACGCGAGGGTCCCGATGGCCGACCCGTCGGCGATGCGCGGGAGCCAACGCGCCTGCTGCTCCGCGCTCCCGCTCTCCCGGATGGCGGCGGCCGCCAGCGTGGTCGAGATCAGAGGCGACGGGAGCAAGGTGCGCCCGGCTTCCTCGAGGATGACCACCAGATCGACCCAGCCGAGCTCGGCCCCCCCGTGCTCCTCGGGAACCGTGAGACCGAGCCAGCCGAGCTCGGCGATCTGAGTCCACAGCTCCCGGGAGAAGCCCTCGGAGGACTCCGAGATCTTCCGGACTTCTTCCAGGGGATAGTTCTCGTCGAGGAACTTCCGGACCTCGCTGCGCAGCAGCTCCTGTTCTTCAGTGAACCCAAAATTCATCGCGCGTCTCCATGGGCGATTCGCCCGCCAAGATAGCCTTCGGGCTAAATCACGCCCCGCTCGCGAAGACCGGCGAGATCGGCGGGGGTGAGGCCGATCTCCCCGTAGACCTCCTCGTTGTCGGCGGCCAGAGCCGGGGCCAGCACCCGGGCGCGGGGCGCGGCCCCGGCGAACCGAAGCGGGCTTCCGTGGAAGACGATCTCGCCGAGGTCCGGATGGGCGTGGCGCTCGATCATCCCCCGGGCGAGAAGCTGGGGGTCGTCGACGAGCTCCTCGGGACTCGAGACCCGGCCGCAGGGTATCTGTGCGCCGGATGGGCCGAGCAGCGCCAGCACCTCGTCGCAGCTTCTGGGGCGCACCCACTGAGCGACGATGCCGTTGATCTCGGCGCGGTGCGCAGAGCGGCCCCGATGACTGCGGAAGCGCTCGTCGTCGGCCAGCTCGGGCCGGCCGATCGCCTGGCAGAGCTTGCGGAACAGCTTGTTGCTGGCGCTCGCCGCCACCACCCAGCCGTCGCTGGCCTGGAAGGCGTCGTAAGGCGCGGTGAAGGGATGCTGATTACCGGCCCGCTCCGAGCGGCTCCCCAGAGCGGCGAAGATGGTCGCGGCCGAGTCGGTGACCGCGAAGATCGCATCCTGGTTGGAGAGGTCCAGCACCCGCCCCCGGCCGGTGCGATCCCGCTCGAGCAGTGCCGCCACCACGCCGAGGGCGAGATACAGGCCGCCCACGAAATCGCCCAGCGCGCCTCCTCCGCGCACCGGCGGGCCATCGGGAAAGCCGGTCATCGCGAGCAGGCCCCCGGTCGCCTGGGCGACGATGTCGTAGGAGGGCTCGCCCGCCCGGGGTCCCGTCGCACCGAAGCCCGAGAGTGCCGCCACCACCAGACGCGGATTGCGCTCCTGGAGCGCCTCCGCTCCGAGTCCCTGGGAGGCAAGCCAGCCCGACCGGAAATTCTCCACCAGCGCATCTGCCCGCTCGGCGAGCCGCAGCAGCAGCTCCCGTCCCTCGGAGCTGCGGACGTCGAGGGTGATCGAGCGCTTGCCGCGGTTGGTGTTCTGGAACGAAAGGGAGGTCTGCCCCTTCTTCGAGGGGCCGTAGCGGTAGTCGTCACCGGTCCCAGGGCGCTCGACCTTGATCACGTCGGCCCCCAGGTCGGCGAGGACCGCCGTGGCGAAGGGGCCGGCGAGCACGCGGGTGAGGTCGAGAATCCGGAAGCCGTCGAGTACGCGTCCCGGCATGGCCGCGCAACGTAGCAAGCCCCGCGAAGCGGATGCGAGCCGGGCGCGCAGTGAGCCATAGGCGAACGAAGTCCGAAAAGGCAAGCGACGGACGCTTAGCCCCGACCCTGGGGTCGCTCGTGAGCCGGCTCCTGCTGGGTCAGACAGTGGACGCCGCCGAGGCCCACGACCAGCTCGCGGGCCGGAATCGGGACCACCTCGCGGTCGGGGAGGAGCTCGCGGAGGATGGCGAGCGCGCGGGCGTCGCTCGTGGCCTCGAACACCGGGACCAGGGCGACCCCGTTGGCGAGATAGAAGTTGGCGTAGCTGGCGGGGCAGCGCAGACCTCCGAACCGCAGCGGTGGGGGCATGGGCAGGGTCACCACTGCCAGCCGTTTCCCGTCCTGGTCGCGCATCCCCCGGAGCCTGCGCAGGTTTTCGGCGAGCGGCGCGTGGTTCGGATCCTGCGGATCCTCCTCCTCTGCCGCCACCACCGTGCTGGGATCCACGAAGCGGCAGAGGTCATCGACGTGGCCGTCGGTGTCGTCGCCCTCGATGCCCCCGGCGAGCCACAGCACGTTGGTCGCACCAAGTGTGTCGTGGAGGAGAAGCTCGAGAACCTCTCGGGTCCGGGAGGGTCCCCGGTGCGAGTCCGACACGCGCCCCCGGTCCGGACTCATCACGGGGCCCCGGTTCGGGTTCAACAGACAAGACTCGGTGGTGAGCACGCTGCCACACCCGTTCCCGTCCACCGAGCCGCCTTCCAGAACGACGTCCACCCCGAAGCGCCGCATCCGCCGCGCTTCGGCGATGGCCCGGGGAATTCGGTCGTCCAGATCCCAGGGCGGGTATTTTCGGCCCCAGGAATCGAAGCGGAAGTCCACCACCGCGACCTGGTTCGCCTTCTTCACGAAGACCGGCCCGTGGTCGCGAATCCAGGCGTCGTTGGTGGGAAATCGATGGAACTCCAGGCTCCTCTCGATCCCCGCCTGGGAGAGGCGCCGCCGCGCTGCCTCCTCCATCGCCGCGTCCAGAACGGTGATGCAGACCCGCTCCCTTGCGTGCAGGGCCCCCGCCATCTCGACGTAGCTCGCCACGACGGCCTCCAGCTGGCCCGGCCAGGTCTCCGGATTGTGCGGCCAGGCGAGCCAGGTGGCGTGGTGGGGCTCCCACTCCGCCGGCCAGCGGAATCCATGGCTCTGGGGGGTGGTGTCCAAGGCTCTCTCAGTCCCAGAAGCGGCGGAGGAATCGGCTGCCCACGGCCCGACCTCAGTCTCTGAAGCGGCGCATCAGGTCGGCGTAGGCGTCGATCCTTCGGTCGCGGAGAAAGGGCCAGTCCCGGCGGACCTTCTCCACCGCGGAGAGATCGCACTCCACCAGGAGCAGCTCCTCCTCGGAGTCCGAGGCCCGCGCCAGCACCCGGCCGAAGGGATCGGCGACGAAGGACTGGCCCCAGAAGCGGATTCCGCCCGGATCTCCCGACGCCGTTCCGTTCGATCCGCTGGACTCCATCGGGAGCTCTCGTCCGACCCGGTTCACCGCAGCCACGAAGACGCCGTTGGCGATGGCGTGGGAACGCTGGATGGTCTCCCAGGCGTCGTGCTGCGCCGCGTCCACCTCCGGGCCCTCGTCGAACTGCCAGCCGATGGCGGTGGGATAGAGAAGGATCTGCGCCCCGGCCAGGGCGGTCAGGCGAGCGGCCTCGGGGAACCACTGGTCCCAGCAGATCAGAACGCCGAGCCGGGCGGCCCGGGTGGAAACGCTCTGGAAGCCCAGATCGCCAGGGGTGAAATGGAACTTCTCGTGGTAGAGGGGATCGTCGGGAATGTGCATCTTCCGGTAGCGGCCCAGCTCGGCCCCACCCTCGTCGAGGACCACCGCGGTGTTGTGATAGACGCCCTCGGCGCGCCGCTCGAACACCGGCGCCACCAGGGCGATCCGATGGGCCGCGGCGGCCTCGCCCAGGGCCACCGTGGAGGGCCCCGGGATGGGCTCGGCCAGCTCGAAGTGCGCCGGATCCTCGGTCTGGCAGAAGTAGCGAGAGCGGAACAGCTCCGGGAGACAGACGACCTGCGCACCCCGGCGGGCCGCGGACTCCACCTGGGCGAGAGCCCTCCCCAGGTTCTCCGCGGGGTCCGCAGCGCAGCGCATCTGGATCAGCCCAAGAGTCACCACCGACATGGACTCTGAAGTACGGCACGGCCCCCCGCCCTGCAAGCCCCCGGGATGTGACCGGTGTTGTCACGGGGCCGCGCCATGCTCAGGGCCCGGTCTGGGGACCCGGTCTTGGCGCCCAGCCTTGGGACCCAGCCGGCAACCAGGAGAACAGGAGGACTCGCGAATGACCCGCCGGCCCCTTCCGCCGTTTCTCGCCGGCGCGCTCCAGAGCGCCGGAATCACCGCGGCCTTCGTCGCCTTCGGGCTGGCATCGGCCGGCCTCTTCAGCCTCTACAATGGTCGTGTGACGGAATCGGAACAGCCCGCGATCTGGCTGGTGGACGGATTCAATGTGCTCCACGCAGGAGTCCTGGAGGGCCGGGATCGGGGAGGTTGGTGGCGCGCGGCCAGCCGCGCGCAGCTCCTCGCGCTGGCCGGATCCTTCGACGACCCGGAGGCCGAGCTGTGGATCGTCTTCGACGGTCCGCGAGCGGCGCCCGCGACGTCGGAGGCCCCCAGGCTGCGCGTGGTCTTCGCGCCCTCCGCTGACGAGTGGCTGCTGTCGCGCCTCCGGAGCGCCCCCGATCCCTCCCGGCTCGGCGTGGTCACCGGAGACCGCCGCCTGGCGATCCGCTCCCGCCGCCGCGGCGCCCAGGTGATCCGGCCCCGCGAGTTCCTCGACCGCTGCCGTGGCGCCGGTCCCGACGCGAGCGGCGAGCTGGGCTGAGAGCCGATCCCGGGTGGAAACCCGCTGAAATATTGGCTTCGACACCGGTGTCATACCCTCTCAGGCGAGGGGATCCGCACCCGACACCACTCGAATCAGTGGCCGATGGGGCTTGCCCTTCGATTCGATCAGAAATAGGCTGCCACCTGGGTGCCAGCGGCCGGGGCCGCGGTGCCTTTGGCTCGTCCTTCGAGCGCGAGACCGACCCCCCAAAACTGGACTCCACCAGCGCAGGAACCCCATGGCCAAAGTACCCGAGCACCACGTCCGCGAAACCAGCACCCTCCAGCTCGCGCGCTTCGTCGTCAGGAATCGCGCCCTCGTCGCGACCTTCCTGATTCTCACCACGCTCTTCTTCCTGTATCCAACCCTCAACGCGATCACGACCGGTCTGGGCTTCCCGCTCCCTGGACCGGTGGTGCGCGTGGACGCCAGCGAGCGCGCTCTCTACCCCGATCATCCCTTCATCCACGCCCAGGACAAGTTCTCCAAGACCTTCGGCTCCTCGTCGGTCGTCGCGATCGCCCTGGTGGTGGAGGACGGGAACATCTTCACCCCCGAGACGCTGCTCAAGATCAAGCGCATCACCCAGTCGCTGGACGGTGTCGAGGCGAGCCCCGAGCTCCCCGCCTTCAACAGCCACACCGAGGAGCGCGACGAGCTCCGGGACCAGATCGAGGAGGCCGAGGAGGAGATCTCACCCCGAGAGCTGATGAAGCGGTTGGACCGCGCCTATCCGCCGTATCCGGTGAACCACGACCGGGTCCAGTCCCTCTACCACCGCAGCACCCGCGTGGTGACCATCGAGCCAGACGGCGCCATCGTCTCCGACGTACTGATCAAGAAGACGCCGAAGACCCAGGAGGACGCCGATCGGATTCGCGACGTCGTGCGCCAGAACCCGCCCTACATCTTCGGCCGCCTGGTGAGCCGGGACGAGAAGGGCGCCTTCATCATGGCCAACTTCAACGCCGACCGGCTCGCCAGCCGCGAGGTCTACCAGATCGTCTTCGACCACGTGCAGCGAATCAAAGCGGCCGAGGAGGACGCGAGGCACAAGATCTACGTCTCCGGCGCTCCCATCCTCACCGGCTGGATTCTCAAGCACGCCTTCGAGATCGGCATGTACGTGGCGCTCACGGTGCTCGCCACCTTCGGCCTCCTGCTCGCCTACTTCCGCCGGCTCCACGGGGTGCTCATCCCCTTCACCGCCGCCATCGCCACGGCGATCTGGGGCCTCGGCTTCACCGGCTGGGCGGGGATCACCTTCGACCCGCTGGTGCTGGTGATCCCGATGATCATCACCGCCCGTGCGGTCTCCCACACCGTGCAGATGGCCGAGCGCTTCTTCGAGGACTACGAGCTGCTGATGCCGCAGTTCGGCGGCGACAAGGAGAAGGCGAAGGTCGAGGCCGCCACCGCAGCGATGGCGGAGCTGATCGTGCCCGGCACCCTCGGGATCGTGACCGACGTCCTGGGTCTGCTGGTCATTCTGATCACCTCGATCCCGCAGATGCGCGACCTCGCCACCTTCGGCGCATTCTGGGTCATCTGCATCATCTTCACCGTGGAGATCCTGCTCCCGGTGATGATCTGCTACCTGCCGCCGCCCTCCAACCCGGAGCACTACCTGCCGGGCTTCATGATCCGCACGATGGGCTGGATCGGTCGAGTCGTGACCGACCCCGTCGGCAAGTACGTGGTGGCCGGAACCGCGGTCGTGCTCCTCGGCGCCTCCACCTACATCGTCTTCACCCGATCGACGATCGGGGAGGCGAACCCGGGCTCCTTCCTGCTCTGGCCCGACCACGAGTTCAACGTCGCCACGGCGGCGATCGCCGACAAGTTCGGCGGCGTGGACTCGCTGGTGGTCTACGCCGACGGCGACCGGGAGAACGCCTGCGCGGACCCGGAGCCGATCCGGCGCATGGAGGAGTTCGAGCGCTGGATGGGGATGAACACCTCCATGGGCATCTCGGTCTCGATCGCGCCGATCATCAAGTCCTACTGGCGCCAGAACCACTACGGCGATCCCAAGTGGTACTTCCTCCCCCGGCATCCGGGGACGGTGCGGGAGACGCTCTTTCAGCTGAAGACGAACGGACCGCCGGGCTTCCTGCGCCCCTACACAACGGACGACAACCGCAAGGCCAACCTGTCCTTCTTCTACCCCGACCACCGGGGAGAAACCATCATGCTGGCGGTGGAGGCGGCCAACGAGTTCATCAAGCGCAACCCGATCGGCCAGGTGAACCTGCGGCTCGACATCGACCGGGCGAAGGAAAACGACGGTTTCTTCTCCTACAACAGCCTGGCCGACAAGTTCTACTACATGATCGGCCCGATCCTTCCGCCGCGGAACCACACCATGCGAGTGTCGATCCGCAACGACGACGAGAGCTACCAGCACCTCGAGGTCGCGCCCGCGAGCCAGGAGGAGCTTCCGGAGTGGCTGGAGGAGTTCAATGAATCGGCCATGTACGACTACGAGGAGGAGCTCGACGCCACCGAGGAGGGCGAGTTCTTCTTCTGGCCGGAGGACCTCGCCGAATGGGGGCCCGAAGACGTCACGGCCTGGTGGGAGAGCGATGAGCTCGGCATTCGGGCGGTGGCGACCCACACCAAGAACCTGATCGTCCACGATCTCAAGGCCGTGGATGGCGTCCCCAAGTACCAGCCCACCAACTCCTGGACCCGGGGTGTGCAGTTCGTGATGGCGGGCGGCGTGATGGGCATCCTGGCCGCCATCAACGACGAGGTGGAGCGCGGCCACGTGGCCAATATCTCGCTGATCCTGCTGGTGATCTACGTGCTGCAGGCCCTCACCTACCGCTCGCTCTGGAGCGGGACCATCATCGTGATCCAGCTCGCCACGGCGACGATGATCTCGCTCGCCTACATGGCGCTCAAGGGCGTGGGTCTCAACATCAACACCCTGCCGGTTCAGTCGGTGGGCGTGGGGATCGGGGTGGACTACGCCATCTACATCGTCGACCGGATCCGCCAGGAGGTGGCCGAGACCGGAGGCGACATCGACGAGGCGGTGCGCCGGTCCGTCAGCACGACCGGGATGGCCGTGACCTTCACCGCCAGCACCATCGTCGGCGGAATCGTTCTCTGGAGCTTCTCGAATCTCCGCTTCCAGGCCGAGATGGCCCAGCTGCTGGTGATCCTGATGGTCGTCAACATGCTGGGAGCGATCACCATCGTTCCGGCTTTCTACTCGATCGTGAAGCCGAAGTTCGCGCGGGCCCTCCACGAGGAACAGCAGCGCGCAGCCGCCGAACAGTGAGGCGGTGCCGGGGGCGGCCAGCGCCGCCCCCGGCACCGGCCGCTGACCCGCATTTCGCACCCGCCTGGCTGGTGAGAAATGCGAGCTAGGGAAAGGCGACCTCCTGCTCCGTTGCCAGCAGCTCGAGGATCCGCGAGGCGTTCTCCTCGACTGCCCTGCCGGAGATGTCGACGCTCCTCCAGCCATGGGCCCGGAAGAAGCGCAGGGCCCAGCGAAGCTCCGTGGCGACGGTTTCCGGATCCGCGTAGGCCAGGCGGGTCAAGGACGGCAACGAGCGCAGCCGGGCGCGGCGGATGGTCACCAGCGTCGCGGGGTCCAGCGTCAGGCCGAAGACCCTGCTCGGTTCGATGTCGAGGAGCTCGCGGGGGGGATCGATGCCCGGCACCAGGGGAACGTTCCCGGTCTTGTAGCCCCGCTGGGCCAGGTACATGCAGACGGGGGTCTTCGAGGTCCGGGAGACCCCGGTGAGCACGATGTCGGCCTCGTAGAGGGTGCGGAGGTTGGTTCCGTCATCGTGCCGGACCGCGAACTCCACCGCGTCCACCCGCCGGAAATGCTCGTCCGTAAAGCCGTGCTGGGGCCCGGGGCGAAACTCGCGCTTCAGCCGGTAGTGCGAGGCCACCGTATCCATCACCGGGCCCAGGAGATCGACGACGGGCACCTTCATCTCGATGCCCCGCTTCCGGATGGCATCCGCGATCGAGTCCCTCGACAGCGTGTAGAGCACGATGGCCCCCAGGTCGCGGGCGATCTCCATCATGCGCTGCACCTGGGATTCGTCCCGGATCTCGCCGAAGAACCGGTAACGCCAGCGGGTCCGGAACTGACTCATGGCCGCGCGCGCTGCCGAAGCGGCCGTCTCACCCGTGTGGTCGGAGACCAGGAAGATCTCCGGTACCTTCTCCTCCGCCTTCGCCATTGGCTAAAGCTAGCAGGTCACTGCGAGACCGTTGTAGCTCCACCCGGGCTGGGGCGGCGTTGACGACCGCCGGCAGGACCGGCACTTTCCACCGACCATGCCCTACGACCCCAAGGCCATCGAGCCCCACTGGCAGCGCTACTGGATCGAGAACGAGACCTTCAAGGCGACGCTCGATCCCACCCGACCCAAGTTCTACGTGCTCGACATGTTCCCCTACCCGTCCAGTGAGGGACTCCACGTCGGGCACCCGAAGGGCTACATCAGCACCGACGCCATCTCGCGCTACAAGCGAATGCGCGGTCTCAACGTGCTGCACCCGATGGGCTGGGACGCCTTCGGCCTGCCCGCCGAGCAGCACGCCATCGAGACGGGGACCCATCCCCGTGAGACCACCCAGAAGAACGTCGACAACTACCGGCGCCAGCTCCGGAGCCTGGGGCTCAGCTACGACTGGTCCCGCGAGATCGACACCACCGATCCCAAGTACGTGAAATGGACCCAGTGGATCTTCGCCAAGCTCTACGAACGGGGCCTGGCCTACGAAGCCGAGGTGCCGGTGAACTGGTGTCCGGCCCTGGGCACCGTCCTCGCCAACGAAGAGGTGATCGGCGGAAAGAGCGAGCGCGGCGGTCACCCGGTGGTGCGACTGCCCATGCGTCAGTGGATGCTGCGCATCACCCACTACGCGGAGCGATTGCTCGAGGATCTGGAGGAGGTCGACTGGCCGGATCGCATCAAGAAGATGCAGCAGGAGTGGATCGGGAGATCCGAGGGCGCGCGGGTCGAGTTCCCGGTGGTGGGTCGCGACGGCGAACTGATCGAGATCTTCACCACCCGTTCCGACACCCTCTTCGGCGCCACCTACATGGTGCTGGCACCCGAGCATCCACTCGTCGCGAGGATCACCAGCGACGATACCCGGGCCGCCGTGGACGCCTATGTCGACGCCACTGCCCGCAAGAGCGAGCGTTCCCGGCAGGCCGAAGGCGAGGAGAAGACCGGGGTCTTCATCGGCGCCTACGCCGAGAATCCCGTCAACGGCGAGCACATCCCCATCTGGATCGCCGACTACGTCCTGGCCGGCTACGGAACCGGCGCCATCATGGCCGTCCCCGGACACGACGAGCGCGACTACGCCTTCGCCAAGACCTTCGACCTGCCCATCGTGGAGGTGGTGAAGGGAGGAGACCTCTCGCGGGAGGCCTTCGTGGGAGTCGGCACCTCGGTGAACTCCAACTTCCTGGACGGTCTCGAGACTCCGGCCGCCATCGAGAAGATGAACCAGTGGCTGGAGCAAGAGGGCAAGGGCGAAGCGACCATCAGCTACAAGCTGCGGGACTGGCTCTTCAGTCGACAGCGCTACTGGGGCGAGCCCTTCCCCGTGATCCACCTCGAGGACGGAACCTGCAAGCTGTTACCCGAGGACGAGCTTCCGGTGCTGATTCCCGATCTCGAGGATTTTGCGCCCAGCGGTGGCTTCGAGACCCCGCTCTCGCGGGCGACGGAGTGGATCGAGACCCGGGACCCGGAATCCGGCGCCCCGGCTCGCCGCGACCCGAACACCATGCCCCAGTGGGCCGGAAGCTGCTGGTACTTCCTGCGCTTCTGCGACCCGGGAAACGACCAGGTCGCCTTTTCCCCCGAGGCCGAGAGCTATTGGATGCCCGTCGACCTCTACGTCGGCGGCGCCGAGCACGCCGTCCTGCACCTGCTCTACTCCCGCTTCTGGCACAAGGTGCTCTACGACGTGGGCGTGGTGCACACCAAGGAGCCCTTCCAGAAGCTGCTGAACCCGGGGATGATCCTCGGCTACAGCTACCGCTACTACGACGACAACCTCTCCGACGACCCCTCGGCCACGCCCCGGGTCTACCCGGCCTCGGCGGTGCGCCTGGAGGGGGAGACGGCCGTCGCCGCGGAGAGCGGCGAAGAGGTGAAGGCGCGCTGGGTGCACCAGAAGGAGGTGCGCCGGGACCAGGACGGCAGGCCTCTGCACCCGACACTCGACGACGTCGTCCTGGAAGAGGTCGTCGAGAAGATGTCCAAGAGCCGGGGAAACGTGCTCTCGCCCGACGAGGTGATCGCCGAGTACGGCGCCGACAGCATGCGCCTCTACGAGCTCTTCATGGGACCGCTGGAGAAGGGAGCCCCCTGGTCCACCGACGGGATCCCCGGCTGCTTCCGCTTCCTGCAGCGCGCCTACCGGCTGATCGTCGACGAGGAGAGCGAGGCAGAGCCGCTGCGCGCGCTGGCGGACGGCGACGGCACCGAGACGCAGGCGAGGCTCACCGCCCGCACCATCGACGGTGTCACCAGGGACCTGGAGAACACGCAGCCCAACACAGCCATCTCCAAGCTGATGATCTGGAGCCGCGACATCACCAGGGACGGCCCGCTGCCGCGCAAGGCCGCCGAGGCCTTCCTGCTGATGCTCTCCCCCTTCGCGCCGCACCTGGCCGAGGAGCTCTGGAACCGCCTCGGGCATCCGGAGTCGCTCACCTACGAGCCGTGGCCGGAAGCCGACCCCGCGCTCCTGGTGGCGGACACCATGACGCTCGCCGTGCAGGTGAACGGCAAGCGTCGCGACGAGATCGAAGTCCCCACCGACGCCGACGAGGAGGCGATCAAGGCCGCGGCCCTCGCCTCGGAGAAGGTGCAGAGGCACGTGGGGGGCAAGGAGCCGCGCAGGGTCATCCTGGTGAAGGGGCGGCTCGTGAACGTGGTGGTCTGAGACCGCGGTGCCCCCTGCCATTGCGCTCGCCGGGCCGCCGAGCGAGGAATCTCCTGATGCATCGTCTGGTCTGTCTGGGAGACAGCCTGACCCAGGGATTCAAGAGCGGTGCGATCTTCGAGCCAGGCCTCTCCTTCCCGGCGATCATCGCCTGGGAGATGGGTCTGTCGGGGGCAGAGTTCCGCTGCGCCGACTTCTCGGGAGAAGGGGGCCTCCCCGTCAACATCGAACACCTGTTGCGACGGGTCGACCAGCAGTTCGGCCGCCAGCTGAGCCCGTGGGAGACCCCGCTCGCCGGCCTCTACCTGCATCGCTGGATGGATCGCACCGAGGATTACTGGGAGCGGGGTGCAGGAAGCCAGCCCCTCCTCTACCCGGGCCCTCACCAGAATCTCGCGGTCTGGGGCTTCGAGGTGCAGGACGCCTATCAGCTGAGTGCCGGTCTCTGCCAGGAGATCATCGGGACTGCGAGCGACGGGTGGCTGAATCAGGTCCCCGAGCAGGCGATGTACCGCACCGCGCGAAGGGTACTGAACCCCACCCACTCCAGACTCCCGGCGGATCTGGAGGCCACCCAGCTTCGGCGTGCCGCGGAGCTGGCCCGGGGCGACGGGATCGAGAACCTGATCGTGTTCCTCGGCGGCAACAACGTCCTCTCCAGTGTGACCGGGCTCCGTCTGGAGGAGAGCACCGACGCGGACCTGGACCGGATCGATCCCCGGACACGTACGGCGACCGTGTATCGGCCCGAGCACTTCGACGAACTGCTGAAGCAACTGATCGCGAAGCTCGAGGCCCTGACCGATGACGGGGGCCGCGTCGACCGGATCTTCTGGGCAACGGTGCCTCCGGTGACGATTCCGCCCGTCACCAACGGCGTCGGCGATCGGATGGATTCCGCCGGAAACCTCCAGTCCCCCTACGGGACCGACGACGACCCCCGCTGGTTCCGGCGCTACTTCAAGGCCTACACCCGACCCTGGGTGTCCGCCTCCGAGTTTCACGCGAGCGAGGACGCACACCTGACCGGTGAGCAGATCATCCGCATCGACCAGGTGATCGCCCGCTACGGGAAGATCCTGAAGCACAGAGTCCAGGAGCACAACGAAGTGCGCAGCAGGGCCGGTCTGGTCGAAGACTGGTTCATTGTCGACACCCACTGGGCTCTGGAGCGGATCGCCTATCGCCGCTACGTCGAGGACCCCTCGGTGCCCCCGCCTCCGGGCTGGTCGCGCTACCAGATGCCGGAGCTCTACGAGCGGGCGAAGCTCGACACCCGCTTCCTGCGGGTGCGGGAGGGAAGGCGGGTGGCCGGCGGCCTCTTCAGCCTCGACGGGGTGCACCCTACGACGGCGGGCTACGGACTGGTCGCCCAGGAATTCATCGACGTGATGGAGGGAGCGGGCGTCCGGTTCTTCCACGCCGGCGGCACCCCGAGGCGCGGCCCCATCGCGGTGGACTTCGAGCGCGTGATGCGGCTCGACTCGCTGATCGAGAATCCCCCGAAGATGCTCGACGATCTGTGGGACCGGCTGGTGGAGGGCGATCGGGTCCTCGACCTCTTCAAGCGGGCGTGGCGGGCGTTCTCGGGGCGCGCGGACTGACGAGCGGTGTCAGGACCGGGACCACCGACGGGTCGACCTCGACGGTGAGGGGCGTGGTTCCGCGGTAGTCGCCGTCGATCTGCACGGCGGTGGGCTCCAGGGCCTCGATGACGATGCGGCGCCCGGTCCGGTAGCGGACGTCCGGGAGCCGTGACACCCGCCGGGTAGCCGCCGCGAAGACGTAGCGAACCAGATCGGCCACCCGCTCGCCGCTGAACACGCACACGTCGAGCACTCCTGAGTCGGGGCGCGCGCGGTCCGCGACGGAGAAGATGCCCCCGTAGTTTCGGATGTTGCTCACGATGGCCAGAGCGCCGGCGACCGGCTCGCCCCCATCGACGGAGACGCGGAGCTGGGGAGCTCGATAGCGGCGCAGGGCGTGCAGGATCGGCCGCGCGTAGCCGGAATAGCCGAGGGTGCCCCGACGGGTCCGCGAGATCGCTCGGGTCACCATGGCGTCGAAGCCGCTGCTCGCCACCAGGAGAAAGCGGCGAGATCCGGCGCGGCCCAGATCGAGGCGGCGGCACGCACCGCTCTCGACCAGCGCCGCCAGCGCATCCGGGTCGCGCGGGATGCGCAGCTCGCGGGCCAGCATGTTGGCGGTTCCATAGGCCAGATGTGCCAGGGGTACGCGAGAGGGGTCTTCCAACCCGTTCAGGACATCGTTCATGGTGCCGTCGCCGCCCGCCACCACGATCCGGTCGAGACCCCCCTCCGACTCCCGTTGGCGCACCCGCTCGCCGGCCTCGTCAGGGTTTCGCGTGGAGAAGCACTCGACCGCGTGGCCCCGGCCTTCGAGAAGCCGGACCACCCGCTCCGCCCCGCGTGCCGCGGCGCCACCGCCGGCGACCGGATTGACGACGACGAGGATCTTCACCCGTCGGCCGATGCGAGGCGGCGGCGCAGCACCGCGATTCCCGCGATGCCCGCCAGCACCAGCCCCAGGCTGATCAGCTGGTTGATGTTGAAGTCCACACCCGCCGCTCGGAAGAGGATCACCTGGCTCTCGTAGTAGCGGAAGAAGTCGAGGACGATCCGATAGCCCCCGACCAGGATCAGAGCGGTGAAGAAGATCGCGCCCGGAGGGGGCCGGCGCCGGGCCAGCCAGATCAGGAAAGCGAAGCTCCCGAAGCCGAGCAGCGAGGCATAGAGCTGGGTGGGATGGACGGCGGCGCCCGGAAAGAGCACCGCAGCCGGGCTCCCGTCGGGGAAACGCACACCCCACGGAGCCGTGCACGCCAAGCCATGGCAGCAGCCGTTCAGGAAGCAACCGATCCGCGTGATGCCCTCGCCCAGCAGCACCGAGGGGATGACGACATCCACGTAGGGCAGCAGTGGGAGACGATGGTAGGCGAGGAAGGCAACCGCCGAGAGCAGGGCCAGGACGACGCCCCCCAGCATCGAGAGCCCGACGATGCCGAAGCCCGCCGGGCCCTGGAAGGGATTCACGGCGTCGAGCCAGTTGCCGAGCGGCGGACGGAAGACGGCGGGATGGGTCACCACCCAGAGCAGCCGGGCTCCCAGGATCGAGCTCACCAGGATCAGCATCGAGCAATCGAGAATGCGGTCCGCGTCCAGACCCTGCGCCCGGGCGCGCCGGGTGGCTACCGCGATCCCGGCGACGAAGGCGAGGAGCAACGCCATCCCGTAGGCGGCGACCGGGTAGCCCGCGATCTCGAAGAGGATCGGATGCATCGATTTACGGGTAGCACTCTTCACCTGGATTCTTCCTCTGGACCCTCCTCTCGACTCCTCTTTCCTGATTGCGGAAGAATTAGAACGTGTTCTACCTTTGCGAGCGCCCCGTTCCTGGCGACCCATCGCGAAACCCGGCAGGTGAAGGACGAAGACGCCCATGGCAGACGAGACAGCCGAAGCCCACGAGAGCCGAACCCTGCCCTCCGAACCGCGGCCGCTCCGGCAGGTCGCGAAGTGGGACATGGAAGCGGACGTCGTGGTGGTGGGGCTCGGCGCCGCGGGGGGCTCGGCGGCCATCGAGGCGGCGCGGGCGGGCGCCGACGTCCTGATCCTGGAGCGCGCCGCAGCCGGCGGGGGAACGACGGCGGACTCCGGCGGTCTGATCTACTTCGGCGGCGGGACTCCCGTCCAAAAGGCGTGCGGCTTCGACGACACCCCGGAGGAGATGTTCAAGCACCTGATGCAGGCGAGCGGGGGAGCCAACCAGGAGAAGATACGGCTCTACTGCGAGCAGAGCATCGAGCACTTCGAGTGGTTCGTCGGACTGGGGTTCGAGTTCAAGGGATCCTTCTACCCGCACAAGGCGCCGGTCCAGGAGACGGATGACGGCCTGATCTACTCCGGGAACGAGGCCGCATTTCCCTTCAGCGAGAACGCGAAGCCCGCGCCCCGTGGCCACAAGCCGAAGACGGAGGGAGACGCCGGCGGCCTGATCATGCAGAAGATCATCGCCGGCGTGAGCCAGGCCGGCGCCAAGACCGTCGCAAACGCACTCTGCTTGACACTCGTGACCGCCGAGGATGGCCGGGTGGTAGGAGTCGTGGCCGAGATCGACAAGGAAGAGAAGCTGGTCCGCGCCAACCGGGGCGTGATTCTCGCCGCAGGTGGCTTCATCAAGAACAAAGAGATGCTCGCCAAGCACGCACCGCAGCTGCTCCAGTCGAACTACCCGCTCGCAACAGACGGCGACGACGGCCGGGGCATCCTGATGGGCATGGGTGCCGGCGGGTCCGCGGTCCACATGGGAGAGGGCTTCGTCTCGGTTCCCTTCTACCCGCCCTCGGATCACGTCAAGGGCATCCTGGTGAACGGGCAGGGCCAGCGCTTCATCAACGAGGATGCCTACCACGGACGCAGCGGCGACTTCGTCGTCAATCACCAGCACGGTGTCGCCTATCTGATCGTCGACGACGAGCTCTACGGACCGACCCTGGCTTTTCACAAGATCGTGGCGGTGGAGGAGACGATCGAGGCGTTGGAGAAAGCGGTCGGATTCCCCGAGTCGGCGCTCACCACCACCGTGGAGTTCTTCAACCGGCACGCCGCGAACGGCGAGGACCCGCTCTTCCACAAGGCAGCCAAGTACCTGCGCCCCCTCGCGGCTCCGCCCTACTCCGCCCTGAACCTGAGCGTCGGGGAGTCGATCATCCCGGCCTTCACCTTGGGTGGTCTGGAGACGCTGCCCACGGGCGAAGTGCTCACGCCCAACGGCAGGAAGGTTCCCGGTCTCTACGCGGCGGGCCGAACCACCGCGGGCCTTCCCCACTCGGCGAGCGGGTACGCCAGCGGCCTCTCCATCGCCGACGGCAGCTTCTTCGGGCGCCAGGCGGGGCGATCGGCGGCAAAGGCGAAGACCTGGTAGGGCAGCAGCGCGAGACCCCGTACCCGCTCGCAACCGGATCTGAGCCGGTAGCGCCCGACACCGTACACCTATACTGGGCGGCGTGACCTCTTTCGAGCTGCTCCTGGTGCTGGCTTCAGCACTGCTCCACGCAATCTGGAGTGCTTGGATCAAGGGCAGCCGAAACCCGCTCGCCTTCAATCTGCTCCAGGCAGTCCTGTCCGTGATCGCGGCGCTGCTGATCCTCCCATTCTTCGAGTTGACCGAGATCCCGACGGCGGTCTGGCAGCTGACCGCCGCAACCGGCGTCGCCCACGGGCTCTACTTCTATTTCATGAGCCGGGCCTACCAGGAGGCGGATCTGAGCCTCGTCTATCCGATCATCCGCTCCACGCCGGCCTTCCTCCCGCTATTCGCAGTGCCCCTGTTGGGGGAGTCGATCTCGCCGTGGGGAGCACTCGGAATCGCGATCCTGGTAGCCGGCATCTGGCTGATTCACGCCGACCGGAGCCTGGAGCTGCGGAAGCTGCGCTCGCGGGGGATCCGATTCGCCTACCTGACACTGGCGGCCACCGTCGCCTACTCCCTGATGGACAAGCAGGCCATGGTGCACTTCTCGGAGGCCACCTGGACGGGTCCGCTGCCCAGGACCGTCGTCTTCTTCTTCATGCTTTCGGTGGCGAATACGGTGGTGTTCGCACCCCTGGCGCTCCGCCGGGTCCGCTGGGCGACACTGCGCGAGGCGGCGAGGTGCGACGGAACCCGCGCCGTGGCAGCGCTGGCCGGTAGCCTGGCGAGCTACAGCCTGATCCTGCAGGCCTTCCAGACCGCGCCGGCCAGCTATGTGGTGGCGGTGCGACAGCTGAGCGTGCTCTTCGCAATGCTCTTCGCTGTCGCGTGGTTGCGCGAGCGGCCGGACCGGCGCCGGATCATCGGTGCCACGGCGACCGTCGTGGGAGTCGCGCTGATCTCCTTGTTGCCATGACAGAGACTCGCGAGCTGGTGGAAAATGCAGGCTAAGGTGAGGAGAATGCGATTTCCGCGGGACTCGCGGCGCTATCGCGGCTTTCTCGCCGTCGCTGGCTTCGCCGGCGCGCTGCTGGTGCGTCTCCTGGGCGTCACCTGGCGGGTCCGCTTCATCGGCGAGGATCCCTTCTCGCGCGAGGAGCCACTGGTCGCCGCCACCTGGCACCGCGGCCTGCTGATCGCGGCCTACTGCTTTCGGAATCGCGGCATCGTCGTGCCCGTCAGTCAGAGCCGCGACGGCGACCTGGCGAGCTCCTTGCTTCGCCACCTCGGCTTTGCGGCGACGGCGCGAGGCTCGAGTTCCAGAGGCGCCACCAGCCTGCTGCGGAACCTGATCCGCCGGGCGCGGGCGGGAGAGCCGGTGGCCATCCTGCCCGACGGTCCGCGAGGGCCGGCCGGCAGGGCCAAGCCCGGTGTGATTGCCGTCGCCCGCACCAGCGGCGCCCGCCTGGTGCCGATCGGCGTCTCCGCCGCCCCCGCCAGGCAGTTCGGCAGCTGGGATCGGGCGATCCTCCCGCTCCCCTTCGCAAGGGTCACTTGCAGCTACGGCGAACCGATCTGCGTGCCGAAGAAGGCCACGGGCGAAGCGCTCGAGGGATTGCGAAGCGAGCTCGAGGCGACGCTGGATCGGATGAACCTCCAGCTGGACACCGAGCTGGGCTTCGCCGACCGATCCAAGGTCGCCCGACACGAGCACTGAAGCGAGCGGATGCGGGGGGAATCAGCATTGCACGAGAAGCGCGGCCATCTGCGAGTGCTGTCGGCAAACCTCTGGGGGGGCCGCGCCAATCACCAGGCCCTGGCCCGGCAGATCGAGGAGCTCGACGTCGACGTGATCGCCGTCCAGGAGCTCTCCCCGGGCCAGGCGGCTGCCATCGCCGAGGTGCTTCCCCATGGCAAGCTCGAACCGGCCACGGATTGCGGCGGGATGGGGATCGCTCTCCGCCACCCGGGGAACGTCCAGCACCTCGACCTGTGCCACCGAGACGCCCGCGTCGTCGAGCTGCTCCCCGGCGAGTGGCCCGATCTCCCCGATCGGATCGAACTCGTCAACGTACACTTCCAGGCGCCCCACTGCTTTCCGCCGTGGCGCTCGCTGGCCCGCCGGCGCGACCAGCTCCGAAGGCTGATCGCGTATCTCCAGGGCGTGCCCAAGCCGCGCCGCGCTGTGGTCGGAGACTTCAACGCCACGCCGATCTGGCCGGTCTACCGCTCCCTGGCCTCCCACCTGGACGACGCCGCCATGCTCCACGCCGAGGCAACCGGCAGCCGACCGGCTCGGACCTGGGGTCCCTGGCACGGCGCGCCCCGCCTGCTCCGCATCGATCACGCCTTCCTGGGCGGCCTGAACGTCGACCACTTCGAAGTCGTCGAGGTGACCGGGAGCGACCACAGCGGCATCCTGACCGACCTGCGCATCTAGCGGGGACGGAGTCCCCGCTAGGAAGCCAGGGCGCGACCGATGGCCCGCTCGAGCCAGCCGCCGATATCCGGATGATCGAGAAGACCGGAGCTCCGCAGCCGTTCGGCGGCGATCGCCTCCACCTCGGCGACGCTGCCCGCCTCGAGGGCGGCCCGAGCGTCGTCGGACACCTTGCCCATCTCGAGAGAGCGGACGATCTCCTTCACCACTGGCACCGCGCTCGCCACACCCGAGAGCTCGCCGATTCCGAGCCCCACCAGCAGCGGAACGGCGAGCGGGTGGCTCGCCATCTCGCCGCAGACGGCAACGGGAATTCCCGCCCGGCTCGCCCCCCGCACCGTGCGGTCGATCAGAGCCAGTACGGCCGGGTGAAACGGAGAGTAGAGGTGGGCGACTCTCTCGTTGCCCCGGTCCACCGCCAGCGTGTACTGGGTCAGGTCATTGGTTCCGATGCTGAAGAAGTCGCACTCCCGGGCCAGGGACTCGCTGATCAGCGCCGCCGAGGGAACCTCGATCATCACGCCGATGGGAAGGTCGGGATCGAAGCAGATGTCGCGGCGGGTGAGCTCTTCCTTGGTCTCGTCAACGAGGGCGCGCACCCGTCGGAGCTCCTCGACGGCAGAGATCATCGGGATCAGGAGACGCACGTTCCTCCGGACACTGGCCCGGAGGATCGCGCGCAGCTGGGCGCAGAAGCGCCCCTCGTCCGAGAGGGAGATGCGAATCGAGCGCCAGCCGAGCTGGGGATTCTCCTCCGCCGAGATCGCCAGGTCGGGAATCACCTTGTCTCCACCGAGATCGAGGGTCCGAATCGTGACCGGACGCGGCGCCATGGCCTCGGCCACCCCCTGGTAGAGCTGCTCCTGCTCGTCCTCGCTGGGGAAGCCGCGGTGGGCCAGAGCGATCAGCTCGGTCCGGAACAGGCCGATGCCTTCGGCGCCGTGCCGCTCGCAGAGCCGCAGATCGCTGAGCAGACCGACGTTGGCGGTCAGGGCGACGCGTGCGCCGTCACGCGTCTCCGCCGGCCGGTCGGCGAGAGCGTCGAGATGCTCGACGGCGACCAGGTCGCGATGCTTTGCCCGCTGGTACTCTCGCCGGACCTGTTCATCCGGCGAGAGGTAGATGATACCGGTGTCACCATCGATGATCGCCTGCTCGCCCGGACGCGCCGCCTCGAGAATCCCGGTGGCACCCGTCACCGAGGGGATCTCGAGGGCGCGGGCGAAGATCGCGCCGTGGGAGGTGGGACCCCCGTGCTCCGAGGCCACGCCGGCGATCTTCTCGGTCTCCAACAGGGCGAAGTGGGCCGGCAGCAGGTGAGAGGCGATCACGATCGCCCCTTCGGTGAGCGGTATGTTGTGGATTCGCACACCGAGCAGCTTCGCCATCACCCGCTGTGCCACGTCCATCACGTCGATCCCACGCTCGCGGAAGAAGGGATTCTCGATGCGCGCGAACATTTCCTGGTAGGCGGCCAGCACTTCACGGATCGCCAGGAGCCCGCTCCCGGTGCGTCCAACGCTCTCTTCGAGCTTGGCGACGAAACCCTTGTCCTCGAGGATCTGGATGTGTGTGTTGAAGACGGCGGCGAAATCCGGGCCGAAGCGTTCCCCGACCTCGTCCCTCACGTCGTGAAGCTCGCGCCGCGCGTCGGCGACAGCATCGAGAAGATCGCGCCGCTCCTGCTTCGAATCCAGGTTCGGGGCGTAGGCGATGTTCTCCAGATCGACCGGGTCATCGAGAAAGTGGACTGGCCCGATGGCGATGCCGCGGGATGTGGGAATGCCGCGCACCTCGACATTTCGCTCGGCGCGGGCTGGCTCCTTGGCGGCGGCAAAGCCAATACCCGCGCCGCCGAGCTGCGAGACGATCCACTTTCGCACCTCTTCGGGACCGGACATCAGGGCGAGGAGCTGAGAGTTCATCACCAGCGGGGCGATGAGCTGGGCGCAGGTATCGAGCAGTTCCACGTCCCGCGGCTGGAACTCGCGGGGCTCGCGGGTCTGCACGACGAGCACGCCGATCGAGAAGTGTCCCAGACTGGTCGGGGTACTGACGATCAGCGGTGCAGCCATCAGCGAGGGAAACCGCTCCTCGCCGGTCTGGGGGAAGTAGCGATAGTCGGGGTGGGATTGCGCATCCACCACCGCCACGGGCTGGCCCCGCTGGGCCGCGTGACCGACCAGCCCTTCTCCGAAGGAGAGGGACACCTGCCCCACCGCGTTCCGGTCGAGACCGACGGTCGCTCTGAGCACCAAGTGCTTGAGATCGGGCTCCGTCAGGTAGACCGAGCAGACGTCGGCGTCCAGGCGTTTGGCGACGAGATCGACGACGTTGTCCAGAGTCTCGTTCAGGTCGTGGGATCGCGAGACGATTCCCGCGACGTCCGCAAGCAGCGTGTTCCGGTCCGGAATGGTACCCCCTTGGTGGGCAGACCACCGAAAGCACGGCCCCCTATGGTACCGGAACTGGTGGGCAGAGCACCGAAAACACGACCCGATATGGCACCGGAAGTGGCGGGCAGAGCACCGAAAACACGACCCGATATGGCACCGGAAGTGAGACGAGACCGCGGCCCCCACGGGGCTCAGCGGGTGGCGCGCGCAGTTCGCCCGTCTGGAGAGCCGGGTGGAACGATCTTCATCCCGCTGCGGGGGCTAGTGCGGGAGGAACGGATCCCGGTCGTGGGAGGCCGGATGCGTCGACGGGAACACGTGATCCTTGTCCTCGAAGCGCATCCCCAGAGCGAGAAGGATCTTGCGCTTCGTGTCCATGCGGCAGTTCATACCCTTCTCGACACTGTGAATCGTTCGAAGCGCGACCTTGGCTTTGCGAGCCAATTGCGCCTGTGTCATGAGCCGATTTTCGCGCAGCTCGCGTACTCGATTCGGACGGTCCCCGGTGTTGCTCACGTCGCATTCCCTCAATCGTCGCGCGGTTCGGCACTCAGGCAACTGCCGGGCATTTCGGATGAATGGAGGATTTCTTTAGAAAAAATCGACGCTTGCACGATCTCCGGCCAATCTGGTCGAGACCGCCCAGAAGTTCAGAGTTCCCGGGGGGATACGGGCTCGAACGCACATTCCCGACCCCTCTTTGAACCCAAACTTCACATCAGGAATGTGCAACTCTCCCCGGTCGCCGTCCTGCCAAGGCTTCACTCCCGAGATCGGCAACTCTCCCCGGTCGCCGTCCTGCCAGGGCTTCACTCCCGAGATCGGCAAATCTCCCCGGTCGCCGCCCTGCCAGGATCTCACTCGAGAGATCTGCACCCTCTTCCGGAAGGTGCGCGGAGAGGATCGTGCGGCGCGCGCTGACCCTCGGCCTGACTCTCCTGGTCCTGTTCGGCGCTCTGGTGTGGGCGGGGCGCTACATGGCGAACCGCATCGCGCCGGAGCGCCTCCGGATCGAGACCGAGCGGCGTCTCTCGAATCTCCTGAAGACCCCGGTGCGAATCGAGCGAGCCTGGTTCTCCCTCCGCTGGGGTCTGATCCTGGAGGCCTACGGGGTGGAGGTGAAGCCGGCGGGAAGCCGGCTGCGGGTCGAACGCCTCGAGGCCCATCTGGACCCGGTCGCCCTGCTGATGGCCCGCTTCAGGTTCGACCGGATCGCCCTCGAGGGGGCCATTCTCAGCGTCGAGGGCGCTGCCCCCCCGGCTGCGCGGCCGGACGGCGAGCGCGACCTGCGGGGAGCCATCGAGGCTCTCGACGAAGCCGCCCGCGCCTGGCTCGAGGTGTCGCTGCCCGTCCGCGCCGTCGAGCTCCGGAGCGGAACCATCCTCTTTGACGTTGGCGACCCTGCCCTCGTGGAGAACCCCGGCGTCCGCATCGAGGCGGTGAGCGGCCTGGTCCGCCGGGCGAGCTTCCGGCGGCGGACCGAGCTTCGGGTCCAGGGGTGGATACGAGATGCAGACGGGAAAGCGGGGTCGATTCAGCTGCACGCAGAGGCCAACCGGACCGTCCGCGCCACGCTCGAGCTGGAGCAGATGGATCTCGCCCTCCTGGCGCCCTACGCGTCCAAGCTCGGGATCGCCTCGAAGCTGGGCGGATCGATCGAGGGCTCTGTCCGCTGGGAGTACCAGTCGGAACGGCCCCAGAACCTGGTGATCCGGCTGGAGGGCAGCGGCGTCCATGCCTCGGTGCTCCGCAGCGGGGAAAAGAGCCCGTTCGAAGTTGCGATGGAGCGGTCCGCGCTGGCCGCCAGGATCGAGTTCAGCGCCCGTGCGCTCCGCCTCCGGGAGGGAGAGATCTCGGACGGTCGCGTGACCGTACGGGCCGACGGAAGCCTGGCGCTCCCGTCGGAAGGACGCGCCGCCCTGCGACTGGCCGTCGAGCTGGACGAGCTCCCCCTGCCGCGAATCCGCGAGGTGCTCGCCTACCTGCCCCCGGAGATCCGGGCATCGCTGGATCCCCTGAGCCAACGGGTGGAGGCGGGCCGGCTGCTGGAGCTTCGCGCCGAAGCGCGTACCACGGTGGCGGGCTTCCGAGAGCTCGTCGAGACCCGCATGATGAGTCGTCCGGGAGAGATCACCGTGCGAGCGGAAATCGCCGACGCCGGGCTGCGAATCGGCGAGGACGACGGGCGTCTCGAGGGGCTGAGTGGCAGCGCGATCTGGAGTGGGGACACCCTGGAGCTCCGCGACGTCCGCGGTCGACTCGGCGGTCAGTCACTTCCGAGGTTCGACGCCACCGTGCGCGGTCTCGCGCAGATCCGCTCCCCCGACGAGGTCCACTGCATCCGGCCCCCTTCGAAGGTCTCGCTGCCGGGATTCGGGGACCTGCGCAGCTGGATCAACGCGCAGCGCCGGCCGTCCTCCGAGCCCACCTGGAAGCGGCTCACGATCGATGCGGACTGGATCCTCCACCCCGCCCTGCTCTGCAGCATCGAACAAGCCTTCGGGGAGATCTTCCCCGCGCCAGATGGCCTCGACTTCGCCATCCAGCACGGGGTGTGGGCGGGCATCCCGATCCAGGGAGCGGGCTCCTACCGGCGGGTGCCCGAGCAGAGCGTCCAGGTCGAGATGAGTCTGGGGCCTCCCTTCGAGTCGATGTCGCTCGAGCCGGCGGCGGATCCCTGGGCGAGGGGCCACTGGGCGATGGAGGCCACCCGCCTCGGCCACTGGCGGATCCGCGGTGTCTCGGGAAGCTTTCGCATCACTGGGAGCACCCTGCGCCTCGAGAAGTCCACGTTGCTCCTGGCCCCCCTCGGCGAGCTGGAGGGGAACCTGGAGGTCTCACTCGGGAGCGGCGAAGAGCTGCCCTTCCGGATCGAAACCCAGATGAAGAAGATGGACCTGGTCGATCTCACCGCGTCGGCCGGGCTCGAAGAGGATCTTCTGAGCGGCCGGCTGGTAGGGGCCGGCGTCGTCAGCGGCCGGCTGCACGAGGGACGCCCCTTCCTGAGCGATGCCGAGGGCGTGCTCACCCTCCACGCCCGGGACGGAAAGATCCACCAGAAGCTTCCGCTCTTCGTCGCCATCGCTGTTGCCAGCGACCGCTTCGACCCGTTCCGCTATCGGAAGAAGATCCCCTATACGGCGATCGATCTGGTCGGTCGGTTCGAGGGAGGCCAGCTCCACTCGGATTTCCTCGCCCTCGATGCGCCGTCGCTGGGAATGGTGGTCTCGGGTCGGGTCGCCGTGGTCCCGCCCCACGACGTGGAGGCGGTGGTGGGCCTGTTCCTCCTTAGAACCCTGGACTCTCTCATCAACCGGGTTCCGGTGCTAAACAGAGTCATCCTCGGGCGGGACGAGAACCTGGTGGGCGCCTACTTCGCGATGACCGGAACCTGGAAGAAGCCGAAGGCGCAGCTGATCCCCATGAAGTCGTTCGCGGAAGGCCCCGCTCACTTCATGCTCGAAGGACCAACCTTCGTCTGGAGCGGACTCAAGCGGCTCGAGTCCCTGCTCAAGCCCCCGGGCAGCGCACCCACGACTGCCGAAGAGGGAGAGCCCGACTCGTGACCGGTCTTCGGAAGGCTCGAGACAAGATCCTGAACCGCCGCGAGGCGGCCCGCGCCGTGCGAGGCGCGCAGCGACGCGGAGAGCGGGTGGTCTTCACGAGTGGCTGCTTCGATCTGCTTCACATCGGGCACCTGCGAAGCCTGGAGGAGGCGCGCAGCTACGGCGACCGGCTGGTCGTCGCGGTCAACAGCGACGCCTCGGTCCGTCGCATCAAGGGACCGAGCCGGCCGGTCATCCCGATGCGCCAGCGCGCGGAGATGCTGGCCGCACTCGAGTGCGTGGACTGGGTGACGAGCTTCGGCGACAGGACGCCGCGCCCGATGATCGGCGCCCTCATGCCGGACGTATACGCGAAGGGCGGCGAGTGGCCGCTCGCCACCCTGTTGGAGCAGGACACGCCCCCGGGGTGGAACGGCGAGGTGAAGCGGCTGCGCCAGGTTCCCGGGGTCCGCACCACGGTGATCGTCGAGCGGATGCTCGAGAGACCAAAGCGGTCCCCGAGGCGTCCGGGGCGGTAGCAGCTGGACCTGGCCACCGGACTCACCGCGGCGCTCGGTGCTGCGGGCTTCGGCCTCCTGCGGCGCTGCGCAGGGGCCGTCGGTGAGCGAATTGCTAAAATCCCTCGCCATGTCTGACTTTCAATTCCAGGAAATCTTCGAGTTCGGTCCCGACCAGACCGAGTACCGTAAACTCAGCAGCGATCACGTCTCCACCGTCGAGGTGGACGGACGTTCGATCCTCAAGGTCGACGAGCAGGCCCTGACCTGGCTGGCTACGGAAGCCATGCGAGACATCTCGCACTTGTTCCGCGGCGAGCACCTGGCCCAGCTCCGCGCGATCCTCGATGACCCGGAGTCATCGGAGAACGATCGCTTCGTCGCTCTGGAGCTGCTGAAGAACGCCAACGTCGCGGCGGCGGGGGTCCTGCCCACCTGCCAGGATACGGGCACCGCCATCGTGATGGGCAAGAAGGGCGAGAACGTCTTTACCGGCTTCAACGACGAGGCCGCGATCGCCCGCGGAATCCACAAGACCTACACCGAGGGCAACCTGCGCTACTCGCAGATGGCTCCCCTCAACATGTACGACGAGAAGAACACCGGCTGCAATCTCCCCGCCCAGATCGAGATCTACGCCACCGAGGGCGACGAGTACAAGTTCCTGTTCATGGCCAAGGGCGGCGGATCGGCCAACAAGAGCTTCCTCTACCAGCAGACCCGGGCGCTCCTGAACCCGGAGTCGCTGCTCAAGTTCGTCGACGAGAAGATCCGCTCCCTCGGAACCGCTGCCTGCCCGCCCTATCACCTGGCCTTCGTGGTCGGCGGACCGTCGGCGGAGTTCACGCTCAAGACCGTGAAGCTCGCCAGCGCCCGCTACCTCGACTCGATTCCGACCAGTGGAAACGAGGCGGGGCGCGCCTTCCGTGACCTGGAGCTCGAGGACCAGATCCTCAAGCTCGCGCAGGAGACCGGGATCGGCGCCCAGTTCGGCGGCAAGCACTTCTGCCTCGACGTGCGGGTGATCCGCCTGTTCCGCCACGGCGCCTCCTGCCCGGTGGGAATCGGAGTCTCCTGCTCGGCGGACCGCCAGATCAAGGCCAAGATCAACCGGGAGGGCATCTTCGTCGAGCGGCTCGAGACGGATCCCTCCCGCTATCTGCCCGAGGTGAGCGCCCAGGAGCTCGGCGGCGAGGTGGTCGATATCGATCTCTCCATGCCGATGGACGAGATTCGCGCCATCCTCACCAAGTATCCCACCAAGACCCGGCTCTCCCTGACCGGCACCATGGTGGTCGCTCGGGACATCGCCCACGCCAAGATCAAGGATCGCCTCGACGCTGGCGAGGAGATGCCCTCGTACATGAAGGACCACATCGTCTACTACGCCGGTCCGGCCAAGACGCCGGAGGGCTACGCGTCCGGCTCCTTCGGTCCCACCACCGCCGGCCGCATGGACTCCTACGTCGATCTCTTCCAGTCCCGCGGAGGCAGCCTGATCACACTGGCCAAGGGAAACCGTTCCAAGCAGGTCACCGACGCCTGCAAGAAGCACGGCGGCTTCTACCTGGGGTCGATCGGAGGCCCCGCGGCGATCCTCGCCAAGAACTGCATCACCAAGGTCGAGGTGCTGGAGTATCCGGAGCTCGGCATGGAGGCGGTCTGGAAGATCGAGATCGAGAACTTCCCCGCCTTCATCATCGTGGACGACAAGGGCAACGACGTCTACGCCGACATCTGACCCAAGCGTCCAAACGGGGACGTTGTTGAATATTCAGCAACGTCCCCGTTTAACCCGCTCAGAACGCCAGCTTCAGACCGGCGGTCCTCCACTGTGTGCTGACCAGGCGCCCGGTCGCGGACAGCGTGATGTAGGCGGTGCGCAGGTCCGGTCCACCGAAGCAGATGTTGGTGGTCACCGGATCCGGCATCGGCACGTGGTCCACCGAAGCGCCATCCGGCGAGATGACGGTGATGCCGCCGTTGATGATCGTCGCGACACAGACATTGCCGTCGGCGTCGACCGCCATCGAGTCGAGAAGCTGGAGACCGGGGAGACCCGCCAGCAGAGTGCCCTGGTTCGGCGAGAGCGGGTTCGGCCGGATCTGCCCGGGCCCTTCCAGATCCCAGTAGTAGACGCGACCCGTCAGCGTCTCCGCCACGTAGACGCGGCTCTGGTCGGGCGAGAGAGCGATGCCATTGGGCGTCTCGAGGGGAAAGACCATCTCGCGAATGCTCGAACCATCGGGAAGCGCGTAGAAGATCCCGGTCCGATCGCGCTCCCGCGCCCGGCTCTTGCCGAGATCGGTGAACCAGAAGCCGCCCTCGGAATCGAAGACGATGTCGTTGGGCCCCTTCAGCGGAATGCCGTCGCACTCGGTGTAGACGCTCTCGACCGCGCCGGTCTCGAGATCGACGCGCTGGATGCTGCCACCGGTGTAGTCGGCGGGCTGGTCGCCCGGCATCAGCATGCCGCCGAGGTCGTGCCACTCGAAGCCGCCGTTGTTGCAGATGTAGACCTTGCCGTCGGGTCCAATGGCGGCACCGTTGGGTCCGCCGCCGGTCTCCGCCACGATCTCCACAGCGCCGTCGGGTCGCACCCGGGTCAGGGTGCCGCGCTTGATCTCGACGACCAGGACGCTGCCGTCAGCGATGGCGATGGGACCCTCTGGAAACTCGAGCCCGCCGGCAATCTCGCGGATCTCCGTCATGGGTCCTCCCTCAGACCTGGGAGAACTGCTTGGCGTAGTCGACCGTCAGCCAGTGCTCCGGGCGCATGCGAAAGCAGACACTCTCCCGGCTCGCCTCGTCGGCGCTGGTCGCCTCCAGGTACTGGTCTCCCAGCTCCGGGCCGAGATAGCGGTGGGCCATGGGACGACCCACGCGCTCCGGATCTGTCGCCTCCACGGCAACGATCGGTCCCTCGACGGTCACGTACTTGTAGGGAAGGCTCTCCGTCTGGGCGCAGAGGCTGAAGCGCCCGGCCGCATCCAGGAGCTTCCCCTTGCGGGAGCCGCGATCGGTGATGATCCAGAGCTCGCCGCCGGGCTGGTAGTCGTACCAGATGGGCACGGTGAGCGGTGCGCGCCCCGGCTCGTCGATGCTGATCACGCCGACGTGTAAATCCGCAAGAAAGGCCTCTCGTTCCTGTTTCGTCATTGCCAGCGACATTTCGTCTCCTTTTGAGGTGCGAACCCGGTTCAGGCAGCCTCGTCGTCGTCGTTGGGAAAGAGCTTGCGCAGACACTCGCCGAAGATCCGGCAGGCGTCGCTGGTGGTGAAGATCCCCACCAGCTTCCCGCGCTTCACCACCAGGGCGGAGCCGAGGTGGGATTTCGCCATCGCGGCCAGCACCCGATCCAGCGGCTCGGTGAGCTCCACCACATAGGCACCGGCCAGCTGTGCGTCCCTCACCACCCGGGCGCCGGCCGCGAGCTCGATCTCTCGCGCCGAGATCACGCCCACCAGCTGTCCCTTCTCCGTCACCGCAAGGTGTCGGATCGCGTGCGTGCGCATCGCAGCCCGGGCCGTCTCGATGGAGTCGTCGATCCCCACCGAGTGGGGGAAGGGCGTCATCACCGCCTTGATCGGGGGAATCCGCTCCATCTGCCTCGGATCCATGGGCGTGAGATTACCCGAGTAGAGGCAGGAGTGGGGAGCTTCCGTGGTATATTCACCGTTTCCCGGGAGGGAGCGGATGATGCCGGAGTACTGCAAGACCGAGCGAGATGGGCGTGTTCTGACCGTCACATTCAACCGCCCGGAGGTGCGAAACGCGATCCACCCACCGGCGGCCCGGGAACTCGATCAGGTCTTCGACGAGTTCGAGGCCGATCCGGAGCTCTGGGTCGCGATCCTGACCGGCGCCGGCGACCAGGCCTTCAGCGCCGGGAACGACCTCAAGTACGTGGCCAGCGGCGGCGAGATGAACTGGCCCAAGACGGGCCTCGGCGGCATGACCCTCCGCTTCGACTCGGTCAAGCCGATGATCGCCGCGGTGAACGGCGTGGCCCTGGGCGGCGGCTTCGAGATCGCTCTGGCCTGCGATCTGATCGTCGCATCGGAGCGCGCCAGCTTCGGCCTCCCCGAGCCGCGAGTGGGACAGGCCGCGCTGGCGGGCGGCATCCATCGCCTGGCCCGGGACATCGGCCTGAAGCAGGCGATGGGGATGCTCCTGACCGGACGCCGGGTCGATGCGCTGGAGGGGCGGGAGCTCGGCTTCGTCAACGAGGTGGTGGAAGCGGGCCAGCTACTCGACGCCGCCCGCCGCTGGGCCGACCAGATTCTCGAGTGCGCGCCGCTCTCGGTGCGGGGCACCAAGCAGGCCGCCCAGAAGGGCTTGGACGCCCCGAGCCTGGAGGAGGCGGTAAAGGGCCACTACGACCAGATCCACGCCATGCTGAGGAGCGACGACTTCATGGAAGGGGCGCGGGCCTTCACCGAGAAGCGCCGGCCCAACTGGAAGGGGCGCTGAGCACCCGATCGCTAGCCCGCTTCTCTCACCAGCTCCTCGAGCTCGGCGAGATCCGCGACCGTCCAGTCGGGATGCGGCCCCTCCCACTCGCAGAGCTTCGCTTCGGGATCGCGGACCCGGCGGGTGATCCAGGCCGTGCGGATGCCCAGCGGTGCGGCGCCGCCCACGTCGGCCCGCAGATCGTCTCCCACGTGGAGCGTCTCTTCCGCTGCGACGCCGAGCGCGTCCAGCGTCGCCTGGAAGATCTCCGGCCGCGGCTTGCGGAAGCCCACCGCATCGGAGATTGCCACGACCTCCAGAAGGGGGCGGAGACCCGCCTCCTCGAGCACGCGGAGGGCGGTCCCCGAGTGGCTGAAGTTCGAGCACAGCCCGAGCTTCGCGCCGCGGCCGAGGTGCTCCAGAACCTTCTGGTGGTGGGGGGGAACGATCACGCACTCGAAGATCCCGCTCATGTGAGCGTCGGTGAGGATCTCCGGAAGCTCCGGATCCTCGAGACCCAGGAGCCGCACCACCGACTCGAAGCGCTCCAGGGTGGGGAACTCGCGACCCTCCTTGTAGCGAGGCCTCCCCTCGTTGCGGTCGACCTCGGCTACAGCATCCATGAAGGTGTCGAAATCCACCTCGGCGCGGCCCCGGAGGGCCTGGTGGAGGCGCAGCACGAAGCTGTGGACCCGCCTCCCGGCCACCTCGGTGGTGTCCGAGGCGTCGAAATCAAGGTCTACCAGAGTGTCGAAGAGATCGAATACCATGGCCCGGATCGGCATCGCGCCAGCTTAGCGGCCGCAAGGGGAGAACCACATGAGCCCGTCTCTCGCAGAAGTCACCACCACGCTCACGGCACCGGGGGCTCCCTTCGAGATCGAGGAGGTCGAGATTCGCGGCGTCGCGACCCGGACCTGGAAGAACGCCCCGCCCTCCCTGCGAACCGTCCTCGAGGGAAGCCGACTCCACGGCGAGAAGATCTTCCTGGTCTACGAGGACGAGCGGATCAGCTTCTCCGAGCACTGGAACGCCGCCGCCCGTCTGGCGCGCACACTGGCCCTGGAGTGGGGCGTCGCCAAGGGAGACCGCGTCGCCATCGCGATGCGGAATCTTCCCGAGTGGTCGATCGCATTCTGGGCCGCCACCGCAGCCGGCGCAGTGGCGGTGCCCTTGAACGCCTGGTGGAAAGGTGAGGAGCTCGAATACGGGCTCTCGGACTCGGGCGCGGAGATCCTCTTCTGTGACGCGGAACGCGCCCATCGCCTGGCGCCCCACTTTGCGGGTCTGGATCTCCGCAAGATCGTGGTGGCGCGAGACCAGGCCCCGCCGGTGGCCGGGCAGCTCCGCTTCGAGGAGGTGCTGGCCGCGGCGCCGGCAGAGGCCGAGCTCCCCGAGCTGACGCTCGAGCCCGAGGACGAAGCGACCATCTTCTACACCTCGGGAACCACCGGAAAGCCCAAGGGCGCTCTCGGCACCCACCGGAACATCTGCACCAACCTGATGAGCCTGGCCTTCACCCAGCTGCGCGCCGCAGTGCGGAGCGGGAAGACACCGGCAGCCGACTCGGAACGTCCCCAGACCGCTCAGCTGATCTCGGTACCCTTCTTCCACGCCACCGGATGCCACTCGATCCTGTGTGCAGCCACCAGCTTCGGTCTCAAGTTGGTGATGATGTACAAGTGGGACCCCGAGCGAGCCCTGGAGCTGATCGAGCGAGAGCGCGTCACCAGCTTCGGCGGCGTCCCCTCGATGGTGTGGCAGGTGCTCGAGGCGGCGAGCTTCCACGACCGCGACCTCTCCAGTGTCGAGGGCGTGGGCTACGGCGGCGCCCCCGCCGCGCCCGAGCTGGTGCGCCGCATCAAGCAGGAGTTTCCGGGGGGCTCGCCGACCAACGGCTACGGTCTGACCGAGACCTCCTCCGTCACCACCATGAACACCGGCGAGGACTACGTGGCGCGGCCCGACAGCGTGGGCCCGCCGGTACCGGTCTGCGAGGTCAAGGTGGTGGACGCGGAAGAGAAGACGCTTCCGGCCGGCGAGATCGGCGAGCTCTGGATCAAGGGCCCCAACGTGGTGAAGGGCTACTGGAACAAGCCGGAGGCCACCGCCCAGACCTTCAGCGAAGGCTGGCTCCGCTCCGGCGACCTGGCCCGCCTCGACGAAGACGACTTCGTCTACATCGTCGACCGCACCAAGGACATGCTGATCCGCGGCGGGGAGAACATCTACTGCGTGGAGGTGGAGTCGCTCCTATACGACCACCCGGAGGTGATGGACGCGGCGGTGATCGGCCTGCCCCACCGAGTGCTGGGAGAGGAGGTGGGCGCCGTCGTCCAGGTGACCCCCAACTCTGCGGTGACCGAGCAGGAGCTCAAGGACCACGTGGCGGCGCGGGCGGCCGCCTTCAAGGTACCCGTGCGCATCGAGATCCGCCGCGAGCCGCTGCCGCGAAACGCCAACGGCAAGCTCTTGAAGCAGCAGCTCAAGCAGGAGCTGACCGGAGAGCAACCTCCCCGCTCGTCCTAGTCGCTCGGGATCAGGCCTCCCAGACCGTACTTCTTGATCTTGTGGCGCAGGGTGCTGCGGGCGAGCTCGAGGCGGCGAGCCGCCCGCGACACGTTCCCGCCGGTCGACTCCAGGACCGAAGCGATGATCTCGGATTCCGTGCGGCCGCTCTCTCGACCGGAGCATTCGTCGAGGGCGTTTGGACGTAGGGCGGTTTCGGGCTCCACGGCTTTCTCCAGATCCGCAACGTCGAGAAAGCCGCCGGGATGGAGCACGAGGAGGCGCTCCAGAACGTTCATCAGCTGCCGGACGTTTCCGGGCCATGCGTGGCTGGCGAGGCGATCCAGCAGTGCCGCGCTGGGTCTCGGGGCCGGGAGGCCGAGCTGGCGCGACTGCTGCCGCAGTCCTCGGATCACCAGGTCCGCAATGTCCTCCCTGCGATCGCGCAGCGGTGGAACCGAGATGCGAAGCACGTTCAGTCGGTAGTAGAGATCCTCGCGGAAGCGGTGCTCGCGAACCGCGCGCTCCAGATCCAGGTTGGTGGCGGCAATCACCCGCGCCCTCATGGGAAGGGTCCGGATACCCCCGACGCGCTCGAAGCTCCGCTCCTGCAGCACGCGGAGGAGCTTGGCCTGAAGGGAGGGCGCCAGATTCCCGATCTCGTCGAGAAAGATGGTCCCCGAGCTCGCGAGCTCGAAGCGCCCCGCCCGTCGGGCCTCCGCGCCGGTGAATGCCCCCCTCTCGTGTCCGAAGAGCTCGCTCTCGATCACCGACGGGGAGAGGGCGGCGCAGTCGACGTGCACCAGCGGCCGCTCGCATCGCTCCGAGCGAAGATGGACGGCACGCGCCACCACCCCTTTCCCCGATCCGGTCTCGCCGGTGACCAGCAGCGTCGCCGAGGTGGCGGCGGCCATTGCGACCGATCGACGCAGCCTCTGGATCGCGGGACCGTCACCGTCGAGATCGGATTCGTCCGCCGGCCGCCCCTCGACGCGGAGGTGAGAGAGCGACCTCTCCGCGACGGCTTCCGCGTCCTTCGGAAGCTCGATCACATCGGCGACCCCGGTCCGCATCAGGCCAACGACCTCGTCGATGGCGACCTCGCGCGCCAGCACCACCAGCGGCGTCTCGGGGTAGGTCGTTCCCAGCCGCCGAACCCGGTCGAGGTCCTCCTGGGACCCGCCGAGCAGGCCCGCGACGCAGAGCGCCGGAGAGCCGGAAGCATCTGCGACCCATCCGTCGTCGCTGAACTGGACGGGTTCGAGACCCCGCACACGGGCGAGCTGGCGCAGGTGCTCTCGGTAGGTCCGCTCGACTCCGATCATCACGAGCGGCTTGCCTTGCATGGCCACCCCCGGTGGTGACGAAACGCAGGATCGCGTCGAGTCCCCGAGGCTATGCCGGAACACCGATCGGAGACAATGCCACGCATCGGCCGCGCCCGTACCCCGCGGTCAGGGCCTGTCCGGTCGCGTCCGCTTTCGCGCGTCTCCCGCAGCGTCGAACTCGCGCCTGGTTCGGAGCGTCACGATCGAGAAAAGGCGATCGTCGATCTCCGGGTTGACCTCGAGCTCCGAGATCTCGACGTCGGTCTCGCTCCCGCGGATGGTGTTGGCAACGTGGATGCGGGTGGGAAGCAGGTTCTCCCCCGCGCTGTGGATCGAGGCGCGCGGGAAGCGGACGATCCGGGAGGCCTGCGCGTTGCCGGCCTTGAAGTAGCGCAGCTCCAGAATGGCGAGATCCGACAGCGCGACCAGAAAGGCAATCCGCTGGTAGGTCTCGTGATTCTTCGGGCGAGCCGTGATCACGTGAACCGGCTCCCCCTCCACCAGGTTCCTGGTGAGCGACTCGATCCGGTAGTCCTCGGCGCGCTGGCGGTCGAGATCCTGGTAAGTCAAATCGCTGCCCAGAAAGGAATCGGCCCTGCGGCCCATCGACACCCGGCGAACCCGCCCCAGGGAGGGCAGGTAGACGAAGACGTCGTCACCCCGATCGCGGGCCTCGATGCTCAGGATCGTCATTCCGCGCAGGTGTTGCGGCGAGGTCAGCCGTCCGATCGAATGCATGCGCCCGTCGATGTGCTTGGCAACGGTCTGGATGCGTCGGTGCCGCTCACCGCCTCGGCCATCTCGCATCCGCAGATCGATGCGCGCCCTGGAGTCGCAGGCGTAGCGGATCGCGATGGCCCTCGCGAGGAGCTTCCGAGCCATCTCGACGGAGCTTCGGACCTCGAGCCTAGCGCTCGCCGGAGGATCAGCGAGGGCCGATGCGGCTCCCAGCATCGGCGGCAGGATTCCGGTGACGATGACGAGAAGCAGGACCCTAGCTCGCATCGCTCACCAGCTCGCGACCGGGAGCACCGCATCTTCGCGAACGAAAGGGGACCTCTACCACCGCGCAGGTTCCCCCCGAAGCGGGCTGTTGGAGCTCGATGCGACCGTCGAGTCCGTTGGCGATCTCCCGGCAGATCGCCAGACCGATTCCGCATCCTCCGTGATTCGACCGGGTCGAGACGCCGGGCTCGAAGGCCCTCTCGATTTCCTCACGGCTCATGCCCGGTCCCCGGTCCGTGATCGAGATGCGAAGCCGCCGCGCGCAGGTCGTCGTGAAGACGTGGACTGGCGTGGATGGAGGACTCGCGCGCAGTGCGTTGTCCAGCAGGTTGGCGAGGATCTGACCGAGGCCGCGATCGACCAGGACCTCCCTGACGCGGGGCTCCGCCGACTGGCTGATCCGGGCTCCCGGGTGAATTCGGGAGACGTTCCGGATCACGCGATCCAGCAGGCCCGCCACCGAGGTGAAGCCGGACTCGAGGATCACCGCATCTGCGGCGCTGCGGACGAACTCGCGCACCGTGGCCGCCAGCTCGTCGGAGAGCTCCCGAATCGTGTCGATGTCCCGCAGCACCCGTTCGCGGTCGGAAAGCCGCTGTGGGAGTCTCCTCGCCAGGCGACGGATCCAGTCGAGCTCCTTGCCGACATCGTGCGCCAGGGCGATCGAGATCCGCCCTGTGCTCGCCCGCCGCTCGGCGGCGACGAGTTCATCGGCGAGTCGGGCGTTGGCGAGGGCGATGGCGGCGTGAGAAGCCGCGCGCTCCACGAAATCCAGATCCCGCCGCGTGTAGGCACGTCCCGATCGCGTCTCCGCCAGCACGGCGAGGCCGATGGACTGGTCGCGAACGCAAAGGGGCGAGACCACCGCGACGGCCCGCGCGGCCAGATACGACGCGGGACCACCCTCCGGACGCGGCAGGGACGCCAGGCAGAGCGTCCGACCCGCAGAGGCCAGCGCTGCAGCCCCCTCGGCGACGGCGCGATCGAGCGGCGCCTCGGATCCGAAGGCGTAGACGGGTCGCCAACGGCTTTCGGAGCGGAGGAAGACACAGGCGGATCGCGGAGCGAGGGCGCGGACCAGCGCGTCTCCCAGCAGACCTGCGACTTCCTCTTCACCGTGCAGCTCCGCGATTCGACGCGCGAACTCCTCCCGAGCCGAGCGGATTCGCTCTTCGCCGGGCGAGAGAACCGCCTCCAGCCGCCCGAGCACTGCCCAGCGAACGCCGTCGAACAACGCCGCAGCGGCGAAGCAGATGGCAAAGAGACGAACCGGGCCGGGCACCCATCTCGGCTGCCCCGTCCAGAGGGTGGCAACGTTCAGCGCGAGGATCCCCGCCAGTGCCGCGAACGAGTAGAAGAGAAACCGCGCAGCCCACCGGCGCGCGTCGAGACCGAGGTTGAAGAGGTCGTATCGACTCACCGCCAGGCCGATGGGAAGCGGGACGAAGGCGGCGGAGACGAGCAGATAGCGGGCGGCGATCTGCGACGGACCGGACCAGGGATCACCGATGACCAGAGCCGGACCGATGGGCAGGAGAAGCGTCCCGTACAGAACCAGACGAGCGCGCGCGCGCTCGATGGGAACATCGGACTCGCGAAGCGAAAAGGCACAGGAGGTCAGGAGAACGATCCAGAGCCCGACGGTCAGCGCCAGCAGGAGACCGGAAACGGGGGGCCAGAGGATCGCGTCCTTCTCCATCGAAATCCACGCCACCGGAAGAAGCAGGCCGGCACCGAGGTAGGGAACGCAGCTCAGTCCGGGGGCCTGCCGCAACACGCCTCGCTCGCTGCGAAAGACCAGGATGAGGTGAGCGAGAGCCGCGGGCGCGACGATGCTCGCCAGGAGCTGCGATCGATCCAGCCACGGCGAGTGCATGCCACAGTTCGCACAGAACACGATTCCGGCGACCGCGGAGTAGAAGAGCACAAATGGCTCGGCGGCGGAGACCGCGGTGCGGCGAAGCAGGAGACAGGGAATGACCATCATTGCCACCGCCACGACGGCGGCGGAGGCGAGTTGGGCCAGGCGCTCTCCCCGGCTCGTGAGCGTCACCGGAATCTCGACCCACACTTCTGACGGATCGCCGGCAATCGCCACTCGAAGGGCCGAGCCGGCGCGCTCCACGGCCCGAACCTGGTCGAAGGGCTGGAGCGGACAATCCGATCCCGCCGCGGCGAGTAGCGCGATGCGGCCGTTGGCCAGCATACGGCAGGCAGGGAGCAACTGTCTGCCAGGGATCGCCGCCAACACCGTCCCGAAGGCCAGGGGCGCCAGAATCGGCAAGAAGATCCCACCCAGGCGGACGACTCGACGGAGCAGCGCCCCCCTTTCTTTTCGTTGCCCTCCGCGGGTGGCTCGGCCCGACGCTCGCGAAGTGACCGCCACCACCAGGGCGGGGAACACGAAGAGATCTGCCAGGAGGGCGCCGAGAACCCCGATTCCCACGAAGAAGCCGAAGCTCGACACCGTCTGCCACGAGGAGGTCATCAGCGAGAGGAATCCGACGGAGAGTGCGAGCGAGGAGGTGATCACCGGTCTGCCGACGAAGAGAACGGCGTGGCGAATCGCCTCCGGCGCCGTTGCGCCGGTGATCCAGCGACTCCTGAAATGGCTCAACAAGTGAACCGTGTCGTCGACACCGATCCCGATGATCACCGCCGCGATCATGGCTCGGCCGACATCCAGGCTGAGACCCATCCATCCCATCGCACCCAGCATCACCACGACCGGCAGGGTGGTTGGAATCATCGCGATCAGGGACCAGCCAAGCGAGCGAACGTGAAACGCGACCAGAATCAGGACGACCGCGAATGCGCTGAGGAAGCTCCGCAACTGGGTGGCCTGCACTTCGCTCACCCAGTCGTATCCCATTGCGAACTGGCCGGTCAGTGAAGCCGACCAGTCAGCGGGGAGGGAGCGCGTCATCTCCGCCCGCACTTCGCGCAGCACCTTTTTCCGGCTGGCATGGGATTGAAAGAGCGCTTCGACGGACACGCGCACCCGAGAGCGGTCGAAGCTCAGCCAGCTTTCGAGAAGCGCCGGGTCTTCGAAGGTGATGAGCTCGATCAGTTCTGCGTTGGCCTCCGTCGAATCGCCTCGAAGCTCGAAGGCCGGATCGTCGTCGTGTAGCAGCCGGTTCAGACGCTCGACTGGATCGAGAAGCGTGGTCGCGCGCCCCAGTCCTTCGACACGCGAAAGCCGCTCGGCGAGTCGCGAGATCACGTCGAGGGTCTCGGGGCTCTCGAGCGGGACGGAAGGGGGTAGCTCGATCTCGATCTCCAGGTTGTCCGAACGCTTCAGGGATCGCTCCACGAAGCGAATCCAGCGGATTACCTGACTCCGATCCCCGTACATCTCGTATCCGTCGGTATCGACGCGCAGGAAGCCGATCCAGCCGACGGCGCAGACCACGAAGATGAGAGCGGTGGCCGTGAGAATCGGCGCCGTTCGGCGCTCCGATGTACGCACGATCGCGTCGAGGGCAACCTCCCATCCCCGCGACACGCTCGCCGCGCTCCCTGCCTCTCCGGGGATCAGAAGGAGAAGCACCGGCAGCAGGGTGAAGGTGAGGATCAGACAGGCGAGCACGCCGAAGGCGGAGATGACGCCGAAGTGGATGAAGGTCTGAAGGTCGCTGGTGGCAAAGGACAAGAAGGCGCCGGCGGTGGTCGCCGTCGTGATCAGGCACGGCCTGGCGATGTCACGGGTCGCCGCGAGCAGCGCCGCTCGCCGGCCCGACCATCCTCCCGGGCCTTCCTGGCGCGTCCTTTCCGCGGCGAAGCGGGAGAGCAGGTGGATGGCGTCGCAGACCCCCACGACCAGGATCAAGGGCGCCAGGGTCTGGAGGATGCTGTCACGCGGCCAGTGGAGCGCGCCCAGAAGCCCAAAGGTCCAGACGAGGGAGATGAAAACCGTCGCGAGCGAGGCCAGCACGCCCTGCCAGGACCGGCACAGGGCAAAGACGACCAGCGCGATCACGATCGCGGCGATCGGCGTGAGCGCCGCCGAGCTGTGGGCGAGCTCCCTGCCCGCCACGACGAACTCGACTGCGTGCCCGACCAGGTGGAACTTGAAGCCGGCGGCCTCGAAGGGTGCCAGCGCCTGGCGGATCGCCTCGACGACCTGGACGCTCGTCTCGCTCTCGGAGTCGACGGGTTGAACGACGATCACGCCGGTTCCGCCGTCCCTGGAGACCAGATTCCCCACCCAGAGCGGATCGTCGAGAGCTCGCTCGGCGAGCAGACGCGCATCGGCTGCCAGCTCGCCGCGCTCGACGAAGCGCCGCACCCCGAACCCGTCGTCGGTCGGAACCAGGAGTGGCGAGGAGGCGGGACTGCGGACGTCGCGGATCACCGCCAGCGAGGCGAGGCGACGCGAGACTGTATCTGCCATGCGAAGCGAGGCGGGATCGAAGATCGTCTCGCAGTGTCGGCTTTCGCGGCAGCTCCAGGCGATCTGCACGGGAAATCCGCCGCCGAATCGCTCGATGAATCCATCCAGTACCTGGATCGAGGGGTGCTCCTCACCGAGGAGGGGCCGGTAGCCGAATTCCGTCCGAAGCTTGGGAAGCTGGCACGCAAAAGCCAAGGTGAAGAGCGAGAGCAGGACGAGCACCCAAACCGGGTACCCGAGCGAGGCGTCGGTGAGTCGCGAGAGCGGAGCGCGCACGGCGGGGCTCAGTACTCCCGGCGCAGTGGAAGCCCGTGCTTTTCGGCGAGGCGGTAGACGGCCGCTCTGCTCCTGCCGAGCCGTTCGGCAGCCCGGGTGACGTTCCCGCCGGTGCTCCGCAGTGCCTCGATCAGGGTCTGGCGCTCGATCATGCCCTGGCGTTCGCGAATGCGGGCGACACTCTCCTTGACCTCGGCAAGAATCTCCACCAGTTCGCCGAGTCGGATCTGCTTCGCTGGAGAGAAGGCGATCAGCTTCTCGAGGATGCAGGCGAGCTCGCGCACGTTGCCCGGCCAGTGCTCCTCCCGGAGGCGCCGCGTGGCCTCCGGCGCCAGGCGAACGCCCGGCCGGCCCAGCGACTGCCCCAGACGCTCGACGAGCGCGCCGGCCAGGATGGGGATGTCCATGGGGCGCTCGCGAAGCGGCGGAAGAGAAATCTCGAAGCGAAGGAACCAGCGCGCGAGGTCCGGATCGATCCGCCTTTCATCCAACGCCATCGCCAACGGACGCGACACCGAGGCGAGGACCCGCAGCTGCAGGGAATGGATGCGCCCCCCTGCCGAGAGCCGCTCGAACCAGTAGCGCTGGGCATCCAGGGAAAGAAGATCCAGATTGTCCAGATAGATGGTGGCCGACTCGGGAAGCCGTTCGGTCGCGGCCCGACCGTTCGATTCGACCCGCAGGAACTCCCCGCCGCGCGTCACGCCGAAGTCGTGCAGGGCGCGAGCGATGGTGTCGCGGCCCGTTCCGGGCTCTCCGTAGATCGCGACGGGCTCTGAAAGTGTGGCCAGACCCGCGATCCGCTCGCGCACTCTCTGGATGGCGGGGCTCTCGCCCAGGATCCGCTCCGCGATCCGCGACGACAGGTCGGCCGGGGCCGCTGTGTCGAGCAACCGGGAGGCCAGACCCACCAGCTCCTCTGCCTCCACGTCCGCCGACGCCACGAACTCGTCGGCGCCGCTCTTGAGGGCCGTCACCGCCGCCTCGATGCTGCCATGCGCGGTGAACACGACCACGGGCACCTCGGAACGGGCACGAATCCGGGTGAGGAGGTCGATCCCGTCGCTGTTCGGCATCACCATGTCGGTGATCACGAGATCCGGCGTGTGCGCGCGGAATTGGCTCCACCCGTGAGAGCCGTCTTCGGCCTCGATCACCTCGAAGCCGGCGTCCTCCAGCTCGGCGGCGAGAGCCCGTCGGGAACTCTGCCGGTCGTCCACCACGAGAACGCTACTCCGCATCCGCCTCCAATCCTTCCATCGCTTCCGCGCAGCGTCAGGGCTCCCCGAGCACCGATTCCACCCCGGCGGGGCGGACCGATGCAACGACCGGCTCGATTGCTGAGGAATTGCTGAAGTTCCCCAGGTTTGGAGGTACGGGAATGTCCGGAGGCGTCCGCTGCTGAACGGCCTGGACACAGGTCCGCGGTGGTAACCTCGCGCCCCTCACCAGGAGACTCTGATGACACGACTTGCGACGCTCGCCCTCGCCACCACCCTGCTGCTGGCCGCACTGCTCTCGACCGGCTGCCCCTAGTCACGCTCGGGCCCCGAGCCGTTGACAGGCAAGGGGTATGAATATATATTCAATATATAAATTTAATAAGTGGCAACGCGCGCGCGAACCGGAAGACCGGGGAGGAGCAGGCGATGCAATATATTGAACATATGTATCTGAACCCGAGACCGAGGCGCGTCCCGCCGGGCGCGAGTCGGGAGACCTGGGAGGAGCAGAAGGTGCTCAACGAAGGGATCGTCAAGCCCGACGTCCGGCAGCTGATGAAGACCGAGATGATCCGCGAGATCCACCAGCTCGGAAGCGCTACCCCGCTGCGCTGGCAGCACGCCGTCTTCAAGCGTTGCACGGGCGAGGACTTTACGGATCTGGACTGGGACCACGAGGACAACAAGGCGGGCGCCTTCCTCTGGACCAAGAGCTTCGATCAGCTGATCGTGGAGCTGGTGGAGGACGGCTTCGTCCAGGAAGCCCGGGACGAGAACTCGGGAGAGGCCATCCTGGTGCCGGTGGACGTGGACCCCGACATCGACTGGACCAGGTTCGTGTATCCCTCCGAGTAGAGATACCTAGCCCTGATTCGCAATAAATCTGAGGCTACGCGGCCTCGGGCAGAGCGTCCAGGATTTGTTGGATTCTCACCTGGGTGTCTTCAGCGGCAGCGATCCGCAGCTCGGCACGTCCCTCGGGTCGCGCGAGCTTTGCGGGCAGGTTGAGGACTTCGTATCGGAAGGTACGCAGCGACTCGAGGACCCACCGGTAGGTTCGCTTGCGACCGTTCTTTCGTTCCGCGGCGGTGGTCGTGATCTGGAACTGGCGGAAGACGTTGTGGGTGAGCGCGCTGATCAGCTGCCAGGTGCTGTTCGCGTCCCAGTCGTGGGTCGGGATCGTGTCGAAGGCCAGGTGCTGCTTCAGCTCACCCAGCGTCTTCTCGTGACCCCCGCGACCGGCCATGAAGTCCCAGAGCGCTCGCAGACCGATCCGTTTGTTGGTCGCCACGGACGAGTACTCGTAGTGTCCATCGTTCGGATCGAACAGGTCGAGCTGGAAGTTCTTCCGGGTCCGGTGCGAGACGTGCTTGCGATACACCGCGACCCGCAGGGTGAGATCCCACTTCGGGATGCGGAGCTGGGTAAAGAACGCCTGCAGATCCGGGCGAATCCGCTTCCAGCGCCGACGCTTGCCGATCAGGGTGCGGGTTTCGAGCCAGTCCCACAGCGGCGCCTTGATCGCGTACTCGATGCCCGAGGTCTCCAGGTACTCGAGGAGGTCCCGTCGGAAGAAGGCCCCATCGAAGCGGGCTTCGAGGTGCCGCGGCGCCAGCTCCCGTCGCACGTCCTCGACCAGGAACTCCAGCGTCTCGAGCGCCTTCTCCGAGTCGTGGACATTGCCCTCACGGTTGACCACGGCCAGGAGCTGACCCGTCTGCGCCAGATGGGCGGTCAGCGGGTAGTACGACTTGTCCTTCGGGTGATGGGGATTGAAGCCCCGCGCCGCGCCTTCGCGACAGAGTCCCGTGCGTAGCACGGTCCCATCGAGATCGATCGTGACACGGGACAGACCGGCCTCCCGGGCGGTGTCGTACGCGACCTCGCGAAGCAGCCCACCGAGCTCGTCGCGGACCGCTCGGGTCGTCTCCTTCAGCGTGTTCGACACCGTGCGATCCGTGGGAAGTCGCTGCAGACGGGCAAAGCGAAGGAACAGCGGATCTCGCTCCAGGACCCGCAGATGCCGCAAACGCGTCCCGCCGAGCAGCAGCATGCCCATCAACGCCAGCGTGATGCGAAACGATCCATAGTCACCATCGAACTGACGGATGGAAAAGACCTTCTTGAGCCGCTCCGCAAACCCCGAGCGATCGACGAAACGCCGGAACAGCTCGATCCCCCCGTACGCGCTCAGCTTCTCGTCACTGAAAACGATCGGAAGATCGCCCTTGACACGGCCTCGAATCGAGCCTTTCCTTATTCTCACGAATGTGGCCCTTTCGGTAGCGGAAGTTTGGTGGCTCTTTCTTCCATACCACCGACGGGGCCACTTTCAATTCGGGCGTTTCACCACGCTTCGTTATTGAGAATCAGGGCTAGGTGTCCTCTTTCTCTTCGTCGATCAAGAGGAGTTCGCCCGGGCTCGAGAGGGGATCGTCGGAGCCGCCCAGGGCGAGGTCGGGCGGTGAGTACGCGAAGACCCGGTTGCGGCCGGCCCGCTTGGCCTGGTAGAGGGCCTCGTCCGCACATCTGATGAGCCCCTCCAGGCCGTCGCCATCGTTCGGCCAGGTCGCGACGCCGCCGCTCACGGTGAGGTTCCCCCCGGGCTGGTTCTCCTGTAGCGGGAAATCCTGCTTCTCGATCAGCTCCCGAATCCGCTCGGCGGCCTGCAACGCCTGCTGCTTGCCCGTGTCGGGCATGGCCAGCAGGAATTCCTCGCCCCCGTAGCGTCCCAGGAGCTCGCCGCCCCGGATGTTGCCGTTCAAGAAACCGCTGAGCGACTTGAGGAGCTCGTCTCCGGGGAGATGACCGTTGGTGTCGTTGTATTCCTTGAAGTGATCGATGTCGAAGAGGAAGATCGAGAGCATGGGCGGTGCGCCCTCATCGGAGCTGATCAGGTCGCGGATATCCTTCAGGATGTGGGTCTTGTTGAGCAGCCCCGTCAGGCCATCGGTCTTGGCGAGGAGCTCCTGCTGCTTGAGGACCGCTGCGCTGGTGATGGTCACCGAGGTGATCAGCGCGATGGTGCGGCCGAACTCGCGGGTGTAGGGAAGACGACGTTCGGTGGGGCCGATCAGGATCACCCCGATGGTCTTCGCACCGTTCAGAATCGGAAGGCAGAGCGAGAAGCCCTTGACCGGAAGCCCCGTCGAGAGGTTGCGAGCCCGGACGATCCCGCCCTCGTACTGGGCATCCTCGGGAGTGAAGGGGAGCTGCTTGACGGCGGTCCACCCCACGATCCCTTCGCCCCACTTGACGCGGTGGCCAACTCCGAACTCGCTCTCCCCGCGGCAAGCCACACCGATCAGCTCGCCCTTGGCTATTCGATAGAAGACCGAGTAGCTCGGGTCGAAGATCTCCTGAACCAGAGCGAGCGCACGCTCTGGGATCTGGCGCAGGTCCCGGGTGACCGCCAGGCGCTGCGCGATCTCCGGCATCTCCACCAGCGAACGCTCCAGGCGCCGGATGGTCTGCTCCGCGGTCTCGTTTCGCTTCGAGAGGTCTTCGACGGTTTGCCGCTGATCTTCGGCGCTGGACTCGAGCCGCATCACGGCGTCCGATAGCTGCCGAATGCGCGCTCTCTTGGAGGCCGCGTAGAGGTGGCAGGCCAGAGCGCAGCCGAACAGGATGGGGGTGGCGCAGGCCGCGATCTCATAGAGGGAATGCCAGGTCGGATCCATCGGTCACGGTCCTGGCGAGCTGTCTGCGGAGTCGAGAACGCAGCTGGGCACGACCGTGTATCGGCCGCATCCGGGACCAGCTTGACCGGATCCCCGGGTAGAGCGGACCGGCGACTGGAATCGACCACTCCGCGTCGACATGGGGGTAAGCCGCACCGGGAAGGGTCGATGCCTCTATCAAGCGGAGGGCCCTCCATGCCGATCCAGCGGGCAGCGGTACTCAATCGCGAAATCTGGCCCGGACCACGGCGGGGGCGAGAGATCGGATGGAGCGGCGAGACAAGAACCGGATCCCCTATGAGCTCCAGGACGGAGGACACCCGGACGACTCGGAGATCGATTTCTTCGCCTCCGAAGAGGCCGAATCGGACGCCCCTCCCGAGGCCGGGACCGAAGCTGCAGCGGAGGCTCTGGTCCCGGAGATCTCCGAGGAGCCCCCGCCGGAGGCAGCGGAGCCCATCGCCGAGGACCCGGCGCCCGACCGCGCGGAGCCAGCCGACCCCGGGGATCCCGAGCCTCCTGGAGCTCTCCAGCGGCGGCTGCAGCTATCTGGGACAGGAGGGATTGGAGGAGGGGACACGGGTTTGGGTCCGCATTCCCCGAAGTGTCAGCGGCGGGCGCAGCCTGAAGCTCCGCGGGCACGTGCTGCGCAGCGAGCGCAGGCGGGGGGAACCCTCGAAAGCCTCCACCGTGGTCGCGGTCGCCTTCGACCTGTTCTGGAAACGCACTCGAAGGCGTCTCGAGGCCTTGCTCGCAAAGGCCGCCAGCGGCCCTCTACAATGCCTTCTTCTCGGAATCGGTCGTGGTCGATGCGGAGGTGCTGCGCGACGACGGAGAGCGGGGAATCGTTCTGCGCTTCTTGGACACACCGGAGCAAACGGCCCGGAAGATCAGCCGCATCCTGGAGCGCGGCGGCGAGATCGAGCGGTGTGATGCACCCGGTGAGGCGCACCACGTGACCGTCGCCGAGGTGGTCCAGGAGGATCGGGCGTAGCCGACCTCCCACCAGCGAATCCGCTGTCGGAAGCCTGCCGATCTGCTCACGCGCTGGAATCGCGCGCATCGGCATTGGCGAACCGCCCCCCAATCTGAAATCGTGTGAGACCCGGACCCCTCGCGAAGGAGGATTTCCATGCCCCCCGGTGCCCCCCGTGCGCTCCGCTGTGAATACCAGGTCGATCCCATCGGGCTGGGCACCCGCCAGCCCCGCTTCTTCTGGAAGCTCGACGACGAGCGCCCGGGCGCCCGGCAGACGGCCTACCACCTGCTGGTCGCCTCCGATCCGGAGCGGCTCGCGAGGGATGAAGGCGATCTCTGGGACAGCGGCGAGCAGGCGTCGGAAGAGAACGCACAGGTGGCGTACCGGGGTGCTTCGCTGGGCTCGCGCCAGCTCGCCTTCTGGAAGGTTCGGAGCTTCGATTCCGAGGGCGAGCCCTCCGACTGGAGCGCTGCCGCCCGCTTCGAGGTCGGCCTGCTCGATCCCTCCGACTGGACCGCCCGGTGGATCGCCTCGCCACTCGCCGGCGCACCGAAGAGTAGCGGACCGGTTCCGGCGCTGCGGCGCGCGTTCCAGGTCGAAGGCCCGATCGCGCGGGCGCGCCTCTACGTCACCGCGCTGGGCCTCTACGAGACCTGGATCAACGGCCGGCGCGTCGGCGACCACGAGCTCGCGCCGGGGTGGACGGACTTCGCCACTCGGGTCCGCTACCAGGTCTACGACGTCACCGGCCACCTCCAGGAGGGGGAGAATGCGATCGGGACGCTCCTCGGCGACGGCTGGTACTGCGGCTTCCTCGGCCTCGTCAAGGCCCGTGAGAACTACGGACGGCGCCCTGCCCTGCTGTCCCAGCTCGAGATCCTGCACGCCGACGGGAGCCAGACCCGGATCGCCAGCGACGAGCGGTGGCGCTGGCATGCGTCGCCCATTCTCGAGTCCGACATCATGCAGGGGGAGGTCGTGGACGCGCGCCGGGACCTGGGCGCCTGGACGCGACCCGGCTACGACGAAGAGGCCTGGGCGCGGGTCGAGATCGCCGAGACGCCGGCGATCTCACTCGACGCCATGAGCGGACCGCCGGTTCGGGCGATTCGCGAGCTCAGCCCCGTAAAGGCTCCCCCCTTGCGCAGGGGACATCCACTCTTCGCCCCTCGCCGGATCTTCGATCTCGGACAGAACATGGTGGGACGCGTTCGTCTTCGGGTGCGAGGCGAGGAGGGCACGACGGTCCAGCTGCGTCACGCCGAGGTCCTGGACGAGAACGGCGAGCTCTACACAGAGAACCTGCGGGACGCGCGCGCGACGGACACCTTCACCCTTCGCGGCGCTGGCGAGGCCGAGACCTTCGAGCCCCGCTTCACCTTCCACGGCTTCCGCTACGTGGAGGTCTCGGGGCGCGTGGAAGAGGACGCCATCGAGGAGCTCACCGGCGTGGTGCTCCACTCCGACATGCCCGAGACGGGTACCTTCAGCTGCTCCGACGCCGACCTGAACCAGCTCCAGAGCAACATCGTCTGGGGTCAGCGCGGCAACTTCGTGGACGTTCCCACCGACTGTCCCCAGCGCGACGAGCGTCTCGGCTGGACCGGCGACGCCCAGGTCTTCGTTCGGACCGCCTCCTTCAACATGGAGGTGGCGGGATTCTTCTCGAAGTGGCTTCTCGACCTGGAAGACGCCCAGGCTGAGGACGGCCGGATTCCGCCGGTCGCCCCGGTGACCGGCGCCGGACCCCTGCCCCTGCTGGATGGCGGACCCGCCTGGGCCGACGCCGTCGTCATCTGCCCGTGGACGATCTACCGCTGCTTCGGCGACCGTCGGCTCCTGGAGGAGCGCTGGTCGAGCATGGCGGCCTATCTCGATTTCCTGGAGCGGCGCTTCCCGAATGGGATTCGCTCCGACCCCAGCCTCGATCCGTGGGGCGGCTTTGGCGACTGGGTCGCACTCGATGGAACGGTCCGGCGCGAGGACAGACTCGGCGGCACACCCAAGGACCTGATCGGCACTGCCTTTCTCTCCCACTCCGCCCGGCTCCTCGCCGAGATTGCCGGCACCATCGATCGGCCCGCGGAGGAGAAGCGCTACCGCGAGCTCTCTGCGTCGGTGCGCGATGCCTTCCGCAGGCGTTTCGTCACCCCCGATGGCCTGGTCGCGGGCAACACCCAGACCAGCTACGTGCTCGCCCTTCACTTCGATCTCCTCGAGGACCACGAGCGGGAGACTTCGGCCCGCGCTCTCGCTCACAACATCGAGCAGCACGGCCACCTGACCACGGGCTTCGTCGGGACCCCCTACCTGCTGCACGTCCTCACCCGCACCGGTCGCCTCGACCTGGCCTACCGCCTGCTGCTGCGCCGCGAGTTTCCGTCGTGGCTCTTCCCGGTGGTGAAGGGCGGCGCCACCACGATCTGGGAGCGCTGGGACGGCTGGACCGAGGAGAAGGGCTTCTTCGACCCGGAGATGAACAGCTTCAACCACTACGCCTACGGGGCCGTGGGCGATTGGCTGTACGGCACCGTGGCGGGCCTCGACCTCGACCCGGAGGTGAGCGGCTGGCGCCGCGCCCGACTGGCGCCGCGTCCCCCCCTGCATCCCGGCCTGCCGGACCCGCCGCTGCTCACCAGCGCGCGCGCCGAGCTCGAGACGATTCACGGCGGCTACGCCGTGGAGTGGTCCATCGAGGGCGAGCGCTTCCGTTTCGACGCGCAGGTTCCGGCGGGCTGCTCGGCGCGGGTCGAGCTGCCCGATGGGAGCACCGACGAGGTGAAGGCAGGACGGCACCGCTTCGAGATCGATCTCGACGCGGCGAAGCGCTGAGCGCGTTCAGCCGGCGACTCCGAGCTGCTCCTTGACCCGTGTCAATGTGCGCGACATCGCCTCACCGGCCCTTGCCTCGATGCGCAGCTGGGCGAGGTGGTCCAGCTCGGTCCCGCCCTCGTTGACGATGACGAGCGTCGCGCCAGAACGGACGGCGTATTCGGGCATCAGTGCGGCGGGATAGATGGCCAGCGTGGACCCGATCACGATGCAGAGGTCACAGGCTACGGAGCGCCTCTGAGCCTCTGCGGTCTCCCTTTCCGGCATCGCCTCACCGAAGAAGACCGCGTCGGGCTTCAAGATGCCGCTGCATCGCCGGCATTCGGGCACCTCGGTGCCGGCTTCGATCCACCCGCGCACCTCCGAGGAGGGATGACGCGCGCCACAGCCGATGCACTTGACCCACTGCATGTTTCCGTGAAGCTCGAGAACTCTCTCCTCGGAGTTGCCCGCCTTTTGATGCAGGCCGTCGACGTTCTGCGTGATGACGCAGTCGAGCTTCCCCAGCTTCTCAAGCTCGGCGACGGCCCGGTGGGCGAGGTTGGGCTCGACGTCGTCGAAGCGGAAGCCCGTCGTCTCGTGCATGTGCCAGATCCGCCTTCGAGCTTCCCGATCCCCGACGAACTTCTGGTAGGTGAAATCGTCCGGGTCCATCTTCGTCCACAGGCCGTCGGGGCCCCTGAAGTCGGGGATTCCCGACTCGGTACTGATCCCCGCGCCGGTGAAGGCCACGATCCGCTGCGACTCCACGATGAGGCTGGCGAGCTTCTCGATGCTCTCCTGGAGCTTCTGCTCGGTCATCGACACCTCCCGATCGAGTATCTCACAGAAGGACGGTCAATCCTCTCTCTCGGAGGTACTCCTTGACCTGGCGGATCGAGAAGGTGCGATAGTGGAAGACGGAAGCCGCCAGCAGAATCTGCGCTCCTCCCTCTTTCACGGCGTCGTAGAAATGCTCCAGCTTGCCCGCGCCGCCGGAGGCGACGACCGGCAGCGTCACGGCTTCCGAGATCGCCCGGGTGAACTCGATGTCATAGCCGGCCTGGGTGCCGTCTCCGTCCATGCTGGTTGGGAGGATTGCCCCGGCGGCGAGCTGCTGACACTTTCTTGCCCACTCGACGGCGTCCTGGCCGACCGGTTTGGTGCCACCGGCGACAACCAGCTCGAAGCCCGAAGGCATCTCCGCGTTTCTCCTGGCGTCGACCGCCACCGTGACCTTGCCAGAGCCGAACTTGTCGGCCGCCTGCTGGACCAGTTCCGGGGTCCTGACAGCAGCACTGTTCATGGAGACCTTGTCGGCGCCGGCCTCGAGCACCTGCTCGATGTCCTCCAGCGTGGAGATGCCGCCGCCAACCGTCAACGGGATGTCGATCACCGAAGAGACCTTGTGAACCCATTCCAACCGCGTCTTTCTGTTCTCCAGGGTCGCGGCGATATCCAGCATGGCCAGCTGATCAGCGCCTTCCCGCTGATAGAACCCGGCATTCTCGACCGGATCGCCCGCGTCTTTGAGATCCACGAAGTGGATGCCCTTGACGACGCGTCCCCCCTTCATGTCCAGACACGGCATGATCTCGATGGCGCTCATGATGCTTTCTCCCTTCCGGTTCGGGTGTCGCCTGAAGCTCAGTCTGCAATGTCCGCCCGGAGATCCACGTCCACCTCACCGCTCTCTCTCCACCCGTAGCGGACGGCCTTGGCGGTGAGGGTCTCGCCATCGCGGAGCTCGAGAGGCTCCTGGTACAGGCGCCACCGGCCGCCGTCCACTCGGTATCCAAGCGAGGCTCCTGGCTCGCTGCAAGTCAGGCTCACGCGCACCCCACCCGCGCCGGCCCTCTGCACCTCGACCGAGGGCGGCGGCGTGACCGGCTCGACGCCACCCGGCCAGAAGCGCTCGGCAAGCTCGGTCTCGGGTATCGCTCCCCAGTCTTCGGTCCGGGTGAGCCAGGCGTCGAGGGCGCTTCGCAGGCGGCCGAGCGTGCCGGCGTGCGCCGGGTCCCCGGCGAGATTCTCGATCTCGTGGGGATCGTTCCAGGTGTCGTAGAGTTCCTCCTGCGAGCGGGCCTCGAACCACCTCGCCGCTGCGGGATCGAGAGAGCCGCTCTCCCAGAGCGACCACAGCTCTTCCATCATGTCCAGGTTCTCGCGAAAAGCGATGCGCCTCGCCCCCGCCTGCTGCGGGTGGTAGTTGCGGATGTACTTGAAGCGCCGATCGCGAACCGCACGCTGACGGTCGGGGACCTCGTCCATCCGGTCCTTCGCGGCGTAGATGTACTCGCGCAGGCCCGCCGGGTCGTCGGAGCTGAAGTCGCGGCCCACCATGTAGTCCGGCGCGGCGAGGCCCGCCATGGCCAGCACGGTGGGGGCCAGGTCCACGAAGCTCACCAGGCGCGGATCCTCTGCGCCCGGCTCGAGACCGGCTGGGCGGAGGGCATCGGGCCAGCGCACGACCATCGGGACGCGGATCCCCGAGTCGAACACCTCCCGCTTGGCGCGGGGAAGGCCGTCGCCGTGGTCGGTGGTCCAGATCACGATGGTGGAGTCCGAGAGCCCATCTCGATCGAGCGCCTCCAGCACCGCGCCCACCTCTTCGTCCATCTTGTGGATGTTGTTGTAGTGCCGGGCGATGTCGCGGCGCACCGTGGGCGTGTCCGGATAGTAGGGCGGTACGGGAACGTCCCCCGGAGCGACCACGTCGTCGTGGCCCCAGAAGGTGATCAGGTAGACCAGCTGGAAGAGGAGGTGGGTGCGGCTCTTGGGGAAGCCGGTGCGGGGGAAGACGGCGCTCTCGTGAGTCGAGGCGAAGTTGAGCAGCCCGTAGAAGGGCTGGTCGGGCTCCCGCTCCCGCCAGTCCGCTCGAAGTCGCCCTTCGCGATCCCAGATCGTGAAAGGGCCCGAACCCGGGCCGACCTTGCTGAACTGATAGTCGAGCTTCAGGTGGGTAAAGGTGTGATAGCCCGCAGCGCGGAGCAGCTCCGGATAGGCCTTCACCTCCGGCGCGGGCACTGCCCGATACCCTCCCTGGAAGCTCCGCATGTGCTGCGCGCCCAGCGCCATCTGATGAACGCCGGTGATGTGCGCGGCGCGGCTGGGAGCGCAGACGCCCGCGGTGGTGAAGGTGTTGGGATAGCGCACGCCTTCGCTGGCCAGGCGATCGATGTTGGGGGTGACCGCCACCGGGTCGCCGAACGCACCCACCCGCGGGCTCATGTCCTCCACCATCAGGATCAGGATGTTCGGGCGTTCCGAGTCGGCGGCAGCTTCGCTGACCGGAAGGGCGAGCCAGGAGCAGCCGACGGCGATCGCGAGGCAGAGCGCGCGGCATCTGTGCGGTGTCACCGGCATCGGCGTAGCGTAGCAGCCGCGCCCCGGGTTAACCTGCGGAGCATGGCACTGGAAGAATCACGCAACGTAGTCATCACCGGCGCCTCGACCGGGATCGGCGCAGCCTGCGCCCGGTATCTGGAAGAGAGGGGCTTTCGCGTCTTCGCCGGCGTCCGCAAGCAGGCGGACGCCGACCACATCGCGGCGCTCGGAAGCGCTCGCCTGGAGCCGCTCTTGCTGGACGTGACCGATGCCGAGTCGATCGCCGAGGCGACGCGGAGCGTCGAAGCGGCGCTGGATGGTGCGGGGCTCTCGGGACTCGTGAACAACGCCGGCGTCAGCGTCGACGTACCCCTCGAGTGCGTCGACATCGATGCGGTGCGCCGTCAGCTCGAAGTGAACAGCATCGCTCCCGTGGTGGTGACGCAGGCGTTCCTCCCGCTGCTCCGGCGCGCGCGGGGTCGCGTGGTGAACGTGAGCTCCGTGAACGGCCGCGTCGCCTCACCGTTCTCGGGCCCCTACTGCATGTCGAAGTTCGCCCTCGAGGCGTTCACCGACTGCCTGCGGCAAGAGCTGGCTGCCTGGGGGATGCACGTCGCCTCCGTTCAGCCGGGATCGATCGATACGGCGATGTGGGACAAGGCGCGCCAGTACGACTGGACCGACGAGGCCTCCGAGCGCGACCTCGATCTCTACGGGAAGGCCTACCGGGCGTTTCGCGCGTTCGAGGAGCGAACCGCGTCGAGCGCGGTTCCCTGCGATGTGGTGAGCCGGGCCATCCTCCACGCCCTCACCGCCGGAAGACCGCGGACTCGCTATCTGGTCGGCAGGGACGCCCAGATCTACGGGCGACTCCCACAGATCCTTCCCGATCGCGTCGTGGACTGGATTACGCGGAAGGTGATGGGTCTCGGCGGTTAGCTTATCCCAGGAGGCCCCACCAGAGGATCTGGGCCAGCATGATCACCAGACACAGCTCCCCCAGCACGAAGCTCAACGAGCGCCAGGGCTGCAACGCCCGGAGATAGAAGAACGCGAAGACGCAGCGGAGCACGGTGAAGGCGATCAGAAGCACCTGTGCCAGCAGCACCGGCGGGCCCACCAGGACGTAGACGAGCCCGATCGCCAGGAAGGGCAGCGTGCTCTCGAGATCGTTGCGATGGGCCCGGAGGCCGCGTTCGACATCCGGATGCTCGACACTCGCGAACTCCTCGATCTGCGAGAAGGCCTGCGCATCCTCGGGATTGAGGTAGACACGCCGCCGTATCCGGGTCATTCCGGTGTAGTGACCCACGGCGATCATCTTGAGGCAGAGCACCGCCGCACAGACGGCAAACACGTTGAATACCGGATTGTCGATCAGTTCCATCTCGATCCTCACTTCGAATTGGCCCGGCCGTTCGGTTGGACGGCGGGCGGGTTCGGCTCCTCAGGCTCCGAGATAGATCCCGAAGCTCGCTCCCCGTCCTGGAGCACTTTCGAGCTGTAGCAGCGCGTGATGGGCCCGGGCGATTCCGAACACCGTCGAGAGGCCGATGCCCCGGTGCTTTCCCTTGGAGCTCACGAAGGGCTCGAAGATGCGCTCCTGGGCGTCGAGGTCGATCCCCGGTCCGTCGTCGGTCACCCGAACGAAGGCGTAGAGACCGCGCTGACTGTCACCCCCGAGGACGAGGCCACGACACGCGGCCGGGTCCACGAATGCGCGTCCCGTCGAGACGCGGATCACGCCGCCCCGGTCCTGGAGCACCTCGCGGGCGTTCACGATCAGGTTCAGGATCGCTTGCCGGAGCTGGGTGGCATCGCCGAAGACTCGCAGCGCCGAGCAGCAGAGGTCGAGCTGCAGCGCCACCTGGGCTCCGGGCTCGGGCTCGAGGCCTTCGGCAGTGTCCCCCACGAGCTCGTTCAGGTCGATGGACGTCGCAATCGGGTCGGCTCCGCCGGCGTATAGCTGGAGCTGGTCCGCCAGGTCCGTGGCCCTGTCTCCGAAACGCAGGATCCGCTCCAGGCGCTGCTCCACGTCGGGCTGCCCGCGCAGGTCCTGGATCAGGATCTGGGCGTTACCGCGCACGACCCCCAGCAGGTTGTGGAAGTCGTGGGCCACGCCCCGCGCCAGCTCCGCGACGCTCTCCAACCTTCGTGCACGCTGGAGCGCAATGTTCGCCTCCTCTTCGTCCGTGACATCCCGAACCCGGAGAACCAGCGCTACCAGGCGATCGCTCCGGCCTCGCACGGCGTGGCCTGAGATGCGGAGGAAGCGCGCCGCATCCGGCCCGTAGCGGTAGAGCTGTCCGCCCGGGCGAAGGATTCCGGACCACCAGAGGGCGCCGGGATCGTTGGCGTTGCCATCGACTGGACGCCGGTCCGCAGCGGGAACCAGACTGGGAAGGTCCTTCGGAATGCGCGCGTCGACGCCCAGGAAGACGGGGGCCAGAAGCTCCCGCGCCCTCGGGTTGCAGTGAACCAGCCGGCCGCCGGGGCGCACCACCAGGAGCCCATCCTGGTCGTGCTCGAAGATCACCGGGAGCGCGGCGGGGAGGACACCGAAGAGGCCCTCGCGGTACATCCCGAGGGCAAGGATCGCGGCGGCGGTAGCGAAGACGAGCAGAGTCGTGAGGGGGCGAACCTCCGAACCCAGCAGATAGGCGAAGTGGCTGAAGAGTGTCAGACCACTGGAGGAGATCAGGACGATCCCCTGCCATCTCACCGCCGGTCGGCCCACCCGCCGCAAGACCTGGATCACCAGCACCGCGGCCACCGTGATGAGCGCATAGTTGGGGATCGCCATCACCCACCAGAGCGGGCCGAATTCGTTGCGGCCGCCGAGCACCGGGGTCAGAAACTCACCGTGCCAGGGGTTGCTCACCGCGACGAGCGCCATTGCGCCGGCCCATATCAGGGGGGCTCGCAGCCAGAGTCGGCTTCTCAGTCGCTCCCGGCCCTCGACCTCCTGCGCCCAGCGCACCGCCAGGGTCCACCAGCAGGTCGGCAGGAAGATCGCCCCTGCGTAGAGGAAGGCGAGGCCGATCCGCTTCTGGGCCATGTCCTCGGCGCCGCTCGCGACGAGCTCACCGAAAGCCCAGAACGCCACCGTGACGACGAACCAGAGGAGCGGACGCACCACTCGGGAGGTGGAGATCCTCGACATGCCCACGAGCACCAGGCCGATACAGAGACCGACCAGTCCCGCGCCCATCGCTTGCCAGGCGTCCATGGCAGCTCCGCCTCGCTCACCCCCGCATCAGCCCGAGCCGGCTCCTAGCCTACCACAGACCCGCTCCGAAAGGATCAGCGGTCTCGCAGCTCCTCGAAGATCTCGTTGTAGTAGATCGCGTTTTCCACCGGCGTGTTGGCCGGGATGTGGTTCCCGACGGCCATGATGAAGCCCGGGCATCCCTTGCCGATGGCCATGCATCGTTCCACCTCGGCGCGGATCTGCTCACGCGACCCGTCGAGCAGGATCCGGGTGTCCGCATTGCCGACGAAGACGTGCGTCCGCCCGTACTGCTCGGCGATTCTGCGCATGTCGGTCAGCGGCTCCAGGAAGAACCCGTGCACACCCGTGGCCGCGATGTCGTCGATGAAGGGCGTGAAGTCGCCGTCGCAGGTGAAGAGCACCCGCTTCCCGCTGTCGATGAGGGGCCGCACCAGCTTCGCGAGATTTGGGAATACGTACTCCCGGTACCAGTCGTGCCGGTAGAAAGGCCCGTTCCCCCAGACCATGTCGTCGTGAACCATCACCACGTCCACGTCCGCCATCGCCAGTGCATCGAAGTATCGCCCGATCCACTCGGCGTAGCGGTTGACGAGATCGCCGAACCGGCGCGGGTCGGTGCCGAGAGCGAGCAGCAGCATCTCCCAACCCAGGATCTCGATCAGACCGGAGATCAGTGTCACGTAGATCCCCGTCATGGGCACCATGTCGGCGTGGTACTCCTTCATGGCCCGGTAGTTGTACTCGAACTGACTCTTCCAGGCCTGGAGATCGGCCTCTCCGTACTTCTCCCGGGGATCGAAGGCCAGGACTTCCTCGGGATCCGTGAAGGGACAGTGGACGACGTCGTCCCGATCCACCCCGCCCGCCGCGTACTCCGCGTGGCCCATCCGAGTTCGAAAGTCGCCGAACTCCTGGGTGTAGAGCAGGACGTTCCAGGTGAGAGCGAAGTCCCAGGCCTCGAGGAATGCCCTCTGGGCGCGGATCTTGATTTCGTGTGGGCTCTCGAGCGTGACAGGGATTCCCGTCACCTGGCGAATCAGCTCCCAGTGGCCATGGACCGAGTACTCGGTCCGTGGGACGCGGGGAGGCATCTCCAGGTGCAGTGCCGCCCAGCCGTCGGAAAGACCCATGGTGGATTCGGAACTCCAGAACGATGCGAAAGCCGCGCAGGCGATTGGAGCAGATTGCGCCTCGCCTGTCGAACCGCCCCTGGAGGCGCGGCGCCCCCAGCGCAGAGCCCTCCCGAGCTCGGGACAAGTACTGGGAAAACGCTGGGTTCGACGCCCTAATGCAAATAAACGGAACTGCCGATAAACCCCCGGTGCAGGTGTGCCGGGGAGGAAGGGATGCGTAGTACCAGACGCACCCTGCGATTGAGGTTCGAGAGCGCTGAGGCGTTCCAGCAGGAGTACGCCGCGAATCTGGTCCATGGTGGAGTCTTCATCCCCACCGACGAGACCGTGGAGCACCGCGAACGCGTGGGGGTCGAGCTGGTCCTGGCGTTCTCCGGCGATCGGCTCACCATGGTGGGCGAGGTGGTGCACAAGGTCGCGCCCGAAATGGCGAAGATGGGAGCGACACCTGGCGTCGCCGTGCAGTTCGACGGCTCGGGGGAGGCGGTGCGAAAACGGCTCGCACCGCTCTGCAAGCTCAGTGTCCCCTCCGTGGAGCAGTCGGCGGACCCGAAGGGGCGCAAGGCGCCGCGGACCAAGGCCCACGTTGCCGCAAAGATCGACGGCGAAGCCGGCCAGGTCGCGGGTCACACCCGCGACCTCAGTCACAGCGGCGTGCTGCTCTCGGTGCCGGGCGAGGGAGTCCCGGTCGGGGAGAGGGTGCGGCTCTCGCTCACGCATCCCACCAGCGGAGAGTCGATGGAGATCGATGGCCTCGTGGTACGCGACATCCGGGCCGACGGCGCCGTTTCCGGGCTCGGCATCGCCTTCGAGCCGTCCGAGAAGGAGCGCCCCGCTCTGGAGCACTTCGTCGACGGCGTCCAGAGCACCGAGCACACGCGACGCCTGGGAGGCATCACCGGGGAGATCGCCGAGGTCGGAGTCCAGAACCTGGTGCAGATGTTCATGAACTCCGTACCGACCGGCACCCTCACGCTGCAACAGGGCCTGCACGAGGGCGTGATCGGCTTCGAAGAAGGCATGCTCTGCTTCACTCGGCTCGGAGCCGCTTCGGGCCTCAAGGCGTTGGTGCGCCTGATGAGCTGGACCGAGGGGCACTTCGAGTTTCACGCCTCTCTCGACTCCGTCGAAGAGCGCGAGCCACCGATTCCCCTGGAGGCGGCCCTCTTCGACGCCGTGCGTATGATCGACGAGGGCGAACGGATCGACCGCAGCCACCTGCCCGCCGACGCCAAGCCGCGCATCGGCAGGAAGGACACCGATGGAGACGATCTCAGCAAGGTCGAGCTGACGGTGCTCGAGCTGGTGCGGGCCGGATTCACCGTGCAGCGCATGGTCGACCTGATCCCGGAGCCGGATCCGGAGATCTACCGCGCCCTGGTCTCGCTCTCCGAGAACGGCGCCATCTCCATCTGAGATCCTCGCTGGCCGGTCGAAGGGCACCGGTCGTCACACCCGATGTCACCGCTCGATGCGAAGCGTCTCGAACTCTCGGATGATCTCGTCTGCAACACCGGCCGCGGTCAGCCGATCGGTGTCGATCTCGCGATCCGCCGCGGCCCGATACAGCGGCAGGCGTTCCGAGAGAACCTCCTCGACTTCCTCCAGAAAGGATCTTCCCTCGGTGAGCGACGGCCGCTCCGTGCTCCCCTGGATGCGCTCGACGATCACATCCACCGAGGCCTTGAGCCAGAAGAGCGCGCCGCCCCGCCGAAGCTGCTCGACGTTCTCCGGGCGCAGGACCACTCCGCCGCCGGTATCCAGGATCGCCTCGTCGCGCAGGGCAAAGCGCTCGACGATCTCCGACTCCAGGTCGCGAAACCACGGCCAGCCGCGCTTCTCGACGATCTCGGGAATCGGCATTGCCGCCTCGCGAACGATCTCTTCGTCGAGGCTCACGGCCGTCATCCGCAGCTTCTGCGACAGGATCGCGGCGACCGCCGACTTCCCGGTTCCGCGGTAGCCGATCAGGACGAGATTCATCGCTTCTCTGCCGGGCCTTCCGGACGGATCAGATGGTCGAGGACGACCTGCTTCATGACCTCTCTCGGAGCGCGCTCTCCGGTCCAGGCCTCGAACTGCACGACGGCTTGATTCACGAACATCTCGATGCCGGGGATGGTCTGGATCCCCCTGGCCCTGGCGTCCTTCAGCAGCCTGGTCTGGTAGGGGTTGTAGACGATGTCCATGACGGCGAGCTCCGCGTGCATCCACTCCGGGGGAACCAGGGTCGCGTCCTCTCTCGGGTGCATCCCGACCGGGGTGGCGTGGATCAGGACTCGGCTCTCGGCGATCCCCCGCTCGAGACTCCGGTCGCCGAGGAGCTCGCCGGTCGCGTCCACTCCGCTCCTCTCCTTCAGGTCCCGAACCAGCTTCTCGAGCTCGTCTTCGACGACACCCAGGATGATCAGCGACGAGGGCGCGGCGCGATGCGCCAGATCGAAGCCGATGGCCCGGGCAGCTCCTCCCGATCCCAGGATCAGGACGGGCTCGCCGGCCACCTCGACACCAGCTTCGACGAGCGCCTGACGGGCGCCGGGACCATCGCTCCCGAATCCGCGCAGCCTTCCGGCCTCGTTGACCACCGTATTGATGGAGCCGATCTGCGCGTCGACCTCCGCCACCTCGTCCAGGTGTTCGATGATGTCCACCTTGTGGGGAATCGTGACGCTCAGACCGCGGAAGTTCTCGAGGGCGCGCATTCCCGCAACGGCGGACCGGACGTCCTCCACGCGAAAGGCGAGATAGACGAAGTCGAGCCCCAGCTCCTGGAAGGCCCGGTTGTGGATCGCCGGCGAAAGCGAATGGGAGACCGGGTTTCCGATCACGGCGCAGAGCTGGGTGCTGGGATTGAGATCGGCAATCGATCTGATCGTCACCGCGTTCCCTCCGCCTCGGTGCGGCAGAACCATAGCCCAGCGACCTGCCCTCCAGAACCCGAGGTGTGCGGCAAGGCCAGGGAACGTCGGATCGCCGTATCGAGACGATCTTTACTACGATTCTCTACTACGATGATGGGGAGGCGCGGCGGAGGCGAGCCATGAAGGCAGTCGTGATCGGATCGGGCATGTCGGGGCTCACGGCCGCGGCCTACCTGGCGCAGGCCGGGCACGAGGTCACCGTATTCGAGCAGTTCCCCCAGATCGGCGGTGTGACGGCCACGCTGAAACGCGAGGGCTACGGATGGGATCTGGGGCCGCTCCTGCTCGAGGGATTCGCTCCCGGTGAGAGCGCCCACCAGATCCTGACCGAGCTCGGTGTGGCCGACCAGGTGCGCACGGTGCGCGAGGATCGAGGCATCTGCATGCCCGACTTCGCCCTCTGGAAGCCGGAGGAGTACCGAGGGCCGTACTGGCGGCGAGAGCGCCTCAAGGCGCTGTTTCCCGACGAGGAAGACGGACTGGACCGCTACTACCGCTTCTACGATCAGACCATGGACGTGATGGCGCTCTCCCGGCGCAGCGAAGCGGCGACGGGCGTTTCCTCCCTGCTCCTCAAGCTTCGAACCTGGCTGGCCTTTCGCAAGGTCAAGGAGATGTCGAGCTGGTCCGCCGAAACGCTGCTCGACCACTTCTTCGAGCGGCCGGAGCTCAAGGCGGTCTTCACCGGAATCCTGGCGGACTTCGTGGTGCTTCCCAGCGAGTTTCCCGGTCTCGGCATCCCGGGATGCAATCCCGAGACGTCTTTCGACAGCAGGATTCCCCTGCAACTGAACCGAGCCGGTCCGCGTACGGTCTACTGCTACGTCATCGGCGGAGTCGGGAAGGTGGTCGAGGCGTTGGCGGGCGCCATCAGCGCGAGCGGCGGCAAGATCCAGACCGGCGTGCCCATCGAGAAGATCCTGATCGAGGGGAAGAAGGTCACGGGCGTGCGTCTCGCTGAGGGGCGAGAGGTTTCCGCCGACCTGGTTCTCGCCAGCGGCGGTGCCAGGGAAACGCTCTACCAGCTGGTGGGCAAGCAGCACTTGAGCGAGGAATCCGTCCGCGGTGTCGAAGCCCTGCAACCGATGGAATCGGTGCTGATGGTTCACCTGGGCGTCGACATGGACGTCGGTCGACACCAGCCGGCGGCGCTCTGCTACTACTACGGCAGCTACGACATCGACGGCTGCGTCCGGGCCTGTCGAGAGGGCCGCTACCACGAGGGCCGGGATGGCTTCCTGATCTACCTGCCCTCCATGCACTCACCGGAGCTCGCCCCTGCGGGCCACCACGCGGTGACCATCTACACCATCGCACCGAACCGGCTCAGTGAGGGGAGCTGGGAAGCGCGCCGGGAGGAGCTGGCGGACAAGCTCGTCGCAGAAGCAGAGCGCTTCGTGCCGGGACTTCGCGAGCATACCGCGGTGCGCGTGGTGCTCACGCCGGAGGACTTCCAGCAGCGAACCCACCTCGCGCATCACGCCTTCGGCGGCATCTCGCCGGTGATGGGCAAGACGAATCCGGCGCACCGGACCGACGTCGAGGGCCTCTGGTTCATCGGCGCGCAGAGCGAGAGCGGGGGCGGCGTCACGGGTGTCATGAAGGGTGCGCAGAACGTAGCCAGACGCATACTCTCGGGAGGTTGAACCGATGCGAATCCACCACCTCAACTGTGCGACGATGCATCCCCTGGCCGCGCACGAAATGGTCACCCACTGCCTGCTCGTCGAGACGGAAAGCGGGCTGGTGCTGGTCGACGCCGGCTACGGCACGGACGACATCGATCGCACCCGGGAGCGGCTGGGCTCTCTGCTGCCACGGGTGCTCCGCCCCAGCCTGTTGCGATCGGAGACCGCCATCGAGCAGGTGCGGAAGCTCGGCTTCGATCCCCAGGACGTGAGAAACGTGATCCTCACCCACCTCGACGTGGATCACGTGGGCGGAGTGAGCGACTTCCCCTGGGCGCGCGTACACCTGACCCGCGACGAGCTCCAAGGCGCCTTCGACGCCAGCACGGCCAGGGAGCGCGGCCGCTTCGGGAAGCTCGGCTGGGCGCGCGATCTCGACTTCACAGCCTACCATCCGAAAGGCGATTCGTGGTTCGGCTTCCCTTGCGTCCGCGAGCTCGAGGGCCTGCCGACCGATCTCCGGCTGGTCTCGCTCCCGGGGCACACCCGCGGCCATGCGGGCGTGGCGATGCGATTCGGCGAAGGATGGCTCCTGCACGGCGGCGACGCCTACTTCCACCACGCCGAGATGCAGGTCGATCCCAGCCGTCCCTGGGCTCTGGCGCTCTTCCAGCGGTTCGCCGTCGTCGACGACGCCACCAGGCGGCAAACCCAGGAGGAGCTGCGACAGCTGGTGCAGAGCCGCGGCGAGGAGGTGCAGGTCTTCTGCTCCCACGACCAGCGCGAGTACCAAGCCGCGCGAAACCGCGCCGCCGACGCCGCCAACTAGGGTGTGTGGCGAAGAAGGAACTCCCGCACCCGCCGCACGGCATCCGCAACGACTTCCGGCTCCTTCCACCGTTCGACGAGCTCGGCATCCGGCGCCAGACGGGCGATCTCGCGCGAGGTCTCCGACGGGTGGTAGAGGTCGTTACCGAGGAGAACCAGCATGGGTATCGGACATTGGCGAACGAAGTCGCGTGAGACGTTGAAGACGAAGTCGCCGTCGTACATGTTCGACCGGAAGCTCCGCAACGCGGCCTCGGTCACTTCGGGGCGGCTCTTCTCGAGCTCCTCGGCCCAGCCGTCGAACATCTGGTAGAAGGCCTGCCGGTTGTCACCGCTGCTCCCGATCGGCTGCTGCAGGACGGCGGCAGCTACGCGCTCGGGGTCCGCCTGCATGACCCCGAAGCAGTAGGGGCCACCGATGCAGCCACCCAGCACGTGGCAGCGCTCGATGCCCAGATGGTCGAGCAGGGCGAGGTGGTCGGCGGTGTAGACGTGCCAGCCGTCGTCGGCAGCCACCGGCGCCCGGGAGCGGCCCGCGTTGCGCTGGTCCATGGCGATCACCCGGAAGTCGCCCGCCAGCTCCAGAATCGGGTTCCAGGGCGATTGCTCCCAGTGCGCGATGCTCGAGCGCATGCCACCGGGTGCGAAGAGCAGCAACGGGAAGCCCTGTCCGTACTCTTCGTAGTGGATTCTGATCTCGTCGCGGTCGAAGCTGGGCATGCTTCCAAGAGTACCCTATACCTCGCTCGGGTGTTCTACCTCCCACGGCGCCCCGAAGGCGGCGACCGGCCTTCCGAGGAGTCGAGAAGCGGATGACAGACGGAAGCGGAAGGCTCTTCTACGGTTGGTACATCGTCGCCTTCTGCTGGGTGGTCAACTTCGTCGTCTTCGGCATCTCCGTCAACACCTTCACCGTCTACGTGAAGCCGATCCAGGCCGATCTGGGATGGTCGCGGGGAGAGATCTCGCTGGCCATCTCCCTCGCGGCCGTCGCCATGGGGCTGGGGGCGCCCTTCATCGGCCGGCTGATCGATCGCGTTGGAGCGAGGCTGACGATGGCGGCGGGGGCCGCGGTGATCGGGGTGTGCACGATTCTACTGTCGCGAGCGCAGTCGCTCCCCTACTTCTACGCGCTCTTCATCCTCTCCGGCATCGGCCAGGGAGCGGCTACGATCATCCCGGTCTCCATGGTGATCTCCAACTGGTTCACCGCGATGCGCGGAAAGGCGCTCGGCCTTGCGATGACGGGCACCGGACTCGGCGCGATGGTGATGGTTCCGGTGACCACCTGGATCGTCGCCAACTGGGGCTGGCGCACCTCCTACGCGATCATGGGTTGCATCATCCTGCTGATGGTGCCGCTGAATCTGCTCCTGATTCGCACTCGTCCCTCCGACAGGGGGCTGCAGCCCGACGGCGGCCTCGTCGCTTCGGAGGAGCCTGCGTCGGCCCAGGGGCTGACCGTGGCCGAGGCCGTGAGGACCCGGACCTTCTGGATGATCGGAGCCATGATGGTGCTGGCGGGCCTGGTGGCGATGGGCGTGGGCGTGCACCTGATGCCCTACCTGACCGACATCGGGCATACGGAGTCGAGGGCGAGTCTGATCATCGCCGTCATCTCCGGTATGACCTTCCTCGGGAAGATCAGTCTGGGCTTCATCGCCGACCGCTGGGGCGTGCGGCCGGCGGTGGCTCTGGCCTTCGGCCTGATCCTGAGCGGTATCGCGCTGCTGATGGGCGCGGGGGCACTCCCCGTCGCCGTCGCCTTCGCAATCGTCTACGGCCTGGGTATCGGGGCGCCACTCGTCGTCAATCCTGCGCTCACGGCCGAATGCCTGGGCCTCAAGAGCTTCGGCGGAGTGTTCGGGATTCTGACCCTGCTCAATACCGGCGGCGTCGCACTCGGCGCGGTCCTCACCGGCTTCATCTACGATGCCGCCGGCTCCTACATTCCAGCCCTGCTGCTCTTCGTCGCCTTGACGGCAGTGGCGGGACTCTGCGGCGTGATGGCACGCCGCGCGGTCCCAGTCTGAACATCCGAGGAAACAGATGGCCAACAACCGACAAATCCTGATCAGAGAGCTCCCGGAAGGATCGCTGGAGGAGCGCCACTTCGAGATGCGCGAGGTGCCGATCCCGACCCCCGCTGCCGGCGAGGTGCTGACCCGGACGATCTACCTCTCCCTGGACCCGGCCAACCGGGCCTGGATGCGGGGCGCCACCTACCGCGCTCCGCTGGCGGCGGGCGACGTGATGGCCGGATTCACGATCGCGGAGGTCGTCGATTCACGGGATCCCGGCTTTCGCCCCGGCGAGCTCGTCGAGTGCAATAGCGGGTGGCAGGAGCACGCCGTCCACCCGGCGAAGGCGCTCAACCCGCTCGAGCGCCGGGGGCCCTTGAGCCACCACTTGTCGGTCCTCGGCGGCACCGGCCTGACGGCGTACTTCGGTCTGCTGGAGGTCGGACGCCCCCGCAAGGGCGAGACCGTGGTGGTGTCGGCAGCGGCCGGGGCGACCGGGAGCGTGGCCGGCCAGATTGCCCGGATCCAGGGATGCCGCACCGTCGGGCTGGCGGGATCCGACGAGAAATGCGCCTGGCTGACCGGAGAGCTCGGCTTCGACGCGGCGATCAACTACAAGACCGAGCAGCCGCGGCCGGCGCTCAAGGAGCGCTGCCCGGACGGCATCGACGTCTACTTCGACAACACCGGGGGTGAGATCCTCGAGGCCGCTCTTTCCCGCATGAATCTGCGCGGTCGGGTGGTGTGTAGCGGTGTCGTCTCCCAATACGACACGGCCGCGCCGGCAGCAGGACCGCGGGGCGTCCCGGGTCTGATCGTCACCAAGCGACTCCGCATGGAGGGCTTCATCGTCTCGGACTTCTTCCAGCAGCGCGCCGAGGCGACCGACCAGCTGGCGCGCTGGATCGCCGACGGTCAGCTGGTGGTCCGCGAGGACATCCTCGAGGGCCTGGAGGCGGCGCCGCGCGGCCTGATCGGCCTGCTACGCGGCGAGAACATCGGCAAGCGCATGGTCCGGGTGGCGCCGGAGCCGGACTGACCGCTCGCGGTCAGAGTCTGGACTTTCCGTCGCTCGAGTAGAGGACCTGCCCGTCGACCAGCTCGCGCTCGATCAGCCCCTTGCTCTCGATGTAGCGGAGGTGGGCGATGGCCTCGCCGGTGGCGAACCAGCGCTGCATGATCGGGAAGTCTTCCCAGGAGCGGGCCACGATGTCCCAGCTCATCTCGCTGGCGGTCTGGTAGGCGGTCTTGCGATCCCCGGTCAGGATCGAGATCGCCTCGTTCGCACGCAGGCGATGGTGCTCCACCAGCTCGCCAATCCTCTTCCTGCAGTCCTCGATCAGGCTCCGGTGGCCCGGAAGACAGAGCTCCACGTCCAGCTCACTGGCCTTCTGCAAGCTCGACAGGTAGACGGAGAGCGGATCCTGATCGTCGGACCAGGCCTGGATGTTCGGCGTGATGTCGCCCAGGACGTGATCCCCGGAGAAGAAGAGCTTCTTGTCGCGCTCATAGAGCGCGATGTGACCATTGGTGTGCCCGGGCGTCGCCATCACCTCCAGGCGGTACCCGCCGACCTCGAAGGTCTCGCCGCCCTCGAGCGAGATGTAGGGCACCGGGGTCTCCGAGCTGTACTTGTTGCCGGGGTGGTTGTGAATCGATGCGCGCACCTCCTCGGCGGGGAAGCCGCTGCGAATCGCGTACTCGCTCAACGGAATCGTCTTCGACAGGTCGGCGAAGTTGATCTTCATCACCTGGGCATCGAGTCTCCCCATGAAGGCGCGCGATCCGCTCCGGAGCAGCGTCGAGATCAGCCCGGCGTGATCCGCGTGCAGGTGAGTCGCGATGAAGTCCGTCCGCTCCAGGTCCACCCCGATCTCGTCCAGGCCGGCCTCCAGAACCTCCTGGCACTCGGGCCGCTTCATCCCCGTATCGATGATCAGGTTGCGATCGCCCGAGGTGAACACGTAGGAGTTGATCTCCTTGAGCGGATTCCCGGGGAGGGGCACCACCACGCGATGAAGCCCAGGCAATATCTTCTCGATCATCTTCCTCTTCCCTGCGGGGTCTGGCTCGCCTGGGGGACGCTCGCGTCCCGTCCTGCGTTCTCCCGGCGAGGGCACAACGGCGACCCGCACCCCCGGACTGCGGCGGGAAGGTACCAGAATCAAATTCTGCTGTACTGCATATTTTCTTGCAATACAAATTTATTTGTGATACAAATTTTTTGTGAGCGAGGGACTCCGAGCGCGCAAGAAGGCCCGCCTGCACCAGGGCATCGTCGACACCGCCGTAGAGCTCTTCCGGGAGCGGGGCTACGAGAAGACCACGGTCGAGGAGATCGTCCGCAGGGTCGAGATCAGCCAGCCCACCTTCTACAAGTACTTCGGCTCCAAAGACGCGGTGCTGCGGGAAGTGGCCGGCGGCATGCTTCGCGACTGGGCCCAGGAAGCCGAAGCCGCTGCGCGCCAAGAAGGCGAGAGCACCGGCGCGGCGCTCCGCCGCGTCTTCGCGTTGATGGCCTCGACCATGCTGGAGGACAGGGCGCTCTGGGAGTGCATCGTGCTCGCCGACGCCTTGAACCCGATGCGCGCGCCCGAGCAGCGGGATGCCGACCGGGACGCCACGCGAGGCATCGCGGTCATCCTCGCCCGGGGGCAGCGCACGGGGGAGATCACCGAGCACTTCTCGGCCGTACGGCTGGCGGAGAACCTGATCGCGATGCAGGTCCTGGCATGCCTCGCCTGGGGCGTCGACATGCTCGAAGGTGGCAGCATCGAGGAGGTTCTCGCCGAAAATCTGGACTTCTTCCTGCGCGGCGCCGCCGCGGCGAAGGGGTGAGTCCCAACTCGAACGGAGGATTCGACCATGGCAAGGGACATCGAGAAGCTGAGCGCGGAGAAGCTGCCGAAATCCGGCGAGATCCTGGAGCGGGCGCGAAAGGTGCTCCTCTCGCCGCAGGTCACCGGACCCTTCCGCGCGCCGAGCTCCGTCGCGTTCGTGAAGGAGGCCCGCGGCTCCAAGATCGTCGATTTCGACGGCAACGAGTACGTGGACGTCACCATGGCCTACGGACCGCTGATCCTGGGCCACAGCCACCCCGTGGTGGTCGAGGCCGCCGAGCGGGCGATCCGCAACGGCACGGTCTACGCCATCGCCCACGAGACGGAGGTGCGCTGGGCCGAGATCATGGTGGACTGCGATTCCCTGCGCCGAGCGGGTGGCCTTCACGAACTCCGGCACCGAGGCGACCATGCACGCCATCAAGGTGGCGCGGGCTCGCTCCGGAAAGGACCGGATTGCCAAGTTCGAGGGCGGCTATCACGGCGTCCACGAGTGCGCCCAGGTGAGCAGCATCCTCGCCACCCAGATGGGCCCGGTGGAGGATCCAGAGAGCGTTCCCGACACGCCGGGGATCCCCCAGGCGTTCGTCGACCAGGTCCTGACACTGAGCTACCGGCAGCCGGAGAGCCTCGAGAAGATCCAGAAGCACAGCGACGAGCTCGCGGCCGTGATCATCGAGCCGGTGCCGAGCTCCTTCCCGGTCGACATGGGCGACTACCTGCGGGAGCTGCGCCGGGTCACGAGCGAGTGCGGCGTGCTGCTGATCTTCGACGAGGTGATCAGCGGCTTCCGCCTGAGCTACGGCGGAGCCCAGGAGTACTTCGGGATCACCCCGGACATCGCCACCTACGGCAAGATCATGGGCGGGGGCTTTCCCGCCGGCGCCATCGCCGGGAGCGTCGACGCCCTGCAGCCGATCATCACCAGCGGAGACCCCCTGCGGGACTACCAGGAGAAGCTCCTGATCGTCGGGACCTTCAGCGGCAACCCGGTCACCGCCAGCGCGGGCATCGCCACGCTCGAGTACCTGCGTGAGCACCCGGAGATCTATCGCCACATCGACGGGCTCGCCGACCGGATCAAGAAGGAGGTGCACGCCTTCTGCCAGGACGAGGGCTTCAAGTTCCGGCTGATCGGACTCGGGTCCTGGTTCCTGCCCTTCTTCGTGGACTCCGCGCCGAGCGGTGTCCGCGACCTGGGCGGTCTCGAGAACCTGGTGAGAGGAGAGATCCTGGGCAACTACATGCGCTACCACGGCGTGTATCTGCCGGACCTGCACACGGTCTTCATCTCGTCCGAGCACACCGACGAAGACGCCGACAAGATCATCGGGGCCTTCGAGACCTCGCTCCTGGAGATGCGAGAGGACGGTCTGCTCTAGCCTCAATCCGGCGGAATAACGAAAGCAGCATGGTTCGTTTCTAGAAGAACTTGCGAGATCTAGAGACGTGCGAGGGATCGCTACGCTAGCCTCGGTACCTTCAGCTGCGCATCCAGTATCCACGAGCACGGAGAGCACTCGACATGAGCAATGAGATCTACCAGAAGCTGGCCTCGGTTCTCGACACCCTGCCCAATGGGTTCCCGACCACGGAGGACAAACTCGAGATCAAGCTCCTCGAGAAGATCTTCGAGCCCGATCAGGCAGAGCTGTTCTGCGACCTTCGGCTCGCCTTCGAAACCGCGGAACAGATCGCCGAACGCACCGGGCGTCCGCTCGAGGGTCTGGAAGAGAAGCTGATCACCATGAGGGAAAGGGGTCAGATCTTCGGGGTCGAGTTCGGAGGAAGCCGGCTCTTCAAGATGGTGCCCTGGCTGCTCGGGATCTTCGAATACCAGCTTCCGCACATGGATCGAGAGCTGGCCGAGATGACCGAGGAGTACCACAAGGCCTTCGGCCCGCAGTTCTTCTCGAAGACTCCGCAGTTGATGCTAACGCTCCCGATCGAAGAGGAGATCGCGTCCGAACAGCAGGCTCTGCCGTACGAGAAGGTCTCGTCTCTGATCGAGAGCGGTCAGTCCTTCCTGTTGAACGAATGTGTCTGCAAGAAGGAACACGACCTGGTGGACAAGCCGTGTGACCGGCCGCTCGAGGTCTGCCTGGCCATCGCCCCCCTGCCGGGCATCTTCGACAACCCGAGCCACGGAAGGACCATCACCAAGGAAGAAGCCTACAAGCTTCTGGCCGAGTGCGAGGAGAACGGGCTGGTCCACATGACCGGCAACACCCAGAGCGATCGTTTCTACATCTGCAACTGCTGCAAGTGCTGCTGCGGCGTGCTCCGGGGAATCAACGAGCTCGGCATCCCGGCGACCACCGTCGTCAACTCGCATTACTACGCGGAGATCGATGCCGAAGAGTGCAACTCCTGCGGGGTCTGCGCGGACGAGCGCTGTCAGGTGGGCGCCATCGAGGAAAGGGATGACTGCTACGAAGTCGTCCGCGACAAGTGCATCGGTTGCGGCCTGTGCGTCACTACCTGCCCGACGGAAGGCATCCAACTGGTGCGAAGACCCGAGAGCGAGGTGGCCGATCCGCCGGTCAATCAGGAGCAGTGGTACAAGGAGCGCGGCCAGGTGCGCGGGGTGGATTTCAGCCAGTACGAGTAGGCCCTGGGCTGCTTTTCTCACCAGGTTCGAGCCAGCGCAGGTAGGCGGCCGGAGGCAGGAAGGCCAGATAGAGGAAGAGGCTGGCCAGGAATCCGCACAGCGCCGCGGTGAAGAGGGCGACCGGCGCGTTCATGTAGTTGACGTCCGCCAGGCGCAGCAGGGTGAGGATCACCAGGGCGGTGCCGGCCGAGGCGCCGGTGAGCCCCCAGAGCAGGACCCGGTTGGTGACGATCCCATCCACCAGGCCCAGCGTCAGCCGGCGCCGCAGCATGGCGTGGTAGCGAACGGCCTCGACGGCACTCCAGAGGGATCCGGCCGCCGCGCTGGTGAAGAACAGGATCTCCCAGCCGCGGACGATGTTGAACTTCTGATCGCTGCTCTCGACCCCGATTGCCAGCCAGACGGTGGCGGCCGTGGCCACCAGAGCCGCCCCCGCACCCAGCATCGTGAACGCCGCCGCCCAGCGCGCATCGGGCCGGAACACCCGCCAGGTGAAGACGTAGAAGCCCGCGAAGCCGATCGCCGCCGCGAACGAGCCGATGAAGTCGGCGGCAAAGGTGAGCACGGGGCCGATCGTCTCGCGGAGCTCGGTGAGGAGCACGATGGGGAAGCCGATCCCGGTGATGGCGGCCAGGGAGAGGCCCAGAACGAACTCGGGGAATCCCCGGGTGCGCCTGGACACCAGCAGCAGGCGTACTCCCACCGTCGTCGAAGCCAGGGCCACCAATACCACCGCCAGGAAGGCAAACCTCTCCATGCAAATCACCTCGGGAACCGCATCGACCGCCCGCGCCCTGACTTGAGGGCGAGATTAGAGAAGAGATCCGATTCGTATCTGGAGATCGTGGATCCCGAGTGGAGAGGCGAAGCTCGGCGGGGGCGCGCTACGCTGGCCCGGCACGCCCACGCCACCCGACGGGCATCGAGGAAGCGCAAACAGAGAGGGCACTCGAGATGAGCGACGACGTCTACCGGAAGCTGGCCAAGGTTCTCGACACACTTCCGAACGGGTTTCCGCCGACAGAGAGCGGGGTCGAGATCAAGCTGCTCGAGAAGATCTTCGATCCCGACCAGGCAGAGCTGTTCTGCGAGCTGCGGCTGGCCTTCGAATCCGCCGAACAGATCGCCGAGCGCACCGGTCGTCCACTCGAGGGTCTGGAAGAGAAACTGATCGCCATGACCGGGAGGGGTCAGCTCTGGGGCATCCAGCTCGGAGAGACCTGGCTCTTCAAGATGATGCCGTGGGTCTTCGGGATCTTCGAGTTTCAGATGCCACACATGGACAGAGAGCTGGCCGAGATGACCGAGGAGTACCACAAGGTTTTCGGCCCGGAGTTCTTCTCGAAGACTCCGCAGATGATGCAAACGCTCCCGATCGAAGAGGAGATCTCCTCCGAACAGCAGGCCCTGCCGTACGAGAAGGTCTCGTCGCTGATCGAGAACGGCCAGTCCTTCCTGGTGAACGAATGTGTCTGCAAGAAGGAACACGACCTGGTGGACCACCCATGTGACCGGCCGCTCGAGGTCTGTCTCGCCATCGCCCCCGTGGAAGGCGTCTTCGACAATCCCAGCCACGGGAGGACCATCACCAGGGAAGAAGCCTACAAGCTGCTCGCCGAATGCGAGGAGAACGGGCTGGTACACATGACCGGCAACACCCAGAGCGATCGTTTCTACATCTGCAACTGCTGCAAGTGCTGCTGCGGCGTGCTCCGGGGGATCAACGAGCTCGGCATCCCGGCGACCAGCGTCGTCAACTCGCATTACTACGCGGAGATCGATGCCGAAGAGTGCAACTCCTGCGGGGTCTGCGCGGACGAGCGCTGTCAGGTAGGCGCCATCGACGAAACGGACGATGCCTACGAAATCGTCCGCGATAAATGCATCGGCTGCGGCCTGTGCATCACCACCTGCCCGGAGGAGGCCATCCGGCTGAAGCGAAGGCCCGAGAGCGAGATCACGGATCCCCCGCTCGACCAGGAGCAGTGGTACAAGGAGCGCGCCCAGGTGCGCGGGGTGGATTTCAGCAAGTACGAGTAGGCAGCGGGGGAGCCCCGGCGCCGTTACTCCAGCTCCACGCTGCTCATGTACTCGGGAATCTCCGTCGGCCAGCCGAGCCGGTCGCGCACGGCCGCCTCCATCGCCGTGAGGCTCTCGGGCTCCCCGTGCACGAGGAAGGTCCGCTTCGGGGGCCGCGCCGCGGTCGAGAGCCAGTCGAGGAGGTCCGTCTCGTCACCGTGCGCGGAGAACCCGCGGATGTTCCGCACCTCGGCGCGAACCGGAACCATCTGCCCGTGCATCTTGATCTGCTCCTCCCCCTGCTTCAGCCGCCAGCCGCGCGTTCCCGACCGCCTGGTAGCCGACCAGGAGGATCTTGTTCCGCTCCTCGGGCAGAAGGCGCTTCAGGTGGTGGATGACGCGACCGCCGGTCAGCATGCCGCTCGCCGACACGATGATCGCCGGTCCGCGCAGACGCGTTGAGCCGCTTCGACTCCTCGACGCTCCGCACGTAGTGGGTGTTGTCGTCGCGAAGCGGACAGAAGTCCGCCGAGTCGGTGCGCAGGTCCGCGGCGAGGTTCGGATCGTCTCCGAAGTGGCAGTAGACCTCGTTGGCGCTCACGGCCATCGGGCTGTCCACGTAGATCGGGATTTCGGGGATCGCTCCGGCGCGCTCGAGCTGCTCGAGGCGATACAGGACCAGGGTGGTGCGTCCGATCGCAAAGGCGGGAATCAGGACGATTCCGCGCCGCGCCACCACGTCGTTGATGGCCTGGGTGAGGTCCTCGTCGAGGGACTGCTCGCGGTGGGTGCGGCCGCCGTAGGTGCACTCGACCAGGATCGCGTCGGGTGCCGGCTCGCCGATCGGCGCCGCGGAGGTCATCAGCGGCTCGCCGTCCTGACCGAGGTCACCGGAGACGAGGATCCGCCGGGGGTCCCCCTCGCCATTCTCCACCTCGACCATGACCGAGGTCGAGCCCAGGATGTGCCCCGCGGAGCGGAGCCGCACCCGCACCCCCTCCGCGGCCTCGATCCACTCCTCGTAGGGAACCGGCGAGAGCCGCCCGATCGCCCGCGTCGCATCTTCCTCGGTGTAGAGGGGGAGCGCGGGGCTGTGTTTCGAGAACGCCTCGCGGTTGGCGTACTCGGCCTGCTCCTCCTGCAAGCGGCCGGAGTCGGCGAGGATCAGCTTGGCGATCTCGGTGGTCGGCGCCGTCGCCAGCACCTTCCCCCCGAATCCATCGCGCACCAGCCGCGGGAGGTAGCCGGAGTGGTCCAGGTGCCCGTGGGTGAGGACGACGGACGAGATCTCGTCCGCCTCCACGGGGAGCGGATTCCAGTTCCGCAGGCGCAGCTTCTTCGTGCCCCTGAAAGAGCCCGCAGTCCACCAGCACCTTCGCGCGCGGCGTCTCGAGCAGGAAACGCGAGCCGGTCACGGTGCCGGCCGCGCCGAGAAAGCGAATCCGCAAAGAGGATGTCAACAGGAGTCCCTCCACCTGAGCAATCACCGGACAGCATAGGGGTCATGCCGGAGAGCGCCTAACCGCCCGCGGCTGAGCTCAGCGACCCGGTGAAGCAAGCTGGAAATCCGGCTCTGCGATGCCTTCCGCGTCCACTCGCCAGGGGGTCCAGACCAGCGCCACGCGCTCCACGGTCAGATCGGACTTCCTGGGAGGGATGGGAAGCTCCTCGCAGAGCCAGGTCTTCCTCGCCAGCTGGTCGCGCACGGCCTCGAGGCGCCCCTCGAACTCCGCCTCGAGCTCCTGGAGCTGCTGCTGGAGGACCTCGACATCCTCCCGGGCGCGGGCGATGTCCCCCCGCTCGCGCGCGGTGCGGCTGGCCCCCCGCGCCGCCGTCGTCGCCCGCCCGACGTTGCCGAGGCTCCCGAGCTTGCGGCCGAACATCGCGCCCAGCACCGTCGCCCCGACGGAGACCACGGTGTGCATCTTCTGCTGTTGGTACTGCGAGTGCTCGCGTTCGACCCGCTGCTCCGCCTTGCGGATCCGGTCCGCCAGCCGCGCGAGCTTCGGCGCGTACTGCTTGCGCAGCTTCTCCAGCTCGAGGTCGCGCTTCTCGCGCAGCAGCTGGCGGAGCTGCGCGCGAAACTCGCCCTCGCTCTGGTCGGGGCGCGATATCGCTCGCGGGTCGGCAGACTGCCAGACCCGAAGCGGAAGGCTCCGGTAGAGGTGAGTCCGGAGCATCTTCGACCAGCGCGGTAGCTGGCCGGCCGCGTCGCGGCCGCCGGGAGCGACGCGAACTCCGCGCTCTCCTCGGGATCGTCCTCGAGGTCGGGAGCACCGCCCTCGAGCACGCTGGCCCCCTCCCACGGCATCGACAGCGCCTCGTCTCCTCGCAAGCGGCGCGAGAAGCGCCACGCTCTTCCAGACGTCGATGTCGGTGCCCGCCTTCGTGTAGTGGAACGTCGCGACACCCAGTGCGGCAGGGCGGTACACGAGCCTTCCCCGAGGCCCGGCCGTCCCGGCGACGGGGAGGAAGCGCTCCTCGATCTTGGGGGGAACCACCGGACGCGTGGATTCGGCGGCCGGCGCAGCTTCGGAGACGGGAGGCGCGGCCGGGCGCACTCGCGAAGCCGGCGGGGCGGCCTGCTTGCGCTCCGCCATCAGCCTGGCGATCTGCTCGCGGGTGAGCGGTCCGCGAAGATAGGAGAGCGCCCAGCGGGTGTGGAAGACGACGGCCTCGTCCTCGTGGACGTTGTTCATCAGAAACACCCGGCTCCCCAGCCCGGCGAGGATCCGCTCGGTCCTGGCGCGGTCGAAGCCCGCGCCGGCGGCTGCCGAGGCGCCCTCCAGGCCCTCGATCACCCGGGCCTTGTCGCGCTCGGTCTGCAGCCTTCCCAGGAACCAGGTACCCGCGTTCGAGAGCCCCTTGTAGTCGAGGTCCACGGGGTTCTGCGTCGCCAGCACCACCCCGAGCCCGTAGGCGCGGGCCTGCTTGAGCAGGGTCAACATCGGAGTCTTCGAGGGCGGGTTCGCCGTGGGCGGGAAGTAGCCGAAGACCTCGTCCATGTAGAGCAGCGCCCGCAGGCTGCCGGTGCCGGGCTGCGTGCGCATCCAGGCGATCACTTCGTTCAGAAGGATCGTGACCAGGAACATGCGCTCCGGGTCGGAGAGATGTGCGATGGAGACGATCGCGATCCGCGGCTTGCCCTCGTCGGTGTAGAGCAGACGACCCACGTCGAGCGGCTCGCCCTGGCTCCAGGCGGCGAACGCCGGCGAGGCCAGCAGGTTGTTGAGGGTCATGGCCAGCTCGAAGCGGTCCTTCGACGGGAAGAACGACTCGAGGTCCAGCACGCCGAGCCGGTCGAAGGGGGGGCTCTGGATCTCGCGGATCAGCGAGGCGATATCGAGGTCGCGCCCCTCGCGCCAGGCGCGATCGATCAGCGCCGAGAGCAGGATGTGCTCCCGGCTGCGGATGGGATCCGCCTCGACACCCACCAGCGCCAGCAGGCCCGAAACCGCGGAAAGGGTGCGCTCGCGCAAGGCTTCCTCGTCGCCGGCCACCTGGGGCGGGGGCGCCGCCAACGAGCGCAACACGGTGAGCGGAATCCCCGCGCTTCCACCCGGGGTGTAGATCGCGAGATCGGCGGCCTCTTGGAGTCGGGCGATCCGGTCGCCCGACTGACCCCATTCCGCAAGACCCCTCCGCCACAGATCCGCCGTCCACCGCGCGTGCTCCTCGGGTGTCCGCCCAGCCCGCGCCGCCTCCGAGGGGTCCAGCCAGGGGAGGAAATCCGCGGGCCGCAGCTGAGGGAAGCCCAGCAGGAGGTTGCCGAGGTCGCCCTTCGGGTCGATGGCGATGGCGGGGATGCCGTCGAGGGCGGCCTCCTCGAGAAGCGTGATGCAGAGCCCCGTCTTGCCGCTCCCGGTCATGCCCACACAGACGGCGTGCGTGGTCAGATCCTTCGCGTCGTAGAGCAGGTCCTCTTCGCGGACGCGCGATTTCTCCACGTCGTAGCCGCGTCCGAGATAGAAGGCTCCGAGCTTCTCGTATTCCGCCATCTCGCTCCGCCTCCCGGTGCGTCGCAGCAGTGGATCCATGGGGAGTATCCCGCACACCTGCCCGGTCGCGGCCTGCTGCGCAGCCGGCCGGATCGGCTCCCAATCTGGAGATCTCTTGGGCTGGGTGAGTCTAGCGGGCTGGTGGGAAATGCGGGCTTGCTGCTAAGCCCCTCCAACGGGGCCGCAGCGCCGAGCCTCCGGCTGGGGAACGACGCTGAGTCCCTCCTCCCGAAACCAGCTGAAGAACACCGGAAGCTGTCGCTTCTGCAGCTCGGGGAGGTAGTCCCAGTTGATCTCCCGGTTGGTGATCTCCCACCACTCGGGATCGGCGAGATCGGCCAGCTCGAGGTGGATCGTCCGCAGGCGCTCCCGCGACTCATGCTTCATGTCGTCGAAGATCCGGTGGGCGCGTTCGATGTCCCCGAAGCTGAGGTAGTAGGTTGCCAGCTTCAGCTGGGCCTTTCGCACGCCACTGAGCGCCGACTCCTGCCCGGTCAGGCCACCCGGCACGCGGTCCACCTGCAGGAGGATGTCGAGCATGGCGTCCTGGTTCTCGGCCCCCGCGGTGTGCGCCAGGATGATCATTTCCGCCAGGTCGTGGGCAGCGGCCTCCGTCACGAAGGTCTCTCCGATCTCGAAGGAGATCCTGGCGTAGTACTGCAGCCAATCCGCCAGTTCCTTGACCAGCTCGAACTCGCCCGCCGCGATCAGCACCTCGCAGGCGAAGCTCCGGAACTCGGCCAGCACGTTCTGGGCACTCCGCACGTCCCGGACCGTGATGCTCCTGCTGAGGTTGGTGTTGAGGAAGCGGAGGGCCAGTCGCAGCGCCGGACGATCGCCCGCCCGGAGCGCCGCGGAGGCAATGCGATGGGTGTGGATCGAGATCAGGTGGTTCAGATCCGGAGCGCCGTGCAGTCCTCGGAAAAAAGCCGTCTGGTAACCGCGGAGGATCTTCGCCTCCAGCCAGGTCCGCCGCTCGCTGAGGGAGCCCATCATCTCGGGATCCAGTGTGACGAAATCGCGATCCGTCTCGGCCAGGGACTCGACCGCGAACCACGCCGCCGGGAGGTCCCGCTTCAGCGGAGCTGGGCCCGCGCCAGCTCGGAGAGCGCCTCGATGGCGGGAACGGCGACCGCGCTCTCGTCGTTCTTGATGGCGATCAGGATCATGTCCGCCAGCTGCTCGACACTGGCGATGACCGTCTCGCGGCGCCGGTCGACCGAGGCGCCCGAGCGCGCGGCGCGCCGGATGCGCGCTCAGCGCCTGGCGCTGGACCCGACCGATCACATTGCCGGGCGAGAAGAACCCCAGGAGGTAACCAAAGTAGGGCAGCAGGCCGAGGACGGCGAGCGAGAGCGCACACGTGGCTGCCAGAACCATCGTCTCCGGGTAGTCGGGTCCGTGGAGACTCATGTCGACCCACAAGACCAGCACCACAGTGACGACGAAGCCGCCGAGGACGAGCGCGTTCACCGGGTCGCGGATGAAGAGCGGCGCGATGCGGGACGTGTAGCGGCTCGACGCCAGCTCGACCAGGATGGCCACGACGGTGAGCGCGATCGCTAGCACGGCTACCGGCACCTCGCCCATGTTGGAGAGGACCTCCGCCGCCCTCGGGCTGGACCAGAGCTCGACGAGCCCGACGGAGCTAGGGCGGCCCCCGAATTCGATGAACCAGAGCACGGCGTAGATGGTCCAGCTCGCCGCCAGGAGCGAACCGAAGCCGAGGAAGACAAGCAGCATTCCGGGCGGCCGGGGTCGATGCTGGCGCACGGTCAGAGAACTCATCGAGGCAATTTCCGATCCGCTCCGCACCCCTCACCCCGATCGACTGGAGAACTCTGCGCCGCGCCGCCCCTCGCGACACAGCCTCAACGCTCCGAGAGTTGTTTCAGGAGGCTCCCGTGAAGTCTCTCCAAGAGCCTGAGTAAGTTTCGCCAGGTAGGGGGCAGACGAGGATCCTCAAATCCGGGTAAATCTGGACCTAAATCTGGGGAGTCGGCCTCGGCGTGGAGTTGGCCCTCCTCCTGCCTGCCCTCCTGTGGCTGCACCGGAGACGTGGCCTGTGGAGGGCGAGCGCTAGCCCGCCCTCCTGAGAGCGTGTCGACGAGACTCGTTTCGGCCGCTCCCGGGCCCTCTCCCCGGGGTGTCAGTCCCGGAATCCGCTCGCTTCTCGCCCCTAGCGGTTGGTCCTCCTCCTCGTCGTCCGCCTCATCCTCACATCGTCGTCTTCCGCGTGCTCCGCATCGTACTCGTCATCGCCGCCTTCGAGAACCACCCCCGTCCGCGCCGTGGCTACGTCGACGTCCGGGTCCCCGTCGGCGACGGTCGCGGTCCACAGGATCTCACCGGGCATCGTCGGGACGAAGAAGAACCGGAGCCTGGTCGCGCGGTTCCGGAGCCGGGCACGGACGCGAGTGGTCTCGGAGAAGACCTCGACCCCGTTCTGGACGCCGACCACGGTGGCATTGGCGACTCCAGACACTGATCCGCTGTTCTTCACCTCCAGCTTGAGCTTGATCGCCTCCCGCCTGCCCTTGGACTCGACATTCGCGCTGAACCGTGTGATGTCGACGTCCAGCAGTGTCGGCGCCGGCGCGGGAGTCGGAACCGGCGTCGGTTCGGGAGTCGGAACCGGCGTCGGCGCGGGAGTCGGAACCGGCGTCGGCGCGGGAGTCGGCACCGGCGTCGGCGCGGGAGTCGGCACCGGTGTCGGCGCGGGAGTCGGCACCGGCGTCGGCGCGGGAGTCGGCACCGGCGTCGGCGCGGGAGTCGGCACCGGCGTCGGCGCGGGAGTCGGAACCGGCGTCGGCGCGGGAGTCGGTACCGGCGTCGGCGCGGGAGTCGGTACCGGCGTCGGCGCGGGAGTCGGTACCGGCGTCGGCGCGGGAGTCGGTACCGGCGTCGGCGCGGGAGTCGGTACCGGCGTCGGCGCGGGAGTCGGTACCGGCGTCGGCGCGGGAGTCGGTACCGGCGTCGGCGCGGGAGTCGGTACCGGCGTCGGCGTGGCAGGCGGCACGCAGTCAGGATCCGCACCGTCGTAGACGTTGTCGCCGTCATTGTCGAGGCCGATGTCATCCGCCGTGTAATCCTCCGGGAACGGCGGCGGATTGCAGGGATCGTCGGAGATGCTGTGTCCGGCCCCCGGGTTCGCGTAGTAGGGCGGGAGGATATCCTCGCCCACCGTGGTGAAGAAGTCCGGGTTGGAGTCGTCGTGGCAGTCGGAACAGTCCGTCTCGCCAGCGTTGAAGTGGTGCTGGCGCAGGCCCGCGCCGGTCACCGACCCGCCCGCGTCGGTCTCGGCGCGTCCGTGACAACCGAGGCAGGAGATGGGAGCCAGTCCGGCGCCGCCGGCGGAAGAATCAATGAAGACCGGGCTCAGCGAGTTCGATTGATGGCAGGTGTCGCAATCACCACCGAGCATGAGTCTGCGATGAACGTCGTGAAGATCGTCGCCCCAGTTCGAACCGTCGGAGAGCGAGATGTAAGGGCTGGAACGGAAATCGCCGTGACACGAAGACGAAGCGCAGCCGTCGTAGACTTCGTACGCTTCCGATCGCGCTGTCCAGACGACGATCAGGGCCAGCGCTCCCACCAGCCCCAGTCCCACGGCAAACAAACTCTTGGCTCCCATCTGCTGTTCTCCTCTTCGAGTGGTACTGCGTCTCGCGCCCACGTGATTATCGTGTGCCTCGTACTTGGAGACTGTGTGCCAGACGCACAGTCGTTCGAGTTATTCGTTCGAATCAGACACGCCTGGTCGCGGGACCGGCGAGCGCGAATCTCGAGCGGAAGCCGCACGCGACCGAACGGTAAGCGCTCTGCGGGTCAGTCGGTCAGGAATACACAACGACCATCTTTCGTATCGACGCCAATACGCGAGTGCTGCATACCAGTGGAGGGAGATGTGAGCGCTCAGCGAGACCCGGAGGCTGTCGATCCGCCGACCAGGTCAGGACATCCGAGAGCTGCGTCACCGTCGGAGAAGAGCGGTCCGGCGCATCAATTCGACGAACTGTACCCGAGATCTTTGCGACGCGTTGCTTTCCTGAAGGAAAGGAAAGTTACGCGTTTTCAATTGCGCCGCTGGCAGGTTCTGACTCCGCCAACTTCCGTCACGGCAACTGAAACGCATCTTCTCTTGCGTTCCTCGAGCAACCTGACTACAGGCATATCACCGGGTGCCAAGGCATCGAGATACGGACTCGTGAGCGGCATCACTGACGCGTGGTTCCGCGATCACTGTGAACTTCGCTCGCCTGCCGCTCACTGCGCGCACCTTCCTCAGAGCGTGTCGACGAGAATCAGTTCGGCCGCTTCCAGGCCCTATCCACGGAGAAGTGAGCGGGGGGGAAGTCCGCAGAGAGGGCCGCGGGAAGCTTCACCCGGAAGGTGCTTCCCCTTCCGGGGGTGCTGGTCACCTCGATCTCTCCACCCATGCTCTTCTCGATGCCATGGGCGATCGTGAGACCGAGACCGGCACTCGCCCCGAGGTTCAGGGCCGACTCCAGGACCGGGTGAATATCGAACGCGACGGCTTCCCCGTCCTCGCGTTGCTCGATAGCCTCGTGCGCCGGAGCGCCCACCCGCGCGAGCTCGTCGGCGGAGAGTGAATCATTCTCGTCCCGGTCTTCCGGGCGACGGGTCTCACCCAAAATGCGCCGATTCCGTGGGGGCGGGGCTCGGACTCGCAGCACCCTTTAGCATCTCGATCAATTCTACCTGCGACTTCACCCCGGATTTTCGATACGCCGCCTGGAGGTGATTGCGCACCGTGTGTGGGCTGATGAAGAGGCTCCGCGCGATGGTAGAGACGCGATGACCCTCCACCAACAGCTTCACGACCTCCGTCTCGCGGGGAGAGAGTGAATCGAGTTCCGGACACGCGCGAGGTCGCGAGGAAGGAGGCAACGTCGACGGCGAAATGCCCAACCGTTCCAGCTCGACACCAATCCGTCGCAGGACGGTCTGGACCTCGTTCATCAGGTTGTCGGTTCGGTCGAGCAGTTCGAGAAGCTGTCCCGAGGCATTTGGGGCATCACCCGGCGTCACTGCCTCGGTGCTACTCCTTGTCTCACACCGGGTATTGCTCGATTCCTTGAGATTGACCAGAGCAGGTCCAGGCCGGACCGGTCGGAGATCTGACCTCAATTGGAGCGCTGACTTAGCCAACACGTCGCATACCTCTTCTAGCTGCCTGGCCAATCGATTCCGCTCTCACGCGGCCGGCAGATTGCCGCCAGCAATCCGCCGATTTCGGCCATGGTGATTTCTGGGCTCTTCCCGGTGTCCTGCCGCACCGCTTCGAGCGCGAGATCCGCCAGCGAGAGCAGGCCAATGACCCGCTCGGACTCATCGACGACCGGAAGGCGACGCACGCGCGCCTCGCCCATGATCGCCGCGGCCTCGGAGACGGAATCTCCCGGATTGCAGGCGCGGACCACCTCCGTCATCACATCACCCACTTGGAATCCCCCGGGGTCACCTCCGCCCGAGCGGACCGCCACGCAGATGTCGCGATCGGTGATGATTCCGAGCAGCCGCTGGGAGCCATCGTCAGGCGTGACCGGCAGGCATCCGCAGTCGTTGAGCCGCATTATCTGAGCGACCTCGCTGAGGCTTTGGCCCACTCGGCAGGTTCTCGCCGCCTTCGTCATCAGCTGTTCGATTCTCATTTGGACTCATTCTTCGTCTGGCAGAGGAAATCTCGGCACCCTAGGGATTCTCCCAGGGCGGAGAGAAAAACTGAATCCTCAAGGACAGGTAAATCCGGCCCTAAATCCAGGGAGTCGAGCAGCTGGAATTGGGGAGCCGGAGGGACGGAGTCAGCGTTCCAGGGAGGTCAGGCCTTCGCGGATCGCGTATTTGGTCAGCTCCGCGACGCTGTGCAAGTCGAGCTTCCTCATGATGTTCCGCCGATGGCTCTCTACCGTGGTGGTCGCAATGTGCAGCCGCCGGGCGATCTCGGACGAGGTGTGGCCCTCGGCCAGGAGCTGCAGGATCTGGCGTTCCCTCGGTGCCAGCGCGGCAGGCGCGGAAGCACCGCCCTGGGACGGACCCCGAAGACGAGAAGACACCACCGACCCCGCAATTTCCGGACTCAGGAAATGATGCCCTTCGGCTACCACGCGGATGGCGCGGCGCATTTCGTCAACGGCGGCATCCTTGAGGACGTAGCCGCAGGCCCCTGCCTCGAGCATGCTGATGACGTAGGGCTCGCTCGAGTGGGTGGACAGCCCGATCACCTTTGCCCGCGGGTTCTGGGCGATGATCTGGCGAGTGGCTTCGATGCCATTCAGATCCTGCATCCCGATGTCCATCACGATCACGTCGGGCCGCAGCGTCCGAGCCATCTCCAGGGCCTGGTAGCCGTTACTGGCTTCGCCGACGACGTCGAGGTCGTCCGCCATGTCGAGGACGGAGCGGAGGCCGTCCCGCATCATCTGATGGTCGTCCACGAGAAGGATCCGGATGTTCATGCCGATTCCGTCTTCGCCTCCGAACCCGGGGCGCGGAGGGGTGCGATGAGGGTGATCTTCGTCCCTTCACCGGGTTTCGATGCGATGGTCAGGATCCCGCCGAGGTGATGCATTCGCTCTCGGACGCTGAACAGGCCGTACTCGCTGGCATCCTCGGAAGGATCGAACCCGACACCCTGGTCTTCCACGACGATCATGATGTCCCTGACCCAGTTCGAGACGCGGACTACGGCCCGATCGATTTTCGCGTGTCTGGCCACATTGATCAACAGCTCGCTTACGGCCCGGAAGAGCGAGATGCTTGTTTCCTCGTCCAGCTGGACACGCTCGCCCTCCTCCTCCATCGTCACCCGGAGGCCATAGCGCCGTTCCATATCCTTGACGAGCCACTGGAGCGCCGCCACCAGGCCCACCTCGAACAGGACGGGAGGGCTCAGCTGCCAGGTCAGCTCCCTCGACTGCTCCCGCGCCTCGACGATGAGGCTCTGCATCTCCTCGAGGCTTGGATCGAACGCTTCGGCTTCCGTCTTCTGGCGCAACACCGCGAGCTTGATGTTCAGGAGGGCCAGCAGCTGGCCGATCCCGTCGTGCAGGTCGACGGCCAGTCTGCGCCGCGCCTGCTCGACCTCCATCGACACTTGAGCAGCGTGGGAACGCAGACGCTGATGGGCGTTCTCGAGCTCGTGCGTGCGAGCCTCGATCCGTTGGATCAACGGAGACGTGATGCGAAGGATGAACCCGACGCCGATGGCGATGGCAAGGAGGGAGATACCCGAGACCAGGAGTCCAGCACGTCGCAGGGGCCTACGGATCTCCGCGATGTCGATCTTGGCGACGACTCCCCAGTTCACTCCCCGTATGTACTCGTACGCTGCGAGTACCTCCACTCCTCGGTAGTCGAGTCCCACCATGGTCCCGCTCCCCCCCTTCAGTGCGAGACACATGGGTTGGGCCACTCCGGAGTCGAAAGGGATCGGCTGAGGCATCGCGACATTCCCGTGCCGATGCCTGAGGAGCCAGACGATCTGGTCGCCTTTGCGTCGGGCGAGAGTGAACTCACCGGTCTCGCCGAAACCCTCGAACTCCTCGTGCGCCGCGACGATCTGGCTCAGCGTGGCGGCTATTGCCCCTCCTGGAACGGCGGTCGCGCTGAACTTGGCATCGAAGCCCGCAATGGCCTCGATGATCCGCGCCCGGCTCTGGGCCACTTCATGCAAGCGGGCACGGTGGACGCTGAATCCCGCATCGTACAGCACGTAGATGGCGATGGCGGCCGTCGACGCCGAGGCCAACGCCATGATCCCGATCGAGAAGAGCAGTATGCGCGCGCGCTCAGTCATCAGCCCTGGGGCGCCTTACCGGCCGAGCAGGCTCACCACTTGTCCGCCAGCCCCCTGAACTTGGAGTCCGTGGCGATGTACTGCATCACCTTGGTGAGGTGCGCCTTCTCCGCCTCGATCACACCGTCGAGGGTGTCGCTGGCACCGAGGACCTCCCTCATGGCGCTGTAGTACCCCAGTGTGGCCTTCTCGAGCTCGAACGCGACTCCCAGGGCGTCATTCTTCGTCCTCGATCTCCTTGGATTTCCTCTTGAGCCCGTCCTGGCCCATGAAGAACTGGGAGAGCGACATGGCGCGGAGGTACTGGAACTCGGGTCCGGTGGACACGCCTTCGTCCGGCGGCGTCTTCTCCAGGAGCCTGCGGAACTGGGCCTCGTGCATGATCTCGTCCTTCGCCAGCAATTCGAACAGCTCCTTCAGCTCCGGCTGGTCCGAGAACTTGAGGGCCAGCTGCTGATAGAACTTCGTGCCCAGCTCCTCGGTCTTGATGGCAAATTCGATCGCCTTCCTGGGGGTCATCGCGTCGGTCATCTCCGCCTCCTGCTTCAAGTCACCCTGAACTGCCCGGTTTCCGCCAGGACCGCACCTCGAATGAGGCCCGCCTGGACGCATTCAGGTGTCCAGAGCTCCGGGAATTATAGGTCAATCCCGTGGGGGGGTTCGGAAAACCCCTAGCCGGCCCGACTCACCCGCGAGGCGGGGCGGCGCCGCGCGAGCGGCGCCGTCGTGGCCGGCTCTTCCCTCGCGAACCACCCGGGAAGCAGACCTTCCGCACCTCATCGAAGCTGCGGACGAAGTGCGGCGTGATTCCCTTCGCGATCTCCTCACCCAGGTCTTCGTAGTCGGCGCGGTTCTCCTCGGGCAGGATCAGCGTCTTCACGTTCGCGCGGCGGGCTGCGATCAGCTTCTCCTTGACACCTCCGATCGGCATCACCAGGCCGCTCAGGGTGAGCTCACCGGTCATCGCCAGGTTGGCGGCCGGCGCCTCTCCGGTCACCAGGGAGTAGAGAGCGCAGGCCATGGTGATCCCTGCCGACGGACCGTCCTTGGGAGTGGCGCCGGCAGGAACGTGGAGATGGATCAGGTGGTTGGAGAAGAACTCCTTGGCCTCGGTGTCGTCCCTGAACATCGACCGCACGTAGCTGTAGGCGATCTCGGAGGACTCCACCATCACACCGCCGAGCTGGCCGGTCTGCTTGAAGCCCGGTCTCGAAGCGGGAACCGGGCTGGCCTCGATGTACAGGGTCGCTCCACCGAGGGCGGTGTAGGCGAGCCCCATCACCACGCCCACCCGAGGCTCGCCGAACGCCGTCTCCTCGGTGAACAGGCGCTTGCCGAGCAGACCGCGCAGATCGCCGACCTGCACCTTCACCGAGTCCACGCCGTCCTCGACGATCTGCTTGGCCGCCTTTCGGAAGATCTTCTTGAGGTTGTTCTCCAGGCTCCGGACTCCCGCCTCTCGGGCCCAGCCATCGATGATCTCCCGCAGAACCCTCTTCGAGAGGACCACCTGATCCTTGCGGAGACCGTGCTCCCTCAGCTGTTTTCCGATCAGGTGGCGGCGCGCGATTTCGAGCTTCTCGTCGAGGATGTAGCCGGAGACCTGGATCACCTCCATCCGGTCCAGGAGCGGTCGGGGAATCGTCTCCAGCTGGTTGCCGGTACACACGAAGAGCACCTTCGAGAGGTCGAAGCGGACGTCGAGGTAGTGGTCGAGGAAGTCCCGGTTCTGCTCCGGATCCAGGACCTCCAGCAGCGCCGAGGCGGGGTCGCCCCGGAAGCTGGCGCCGACCTTGTCCACCTCGTCGAGCATGATCAGCGGGTTCGCGGTCTTGCAGGTCTTGATGGCCTGGATGAACTTCCCGGGCATGGCGCCGATGTAGGTGCGCCGGTGGCCCTTGATCTCGGCCTCGTCGCGAATCCCACCCAGCGAGAAGCGGTAGAACTCGCGGCCCAGCGCCCGCGCGATCGAGCGTCCGACGGAGGTCTTGCCGACTCCTGGAGGGCCGACCAGCAGCATGATCGATCCCGCCAGATCACCCTTGACGATTCCGACCGAAATCAGCTCGAGGATCCGATCCTTGACGTCGGTGAGGCCGTAGTGGTCTTCGTCGAGGATGCTCGCGGCACGCTTGAGGTCGTAGCTGTCCTCCGTGTAGACACCCCAAGGCAATACCGTGAGCCAGTCGAGGTAGGCGCGGACGACGTTGAACTCCGGTGAAGAAGGATCGAGCAGCTTGAGCTTGTCCATCTCCTCGTCGATCCGCTCGCGGGCCTCCTCGGTCAGCGTCAGCGCGCCGATCCTCTTCCGAAAGCGGTCGACTTCGGCCTCTGCTCCCTCCTTCGACAACCCGAGCTCGTGCTTGATCTCCTTGAGCTGCTCCTTCAGGAAGAACTCGCGCTGCTGCTTGGACATCCTCTCTTCGATCCGCTTCGAGATCTGCGTCTTGAGCTTGGAGATCTCGATCTCCCGTTTGAGGAGGATCAACACCTGCTCGATCCGCTTGCGGACGCTGCGCGTGGCGAGAACCTCCTGGAGTTCCTCACCCGAGGCGGTGGTCATGGCGGCGGCGAAATCGGCCAGGACGCCCGGATCGTGGACGTCGAGCCGGTCCAGGATGAGCGACAGCCCCTCCTTGTACAACGGGTTCAGGTTGACCAGCTCCTTGATGCTGTCCACTACCGCGACCGAGTAGGCCCTGAGCTCCTCGTTGGACTCGAACTCGCTCTCGTGCCAGTACTCCACCCGCGCTCGGAACGCGGGACCTTCGGTGACGAATTCGACGATCTCGAACCGTTGGAGCACCTGGCCCACCAGCTGGAGGGGGCCATCGGCAGGCGGCGGCGAAGCCTGGACCACCTGGACGGCGACGCCAACCTCGTGAAAATCGGCCGCAGTCGCCGGTCCCCCGGGAAGCTGCTCGGGGTTGGCGCGCGCCAGGACCACGCCCAGGTGCTTCTGTTCCGCCTTCAGGGCCTCGACCACCGCCCGCTTCAGTCCCTCACCTGCGATCAGGACCGGGCCCATCATCTTGGGGAAGAGCGGACGTTCGTAGGCGGGCACGATCAGCAGCGTTTCGGGGAGGAGATCCCGCGCGAGAACCAGCGAACGCTCCTGCGACAAGCGGTGCCGCGTCGTCGCCCTCGCCCCTCGGCTCGACGTCGATGGTCTGCGGCTCATTCTCCTTGGGCATCTACGTACTCCCGGCGGCTGGACGACCCCGGCATTATCCCAGGAAGACAGGGGTTTTCCCACCCTCTCTACTTGATCCGACCCTATCTGGCCGGTCCCTCGGCGACCTCGAAGCACCAAGGGGATGGGATCGGGGGTATCTCTCGGCGCAGGGGTCCTCACCCGCGGGCGGCGACCTCTTCACTGCGGAGACAATCTCCCCTGGTTGGGTGTGGACCCCGCAGAATGGCGCGAAATCGATCATGCGAATGATGAATTCTCGCTATTCCCGCTGTGTTCCGTTCGACCCACACTCACTGCGTGTTACGGCCGAACCTGCGCTGGATCGATTTCGAAGCCGTACCCGCGGGTGCCATTCGGGATCGAACGCAGAGAAAGAGCCCCTTGGGGGTGAATAGCCTTGGACATTCATGAAGGGAACCATGAAATGCAGAGAATCAAAGGACGCCCCAGGGTCGTAGCGACCGCTGGTGCGTTGATCGTTTCACTCGCGGCCTTCGGGGCGACGAGTGCGTCTTCGCAGCCTTTGCCGGGCGGCACGCTCGACCCGACCACCGTCCCGAAGTACGTGACGCCGCTGGTCATCCCCCCGGTGATGAACAACGACGGTTCGGGGGCTGACAACTATGACATCGCGGTGCGTGAGTTCAACCAGCAGATTCTGCCGGCTCCGCTTCCCGCGACCAAGGTGTGGAGCTACGGCCCGGCAGCGGACGCGGTTCCGGCGGTAGCGGCGCCGGACCCCGCTTCCCAGTTCAACTACCCGGCCTATACGGTAGAGACGACGTCCAACGTGCCGGTCAACGTCCGGTGGATCAACGATCTGGTGGATGCCTTCGGTGCCCCCCTGCCGCACCTGCTCGGGCCCGTGGTCGACCAGACCCTGCACTGGGCCAACCCGGGGCCGACGGCGTGCGCTAACCCAGCCAAGACCAAGGACTGCACGACGAACGACCCGACGCCCTACACCGGGCCCGTGCCCATCGTGACCCACGTGCACGGCGCGCACGTACAGCCCCACAGCGACGGATACCCCGAGGCCTGGTGGCTGCCGGCCGGGGTCGACCCTGTTGTGTACGACACGAGCGGGACGCTCTTCGACGACGCCACGGGCACGAATCCGGGCGATCTCGGGTACGCCGACTACTCTTATGATCAGACCCAGCCCGCAACCACCCTCTGGTACCACGACCACACGCTGGGCATGACCCGCCTGAATGTCTACGCGGGGCCGGCGGGCTTCTGGCTCATCCGTGGCCTCTTCGACAGCGTAGTCGAGGGCCCCACGGGCCTCCCGGGCGTGCTTCCGAGCCCGGCTCCCGTTGCGGGTCAGGGCGTTCTTGCCCTCAACACCCCCAGCGACCCGGTCCGAAAATCCATCCGGGAGATCCCGGTCGTGATCCAGGATCGGTCGTTCAACGCCGACGGATCCCTGTTCTATCCGGACAACCGGGCCTTCTTCGAGGGGTTGAACGTCGACGGAACCGAACCTAACGGGCAGTTTCCGACGGGGACCGGTGAGCTCCAGATCCCCTTCGTGCCGGGCTCCGACATCGCTCCCACATGGAACCCCGAGGCCTTCTTCAACACGATGGTGGTGAACGGCGGTACCTGGCCCGAGCTGGAGGTCGCGCCGGCCCTCTACCGGCTGCGACTCCTGAACGGATGCAACTCGCGGTTCCTCAACCTGTCTTTGAAGCAAGTGAACAAGCAAGGCAAGACGAACAAGGAGCTCTTCATCTACCAGATCGGCGGCGACCAGGGGTTCCTGCCCCAGGTGGTGGAGATCAAGACAGGCAAGGCGACGCCGCTGCCGGGCGACGGGCTGGTTCCTTTGGATCGCCTCAACCCGAAGTACAAGGCCCAGGCACTCCTCCTGGGCCTGGCTGAGCGGGCCGACGTGATCGTGGACTTCCGGGGTCTGAAGAACGGGACCGTGGTGCGTATGGTCAACACCGCGCCGGACGCCCCCTTCGGCGGGTTCCCGGACATCCCGGCCGACCCGGCCACCACCGGCCAGGTGATGCAGTTCGTGGTGAACTCGGCGCTGCTCGGGTCGAGTCCGACGGACCTGACCGCCACCGACCCCTACAGCCTGGTACTGAACGCGGAGCCCGCGAACCCTGCACCGCTCGCCGCCACCAAGACGCTCTCCCTCAATGAGGAGGAGTCGGCGAACCTCTGTGTCACCGTCGACGCGTTGGGCAACGTCGTGGAAGTGCCGGGCGCCCTGCCGCCGCTGTGTCTCGATGCTGCGGGTCTACCGGCAGGCGTGCCGATGGCGCCCAAGGCGGCTCTGCTGGGTGAAGTGGAGTGCGTCGATGCGGTGACCGGACTCCCAACCGCGACCGTGCCCCCGGCGTGCAACCCCGCGACGGAGGTGCTCGCCGGTGTCCCGATGCTCTGGTCCGATCCCATGACAGAGCGTCCCATCCAGGGTGACACCGAGCAGTGGGACATCTACAACCTGACCGTGGACGGACACCCGATCCACCTTCACCTGGTCCGTTATGAGGTGGTGGACCGGCAGCTGCTGGACCCGCTCACCAATCTGCCGATTGGTCTGCCAATGCCCCCTGAGGCGAACGAGACAGGCTACAAGGACACGGTGATCGCCTACCCGGGTGAGGTCACCCGGCTGAAGGCCAAATTCGACATCGCGGGCCTTTACGTCTGGCACTGCCACATCGTCGAGCACGAGGACAACGAGATGATGCGTCCGTACTGCGTCGATGCCGCACCAGGGGTGGACTCCTGCCCCGGCGTGCTGTAGGCGTTCGGCTCTACCCGTAAACCCGAACCGGGGCCGCCCTTGATGGGCGGCCCCGTTCTTTGCCGGGCGACCCGGAGCCGGAAAACGATCACCGGGCCTAATCGAGCAGTGGAAGGGCGCTCGGCTACTTGGGACTTCGGGGCGACTGATCTACGTTGGGAGTGGAAAGGACGCGAAGCGATGAGAATGGTATTCCTGTTTGTTGCCGGCGCACTCCTGCTTCCTGCACTGGGATTGGCTGCCGAAGAGAAGCCCCTCGAAACTTCCACGACACGCCTCAGCTACAGCCTCGGCTATCAGATCGGGGGTGATCTCGAGCGCGAAGCCGCGGAGATCGACGCCGATGCCCTGCTGCGAGGGCTTCGAGACGCCCTCGGCGGGACGGCGCCGTCGATCCCTCCGGAGGAGATGCATCCGATCCTGGTGGGTCTGAAGCGGAAGATCGAGACCAGCCAGCGGGCACAAAAGCAGCAGATGGCGGAGAAGTACCGGGCCGATGGAGAGGCCTTCCTCGCCGCAAACGCCAAGCAGGAGGGCGTGGTCACGCTGCCGAGCGGTCTGCAGTACAAGGTGCTCGAGCAGGGCACGGGAAGCAGCCCGGGGCCGGGCGACAAGGTCGAGGTCCATTACCGGAGCACCTTGATCGACGGCACCGAGTTCCACAACTCCTTCCAGGGGGAGGGCGAGCCGGAGACGCTACACGTGAGCGGCGTGATCCGGGGCTTGACCGAGGCCCTGCAGCTGATGCGGGAGGGCGCCAAGTGGCAGCTCTTCATCCCGGCGGATCTCGCCTACGCGCGGCGCGGCCCGCTGGCGGATCGCACGGTCATCTACGAGATCGAGCTGATCTCGATCGAACCGGGGGAGTAGCCCGCAGCGGCGGGTGCTCCGCTTCAGGGACACGACCCGGATTCAGGGGAGAGGAATCGGAATGCGAAACGTGATGATGATGGTGGGGATCGGGCTCGCGCTCCTCTCCGGCCCCTCCTTGGCCGCGGAGGCACCGGACCTCGCGGGCGAGCGGCAGAAGCTCAGCTACAGCATCGGCTACCAGGTGGGAGGCGACTTCAGGCGACAAGGCCTGGAAATCGACCCCGAGCTGGTGGTGAGGGGCGTGATGGATGCCCAGGCGGGGTCCGAGCCCCTGATGACACCCGAGGAGATGCGCCAGACGCTGACCGAGCTGGCGCAGCAGGCCGCGGCTACCGCCGCGCAGCAGCGCGAAGAGCAGGCCCGGAAGAACCTGGCGGAAGGCGAGACCTTCCTCGCCGCCAATTCGGAGAAGGATGGCGTGGTCACGCTGCCGAGCGGGCTTCAGTACCAGGTGCTCTCCGAAGGGGAAGGAGACCCGCCCGCAGCGACCGACACCGTCACGGTCCAATACCGAGGCACGCTGATCGACGGCAGCGAGTTCGACAGCTCCTACGGCCGAGGCGAGCCGGCCACCTTCCCCCTCAACCGCGTCATCCCCGGCTGGACCGAGGGCCTGCAGCTGATGCGGCCCGGAGCGAAGTACCGGCTCTTCGTCCCGCCCGAGCTTGCCTACGGCGAGCGCGGAGCTGGATCCAAGATCGGGCCCAACAGCGCACTCATCTTCGAGATCGAGCTCCTCTCCGTCCAGCCCGCCGAGTAGGTCAGATCGTCACCAGGGTGGGGTCAGGAACCGAGCCGAAGACGCCGATAGGACGATCGACTCCCACGCGCTGGAAGAGCCTCCGATGACGGATCCGCAGTGCACGCTGATCGTCGACAGCGACGAGAAGGCCCTCGCGGAGCTACCGCTGCGCATCCTCCGAATCGGCGTCGACGTCTTCTACACGAGAAACTGGGAGGAGGCATTGCTGCTGGCGCGCGAGGAGGCTCCTCGAATCCGAGTGCTGCTGTTCCCGCCGAGCGTCGACTTCGACCGCATCGGGGCCGTGCAGGGCGCCCTCCGCTCGACCGCCAGCGACGCTCGGCGAACCCTGGTCGTGGTCGGCCCGAAGGCGGACGAGCCGACCCGAATTCGTCTCCGCGGAGGCGGCGTGGAGCTGGCCCTCTGGGAGCCCTTCGACGAGAGCGCGCTGCGCCAGGTGCTGGGCAACGCCCTCTCGGCTCGAGAGTACTCCGACCAGAGAGAGGTGCCTCGCTTCCCGACGACGCTGCTGGCCCGCACCTTCTCGGGGATCCGCCGCAAGGACGTGATCGTCTCGACCCTCTCCCTGCGCGGCGCGTTTCTCGAGACGCCCTTCCCTTTCCTAGAGGAGACGCGAATCACCCTCGAATTGGCGCTCCCCGATGGTCAGCTCCTGACCAAGGCAACCGTGGTCTACTCCCAGATCGGTCGCGACCCGGCGCCTCCCGGCCATCCGCCGGGCATGGGGATTGCCTTCGCGGATCTCGATTCCGCGGTGGAAGATCGCCTGCGGCGTTTTCTCGGAGATCTGAGCGACCGTTTCGGCGTCTGAGCGACTCGGTGTCGGACGGTGTCAGGCGCGATGGTCCTCTTCCGCTGCCCTCTCCATCACCCGGGCGACCCACGGGTCGACGCGGACGAACTGCAGGGCAACTTCCATGGAGTTCTCGTCGAGTCGATGGGTCCGGAGCACGCGGCCCACGGCGTCGACGGTCTGATCGCCCATGGTAAAGCTCACCCGCAGCAGCTCGCCGGCGATCAGGCGGGAGCCGACGACCCTGAAGCGGATGCCGCCCAGCGAGACATCCCTCCCTTCCCCGAGGCTCGTAGGTGCGGCGAAAGGCGTGTAGGAGACGAGATCCCCGATCTCGACCCTCGGGTACTTGCGGCGATTCGCGTTCTCTTCCAATTCCACCGTTCTGCCCCGGGCGCCAGAGCCGGTCGCGCCCTGGGTCGCACTTCGGCAGCCTGCGCGGGCGGCTTGAGCGCGGCGGGGCCCGCCTCCGGCGACGCTTCCTAGCGAATCGGCAGCACGCTGGACTTTCGCACCGTTCGGAGGGCGAAGCTCGACTGCACGCGCGCCACGCCGGGAAGGCGGGTGAGGTGCTGGCTGTGAATGCGCTCGAAGTCAGCCGCGTCGGAGACGACCACTCGGAGCAGATAGTCGAACTCCCCCGTCATCAGGTAGCACTCGATGACTTCCGGCACGCCCTGGACCGCCTCCTCGAAGGTCTGGAGATCGGCTTGATCCTGGCGCTGGAGCATGATGCTGACGAAGACGTTGACGGGGATCCCGGCCTTCTGCTGGTTGACGACGGCCGTGTAGCGCTCGATCAGACCCGCCTTCTCCAGGGCGCGCACCCGTCTGAGGCAGGCGGACTCCGAGAGGTGAACGCGGCCTGCGAGCTGCACGTTGGGGATCCGCCCTTCGCGCTGAAGCACATCGAGTATGGCCCGGTCGTAGGTGTCCATAGCCAATTTTGGATGAATTGACAGATTTCTTCGAAATAATCGAAATATAAGACAGATTCTTTCAGAAATTAGGTGATATCGAGCAAGTTTTCAAATATCCTTCCCAGTTCCAGGTGTATTCTTGTCGAGCGAATTGAAGGGATTTGATGGCTCGCCGCGGCCGCGAGGAGAGCGACGTGAGGATTGGGGTTCCCAAGGAGATCAAGGTGCACGAGTACCGCGTCGGCCTGGTGCCCGCCGGAACTCGGGAGCTGGTAGCAGCGGGCCACGAGGTGCTCGTCGAGACCCAGGCCGGTGCCGGAATCGGACTCACGGACGCGGACTACCAGAACGCCGGCGCGCGGATCGCCGACGGGGCAGCTGCGGTCTTCGCGGAGACCGATCTCGTGGTCAAGGTGAAGGAGCCGCAGCCCCAGGAGTGCGCGATGCTGCGGCCCCGCCAGGTGCTGTTCACGTATCTCCATCTCGCGCCCGACCCCGCCCAGGCGCGTGCGCTCTGCGACTCGGGCGCCAGCGCCATCGCCTACGAGACAGTGACCGCTGCGGACGGGTCGCTTCCGCTTCTCACGCCGATGAGCGAGGTAGCGGGCCGGATGTCCGTGCAGGTGGGTGCGAGCTGTCTACAGAAGGCAAACGGCGGACGCGGTGTGCTGCTCGGCGGGGTGCCGGGGGTGGATCCCGCCACGGTGGCGATCCTGGGTGGTGGCGTCTCCGGCACCCACGCGGCGGAGATGGCGGTGGGCATGCGAGCCGATGTCACGGTGGTGGACAAGTCCATCGAGCGGCTGCGCGAGCTCTCGGCCCTCTTCGGCCCCTCCCTCAAGACGACCTACTCGACGGCCGACGGGATCGAGTCGCTCGTGACCCGCGCGGATCTGGTGATCGGCGCGGTGCTGACCGCCGGGGCCGCCGCACCCAAGCTCGTGTCGAGGGAGATGGTGCGGAAGATGAAGCCCGGCGCGGTTCTGGTGGACATCTCCATCGACCAGGGGGGCTGCTTCGAGACCAGCCGGCCGACGACGCACGCCGAGCCGACCTTCGTGGTGGATGACGTCGTACACTACTGCGTCACCAACATGCCGGGGGCAGTGCCGCGCACCTCCACTTTCGCCCTCACCAACGTGACGCTTTCCTACGTCAGGGCCCTGGCGGACCTCGGATTGGAGGCGGCGCTGGCCTCCGATCCCCACCTGGCGTGCGGCCTCAACGTGCACGACGGGCACATCACCCACCAGGCCGTGGCGCGCGCCCTGTCTCTCGAGTACCGGCGATTTTCAGTCGCGGCCTAGCCCGTCGATCCGCCGGGCCGACCCCACACCTTAGCTCCAAAGTTCGAGTATTCTAGGTGAGGGGGGTTCCTGCGGAAACAGCGCAAAGATTCGACCGACTCGCAAGACGCGAGAAGGGAGAATACTGGACTGGTTTTTCGCCGAGCCTCGTCACTCTAGAGGGTTGATCTGTTGCGGACCTCGATTCGGATCAGACTCATCGCAGGTCTTGGCATCATGCTGCTTCCGCTGGTGGGGATGGGTCTCGGTGCCTTCGTCTTGCTCGAACAGGCGATTCAGTTTCTGGATGAGATAGAGGAAGAAGCTTCCGAAGAGCTCCTGCCAGCAGCACGGCTTCGTCAACTGCTCAGCAGGGCGTACAGGCCTGTGAAGGACTACATCATCCATGGCGGACAGGAAGAACGCGAAGAGTTTCTCCGCCTTGCAGAGCAGATCGATCAGGCCTTCGACGAGGTGTTGTCCGCCAGCCTGGATGTCCCCGAGGAAGGGGATCTGCTCCTCGATGCTCAAGAGCTCTGGGCAAAGGAGACCGAAGTAACCAAGCAAATCTTGATGTTGGCCGACCCTGCTGAAGATGAACTGGCCATGCAGAAAATGGACATCATGGATGACTACTTCGACCAGGTCCTCTCATCCGTTGAACGAGCCAATGTCCTGATGCTTCACGAAATGGAGAGCTATTCGCATGTCGCCCGTGAGTATTTTCAGCGCGTCTACGTATTGGCTATTGGAGCAATCGCCATAGGCATCGTCATTTCAATCGTGGTGGTGTTGCTGATTGCGGGTTCGATCCTGCGTCCACTGCAAACGCTGCAAACTGGAGTCAGGAGATTTGGGAGCGGGTCGCTTTCTCATCGTATTGGGCAGCTCTCGACGGACGAGTTTGGCGAGCTCGCCCTGGCCTTCGACAGCATGGCTGACAGGCTCGAGGAAATGGCCGCAAGAGACAGCCTTACCAGACTTTTCAATCGGAGGGAATTTCTTCGATATCTGACTGCCGAACTAAAACGTTCCGAGAGGTACCATCACTCCATGGCCCTGCTCATGTTGGACATCGATCACTTCAAATCGGTGAACGATCAGCATGGCCATCAGGTCGGGGATGAGGCGCTCAAAGCGATGGCTGCGCGAATCTCACGTAGCGTTCGTTCGGTGGACCACGTCTCCCGATACGGAGGTGAGGAGATCATTCTCATCCTGCCAGAGACGGGGAGACAAGAGGCCTTGAGCATGGCAAATCAGCTGAGGGCGAGAATCGAAAATGAAACTTTTCAACTCCCAGGCGGACTGGAAATTGCTCTCACAGCGAGCATTGGGGTTGCGGTATTCCCCACCGACGCAAGGACGGAGAGTCAGTTGGTCGCAGCGGCTGACGCTGCAGTCTATGAGGCCAAGAACGAAGGACGCAATTGCGTCCGGGGTTTCGCCACCACAGGTTAGAACCAGGACCTTCAGCGGCGTCCGCCGCGCGCCCCGCCTCTGTGACGCCTTGCTGTCCGAGAGGAAAGGACAGCTACGTATTTCGTATTTCACGACCGAGGGTCTCCAATTGGAGGCATCGGGATACGAGCTGGTGAGCGGCATCACCGACACCTCAGTCCGGGATCAGGTTCCATTGGGCTGCGCCGATCGAGTCTCGAGGAGCCACCAGCGATGAGATCAGGAGAGCCGATGCTTCCGAGTAGCGTGGAAGGACTGGGGGGCAGCGTCATCGGAGCCCCTGAAGAATTCGAGGTAGCGGGCGACTTCATGAACCCCCGCCATGGAATCGCATCCGGGCTCGATCGGCGTTCAGCGCTCCCGCTGATTCCGGGGCAGGCCCGTCTTGACGACTCCGTGGCCCCCGTCGACGCTGAGGAGCAGGTGGTTCGGATGAGTGACCGCCAGTTTCCCCACTCCTTCGATTGCCTCAGGGCGATCCTGGACACCTCACCGGACGGTGTCGTCATCATCGGCCGCAACCGCCGTATCACCTACGTCAATCCGGCCGCAGAGCACCTGTTCGACCGCCCGGAGCAGGAGATCGCCGGCAAGGCCATCGATCTGTACGTGCAGCGCTGCGAGGGCTTGGATCGGATCGCAGAGAAACTGCGCCCCGGGCATCCCGTTCGGGGTCAGGATCTCGAGCTGCGCCGCCGGGACGGTACCGTGATCTGTGTCTCGGTCTCGGCGAGCCTGCTGCGCTTGCGCGATGGAACCGAGATGGGCGCCGTGGCCTACCTTCGCGACGTCACCGAGCGGCGCCGGACCGAGGAAGACCTGGCGCGCTCCAACGCCCAGCTCGAGCACTACGTCGACGCGGTGTCTCATGACCTGCGCTCGCCTCTGGTCTCCCTGTTGGGCTTCTCGCGCCTGTTACGTGAGGATTACGGGGCCCGTATCGACGAGAAGGGCCGGCATTTCCTGGATCGGATCGAGCAGGCCGGCCGCACCATGGAGAGCTTGATCCACGACCTCCTGGAGCTCTCGCGGATCGGGCGAACCGAGGCGGACAAGTCCCTGATCGATCCCCGAACCGTGCTCGCTCCGCTGTACGCGGAGTTCAAGCCCCGACTCGATCAAGAGGGCGCCTCCCTCGAGCTTCCCGAGAGCCCCCCTCTCCTGATGTGCAATCGCACGCGGCTCTACCAACTCTTCTCGAATCTGGTCGGCAATGCCCTCGACCACATGGGAAAAGTCGAGCAGCCGCGGATCCGGGTGGAGGTGAAGTCGCTCCAGGACGGCCACCAGATCACCGTGAGCGACAACGGCAAGGGAATCGATCCCGCCCAGCACGACCGTATCTTCGAGATCTTCCAGAGTCTCGGTCCTCGCAAGGACGGTCGCCGGGGCACGGGAATCGGCCTTGCGATCGTCAAGAAGATCGTCGAGACACACGGCGGGCGCGTCTGGGTCGATAGCAGACCCGACCAAGGGGCCAGCTTCCACCTCACCCTCCCCTGCCGCTAGCCGAGCGTCTCGATCTTCGCTTGCCTCGTGAACTTCGTTCGCCTACGGCTCACTGCTTGCGCGGTCAGCGCCGGCCTCACCCACCCATGGCCTTGAGGCGAGCAATGCGCTCATCGAGGGGCGGATGCGAGGCGAAGAGCACCGCGAGCCCACTCTTGACGCCGCCGGAGATGCCGAAGGCGTTCAATTGGGCCGGAAGCGGCTCGTTGGCGCCCGACTTGAGACGCTCGAGGGCGGCCACCATGCGATTGGCTCCGGCGAGACGCGCCGCGCCCGCGTCGGCCCGGAACTCTCGCTGACGGGAGAACCACATCACGACGGTGCTGGCGAGAATGCCCAGGACGATCTGGGCCAGGATCGAGACGACGAAGTATCCAATGCCGAGGCCGCGCTCGTTCTTCAAGATGACGCGATCGACGAAGTGGCCGATCACCCGGGCGAAGAAGATCACGAAGACGTTGAGCACGCCCTGGATGAGTGTGAGGGTGACCATGTCGCCGTTGGCGATGTGGCTCACCTCGTGGGCGAGCACCCCGTCGACCTCGTCCTTGTTCATGCCGCGGAGCAGGCCGGTGCTGACCGCCACCAGGGCACTGTTGCGGCGGGCACCGGTCGCGAAGGCGTTCGGAGCCGGCGAGTCGTAGATCGCCACCTCGGGCATGCCGATCCCCGCCGCCTTGGCGTGCTTTCCGACGGTCTCCACCAGCCACATCTCGGCCTGGCCGCGGGGATCCTGGATCACCTGGGCGCCGGTGGAGCGTTTGGCCATCCACTTGGACATGGCCAGGGAGATGAAGGAGCCGCCCATCCCGTACACCGCCGCAAAGATCAGCAGGGCCCGGTGGTCGAGATCGACGCCTTGCTCGTCGAGAAGGCTGTCGACCCCGAGGAGTTGGAGGACGATTCCCAGCACCACGAGGACGGCGATGTTGGTGGCGAGGAAGAGGGCGACTCGTTTCATTGATGGGCTCCGCGAAAGGTTGAGACACCGGCTGCGGGGAGGAGTTCGCAGCCCGCACCGTCCCTCAATGATGGGAACCCCTTCGCGTCCGTCAAGCGAGGGGTGAAGACTAGACGGGGGAGGTGCCTCCGAGACGCTGGAAGACGGCGTCGGGAGTCTCCCCGACGTCGCCGGCCTCGAGGGTCTGAAGGTCCGCGCCGATCGACGCACAGAGGCCGGCGCTGTTCTCGATGCCTCGGGTGGAGAGCTCTTCGGGCAGGATGCGCGCAACCACCACGGCCATCTGGTCGGGGGTGACACTGCGGGCCTCGAGGCCCGCCTGCTTGAGGGCCAGCCGCACTGTTCCGCGGGCCTCGAGCCGGTCCAGAGAGGTGCCCGCCTCGAGCTGCTCGCAGACGAAACTGAACGCTCGGGTGTCCGCCACCGTCCCTCCAGGCCTCTCGATCGGAAGAACATCCCAACCCCTTGAGAACCTTGAGAGCCGACCTGCTCCTGGCACGGGAGGCGATCCTGTATCTTCGGTGGATGCGAAGGCCGGATGCGCTCCTCGCCGCCCTGGGCGGCCTCGTCGCCCTGGCCTGTGCCACTGCTCCGCCCGCCAAAGAGCCGGAGCGCCCCCCCCAGGCGCGATCCCTGGTGCGGATCTCCGAGGTCGCGACCATCGGACCCTATCTAAACGCCAGACTCTCGGGTCAACGCTTCTCGCTGCGATTCCTCTTTCCGCGGAACGAGAATTGCCTCGCCCTGATCCGCCCCGGAGCCGAGCTGCGCTACCTGCACCTCGGGACCCTCGGAAGCGTCGTCGACGAGGAGAAGCGGCGATGCGAGCCGATCGGGGTGGCCTCGCTTCGGGAGTGGCGCGATCACCTGCCGCGCCAGCGCTCTCCGCACCGGACTCCCCGGGTTCAGGTCGAGTTTCGCACCATCTTCGAGGGAGAGGACCAGGTGCTGGTCCGCGGGCGCTTCCCACTGGCGCTGGAGATCCGCTGGGCCGCAGCCATGGACACGGTGGCGATGTTTCCGGCGGATCCCGCCTGCGACGAGGCGCGGCAGCTCGGGAAGGCCACCATGGAGTACCACGCCAAAGGGCCGGAGCCCTTCCTACTGGTGGGAGAGGAGGGCAACTGCCCCATTTTGGGCTTCGCGAACCCCCTGGAGGCGGATTGACTCGCTGAACGCCGTTCACCGGATCCGGTCCGGTCCAGGCCCAGTCAGGGCGCCTGGTCGGAGAGGAGCTCCGCAATCGGTCGGCCGCCCACGAAGAGGTCTTCGATCGCGGCCCGTCCTCCTTTCACGCGCAGCACCACGAAGGCATCGCCCTTCCCGGCGCCGCTCCGGTAGGCATTCTCCGCGCGCGGCGCGTCGTACTCGTCCATGTAGTAGCGGTCGAAGGGAAGGCCGACGGTGACCTCCTTCGTCTCCGCGTTCACTTCTCGAACCCGCGCCCGAACGTAGAGTCCGGTCTCGGGAGCTCGACTGCAAATTCCGCCGAGACGGGCGAAGCCCTCCGCATCGGTTTCGAGAAGTGCGTAGACCGTCGAGCTTGCGTGGTAGTCCTCGGGCTTCTCTACCGGAACCGTGAAGGTCTCGAGGCGAAGTCGCACGTAGCGACCGCGCAGGATGTCGCTCGGATCCACCGTCTGGCAGCGAATTCGCACCGGCGTTCCCGCGCGCAGGATGCGCTCGTGGCCGACGATCATGCTCGCGGGGTAGGCCAGCTGCGCGACACAGGTGACGACGAAGAGCACCGATCCGATCCGCAGCGACATCAGACATCCTCCCTGTGGAGTCGCGCGCGAAGCCGCAGGTTCAGCCCGAGCAAGGCGCCCCCCAGGCCGATGAAGACCAGGCCGCGAGCCAGAAAGCTCCACTCGGAATCGACGAAGCGGGCCGCGATCAGCGCCGCCAGCAGGAGCATCCCCGCGTTGGTGGTGCGGATCCGGCCCGCGCGCAGACCGGCCAGAACCGCCGTCAGCCCGAGCCCGAGGCCGTAGGAGTTGACGAGAAGAGCGGAGAAGACCCCGTCGCGCTGATCGGCGGCGAGGAGGGCGATGCCGAAGGCAGCCGGTGCAGCGAGGAGCCAGGCGCGGTGCCAGCGCTTCGACGCAACCTCGCGCCAGGCCCACGGGACCACGAAGGCCGCCAGGAGGGCGGCCAGCCCCAGAGCGATCCGCGACCGCCAGATCTCACCCGGCGCTGTCGTCCAGAGCGGCAGCTCGTCCCAGACGGGAAAGCTCAGCACCACCACCAGCGCGCCCAGACCCAGCGTTCCGAGGAACCGAAACGGGAGGCCGAGCTGGGGGAGGTCCCGCTCGTCGGCGATGCGACCGGCGGCGACCATGGCCGCTCCCAGAGCCGGCGCGAGGAGCGCCCACACCACCCCGCTCTCGAAGGCGAGGAGCACCAGCAGCGCCAGGGGAAGGGCGACCGCGACCATCCAGGCGTGGATTGCGCTTCGGGCCGAGGGCACCCGCCAGCGGCTGCTTCGAAGCAGATCGGCAACCCCGATCGCCGCCAGCGAGGCCCAGAGCGGCAGGGATGCGGGCGCGTCTGGATCCATCAGCGCCCACGCGGTGATCCCGATCCAGTATCCGATCGCCGGAAGCGCCGCACCAAACAGAACCGGAAGCGGGGCGATCAACAGCATCCAGACCAGGATCAACTCGCGGGGTTCGCCGGGGAGCTGGTAGGTCTGGGAAATCAGTGCGAGGGAGGCCCCTACCGAGAGTGCGAGGAAGCCGGAAGCGCTCTCGGTCCACGCCACCGAGCTGCGACGGGAGAGCAGCGCGAAGCCCCCCAGAGCCTGAGCGCCCAGCAGCAGCGCGAAGACCAGAGCCGCGCGCGCGGCGCGGGTCAGCCCATCCCAGTTGTGCGCCAGGAGCAGGATCACGCCGAGCCCGACCAGGGTCGCTCCCAGCACGCCGAACACCACGAGGGAGCGTGTAGGAGGGCGCGCTGGCGACGCGGGCGTGCCGTAATGATCGCGGAGCTGTGCCGCGACCGGGGGCGGGACGATGCCGCGGCGCACCAGACCGGGGAGCTCGCGGTAGAGCCACTTGACCTCTTCGTCACCCACGGGTTTCCTCCTCGAGTCGAATCGCTGCAGTACACTCCTCACTCACACCGAGGATGCCATCATCGACCCGGAAGCCAGCGCTGCGCAGCACCGAGATTACCCCGCCGACGTCCACCTGGTCGCCCTCGAGGGAAGGGAATTCGTCCTGGTTGGCACGGCGCACATCTCGCGCGAATCCGTCGACCTGGTCCGCGAGGTGATCGAGAAAGAGGAGCCGGACTGCGTCTGCATCGAGCTCGACTCCCGTCGCTACCAGGCGCTCTCGCAGCCCCAGCGCTTCGAATCGCTGGATCTCAAGCAGGTGATCCGCTCCAAGCAGCTCGCCACACTGATGTTCAACCTGGTTCTGGCCTCCTATCAAAAGTACCTCGGCCTCCAGCTCGGCGTTCAGCCGGGGACCGAGCTCCTGGAGGCAGCGCGGACGGCGGAGCAGCGCGGCATCCCCGTGGCCCTCTGCGACCGGGACATTCGCGTGACACTGCGGCGCGCCTGGGGTTCCCTCTCCCTGGTCAAGAAGTTTCTGCTGCTCTCCTCTTTCCTGGGTGGAATCTTCGAGAAGCCCGAGCTGACCGAGGAGGATCTTCGAGAGCTCCGCCAGCAGGACGTGATGTCGAAGCTGATGCAGGAGCTGGGCGAGGCCTTCCCGGGCCTGAAGACCGTCCTGATCGACGAGCGGGATGCCTTCCTCACCGAACGGATCAAGCGGGCTTCCGGGCAGCGCATCGTCGCCGTGGTGGGGGCGGGGCACCTGGAGGGAATGCACCGCGCGCTCGTCGAGGGGCGGACGGCAGATCTCGAGGAGCTGAGCGCCCTTCCGCCGGTCTCGTCGACCTGGAAATGGGTCGGATGGGGCATCCCCGCGGTGATCCTGGGCTCCCTGCTGCTGATCGGCCTGCGTCAGGGCGCCTCCGCCGCCGGTGAGAATCTGCTCTTCTGGGTCCTCGCCAACGGGATTCCGGCCGCGGTCGGCGCCGCGGTCGCCCTCGCCCACCCCGCCACCATCATCTCCGCCTTCCTCGCCGCTCCGATCACCAGTCTGACTCCGGTGATCGGAGCCGGCTACGTGACCGCGTTCGTACAGACCTACTTCAAGCCCCCCCTGGTCAGCGAGCTCAAGGAGGTGGCCGGAGATATCGGGTCGCTCCGGGGATGGTGGAAGAACCGGCTGCTGCGGATCTTCCTGGTCTTCCTCCTCACCACCTTCGGCAGCATCCTCGGCACCTGGGTGGGCGGCGCCGAGATCGTCTCCAATCTGTTCTAGCGGGGTTGGGTGTGGCTCGGGGTCCTCGGCTCGGGCGCCGGAGCGGAAAACCGAAGTCGTCGCGAACCCCCACCGTCTCCCGTGCGTAGTATGATTCGAGAGCAAGAGGAGACCATCCAGTGCCCACACAGCGTTCAGGACTCCAGCGCTCCCGCGACCAGCGCATGATCGCCGGGGTCTGCGGCGGGATCGCCGAATGGCTGGGCTGGAGCGCGACTCTGGTGCGGGTGCTCTTCGTGCTGGTGTCGATCTTGTCGGCGGCGTTTCCCGGGATCCTGGTCTACATCGTGCTCTGGGTCCTGATGCCGAACCGCGAGAGCTGATCCACCGCCGGAGCTGCGGCCGTCACTGACGTCTCGCGTTTCCGCGACCTCCATCGAGGAAGCGGATCGGTGCGGCCTTGAGCTCATCCAGAGCCCGTGGTATTGATTGCGTCGGACGAATCGGAGACGCGCGATGAGAATGGATCCCGAGCTCAGCTGCAATCGCGCGTCCGCTCCAGACCCAACACGAGCCTGAGACGGCATCTCCGGAGGCCGCGGACGCGAGAGCGACCGCGGCCTCCGGCGTCTTGGAGCTTTCGAAGTGGCGAACCCGACCGAAATCGTCCCCCCGGCTGTACCGGAGGCAGCTCGCGGAAACCTGCGCGAGGTGGGGCTGCTCGCCTACCCGGTGATCCTCACCCAGCTCTCTGCCACGGTGATGGGAATCGTGGATTCGGCGATGGTGGGCCGGCTGGGCGCGACCGAGCTCGCAGCGGTGGGCTTCGCGGGCGTCTGGAGCTGGACGGTCTTCTGCCTCTTCTTCGGAACCGCCTCCGGCATCCAGACCTTCGTCGCCCAGGCCGACGGGGCCGGAAGGCAGAGGGAGTGCGGCGGCTGGGCCTGGCAGGGCCTGTACCTGATCGTGCCGACGACGCTGCTCTCTGCCGCCGCGGTCTGGATCGCGGCGCCGGTGTTGCTGGGCTGGCTCGGCCCTTCCGAGAAGCTCCAGGAGGTAGCACTGCTCTACCTGCGACCGCGGCTTCTCGGGATCAGCGGGATCGCCATCGCCTTCGTATGGATCTCGTTCTTCCGCGGCGTCGGCAATACACGGACGCCCCTGTACGCGGCCGTCACAGCGAACGTCGTCAATGCGGTGCTGGATTACGGCCTGATCTTCGGGAAGCTCGGGCTCCCAGAGTGGGAGGTAGCCGGCGCCGGTGCGGCGACGGCGATAGGCGAGTGGATCTACGCGGCCTTCCTGGCCGTCGCCTTCAGCCGGCGTGCGCTGGCGGAGCGCTTCGCGACGCGATTCGTCGGACCCGACCCGGCCGAGATCCAACGCTTCGTGCGTGTGGGGTTGCCGATTGGCGGCCAGTGGATGATCGACATGGCTTCCTTCGCCGTCTTCACCACCCTGGTGGCGCGAATGGGGGACGTGCAGATGGCTGCAAGCCAGGCCTTCGTGGCGCTGCTCTCGATGTCCTTCATGCAGGCGATCGGGATCTCGGTGGCCGCATCGACACTGGTGGGACGCTACATCGGCGCCGAGGATCGCCCCGCGGCAATCCGGAGCTTCCGCTCGGCCCAGAAGTTTGCCGGAATCCTGGGGGGCGCAATCGCGGTGCTGTTTCTCTCCATACCAGAGCTCTTGATGCGCGTCTTTACCGACGACCCGGAGGTCATCGCCCTCGGTGTGCCCCTGGTGCGCCTCGGCGCCGCCTTCCAGCTGATGGACGCCTTCGGAATCGTGGCCAGCGGCTCCTTGCGTGGCGCGGGAGACACGCGGTGGCCCTTCCTGGCCCAGTCGGCTCTCGCCTGGGGGCTCTTCGTTCCCCTCGCCTACCTGCTGGGCGTGAAGCTGGAAGGCGGCCTGACCAGCGCCTGGATCGGCGGCACCATCTACGTGCTGGTGCTGAGCGCGACCCTGGTCTGGCGCTTCCGCTCGGGAGCCTGGCAGAGAATCCAGATCTGAGCTCTCGGGCTCCTGGCGGCTGGGGCTATTCGGTTTCGGACTCTTTCTCGGTGCGAGCGCGGCCACCGCGACGGTCGCGGCGCCTCTCGCGGAATCGCCAGACCTCGCGTTCGAAGGCTTCGATGGCATCGTGAAGGGCGCGCCCCACCTGATCCGCGCTCCTGGCAGCGACGATCTCTCGACCGCGGGCCAGGCACGCGATCCGGACCTCCTCGCTGGGGGGGGCTCGGTGTCCGTTCTTCTTGCCCGTGATTCGGAGATCGATCAGGTCGTCGTGGCTCGCCCCGAGCTTACGGAACTTGTCCTCGGCACCTTGCCGATCCTTCTCTTCGAGACCATCGAGATTGATCCAGTGGATCTCCACGTCACCTCCCCGTCGAGATGCCGATGATAGGGTCTCTGACCCCCGGGGGGCGGGCAGATGCCTTGCCCACCGGATGTCCCCCCACCAGCGGCCCGACACTAGCTACAGGATAGTCGATCGCCTCGCCGCTGGCTTCGAGAATCTCGCCGCGGCCGGGCCGGATCCCCGTCTCCGTAGCCGAGAGCGGTCCGATTCTGGTATGCAGGAGACGTGGCTGGCCAGGCTCACGGAGATTCGCCCCAGGAGGAGCGCCGCGAGGCGATGGTCGGCGAGCAGCTCGCAACTCGCGGGATTTCGGATCCCCGCGTTCTCGCCGCCATGGGCTCGGTCCCCCGCCACCGCTTCGTCCCCCCGGAGCTGGTCCCCCGCGCCTATCACGACGGCCCGCTGCCGATCGGCCACGACCAGACCATCAGCCAGCCCTACGTGGTGGCCGTGATGACCCAGCTCGCCGGTGCCGCACCGGGACAGCGCGCCCTGGAGGTGGGGTGCGGCTGCGGATATCAGGCTGCCGTACTCGCGGAGATCGTGGACCAGGTCTTCGCCATCGAACGGGTTCCGGAGCTGGCCGATGCGACTAAGAAGCGCCTCGACGAGCTCGGCGTCAAGGGTGTGCAGGTCCGACAGGGTGACGGCTGGAACGGCTGGCCGGAGGTGGCGCCCTTCGACGTGGTGCTGGTCGCCTGCGCCGCCGACCGGATCCCCCCTCCCCTCGTCGAGCAGCTCGCGCCCGGGGGGCGCCTGGTGATGCCCGTCGGGGGCCGCGGAGTGCAACACCTGACCGTGGTGGAGAAGCGCAGCGACGGTACCAGCAACGAGCACACCTACGACGCCGTCGCCTTCGTTCCGCTGCTTCGCGGGCCGCTCTGATTCCAGTCGCGGTTGCACCGAATCGCGCGGCGCCGCGACGAAAATTCTATCATGCCGTCAAACGGAGGAGCACCGCTTGGTCGAAGCGCTCTCGACTCTCGTCGCAGTGTTGACGGAGGACCCCCGCCTGGTCCTGGCGCTCTTGATTCTCGTCGCCGTGTTGCTCGGCGTCGCCATCGTCCTGCTCGCGGTGCTGCTGCGCCGAACCTCCCGAGACCCCGTCGCGCCCCTCGCCCCGAAGATCGAGGCGCTCGCCAGCGCCCAGGAGCGGGCCGAGCGCCTGGTGCAGGAGGAGCTGAAGCGCAACCGCGAGGAGAACACGGGAAACGCCCGGCACCTGCGCGAGGAGGTGGGCGCGTCGATCAAGGGGATGAGCGACTCGGTGGAGAGGCGCGTCAACGAGATGCGCGGCGTGGTCGACGTGCGCCTCCAGCAGATCCAGCAGGAGAGCGGCAAGAAGCTCGACGCGATGCGGGAGACCGTGGAGGAGAAGCTCCAGGGAACCCTCGAGAAGCGTCTGGGCGAGTCCTTCCAGCAGGTGAGCGAGCGTCTCGAAGCCGTCCACAAGGGGCTCGGCGAGATGCAGACACTGGCGACGGGTGTCGGCGATCTCAAGAAGGTGCTGACCAACGTGAAGACGCGGGGGACCTGGGGCGAGATCCAGCTCGGCAACCTTCTGGAGCAGGTGCTGACGCCCGCGCAGTACGACCGCAACGTCGCCACCAAGCGGGGCGGGAGCGAGCGGGTCGATTTCGCTCTCAGACTACCGGGGCCCGACGACGACGACGGCAGCGTGGTCTGGCTTCCCATCGACGCGAAGTTTCCCCAGGAGGACTACCAGCGCCTCGTCGATGCCCAGGAACGCGGCGACCCGGCAGCCTCGGAAGAGGCCTCCCGCCAGCTGGAAGCGCGAATCAAGGAGGAGGGCCGTTCGATCCGCGACAAGTACGTGAATCCGCCCCAGACCACCGACTTCGCCATCATGTTTCTGCCGACCGAAGGGCTCTACGCCGAGGTGCTGCGGCGTCCGGGGCTGGCCGAGGGCATGCAGCAGCAGTACCGCGTGACGATCGCCGGACCGACCACACTCGCCGCGCTGCTGAACAGCTTGCAGATGGGCTTCCGCACACTGGCGATCCAGAAGCGCTCCAGCGAGGTCTGGAAGCTGCTCGGCGCCGTCAAGAAACAGTTCGGCCAGTTCACCGGCATCCTCGAGAAGGTGGAGAAGAAGCTCCACGAGGCGAGCAGCAACATCGGGGACGCCTCGAAGAAGAGCCGCACCATCGAGAGCCGCCTCAGGAGCGTCGAAGAGCTCCCCTCCGGCGAGGCGGAACGGCTCCTCCCCGAGCTCGGATCAGACGACTCGGAGGAGTAGGCGGGGACGGTGTTGAGCGCTCAACGTCCCCGTTCAAGCTCGTAGGCTCCAGAAGCGGCGGCGCGCGCGGAGAGGAATCGCGCTCTGGATCTCCCGCTGCAGCACCTCCGCTCGCTCGGCCAGTCTGACCATGCCGAGCTCGCGCGCAGTGTCGAGGGCTTCGCCGGCGAGCTCTCGGGCCCGGTTCCGATCGCGCGCCTTGCCGTCGGCCAGGAGCATTCGTGCGAAGTCGTGCTGGGTGTAGGCGAGCCAGGGGCGCGCACCCATCCGGCTGTGCATCTCTAGGGCGGTCTCGAAATGGGCGGCTGCTGCGACCGACTCCGAGAGGAGCGTCGCCAGACCACCGAGGTGGTGAGATATCGACCCGTAGAAGGCGGATTCCGCTGCCGAGGCAGCGAGTGCGTGATACGGCCGAAGCGATCCGTACAGCTGCGCGCCGCAATCCGTGTCGCCGAGCTCCTGACACACCTCGGAAAGCAAAGCCATGCTGAGCAGCCAGCTGGCGTCCTGGGGAAGTGGCGAGAACTCCCGCGCGGCCAGCGTCTCGAAAAAGCTGCGCGCGCGTTCGGGCTGGCCGGTCTCGCACTCGAAGCGGGCCTTCGCGCAGCGCGCCAGCAGGAGATCCGGAAAGCGGGTGTTGAGCTGCTCCAGCACCCCGCCCAGCTCCTCGAACCGCCCGCACTGAAGAAGCAGAACGGCTAGCTGTCCTCCAGCCCTTGCCAGAGCCGCGGGGTCCGGGTTGCGCAAAAGCAACCCAAGCCCCTGCCGGACGAACACCTCGGCCTGCTCGAACCTTCCCTCGAGGAGCGCGCGCATGCCGTCGAGTCCGGCGACGAGGGCTCGCCCCAGAAGCGTATCCCGTCGTTCGACCAGCCGACGCATCGCCTCGATCTCGCTGTCCAAGGCGATCATATCGCCCCGGGCCAACAGGTATTCGCCTCGGTAGCGATGACTCTGGAAGGCGAGCGCTTCATCACCCATTCCGACCGCCAATGGCAGAAGCTCATCGTGATGAGCGACGACCTCTTCGGTGGTGTCAGGGCCATCGAGGGCGACCGCCCGCTCGAGGAGGGTGCGGGCCAGGGTCGCATCCTCCGCCAGCCCGTGGGACGCCGCGAGCGCTTGATCGAGCAAGCGGGTGGCGCGCGACGGCTGGCTATACCAGAGCGTGGCGCCGAGGCGGCTCAAGAGCCGCTCGCGATGCGGGGGATCCCGCTCTGCCGGGAGTCTTTCGAGGGTCTCCTCGAGGAGCGCACTGACCTCGGGATCGGTCGCACCGAGTCGGGCCGGCGCAGTACGCGCCAGCAGGCTCGCGCTGCCAGATGCTCGGCCGGCGGCTGCGGCCTCTGCCAGGATCCGCTTCGCTGCGACAAGATCGTCGCTCCAAAGCGATGCTCGCCCCAGGGCCAGCAAGATCTGTCCCCGCTCCTCGACTTCGCTCCTTCCGAGCTGGTCAAAGGCGCGAAGAGCACGCGCGTACAGCGACGCCGCCTCCTCGAAGGCCAGTTGATCCATTGCCCGGTGGCCGGCTCGTATGGCGTAGTCCAGCGTCTTCTCCGCATCCCTGGCCGAGCTGAAGTGGCGCGCGAGATCCGCGAGATGGGGATCCGGATCCGCTGCGTGGAGGCGCTCCAGCGCCTCGCCGACCCGTCCGTGGAGCTGCGCCCGGCGATGGGCGCCCTGCTCGGCGTAGACGGCCTCCTGGGTGAGCGCGTGGGCAAAGCGGTAGCCACCGCTCGAAGCCTCGTCGATGAGCCCCGCCCGCTGGGCCTCGTCGAGAGCTTCGGCCAGGGACTCGCGGCCAAGTCCGCTCGCAGCTTCCAGGATCTCCATTGTGAATTCCCGCCCCACCACAGACGCGATCTCGAGTGCCTCGTTGCAGGCTGGGGAGAGCCGCCGCAGCCGGCCGCTGATCACCTCGCGCACTCCCGCCGGCACCACTAGCTCTCGATCCGCAGCATCCATCGGCCCGCTCTCGGCGTGTTGCTCGGCGAGCAGGCTCACCAGCTCACGAATGAAGAACGGATTCCCGTCGGACTTCTCGAGCATCTCCACGACCAGGTCCTCGGGTGGATCGAGACCCGCAAGCCTGTGCACGAGCTCCCGGACCTCGTCGGCGTCCAGTCCTTCCATGGGGATGCGCACACACACATCGCGCCGAGCCAGCTCGGCGAGACTCCCCGCCAGCGGGTGATCCCGATCGACCTCCACATCGCGATAGGTTCCGAGGAGCAGAATCCGCATCGAGGCGATCTCGTGCGCCAGGAACTCGAGCAGCTGAAGCGAGGAACCACTGGCCCAGTGGAGATCGTCTACGATCAAGATCCGCGCCTCGCGCGCAGAGACGCGTCCGAGAAAGCCGGCGATGGCGTCGAAGAGGCGGAAGCGCGCCTCCTCTGGATCGGCCTCGGCCGGGGCCTCGGGAAGGTCGGGTAGTCGCTCACGAATCTCGGGTACGATCCGGGCGACGCGCGCGGCTTCAGTCGCGAGCTCGCTCCCCATGGCACCGCCACCCCGACCATCGACGAGCCCGCGCAGGATCTGCACCCAGGGCCAGTAAGGCGGGGCCCCCTTCTCCTCGCAACACCAGGCCGCGTGTACCGGAACACCCCGCGAGCGGGCGGCGGCCGCGAACTCCTCGGCGGTTCGCGTCTTGCCGATGCCGGCCTCTCCGGCCAGGAGAACGATCCGCCCGCGCCCCGCCTCTGCGTCCTCGAGAGAGGCGTCGAGCTGTGCGAGCACACCACTTCGGCCTACGAAGTCGTTCACTCGCGTTGGGTGCGCGCTCGAGAGCGCTGCGGCGTGCTGCTCCTCGACCGGCGCGATCAGGCGGTAACCTCGACCCCGCAGGGTCTCCACCGTATGCTCCTTCGAGCCGGTCTCGCCGAGCGCGCGCCGGATTTCCTTCAACGCACTGAAGAGCGCGTCCTCGCTGACGACTGCCTCAGGCCAGACCTGATCGAGAAGCTCCTCCTTGGGAATCACCCGATTCCGGTTCCGGAGCAGATAGAGGAGCAGGCGCAGGGGCGTGGCGTGGAGCGCGACAGGGCGACCCTCCCTGCGGAACTCCTGGAGGGCCTCGTCCACCTCGAAGCCCCCGAACGCAAAGACGGTCGACTGATCCTCCAGCTGCCTTCTCCCGGCAGCGGTAGGGGACGAGCGGTAGGCAGCGGGGACCCGCCCTGCTAGGCCCCTGGTATCCCAGGAACGTCCCCAACTCCTGCCAAGATGATTTTCTCACGATCCGCTCAAATCTGTCCAGTGGCGATTTCGCGATCAGGCGGCTCGCCCATTAGATGGAGAAAAGAGAATGTGTAAATTCATCGCCCTGGCGGTCCTGGCTCTTTTCATTGCGAGCAGCGCATCGGCCGTCCCGCCCGTCACCATCGAGAAAAATTCGGATGGGAGCGGCTGGGCTACGGGTAGCCCAGCCGCCGTACTGGCAAGCGGCGGTAGCGTGGATTGCTTCACCCTGGACGGCATGGCCTTCTGCGCCATCAATGAGGCGGGCGGCGAGCATGCGGTTTGCCTGACCAGCGATCCGGAGCACCTCGCGGCCGTGCGCGGGCTGCCTGGCTGCTTCGGCATCTACATGGAGTTCGACGCCCTCGCCAACTGCACGCGGCTCATAACGCAGATGGGTTCGGATTATCATCCGCAATGAACGACCCGCGGGGGCAGCGGGAGGAATAGAGCCTCCCGCTGCCTCTTCGCCTGTTGGGAAGGAGCATCCCATGTTTCGAAACGCTGCGATCGGACTCGTTGCGTTCCTTGCGGGTCTTCTCACCGCCTACCTACTGTTCCATTCGGCCACCACGCTCCCCGAGGTGGCGATGGATAAGGTGGACATGCGGTTCGACGCGGTCGACGAGGCGTTGGCCGCCCTGGAGGGAACGCTTCGCAGTGAAGCGTCCCGCTCCGACGTGGGGCTCCTGAGCCCCATCCAGGTCGAGTCGGCCGGAAACGCACTCGAGCAAGAGATCGTGCTGATGCACGAGGAACTCCGTGGGATCCTGAAAGCGCTGGAGGCACGCCACGAGCTCTTGCCCGAGACCGAGGGTCGGCAGGACCCGCAGAGGAGCGCTGCCATCCACGAGGCGCAGCAACGTTCCTGGGATGTCGTGGACGGCGCGCTCGCGGCGCAGCGTTGGACGCGCAAGGACACGAGAGACCTCTTCGCTTCGTGGACCGAGCTGTCACCTCCACAGCGACAGGAGCTCCTCGGAGCCCTTTTCGCCGCGGTGAATCGCAAAGAGATCGAGATGGAAGACGAGAACGGTCTCTTCTGAGTGTGCGCGAGCCATTCTGGTGCTTCACTGAACAGTGTTCTGCTCCCCGTCGTCCATCGAGCAGCCCCCCTCGAGCCTTATGCAGCGCGGAAGTCGATGCTGACCTCGAAGCCGCTACCCTCGGCGTTGCGGCCGGAGATCGCGGCACCCATCCGCTCGACCAGGCCCTTGACCAGTGCCAGGCCGATCCCGGTGCCCTTGGTGCGGCGGGTGAGCTCGGTCTCGCCGCGGAAGAAGGGCTCGAAGAGGCGGGGGAGATGTCGGGGGGCGACGCCGGGACCCCGGTCGCGAACCAGCACCGCGACTCCACCGTCGCGGCGCCGGCACTCCACGGAAATCAGACGCTGCGGTGACTCTCGGGCGTACTTGATCGCGTTGTCCACCAGGTTGAAGAGCACCTGGAGGAGCGCGTCGCGGTCGTAGCGGACCGGTGGGAGATCGGGGTCGGACTCCACCTGCAAGGTGAACCCCTCGCTCTCGGCGTGGGGCCGGAGCAGGTCGGCCATCTCCTCCACCACGGCACCCAGCGAGCCAACGACGAGATTCATCTGCCGGGTGCCCTTCTCGAGACGGGAGAACTCGAGCACGTTGTTGATGAGTCGGCTCAGCCGCTCGGACTCCGAGGTGATGGTGCCGTAGTACTCCTGTCGCTTGTGCTCGGAGGGTACGATTCCGTCCCGCAGCATCTCGGCGTACATGCGAATCGCGGTGAGCGGCGTCTTGAGCTCGTGGGAGACGGCGGCGACGAAGTTGTTGCGCCGCTCGGCGAACCCCACCGTCACCCCCACCATCCGGTAGAGCGCAAAGAGACCGGCGGAGCCAGCCAGCAGCAGCAGGATCGAGAGGAGATAGACGCTTCCCACTCCCGATCCGTCCGCGAGGGGCGCGAGCTGGAGGCCGACGGCCAGGTCGTCGAAGGGCTCGGCGAAGCGGTGTCGGTAGGCGTAGCTGTCCCCCGGATCGCCGGCAACCGCCTCCTCCAGCTGTGTCGTGAACACCAGGCTCGCCCGGGGAAGGGCGCCGTCTCCCAGGGTCTCCCGGCGCAGGAAGTCGCTCAGCTTGGGAAGATCGACCACCAGTCCCTGACGGTATCCCTGGTCGTCGACCAGCACCGTGCGGTAGAGGAGGAGGTGCCTCTCGTCGATGGCGCGACCGATCAGCGGGTCCAGCGCGATCCGCACCGTCTCGAGCCGGATCGGCGAGCTGGCGGCTGCGATCGTCGCACTCAGCGGGGCGGCGCTCTCGCCCTCCAGCCCTCTCTCCGAGGGCTCCTCTGCGAAGTCGAGCTCCGCCTCTCTCTCGACGATCTCCGCTCTCGGAGGCGCGGCCTGGACCTTCATCTTTCCCACACCGACCTGTGACGGAGCCGCCGGAGCATCGGCCCGCGCCCAACGCTCGGGAGCGGGTGCCTGTGCCATCCGTTTCGGAGCGGCGGATCGCTCCACCTCCGTGACCTTCTGGCTGCGGGAGGCGCGCCCGAGTGCGCCGCGGTTGAGCGACTGGATGGCGTCGTAGGCCGAGGCGAGCTCTTCCTTCTGTGGCTTCGCTTCCTCCCCGTCATCCCGGTCGAGTTCGCGGGCGCGCCCGGGCTTCCGGTCTTCTCGATCGTCCAGCAGTGAGACCGTGGTTCCGGGAGGCTGCTCCTGGTCGGCGGGCTCGACCGTTTCCGGCGTGGGGCGCCGTGGCGCAGCCCAGTAGGCCGTCACCATCTGCAAAGTCGCGTCGGCGGACCGGAGCGCGGCGACGGTCGGCCGGTAGTCGCCGGCCGCCCTCGCGGCCTCCTCGTCCCGCGGGCGAAGCGGGCTGTGCACGCTCCCGTCGGGGTCGATCTGGAAATACCCGACCACGAAGTCTCGATCGGGTGGATCCGCCAGCGCTGAGCGCGCCAGGGCGCCGCCGCCGGCCACCGCACCCTCGGGTGTGTAGTAAAAACGGTACTGCCCGAAGGGGCGCTCCTCTTCGCGGGAGAGAAACTCCGAGAGCGAGCGCTCCATCTCGTCGAAAACCCGCTCGGCCACGGTCCGATGCCGGGCAGCTCTCTCGACGGCGACGCTCTCCAGTGCGCGGCGCACCAGGAGACCGGTCGGCACCAGCAGGGCCACTGCGAGCAGCGCAAAGACGATACGGATTCGCTTCAAGGGAACCTCATCCCGAGAACCTGTAGCCCTCGCCGCGGACCGTCTCGATCAGCTCCCGCGCCTCACCGAGCTTCTTGCGGAGCTTGGCGATGTGCATGTCGACGGTCCGCGTCTCGATCCGTTCGGGTGTGTCGAAGCCCCAGACCTCTGCGAGCAGGGTCCGCCGGCTGACGATCCGACCCTTCTCCCGAGCAAAGAGCGCCAGCATCTCCACCTCCCGGCGCGAGAGCTCGGTCTCGGTTTCGCCGGAACGGGCGATTCGCCCGGCGGCATCGATCTGCCAGTCACCCATCTGGAAGGGTTCTTCGCATGGCCGTTCGAGCTTTCCGGACCGGCGCAGCAAGGCCTCGACCCGGGCCAGCAGCTCGGAGATCGAGAAGGGCTTGGTCACGTAGTCGTCACTGCCGCAGCGGAAGCCGCGCAGCACGTCGTCCTCGGCGCCGAGGGCCGTCAGCATCAAGATCGGCAGACGTGGCAGCTCCGCGCGCAGTTGCTCACAGACGTCGAAGCCGTTCATCCCGGGGAGCATGATGTCGAGGATCACCAGCTCGTACTGGCCGCTCCGTCCCTGTTTCAGCCCCTCCTCCCCGGTTCCGACTCCGGTCGGCTGGTAGCCGTGAAAGGCGAGGACGTCGCAGAGGCCCTGCCGGATGGCGCGCTCGTCCTCCACCACCAGAATCGCCGTCCTGGAATTCTCCATACTCATTGCCCCTCAGAGTGTAGAAAATCGAGCGCCATTCTTCGTAAACCCAACGTAAATATCCGGTGTCTCTGTTTACGGGCCTTTTGCCACGCCGGAGCGGGTTCTTCGGTATATCGGTCTGGAGCGCATCGGTGCGCTCGATACCGACCTTGAACGGAGGACATCACGATGGATTCGAACCGCGTCGAAAGAAAGCGGCGTACACCGCTCTGGATCGCCATCAGCTTGCTGGTGCTGACCATCGGCCTGGGAGCGGCTGGGATCGCGCCGCACGCATCTCTCACCGGCGGCGGCAACAGCCAGAAAGGAGAGCTGCCGCTTCGCTTCCTGGCACCGGCTGGCGGCGTTGTCGGGTTCTCCGGACAGCTCGACAAGACGGCGGTGCTCGCCGGCGGTGACGGCCTGGTCCGCATCGAGCTCGCGATCCGCGGCGACGCCGCCCCCGGTGGTGACGCAGAGAGCATGCCTTCGGATCTGGTCGTGGTGCTGGATCAATCCGGGTCGATGGCCGGCGAGAAGATCGTCCACGCGCGCGCCGCGATCCGTCAGCTGATCTCGGCGCTCGGGCCCGAGGACCGCTTCGCCCTGGTGAGCTATTCCATCGGTGCGCACACCGCGATCCCCCTCTCGGCGGTTTCCGATCGGACGCGGGAGAGGTGGCGCGCGATCGTCGACGGGATCTCGATCGGCGGCGGCACCAACCTCTCGAGCGGTCTCGACCGGGGCCTCGACATCGTCGATGGCAACCGCCTCGGCGGGCGTATCCCGCGAATCATCCTGATCTCCGACGGTCTCGCCAACCAGGGAGACGTCTCGCTCTCCGGGCTACGCGCGCGTGCGCGCCGCGCGGCGGTGGGCGAGTACACCCTGACCACGATCGGTGTGGGGACCGACTTCGACGAGCAGCTGCTGGCGACCCTGGCCGACGCCGGAACCGGCAACTACTACTACATCCAGCGCAGCTCCGACCTGGCGAAGATCTTCTCCGACGAGTTCGAGACCGCGCGCGAGAGCGTCGCCCGGGGCCTCGCCGTGACGGTCCGCCCGGCCGCGGGCGTCGAGGTCGTGGACGCGGCCGGTTACCCCTTGGAGCGCGGAGTGGAAGGCGAGACCGTCTTCCGCCCCGGCACGCTCTTCGCGGGACAGGACCGGCGTATCTGGGTCACGCTGCGAACCCGGTGGAGCTCGGAAGGGACCCGCGAGCTCGGCCGCTTCGCCCTGGACTACACCGAGGGGGATCAGCGGAAGTCGCTTCGCTTCAGCGAAGCTCCGCGAGTCGCCCTGGTCGCCGACGAGGGCTCGTTCTACGCCTCGGTGGACGAGGAGAGCTGGTCCCGGTCGGTGATCGTGGACCAGTACAACGACCTGCGCCGCAAGGTCGCCGCGGAGCTCAAGACCGGCGATGCAAAGGCGGCGAGCAAGCGTATCGGAGCCTTTCGCGAGAAGACCGAGCAGATGAACGCGCGGATCAGGTCGGCGGAGGTCGAGGCGCAGCTCCAGGAGCTCGAGGGTCTGGCGGCCGAGGTCGAAGACCAGCTGACGGGAAAGACGGTGATGGCGCCGGCGCGTCTCAAGCAGATGCAGTCGCTCGGGTACAGCGCCGGGCGCGTTGGCGACCGCAAGTAGCAAGAGGGAGAATGGAGATGGCAATGAAACTGTTCGATCGAATGACCACACTGATCAAGGCCGACGCCCACGGTGTCGTGGATGCCCTGGAGGAGCGATCGCTCCTGCTGCGGCAGCACGTCCGCGAGGCCGAGCTCGAGCTGCTGCAGAAGCGAGGGCGGGTCGAGGCGCTGGCGGAGGAGGAGGCGAGACTTGACGACGAGCGGACGCGGTGCGGCAAGCGAGTCGCGGCGCTGGAAGAGGACATCGCCCTGGCCCTGGAGGGCGAGAAGGAAGACCTGGCGCGCTTCGCGATCCGCCGGATGATCCCCGAGCGACAAGAGCTCACATCTCTCGAGCAGCAGATCGCCGAGGTGGGTGAGACCCGCGCCAAGCTCGCCGAGCGGCTGGAGGAGCAGGAGTCCCAGTACGAGTCCCTGCGCCAGCGAGCGCGCATCCACCTGGCCGAGGCGAGCCGCAACGACGACGATCTGCGGGGGCTCGCGCCGCCCGCGGTCGCCGACGAGGAAGTGGAGCTCGAGCTGCTCCGGCGACGCCAACAGCGCGCCGGGGGGGTGGCGTGATGCGCTGGAACGGATTCGCCCGAAGCCTCCTCTTCGCCGCCCTGGCTGCCGCGGCCTTCCCGATCTTTGCCCTGGTCGCGGACCCGGTCCTCGGCTGGGCGCCGGCCCTCTCGCTCTACCTGGTCGGCATCGCGGCGGTCTACGCGGCGGGGCTCGCGCCTCGCCGCTCTCGCGCCGTCGTCGCCGCGGGGATCGCCTCGGCTCTGGGAGGCGGTGTCCTGCTCCTGGCGCCGGGCGTCGGAACCGTCGCCGCAGGCGCAGCGCTGATCGTGGGCGTGTGCCGGAGCGGGGTCCTGTATCGGTCGCGGCGGGCGCGCGCGCTGGTGATGGAGACTTGCCTGCTGGGCGGCGGCCTGGCTCTGGCGCGCTTCCTGGCCGGGCCGGACACGGCGCAGGTGGCCTTCGCGATCTGGGGCTTCTTCATGGTGCAGAGCTTCTTCTTCCTGCTGGGGGGAGTCGCGGAACGGGCCGAGGCCACGGCCGGCCTCGATTCCTTCCAGGTGGCGCGCGCTCGGGCGCTTGCACTGATGGAGGGCGACGTATAGATGGCTAGCCTGCGTTTCTCACCGGGTCGCGTAGCGAGGCCGTCGAGAGTGCCGCAGATTCGCGGCCCTCGGACCGGAGGGGGCCGAAGGCGTACTTGGCAGTACGCCGAGGCGGCCGGAGGGAGAAGGTCGCGAATCTGTGGTGCTGTCGGCGGCCGCAGTAGCGAGCTGGTGGGAAATGCAGGCTAGGCCGAGGCGCCGGGAGCTCGCCGGATTGATCGCGCTCTTCGCCGCCTTCGCAGTACTCGCGCGCTTCGGAGGTGCGGGGCTCACCAGGCCTCCGCTTCCGGACCTCGCGAGTCCGCGCCTCGGGGAGGCGCCGGAGTGGAGCCTGCCGGCGACGGGCGAGGAGACCCACCGCCTGGCGGGCGATCCGGACCAGGTCGTGCTCTTGAACTTCTGGGCGACCTGGTGTGCACCTTGCCGGGAGGAGCTCCCCACCCTGGAGGCGCTGCACCGGGAGCTCGGCGACGATGGCCTGGCGATCGTCGGGGTGAACGTCGATCCGGGAGATGCGGAGCGCATCCGGCGCTTCGCCGAGCAGAAGGGCCTCAGCTTCCGCGTCCTGCACGATCCCGAGCAGCGGGTCGCCGGCAGCTACCACGTCCGGGGCTATCCCACCACCGTAGTGATCGATCGCGCTGGTCGGATCGTGCTCTCGGAGCTCGGCGCCTGGGACTGGAGCCATCCGGACGCGGTGGCGTGGCTGCGCGAGCTCCTGGCTCAGTAGACCCCGCCGAGCTTTCGATGGTCCCAGGAGACCACCTTGTCCGGCGGGACCCGGATCAGGCAGCGCTTCTTCGCGCTGGCCCGCAGGCCCTCGCGAATCGCCTCCGAATCCTCGGCGGGAACCGTCCCCATCCGTACGCTCACCTTCCGAAGCGTCGCGAACACACTCTCGACCTCGGTGTCGATCTCGGCTCTTCCGTAGATCATCACCCCACGGAGATCCGAGTAGGAATCCCCCGCCTCCGCCAGGAGTGTCACCCGGGGATCGCGTTTCAGGTTCAGGATCTTCTGGCTCTTGGTGAAGGTGGTCATGATGATCGCGCCGTCCTCCTCCAGGCCGAACCACATCGGCATCGGGTGGGGCACCCCGTCCTTTCCGATGCTGCAGAGAATGATCGTCTTGGTCTGGTCGAGGAACTGCCGCACCTCACCGTCGGTCATGCGGATCTGCCCGCGTCGTGACACTGGAACTCCCTCCGAAAACGAGGACCCGAGGATAACGCGTATTTCAGGAACCGACGTGGACGACGACGCTGCGTCGCCCGGAAGAGTGGCGGTGCTCCCAGAGGTAGATCCCCTGCCAGGTCCCGAGGGCGAGACGGCCGCCCATCACCGGAATCGAGAGCGAGGTGGCGGTGAGGGCCGACTTGACATGGGAGGGCATGTCGTCGGCGCCCTCGAGTGTGTGGGTGAAGATGGGATCATCCTCGCGAACCAGGCGGTTCAGCCACTGTTCGAGATCCCGACGTGCCGAGGGGTCGGCGTTCTCCTGGATGGTGAGACTCGCCGAAGTGTGCTGAACGAAGACGGTGCAGATTCCCTCGGAGAGCCCCGAACTCGCCACCACCTTCTGCACCTGGTCGGTGAACTCGTGAAGCCCCTGACCTCGAACCGGGATCCGCAGGCGCTCGACTGTCACGAGGACTCCTGGGCCTTGGCGCGATTCCAGAGCTCGAGCCACTCGTCGGCAACGATCTCCCCGGGCGCGCGACCGCTGGCGTGAACCTCCGACTCGGCAGCCCGGAAGCGCCGCTCGAAGCGGGCGTTCGCGCCGCGCAACGCCGCTTCGGGATCCACGCCGAGACGCCGGGCCAGGCCGGTGAGGGCGAAGAGACAGTCGCCGAGCTCCTCGGAGAGCCGGGCCTGGCTGCCGCCCGAGCAGAGCTCCGCTCGAAGCTCCCCCAGCTCCTCGTCGAGCTTCGCCAGCGCGTCGCGGGTCTCCGGCCAGTCGAATCCCACCCGCGCCGCGCGGCGCTGCAGCTTGGCGGATCTGGTGAGAGCGGGCAGCGCCTCAGCCACACCGTCCAGGGCGCGATCTCCGTCGCCGCCTGTCATGGCGCGTTCGCGGGCCTTCTGCTCCTCCCAGCGCCGGGTCTGGGCTTCGGCGCTCTTCACCTCCTCCTCGCCGAAGACGTGGGGATGACGACGCACCATCTTGTCGCAGATGGCGGAGACGACCTCGGCGAAGCCGAAGAGCCCCTCCTCCCGCGCCATCTGCGCGTGATAGGCGACCTGGAAGAGCAGATCACCGAGCTCGTCACGAAGCGCCTCGAAGTCCCGGCGCCGGATGGCGTCGGCGACCTCGTAAGCCTCCTCGATGGTGTGGGGTGCAATCGAGGAGAAGTCCTGCTCCAGGTCCCAGGGGCAGCCCTCCTCGCGGTCTCGTAGCCGCGCCATGATCTCCAGGAGTCGTTCGATCCGGCTCACGAGCCCGAGTATCAGCGATCCGCCGATGACGCGGTACTATCCCGGGCGTGAAAATCTCCTGGCACGAGTCCAGCGTCGAGATCCCGAGTGGAGCCCTCCGGGTCCAGGAGCAGGGAGAGGGACCCGGCCTGATCTGGAGTCACGGGCTTCTGCACCCCATCGCTCTGGAGGAGCTGACGCCGCTGCGCGAGCTCATCGAGGGGATGGAGGGACGACGCGTGGTCCGCTACGACGCGCGCGGTCACGGGGGCTCGGCGGCGGGACGCAACGACGCGGCGAATCGCTGGGACCAGCTCGGCGCGGACCTGCTCGAGCTGGCCAGCGCTCTCGAGATCGAGCGCTTCGTGGCAGCGGGCGCATCGATGGGGGTGGCGGCATCGCTCCGAGCCGCCCTCCTCGCGCCCGAGCGAATCGCCGCCCTGCTGCTGCTGATTCCGCCAACGGCCTGGGAGAGCCGTCCGGCACAGGCCGGCCTCTACCGCGCGATGGCGCAACTCCTCGACGAGAAGGGCACTCTCGCGGTGGCGAAGGCGGTGGAGGAGACACTCCGGGACCAACCGATCGCACCGGGCTTCGAGCCGGCGCAGGAAGCGCTCTACGAAGCGCTTCGGGGCTGGGATCCGCCGGCTCTCCGCCACGTCCTGCGCGGCGCCGCCGACAGCGACCTTCCCGATCTGGAACGCCTGGCGGAGATCGACGCACCCGCGCTGATCGTGGCGGTGCGGGACGATCCCGGCCATCCCCTCTCGACGGCCCAGGAGCTCGCGGAGCGGATTCCGTTCGCGCAGCTCCGGGTGGTGGCGAGCCTCGCCGAGGTCGATGAGATCCGAGCCACCGCCACCCACTTCCTCGACGAGCTCGCGGCGGCCGGCTGCTGAAGACACCCCTGCGCTACGCGCGGATCCAGCCGCTTACAGCACCCGACGCAGGTATCGACCCGTGAAGCTCGCCTTGCACTTCGATACCTCTTCGGGCGTTCCGGTGGCCACCACCTCGCCGCCGCCGTCACCACCCTCGGGGCCGAGATCGATCACATGGTCGGCGCAGCGGATCACGTCCAGGTTGTGCTCGATCACGACCACGGTGTTGCCCGCATCGACCAGCCGGTCGAGCACGGCGAGAAGCTTGCGAAGGTCGTCGAAGTGAAGGCCCGTGGTGGGCTCATCGAGGATGTAGAGCGTCCTTCCCGTGGCTTTCTTGGAGAGCTCCCGGGAGAGCTTGATTCGCTGGGCCTCGCCCCCGGAAAGCGTGGGGGAGGACTGGCCGAGCTTCACGTAGCCGAGGCCCACCAGAGAGAGGGTGCGGAGTCCCGAGAGCACCTTCGGCTGGTTGGCAAAGACATCGAGGGCTTCGCTGACCGAGAGATCGAGGACCTCCGCGATGTTCAGCCCCTTGAAGCGAACCCGCAGGGTGGCCTCGTTGAATCGCTTTCCCCTGCACACCTCGCAAGGAACGAAGACATCGGGCAGGAAGTGCATCTCGATGCGGCGCACACCGTCGCCCTCGCAGGCCTCGCAGCGCCCACCCTTCACGTTGAAGGAGAAGCGGCCCGGCCTGAATCCGTAAGTCCTCGCCTCGGCGGTCAGGGAGAAGACCTTGCGGATCTCGTCGAATACCTTGGTGTAGGTGGCAGGATTGCTGCGGGGCGTGCGGCCGATGGGCCGCTGATCGATGTCGATCACCTTGTCGATGTAGCCTTCGCCCGAAATGCGCCGGTGGGAGCCGGGGATCTCGCGGCTCGCGTAGAGGAGTCGGCGCAGGGCGGGATAGAGCACCGCATTGACCAGGGTGCTCTTCCCCGCGCCCGAAACGCCCGTCACCGCGATGAAGGTCTCGAGGGGAAAGGAGACGTTCACGCGCTTGAGATTGTGCTCACTGGCGCCTTCGACGCGGAGCTTCTTGCCCGACCCGCGGCGCCGCTTGCGGGGAGTCTCGATCGCGAGCCGCCCCGAGAGATACTTCCCGGTGAGAGAACGCGCGGATCGCGCCAGCTGTACCGGGGTTCCGGAGAAGACCACCTCGCCGCCGGCGATGCCAGCGCCCGGACCGAAATCCACCACGTGGTCGGCGGAGCGGATGGTCTCGGCGTCGTGCTCGACGACCACGACGGTGTTTCCGAGGTCGCGCAGGCGCCCCAGTGTGTCCAGCAGCCGGCGGTTGTCGCGCTGGTGAAGGCCGATGGAGGGTTCGTCGAGAATGTAGAGGACACCGGTGAGCTCGCTTCCGATCTGACTGGCCAGGCGGATGCGCTGGCTCTCTCCGCCGGAGAGCGAGGGACCCGGCCGATCCAGGGTCAGGTAGCCGAGCCCGACATTGACCAGGAATCCCAGCCGACCGTTGATCTCCTTCAGGACCTCCTCGGCGATTCGGCGCTCGGTCGGGTCGAGGGAGACACTGTTCACGAACTCGCGCGTCTCGCGAATCGTGTGGGAGCTGAGCTCCGGGAGGCTCAGACCGCCGATCGACACCGCACGCGATTCGGGACGTAGCCGCCGTCCCTCGCAGCTGGAGCAGACGGATTCGGAGAGGTAGCGCATGTAGTATTTGCGCATGCCCTCGGACTTGGTCTGCCGGAAACGGCGGTAGAGCCCGTTCAACGCGCCCTCGAAGCTGCGCTGCCACTCGATCTTTCCCGTCGAGAACTTCATCGTCATGGCGATCTTCTTGCCCTTCGAGCCGTGGAGCAGGAGATCGCGATGCCGCTTGGGAAGCTTGTTCCAGGGCTGGTCGAAGTCGATGCCGTATTCCTTGGACAGGTTGTGAAGGAGCGACCCGGTCCAGCTCTCGGAGCGCTCGATCACCTTCGCCCAGGGCTCGATGGCCCCCTCCCGGACGCTGCGGCTCGGATCCGGGATCACCAGATCCGCGTCCATCTCCGGCTTGGTTCCAAGCCCGTTGCAGTCGGGGCACATTCCGATCGGGGAGTTGAAGGAGAAGCTCTGTGGACTGAGCTCGGGAAAACCCAGATCGCAATGATGACAGTAGAGGTGCTCGGAGTAGAGGTGTTCCTCGCCACCGACCACGGCGCAGATGAGCAGGCCGTTTCCCTTGCCGAGCGCGGTCTCCACCGAGTCGGTGAGGCGCGCGCGGTAGGCGGCGTCTCGGCGCGCTCGCGCCGCCAACCGGTCCACCACCACGTCGATGGTGTGCTTTCTCTTCTTGTCGAGAACCGGAAGCTCGTCGTCCCGAAAGATCTCGCCGTCGATCCGGAAGCGCCCGAAGCCCTCGCGGACCGTCTCCTGTAGCAGCTCGCGGTACTCGCCCTTCCGGTTGTCGACGACACGAGCCAGAAGCATGAAACGGCTTCCACCCGCCAGCGCCAGGATGCGCTCGCAGATCTCCTCGGCGGAGAGGCGTTCCACCGCGCGCCCGCACTGGTGGCAGCTCTGGCGGCCGATGCGTGCGAAGAGCACGCGGAGGTAGTCGTAGACCTCGGTGATGGTGCCCACCGTCGAGCGGGGATTGTTGCTGGCCGCCTTCTGCTCGATGCTGATGGTCGGACTCAGGCCGCGGATGTGGTCGTACTTGGGCTTCTCGATCTGCCCGAGGAACTGTCGCGCGTAGGCGGAGAGGGACTCTACGTAGCGCCGCTGACCCTCGGCGTAGATGGTGTCGAAGGCGAGGGAGGACTTGCCGGAGCCGGACGGTCCGGTGAAGACCACCAGCTTGTTCTTGGGAATCCGCGCATCGACCTTCTTCAGGTTGTGCTCGGCCGCTCCGCGGATCTCGATGGCTTCGTTGCGACGCCCCATCAGCTTCCTCGACTCCAGGCCGACGCAGTGTCGGGGCTTTCCCCCCCAGTCGCCACCCCGAGACGCGCGGGCTAAGAAGCTCTCGTGCCGGAGCTCAGCGACCTCGCCGCGACCGCCGCCATCATGGCGATCGGCGCACTGAGTCAGGGATTCCTTGGCTTCGGATTCGCCATCGTGGCGATGGCCGGGCTGACCCTCTCCCGCGATCTGCTCCACGCGGCGGGCGTCGTCAACCTGACCGGGATCCTGGTTGCGGCTTTGGTGCTGACCGCTCTCCGGCGAGAGGTGCTCTGGCGCCCGGCGCTGCGCATGATCCCCGGAGTCCTGGTGGGAGTGGTGCTGGGAGTCTCGGCGCTCGGCGCCCTGGATCGGGATCTCATGGTCCGGACCCTGGGGGTCACGATCGTCGCGATCTCGCTCTGGAACCTTCGCACCCCGACCCCTCAGACCGGCGAAGCGCCGATCCGGGACGGCGTCGCCGGGCTTCTCGGGGGGCTCCTCGGCGGAGCCTTCAACACCGGTGGCCCGGCCATCGTGGCCCACCTCTACCGGCGCCCGGACTCGCCCCAGGCGGTCAAGGCCACCAACCAGCTGATTTTCCTCACCATGGGCCTGGCTCGGCTTCCCACCGCCACCGCCCAGGGCCAGATGACCTCTTCGATCTGGATCGAGGCCGCCATCATGGCCCCGATCCTGGTGACGGGACTCCTGATCGGGATCCGGCTGGGCCGCCGGGTGAGCCCTGCACAGTTCCGGCGGGTCTCCTGGCTCGCCCTGGGCGCAATGGGAGGTGCTCTCGTCTTCTCCCCCTGACCCTGCGTTCAAGAGGCCTTCGCGTCCCGCCGATTCCCTGCAGGGGAGAAGACCCGACCGATGCACCCGTACGCTCTCATCCCACTCGCCGCGTGCATTGCCTCCGCGGCGATCGCGATCGCACTCTGGCTCCGCGCGACTTCGAATCGCCGGATCCTCCCGGTGGTGTCGCTGGTGCTGCTGGGCGCATTCTGGGCGTTCTGCGAGGTGCTCTGGAGCCTCGCGCCGGACCCGGAGACGGCCCTCGGACTTCAGCGGATCTCGGCCCTCGGATGGATCGGCCTCGGGCCCCTCTCCCTCCACGTGGTGCAGCAGGCGATCGGCCAGCCGGATCGCCGAATGTCGCGAGTCATCGGCGCACTCTATGCGATCGCTGGATTCTTTCTGGTCCTCGCCTGGACCACCCCGTGGATGGTCGAGCGGGCCGTCCCCACCGCCTGGGGATATGCGGCGGCTCCCGGGGCCGCCTTTCCGATCTTCTACGCCATCACCATCGCCGCGGCCTCAACCGCCATCTACCGCTGGATTCGACATCTGCGCAGCACACCCGAGGGGACCGAGGGTGGAAAGGGGCGGCTGGCCACCATCGGCCTGATGAGTCCGCTGATCGCCACCTCGGTCACCGACGCGCTCCTGCCCTCCTTCGGTGTGCACATCCCTCGACTCGGCTCGGCCTCCCTCGCCGGCCTGGCCGCACTCCAGCTGATGAGCTTCGTCCGCTACGGACGCTCTCTGCTGGTCCCCGAAGGCTTCACCGCGAAGATCCTGGAGACGATCCCCGACGGAATTGCGGCGCTCAGCCTCACCGGTCACGTGCGCGCACTGAACGAGGGAATGGCTCGGTTCTTCGGGGTTCCGCGCCAGCAGCTGGTCGGCTCCTGCGTGATCGATGCGCTCTCCGAGAACGTGCTCGACCCGCCGCGGGAGGTCCGCGAGCTGGAGTGTGAGGTGATCCCGAGATCCGGCACTCCGATCCCCGTCTCGATCTCGACCACGATCCAGACCGACAAGCTCGGGCTGCCCGAGGGTGTGGTGCTGGTGGCACGGGATCTCCGAGAGCTGGTGACCCTGCGCAACCACCTGGTGATGTCGGGGCGCCTGGCGGCGGTGGGGGAGCTCGCGGCGGGCATCGCTCACGAGATCAACAATCCCATTACCTATGTTCGCAGCAATCTGTCCGTGCTCCGCGAGCACTGGTCGGTGGTACGCAAGGCGCTCGAGAACGTGGAGACATCGGACCCCCTGGAAGAGGTGATCAGCGAGGGGGAGGAGCTGATCGACGATTCGCTGGAGGGAGTCGACCGCGCTGCCGGGATCGTGCGCGACGTCCGGGAGTTCTCCCACGCGGGGACAGAAGTCATGGAGATGGTCGATGTCAACGAGTTGCTCGATCAGACGCTGCGCGTGGCGCGCCTGCAAATCCCGAAGGGAGCGAACATCGACAAGCGGCTGGGCGACCTCCCGCTGGTTCCCTGCCAGCCCCAGCGAATCAAGCAGGCGCTGATGAATCTGATCCTGAATGCCGCCCAGGCCATCGAGGGCAATGGGAACATCCGCCTGATCACGCAACACATCGACGGCGAGGTGGTGATACGGATCGAGGACGACGGCTGTGGGATCCCCGACGAGTTCATCGACCGGATCTTCGATCCCTTCTTCACCACGAAGCCGGTGGGAGTCGGAACCGGGCTCGGTCTCGCCATCACCTTCGGCATCATCGAGCGCCACGGGGGAGAGATCGTAGTCCTCTCGAAGCCGGACCAGGGAACCTCGATCCGGGCGCACCTGCCCGTGCATCCCGACGGAGAGGAACCCACTACCTCCTGATGCATCTTCGCTAGGCTCCCGACCGGAGGTGGAGCCCATGTACCAGGAGATTCTCTACCAGGTCGAGGACCCGGTGGCGACGATCACGCTGAACCGCCCGGACCGGCTGAACGCATTCACCCACCGGATGGAGGGCGAGATCAAGCACGCCGTCGCACGGGCCGAAGCCGACCCGGCGGCCGTGGTGATCGTGCTGACCGGCGCCGGCCGCGGCTTCTGTGCTGGAGCCGACATCCAGCGTCTGAAGCGGATCGGCGAAGGCGAAAGAGCAGAGGAGGGTGCGGATCTCCCGGCGGATCCGGGGGATGCCACGATGGACGCGAGCTTCCGCGGCCCCCACTCCTATCTGCTGTCGGTACGCAAGCCGATCATCGCCGCCATCAACGGCCCCGTCGCCGGCCTCGGCTTCGCCATCGCCATGTTCTGCGACATGCGCTTCGCCTCGGACCGGGCCATCTTCACCACGGCGTTCTCGCGGCGCGGACTGATCGCCGAGTGGGGGATCGGTTGGACCCTGCCCCGGCTGATCGGGACGGCCCACGCCCTCGACCTGTTGCTCTCGGCGCGCAGGCTCGACGCCGCCGAGGCGGACCGGGTGGGGCTGGTCAATCGCGTTCTTCCGCACGACGAACTGCTGCCCTTCGTACGAGACTATGCGAAGGAGCTGGCCGAAAACTGCTCCCCGACCTCCATGGCCATCATGAAGCGTCAGGTCTACACCAATCTCACTCAGGACCTCGGCCATGCCATGACCGAGTCCATCGCACTCATGGTGGAAAGCTTCTCGCGGGAAGACCTAAAGGAGGGCGTGCAATCCTACATGGACAAGCGCCCACCGAAGTTCAAGCGGGTCTAGCCGACTATGCTGAGCCCCGGCGGATCACGATCTCGGTGATCTCGGAGGGAGCGAAGAGACGGATCGGGGGACCCCAGAAGCCGGTACCGCGGCTCACGTAGAGTTGACTTCGGCCGCGGCGGAGCAGACCGGCGACGTGGGGCATCGCGAGGCGCACCAGGTAGACGAAAGGCCAGATCTGGCCACCGTGGGTGTGGCCGGAGAGCTGGAGGTCGACCTGCATGGCGCTGGCGCGTTTGAAGCTGGTGGGGTCGTGGGCCAGCAGCACCACCGGACGGTCCGGATCGCGATCGCGAAGGGCGCGTGCCAGGTCCTCGGAGGAGCCGCGCACCCAGTCGCCGCGGTAGTCGTCGACGCCGGCCAGATCGAAGGCCTCCTCGCCGTCGCCGATCTGCACGCGCTCGTTGCAAAGCGGACGGATTCCGAGCTCGCTGATCCGCGCCAGCCAGGCCTCGGCGCCGGAATAGTAGTCGTGATTGCCGGTGACGAAGTAGACGCCGTGGGGAGCCGACAGCTCGCCGAGGGGCTCCACCTCGCCCTCGAGCTGTCGCACGCTGCCATCCACCAGGTCGCCGGTCAGGACGATCAGATCGGGAGCCAGGCGCTCTACCTCCCGGACCAGCCTGGCGGCGAATTCGCGTCGAAGGATCGGTCCGATGTGGAGGTCGCTGAGCTGGACGATCCGGAACCCGTCGCGTGATTCCGGCCAGCGTTCGATCCTCACCTCGACCCGCTCTACCCGGGGCATGGCCAGCGCCGCGCGCACACCGACGGCGCTCGCCGCGGCGACCACTCCGACCACACCGACGGCGCGAATCCGCGCCGCGCCCTCGGCGGGCCCCGCTCCCAGCAGCCAGAGTAGACCGTCGGTGATCCCGAGCATCACCACGGTCAGCAGCAAGACACCCATCCAGAGCAGCGGAATCCAGGAGAGCCAGCGAAGCGCCGGGGGACGGTAGAGACGCTCCGCCACGGGCTGCAGCACCATGCCGATGCCGAGTATCGCGATCACCCAGAGCAGGGCGCTGCGCGCGAAGCCGTCGAGACCGGGGTCGAGCACCAGTCGGGTCGCCAGGTAGACATGCGCGGAGGCGAGGATTCCGATCGCGATCGCGAGGATCCCGAGAATCAAGGCGATGCGCTTCATCCGCCTCCCTCGAAGCTCTCCGGTGCCAGCTCGAAGCCCTCGAACCGGAAGGCCGGGGAGACGGTGCAGCCGACCAGGGTATAGCCCTCGGCCTTCTCGGCCCGGCTGCGAGCGCTCTGCCAGGCGCCGGCGGGGACCACGAGCTGCGGGCGCTCCCCCCGAACCAGGTCGTTGCCGAGCACTCCCTCGGTCTCCTCGCCATCGCTGCGAATGCTCAGCTCCAGGGGTGAGCCCGCGTAGAAGTGCCAGATCTCGGTGGCGTCGATCCGATGCCAGGCCGACACCTGTCCGTGTCGAAGCAGGTAGTAGATGGCGGTTCCCGAGCCCCGGCCTCCGCCCTCGGGAAGGTCGCGCCAGGTCTCCCTGAAGTAGCCGCCTTCCGGGTGCTCGCGGAGCCCCAGCGCTTCGATGATCTGTTCGGCCGTCATAGTGAAGGAGATGATGGCACAGCGATGCTAGAAAGCGACGCGGGATCAGGTGGAATCCAGCGCTCTTCTGCGCCTCGGTGAAGGGGAGTTGCCGCTCGCTGAACCTCTTCAGTTTCGCCGGGTTTCACCGATAAAGCGCAGAGACAAAGCCACCGCATGGGGGGGATCAGCCATGCTCCGACACTTGCGTACCTTGCTCGCCGCACTTGCCGTGGTCAGCATACTCGCGGCTCCGGCGACCTCGGCATTCGCCGCCAGCAACATCGAAACGATCGAGAACGAAAAGGCTCCGCCGATGGTCGACCTCTTCTTGATGCGGCCCCTCGGCCTGGCGATGCTCGCCGTCAGTGCAGTGTTCTGGGTTCCCGCACAGGCGCTCACGATGGCCGTCCGCTGGGAAGACCGCCAGAAGCCCATCGACTACATGCTCAAGGGCCCGGTGGAGTTCGTCTTCGTCGATCCGCTCGGCGAACACTAGCAGCGAGTCAGCTCGAGACGGCCGACCGCGCTCGGCGCGGTCGGCCGTCCTGCGTCTCGAGCTCGCTCTTCTCACCACCCCCGCAAGTCGACGGGCCAGGTCTCCACCACGTCTTCCCCGGAGACGATGTGGAGCGAGTCGTGGTAGGCGACGGTGGGGTCCACGTGGCCCGGCCACACCCGGATGCGGTCCCCCACCCGGAGCGGACGCTCCGGGGCGAAGGTGATGTGCTCGTCGGAGCAGAACCAGACCTGCGCGTCGGCGACGGTCGGATTGCCGTGATCCATCCCTAGCGCCTTGAGACCGCAGTCGGCGATCGCGAACTGCGGGGACAGGGAGATCACCGTCGCGAGAACCGAAAGTGCGCTTCGGAAGGGTAGCCCGAGCTTCGCGTAGGCCGTGTCCATCAGGGCGTAGGAGCCGGCCTGGATCTCGGTGGCGAGCTGGTTGATGTCGTAGCTCCCGGTGCCACCCGCCGAGACGATCTCACCGCCAACCTCCTGGTGGGCGCGAGCGAGCTTCGCCATCGACTCTTCTACGCCTCGGCTGCGAGCCTCGCGGTCTTCGACCATCATCAGGTGACCCTCGTAACCCATCACACCGCGCACCTCGAGCCCGCGAGAGCGCGCCGAGTCGGCGATGCGAGCCGCGTCCTCCGGGGCGCAGCCGCAGCGCGGCAGACCGACGTTCACGTCGACCAGCACCTCGACCACGCCGCCCTCGGCGGCGGCGGCCACCGTCGCCTCGGAATCCACTGCGACGCTGACCCGAGCATCGAGCGCCCCGAGACGCCGGGCATCCAGCACCTCGTTGGCGAGGAGAAGATCCTCGCCGAGGCCTGCTGCCGCCATGCCCTCGACCTCGCGGATCGTCGCGCAGGTGAAGCTGCGGCTCCCGAGCTCGGCCTGACGCCTTGCCAGGGCGGTGCACTTGTGAGCCTTCACGTGCGGCCGAAGGCGGGGACCGGGCAGCGCCTCGGCCATGGTCCGCAGGTTGAAGTCGAGGGCGTCGATCTCGACCAGGAGCGCCGGCGTCTGAAGCTCACGGAGCTGCATCGGACTATCTTCTCGCCTCCACGCAGGGGGCGCAAAGATAGGTGTCCGAGAGGCCGGAGGCAGTGAGGCCGACGAAAGCCTGCTCGCCGCGCCGGATCTCCCGGCCATCGCCGTCACAGCGCCGGGGCGCGTTGAGAATCACCGGCTGCCAGGCCTCGATGTCCTCGAACTCCTCTGGCCCCTGGGTGGGCTCCCGGCGGTCGGCCTCCCGGGTCTCGCGCTCCCTGCGGCGGCTCTGGAAGTGGTGAATCCGATCGCTGGCTCGCTCGGCCTGCTCGATCACGTCCTCGAGGAGGTCGCCCATGCCGTCGGCAGCGTTCTCGACGGCGCTGAAGGTCTCCTCGAGGACATTCCGCACCAGGTTCGAGACCGGCACCCGAAGATCCTCCGCCATCTGGCGGATGTCGCTGGCGAGCTGCTCGGAGATCCGCGTGTGGAGAACCCGCTCCTTGCGGTGTCGCGGGTCGTAGCGACGTTTCCTCTCGTCGAATTTGCGATCGCCTTCCTGTTCGCTCATGTAAGCGATTGTATTACGATGTGATACATTGTCAATTCCGCCCCGTGGGGAGGAAAACGCCACCTGCCCTCTGAGGTGATAGGCTTCCGCCGCCATGGTCGCCCTCGAACTCGCCGCCGTCAGCAAGCGCTACGGATCCCGCACCGCCCTCGCCGAAGTGAGCCTGGCGGTACCGGCGGGTTCGTCCGTCGGCCTGCTCGGACCGAACGGAGCGGGAAAGACCACCGCGCTGCGGCTGCTGCTCGGATTCACCGGGCCGAGCGGCGGAGGTGTCCTCCTCCACGGCCACGACCCCATGGACCCAGCCGCTCGGGAAGGGGTCGGCTATCTGCCCGAGCGACTCGTCCTGCCCGGGCGAATGAGCGTGCGCCGATTCCTCCGGCTGCACGGTTCTCTCGCCGGCCTCACCGGCGCCGACCGGGACCACGAGATCGACGAGGTCATGGAGCTCACGGGCATCGCCGATCGCGCGCGCGATCGTCTCTCGGCTCTCTCCAAGGGATTGCTCCAGCGGGTGGGGTTCGCCCAGGCCTTTCTCGGCAAGCCCAGGTTGCTGCTCCTCGACGAGCCAACTTCGGGTCTGGATCCGATCGGGATCCGGGACGCCCGGGACTGGATCGCCGGCGCGCGTGAGCGAGGCTGCACGGTGCTGGTGAGCTCCCACATCCTCTCGGAGGTGGAGCGCACTTGCGATCAGATCGCCGTCCTCCACGAGGGCCGGGTGGTGGCGAGTGGCCCCCTCGATCAGGTGGTGGGAGCGGACGAGAGTCTCGAGGATGCCTTCATACGGCTGGTGCGCGGATGAGACCGTCGGCACTGACACAGTTTCGCACACTGGCCAGCGAGGCAATCCTCGACGCGGTGCGGCGGCGCATCATCGCGGCGATCGCAGTCGTCTCGCTCCTCTCGTTGATGCTCGTCGATACCTGCACCACTTGCAGCGGGGGAGAAGTGGTCGTGAACGGCCAGGTGAGGCAGATCGCTGCCATCGCAGGCTGGACCGGAGCCGTCACCTACGCGGTCCTCGGTCTCTGGAGCATCGTCCTCGCCGGCGTCCTGGCATCCGAACACCTGGCCCAGACCCTCGCCGATGGCTCCGCGACACTCACCCTGGCGCGTCCGGTGGGACGCGGCATCTTCGCCTTCGCCCGCCTGGCCGGATCCCTCGTGATCGCTTTGGCGACCGGGGCCGTTCTACTCGGCGGAACCGCCCTCTTCCTCAGTGCGCGAAGCGGCCTGCCAATGAGACCGGCACTGATGGCCGGTGTCTCCTGCGCGGTGGGCGCCGTCACCCTCGCTGCCCTCGCGATGACCGCCTCGCTCTACCTTCCGCGCATCGCCACCGTGATGCTGGTCTTCGTCGCGACCGGCGCCGTCACACTGGCGAACTTGCTCGGCATGTTCCGCGACGACAGCGGTGGAGCGATGGGCGCGATCGATCGCTTCGGACCACCGCTTTGCACCTCGATCGCCCTGGCGCTATCGCCCTGGATCGATGAAGTCCGCGTTCCCGGCTCCCCGCTGGAGATCGCGATCCGGCACGGCGTCTGGGCCGTGGCCAGCATCGTCCTGCTCTGGGCCGTCTTCCGGAGGGTGGAGCTTCGAGATTAGGCAGGCGCCCGAGTCGCCGGTCTCAAACGTAAGTGAGCCAGTGCTCGTGCTTCTTGTCACGGCCGGCGACGACGTCGAAGAACCCGTCCTGGAGGGCCTTGACGATGGGACCGCGCTTGCCCTCACCGATCTGGCGATTGTCGATCTCGCGGATCGGTGTCACCTCGGCGGCGGTACCGGTCAGGAAGACCTCGTCGGCGATGTAGAGATCGTCGCGGGTGAGGGTCGCTTCCTGAACGGGGATGCCCTTGCCCCGCGCGATCTCGATGACCGATGCCCGGGTGAGACCGTCCAGGACGGTCTGCAGGGGCGGCGTCCGGATCACCCCGTCGCGAACCGTGAAGAGGTTCTCCCCGCTCGCCTCGGACACCAGTCCCTGGGTATCCAGCATGATCGCCTCGTCATAGCCGTCGAGCAGAGACTCGCGCTTGGCGAGGATCGAGTTCACGTAGTCTCCACAGGTCTTCCCCTTGGTCATCTTCGAGTTCACGAAGTGACGGGTGAAGGTGGAGACCTTGGCGCGGATGCCCCGCTCCATTCCCTCCTCGCCCAGGTACTTGCCCCAGGGCCAGACGATCACGGACACGCGGATGGGATTGTCGGCCGGGTTCAGGCCCATGGCTCCCTCGCCCACGAACACGAGGGGCCGGATGTAGCCCTCCTCCAGGTGGTTCGCGCGCAGGCAGTTCAGCACCGCCTCGATGATCTCTTCCTGGGTGTAGGGGATACGCAGCAGATTGATGTGGGCGGACTCGAAGAGACGACGAATGTGCTCGCTCAGTCGGAAGACCGCCGAGCGCGCGTCATCGGTGCGGTAGCAGCGAATGCCCTCGAAGACGCCGAGTCCGTAGTGGAGGGTGTGGGTCAGGATGTGGACGTTCGCATCGTCCCAGTTGACCATCTGTCCATCGAGCCAGATCTTCTCTCCCGTGATGCCAGACGTGCTCGCCATTCCGTCGTCTCTCCGCCGGGGTCAACGGCGGAGAATCCGCCTTACGAGTCCCCTTGATCTTTCCCGCCGCATGTTCAACAGGCGCAGCTCCCGGAGAGCTTCTACGCAATCGGGATCGAGCTGCACCGCGCGGGTGAACATCTTCTCCGCGATTTTGCCGCGGTCCGCCGCCTTGTAGAGACGGCCCAGGAACAAATAGGGCTTCTCGCGACCTGGCGCCAGCTTGCGACCCTGGAGAACGCGCACCAGGGCTTCCTTGAGGCGTCCGGGCGCGTCGGGGGCCTCGAGGTAGAGTGCCCAGCCGTAGTAGGCGTGGTACTCGCCCTCTTCCGGGTAGCCGTTCACGGCCGCCTCGAAGTGGGCAACCGCCCGCGGGTAGCGCTTCTTCCTCAGGCAGACCACGCCCTTCTGGAACTCGAGTTCGGCCTTGAGTGCCCGATGGCCCTCCTCGAGCTCCTGGGCGTCCCGGACCTGGTTGCCGCGATCCCGGATGTACTCGAGGCGCCGGTCCCGATCCGAGAGGGTCTCGTGCGCGCGGGAGATGAGGCCGAAGATCTCCTCGGCGAGATGCCTGACCGGTGAGCTGGCGCCACTGAAGCGGTCCGGGTGGGTGCGCTTGGCGAGATCCACGTAGGCCCTGCGGATCTCCTCCTCCCGTGCGTTGTTCGGAACCCCGAGGATCTCGAAGTAGTCGCGGCCGCGCAGCTTCTCGGCCATCTCCGCGAGCTCGACGCGAAGCCCCTCTTCGGCGCGATCCTCGCTCTCCGCTTGCGGCGCCGGAGCCGCGGAGCGTCGCGGACCCTGCCGAGGCGGGGGCTCTTGTCTCGGCGGCGTGGCTGCCGGCCTCTTGCGCGGCGGCGTGGCTGCCGGCCTCCGGCGCGCCGGAGTGGGCGCGCGGGCGGGGGTGTGGTGAAGCTCGAGCAACTCGAGAGTGATCAGCCCGTATAACGAGCGCCGAGTCGTCTCGTCCCGACTTAGCAGCTCACCGAGCTGAGCTGTGCCGTCGAGGCCCGCCAGCAGCTCTTCCTCGCCGGTATCGAGATTGATCTCCTGGAAGCGGTAGAAGGGGCTCTCTCCTCTGGCCGGGTACTGATCGGCCCGCGCCCGGAGAAATCCATCGATCTCATCCATCGGCAGCCGGAAGCTCACCCCGTCCATGATCAGGTTGGCCGGACTGCTCTTCAGGTAGAGCGCATTGGCACCGCGCAGGCGCGCTCCCTTCTTGAAGCGGAAATTCCCTTTCCGCCAGCTGAAGATCTCGAAGAGCTTCTCTTCGGCCTGGTTTCGCAGAGCCGCCGCCAGATCCTCCTGGTCGAGCATGTGCATGGCCATCAGGATCTGACCCTGCGGCCCCTCGCCACTCTTCACCCGGTGGACGGACTCGTGGAGTACCTCGGAGCTGATCTTTCCGGTGGCGAGGAGCAGGTTGCCCAGACATTCGTTCACCAGGTTGGAGCGCACCGCCACCGGATGCCCTTTCTCGAGCTGAAGCAGCTTCTTCTTCTTGCCGGACTGGAGCTGGAGCACGCCGGTGGCGCGGAGACCGTGGAGATGATGGAGCAACGCGGGGAAGGGGACCTCCTTGAAGGAGCCGGAGACCGGCATGCGTCGGCGCTCTTCCCGCTCGACCTTTTCGCTCTGCTTCTTCAGGGGCGCGGCGGGCTGCGGGGGTCGACTCCGGATCGGCTCCGTGCTTGCCTTGATCCGCTTCGCGACGAGCTCCAGAATCTCCGTCAGGGGAACGGGCTTCTTGAGTAGCGCGTCGGCGCGAAGTCGGTCCGCCCGATTCTGGTAGGCCGGCGTGATCGTGCAGCCGGAGAGCATCACCACCGGAATCTGGCCACGAGGCCCCGCGTCGCTGCGAATCGCCTCGAGCACCTCGAAGCCGTCGCGCTTCGGAAGCAAGATGTCGAGGGTGACGAGATCCGGCGAGCACTCGCGCACCTTGGCAAGGGCGGTCTCGCCGTCGTGGGCGATCTCCACCCCGTAGTCCTCGGCGCGAAAGGCTCGGGAGAGGATCTTGCAGAAGCTTCTATCGTCGTCGACGCAGAGGATCGTCACAGGCAAGTCGAGAAAGACCTCCTGGCGGCTCTATCGACCTCCCCCGTACCCGGACTTGAAGGATGAATCCACTGCGACCTCAGTCACCGGCAGGCGAGGTGCATCAGGGCTGCAGAAGAGACGCAAGAGAGGTGGCGTAGGGCGCGCGGGCGACGCCCCGGTCGGTGACGATCGCATTGACGAGCGCTGCGGGGGTGATGTCGAAGGCCGGGTTACGAACCGGCACGCCCTCGGGAACGACGGGTCGCGCGCCGAACTCGGCGACCTCCTCCCTCCCGCGCTCCTCGATGGGGATCTCGTCTCCGCTCGCCGTCCCGAGATCGATGGTGGAGAGCGGCGCCGCAACGTAGAAGGGGATGCCGTGTTCCCGCGCCAGCACCGCGACGCCATAGGTGCCGATCTTGTTGGCCACGTCGCCGTTGGCGGCGATGCGATCGGCGCCCACCACCACCAGATCCACTTCTCCGGCCCGCATCAGGTGAGCGGACATGTTGTCGGTGATGACAGTGACCGGGATCCCGTCGCGATCGAGCTCCCATGCGGTGAGCCGTGCGCCCTGGAGGAAGGGACGCGTCTCGTCGGCGATCACCGACACGCGACGGCCCGCCTGCACCGCCGCGCGCACCACTCCTAGTGCGGTGCCGAAGCCTCCGGTGGCGAGGGCGCCGGCATTGCAGTGGGTGAGGATGCGAGCGCCGTCGGGAACCAGGGGAACGCCGAACTCGCCCAACGCGCGGCAGGCGGCCACGTCCTCGTCGAGAATTGCCTGGGCCTCGCGCACCAGGCGGTCGCGAACCGACGGCAGACTCGATCCCGGCCTGGCGAGCTCCGCGTCGAGGACGTCGCCCATGCGACGAAGAGCCCAGAAGAGGTTCACGGCCGTGGGACGGGTGCGCGCCAGCCGCTCCATCCCGGCCCGGAGATCCCCTTTCAGCTCCGAGAGGTCCCGGGCCTGACTGGTGACGGCGCAGCGCGCGACACCCATGGCCGCGGTGCAGCCGATCGCCGGTGCGCCGCGAACCACCAGGGATTCGATGGCCCGGGCGACTTCCTCGACGCTGGTGAGGGTCAGGTAGATCTCCTGGCCGGGAAGCTCGCGCTGATCGAGCAGCTGGACGCCCTCTTCCGACCAGCGCACCGTGAACCAGGCTGACTCGCTCGCCGCCTTCATTCGCGCGGCTCCCGGGGTTCCCCGCTGAGAATCCCATCGAGGGCTTCGAGCACCTGGCTTCCCGCGCCCTCCCCGAGATACTTGTCGATCTTCTCCTCCCACTCCTCTCGCCGTTCGGTGGTGGCGTAGATGGTAGCCAGGCGAATCACCGCCTCGTCGGTGATCTCCACTCTCGGCGACTCGAGGGTTCCGCCCACCCGGGCCAGAGGGATGACTCGGGAGCTCGCCGGCTGGGGATCCCGGTCGGCCTGGCCCCCACCCGCGATGGCGCCGTCGATCTCATCGTCGATGGTGAGTTCCCCCCGCAGGTCCAGCTGCTGGTCCTGGAGGGCAACGGTGCCGCGCAGATCGACTGTGTAGTTGTGGTACACGAGCTTCAGATCATCGGTGCGCGCCAGCCCGCTCGCGATCTGCAGCGTTCCGCCCAGGTATTGGAATTCGTCATCGTAGTAGCGCTGGAGCTTGCGTTCCCCCTCGAGCCGCCCGGCGAGATCCTCTGCGTCCGCTGAGGTGCCGACCCCCTGGAAGGTCTTCTCGAGCACCGAGACGCCCTTCAGGCGGCCGGGCTCGATGCGAATTCGCACCGTTCCCTCGATCGTCTCCGCCAGGGGCCGATCGGCGCCGAGGGGACCGGCCAGCTTGCCGCGCAGCTCGAGGGGACCCTGCAGCGTATCGTTCTTCTCGGTGAAGAGAGCCAGGAGCGCACTCGATTCGACAGCGTCGGCCTCCACCTGCGTGACGAATCGAGGCCGCCCCGCCAGCTCGGTCAGATTGACCGAGAGCCGGATCTCCTTGCCCGCGACCCGTGCCACCAGCTTCTCGCTGCGAATCTCCGAGCCCATTCCGCGAAAGCCGCCGCCCATGCGGACCTCCGCGCCGTCGCCTCGAAGCAGCCGAAGACCATGGATGTCCAGATTGCCGCGCACCTCCAGCGGTTCGGTCTCGACCACCAGCCCGCGGATCCCGATCTCTCCAGCGGGATCGGACCCGGCGAGCGCCGGAATCACCGCCCCCCAGCCGGTCAGGTCGAAGGGTTCGGCGTCGATGGTGGTGCGGGTTCGCGCGCCCCTCTCCACCTGCACCTCCACCTCCGCGTCCTTGACCTCGACCTGGGTGTCCTGGAGCCCGATCTGACCGTCGGGTCCGGTGACGATCCGGCCGGTGGCGGTCGCCCTGGTTCCCCGCAGCTTTCCGAAGGCGACGCCGTACTCCACCTTCGCATCGGTTGCGTCCAGCTGGAAAGTCCCAGAGGCGTCGTCGAGTCCTCCCTCGAGATCGGCGCGGAGCTTCATCTGACCCCGAATCACCAGATCCTCGGCGGCCAGATCTCCATTCCGGAGGAGCACGTCCACGACGATGCGCTCCGCCTCATCCTCCGTCCGCGAGGTGGCGACTGTTCCGGTGACGGCACCGCCGACCCGTTGCCCCTTGTTCAGGTAGGGTGCAACCGGGGAGAGAACGACATCCTCCAGCCGATAGTCGATCCGGTACGATCCCCCGATCTCCGCTTCGCCGTTCGCCCGGACGGAACCCCCGCTCGTCATGGCCCCGTTGATCTCGAAGTCGATGGGATCTTCCATCGATTCCGCACTCGCCGTGGCGACGACATCGCGAAGCTCCCAGGTGGCCGGGGGCGAAACGGTGCGGTCCTCGAGGATCAATCGGCTGTCTCGGAGGTCGACCTGGCGAATCGCCAACGTGAAGCCTCTCTCATCCTCGTCGTCGCCGGCCTTCGAACCGTCCTCCGTCGGCGGTGACGGTGCGGCATCCTCACCGGACTCCGATGCCTGGCCCTGCGACGAAGAGAGTGCGCCGTCTGCGGACGACTCCGATGCCCGGCTCTTCGACGAAGGGAGCGCGGTGTCAGGAGCCTTCGGCGCCTCGGCTGCGGCCGCCTCCCTCGGAAACTCGATGCCCTCGGACGTCCGAACCAGACGCACCGTGGCGCCCTCCACCACCAGGGAATCGACCACCACGGTCCAGGCCATCAGGGGAGCCAGCGCAATTTCGAGCTCCACACCGTCGGCCTCGAAGACCGGAGGTGAGCCGTCGGATTCCCCCTTCACCTCGGGATCGCTCACGACCAGACGAGGCGGCATCAGGCCGAAGTCGAGCTCTCCGTAGCGGATCTCCCGGCCCGTGGCCTCCCGGGCCGCTTCCTGGATGCGGGCGCGGACCGCGTCACTCCGCACCAGCCGAGGAAAGGCGATGGTGAGAGCGACCACCGCCGTGACCAGCAGGATCCCCAGAATCCCTGCGAGGCGAATGGCAAGACGCACGGGTTACTCCTCGAGTCTTCGCGCCAGGATCTCGCGGACCTGTCCGGGATCCGCCTTGCCCTGGGTCTTCTTCATGACCTGTCCCATCAGGAAGTTCACCACCTTCTTGTCACCCTCGGCGTAGGCCTTGGCGACGTCCGGGTTCGCGCTGACGACCTCGTCTGCGACCGATTCCAGAAGCCCGGCGTCCGAGACGGCCTCCAGGCCGCGCTCCCGCACCAACGCCTCGGGATCGCCGCCCTGTTCGGTGAGCTCTGCGACCAGATCCCTGGCGCTCTTCGCGGTGACCCTCCCCTGGTCCACCATCTCGATCAACCGTGCCAGCGCCTCGGGCGCGATGGCCGCCTCCTCGATCTCGATCTCCCGCTCCCTCAGCGCGGCGAGCAGATCGCGAAGCATCCAGTTGGCGACGCTCTTGGCGGTGCCGTGAGCGCGGGCCGCTGCCTCGAAGAAGTCCGCCAGCGCCCGGCTGGCGCTCAGCAGACCGGCGTCGTGGGCGGAGAGGCCGTACTCGCTCTCGAAGCGCAGCCGCTTCTGGTCGGGCAGCTCGGGCAGCGCGGCGCGGATCGCCTCGATCCGCTCCTCGCCGACCATCAGGGGGATCAGATCGGGATCCGGGAAGTAGCGGTAGTCGTCCGCGTTCTCCTTGAGGCGCATCACGAAGAGGCGATGGCCCTCGGCGTCGTAGCCCAGTGTGGCCTGCTGAATCGCCCCGCCGTCGTCGAGAATCTCCGCCTGCCGATCGATCTCGGCGCGAATCGCCTCCTCCACGAAGCGGAAGGAGTTGATGTTCTTGATCTCGGTGCGCGTACCGAACTCGGTCGCGCCCCTGGGACGCAGCGAGACGTTGGCATCGCAGCGAAACTGACCCTTCTCCAGGTCCGCGTCGGAGCTCTCGATGTAGCGGAGAATCGCGCGCAGGGTGCGGAGGTAGGCCCCGGCCTCCTCGGCAGATCGCATGTCCGGCTCGGAGACGATCTCGATCAGCGGCACGCTGGTGCGGTTCAGGTCCACCTGGGTCTCGGTGGCCGCTCCGTCGTGAATCGACTTGCCGGCGTCTTCCTCCATGTGGATGCGGGTAATCCCGATCCGCTTGGCCTCCTGCCCCTCTAGCTCGATCTCGATCCAGCCTCCGGTGGCGAGGGGCTTCTCGTACTGCGAGATCTGATAGCCCTTGGGAAGGTCGGGATAGAAGTAGTTCTTGCGAGCGAAGATCGAGTGCGCGTGCACCTCGCAGTGGGTCGCGAGGCCGGTGCGCATGGCGTGCTCCACCGCCGCTCCGTTCAAGACCGGCAGCGCACCCGGGAGCGCCAGGCAGACCGGGCAGGTGTGGTGGTTGGGCTCGTCGCCGTAGCTGACGGCGCAGGAGCAGAAGAGCTTCGACCGGGTTCGAAGATGAACGTGCACCTCGAGTCCGATCACCGCTTCGTAACGAGAATGGACGGCGCTGCTCATGGTAGATCCGGGGGGCGCTGCAGGTGGAACTCGGTGCGTCGCTGAAAGGCGTCGGCCACCCGAAGAGGCGTCGCGTCGTCGAGGGGCCGACCGAGGATCTGCAGCCCGACGGGCATCTGGTGGGCAAAGCCACAGGGAACCGAGACACCGGGCAATCCCGCCAGGTTCGCCGACACTGTGAAGACGTCGGAGAGATACATGGTGAGGGGATCCGAGGTCTTCTCGCCGATCCGAAAGGCCGTCTCCGGGGTGGTCGGCGTGATCAGGACGTCGCAGCCCGCGAAGGCCTCGTCGAAGTCGCGCCGCAGCAAGGTGCGTACCTGCTGAGCCTTCCGGTAGTAGGCGTCGTAGTAGCCGGCGGAGAGCACGAAGGTCCCGAGCAGGATCCGCCGCTTCACTTCGGCACCGAAGCCCTCGGAGCGAGATCGCTCGTACATCTCCGTCAGCCCCCGGACACCCGCCGCCCGCCGGCCGTAGCGGACCCCGTCGAAGCGAGCCAGGTTGCTCGACGCCTCCGCCGTCGCGATCAGGTAGTAGGTCGCGACTGCGAACCGGGTATGGGGAAGCGAGACCTCGCGAGTCTTCGCCCCGGCCACCTCCAGCTCGGCCACCGCCTCGCTGACCCGCGCCACCACTTCGGGATCGACGCCCTCGGATGCGTAGTATTCACGGGGGAGTCCGATCACGAGACCGGAGACGTCACCGCTGAGCGCAGCGAGGCAGGTTGTCGCCGGCTCGGGAAGCGAGGTCGAGTCGCGGGGATCGTGTCCGGAGATCACGTCGAGAACCGACGCACAGTCCGCGGCGGTGTGGGCAAAGGGACCGATCTGATCCAGGGAAGAGGCGAAGGCCACCAGGCCGAAGCGGGAGACCCGCCCGTAGGTCGGCTTCATCCCCACCACACCGGTGAATGCGGCGGGCTGCCGGATCGATCCGCCCGTATCGCTTCCGAGAGCGACGGGGACGATTCCGGCGGCGACGGCAACCGCCGATCCGCCGGAGGACCCACCGGGCGACCGCTCGGGATCCCAGGGATTGCGGCTGGTCCCGTAGGCCGAGTTCTCCGTCGAGGAGCCCATCGCGAACTCGTCCATGTTGGTCCGCGCCACCACCACGGCACCGGCCTCGCGGAGCCGCTCCACCGCCGTGGCGTCGAAGGGAGACTCGTAGCCCTGGAGGATCTTCGAAGCGCAGCCCACCTTCTCGCCCGCGTGTGCCAGGTTGTCCTTCAGGGCGATGGGAATGCCGTCCAGGGACGATCGCACCGAGCCCCGGGCGCGGCGCTCGTCCGCCTCGGCAGCCTCTGCGCGGGCGCTCTCCTCCCGGGTCGCGAGCAGCGCGTGCAGACCCGGCTCCACCGCCTCGGCCCGGTCCAGGCTGCGCTCCACCAGCTCGGCCGACGACACCGCGCCCGCATCGAGGGCGCTCCGCAGCTCGGTCAGGGTACCGAGGGGCTCGCTCACCGCCCTTACCCCTCGTCCTCGCCCTCGAGGACCTTGGGCACCGCAAAGGCAGAGCCGTCTCGCGCCGGGGCGTTGGAGATGGCCGTCTCCGGAGGGTACGAGGTCCCCGGCCGATCTTCACGCATCGGTGTCGCCAGGGGCATCACGTGGGAGGTCGGCTCCACCTGGCTGGTGTCGAGGGTATCGAGCAGCTCGATGTAACCGAGAATCGACTCCAGCTGGGAGGCCATCGCCACAGCCTCTTCCCCGGAGAGCCTCAGCCGCGCCAGATGCGCGATCCGCTCCACCTCCTCGCGGGTCATGTGGGACATGGGCGCAATATAACGGATGTAGAGATTTGCGCGTAAAACCGATGATTTACGGGCGCACTTCGGGACCATGGGCCAGCCGTCTGCCGGAGGGTCCGCGCTCTGCGCCCGGGCGGCGAGCCGGTCGAGCGCACCTGGATTGCCGCGCCTCTCCCGATTCAGACTACGGTCGGGGACGAATCGTGAGAGAGGACCCCATGGCCGACTTTGCCCGCGAGGAAATCGAGACCGCCTGGCGCCACCGGATGGAGTTGCAGGACGCCGACGACTGGCAGGCCTTCGGCATGACCTTCACCGAGGATGCCGTCTACCTGGAGCACCACGAGGGCACCTTCGAGGGCCGGCAGGCGATCCTCGACTGGCTGGTACCCGTGATGAAGCAGTGCGAAGGCTGGACCTACCCGATCCAGTGGCACGCCATCGACGGCAACCGGGTGATCCACAAGTGGCTGAACCGGCTGCCGGGGAAGCGCTCCGACGGCAGCTACTACGAGTTCGCCGGCCTGACGATCATGGAATACGCCGGCGACGGCCAGTTCTCCTTCCAGGAGGACATCTACAACTGGGAGGAGGCCGTCCCGGTTCTGAAGGAGTGGGCGACGGGCCGGTGATCGGCTCCTCAGGGCGCCTCGCGCACTGCCCGATCGACGCGATCTTCCGACGCGTCATAGGCGCGCTGGAGTGCGTCACCCGCGCGCTCGCGTGTCGAGCGGGCTTCAGTCGCCTCGAGAGTGGAGGAGCCCGAAGAGCCTGCGAATAGACCACCGAAGGCCCGATCCGTGCCCTCGGTGAAGACAGTGACGCCGACCCAGATCGCGATCACCATCAGCACGATCGCGATTAGCTTGCCCATCTCTGAACCTCCAACTAGGGGAGGCACGCTCCCTCGGCCAGATGAATCGGCAACTCCGCGGGGGAGCATGAGCAGCGGTGGATCCGCCGGGATCGGAGGGCGTCGGCTGCGCAGACCAGTTTCTCGCCACGAGGCGGAGGACGGAGTCCGCCGTCTACCAGATCCCCGGTAGCAGGCGGTAGCGGGTGCGCGACGCGTACTCCGGGTATCCGGCCAGCTCCTGGCGCAGGGTGCGGTCCTCGAGGGCCGTCCGCGCGGTGAACAGCAGCGCACCGGCGACGACCGGCGCGAAGGCCCAGAGCGAACCCAGAATCAGCGGCGCCGCCAGGCTGCCGACGATCGCCGCCAGGTAGCCGGGATGTCTGACGATCCGATACGGACCCGAGCTGACCACGCGATGCCCGCGGTCGGTCTGGATGCGAACCAGCAGCTCGAAGTGATCGTTCACCGCCATCGCCCAGGCCCCGAAGAGATACGCCAGCATCATCGCCACCAGACCGACGTACATCCCAGCGATCGGCACGGGAGCGTTGCCGCCCCGCCCCACCTCGAGCCCGGCCACGACGGGCGTTGCGAAGGCGAGGACCAGCCAGAGCGCGACGAAGACACGATCGTAGCTCTTGGTGCCCGCGCCCATCCTTCCGCGCCGCTCCAGGATCTCCGGGTTTGCCGCCGCCAGGATGGCCGCCGTCAGCAGCTCACCGAGCAGTACCGCGCCGAGGTAGACCCAGGCCCGCGGCCAGTCCACGCGCCCGGCAGCAGCGAAGAGCAGCAGACCGAAGAGGGCCGTCGAGAACACGCGTCCCAGGACGTATCGCATTCCCCTCCTTCATCCGACCCAGATCGGCGTAGGAGCAGGCCAGCTCAGCCAAAGACGCGCGGGCGCCGGTTGACCCAGGGGCGGGCCTCTTCGAGCTGCTCGGCGAGGGAAAAGAGAGTGGCCTCGTCGCCCACCCGGCCGGAGAAGTGGCTGCCCACCGGATAGCCGGCGGCCGTCCAGTAGAGCGGCACCGACATGGCCGGACTCCCCGTGGCGTTCGCGACGGGCGTGTAGCTGACGTAGGCGACCACTCGCTCGAGCAGCTCCTGGAAGGGAAGATCCGACGAGAGCTCCCGGGTTCGCACACCCGGCTTCGAGAGCACGGGTGTCAGCACCACGTCGTGGAGCTCGTGGAAGAGGGCCATCTCCCGGGTCACCTCCTGCATGTACTTCTCGGCGGCCTCGAGAGAACCCGCTGGCTGCTTGCGGTAATGATCGACGAGTCCCCAGGTCCAGCCTTCGAGTGCGGTGGGCGGCACCGGGCGACCGAGTTGCTTGGTGACCAGCTCCAGCATCATCGTGGGAATGGAGCTCCACAGCACCATGAAGTGGTCGATGAAGCGCTGGCCGTCGATGTTCGGCTTGGCCTCCTCCACGCGGTGGCCGAGCAGCTCACAGAGCCTGGCACTCGACTCCACGGCGGCCACGCAGTCCGGATGCGCGCGCGCTCCGGCGAGGTCGGTGGTGTGGTAGGCGATCCGCAGGTGGCGCGGCGGCTGACCGGGAGGTGACACAGGAGGCGGTAGCAGGCTCCCTTCCGCCGGGGTGAGCGCGGTGGCCTGGAGAGTGGCAGCGCTGTCGCGCACCGAGCGCGTCAAGACGTGACGCACGGCCAGGTCACCGGGTGTGAGAGACGGCTCCGGCTGCCTGCCACGGCTCACCTTGATTCCGAAGAGGCCGCAGTTGGAGGACGGGACCCGGATCGATCCGCCGCCGTCTCCGCCCTGAGCCATGGGCACCATGCCGCTCGCCACGGCAACGGCGGCTCCCCCGCTCGATCCGCCCGGATCGTACGAGAGATCCCACGGATTCCGGGCCGGACCGAAGAGCTTGGGCTCGGTGCAGGGCAGCAGCCCGAACTCCGGGGTATTCGTCTTGCCGAGCACCACCAGGCCCGCGGCTTCCATGCGCCGCACCAGCTCCGGGGTCGTGCGCCCGACCCGGTCACGAAACAGCTCGGTGCCGGACGTGTATCGCACCCCCTTGTACTCCACGAGGTCCTTCAGCAGAAACGGAACGCCGCGGAAGGGACCTTCCGGAAGCGGCCGATCGCAGCGCTCGAGGGCGCGCTCGAAGTCGGTGGTGACCACCGCATTCAGTACCGGGTTCAGCTGCTCGATGCGGCGGATCGCCGCCTCGGCCAGCTCGCGCGCCGATACCGCGCCGCTTCGCACCAGCTCGGCCTGCCCGAGTGCATCGAGTCGGGAGAAATCGTCCTCGGCGAAGGCCGCTATCGGGAGCCACGGCGCCGCCGCGGCGGCGAGTGCGGCCCCTGCGCCCGCGCGGAGGAATTGGCGACGATCGAGGGAGGCGTTGGGACTCACGGTTCTGGCTCCGGTTCGAGGGGTGGATCAGGCTATCACATGAGCGGAGAGGTTGCGGAGTCGGCCGGGCCCGCCTTGGCCGATCCCGGAGCGGGTGTTAGGCTCGGCGGCGTCTTGTCCGATAGCGCCCATTCACTTTTCGACGATCTCCCCGACGACATCCGCGCAGGCATCGCCGATCTCGGCTGGACCGAACCGATGCCGGTGCAGGAACGGGTCATCCCGCTGATGCGGAGGGGGGTGGACGTGATGGTCCAGGCCCGGACCGGCAGCGGCAAGACCGGCGCCTTCGGCATCCCCATCGTCGCCGAGACCGACACGGAGCTGGCCGCTCCCCAGGCCCTGGTGCTTGCCCCCACCCGGGAGCTGGCCAACCAGAGCGCCACCGAGATCCGCATCGTCGGCAAACACCGGGGCGTGCGCTGCCTGCCGGTCTACGGAGGCGTCGGCTACACCGCCCAACTCGAAGGTCTGAAAGAGGGCGCCCACGTCATCGTCGGAACTCCGGGCCGGATTCTGGATCACCTCGGCAGCGGCCGGATGAGCTTCCAGAGCGTCAAGACGGTGATCTTCGACGAGGCCGACGAGCTGCTCTCCCTGGGATTCTGGCCGGACATGCGCGAGATCCGCAGCTACCTGCCGGGCAAGCGCCAGGCCTGCCTGTTCTCGGCAACGCTTCCCGAGAGGGTGCTGGCGCTGGCGCGGGCCTTCCTTCACGAGCCCGAGTTCGTCTCCATGGTCGAGGGCCACGTCTCCCCGGAGGAGATCGAGCACTTCTTCTACGTCACGACGGCGAAGGAGAAGGAGGCGAATCTGCGCCAGATCATCGAGTACGAGGATCCCGAGAGCGCGATCATCTTCTGCAACACCAAGGACGATGTCCGATTCGTGACGGCCTACCTGCAGCGTCACGGCTTCGACGCGGACCAGATCTCCGGAGACCTGGCTCAGGTCGCACGCGAGAAGGCGATGGCGCGGATCAAGGCCGGCGAGCTGCGCTTCCTGGTGGCGACCGACGTGGCCGCTCGGGGCATCGACATCAGCGATCTCAGCCACGTGATCAGCTATGCGGCACCGGAATCCGCCGAGGTCTACGTGCACCGCACCGGGCGCACCGGGCGGGTCGGCAAGGCGGGTGTGGCGATCTCCCTGATCTCGGGTCTCGACATCGGGAACTTCCGCAACCTGCAAAAGGTCAACAAGATCACCATCGAGGAGCGCGATCTCCCCAGCGACCAGGATCTGCTCGCCCGGGTGCGCGATCGCCTGGCGGTGAAGGTGGAGCAGGAGATCCGGCACATCGCCCAGCGCGAGCGGGCCTGGAAGGTGGACCGGCTGATCCCGGTGGTCGAGGCGATGGCGGCCGACGCAGACGGACGCCGCGATCTGGCCGCCATCTGCGCCTCCTACCTGCGCGAGCATCGCCCGGAGACGACGATCCAAGACGAGCCCGAGAAGGCCGCGCGCGAGGCATCGAGGAGGCCCTCGAAGTCTTCGAGAAATGGAGGCGGAGGCGGTCGCCGTCGGAAGCGCCGGCGCCCCTAGCCTGCATTTCTCCCCAGCTCGCTACTGCGGCCGCCGAGCCGACCGGGAGCCGGACTCAGCGGAGGAAGTCGATGGCGTCCGCCGCGGCTTCGCGCACTTCCGGATCCGGGTGCCCGAGCAGGGGCTCCAGATCCGGGATCAGCGAAGGGTCCTGCGAATACTCGAGAGTGTCGATTGCAGCGAGCACCACCTCGGGCTCCGGATCGGCCAGGGCTGCGATCAGACTGCGCGCAGCGCCGATGGAATCGGCTCCGACCAGGCGGTAGGCGGCCGCGGCGCGAACTCCGGGATCGGGATCCTCCGCGAGGATCGTCTGGAGACGGACCGAACCCTCGCCATCGGGCCGGATCCACCCCACCGCCCGGCTGCGCACCTCCGGATCCCGGTCCTCGAGCAACTCCTCGGGATTCTCCGGCGCCTCTGGGGGATCCGGTCGTCGGACTTTGCGCCGCTCGGCGCGGCGCTCGGCATTGCGCTCAGCCGCCTCCTTCCGGCGTTCGCGAAGAAGAGCCAGCCGTTCGCGTTTCTCCCGCTGCTCCGGCGTGAGCTCTGCATCGGGCTTCCCGAACCCCATGCGCTCGCGGAACCGGGATCGAGCCTCCCGTCTCCGGCCCGCCCGCCTCGAGAGCTGCTCGCTGGCGCCAACCCGGACCAGGGTGAGGCGTGGCGCGCCCGCCTCGGGATCCGGCTCGTAGATGAGCGCGTGGGGAACGTCGCTCAGGAGCGTCCCCACGGCGTCGGCCAGGCGAACCGCAACCAGGTCGGTGCTGATCTCCTTCGGCTCGATCGGCGCCGCAACCACCTCGAAGCCGGCCTGCTCTCCGAGCCTCTGCAGTAGTCGCACTCGGGGCGCCTGACGCGCTCGGAGATTGACGCGATCCCCTGCGATCTCGATCGCCGCCCCTTCGAGACCAGGCGAGACGGGCTCGCTCAGGAGGGCTGAATCCTCCAGGCGAGGAGTGCTCGCCGGCGACCGCTCGGTCCCGGGGATCAGGCCCGAAAGCCGGTCACAGGCGAGCAGAAGTGCGGCGGCGACGCTGAGGGTCACGAGACCGCAACACAGCTTTGTTCCGCGAAACCTCACACTTCGCTCCGGCCCGAGCGCCGCGACGTCCTGGGCATCGGACCCAAGATGGGTGACTCGATCCACTCTCGGGCCGGATTCCTAGTAGTTGACACCCCAGTAGGCGGGAAGCTCGCCCTTCCCCTTCAGCCCGCCGACGACCTGCTTGAAGAGCTTCTGGTCGTCCTTGGAGAGCCAATAGAGAGCCTTGGGATTGCAGCTGGCCTTCCAGCTGGCGGTTTCGGGAAGGCCGTCCCGGTTCTTGTCCTTGGTGGTGATGCTGCCGTTGCATCCCGTGATGGGCAGCGCCGGGGCCCCGATCCACTGCATCGGGTAGCTGTAGGGAAAAGCTCCGAAGTAGGTATAGAGCGAGGTGACCGGCGAATAGCTGGGAGCACCGGTGGAGAAGCCTCCACCTGGACTCGAGAGCCAGAAAGCGAACTGCGCGAAGTCGGACTGCTTCATCTGCCAGCTGCCCGCACCCTGGCGCTTGATGTCATCGGCCTCGTAGAGATCGAACACGATGAGTCCCGAGTTACCATTCTTGGTAAGGCCCCAGTGGTATCCATTGAAACGCGGGTACAGCGTGCCGGAACCGCCGTTCATGGCCGCCACGACGACCGAGAAGCCGCTCTTCGTGGAGTTTGTGAAGACGGCGTTCACCACGTCCGCGAGCTCCGGATTGTCGAAGGGCTGGGCCCGGACGTTCCCGCCGATCATCAAGAGGGCAGTCGCCACCGTCACCGCCAGTGCCACTCGCGCGCGTCCCACGCCGTACTCCTCCCCCTGGCTACCTCTCTCGATACCCTAGCTTCGCGCCGAGTGATCGGTCAACGAGTTTCCCGCCGCGGCACTGGCGATCGCTCTTGCGCTCCGGCGCGGATGGCGCGCTCGGAATGCTCGCCGGCGCGAGGGTCGCCCCGCCCGGCGTAGATTCGCGCCAGGTGGAAATGAGCCTTGGCGTAGTCGGGCCGCAGCTCGACCGCCCGAAGCAGGTGGTCCTCGGCCTCCGGATCCCTCTCCGTGGCGAGCTCGACCAGTGCCAGGTTCAGGTAGGTTTCGGGAAGCGTGGTATCGATGGAGAGCGCCCGGCGATAGTCGGCCTCGGCTTCGGCGAGCCGATGCGAGCGGTGATGGACCAGGCCGCGCTCGACGAAGAAGGCGGGGTCGCTCGCATCGATCGAGATCAGCATCTCAGACTGGGCGAGCGCCTCGTCCAGCCTGCCGAGCCTCCGGTAGATCTTCGCCAGGGCAAAGCGGGATGCCTGAGCGGTGGGGCGCTCCGCCAGGACCGATTCGTGAAGGGCCGCGGCCCGATCGAGGTCGCCGTCTTCCAGCAGGATCTCCGCGAGCAGCGCCCGATGTTGCAGTGGCGGGCGCTCCGCGGCCTCGAGAGCCTCCGCAGCCTCGGACCGCCGGTTCTCCGAGAGCAGCAGCCCGGCCAGCAGGAGCCGCGTCTCGACCAGGCGCTCCGCCTGGGGGGCCTCGGCCAGGGCCTGGCGCAGGCGCGGGATCTCCGGCGCGGGTCCGGTCTGGACCGCTCGGATGCGCGAGGCGAGGGCCAGGGCGGCGTCGTGGTGGGGCTCCTCTTCGAGCAGGGCCCGCGCGGCGTCGGCCGCCTCCTCGAACCGACCCAGGCGAAACAGGATCCGGGCCCGCATCACCCGAGACGAGAGACGGGCGACCGGTTTCTCTCCGGCCATCTGCTCCAGGAGACCCAAGGCTTCGTCGAGCCTGCCCGCCGCGAAGAGCGCTCCAATCAGACCGGACCTCGCCTCGTCGGTGCCACTCTCCTCGAACAGCGTGCGCCGGAGACCGATCGCCTCGTCGAATCGGCCGAGCTCCTGGTAGAGGGCGGCCAGATGGCGCGCCGCAAGGCTGCCGACGGTGCGGCTCTCGCGAAGGATCTCGAGGGCCATGACGGCATCGCTCACACGGCCGGCAATGGCGAGACCGCGGGCCTGCTCGACCAGTGTGAACGCGCCGACCACACGGCGAGGATCCGGTCGCTCGTCGGCCTCGAAGTGCTGCGGCTGGCTCACGTAGCCGAGGGCCGCGAGCTGCTCCGCGAGCTCGGGAGAGAGCTCTGCAGAAGGCGCGGCCGGCGTCTCGCCGCCCGTCAGCGCGCCGTGGAGACGCTCCATCCGCGCCACCGTCTCGGGAAGCTCGTCGGCGCGGTTGCGCAGCTCCCCCGGATCCTCGCGGACCTCGTAGAGCTCTACGGGCTTCGGCTCTGCCGTGTACTTGAAGCGCGAGGTGCGAATCCCTTCGATGGGCTGCCAGCCGAGCCCAAAGGAGGGACCGTGGCTCTCGAAGTAGCCGACGACCTCCTGCGCATCGTCGCCGGCGAGGCGTTCCTGGAGGGGTATGCCGGAGCTGGCGGCCAGGGCCGGCTCGCCTACAGCCGCCAGGATCGTCGGCGCCACGTCGATCGTGCGCGCGAGGGAGCTGGACCGGATTCCGGCCGGGAAGCCTGGACCGGCTGCAATGAGCGGAACGTGCAGCGTCGAGTCGTAGGCGAGCAGTCCGTGGGTGAACTCACCGTGCTGGCCGAGGCTCTCACCGTGATCGCCCACCACCACGGTCAGCGTCTCGCGCTCCGCTGCAGCCCTGCGCACGCCTTCCAGCAGCCGCCCCAGCTGTGCGTCCACGTAGGCGAGCTCCCCCGCGTAGGGATCCCCGATCTCCTCGAAGGGAGGGGGGGGGCGCCGCGGCGTATGGACATCGTAGTAGTGGACCCAGAGGAAGAATGGTCGGCTGCGCTCCCGATCCAGCCAGGCGAGGGCGAGGTCCGTCACCACTGCCCCACGCCGGCTCGGTACGGCGAGCTGGAGGGGGTTTCGGGAGAGCGTGACGCCGTCGTCGTAGAGGTGGAAGCCGCGATCGAGACCGAAGGAGGAATCGAGCACCGCCGCGGCCACGAAGGCCGCGGTGTCGTAGCCGCGGGCGGCGAGACGCTCGGGGAGCGTCTCCAGGGACTCCGGGACCAGGAAGCGGTTGTTGTCGTGAACCCCGTGGAGATTCGGATCGACCCCGCTCAGGATGGTGGTGTGAGACGGCAGAGTGAGGGAAACGCTCGCGTAGGCCTGCTCGAAGAGGACGCCACTCGCCGCCAGGGAATCGAGAACCGGTGTGCGGGCCGTCTCGTCCCCCATGACGCCCAGCCGATCGGCGCGGGTGGTGTCGAGGGTGACGAGCAGGAGGTTGGGATCGCCGGGAAGCTCGGCCCGGCCGCACGCCCAGGACGCGAAGGCGGCCAGAATACACGGCGCGATCCACCGACGATTCATGGCAGCTTCCCGCGGCGGCTCACCTCTCGACCTCCGTCTCGCTCTCCGCTCCGCCCGGGCCGTCGAGCGATTCCAGGGTGCGCCGGGCGCGGCCCGCCCAGGCGGCGCCGGGATGTCCCTGCAATGCGGTGCGCAGCGCCTCCTCGGCGCCATCCGCATCACCGGCCTGGGCCAGAATCAGACCGAGACGGGCGCGGTCCTGAAAGCGGCCGGGATCGAGCTCGAGCGCGCGTTCCAGCGCAGCCAGCGCGATCTCGGGATGCCCGAGCTGGTGGGCGCCCCAGCCGAGGTTGGACTGGATCTGCGGGCTCTCCGCGGATGCGGCGGCTGCGGATTCGAGCAGATCCCGTGCCTCTTCCCCCTGCTCCGGTTGTCCCCACACGGCCAGGTAGTAGCCGAGCCAGCTCTCGAGCAGCGGATCCTCCGGCGCCTCCGTCAGCAGCGCCCGCAGCTCCTCCTCTCCTTCCTCGAGCGGAGCCACGTCCACCACCAGGGCAGCGCGCTGGTGGAGTCGCGAGTTCTCACTCCCCGGCATGGAGAAGGCGGCGTCGACGCCAGCGCGGGCCTCTTCGACTCGGCCCAGACGCATCAGGGCGCGGGCGCGCAGGAACTCGACGGCCGGGGCACCGGCCGAGAGCGCTTCGAGGCTGTCGAGGGCCCGCTCCGGTGCGCCATCGGAAAGCGCCACCCGCGCCAGGGCGAGGTGAGCTTCCCGGGAGCCGGTCAGCTCGATGTACTCGCGGTAGGCGGCCTCGGCCGCGTCGTACCGCCCCAGCACCTCGTAGAGAGGCGCCAGGGTGCGAAGCACCACGGTCTTCACCGAGCGGCTGTGCTTGAGGGTCTCCAGGGTTTCGATCGCCCTCTCCCAGCTCCCGGCCTGCGCCAAGGCCCGCGCGCCCTCGATCCAGTACCACACGCTCACCAGCGGCCGGGGGTCGGGCGCCATCCCGACGGGGCGTTTCTTGGGCGCCGCGACGTAGCCGAGGGCGGCCAGGCGCTCTTCCTCCTCCGGGGCGAGGTTGGCGATCGCGGTGGGGCGCGCCGAGCCAGCGAAAGTCCGCTGGACCTCGCCATAGACCTCCTCCATCCGCTGGTGAGCCTCCGGTTCGACGCCGATGCGGTTCTGCAGCTCCCGCGGATCGGCGAGGACGTCGTAGAGCTCCTGGGGCTCAGGTGAGGCGGTGAACTTCCAGCGACGGGTGCGAACACCTTGGATCTCTGCCCAGCCGAGCTCGAAGTGGGGACCGCGGCTCTCGAAATAGCCGAAGACCGCGTCGTCGTCCCCGTCGTGCGTTCCCCGGCGCGCCGCCTGGACGAGGTCCCTTCCCGGCAGACCCTCGGGCACCGGAAGCCCGACGAGGCGCAGCACCGTCGGGACGATGTCCGCGTGACGCGCCAGCACGCCACTGCGCACTCCCCGGGGAACGCCCGGACCTGCGAGAACCAGCGGAACGTGCAAGGTGGCGTCGTAGGCGAGCACCCCATGGGTGGGCTCGCCGTGCTCGCCGAAGGCCTCGCCGTGATCGGAGGTGAAGACGACGAGCGTGTCGCGCTCTCCGGCGGCGCGCTCGACGCCCTCGAGGAGTCGCGCCAGCTGGGCGTCGGCGTAGGCGATCTCCGCGGCATAGGGATCGCGAAGCGCCTCGAAGGACGGCCGCACCTGGTGGGGAAGGTGTGGATCGTAGTAGTGGGCCCAGAGCAGGAAAGGCCGGGCGAAATCGCGCTTCTCGAGCCAGGCAAGCGCCTCGTCCGTCACCTCCTCGCCGGGGCGGCTCGGCACGCTGAAATCGAGGAGATCACCCGTGGCAAGAGTGTCGTCGCCGTAGACGTCGAAGCCCTGTTCGAGACGGAACCGCGAGTCGAGAACGAAGGCCGACACGAAGGCGGCCGTCTCGAAGCCCGCGGCAGCCAGGCGCTCGGCGAGCGTCTCTAGGCTCTCGGGCACCTGGAAGCGCCCGTTGTTATGGACGCCGTGGGAGAGCGGCGGCACTCCGCTCATGATCGTCGTGTGGGAGGGAAGCGTGAGAGCGACCGCCGCGTAGGCGTGATCGAAGGCGAGGCCACGGGCGGCGAGGCCGTCCACCGTCGGCGTTCTCGCGCTGGAATCCCCGGTGAACCCGAGGCGGTCGTAGCGCGTGGTGTCGAAGGTCACGATCACCACGTGGGGAGGCGGGGCGGCGCCGCAGGCGCCGAGCAGGAGAGCCAGAACCCCCAGACTCCCGGACGCGCGGGCGATGATGGATGCCCCGCCAGGTCCGCTTCGGGTCACCCGAAGATCCGCTCCGGATCCGCCGGGTCCAACACGAAGACGCAGCCGGTGGGGGTGGCGAGAATCCGACGCAGGACTGCGGCGTCGAGGGGCTCGCTGGCTCGGTAGGCCTTCTCGATCGAGGCGACGCGGGCCGAAGCGCCGGCGCCGAGCAGAAAGCCGTCCGTGTCGCGGTGGACCTGGCGCAGCTCGCCTTCCAGATCGACGCGCGCCAGCTCCCCTCTGGCGTCGGCGAGCAGAATGGACGCGTTCCCTCCGGCCGGCCGTCGCTCGCACCACTCGAGCGCCTTGTCGACGCCATCGAAGCGCTGGAGACAGTCCTGCACCAGGAGCGCCGCCGGTGCGGCGCAGGTGGAGAGCGACCCAGAGGAGGACGCCACCCCGCTCGCCGCAACCGCAAGGCCGTGCTGGTTCACGCCGGCGAGAGCGGGAACCCGCCACGGAACCCCGATCTCGAGGGAGTGGTAGCCGTTCTCGGGCTGACTGCGGCGCACGAAGAGCGGCGCTTCTCGCTCGGTGGAGAGCGCGATCCAGACACCCGAGCCGGAACCTTCGGCTCGAACACCCACCACCATCTCCCATCCCCCGCGGTGCTCGTCTGCCAGCAACGCCGCCAGGTCTGCGCTCGAAACCCGCGCCCCGCACGCGATCCCTTCGGCGCGTTCGGCCATGTGTGGATAGAAGCGAGCCGCGTCGCGCGCGACTCGAGAGGCCTCCGGGCCGCAGCCCACCAGCGACGAAAGCAGGCGGCGGTTCCCCTTCCCTCGCAGGCGGCGCTCGACTTCCGCGCGGATCACCTCCCGAAAGTGCAAGCCCTGGCCGAGACCGAGATCGCGAGGAGCCCCGCTGCAGACCAGGGCGGGCCGCGGGCTCATTCGTCCGGCTTTCGCACCGGCCAGAGCACCTCGTTCAGGGCTCCGGTTCGGTAGCCCTCGAGATCGAGCGAAACGAAGCGAAAGCCCAGGGGCTTGATCGCCGCCACGATCGCCTTCGCCATCGCCGGATCGAGCGCCCGGGGAAGCTCCGACGGCTCGATCTCCACCCGCGCAATCTCCATGTGGTGGCGGAGCCGGACCTGACGAAAGCCGAGACCCCGCAGTCGTTCCTCTCCCTCCTCCACCTGCCGGAGGCGTTCCGGTGTGACCTCCGTTCCGTAGGGAAGGCGTGACGCCAGACAGGCCGAAGCCGGCAGGTCGGCGGTGGGCAGACCCGCCGCGCGGGAGAGCGCGCGAATCTCCGCCTTGGACAGCTCGACCTCCATCAGCGGGGCCAGCACGCTGTGCTCCTCTGCCGCCCGATGGCCGGGCCGGAAATCGTGGCGGTCATCGGCGTTCAGACCGTAGGCGACCGAGTCGAAGCCGATCTCCTCCCGCAACCGGCCGAGCACGTCGAACAACTCGGTCTTGCAGAAGTAGCAGCGGTCCGACTGATTGGCCCGATATCCCTCCCGCTCCATCTCTGCGGTGTTCACGTAGCGGTGACGGATTCCGATCTGCTCCACCACCCGGTCGGCCATCTTGCGATGGTTCTCGGGGTAGGAGGGGGAGATCGCGGTCACAGCGAGGGCGTCCTCACCGAGGATTCGGTGAGCCGCCAGCGCCAGGTAGCTCGAATCCGCGCCGCCGGAGAAGGCCACGATGATGCGGCCGGCCTTCCGCAGCCGGCTCTCGAGGGCGGTCTGTTTTCCTTCGAGTTCCGGGGAGATGGGGGACATCGATGAAAAGGTACGAGCGGCCCCAGAAGCGGTCAAGCGCGCGGGTGGTGCAATCCGATACTCTGTGGTGGCTCGTGGTGGGGGTGAAGAGCATGGCAAAGCTCCGCGTGGGGCTCGTCTACGGTGGGCGCTCCGTCGAGCACGAGGTCTCGATCACTTCGGCAACCTCGATCCTCTCGGCGCTGGATCCGTCCCGCTACGAGGTGACCCTGGTCGCCGTCTCACAGGCTGGCCGCTGGCATCTGGGGGCTCCGGGGATGCTTCCCGAGGCGGTAGCGCGCGGGGATGAGGTCACCCTGCCGGCGATTCCGGGGGAGAACACCCTGGTCTCCGTCGGCGACGGTACGCCCGCTGCCCGTCTCGACGTGATTCTTCCCATCATCCACGGCACCGGCGGCGAAGATGGATCGCTCCAGGGCTTTCTCGAGATGGCCGGAGTCCCCTACGTGGGCGCCGGCGTGCTGGGCTCCGCCATCCAGATGGACAAGGACGTGACCAAGCGGCTGCTGGCGGCAGCCGGCCTGCCGGTGGTAGCGGGCGTCCTGGTCCGGGCTGCGGAGCTTCGCGCCGGTGACACGGCCGCGGTCGAGAGGGTCTTGCGAGAGATCGGACTCCCGGCTTTCGTCAAGCCGGCCTGCCTCGGCTCCTCGGTGGGAATCTCCAAGGTTCGCAACCGCGAGGAGCTGGTGCGCGGTCTCGATCAGGCCACTCGATACGACACCAAGATCCTGGTGGAGCGCGCGGTGAACGCGCGGGAGATCGAGATCGCGGTGCTGGGCAATGAGGAGCCCGAGGCGTCGGTGCCCGGCGAGATCATTCCCAAGGCCGAGTTCTACGACTACGAATCGAAGTACGTGGACGAAGCCACCGAGCTGGTGGTCCCCGCGCAGGTCTCGGAGGAGCAGACCGCCCGGCTACAGCAGCTCGCCTTGGAGGCCTTCCGGGTGCTGGAGGGCTCGGGTATCGCCCGGGTCGACTTCTTCCTGGACCGCGACAGCGGCGAGATCCTCCTGAACGAGGTAAACAGCCTGCCGGGATTCACGGAGGTCTCCATGTACCCGCGTCTCTGGCAGGCCTCCGGCCTTCCCTACCCGGCGCTGCTCGACCGGATGATCGAGCTCGCCTTGGAGCGGCATCGCACCAGCTCCGCCCTGGAGCGCACCTACCGAATCGGTTGACGGACGGGGACGTTCCTGCCTAACCCGAACGCGCCCACAGATAACGCAGGCTGCCGCCGGGAACGATCGAGATCTGCCCCATCTCCTCGAAGCCGGCCTGGCGAAGATCCGAGAACAGCTCGTCCGGATCCGCCAGCCCGTGGAGGTTGCGGTGGGCGCGCAGGAAGAGATCGAAGGTCGCGGTGCTCTGGGCGCCTCCGAGTGCTCGCGTGATTCGACCGGCGGTCGCGATCGGGGTCTGGAGGGCGAAGAGACCGTGACCCGCGAGGCATCCAAACGCCCTCGCAAAGAGTGCCCGGCGCTGCTCCGGGGAGAAGTAGTAGAGATTGTTGTTGAGCAGCACCAGGTCGTAGCTTCCCACCGCGAGGTCGAGCGTCATGAAGTCTCCGACCCGGATCTCGCCCCTGCGGGAGACCTCCGCCTCGCGAAGGATCCGGCGCGCCTCCTCGGCGACAGCGGGGTCCAGCTCGATCCCCAGACCGTTGGCATCGCGATAATGCGAGAGAAAGCCCGCGAGATAGGTGCCGTAGCCACAGCCGATGTCGAGAACCCGCCGCGCCGCGCGCACACCCGGGACGCGCGCGAGGGCTTCGATGGCTCGGCGCTCCATCAGGCGAGAGGCGGCTGCGGTTCGAAGCGCCTCGTCGGGAGCTCCGAATTCCGGACGCTCGGCAGCCCCCATCAGCTCGGGTAACTGATCGAGTCGGGGAGCGTAGGTGAGGGCGGCCTGGTCGAGGATGGCGCGGATCGCAGGCGCCTCGTCTGCGTCCAGAAGCCAGCGAACCAGGCTGCCGATCTGGTATCGCCCCTCTTTGCAGCGGAGCAGGCGGTGGGCGTGCAGTGCGCGGAGCCACGACGCCACCAGATCTGGCGTCAGCTCCAAGCGCGCGGCGAGCTCGCTGGCCGTCAGTGGCGAGCGAAGCTCATCGAAGAGCCCCGTCCGGAGCCCGATTCGCAGCAGCGGCAGCTTCAGGTGGGCCTGGACTATCCCGGTCAGGTGCCGAACTCGGCGGATCTGATCGAGCTTCTTCATGCGATGCCCTCGCCAGCTAGGAGCCCGAGTCGAGCTCCAGGTTCGCGTAGCGGACCATCACGGTCTTCACGCCGACCCGATCGAATTGGATACGCAGCTTCTGGGAGGCACCCACGCCAACCACGGCGAGAACGCTGCCAGCTCCGAAGATGGGATGCCGAACGCGGACACCGGGCGAGACTCCGGAGGACTCCTCGCCAGTCTGGTCGTAGGAGTAGTCGAGGGACCGACCCTGGGGAGCCTGCTCGAGACCGCGGTGGCTCCCGAAACCATCGACCAGGGAGGCGGGAATCTCGGCCAGAAAGCGAGAGGGCGTCGCGAAGCTCTGGGATCCGAACCTGCGCCGCTTCCTGGCCCAGGTGAGGGTGAGGCGCTCCATCGCGCGGGTCATCCCCACGTAGCAGAGACGCCGCTCCTCCTCGATGGCGAGCTCGTCTCGGGAGGAGGCCGCGTGGGGAAAGATGCCTTCTTCCATGCCCACCAGAAACACCACCGGAAACTCCAGCCCCTTGGCTGAATGGGCGGTCATCAGGGAGACCCGTTCGTCACGCAGCTCGGCCTCGTCCAGGTCCGAGACCAGGGCCACCTGATCCAGGAACAGCTCGAGGAGGCTGCGCTCGTCGCTCTCGAGATCCGCGTTCGCCACCGCGAACTCCTCGGCGCCCGCCAGAAGCTCGCGTAGGTTCTCGAGCCGGACCTCCGCCTCGACGGTCCCTTCCCTCTCCAGCTGCTCTCGGTAGCCGCTGCGGTCGAGGATGATCGAGAGAGCTTCCGCAGGTGTCCGGCCGGGGACCTGGTTCGAAAGGGATTCGAGCAGGCGGAGAAAGTCGCCGATGCGGCTGCGCGTGCGCCCGGCCGCGCCCTCCTCGGCGAAGATGCGCAGACCCTCGAGGAGAGCCACATCCCGCTGCTCGGCGAGGACCTCGGCGCGACCGAGCGTCGTCTTGCCGATGCCCCGCGCAGGCCTGTTCACGATGCGACGCAGCGCCACGCCGTCGTTCGGGTTTACCATCAGGCGGAGGTAGGCCAGTGCGTCCTTCACCTCGGCCCGGTCGTAGAAGCGGACGCCGCCCACCACGACGTAGGGGATGTCGTACTTGAGCAACTCCTCCTCGATCGGCCTGGACTGGGCGTTGGTCCGGTAGAAGACCGCCACCCGTCCGTAGGAACGACCCTCCTCCCGCACCGCCTCCAGGATCTTCCCGACCACGTACTGCGCCTCGTCGCGCTCGTCGCGGGACTCGTAGAAGCGGATTCGCTCTCCCTCGCCGAGCTCGGTGAGCAGTCTCTTCTCCCGGCGGCTCTGGTTGTGCTCCACCACCGCGGAGGCGCCGGTCAAGATCCGCTGAGTCGAGCGGTAGTTGCGCTCGAGCTTGACGATCTGCGCGTCGCGGTAGTCGCGCTCGAAATCGAGGATGTTTCGGATATCGGCGCCCCGCCACGCGTAGATCGACTGGTCCGGGTCACCCACCGCGCAGAGGTTTCGATGCTCCGCCGCCAGCTGGTTCACCAACCGGTACTGCACGCGATTGGTGTCCTGGTACTCGTCGACCAGGACGTACTGCCAGCGCCGTTGGTAGTGGCGCAGCACCTCTGGAAAGCGATCGAAGAGCAGCGTGGTCTGGAGCAGCAGGTCGCCGAAGTCGAGGGCATTGGCGTCGGCGAGCAGCCGCTGATAGACCGCATAGACCTCCGCGGCCCGCTCGGCATCGAGATCCGCCGCCCGCTCGGCGGCCTCGGCCGGAAGCACGCCCTTGTTCTTCCACTGGTCGAAGTGCCAGCTCATTCGCCGCGCTTCCTGGGTCCCGCGCTCGAGCCCGTGGCGGCGAAGCGCTTCCTTGACGACGCCGAGGGAATCGGAATCGTCGTAGATCACGAAGCCGCGCGACCGTCCCAGGTGTCCGATGTCGCGTCGCAGGATCCGCACGCAGGCGGAGTGGAAAGTCGAGAGCCAGACACTCTCGGCCTCGAGACCCAGAAGCTTGTGAACGCGCTCGCGCATCTCGCCCGCCGCCTTGTTGGTGAAGGTGACGGCCAGGATGCTCTCGGGAGCGATACCGCAGACCCCGATCAGATAGGCGATGCGGTGGGTGAGGACGCGGGTCTTTCCACTTCCCGCGCCGGCGATGATGAGGAGCGGACCCTCGGTCGTCTCCACGGCCGCCCGCTGCTCGGGATTGAGGCCCTCGACGATCGACTCGGCGAGCACGGAAGTGGACTCCTGATGGGGACCGGATGGCGGGGCGATACCGGAGAGGCGTGCGGCAGCTTAGGCGAGCCGGGCAGACGCCTCAACGTTACCCGAACCGTAGCCGCCCTTCTTACTCGAGGAAGAAGGGGCTGGACCAGGCGGTCCCGCCATTCTTCTGGAGGACTCGGACATAGAGCGTCCCAGGGCCCGAGGATCGGATCTCCGACTCGAAGGCGATCATGCGTTTTTCTTCACCAGGAATCGAATCGACGACCAGACCGTCGGCCACCAGATCGATGCGATCGAGCGGGTCGGGCGCGACTACCCTTACCACCAGACGCCCCGAGGCCGACACCGGCACCACCGAGCCCATCGGCCTTCCGTCGAGCTTCACGTCGAGGACGATTCGAGCGCCGTTGGTAGCGTAGGTGCGGCGTGCGCGCAGGGCGGCGAGCACCGACTCCCGCGTGGCTTCCTCGCTCAGGATCGCGGCGAGGCCACCACCGCCGGAGGCCAGATGAGTGAGACCGGGATGGCCGTCGTGTCCGTCGCCGCTACCGACGAAGCCGAGCCGATAGCCCCTGGCGAGGGCGTCGCGAACGAAGTTGCCGGGAACCGGCGAGTAGATCGCCCCGGGGCTGTCGAGAGACTCGCTGCTCCCGTGGACGGAGACGATCTCCGTGACCGGCTCCAGCTCCGGATCCGGCGGGATCGACCAGTCGGTGGCGACGGGACCTCCGGCCGAGTGATGGGCGATGGTCAGGGCCGGCTCGCCGCGAAGCGAGTTCCACAGCTCGGTGGGGGTATCGAAGGCGGGATCCAGGGAGCTTCGGAGCTCGAGTCCGGCGCCGAAGCGCAGCACGTGCCGGTGGCCGTAGATCCAGCTCGTCCACTCGTATCCATCCAGGGTGACGAAGCGGCCGGGCTCGTAGAAGCTGCGGGTCTGCTTCTGGATCTCCTTCCAGCGCTCCGGCGCGGCGTCGAGGAAGGGGATGCCCCAGTGGTCGTGGTCGGTGAGGGCGGCCAGGTCGAGCGCCGCCACGTCCCGGGCATAGCGGTAGTAGTCCTCCGGCACTCCCGTACCGTCGGAGAAGTTCGAGTGGCCGTGGAGGTCCCCCCAGAGGATTCTCGGCCCTTCCGCCGTCACGAGCATCGGATTGCTCTCCGCCGCGAGTCCGTTCGGTCCCGTCGCGCGCAGCCTCACCACGCCCGGCTCTCGAGCGACCAGGGGAACGGTGATCCGTCCCCCCATGGCCTCTTCGAGGACGATGCGGCCCTCCACTTCCACGCCTTCCGGTGCGGCCTCCAGGACGATCTCCCCCTCGACGGGAAGACCCGTGCTCCCGGCGGCGTCGAGCACCGCGGCGGTCAGTCGGACCGTCGCTCCAGGTCGCGCCACACTCGGCAGATGAAGGAGGAGCATTGCCGCCGGTCCCGGCGCCACATCGGTCTCGAGAGGATCCGCGAGGAAGGCGCGAATGCCATCGGCGTTGCCGTCCACCGCCAGCCAGAACTGCGAGCGTCGCTCCGCGAACTGGTCCACCTCGGCGCCCGCCGGACCGCTGCCGTAGTCGATCCGCACCTGCTCTCCGGGCTCGAGCCGGCGGCCGCCGATCCCGACCGCGAGCAGCTGCGGACCGATGGTCTCGGACTCGAGCACCACTCCTTGCGCCTGGGTCGTCACCTCGGTGAAGCCGGGAAGCTGCGGGTCGACTACGTGGGGCGTGCTCCAACCCCAGTAGGGCGAGGCCTGGAGGAAGAGGACACCGCCCTCGTCGATCCCGAGAGGACCGGCTTCGAAGACGATCCGAAAGCGCCCGGGCTCGCCGACGGTCGCGCGGAAAGGCGCGCGCCCCACCGGCTCGAGCCAGGCGCGACCGGCGCCATCGGCGGGATGGCGCTCCCGCTCCGCCTCCTCCCGCAGACTCTCGACGAGGTCCCATTGAGCGGTGGGCGGACCCTCGCGCTGCAAGCCCTCGGGCGGAGCAGACGGCTCCGGCGGCTGCGGCTGGTCGCCGCATGCCGTGACCAGCGCCGCGGCCACGAAGAACAGGCGCGCCAGAATCGAAGAACACACTCCCCGATTCACTACTCGACCGTGACGCTCTTCGCCAGGTTCCGGGGCTGATCGACGTCGGTGCCCTTGAGGGTCGCCACGTGATAGGCGAGCAGCTGAACCGGCAGCGTCGCCAGAATCGCGGTCAGAAACTCCCCGAGATCGGGTATCCGGATCACCGCGTCGGCCCTCTCGGCGATCTTCTCGTCCCCGGTGCTGGCGATGGCGATGACCTGTCCGCCCCGGGCCCGGACTTCCTCCAGATTGGAGACCACCTTGTCGTAGACCGGGCTCTGATTCGCGATCACCAGCACCGGCATGTTCTCGTCGATCAGGGCAATCGGTCCGTGCTTCATCTCGCCGGCGGCGTAGCCTTCGGCGTGGATGTAGGAGATCTCCTTGAGCTTGAGAGCCCCCTCCAGGGCGATGGGATACATGATGCCCCGGCCGAGGAACAGGAAGTTGGGCACCCTGAAGTAGCGGTGCGCCACCTGGCGGATCTGGGGATCGAGCAGGAGTGTCTCTTCCACCATCCGTGGCAGCCGCCGGAGATCCGCGATGGCGGAGTCCAGCTCCCGACCGACGAGCGTCTTGCGCTCCATCCCGAGCTTCAGGGCGAGCAGGTAGAGCACGACGAGCTGGGTGGTGAATGCCTTCGTCGACGCCACTCCGATCTCCGGGCCCGCGTGCGTGTAGAGCACGTCGTGGCTCTCGCGGGCGATCGTGGAGTCGCGCACGTTGCAGATCGAGAGCACCCTGGCGCCTCTCTGCTTGCCCTCGCGAAGTGCGGCGAGCGTATCCGCCGTTTCCCCAGACTGGGAGACCGGAACCACCAGGCAGCTCTGGTCGACGATCGGCCGGCGGTAGCGGAACTCGCTGGCGAGGTCGACCTCGGTGGGAATCCGGGCGATCTGCTCGATCATGTACTTCCCGACCAGGCAGGAGTAGTAGGCCGTGCCGCAGGCGACCAGAAAGATCCTCTCGATCTTCTTCACCGCCTCGCCCGCGAGGTCGATCCCGTCGAGGTCGAGCCTCCCGTCGTCCTGGCGCACCCGGGTCCCGATCGTGTCGCGGATCGCCCGGGGCTGCTCGAAGATCTCCTTCTGCATGAAGCGGTCGTAGCCGCCCTTCTCCGCCGAGACCGGATCCCATTGGATCACTTTCTGCGGCCGCTCCACCGGGTGACCGTCGGCATCGGTGATCTGCACTCCCTCCCGTGAGAGAGCTGCGAACTCTCCGTCCTCGAGAAAGAGCATCTGACGGGTGTAGGGAAGGATGGCGGGGATGTCGCTGGCCAGGAACGATTCGCCCGCGCCCACACCGAGGATGATCGGGCTTCCGCCGTTCTTGGCGACGACGATGGTATCCGGATGGCTGTCGCAGAGGACGCCCAGGGCGTAGGAGCCCACCAGGAGGCGGGTGGCGCCTCGTACGGCGGTCAGCAGATCGGCACCGCGCGCGACCTCCTCATCGATCAGGTGTGCGATCAGCTCGGTGTCGGTCTGCGAGAGGATCTCTCGGCCCGCGGACTCGAGCTCACTGCGAATCTCCCGGTAGTTCTCGATGATCCCGTTGTGGACGATCGCCACCGAGCCCGCCCGGTGGGGATGGGCGTTGCCTTCCGAAGGCTTTCCATGGGTGGCCCACCGGGTGTGCCCGAGACCCACGGTTCCCTTCAGGGGCTCCTCGCGGAGCAGGCTGTCGAGGTTGACGAGCTTTCCGACCGCGCGACGCACCGAGAGGCCTTCGTCACTGAAGATCGCCACTCCCGCGGAATCGTAGCCCCGGTACTCGAGCCTGCGGAGGCCCTCCAGCAGCACCTCCTGGGCGCTGCGCTCACGGCCAATGTATCCGACGATTCCACACACGTGTCTAGCCCTTCTTCGCGGGTCCGCTCTTCCCCTCGGAACCCGACTCCTGCTGCGCGGTTCCCATCTTTCGCTTTCGGCTCACCCATCCCTCGACATTTCGCTGCCTGGCGCGGGCGACGGCCAGGGCGTCGCTGGGCACTTCCTTGTTGATCGTCGAGCCGGCGGCGACGTAGGTGTCGTCGCGCAGGGTCACCGGCGCGATCAGGTTGACATTGCAGCCGACGAAGACGCGCTCGCCCACGGTGGTGCGGTGCTTGGCCTGGCCATCGTAGTTCACGGTGATGACGCCGCAGCCGAAGGTGGTGCCGGCTCCGACGTCGGCGTCGCCGATGTAGGTGAGGTGAGCGGCCTTCACGCCCTCGCCGACGTCGCTGTTCTTCACCTCGACGTAGTTGCCGATCTTGACGCGGCTCCGCAGGTGACAGCCGGGGCGCAGGTGAGCAGAGGGTCCGAGCTGAACGTCGTCGTCGAGCTGGCTCGACTCGATCACGCAGTGCGGCTTCACGTGCACCCGCTCGCCAAGCCGGCTGGGTCCGGTGATCACCACTCCCGGATCGATCCGGGAGTCGCGGCCGATTTCCACGTCGGTGTCGATGTAGGCGGAGTCGGGATCCACGATGGTGACGCCCTCGGCCATCAGTCGATCGGCGGTGCGCCGGCGCATCACCGCGGCAGCCTGGGCCAGCTCGGCCCGGCTGTTCACGCCGAGCGCCTCTTCGGCATCCTCCAGGAGCAGCGCCTCCACCGCCATCCCCTGGTCGACCGCCAGCGAGACGATGTCGGTCAGGTAGAGCTCACCCTGCTCGTTGCGGTCGTCGAGCTGGGCCAGGTACTTCGCGAGCAGCTCCGAGTCGAGCAGATAGACTCCCGTGTTGCCCTCTTCGATGGTCAGCTCTTCCGGGCTCGCATCGGTCACCTCGACGATTCGCGCCACCCGCCCCGAGGCGTTGCGGACCAGGCGACCGGGAAGGGCGAGGTGCGCCGTCAGCAGCACCAGGTGCGCCCGCTGCTCGGCTTTGAGCGCCCGCATCCGCTCGATGGTCTCGGCGCGCAGTAGCGGGGTGTCTCCGTACAGGATCAGCACATCGCCGGAGAACCCGGAGAGGGCGGGCAAGGCCTGCTGCGCGGCGTGGCCCGTCCCGCGGCGCTCGCTCTGCACCACGAATTGAGCGCGCCCGCGGAAACGCTCCTCGACCCGGTCGGCGTCGCACCCGATCACGACCACCAGGTGCTGCGGATCCAGCGTCTCGGCGACGGCGAGCGGGTAGCCGAGCATGGGACGACCACCGATCTCGTGGAGGACCTTGTTGAGGTCGGAGCGCATCCGGGTGCCCTCGCCTGCGGCGAGGATCACGACGGCGAGCCTCGTGTCAGGGGCTTCCATGACTTTTCCTCTTCGGCTCTGCGAGCCCGACAGAATAGTCGGTCGCCCGGCCTCTGCGAAGATCGCGGCCTTCCCCGGGGGGAGTGGTGGGTGCTTGCCACATCCACGCCCCGTCTCGTACCCTTACCGCGTCCTCCCCTCTTCAGCAGGAGCCGACTCTCACACGCCGAGGGCGTGTTCGTGCAGGCTTCACTCTTGCCATCCGAGGAAAGCAAATCCGCGTCTTCGGCAACACCCACGGGCTCAAGTCGAGCCAGATCAAGCGAATCGAGCGTCTCGGTCGTCGCCGTGTGCCCGCGGACCGCCTGCTCACCCACGAGCTGGCGCGCGAGCTCACGGAGATCAGCCACGAGATCCGGCGCCAGGTAGGGGTCCTGGTGGATCGCGGGGGCAGCATCGGCCACGTGATGGTCGGCGATGCTCGCTCCATCGAGATGCCGGACTGGGGGCGCATGCGCGCCGGGAAGGGCCGGCTGCGCGGCCTGCGCTGCATCCACACCCACCTGCGCGACGAGGGCCTGACTCGAGACGATCTCACCGACCTGGCGCTGCTCCGCTTCGACGCCATGGCGAGCATCGCCACGGACGAGAACGGGCTCCCGGGTGATGCCCACGTGGCGGCGCTGCTTCCCGCCAACCAGGACGGGGACCAGATCCAGTTCCTGGATCCGGCCCCCCCGGCACAGCTCGACCTGGACTTCCAGGACTGGATCCGCGCCCTCGAGGAGGAGCTCGCGCGAACTACCCAGACCCGAAGCGTCGGCGACGGGGAGCGCGCGATCCTGGTCTCGGTGACGGCGGGACGCAAGCCCGACGATCTCGAGTACTCCATCGAAGAGCTCAAGGAGCTGGCCCGCTCGGCCGGAGTCGACGTGGTCGACGTGGTCATCCAGCACCGCCCCAAGACCGATCGCCGGTTCGTGGTGGGACAGGGAAAGCTCCGGGACCTGATGATCCGCTGCTTCCAGTCGGGCGTGGACCTGGTGATCTTCGACGAGGATCTCACTCCCACCCAGGCCCGAAACCTGGGAGAGCGTCTGGACCTGCGGGTGATCGACCGCACCCAGCTGATCCTCGACATCTTCGCCCAGCACGCCACCACCCGCGACGGGAAGCTCCAGGTGGAGCTGGCCCAGCTCCGGTACGTGCTCCCCCGCCTGGCCCAGCGAGACGACTCGCTCTCCCGTCTGGCCGGCGGAATCGGGGCCCGGGGACCCGGCGAGACGAAGCTCGAGGTGGACCGACGCCGGGTCCGGGACCGGATTGCGCGGCTGGATAAGGACCTCTCGAAGCTTCACCAGCAACGAGAGGGCCGCCGCGCCTACCGAACCCGCCGGGGGCTCCCGGTGCTGTCGATCGTCGGCTACACGAACGCCGGCAAGAGCACACTGCTGCGCGCGCTCACCAAGAAGGAGGTGCACATCGAAGACAAGATGTTCGCCACCCTCGACCCGGCCTCGCGGAAGCTGCGTTTCCCCCGCGACCGCGAGGTAATCGTGACGGACACGGTGGGCTTCATACGCGAGCTGCCCCGGGACCTGATGGTGGCGTTCCACGCCACCCTCCAGGAGCTGCGGGAGGCGGACCTCTTCCTCCACGTGGTCGACGCCTCTGCCGAGGACGTGAAGCGCCGCATGGCCGCCGTTCGCAAGGTGCTCGACGAGATCGACCTCGGCGAGACCCGAGAGCTTCTGGTCTTCAACAAGGTGGATCGGCTGCCGCCGGGACAGGGCGCTTCGCTGGCCGAGCTCCACGGCGCGGTCGCGGTGTCGGCCCTGGAGCGCACCGGGCTTCGAGAGCTGCTGGAGCGGGCGGAACAGGAACTCTGGCGCGAGGACGGCAGCGGTGCGAGGGTACAGCTCGTAGAGCCGCTGGCCGCGGATGGGAGATGGAAATGACGCTGCGGGCAAGGATCACCGGAGCCGGGATGTACGTCCCCGAGCGCGTGGTCACCAACAAGGACCTCGAGGAGGTCATGGACACCAGCGACGAGTGGATCCGCCAGCGCTCGGGGGTCGAGGAGCGGCACTGGGTCGTCGAGGGCGAAACCCCGTCGGATCTCGCCGAGCAGGCGTCCCGCAGAGCCCTGGCCGACGCCGGGCTCGAAGCCGACGACCTGGACTGCATCATCCTGGCGACGCTCTCCCCCGAGCACGAGTTCCCCGGGACCTCCTTCTTCCTCCAGGAACGCCTCGGCGGCGAGACGCCCTGCTTCGATCTACGCGCCCAGTGCAGCGGCTTCCTGTTCTCGCTCAGCGTGGCCCGGAGCTACGTGCTCTCCGGACAGTTCGAGCGGATCCTGGTGGTGGGCTGTGAGGCCCACTCCAGGGGGCTCGACATCAGCACCGAGGGACGAGACGTCTCGGTGCTCTTCGGAGACGGCGCCGGTGCGGTGATCGTCGAGGCCGACCGCGATCCCGGGAACGCCAGCGAGATTCTCGAAGTGCGCCTCCACTCCCAGGGCAAGTTCGCCAGGAAGCTGTGGGTGGAAATGGACAGCTGCGCGCAGCATCCCACCCGCCTGACCCGCGAGAACCTGGACTCGAAGCGGATCTACCCGAAGATGGAGGGAAGGTTCGTCTTCAAGCACGCGGTCACGCGGATGCCCGAGGTGCTGCTCGAGACCCTGAATGCCGCCAGCATCAAGAAGGAGGAGGTGGATCTCTTCCTCTTCCACCAGGCGAATCTGCGCATCAACGAGTTCGTCACCAACAGCCTCGAGATCCCGTCCGAGAAGGTGCCGAGCAACATCCAGCGCTACGGGAACTGCTCGGCGGCGTCGATCCCGATGCTGATCGCCGAGGCGAAGCAGCAGGGTGCGCTCGAACCCGGGACGATCGTGTCGATGACGGGCTTCGGATCCGGCTTCACCTGGGCCAGTGCCGTGGTGCGCTGGTAGCCATGCCGCATCGCGTTGATCCACCCACTGGATAGCGCGTCGCGTCACCTTTAAGTATCTGAAATTAATGAACTAATTCGAATATCTCGGCCTCTCTTGACGCACTAACGCGATGTGTTAAACTGGTAGGGCTCCATTTTTCCCGCCTCTGAGAAGCCCGATTCCAGAGGTGTCACCATTACCCAAGGAGAGATTCGTCATGGCCGAGGCCAATTTCATTGAGGAAGGCATGGATCGCATCGAAGATGCCTTCCGGTCGATCGAGAAGGATCTGAAGAGGCTCCAGAAGCGCGCGGACAAGCGCCGCCAGCAATTCGAGAAGCAAGCGGAGAAGCGGGTCAAGCAGTTCCAGAGCGACATCCGCAAGAACCCGGTCGTGAAGCGAGCCGAGAGTCTGCGCAGCGACGCTCAGAAGGCCATCGAGGAGCAGGTCGACGGCCTGCTCGCGAACCTTCGCATCGCCTCCCACACCGACGTCCATAAGCTCGAGCGCAAGGTCGCGCAGCTCAACAAGAAGGTCCGCGAGCTCGAGAAGGTCAGCAAGGTCGAGAAGGCCAGCAAGCCGGCAGCTCCAGCAGCTTCCTAGGCTTGCCATCTCGAGGCCACTTTAACGGGCCCGGCAGATCCCGCTCTGCCGGGCCTTTCTCGTCTGCGCCCCCCCGCTACCCTTCGAGCTTCGATCGGAGGATGCCTTGGCCGACTTCAGCGGTGTCGACTTCCTGCGCCTCGACGAGCTCCTCTCCGACGAGGAGCGGATGGCGCGGGACACGGTCCGGGAGTTCGTCTCCCGGGAGTTCCTTCCCGTGATCCAGGAGCACATCCGCAAGGACGGCTCCTTCCCCATGGAGCTGGTGCCGAAGATGGGCGAGCTCGGTCTCTTCGGCACCAACCTGCAGGGCTACGGCTGCCCCGGGCTGAACAACGTCGCCTACGGCCTTGCCATGCAGGAGCTCGAGCGAGGGGATTCGGGCCTGCGCTCCTTCGCTTCGGTCCAGGGCTCCCTGGTCATGTACCCGCTCTACACCTATGGCTCCGACGCCCAGAAGGACCGCTGGCTGCCCGCCATGGCGGCCGGCGAGGCGGTGGGCTGCTTCGGGCTGACCGAGCCCGATTTCGGCAGCTTCGCCCAGGGCATGCGCACCAAGGCCGAGCGGCGCGGTGGAAGCTGGCTGCTCAACGGCACCAAGCGCTGGATCACCAACGGCTCGATCGCCGACGTATCGGTGGTGTGGGCGACGACCGAGGAGGGAATCCGCGGTTTTCTGGTCGAGAAGGGCACGAAGGGATTCGAGACCCCGGACATCAAGGGCAAGTTCTCGCTTCGAGGATCCGTCACCTCGGAGCTCTACCTCCAGGACGTGGAGGTTCCCGACGAGAGCCGCCTGCCCAAGGCGGAGGGAATGAAGGCCCCCCTCTCCTGCCTTACCCAGGCCCGTTACGGCATCTCCTGGGGGGCGATCGGCGCCGCCATGGCCTGCTACGAGGAAGTCGTCGACTACACCAAGGAGCGGAGGGTACAGGGCGGTTGGCTGGCGGCGAAGCAGCTCACCCAGGAGAAGCTGGTGATGATGCTGGTCGAGATCACCAAGGCCCAGCTCCTCTCCCTCCGGGTGGGGCGCCTCAAGGACGAGGGCAAGCTTCATCACACCATGGTGTCGATGGCAAAGCGGAACAACGTGAACGCCGCCCTGGAGATCGCCCGCAGCGCCCGCGACCTGCTCGGCGCCAACGGCATCGTGGACGACTACCAGTCGATGCGGCACATGGTGAACCTGGAGACGGTGCGGACCTACGAGGGCACCCACGACATCCACACCCTGATCCTCGGCGAGCACATCACCGGAATGCGCGCTCTCTGAGAACGGCTAGCCTGCTTTTCTCACCAGGTCGCGTACCCAGGGCACCGAGAGTGCCGCAGTTTCGCGGCCCTCGGACCGGAGGGCGCCGAAGGCGTACTGGGCAGTACGTCGAGGCGGCCGGAGTGAGAAGGTCGCCAAAATGCGGTGCTATCGGCGGCCGCAGGAGCGAGCTGGTGGGAAATGCAGGCTAGCCGCGGCGGGCCAGCTCGATGGCGTCGTGGGCGCTTCCGTGGCATGCCTGCAGGAGCTGCTTGGCCCGCGCCCGGTCGACCTCGCCGAGGGACATCACGATCTGGACGGCACGCCGCTCGAGCTTTCGCGATGTCGGGTGGAGGTTCGTCATCAGGTTGCCCTCCACCCGGCCGAGCCGGACCATGACCGCGGTCGAGAGCAGGTGAAGCACCATCTTCTGGGCGAGACCACCCTTCATCCGCGTCGAGCCGGCGATGACTTCGGGACCCACCACCGGGGCGATGGCGATCTCCGCTGCGGCGGCCAGCGGGGAGTGCGGGTCGCAGGTAATCGCGATGCGGCGGGCACCGACGCTCTCCGCCTCCGCCAGGGCTCCGATCGCGAAGGGAGTATGTCCGCTGGCGGAAAGGGCAACGACGGCATCACCCGGCATCAACTCTCGTTCCCGGAGGGCGACGCGAGCGTCCTCCGCGACGTCCTCGGCGCCCTCGACGGCCCGCACCAGGGCGCCGACGCCACCCGCCATGATCCCCACCACCCGCTCCGGGGGATATCCGTAGGTGGGCGGAATCTCGGCGGCGTCGAGTACCCCGATGCGACCGCTCGTCCCAGCGCCCACGTTGAACCAGCACCCACCGCCCTGGAGGGTGAGGACGAGGATCTCGACCGCGCGCTCCACCTCCGGGAGGGCCCGCCCCACCGCCTCCACCGCGCGGTGATCCTCGGCATGGATGGCGCCTAGGATTTCCCCGACGCTGCGTCGATCCAGATCGCGCGTGGACTCCAGGATCGCCTCGGTGAGAAGATCGTCAGCCATTGCCAGCTCTTTTCGGCAGGACTGCCTGCGGAGCTGAACCAGCCGAAGCTCCTCTCCGCGAGCTCCCAGCGGCCCCCGCTGCGGGTGCTGCTAGCGAGTTGGTGAACCGCGCGGGCTAGAATGAAAGCGTGCCGTTCAACGTCTCGCAGAAGACACTCGACCGACTGGAGTGGCCCGAGGTCGTCGAGTGGCTCCGGCGGCTCGCCCGCACGCCCCGGGGTCGGATCCGCTGCGAAGCCGACGACTCGCTCTTCGAAGAGGATCTCGGCGAGGCCCGTACCCGCCTCGCCGAGACCAGCGAAGCCAGGGCGATCCTGGACGAGGGCGCTCTCCCTCCCCTCGAAGGAGTGCGCGATCAGGCCCGGGTGCTGGGCCGTCTGCGAAAGAGAGGGGTGCTCACCGGCGAGGAGCTGCTGGGACTTCGCTCGACGCTGGGCGCGATCCACGAGACCTCGCGGTTCCTGCTGGGCCGGGCCGAGGAAGCGCCGCTCCTCGCCGGCTGGGCCCACCAGATGCTGGATCATTCGGGCCTGGAGGCGGAGATCGATGCCGCACTCGAAGCCAATGGCGAGGTCCGCGACTCGGCCTCCCCGGACCTCGCCGCCGCGCGGCGGGAGTCGCGACAGATCGCCGGCGACGTGCAACGCCGGATCGCCAGCTGCCTTCAGGACCCGGAGATCGTCGAGGCGCTATCGGATTCGTTCTTCACCATCCGCAACGACCGCTACGTGCTGCCGGTCCGCGCCGATGCCCGGGGGCGGGTCTCCGGCATCGTACACGACGCCTCCTCCACCGGGACCACCCTCTTCGTGGAGCCGCAGGCGGTGGTCGATCTCAACAATCGGCTCAAGCAGGCCGAGCTCACCATCGAGCGGGAGACGCGGCGGGTGCTGCGCGCGCTCAGCGAGCGGGCGGCCCAGGCCCGTCCGGCGATCGAATCGAACCTGGAAATATTGGAGAGCATCGACCTGGCCTTTGCCCGAGGCGAGCTCTCCAAGGAGATGGGGGCGGTAGAACCCAGACTCGGGGAAGACGGCGTGTATCTGCTGCATCAGCTCCGCCATCCTCTCCTGCCCCTGGCGGAGGCGGTTCCCAACGACCTGCACCTGGGTGAGAGCTTCACGGTGCTGGTGCTCTCGGGTCCGAATGCCGGCGGCAAGACGGTGACGATGAAGGCGCTGGGCCTCGCGGCGCTATTCGCACGGGCGGGCCTTCACGTGCCGGCTGCCCCCGGTGCCAAGGTGGATGCGGCAGAGTCGATCCTCGCGGACATCGGTGACGAGCAGGACATCCGGGAGAGTCTCTCGACCTTCTCTGCGCACATGGCGAACCTCTCCAGCATCGTCGCGTCGGCCGGAGAGCGCAGCCTCGTCGCGCTGGACGAGGTGGGCGTGGGAACGGATCCCGTCGAGGGCGCCTCCCTGGCCCAGGCGGTGCTGGAGGCGCTGGCCGACGCGAGAGCGCGAGTCGTCACGACCACCCACTACAACCTGCTGAAGGAGATGGCAGCAGTGGACTCGCGCTTCGCCAACGCCAGCGTGGAGTTCGATCCAGAGACCTTGGCGCCGACCTACCGCCTGACCATGGGGTCCCCGGGCGCCTCCTCCGCCACGGCGGTCGCCGCCCGCATGGGAATGCGCCAGGACATTCTGGAGCGGGCCAACGCCCTGCTGGAGCGCGAGGACCGCCGTCTGGATCGGATGCTCTCAGAGCTCGCTGCGAGCCGACTGTCCCTCGAACGCGAGCGCATCGAGGCCACGCGACTGCGGGAGGAGAGCGAGGCAACGCGCGACCAGTACCGGAGCAAGCTCGAGCGCCTCCAGGCTCGCCGGGACAAGCTCTTCGAAGAGATGCGAGGGGAGCTGGAGAGCGGTTTTCGGGACGCTCACGCTCAGGTGGCCAGCGTGATCCGCGACCTGCAGCGGGGGGGACGGGCGCAGGACGCGGCCCACGCGCGCGAGCGCCTGATCGCCCTGGAGGAGAAGACCCGCGTGGCCGAAGCCGAGCTGCGCGGCGACGAGGAGCAACCGGAGCCCCTCACCCGGGTCGACTGGAATCGCACCCGGCCCGGCGACCCGGTGCGGGTGCCCGGCGGTCAGCAGGGCACCCTCCGCTCGCTTCCGGATCGCAGAGGCCGGGTCAGTGTGCAGATCGGCAACGCGAAGCTCGAACTCCCGGCGGATCGGATCGCCGCACCGTCTGGCGAGCTGGCAGAGAGACGCGAGCCACGCGTGTCGGTGCAGACCGTTTCGCGCGAGGCAGCGGGCGGCTCCACCCGGTGCGATCTTCGCGGCCTGCGGGTGGACGAGGCATTGGATCGGGTCGCCTCCGCCCTGGACGACGCCGCCAGCTCGGGCGCCAACCAGCTGATGATCGTGCACGGCCTCGGAACCGGCGCCCTACGCAAGGCGATCCGCGAGCACCTGCGCGACTCCCCCTACGTCGCGCGCTTCGAGTCCGCGGATCCTCGGGAGGGCGGCGACGGAGTCACGGTGGCTCTGCTGGAAGATTGAGCGCGCGCCGAAGGCGAGCGGAGTTCAAACCGCTAGGCGATCCCGAAATCGCGGACGATCTGGTCGGCGGCTCGGAAGCCGGACCTCACCGCGCCTTCGAGACTCGGGCCCACCAGGTAGTCCCCGGCGAAGTAGAGCCGCCGCCCCCCGGCGCGGAGGTCTCGCTGGACGCTTCGGAATCGCGCGATCTCCCGGTATCGCCCCACGTCGAAGCGCGGAAAGGCCTGGGGGTAGCGCCGGACTGCGGAAAAGCGAATCGCCGAGCTGCTTCCGGGATGGAGCCGCTGGAGCAGACCGAGGAGATCCTTCTCGACGATCTCGTCGGGCGTCTCCAGGTGCGCCCGGCTCCAGCGGCCGCTGGCGATCACCAGAGCGAGCTCCTTGCCCTCGGGTGCGGGCGCACCCGCACCACCCGGCTGGATGGCGACCACTGCCACCGGCCATCCCTCGCCATCTGGAACCCGGGTCCGGGTGGCACAGCCCACCACGGTCCGATCCAGTGCCGCCGCCACCACGATCGCCGCCGCGCAACGGGCTCTGGCAAAAAAGTCGCGTTCGGCGGTCCGCAGCAGGGGATCCGCGATGGCCCGGGCGGCCGCTGCCGGCGTGGCCAGGACGACGGCGTCGGTGTCGACGCTCCGCTCCCCATCCGGCTCCGCAACCCGCACGGTGATGCGCTCCCCCTCCGTCTCCAGTGCCTGGACGATGGCTCCCAGCCGCGTTGCGTCGTCGGGCGCCAGCGCCTGCGCCAGATCTGCGAGACCCGAGCGCAGGGTTCCAACCGGTGCGTAGCGACGCGCGACGTAGAGGAGAAGGAAGAGGACGCGACTCGCCGAGTTCGGATCGCAGAGAGACGCGTCGGCGACGAAGGGCTCCACCCAGCTGTCCAGGACGCTGCGGCCGAAGTAGAGGCGGGTGAACTCCGCGATGCTGCGATCGTCGAGGCGTGCGGCAGATTCGGGTCGATCGGGATCGAGAATGCCGCGGAAGCGGCGCAGCATCCGCGCCAGGCGCCTCAGGCGCAGGGCCTCGTGGAAACGAACGCCCGGGAGACGCGCCACGCCCAGCACACCAACCGGGTCGATGGGAGAGGCCTCCCCGCCGCGCAGCTGGGCCAGGCGGAACGGCCGCAGGGGAAGAAAACGCTCTTCGAGACCTGCAGAGGCAATCCAGCCCAGCAGATTTCGATCCCTGGCAGACACCTGATGGGCGCCGGAATCGAGGCAGAAGCCCTCCCGCCGGTCGCTGGTCGCCCTTCCCCCCACGCGCTCGGAGCGCTCCAGTACCGTCACCTGGCATCCGCGCTCGCGCAGCCGCCGGGCGGCGGCCAGGCCGGCGATCCCTGCACCAATCACGGTGATGTGGCGGTTGGCCTGCATTTCCCACCAGCTCGCTGCCGCGGCCCTGGGCCGGCCGGGCAGGATATAGCAGGAACCGTGAACCCCGGCTCTCGCCGCTGCGTACTAAGGGCGAAGAGGGGGCGAGACGGAACGATCCGGTGCGGTACCGTGCGCCGCAGTGAGTACGGATGAAGAGCTGATGGTGCGGGTTCAAGCGGGTGACGAAGGAGCGCTGGCCACGCTGATGGACCGGTACAAGGGTCCCCTCTACGGCTTCCTGAACCGGAGGGTGGGAGATGCCGTGGCGGACGACCTGTTCCAGGAATCCTGGCTGCGAGTGGTACGCGCCCGCGACCGGTTCGATCCCCGGCGTCGCTTCTCCACCTGGATCTTCCAGATCGCCAACAATCTCTGCCGGGATCGCGGACGCCGCCGGGCCGTGGAGACCCGCTACCTGGAGAATCTGGCGCAGAGCCGGCCCAGCGGGCCGGGGCGGGTCGCGGCTTCTCCCGTCGAGATCCAGTTCGATATGCGGCAGCGCCTCGACGCGCTTCCCGAACGACTGCGAGAGGTCCTGGTGCTGCGCTACTACCAGCAGCTCCCGGAGCGGGACATCGCGGAGATCCTGGCGATCCCGCGCGGAACCGTGAAGAGCCGGCTGCACGCGGCGGTGAAGGCACTGCGTGCCCAGGAGGGGGACGATGGAGCCGATTGAGAAGGAGCTGGCTCGACTCGCCCCTTCCCTCGATTCCCTGGAGGTGCGGCAGCCCTCGGAGGGGCTGGTCGGCCGCACCCTCCACCTGGCGTCGGCGGAGCTTCGCGCGGGAACCCAGTCCGCCCTGCCGCAGCGAGGCCACAGCTTCGTGCCGGCCGGCTTCAAGCGGGAGCTGGCACGACTGCTGGGAGCCAGTGCGCTCTCCCTTCCGCTCTTCCTGCTCTGGAACCTGGCGGTGATCTGGCTGGGCCAGGAGATTCTGACGACCTGGCTCCCCGTTTCCTTCACCTGGGGCCTGATCGGGGCCTACGCGTTCGGTGCGATCGGATGGCTGGCCCTGGTCCTCGGAACACTCCCGGTCCTGGCTCACAGACGGGCGCTGCGGCGCCACCACGAGGCCGTGACATGAATGGAACCAAGCTCTGCCCCTACTGCGCCGAGGAGGTTCGCGCCCAGGCCGTCAAGTGCCGGTATTGCGGCTCCCGGCTGGATGGCGAGCGCTTCACCACCGACTGGTACCGCACCGCCAACGACCGCATGATCGCCGGGGTCTGCGGCGGCCTGGCCCTGCAATTCGGGGTGCCCACCGCCGTGGTGCGGCTGGCCTTCGCGCTGATGACCCTCTTCGCAGGCGGTATCGGCCTGGTCATCTACGCCGTGCTCTGGGTGGTCATGCCCCTCGACCGGTGGCTCGAGGAGTAGCTGGGTAACCGGGGACGTTCCTGCTCAACTCCGCTCGCACTTCCGCAGCAGTCTCTCGAGGCCCTCGACCACGTCGTGCAAGGTCTCGAAGGGCTCATAGGCCACACCCTGTCGAGCGAGCTCCTCGGCCAGTGAGTCCTTGGCGAAGACCACGTCGGCGGCGTGGGAGGCGCAGAGGTCCGAGACCCGACCGTTTCCGATGTGAACCACCACCGCACCGTGATGGACGCTGCGAAACTCACGGATCCGACCCTGCTTGCAGGTCCCCGTGCCGCACTCGCAATCCGGATTCGGGTGACCGGGAGCGATGCGCCATGCGCCGTTTTCGTACCAGAGCCGGTTGGCGTCATAGGCGAAGCGCACGCCGTGGAGATCCTGGAGACGATCCAGGTTGCGGTCGAATCCGTCCGAGAGGATCCGGAAGGGAACCGCACTCTCCTCGCACCATGCGACCAGGCGGTGGGCTCCGGGATCCGGCTCGACCGTCCGCAGGAAGGCGTCGAGCTTCTCCTCGGAAACCGGCAGGCCGTCGAGGAGCTCCATGTTGTACGACCATGCGGTGAACTCGCCCTTGCGAAGGCGCTCCCAGAGCGCGTCCCTGCGCTCGCCGGCGTACCGCCTCGCCAGTGTCGCGCCTACGTCCTGCAGAGCGAAGGTCCCGTCGTAGTCACAGAAGACGGCGAGGAGCGGGTTTCGGTGCACCCGGAGCAACGCACTCTGGTGGGCGGCGAGGTCGAAGCGCGGACGGCCCTCCTCGACTCCCGATCGGGGTGCGGGGGTGCCGAGCAGTGCCACCGGCGGAAGCCCCGTCGGCGGGAGACCGATCGCCGCGAGATCGAGTTCCAGCTCGCGGGGATCATCCCGAGCGTTCAGCCCCGCGACGAGCGCACCCGAAGCCGTGTGTCCTGCCATTCCTGCAGCGAGCTCACCGCCGAGAAGATCGATGGACCGCCCGGTACCTCGGGCGCCCCCCGCGTCGACCTCGCGGGCCAGGGTGATGGTGTCGCGGAGCAGCGCCCGGTCGCTCGGAGAGAGCAGCGAAACGTCATCAGAGAAGATCAGCATGCCGCCGGTGGCCGCGATGCTGGCCGCCAGGGTGGTGATCTCCGCCGCTGTCAGCTCGGTCTCACGGGTCCGGGCCATCAGGCAGTCGGGATCGTTCAGCCAGAGGCGGCGGTGCATCCAGGTCCGCGAGAGGATGTTGCGCACCGCGTTGCGGGTCGAGGGAGCGGTGGGTTCGAGACCGGGAATGGCACTCCTCTCGTCGGGAAGCCAGGCGGGCGCCACGTCCGGGCCGATGCGCATGCCGTCCACCGCACCCACGGCGGCACCCATGGGACAGCCGCAACCGAGGAGAAAGGCGTCCGGGCCAGCACCGGCGCGCACCGCATCGAGCCCCCGCCGCAGCCGCTGCGCCCGGGTCAGGTGGGGATCTCGAGCGTCGGCCTGCATGGCGACGGCGTAGAGGAAATCGAGCTTCAGGTAGGTGAAACCCAGCCCCACCAGCGCGGCGAATGTCCGCGTGAGGTGGGCGCACACCTCCTCCTGCGAGGTGTCGAGGACGTAGACCCAGCCCTGCTTCGACCACTCGGGATGCAGAAGACCCCGGTGCAGGTTCGGACCGTTTCGCAGCAACCAGTCGCTGTGGCCATCGTAGAGGCGACTCTCCGCAGTCACGCAGAAGGGAGCCGTCCAGATGCCGGGGCGGAAGCCGGCGTCTCGGATCGCCGAAGCAAGCGGAGCGATGCCGCGGGGAAACCGCTGGTTGGTTTCGAGCCAATCGCCGATGGCGCGCTGGTAGCCATCGTCGAGCTGCACGACGTCGACCGGGATCTGCTCGCGACTCGCCGCCAGCGCTTCCAGGTTGCGGAGCAGACCCTCCTCCGTGATCCCGTGGAAGAACTGGTACCAGCTGCACCAGCCGGTCTGGAAGGGACTCCCGGTGCGCGCCGCCGCCACTTCGCCGAGTTGATTGGCGTATTCTTCGAGAAGCCGGTTCGGGTCGTCGCCCAGCGCTACCCGGATCCGCTCGACGGGGCGCTCCTCTCCGGCAGCGACCGGAACCTCGAAACGAACCTCCACCTCCACCCGCACCCCGTCGCGGTCGGGCTTCAGGTAGACGAGTCCGGTTCCGACACCGGCTTCCAGCACGCCAGCCAGACAGGCAGCTCTCGAAGGCGACGCTCCGACCACCGAGACCAGGTCCGACTCGTGCCATCCGGCGCGGTCCGGAGGTGGAGAGCCGACACCGTGGTGGATGCCGCGCAGCCAGGGACCGGAGGGAAACCCGGGCTCGCCCGCGGCGTCCAGGGGCCGCGCCCCGGTGAACGACCAGGACTGCCAGCCGTGGCGTAGGAAGCGAAGGGCTCCCGTCTCGATCTGCGTCCAGCGGAACCCCAGCACCACCGACTCCAGGTGGAGCGGAACTTCGGCGAGGTTGCGAACCAGGAGATCGTAGCTCGCGACGTCGCCCGCAGCGTCGAGAGAAACCGTCAGCTGGAATGGACCGAGACGCTGGACGCCCGGCTTCAGGGCTCCCTCGACGAAACTGATGGGTTCGATCACACCTTCGTCGCTACGCTCCGGAAAGGCGGACTCGGCGTAGCGCACGCCCAGGCGAACCACCTCCAGACGTCCCCCGCCTTCCAGACGCGCGACCGTTGAGCTGCGAGACATCGAAGCGGAGTATAACGGGACTATGACCAGCTCCGAGAAGAGGCTGCGCGAGCGATTGGCGGCGGGCCCTCCGCTGGTTCTGGACGGCGCCACCGGAACCGAGCTCGAGCGGCTCGGGATCCCCTCGGAGCTTCCCCTCTGGTCGGCCCGGGGCGTGATCGAGGCCCCGGAGACAGTGCTCGCGATTCATCGAGCCTACCTGGCGGCGGGCGCGCAGGCGCTCACCGCGAACACCTTCCGAACCCAGCGCCGCACTCTCGATCATGTGGGCCAGGGACACCGAGCCGGAGAGCTCACCGCTCGGGCGGTGGCACTCGCTCGCGAGGCCGCCTCGGAGAGCGGCAGCTTCGTCCTGGGCTCGGCGCCGCCCCTGGAGGACTGCTTCCGCCCGGAGCGGGTTCCCGGCGACGCGATCCTGGCGCGCGAGCACGGAGAGCACGTGCGACACCTGGTGGAGGCGGGAGCCGACGCGATCCTCGTCGAGACCATCAATACGATTCGGGAAGCGGTCGCCGCCGTTCGAGCCGCATGCGAGTGCGGGGCTCCGGTACTCGCCAGCTTCGTCGCACGGCGCGACGCGCGCCTGCTCTCCGGCGAGCCCCTCGACGAAGCCATCGACGCCGTCGCCCGGTTCGGTCCCCTCGCCGTCGGAGTGAACTGCCTGCCGCCGGAGTCCGTTCCAGCTTGCCTCGTTATCCTGCGGCGCGCCGATCTACCGTTTCTCGTGTACGCCAATCTGATCGGTTCCGGCGAGCAGCGCTCGCCACGGGAGTACGCGCGTCTTGCGCGGGGCTGGATCGAGGCCGGTGCGAGAATCGTCGGTGGCTGCTGCGGGACCGGACCCGAACACATTCGCGCCCTCTCCGGCTGCGCCGACGCAAATTGTGTCACCGGCACCGGATCCACTGCGCACGAATTGCCAGCGCGCGAAGAGGCAGAGGCCGGCGACCCCACAAAATCGGGTAGTTAGCGAAGTTCCGCCGGGGACGCCGGCCTGGCACGGGCCTTGCTGTATCCAAGGCTGCAAGCAAAAGCGCCTCTCAGCGCCCGGACTGGCTACCCCTCCCCTTGCGCATCTGCGCGAGGAGTCAGCCCGGGCGCTTCGCTTTTCTCGAGACTCGCCGGGCCACTCACCCGCCGTCTCTCGGCGCCAGAGCTCAGCGAGCGGATGAGAAATGCAGGCTAGACTCCCCGCCATGACGCCTCTGCTGCCGACTCCCGCGAGCCTTCGCGCCGGCGCGGGATTCTTTGCACTCCGCGACGGTTTGCCGCTGGTGCTGACGCCCGGCGCTGCGGATCCGGATTTCACCGCCGCACGCGCCCTTCGCGACTCGCTTCAACGCGTCTGCGGCCTGGAGCTGAGGATCGAGGGACATGCCCACACCCGCGGGCTGGGACCGCGGATCGAGCTTCGGCGGGAAGGGGACGAGGGAGAGGCCTATCGGATTCGTGTAACACCCGATTGCGTCGAGGCGGTCGGCGCCGGACCCGCCGGCCTTCGCTACGCGGTCGAGACCCTCGCCCAGCTGGTCAGTCCGAGTGGCCGCATCCCGGCCTGCGAGATCGAGGACGCGCCGGATTTCCAGCTCCGGGGACTGATGCTCGACGTCTCCCGCGGCAAGGTCCCGACTCCGGAAAGCCTGAAGCAGGTGATCGATCTCTGCGTACGACTCAAGCTGAACGTGTTGATGCTCTACACCGAGCACACCTTCCGCTTTCGGCGTCATCCCGAGATCGGCGCCGACGCCTCTCCCCTGGATGCCGAGACGATGAGAGAGCTGGATGCCTACGCGGCGGAGCGCCACGTCGACCTGATCCCCACGCTCCAGTCCCTTGGCCACATGGGCCACATCCTCAAGCACGCCGCCTACGCCGAGCTCGACGAGTCCGAGCTCGGCTGGACCCTCTCCCCGGCCGAGCCCGGCACCTACCAGCTGCTCCGCGACCTCTACGACGAGTATCTCCCCAATTTTCGCTCGCCTTTCTTCAACGCCAACTGCGACGAGCCCTGGGATCTATGCACCGGGAAGTCGAAGCAACGCGGAGAACAGGTCGGGCGGGGTGGCGTCTTCCTGGAGCACGTGCGCCGGGTCCGCGATCTCGCCGCCGAGCACGGCAAGCGCACCATGGTCTGGGGGGACGTGATTCATCGCCATCCGGAGCTGGTCCCGGAGATCGACCGCGACCTGGTCCTGCTCGACTGGGGGTACGAGGCCGAGCACGACTACGACAGGGTGAAGGCCTTCCAGCAGAATGGGATCGACTTTCTGGTCTGCCCGGGAACCTCCACCTGGAACTGCCTCTTCCCCCGGCTCCAGAACAGCATCGACAACATCGCGCGCTGGGCCGACGCGGGGAGACGCCACGGCGCCCTCGGCGTGATCTGCACCGACTGGGGGGACTTCGGGCACTACAACCTTCAGGGAGGTTGCTGGCTCGCCTTCGCGTGGACCGCCCAGCAGGCCTGGTCCGGGGAGACGGACGCCAGGAGCTTCGATCGCGCCTTCGGCCGGCTGCTCTTCGGCGAAACGCGCGGGGCGGCGGCCGGCTGCTACCGCGCGCTCGGTGCCGTCCACGACGCGGGCTTCCCGGTGGGCAACGGATCGGCGCTCCAGTTCCTCTTCTTCGACGATCTCGACCGGGCCTTCTTTCTACAGCAGGCGAAGCCAGCGGCACTGCGCCGCAGCCTCCGGCGGCTGGAGCGATGCAAGCTGCGTCTCCGCAATGCGGCGGATGCCTTCGCGCGCGACACCCTCACTTACGACGAACTGCTCTACGCCACCGAGGCATCGCTCTTCACGGTGCACAAGACGCTCGCAGCCGGTGAGTGGCTCGCCTGGCGCAGGAAGCCAGAGCGGCTCGACGCACCTGGCAGGCGGCGCCTGGCCCGATCCCTCGAGCTCCTGGCCAAGGAGCAGAGGTATCTCGGAAAGAGGCTCGCGCGGCTCTGGCTGGCGCGAAGCCGACCCTCCAACTTCGAGATCAACAAGCGGCGGCTCGCGTCGTCACAGCAGAGCCTGCGGCGGGCGGCGCGGGCATTGCAGCGAAACGCGGCGCCCCCTCCGGCGCCGGATCCCGCCGAGATCGGAATTCGCACCATCTACCTCGAGCTCCGCGACCTCACCGAGGGGCGCGCCTGAGGTTCAGGAGCGGCAGTCGTCCAGCAGCACGCGCCGCGCGATTCCGGCGAGGTACACGGAGCCCGCGGCGCAGAGCAGATCCTCCGGTCCCAGCCCCTCGCGCGCCACGCGAACCGCCAACTGCGGATCCTCCACCACCCGTGGCGTGAGCTCCGCCGCGACGCTGCGCACCGCCGCAGCCACCTCCTCGGGCTCGAGCGAACGAACCGGCTCCGCGCGCGTGATGGTCAGCTGATCGGCAAAGGGAACCAGACTTCGACAGATCGCCGCCAGATCCTTGCCTGCGGAGACGGAGAGCACGAGGTGGCCGCGACGCCGTGGAATGCGGGCGAGGGTGCGCGCCAGCGCCGCCGCCGAGGCGGCTGTATGGGCCGAATCCACCACCAGCCAGGGCCGGCGAGAGAGAAACTCGATCCGCGCGGGAAGCGAGGCGGTGGCAAAGGCTCGCCCGGCGGCGGCACCGAGCGCCCGCTCCGGAATCGCCCCGAGACGCCGCACGCAGGCGAGAGCCAGCGCCGCGTTGCGCGCCTGGTGGGCGCCGGCTACGGCGAGCCGCGCCTCGAAGACGAGGGAACCGTCCCGAAAACGGATCTGCTGAGCGTGGAGATCCTCTTCCAGGATCTCGGCGTCGAACTCGCTCCCGTATCGGGCCAGAGCACAGTCGAGCCGCCCGGCGCGCTCCTCGACCACCGCCGCCGCCTCGGCCGGCAGAGCCCCCATGACGAGGGGAACCCCGGATTTGGCGATGCCGGCCTTCTCACCGGCGATTGCCGCCAGGCTCGTGCCCAGCTTCTCGGTGTGCTCGAGCTCGATGCTCGTCACGCAGGCCACCGCAGGAGTCACGATGTTCGTCGAGTCCAGGCGCCCACCCAGCCCCACCTCCAACACCGCGTGATCGACCCCGGCCTCTGCGAAGAGAGCCAGCGCCGCCGCCGTGGTGGCATCGAAGAAGCTGGGGGAGTCTTCGGGCCGCTCTTCTCGGAGCGCGTCGACCTCGGGCCTGAGTCGCTCCACGACCTCGGCAAGCTTCTCTCCCGCCACCTCTTCTCCGTCGATCCGGAACCGCTCGGTCCACGACTCCAGATGGGGTGAGGTGAAGGTGCCGACCCGCAGCCCATGGGCACGCAGGATCCCCTCGGCGAGCAGTGCCGTCGATCCCTTTCCCTTGGATCCGGCGATATGGAGTACCGAGAGCCCCGCCTGGGGGAGACCGAGTCGCTCGAGCAGGCATCGGATCGGCTCGAGGGAGAGGCGGGCCCGGCGGTAGTCCGGTGATCTCTCGACGTTGATGAGTCCTGCGAGGTAGGCCGCCGCCTCGTCGAGAGTCGCCATCAGAATCCGCCTTCCCGAACTCGCGCGCCCAGCCTACCCAAAGAGAGCGAGGCGACCAGGGGTGGTCGCCTCGCGGATTGCCCTCTGGTCCCCGGGCTATTGGACCATGTACTTCTTCCACTGGCGGTAGTTCTTCACCGCCGCACTGGTCCCTTCGGCGGCCGGGTAGTAGAACCGGACCGCGTGCCCACAGGACTCGCAGATCTTGTAGCAGAACTTGAAACCGTCCACTTCGCGCACACTTCCCACCGTGACCCGGTTCTCGTCGGTGCAGCAACGGGAGGCCTTGGGCGGCGAGATGATCTTCTTCGGATAGTCGTTGAGCGGTTTCTCCTCATCGGTGTAGCGAATGATGTTGCGAATCAGTCGGTTGCTTCTCTGGTCCGCGTTCTGCTTTCGAATGTTGCTACCGATTCGTCTCAAATTGCCTTCCTTTTCGGAGTCCCTGCATCGACGCCGGCTCGAAGATCCAGCTCGGACAGGAACGGGGTCAAATCTTCATACGCGGCCTGGCACGGGGCGCCTTCCGCGTGTCGGAACTCGTTTCGGGAAGCGTCGGGCCCCAGCCGCAGCAAGGTGCTGCTCCGGGTCCCGTACCCACCCGCGTGGATACAGGTATCGTCGAGGGGACCGCGTTCTCCGTCTCCCTCGTGAGTCCTGCAAACCTCCGCCAGCGCGCCGAGAGCCCCGTCCACTTCGCCCTCGGCGATCCTCTCTGCCCGCACCAGCAGCCGCGCGATCTTGGGAACACTCCGGTCGTTCGGATCCGCGTTCCCTATCACGTATGGCCCTGGCTCGAGCCTGGTGACGCGCAATTTGCCCTGGTAGGTGGCCGCGAACGCCGCATCTCCATCGGAGACGAAGAAGTTGAACGGGTTGTAGGCCCTCTCCGGCAAGGTCCCGAGGGCCGCGATCACATCCGGCGCAGACCCCTCGCTGAGGGCCTCGAAGACCACCAGGCCCCGGGATCGGAACGAGAGATCGGGGGTCTTGCAGGGGCGGTTGGTGAGCGCCGCAAACAGGCCCGCGTCGTTCAGTCCCAGCCAGGTTCCCCCGGCCTGAAGATCCCGCGGGGCGAGCACTCTGCGATTCCCTGACCTGCGCAGGGCCGGCCTCTCCGCAGGCCGATCCAGGTACTCGTCGCGATTCGCGGCGAGGACGAGCGGCGCCTCTGAAAAGCAGCGATGGAGAACGATCAGTGTGCACATCGCGCAACGGGTATTTGCGCCCAGCCAGCAACAGGCGCCACTTAGAAGGTAACTTCTCAAGTTACCACGGTTTCCCGCGGGGAGCAACTCCTGAGTCAGCTCCGGGGCCGAAAAAAAAATGGGTATGCGACGGACCCTGCTGCGTGGGCGGGCTCGGCGGGAGCCGCGGGCTAGGCGCGCTTGGCGTTCACCAGGCGCAGCGGCGGGGCCGGCGGGGCCTCGGCTTGCGGGGTCTCCTCGCTGATCTTCCAGCCCCGTGCCTCTCGCAGCCGAGCGGCCTTGCGCCGCGCTACCTTGCGGTCCATGTCCAGTCCATAGCGGCCCAGGAGCGCGCCCAGCTGGTCGTAGTTCTGCTCGATGGTCACCCGGACGGACTCGAAGCCCTCGCGAATCGCCTGGGCCCGCTTCCAGAATGCCAGCGGGTTGATGGCAAAGAATTCGGCGTCGCTGTCCCGAGGCTCGAGCAGGACGATGTCGCCCTGAAAACGCCGGTCGGCCAGGTAGCGCTGGAGGGCGAGCTTGAGCCGGGAGTGCAGCAGGGTGCGGAAGACCTGGTTGACCACGACCTTGAGGCCGCGGTCCGAGAGGTAGCGACCCGCCGAGAAGTACTGTGAACCGCTCTGCTCGTCGTCGATCCGATTCAGGAAGGGGCGAAACGGGTTGTAGCAGATGATCAGGTCGGCACCCTTGTCGATGGCGACGTCGATGTTGGCGGTGTTACGGATGCCACCGTCCATGTAGTCGACGCCGTTCAAGCGCGGGGGCTTGTAGAAGATGGGCAGCGCTGTCGAGGCCTGCACCGCCTGGGAAATGGTGAGGTCGCAGTTCTCGTCGGCCCCGAAGATCACGCGCTCCGCGGTATCCACGTCGCAGGCAGCGATGTAGAGGCTGCGGCCCCTCTTCTTCTCGAAGGCACGGAAATCATTCGGCAGACGGATGCGCTGGAGATTCTTGCGCAACCAGCGCTCGAGTCCCCTGTTGTCGAAGAAGCCCGTCGGAATGTGGTTGGTCAGGGCGGGGATCTCACGCGAGGGCGATACGTGCTCGATCAGCTTCATCGCCACCACTTCGGCCCGCGTGTAGCTGGGCTTCTGCAGGAAGGCGCGCAGACTGGGGGCCAGGGCTTTCGGCAGCTGCGGAATCTGGCGGGCAAGCTCGTAGGCCACACCCGGCGCGTAGGCGAGCAGGTCGTAGGCGAACTTGGCGGGTCGCTCGACGAACTCGCGCAGGTTCGGCTTGTAGAAATCCATCGGGCTGAGCTGGTCGAAGCGGGTGCTGGTACCCTCGAGGACCTTGATCATCTCGTCGGGAGTGATGCCGCTGGCCAGGGATACCGCCAGCATCGAGCCCGCCGAGAGCCCGACGTAGAGGTCGAGATCGGCGATCTTCCGGTTGACCAGAAAGTCATCGAGCGCTTTGAGGCCACCGACCTTGAAGGCCCCCCCGGACACGGCCCCGCCGGCGAGCACCAGCGCCACCTTCGGTTTCCCCTTGGGGCGAAAGCCTTCGCTCTTGCGAATCAATGTGAGTCCCACGGCACTCCCTTACCGGTTCATCGGCAGATGATGGAGATCACTTGCTGGCCGAGCGCGGATTCCTTGCCGTGGGGATTCTGGCGGCACGCCGAGGCGTGCATTGGCAAAAGAGCCGACTACCCGCCGCGCTGCGTTAGACTAGCTCGGAATCCGTAGCGGGTCGATTGAAGAATCGGCCCAGCTTGGCCTCGATCCCCGGGGTGCCACCGCTCTAGAGGCGAATTTTTGGCGGAAATAGCGGTCGGTGGCGCCGCCTGGGCCCCCTCGGGAGTTGGCGTCCAGCTACGGCGAGATGCCGCGTCGCGTCGGTCGGGCTGTCTCTTCTGGGAGCGGGAGCCCCACTGTGGTACCTATGAGAAGTTGGAGCCAGGGGAAGAGGAACGCCATGAGGGGCGAACCGATGCGCAGCCTTCGGAACGCTGGTTTGCTGCTTGCGACCGCCGCCCTGATCGCCCTGTGGCTCACGGGCTGTTCGACCACTGCGACGACGCCCGCCGATCCGAACGCTGATCCCAACGCCAATCCCGGTGGGGGAGCCTCCTCCGGTGGCGTCGGCACCACCGTGGGACAACGCGCCCAGAGCGCAGTCGAGGGCATGCTGATGGGCGCCATCATCGGTAGCCAGGCGGGTCCCATCGGAGCGGCAGTAGGCGCCGGCACCCTCCTGATCTACAGCGCCATCACCGGCGAAGTTCCCTTGCAAGGCGGGCGCTCCTCCCGCCCGGGCCGCTCCGAGACCCAGCGGGAAGAGGAACTCGAGCAACAGATCGAAACCGAGATCGCGCGTCAGGATTCGCTGGAGGCCGAGATCGAGGCAGAGCTCCAGCGCCAGGAAGAACTGCTCCGGCAGATCGAGCGGGACGAAGCTCTCGAGACCGAGGCCGAAGCCGTGGAAGAGGAGACCGATAACGAGACCCTCGTCGCGCGAGCCGATCCCCGGGCGGCGCCCGCGGCTCCCAAGGAACGCGACCTCCCCCTCTCCATCTACGACGAAGAGCAACGCACCGTCGCGAAGGGGAAGTGGGGCAATGAAAAGGAGATCGACGTCGTGGCGCGCTCGCTCGATGCGGACCGCGACGGGAACCCCGAAGAGCTGCGCTACCACGACGCCGCCACCGGCCGCATTCTCCGCAAGGAAGAAGACAAGGATTACGACGGAACCCTCGATACCTGGAGCACCTATGAAAGCGGTGTCCTGGTGGAGATCCAGAAGGACAACAACGAGGACGGCGAGGCCGATGAATGGCAGCGCTACGGCTCCGATGGACGCATGATCGCTCGCGAGGTGGACCGCGACTACGACGGCAGCGTGGACGCGTTCTTCGTCTTCGAAGGCGGTTCGCTGGTCGAAGAGCGTCACGACGGCAACTCGGACGGCTCGGTGGACCGGATCGTCCGCTACGAGCAACGCGCGATCGTGAGCAGCGAAGAAGACCGGAACCACGACGGCCGCATGGACACCTGGACCAGCTTCGAGACGGTCGGCAGCAAGGAGGTGATCGTCCGGATCGAGAAGGACACCACCGGTGACGGCAAGCCGGACACCTTCGAGAGCTACGAGCAGATCGCCGGGAAGCCCACGATCAAGCAGCGCGACGAAGACAAGAACGGCGACGGCACCATCGACGTCCGGTCCGTCTACGAAGGCGGCAAGCTCAAGCAGCGCGAGATCAGCGACCCGGCCCTGGTACCGCTCTAGCCCGCTACTCCTCTTGCCCCTTCTCCGGCTCCTTCTCGGGTGTGAGGGTGATCTCCTTGCGCTGCTCCTCGCGGAACGCCTTGATCTCAAGCTCGAGGCGCCGGAGCTCCAGGGCCTTGTTCTGGCGCTGGATGTCCTCGAGCTCGCGGAGCTTGTCCCTGCCGGTCAGCTCGGAGCGCTTGAAGACGAATTCGAACTCCACCGCGCCGCGGCTCCCGTCACTGGCGAGGGCGATCACGCGCACGCGGTTGGATCCCTCCTGCACGGGCACGTAGCCCTGGAAGCTCCCGTCGGGATTGAGGCGCACGTCGGTGGAGAAGTCTCCAGTGGTGACGTTCGTGAACACCACATCCTCCACGTTGGCGAAGGACACTCCCTGGAGCAGCATGATGATGTCGCCGGGGTTCTGCACCGGCGTGTAGGTGCCGAGAGCAACCCTGGCCATCTCCATCACCACCTCGGGGTAGGTGAGTGCTCCCCCCCCTAGGGCGTAGGTGTTGATGGTGATCCCCGCGCGATGGGCAACCTGGGCCGCGCGCACCGCGGCCTCGCTGTCTCCGGGGTCGATCTGGTTGCCTCGACCGCTTGGAAGCGTCGGAGCGCCGTCGGTGAGGAAGAGGATCACCTTTTTCGCGTCCGGCCGCGGCCGGCTCCGGGCTTCGCTCAGGCCGGAGAGCTCCCGGATGCCGAGGCGCACGCCCGCCGCGAAGTTGGTGGCGCCGCGGGCACCGCGGGCGAGGATCGCATCGAGGGTGCGGTGGATCTGCGCGAGATCCGAGGTCAGGGGCGCATCGACCCACGCATCCTTCTGATCGAGGTACTTGCGCCTTCCGGTCGTCGGGTCCACCTCTCCCGCGAAGGAGATCACTCCCACGCGCGCCCGGCGCGCATCGAGTCTCTCGATGAGTGCCCGAGCCGCGGCGATCTCGGCGTGAAGGATCGAATCTTCCGGATCGGAGCTGCGCTTGTCCGCGGAGTGAGCGGTGGGAGGGAGGAGCTCCAGGAGTGGATTCACTCCGACGACACCGTCTCCGTCCACATCGACGCCGCTGGCGGATCGGGTCGAGGCGGAGACGTCGATCGCCAGCATGACGTCGTAGTTCTGCGGCTCGTCGCCCTCGGCGGTGGCGTTTCCGGCGATGCGCGCCTGATGAACCGGGTTCTCCACCCGAACGCCCGGGCCGGGAGACTCGATCAGGACGCGGACCCGCTCCTCAGCGGCGAGCGGCGAGCCCGGGAGTAGCATGGCAACCAGCCCGGCCAGTGCGAGCGTCTTGATGCCCGCGCGGCGCAGGCCATGCCCCGCTTCGCTCATCGCGCAACTTCTCCTACGGTTCCGTCCGTCCGCTCCGGGCGTTGGATGGACTATAGAGCATGGAAATTCGACCTCCCTCAAGGTGAGGGGACCGCCTCCTCTTCGGCAGCACCGGGCGAATCCGGAGTCTGGACGGACTCGACCGCTTCGACGGGCTCCACCTCGGGAGGCGGAACGGGCTTGCGGCTGAAGCGATCCACCTTCCGCAGCAGCGTCACCACTTCCCGGAGCCCCGCGTTGCTGACCGCGCCGACGATCGCGAGGCTCTGGGGATCGCATTGCTCCAGTGTGTCCTCCTCGGTCTGCCAGTAGACACCCGGAGCTTCGTCGCCGCCAAACGAATCGTCGCTGACGATCATCACACGCCGGAAGCCAACGGAAAGAAAGGCTTCATGTCCTCCGGGAGGACGCGAGAAGGGCCGATCCGGGGGAAAGACCCGCTCCTGACCGAGCTCCTTCGCCGCGTGCTGGAACGATCTGCGGATGACCCGTTCGGAGCGAAGATCGCGAGCGATCACCAGATCCCGATCCCCGACCTGATTGAAATACACCATCAGCCGGGTGCGGGAGAACGCACCCTTCCCCTGGAGATCGCGCACCAATGCGCGGCTTCCCAGGAAGCGCTCGTCGGGCGGTGCCTCCTCGGCGGAGGTGGCGTCGCCGTCCAGGAAGGCGAGCCAGACCGTGTAGGGAATCGGATCTACGCCCAGCACGCGCCCCATCTCCAGGAGCAGGGCGGCACCGGAGGCCCCGTTGTTGGCGCCGACGTGGGTAAAGCTCTCGAAGTGCCTCGAGTCGAAGGGCGCTGCCAGGACCAGGAGGTCGTCGGACTCCCCCGGTATCACCGCCAGGACCGACTCGAAGCTGAGTGTCCCGACCTCGCCCTCTGGGAGCTCGTAGTTGACCTCGAAGGGAAGCGGCGCCGGCTCGAGCCCGATTGCCTCGAGCTGCGCCCGGATGTAGCTCCGCGCCGCCTCCGCCCCGGGGGTACCCGCGACGCGTGGCCCGATCTCCACGAGTCTCTCCAGGTGTTCCCAGGCCCGCTCGCCCGAGAACTGGGAGGGATCCGGCGCCGGCTCGGCCGGCGGCAGAGCTGGCTTCCCACAGGCCAGGCCGCAAAAGGCCGCCAGTGCGCAGAGAATCCCGATCGATCGAAGCATGGCTTTCTCCAGGAAGTGGACCTTGACACCCTCTCGGTGACGCCGCGGCCCCCTCTCGTGAAGGCGGTTCTCCAGCTGATGCATCATACCGCTGACACATTTTCCTCCCGCGCACCACCTAAATGAATGAATGCCCCATCCCTGGCGGGGCTTCTCAAAGGTGGAAGGCAGGGTCTGCGATGCAGGCCCTGCCTTCAACATGTGGTCCACGCCCCGCCCCTGCCTGGTAATCGGTCCCGCGGAGATCCCTGTGTCTCGCATCCTGGGGGCCGCGCTCTCGGGTGTCGATGGCATCCCGATCGAGGTAGAGGTTCGGATCAGCTCCCAGCTTCCGCGGATCGACATCGTCGGTCTTCCGGAGGCGGCTGTCCGAGAGAGCGCCGCCCGGGTCCGTGCGGCGATCTCGTCGATCGGGAGAACCTTTCCGGCACGCCGTGTGACCGTCAATCTAGCCCCCGCGGGGGTAAGAAAAAGTGGTGCAGGTCTGGATCTACCGATCGCGATCGGGATCCTGGCCGCCGATGGGGCTCTGGAAGCGCATCGCCTGGGAGCTCTGGCACTGGTCGGCGAGCTGGCCCTGGACGGTCGGCTCCGCGCAGTACGGGGCGCCCTGGCGCGAACGCTGTGCCTGGCTGCAGCGGGGGCCCGTCGGGTAATCGTTCCCCGAGAGAACGGCCCGGAGGCGGGTCTGGCCCCCCGCATCGACGTCCGGATCGCGGAGGATCTCGCGTCGGTGGTGGAATGTCTGGGCGCCGGCCGGGATCTCCCTCGAGCCCCGAAGGCCGCCGCTGCGAGATCCCCGGGTGCTGCCTCCAGAGTGGATCTGCGCGACATCCGGGGCCAGGCGAGGGCCAAGAGAGCCCTCGAGCTGATGGCCGCTGGCGGCCACGGACTGCTTTTCCTGGGCCCTCCCGGAACCGGGAAGACGCTGCTGGCCCGAAGCCTCCCCGGACTGCTCCCGGCACTCGACTTCGAAGAGGCCCTCGAGGTGACGCGGATCCACGGCGCGACGGGTCGCCTGGACCGAGATGCACCTCTGATGACCGAGCGCCCCTTCCGGGCTCCTCACCACACCGCCAGCCGGGCCGGTCTGTTGGGGGGCGGAGCGCCCCCGCGGCCCGGTGAAGTCTCCCTGGCCCATCGAGGCGTGCTCTTCCTCGATGAGCTTCCAGAGTTCGAGCGGCGCAGCCTGGAGTCGCTTCGTCAGGTGATCGAGGAGCGGCGGGTTCTGATCGCCCGAGCCCAGGGCACCTCGGAGTTCCCCGCCCATTTTCAGCTCGTGGCGGCCGCTAATCCCTGCCCTTGCGGCTGGCGGCTCTCGGAGCTCCGGGACTGCCGCTGCGACGATGCCGCCGTGGCCCGCTACGCCGCCCGCCTCTCCGGACCGCTCCGCGACCGGATCGATCTCCACGTGAGCGTTCCCGAGATCTCCTGGAGCGAGCTCGACGGCCCTCCGGACGCCCCCGACAGCGCCTCGGTGCGGGCGCGGGTCGAAGCGGCGCGGCGTCGCCAGGCGCGACGGCTCGCAGCCTCCGGAGTCTCCACCAATGCCGAGATCCCCATCAGCGCGCTGGATGAGGCGGTGGCGGCCACTCCCGAGGCGCGCGCTCTGCTGGCGAAGGCGGTCGAGCGTCTGGCGCTCTCTGCCCGAGCCGCGCACCGCGTCCTGCGAGTGGCTCGCACCGTCGCCGACCTAGCCGACGAGCCGCAGGTCGGTCCGGCGGCCATGGCCGAGGCGGTGGACCTCCGAGGGGAGGTGCCCCGGCCGATCGGCTGAGGGGTGCAGTCGAGATGTGCGCGCACTGCTTTCGGTGTCCGAAATCGGACACCCCGCGACCGAAATCCGTCACCTCATCGCGACCCCCGAGCCAGGCTCATCCGCGAACGGTCAGAAAGCGCTGTGATTTCAAGGGCGTTCACGGATACTGGGACCCGGACTCCCGATGGCACGCATCCTGCTTTACAGAAGAGCAGGCGAGGCGAGCATCATGGGTGCAGTCGTCAAGAGAGTCTCCTCCAACACGCGCTGCCACCCCCGACGGGGGGAGGACAGAATCGACACGACGCTCCTCGAGTTGGTCCAGGCCATCGCCCGGAACACCAGCGACGAGCGCGAGATCGTCGCCACCGCGCGCCACCTGCTCCGCACCGGCCGCGTGCGCCTGATCGGCAACTTCCGCGGCCGCCGGCTCGACGCCACCTGAAATTGCCAGGAACGGCGTCTGCTTGACCGCCCTCCTTCCGGAGAGGATCATCACGCCGTGCCCGAATCCGGGGGGTGATCGGCATGGGTGACCAGGAATCTTTTGCGTTCGACGGGGCGGCCTCGAAGCGCCCGGCGCAGCCAGCGTCCAAGAGCGCCGACGCGCCCAAGCCGCGCAAGCCCAGGGCGCGAAAGCCGGCGCCTGGCGACCGCTCCCCCAGCCAGACCCGCATGACGGCCAAGGAGATGGCCGGACGGCAGCGGGACATCTCCGTCTCGGAGTTCTTCGCCAAGAACCGACACCTGCTCGGATTCGACAACCCCTCGAAGGCGCTTCTGACGACGGTCAAGGAAGGTGTCGACAATTCCCTCGACGCCTGCGAAGAGGCCGGCGTCATCCCGGAGATCCGCGTCGAGATCGTCCAGCTCGACGAGAACCGCTTCCGGGTCGCCGTCGAGGACAACGGGCCGGGCATCGTCCGCTCTCAGGTTCCGAAGATCTTCGGGCGGCTGCTCTACGGATCGAAGTTCCACCACCTGCGCCAGAGCCGGGGCCAGCAGGGGATCGGCATCAGCGCTGCCGGCATGTACGGGCTCCTCACCACGGGAAAGCCGATCATCATCACCACCCGCACCGGTCCGAAGAAGGCGGCCCATCACTTCGAGCTGGTGATCGACACCAAGACCAACGAGCCCAGGGTGAAGCGGGACGACGAGGTGACCTGGGAGAAGGCCCACGGAACCCGCGTCGAGATCGAGCTGGAGGGTGGCTACCGCGGTGGCCAGCACTCGGTCGACGCCTACATGCGGCAGATCTCCCTGGCGAATCCCCATGCGAAGCTCACCTTCGTCCCGCCCAAGCCCGAGAAGTACGGCGCCGAACACGTCTTCGACCGGGTGACCGACGAGCTGCCGCCCGAGACCGCCGAGATCAAGCCTCACCCCTACGGCGTCGAGCTCGGCGTGTTGATGCAGATGTTTCGCGACACCAGGGCGCGCAATCTGCGCGGCTGTCTGATGAAGGACTTCTCCCGGGTCTCGAGCCGGATCGCGGAAGAGATCTGCCAGAGGGCCAAGGTGGCCAGCTCGCGGCGTCCCGGGGAGATGAGTCGCGACGAGTCGGAGAGGGTTCACAAGGCGATCCAAGCCACCAAGATCATGGCGCCGCCGACGGACTGCATCGCCCCGATCGGAGAGGAGTTGATCGAGAGCTCCTTGCGGGGGGAGGTCCAGGCCGACTTCTACGCGGCGGTGACGCGGCGCCCGACCGTCTACCGGGGGAATCCCTTCCTGATCGAAGCCGGTCTCGCCTACGGCGGCGAACTCTCGGCAGACGATCCGGTCACGGTCTTCCGCTTCGCGAATCGCGTCCCGCTCCAGTACCAGCAGGGCGCCTGCGCGATCACCAAGGGCGTCACAGCCACGGACTGGAAGTCCTACCAGCTCCAGCAACCCCGAGGCGCCCCCCCAGTCGGTCCCATGTTGTTGATGGTGCACATCGCAAGCGTCTGGGTCCCCTTCACTTCCGAGAGCAAGGAAGCCATCGCCCACTACCCGGAGATCATCAAGGAGATCCGCCTGACCCTCCAGGAATGCGGGCGCCGCGTGGCGACCCACATCCGCAAACGGAGGCGCGAGACGGACGAGGCCAAGAAGCTCGCCTACATCGAGAAATACATCCCGCAGGTGGCCGTCGGGCTCCAGGAGATCCTGGGTTTCCCGGACCGCGAGCGGGACAAGGTAGTCGCCGACCTCACCGATGTGCTAGAGCGCAGCCGGAGGCTCTGACAGTGGCGACACGCAAGAAATCCACCCGGGCCAAGGCGACGCCGCGAAAGAACACCCGGAAGAGCACCGCGCGCGTCTCGAAGGATGCGGCGCAGCAGCTGGCGAGCGAGGTCGCCAGGCGGAGCCAGGAGCTCGACAAGGTCACCCTGAAGCTGATCCAGGAAACCGCCACTGGCGTCCAGAAGCACATCCACAAGCACAGGAAGCCGGACCTCTCCTTCCCGATCCGCTCGCTCAGCAACGTCTCCTACTCCCAGGAAAGGGGCTACTTCGAGATCGGCAAGCAGAGGAAGACCCGTACCCTCACCGTGAACACGGTCAAGAACTTCGCCCAGACCCTTCGCATGATGGGGCTCTCGAAGAACCTGGTGGAGACCAACGACTTCGCCACCAAACGGGACGCCTACTACCAGAGCAAGAACTGGGAGGAGGCGAAGTTCGACGAGCAGCCCGAATCCGACACGGTGATGGATGACATCGAGGCGATGTTCTCGATCCAGGGGGTCTCCCGGGAGCAGCTGCGATTCGTTCCGGACGAGAGCTACAACGGCTCCGTAGCCGGACAGCTGATCGTCCTCGACCCCGACCGGGAGACGGGCGAGATTGAGCGGATCGACTGCACTCGCTTCGGCTCGGGTGCGTACTCGATTCCCTCCTCGGTGGAGCCGCTCTCCTTCGAGACCGACGCCCGCTTCATCCTGGCCATCGAGACCGGCGGTATCTTTCAACGCCTCCAGAGCCACAAGTTCTGGCGGACCGCCGACTGCATACTCGTCTCCATGGGAGGCGTTCCGGCCCGCGCCTGCCGGCGCTTCATTCGCAAGCTCTCGGACGACTGCAAGCTCCCGGTCTACGCCTTCGTGGATTGCGACCCCTACGGCATCTCGAACATCTACCGCACGCTCAAGGTCGGCTCCGGCAACGCCGCCCACCTGTCGCAGTTCTTCTGTGTGCCCCAGGCCCGCTACCTGGGGGTGACACCGAGCGACATTCGCGAATACGATCTGCCCACCCATCCGCTACAGGACGTGGACGTGAAGCGCGCCAAGGATGCCCTGAAGAACGATCCCTTCTTCAAGTCCCAGAAGCCCTGGCAGAAGGCCATCAACGATCTGCTCAAGATGGGGGTGCGCGCGGAGCAGCAGGCCCTCGCCAAGTGGGGCCTCAACTACGTGATCGAGGAGTACCTGCCCCGCAAGCTGGGCGAACCCGGCAAGTTCCTGCCCTGAACCGGTAGAGCACTTCCCGCACTCGGCCGCGGCAGCACCGAACTCGGCTCAGAAGTCCTCTTCGAGCTCCATCTCCTCCGGGTCTCGCCTGGAGCCCTTGAGGGTGAGCGGCGCCCCACAGTAGGTGCAGAAGGCCTCGTCTCCCGGCTTCTCGTCGCCAGCGATGGGCACGTCGGCGTTGCAGACCGGGCAGCTGAGTTCGGAACGCATGACGCCCCAAAGATCGGAGCTCCGGCGAAGGAGCTTGAGGGGTGAGCGATCCGGTACCATCACGGGATCCCCGATGGAGGGAGGAGACGTGACCCAGCCGATCGCGGAGGTCGCCTTCGCAGCGCTCCTGGGAGCACTGCTGGGATTGCCGTTTCGGGCCCTCCACCGCCCCCCTTTGGGCGCGCTGATCGCCCTCGGCGTCGGGATCGGCATCGCCCGGCTGCTGCATGCGCCCTGGGGCTGGTCGGCGCTGGCGGCGCTCTCGGGCGCCGCGCTCGCTCTCCTGGCGCCTGGGCTCGGCTCGTGGCGGCGCGGGAAGGGGAGCTTCGCGAGTGGGACGGCGGGCGGCTTCTCCCGAGGCGCTACCGCCCCCGGGCAGATCGCCCGGATCAGACCCTCGGCGCTCCTCGATCCTGCCGATCGCCTGCGCATCGAGGGGGCGGTGCTGGAGGCGGAGCAGAATACCGCGGGGGAGATCGTGGTGGCGGTGGTCGGCTCCTGCGCCGAGTACGGAAGTGCCGGATGGAGACTGGGTGCGGCCATGGCGCTGCTCGGCTTCCTGGGAGCGGGGATCTTCGCCACGGAGATCGGCCTCGGGATCCTGCTGGGAGCCCAGGCCGTGGGGCTCGCGCTCGGGCATCTCCTGGGCCGGATCCAGATCGTCCGGCGCTCCCTGATCTCCGACAGCTTCATGCAGGAGTGCGCCGAACGGCGCGCCTGGAGTGCATTTGCCGAGAACGGGCTGGCCCGCACGGCAGAACGCACGGGCATCCTGATCTTCGTGGCGCTGTTCGAGCACAGGGTGATCGTTCTGGGCGACGAGGGTGTGGACCGGGTACTCGACCCGGACGAAAGCTGGGAGGAGGTGGTGGGGCTGCTCCTCGCCGGTGTCCGGGAGAAGCGCGCTGCCGAGGGAATCCTCGCGGCGGTGCGACGCTGCGGGGAGCTCCTGCAGACACACCTGCCGGCGCCGCCGAAGTCCCTCAATCAGCTGCCGACGGCCCTGATCCTCGAGGATTGAGCGGTGGGCAGGCGGAGGCGGGACGGTTACGAGGCGAAGATGCGGCGGCTCCTGGTGACGCTTCTTCTGGTCGCCCTGGCTTCCGTGGGCTGCGCCAGCTACCAGGGGGCGCGACTCTACACGAGCGGGACCGAGGCCCTGGACCGGGGCGACAACGCCCGTGCCATCGCGGACCTCGAGCGCGCAGCGGAGCTGGTTCCCGATAGGTCCGAGGTCCAGAACCACCTGGGCCTGGCCTACGCCGCCGACGGTCGCCACCGCGAGGCGCTGCTCGCCTTCCGGCGCGCGGTGGCACTCGACTGCGGCAACCAGGCCGCCAGGCACAACCTCGAAGCCGCCGAGGCCCGCGCGAGCGACCCGTGAGGGGCACCCGCCGCGCCGAGACGATCCGCTTGATCCACGGGTCGCCTTTGCGTAGGGTCGGCGCATGGCTCACGAACTTGAGCAGCGGGCACTCGCCAGCTACCTCGACGACAACCGACTCAAACACACCAAGCAGCGTCGGGCGATCCTGGAGGTGTTTCTCGACACCCAAGGTCACGTCACCAGCGAGGATCTCTTCAGGAAGGTTCGCGAGATCTATCCCCACATCGGATACACGACCGTCTATCGGACCATGAAGATCCTGTGTGATGCCGGTCTCGCCAGCGAACGCCACTTCGACAACGGTGCGACCTGCTACGAGATCGAACACGAGCATCACGACCACCTGGTCTGCGTGCGATGCGGAAAGATCATCGAGTTCGAATGCTCGATGATCGAGGGCGCCCAGAACGACATCGTGAAGCGCTACGGCTTCCGCCTGCTGCGGCACCGCCATGAGCTCTACGGCTACTGCCCCGCCTGCCAGGGCTAGAGGCGCACTGCTCACCAGCTTGCGCCGCGTCAGTCCCCGGTGACGCGTACGTGGGCAATGACCGGAAGGTGGTCCGAAGCCCGTCTGGCAGCGGGGCTGATGTGGGCCTCCATTCTGCCGACCGTGGCGCCCCGGGCGTAGACGCGATCCAGAGCGAGGACGGGCCGGGAGGCGGGAAATGTGCGAGGCCAGGTGAGCTCGGCGCCGCCCACCATCTCGCGCTCGAGCGTCCGGGTCGCCTTGCAGCGCCGCCAGGCGTTCATGTCTCCCAGCAACACCACCGCGCCCTGGAGCTGGGGATGCTCGAGAATCGACCGCACCTGACGACGGCGGGTGCGGTCGACCAGGGCCAGGTGTGTCGATACCACCGAGAGCGGGCCGTGCTCTCCCGGAAACTGGGCCGCCAAGGCGGAGCGGCGCTCCACCCGGGAGAAGGAGAGGTCGAGACTGAAGACGCTGGTGATGGGCCAACGAGAGAGGATCGCATTCCCGACCTCACCGCGGCGATGCACCCGGGTCGCCACGAAGGCGAGGTGCAGGTGGAGGGCATCCGCCAGGCGCTCGAGGGGATCTTCCACGTCGAAGGGACGCAGAACTTCCTGGAGCGCGATCACGTCGGCGGCGAGCTCCGAGATCACGAATCCCGCCCGGGCCGGATCGGGCCTTCGGGTGCCATTCGGTCCCGCCCAGCGGTGGACGTTGTAGCTCGCCACGGTGATGTCTCGACCCATCGCCTTGGCCTTGGGAAAGGTGGGAGCCTTCACCAAGGCCAGGTAGGGAATCGCCGCCGCGAGGGCGTCCTTTCGCGCCGCAGCGCGCTCGCGGTCTGCACGGGTCTTCCGACCCACTCTATTTCGTGCGGGCATGGTATTGGTCATCGACCCCCGACGAGGAACAGTCAAGGGCGAATTTGCTGGGAGATGATCTTCACCCCTCCCCCGAGGATCATAGCGGACCCGCCGGGTTCGCGGGAAACCCCCCACGTCGATCGAGGATCTCCCGCCGCCTGGTGGAGTGATCGCGCACCACCGATAGATTCCCGGGCGCCTTCTGTTCCAGCGCGCAGGACGAAGTGGGCAGCTGTCGGTAGGCTCTAGGTAGATGCCCGGTGAAGCTCGACAAGGTGAATGACTTCCTGCGCAGCGTCTCCCCAGCCGACCCCAAGGACGAGCTCGGTCGTTTTCCCGTCTGGGAAGCCGACGCCGTGGATGAGGCGGTTCGCCGCGCCGGCGCGGCCTTTCCGGCTTGGCGGGATGCCGGCTTCGAAGCCCGGGCCGCCGCGATCCGCCGGTTCCGCGACCTGGTCGGAGCGCGCCGGGAGGAGCTGGCAGAGCTGATCGCCCGAGAGGTGGGCAAGGCGATCTGGGAGGCGCGAGTCGAGGCCGAGCTGCTGCCGGCGAAGGCCGACCTCACCCTGACCGAGGGGATGCGCTTCACCCAACCGATCCGGGGGGCGGCGAACGCATGGGCAAGCTTTCATCCGCGCGGAGTGCTCGCGGTACTCGGCCCCTTCAATTCTCCCGCCGACCTCCCCAGCGGCCACATCATTCCGGCGCTGGCAACGGGAAACGCGGTCGTGTTCAAGCCCAGCGAGATGGCTCCGGCGGTGGGCGACTGGATGGCTCGGCTCTGGCGGGACGCCGGGCTGCCGCTGGGAGTTCTCGAGATCGTACAGGGGCGCGCCGAAACCGGACGCCAGCTCGCCCTGCATCGGGGGGTGGACGGGATCCTCTTCACGGGATCCTACGCCGTCGGCCGTTCCATCCAGGAAGAGCTCTTGGACCAGCCGGGCAAGATCCTCGCCCTGGAGATGGGCGGCAAGAACGCCATGATCGTGCTCGAAGACGCCGAGCTGGATCTCGCCGTCTCCGAGGCGGCGATTTCGATCTGCGCCACCACCGGCCAGCGTTGCTCCTCGCTGAGCCGCATCTTCGTCGAGGATTCGCGGATGGAGGAGTTCGCCGCTCGTCTCTCCCGCGTTCTCGCCGGCGTCCGCATCGGGCCTCCACTGGAGCCCGACGTCTTCATGGGACCCCTGATCTCCCGTTCCGCCTTCGAGAAGGTGATGGGCTACCGCGGCCAGGCCGTCGCGGCCGGGGGCGAACGCATCTTCCGCGGCGAGATGGACCGGCTGGCCCCCTACATCGCTCCATCTCTGGTCCGCTTCGGGAAGGCGGAGCAGAGCCATCCCTATCAGCGGGACGAGATCCTCGGCCCAGAAGCGGCCCTGTATCCCGTGGGCGGACTCGACGCGGCGATCGTGGCGGTAAACGACGCGGACTACGGACTCGCCGCGTCCGTCATGAGCCGGGATCGATCGAAATTCGAGCACTGCATCGGGCGCATCCGAACCGGCGTCCTCAACTGGAACCGGGGAACCATCGGCGCCAGTGGGAGGCTTCCCTTCGGTGGCGCTGGGCGAAGCGGAAACGACAGTCCCGCGGGCATCCTCTCGACGATCTACTGCACCTACCCGCAGGCCCACCTGGAGAACGACGCCGGCTTCGACCCGGAGAGCCTGCCCCGGGGCATGCCGCGGCCGTGAGCGGCCGCTGGACCGCGGCGGCTCACACTACCGAAGCACGCCCCGACTGGTGAGAGAAGCCCGTAGACCCTCCACCCTGCGTCGGTTGACTCCGAGGTCGGAGTGACCCAGACGTGATGCGGAGCGGATCGCAATGATCTCCTCGCCGGGCCGAAGCTGAAGCTCGAGGTCATCTACGAAGCCGAAGAGCGCGCTTCGGCACTCCGCGTGGAGGTAGTCCGGAGTTTCCTTCAGGATGCGGCTGCGAGGCAATTCCGAAACGGCCTCCAGGACGGATCGCCAGGCCTCGGCGGGAGAGACGGCAAGCTGAAGAGGCGCCACCCGGTGGCTGCTGTCGCGCGCGTCGCTCGAGACGCAGTTCGGCGAGGACGGGCAGGGAGCCAGACCGGTATCCGAGACTCCGAGGTTCGAAGGGCGTTTGCCAGCGCAGGAAAGAAGAGGCATGGGAGTAAGCAGGAGGACTGCCCCGATGACGAGGGTCCTGAGCGTCAATCTGACTCCTCGAGGTTTCGACCCGGCAGCCGGCACCTTCGCCAGTATAGACAAGCGGCCAGCAAGAGCCCGTAACACACGGCCTCTATGGCGAGAATCTGCAGACTGGCGAGGTCCGGCGGCGAGCCCCTTTGCAGCACATGAAACCAGGGAACAGAAAGGTTCAACGCTGCGTCGCTGACCGGCCAGAAGATGCGGATTCCATGACCGTGGCTGTAGAACGAGTCCAGCAGCAGGTGACTCAGCCAGGCGGCCGCGCCTCCAGCCACGAGCCACCGCCAGGCTGCTTCGCCACGCCGCGCCCCGGAGTGGATCAGCAGGCCAGCCACGACGGCCACCAGAGCCAGATTGACGAAGAGGCTGTGGCTCACCCGATAGCTGTAGTGGCCCCAGAACGGGAGGGGAAGATCTGGAAGGTTGGCCACGAGGGTCAATGCGGCGAACGCAGCGATCTTCTCCTTCCGCTCCCAGCTCCTGGGCACGACCAGCGCGGCGATGGACAGACCCGTCAGGCAATGCCCCACAGACGTCATCGAGTCGAGATTATCGCAGGGCGATCCGGGTCCAAAACAACGGTCTCTTGCAGCTCAAGCGGCGAATGGCTCAGCGGATCGGGATTTGGGATCCTTTTTGGCTCGCCACGCTGGCCCACGGGAGAACCCCATGCAAACCGAAATCTGCAGGGAGCTGGGAATCGAGCTTCCGATCTTCGCCTTCTCTCACTGCCGTGACGTGGTCGCCGCGGTGAGCAACGTAGGTGGGCTCGGGGTCCTGGGGGCGGTCGGCTTCAGCGCGGAGCAGCTCGAGACGGAGCTGGCCTGGATCGACGAGCGCGTGGGCGACAAGCCGTATGGCGTCGACATCGTGCTGCCCGGCAAGTACGAGGGCAAGGGCGAGCAGATCAGCGCGGAGGCGCTGGAGGAGAAGCTCCGCGCCATGATTCCCCAGGAGCACCGCGACTTCGTCAAGAAGCTCATGGCGGAGGCCGGCGTGCCCGAGCTCCCGGAGGGCGAGAAGGTCCCCGAGCTCCTGGGCTGGACGGCGACCACCGCGGGGCCGCTGGTGGAAACGACACTCAGGCATGAGAAGGTACGGCTGCTAGCGAACGCCCTGGGGACTCCGCCCACCGACATGATCCAGGAGATTCAGGCATCGGGCCGGCGGGTCGCCGCCCTCGCCGGGAGCGCGAGGCACGCGCTCTCCCACAAGGAAGCCGGCGTCGACATCGTCATCTGCCAGGGCGGTGAAGGCGGCGGTCACACGGGCGATGTCGGCAGCATCGTGCTCTGGCCCGAGGTGATCGACGCCGTGGCTCCCACCCCCGTACTGGCCGCCGGGGGGATCGGCAGCGGTCGCCAGATGGCCGCGGCGATGGCGATGGGCGCCCAGGGGGTCTGGTGCGGCACTCTCTGGCTCACCGTCACCGAGTCCGATTGCCCGCCAGAGCAGAAGCAGTCCTACCTGAACGCCACCAGCCGCGATACGGTGCGCTCCCGCTCCTTCACCGGAAAGCCAGCCCGACTGCTTCGAAACGACTGGACCGACGCCTGGGACCGCGATGACACCCCCGATCCCCTGGGCATGCCTCTCCAGTACATGGTGGCGTCCGAGGCCGTCGTGCGCGGCCACCGCTACCCCACCCAGGCCCAGTCGGTGGGCTTCAACCCCTGCGGCCAGATCGTGGGCTCCCTCCGCGCGGTGCGCTCGGTCCGCCACGTGGTCGACGAGATGATCGAGGAATTTCTCGACGCCGTGGAGCGGCTGAACAGCCTGGTGCCCGAGTGACCGGAGGAGATCGACCGCCTGCGCGAAGATCAGGCGATCCAGCGCTCCCACTGCCAGCGCTTCTCCCAGAAGAGGTACCATCCCAGTGCGTGGGTTCGGCGTAGACGGATCGCCGCGGGGGACAGGGAGGCCTTGTGAGCGATTTCGGGTTCGGTCTGTTGCTCGCAGCGCTGGGCGGAGTCACCTGGTGGCTGACCCGGAATCGCGACGCCCGCCCCATCGCCCTCTGGATGCGCGGATGGCTCTTCATGTTCGCGGCTGCGGCGATCCTCTCCCTGGGAGCCGATGCGAGCTGGAAGAAGCCGGCGGTACACATGCTGGGGCCGTTCTTCCCGGCCCTGCTGCTGGCCGGCACCCTGGTCTACGCGGAGCGGCGCGTTCCTCTCTGGCTGATCCCCCTGGCCTTCGCCCTGGGAGCCGCGCGCTGGGTCTTGGACCGGGCCGGGATCCAACTGCTGGACCACGGAATCGCCCTGGTCTTCGAGCCCGGCTGCTTGCTGGCTGCGGCCTGGCTCGCCTTCCGGGTGGACCGCCGAGCCGCTGGCCATCGAAGACAGCCCCTGCTGGCGCCGACATTCCTCGTGCTTGCCGTCATCGAGACCGCCAACGCAGTCTGGGGAATTCACGGTTCCTTCCTCACCACGCCCCAACTGATCGCCTGGGCAGTCATGGGCCCCTTGGCCATTGTGGTCCAGGTCGCCGCGTCCAGAGACCGGATGCTGGGAGAACAGCGCCGAGCGGAACAGGCGCTCGGCGAGAGCGAGGAGCGGTTTCGCGCACTCACCGACAACGCCTTCGACCTGGTCGCGGAGATGGATGCCGAGGGAAGGTTCACCTACGCGAATCCGCGTTACGAGGAGTGGCTCGGACGTCCGGGGCAGACCCTGATCGGGAGCCGCGGCGTGGATCTGGTTCACCCCGAGGACCGCGAGCGTGCGCAGGCCTGGTTCCGAGCGGAGGTCACTTCGGCCCGGGATACGCTCCTGACCATCCGGGCCCGCCACCGGGACGGCGGCTGGCGCTGGGTGGAGACCAGCAAGGGCGTCTACGGGGCGGGCGGGGCGATCCGAATCGTCATCAACTCGCGCGATGTCACCGGACGCATGCAGCTCGATGCGGCCCTCCGCCGTACCCGCGAAGAGCTCGAGGTCCGGGTGAAGGAGAGAACCGCCGAGCTGAACGAAGCGATCGCGGATCTGGAAGAGGAGATCGCGGAACGCCAGCGCGTCGGGCAGGAGCTGCGCCTGAGTGAAGAGCGCTGGCGCAATCTCTCCGAGATGAGCTCGGATATGAGCTTTGCCGTCGCCGTGGAGCCGGATGGCTCGCTGACATTGGAGTGGGTCACCCAGGCGGTCTTGCGGATCACTGGCTACAGCACCGACGAGATCCTTCGCCGCGGATGGCGTTCCCTCCTCCATCCCGAAGACGCCGATCGTATGGCGCCCTATCTCTCTCGGGCCCTCGAGGGTGAGACGCGGGAAGTCGAAGGACGCATCATCGCCCGGGACGGTGGGATCCGCTGGCTGCATGTGCATGTCAAGGGGGCCCGCTCGCCCGTCGACGGCAAGCTGAGGGTACTCGGGGCGATTCGCGACATCACCGAGAAACGACGAGCGGAGGAAGAGCAGCGGCGCCTGGAAGTGGAGCTGCGGGAGGCGCAGAAGCTGGAGAGCCTCGGAATCCTGGCCGGTGGCATCGCCCACGATTTCAACAACCTGCTGGCGGTGATCCTCGGAAATGAAAACCTCGCCATGAGAGAGGCTCAGGCGGGTTCGCGCCTGGCGAAGCAACTCGATCGGATCCGTTCGGCGGCGAAGCACGCCGAAACGCTCACCAACCAGATGCTCACCTACTCGGGCAGGGCATCGGTCAGCTTGAGCCCGCTCGATCTCTCGGAGCTCGTCGAGGAGATACGCGAGCTGCTGGAGGCCTCGACCTCGAAGAAGTGCCAGCTGGAGATCTCCCTCGATCCCGACGGCACCATGGTCGAGGGAGATCCCAGCCAGCTCCGTCAGGTGATCATGAACCTCGTCACCAACGCCTCGGAATCCCTCAAGGATCTCCCCGGGCGCGTGACAGTTTGCACCGGCCTCATCAGCGTCGATGCGGAATACCTGGCCGGCGCCTTCGGCCGGGCCAATCTCGCTGCGGGCGACTACGTCTACCTGCAGGTGACCGATACCGGGGAGGGACTGAAGGAGGAGATCGGCGGGCGGATCTTCGAGCCCTACTTCTCGACCAAGCTCGCCGGTCGTGGTCTTGGACTCGCCTCCGTGCTCGGAATCGTGCGGGGGCACGGAGGCGCCATCAAGGTCGCAGCGGAGCCGGGTCATGGAACTACCTTCCGCGTCCTCTTGCCGCCGGCCACCCGCGCCGCGCTTCCCGCGCCGAGCCAACCCCGCCCGCGGGGTGCCACGAAACCTCGGGGAACGATCCTCGTCATCGACGACGAGGAATGGGTTCTGGAGCTGGCCCGGGAGTTCCTGGAGCGAAGCGGCTTCGACGTCGTGACGGCGGACGGCGGAAGGGCGGCCCTGGAGATCCTTCGGGGCGACGGGGGCAAGACGATCGACGCCGTGGTGCTCGATCTCACCATGCCCGATATGGACGGCGGGGAGACCTTCCTCGAGATCCGCGCCCTGCTTCCCGGTCTGCCCGTGATCGTGGCATCCGGCTTCGGCGAGGAGACGACAGCGGGGCGCTTCCCGCTCGACGAGATCGCCGCCTTCGTCCGCAAGCCCTACGAGCCCGAAGACCTGGTCGACGCGGTCCGCGGCTCGCTGGGCGACTGATTCGGGCGAGCCGCCGTTCTCACCGGGTCGCAGAGGGAGCACGCGTGTCGACTGTTCGATCCACACTGGCGCCGAGCCTCGCGATTCTCTGGTCTGCGCTGCTCTGGGGCACCTTGTGGATCCCCCTGCGTCGGATCGATGAAGCGGGTGCGAGTGGTGCAGCGGCCATCACTGCCGGTTTCCTGCTCCCTCTCCTCCTGCTGCTCCCCTTTGCGCTCGCCAGGAGGCGGAGGATCCTGGCCGGCGGGTGGGCGCTGGGGATGGCCGGCTTCCTGCTCGCCCTCTCCATCGCGCTCTATTCGGAGGGCCTGCTGCGCGGAACCGTGGCACGGGTGCTCCTGTCCTTCTACCTGACGCCGGTCTGGAGCACGCTGTTCGAGAGACTGCTCCTCGGCGAACCGATCGCGGGGCGGCGATTCGTCACGATCCTTCTCGGTCTAGCGGGGATGGCGGTGATTTTCGGCGGCGAAGCCGGACTGCCCTTGCCCCGCTCCAGCGCGGAATGGATGGGACTGACGGCGGGGGTCACCTGGGGGCTCGCGATGGTCTTCGTCAGGTGGACCGGGTCGCGTCCGATCTTCGACCGGGTCTTCGCCCACTTCGTCTTCCTCGGGCCCATCTTTCTCCTCGCCACGGCGATTCCCGGCGGAGGCAACCCCTCCGAGCTCGAGATCCGTCCGCTCATCGACTCCGCATCCTGGCTGATGGCCTTCGCGGCGGTCTGGATGCTGCCGGTCATCTGGCTGACCATCTTCGGCGCCAGTCATCTCGGCCCCGGCCGCGTCGCGATCTTCCTGATGCTCGAGATCGTGGTGGGACTGACGACGGCCTCGCTGCTCACCGACGAGCCCTTCGGCATGCGCGAGCTGATTGGCGCGGTGCTGATCACCGGCGCGTGTAGCGTCGAGCTGGGTGTGGCACGGCGAATCAGCGCCGGCGCGCGATGAAGCGACCCTGGGCGATCTTGCCGGCGTGGGCAAGCTCCTGCAGAAATGCGAACTCCCCGGCGACCGCAGCCAGGCCCTCGACATCGAAGCCGAGGATTCGGAGCGCATCGTAGGTCAGCTGCATCTCGACCATCTGCAGGTAGAGGTCGACGTAGGGGGCGAAGCGCCCGGTGTCCTCCGCCACTTCGACATCACAGCCGCTCTTCTCCAGCAGGCCGCGGTAGTCCTCGATGCTCGCGACGCTGGGAAACTTCATGAAGGGCAGGAAGCGGCCGACCTCGGAATCGCTCAGACCGGCGGGCCCCTCGACCCAGTCGGTGAAGGCGATGGTGCCACCGGGCTTGACGATCCGCGCGGCCTCGCCAACCAGCTTCGCCTTGTCCTCCACGTAGCACCAGGCGTCCTCACCCCAGACGAAATCCGCCTGGCCATCGGCGAGGCCGCTGGCGCAGACATCGGCGAGCTGGATCTCGACGCGGTCCGCCACGCCCTCTTCTTCGCAGCGCGCGCGTCCGCGCTCCACCACGGTCTGCGTCGCGTCGACTCCGATCATCGAGGCTACATCGCGAAATCGGACCAGAAAGCGCATTCCGGCGCCGCTGCAGCAGCAGAGGTCCACGCCGCGCTGCCCCGCCCCGATCCCGGCGCGCTCGGCCAGGTCCATGGATGCCTTGAAGCCGCCGATGTGGATCTGGTGTCCCATCAGGAGCTCCCAGAGGTTCCCCTCCGGCCCGTCGTAGACGGCGTTTACGTCGCTCAGTCCGATGCTCTCGACAGACTTCATGGGTTCTCCTTTGGAGGTCATGCTAGCGTAGATGCGGGAGGCGCCTCGGCTCCCGATCGGGGACGCGCGGCGCGACAACGAAGACGGCGGGATTCACAGTGGTCGATGTGCGATCGAGCGTTCGACGAGTGCTGGGCGACCTGGGCGGGGCCTTGCTTCCGCTTGCGCTGCGCGATCTACAGCGCGAAGTCGAAGACCGGCTGCGCAGGGCACCGCTGCAGCTCAACGACTACGGCTACGACCCGTTTGGCTTCAATCCCGAAGCCGCGAGCCGCATGGTGCTTCCGGTCGCCGCCCTCTACCGCTACTACTTCCGCGCTGAAACGCACGACATCGAGCAGGTTCCGTCGGGGCGCGTCCTGTTGATCGCGAACCACGCGGGACAGATGCCCTACGACGGCGTCATGCTGACGGCGGCGATGCTGCTCGATGCCGATCCACCCCGCCTGTGTCGTGGGATGGGGGAGTACTTCATCTGGCGCCTCCCCTGGCTGGGAGTCACCGCGGCACGCGGAGGGACGATCGTCGGTACGCCGGAGAACTGTGCCACGATGCTCGAGGCGGAGGAGTGCGTGATGGTCTTCCCGGAGGGCGCGCGTGGGATCAGCAAGCCCTTCCGCCAGCGCTACCAGCTCGAGCCCTTCGGCCTCGGCTTCATGCGCCTGGCCCTCGCAACGAACACGCCCATCGTCCCCGTCGCGTTCGTGGGCTCGGAGGAACAGCAGCCGGGGCTCGCCAACTTTCGGGAGGCGGCGGAGACCGTGGGGCTGCCCTCCCTGCCGATCACGGTGACCTTCCCGTGGCTGGGTCCGCTGGGCCTGCTGGTCGCACTCCCGGTGAAGTATCACATCTACTTCGGAGAGCCCCTGTCCTTCTCGGGTGATCCCAGCGAGGAAGACGCCGTCGTCCAGAGGAAGGTGGATGCGGTACGGCGGTCGATCACCGAGCTCTTCAAACGGGGCCGGAGCGAGCGCCGGGGGATCTTCCGCTGAGATCGCTTCTCGAACCGGGAAGGCGCTACGACATCCAGAGGGCCATCGCCGCGTAGGCACGCCACGGCCGCCAGGCCTCCGCGATCTCCGCGAGCGTGGAGATGGCGGCGGCGCGGCCGCGCGTCAGTCCGATGCGGCTTAGATCGGCGCGGGCCAGGGACTCGGCGCTCTCCACACCCGGCGTCAGCCGCGGGATCAGAAATCGGATCAGCGAGGCCCAGTCCAGGGGGACTCGCCGTCCTCGGTGTCACTTCCGCTATGATGGGAGCGGAGGTTTGCTGATGATTTTCGCTTCACGGATTCGTTTCACACTTCTCCTCGCCGTTCTCGCCGCCGCGTTCTTCGCCTGCACGCCAGAGCCGCCCGATTCGGCTAGCGAGGTGCTCCTCGAGACGGAGGACGACAAGACCATCTACGCGATGGGGGTGAACCTGGCGCGGAATCTGGACCACCTCCCGCTCAGCGAGTCCGAGAAGCACATCCTCCAGGCGGGCTTTGCCGACGGCATGGAGAAGCGGGATCCGCAGGTCGACACCGACCGCTACGGCCGCAGGGCCGAGGGCCTGTTCACACGCCGCAATGCCGATCTGGCCAAGGACGAGAGCGAGGCGGCAGAAGCGTTTCTCGCCGAGGCCGCCGCAGCCGAGGGCGCCCAGCGGACCGACTCCGGCCTGGTGATGGTGGTGCTGAGCCCCGGGGAGGGGCCCTCGCCCGCTCCCACCGATCGAGTCAGGGTCCACTATCACGGAACCCTCCGCGACGGAACGGTCTTCGACAGCTCCGTCGCCCGCGGAGAGCCGGTCGTCTTTCCCCTGAACCGGGTGATTCCCTGCTGGACCGAGGCGCTACAGAAGATGAAGACGGGGGAGAAGAGCCGGGTCATCTGCCCCGCCGAGATTGCCTACGGGGATCAGGGCGCCCCCCCGCTGATCAAGCCCGGCGCCTCCCTCTCTTTCGAGGTCGAGCTTCTGGAGATCCTGGAGTAGAAGGGGTGACCGCAGTAGCGAGCTGGTGAGAAATCCAGGCTAAATCTCGACGCGATACGCCTCGGCGAAGTTCTTGCCACTCACTTCCACCTTCACCAGCCCCTCGCGGCTCGACAGCTCCCTGGCGGTCTCCTCGGAGATGAGCAGACCATCTTCGGGTGCCGCCTTCTGGAGATGGCCCGAGGCGTCGACGACGGGGCTGTAGGCGACCCCACTCGCGAGATCGACGGCGGACCGCCCGGTGTGAATGCCTGAACGAATCCGGAACGGGCGTCCCAGCAGGTTCTCGCTCTCGTTGAAACGCGCCAGGCCGGCGACGATCGCCTTTCCTGCGGCGACGGAGTCGTCCGCGGATTCGAAGAAGCTCATCACCTCGTCGCCGTTGCAGTTGAGGACGTCTCCCCGGTGCTGCATCACCGTGCGCGTCACGAAGGCTCGAAAGCGCTCGAAGGAGACCACGACCCGTTCCGAGCGAGGCTCAGCGGACTTCATGCCGAACGAATCGACGACATCGACGTCGAGGAAGCTGCCGTCGCGCAGGAACTCCCGCTCGATCCGCTCGTCCAGGTCGACGCGGGCCTCCATCGCCTCGCGCAGGGTGCGCGCCCTCGCGACGCCCAGGGGAGCCCGGTGAGCCGGAGCCTCGAGCTGGAGCACGACGCAATCCGCCAGCCGGATCTGATCGCCGTCGAAGACCCGTTGCCGGTCGGCGACCGGCTCGCCGTTGACGAAGGTTCCGTTGGTTCGACTGCGGTGGACCAGCACCAGGGCGCCTTCCTCGGACACCAGGGCAGCGTGGTCTCTCGACACGCTTCTCTCGAGGATCGAGACCTGGCAGTCCTTGGTACGCCCGATCGAGGTCTCGCCGGGGCAGAGGGAAAAGCGCTGACCCCGCAGGCTGGAGGGGCCCTCGACCACGATCAGGTGTCCGGGGATCGGAGCCTGGCGTTCCAGCGCCCCGGGCGCCCGGTCCGGTATGACATCGGTGCCCGCGCTGCGAAGCGCATCCGTGAGTTCCTCGTTCTCGGACCGCGAAGGGTCTCCCTCACCACCTTCGGTGCCGCGAGGAACCTCCCCGGTCTTCTCCGAGCTCCCGCGTCGTTCCAGCCAGCGACGCACGCCGAGTCATCTCCTCCCGCCCGACCCGTGTGACCATCCCGCCCCGTCCTGGAGAGGCCAGGAGAAGCAGTGAGCCCACGCAGGCAGGCGCCCCCTATTTTCGCCAATTCCAGGCGTGATCGGAAGCGCCGATGGCGCGCGAGTGCGAAAAAGCCGTTCTCTCGCCCGCTTGCACCCTCGTCTGCGACTTTGGCCTGCATTTCTCACCAGCTCGCCACTGCGGCTGGTCAGAAGAGCAGTCCTAGAATCGCTCCTTGTAGGGGCGCAGATCGAGCTCCAGGGTCCAGGCGGTGCGTTCCTGTCGGTGCAGGCCCAAATACGCGGCGGCAATCGAGTCCGGATCGAGCATTCCGTCCTCTCCGAGCTGCTCCTTGAACTGGGGGAAGCGCTGGTTGACGCGGTCCCCGTCGATCACGCCGTCGATGATGACGTGGCCCACGTGGAGCCCCTGTGGACCGAACTCCCGGGCCATCCCGTGCGCCAGGGCTCGAAGCGCCGCCTTGGCCGATGCGAACGCGGTGAAAGGTGGCCGCGAACGGATCGAGGCGGTGGCGCCGCTGAAGATCAACGTTCCCCCTCCCTGCGGCAGCATGCGGCGCGCCGCCTCGCGACCGACCAGGAAGCCCCCGAAGCAGCACAGCCGCCAGACGCTCTCCCAGAACTGCGCGTCCATCTCGAGGAGGGGTCGAAACTCGTTGTTGCCGGCGTTGTAGACGACGATCTCGGGTGCGCCCCCGCGATCCTCGACGGTGTCGAAGAGACGGATCACCTCGTCCTCCACCGTGGTGTCCACGACGACCGGGACGGCGCTTCCCCCGCGTTCGCGATCTGGTCGGCGACCAGCTCCAGCTTCTCCTTGGTTCTCGCCGCCGCAAAGACCTGAAGACCCTCGCCTGCAAAACGGCGGCAGAGCGCCGCACCGAGCCCGGCCGGGGCTCCGACTCCGATCACGATCGCGGATCCGCTCATCTCGATGTGCCCCTGTCTCCCCCCCGGTCTAGTATGCAGCCTCCCCAGCGAAGCGAAAAGAGGAGCTGCGATGAAGGATCTGTTCGATCTCGGAGGAAGAGTCGCCGTCGTAACCGGCTCTACCAAGGGAATCGGCAAGGCGATCGCGGAAGCCATGGCCGCACAGGGCGCAAAGGTGGTGATCTCCAGCCGCAAGGCCCCGGCCTGCGATCAGGTGGCGAGCCAGGTTCGCGCGGCCGGGGGTGAAGCCATCGCCATTCCCTGCAACGTCTCGCACAAGGACCAGCTGCAGCACCTGGTCGACGAGACCCGCCGGCAGCTCGGGGCGATCGACATCCTGGTGGCCAATGCGGGGGTGAACCCCTTCTACGGCGCGAGCCTCGAGATTCCGGACTCCGCCTTCGAGAAGATCCTCGACGTGAACGTCAGGAGCAATCACTGGCTCTGCCAGCTGGTGATTCCGGAGATGCGGGAGAGAAGAGCCGGCGTCATCATCATCGTCTCCTCCGTCACCGGTCTGAAGGGCAGCGGCTCCCTTGGCAGCTATGCCATCTCCAAGGCGGCAGACATGCAGCTCGTCCGCAACCTGGCCGTGGAGTTCGGACCCGACGGAATCCGCGCCAACTGCATCGCTCCGGGCGTGGTGAAGACGGACTTCGCCCGCGCGCTCTGGGAGGACCCGCAGGCTGCGGAGAGGCAGGAGGCATGGACTCCACTGCGGCGTCTGGGGATGGCGGAGGACATCGCCGGAGCGGCCGTCTTCCTGGCTGCGCGCGCCGGCGCCTGGCTGACGGGTCAGAGCATCGTCATCGACGGGGGCGCGACGATCGTGAGCGGCGCGCCGCCCTCCTGAGAGACGCGGCGCGCCCGTCGGGCAACACTCAGGCGAAGAGCGCGCCCGTCGCCTCTTCGAAGCGCGCCAGGTCGGACTCGATCAGATCGATCGAGGCGTTCCAGAAATCGGGCGCCTCGAGATCGATTCCCAGATGGTCGCGGGCCAGGTTCTCTGCGCTGTCGCTCCCGGTCATCTGCAGGAGCTTCTCGTAGACGGGAAAGAAGCTCGGACCTTCTCGCTTCGCCCGCGCGAAGATTCCCAGGCTGAACAGGTAGCCGAACGTGTAGGGGAAGTTGTAGAAGCTGATGCCGGTTAGATAGAAGTGCAGCTTCGACGCCCAGAACCACGGGTCGAGCTCGTCCTCGGAGAGGCAATCGCCGTAGCAGGTGCGCTGGACCTGCTCCATCAGCTCGCCGAGATGGCTGACGGCGAGCTCGCCGGCGGCGCGCTCCTCGTAGACCGCCCTCTCGAAGAGGAAGCGCATGGGGATGTTCAGCAGGAAGGCGGATCCGTCCTGCATGCGGCTGTCGAGCATCGCCGCGCGGTCTTCGGGCCTGGCATCGGGGCTCTCGAGAACCGCGTCGATCACCAGCTGCTCGGCGAAGGTCGAGGCGGTCTCGGCGAGCGTCATCGGGTACCGACACGCCCACAGCCGCGCCTCCCCCAGGATCCAGGAATGGAATGCGTGGCCAAGCTCGTGGGCCAACGTCGAGACGTCGCCCAGCGCGCCGCTGAAGGTCATGAAGACTCGCGACTGCCCGATCAGCTTCGACGTCGAGCAGAAGCCGCCGGGACGTTTGCCGGGGCGCGTCCGGTAGTCGATCCAACGCCGTTCGAAGGCCTGCTGCGAAAAGTCTCGAAGCCCCGGGTAGAAGTCTCCGAAGGCGGACAGCACCCGCTCCCGGGCGTCTTCCCAGGAGACGCGCGCCTGGGCCTCGATGGGGAGTGGCGCCATCAGGTCCTGGAATCCCAGCCGCCCGAGTCCCAGGATCCGGGCCTTGCTTCGCAGGTAACGGCGCGGCACTTCCCAGCGCGAGCGAACCGCGTCGAGCATGGTGTCGAGGGTGCGCTGTGAGATACCCGCATCGAAGACCGCCGGCTCCAGGAAGTGTCCCACGCGGCGGCGGCGATACAGCTCCAGACGGGTGCCCGCGATCGCGTTCAAGCAGGCCGCCGCGACGTCGCCGATGCCTTCCCAGGCGGCATTGGCCCCCTCGAGTGCGGCGGTGCGCACCTCCCTGCTGGCGTCTTCGAGCAGGGTCCGCGTCATCGAGACGGGCAGCCGGCGAGGCGCCTGCCGGGGCGGCTTCAGCTCGAACTCGAGCTTTCCCGAGACCTGGTCGTAGAGGCGTCCCCAGGCCGAGATTCCCGTGACACCGAGATCGGCGGCGAGCGTCTCGAGCGACTCGGACATGCTCCACTCCGCCCGGCGGCGCATGCGCTCGAGATAGTGGGCAGCGTCCGCGAGCTCCGGGCGTTCGACCAGGCGTTGGAAGACGTCGCCTTCGACCTCGCGAAATGTGGCACGCACCGCGACGAAGATCTTGGAGATCTCGGCCGCGAGGACCGCGGCACCCGCCGCCTCGCGCCCGATCCCCTCGTCGCGCGCGTCCGCCGCGCCCATACAGCCGAGATAGGAATGGAGATGAGCCGAACGCGACGCGATCGCCTCGAGGCGAGCCAGGAGCGCCGCCCATGCGGAAGCGTTCTCGTCCGACAGCGGTGAGGCCGCGCGCACCTCGGCCAGCAGATCTTTCACGTCGGCGGTGAGGCTGGCCCGAAACTCCCGGTATGCGGAGCCGTCGAACTCGGGGAAGTACGGGGTCATATCCCAGTCGGGTTCGATTCTCATCGCGTTCCTCCTCGGATTCCGATCCGCTCAGGTCTCCTCGGCCGCCGCCATCGCCTCTTCGATGAGGTGCGCCTCCGGGTCCTCCAGGGCCGCTTGCAGCGCCTCCGAGCTGGGCCTTGGCGATACCCGGCGCCGGAGGTCCAACCCTCGCCGCGCCGCATTGCGCAGGCGCGCCTCGAAGACCGGATCCTCCTCGGCGCGTCTCACGAGCGCGGCGTGGGTGGCGAGACAGTCATCGAGACTGGAGCAGATCAGCAGCAGGTCGCATCCCGCATCGATGGCCTCGACACCGGCGTTCGCGATCCCCCACCCCTCGCTGACCGCCTTCATTTCGAGATCGTCGCTGATCACCACGCCGTCGTATCCGAACTCCTGCCGGAGGAGGCCGGTAATGACGCGTCGGGAGAGGGTCGCGGGGATTCCGGGATCGAGCTCCTCGAACACCAGATGCGCCGTCATCAGCGCCGGAATGCGACCGACGGCCGCTCGGAAGGGAGCGAGCTCGATCGCATCCAGGCGTTCGCGCGGATGAGCGAGATGGGGCAGTGCGAGGTGGCTGTCCTCGTCCGTGTCGCCATGGCCGGGGAAGTGCTTGCCGCAGGAGAGAAGCCCGCCCGACAGCAGCCCATCGGAGAAAGCCGCCGCCTGGCTGATCACCAACTCCGCAGTGGAGCCAAAGGATCGGTCGCCGATGATCGGGTTCCGAGGGTTGGTGTCGACGTCCAGGACCGGCGCCATGTTCATGGTAAAGCCCATCGCGGCCAGCTGGCGCGCCAGCATCCGCGCGGCGCGGGTGGTGAGTGCCGGATCGCCGATCCGCCCGAGAACCCGCATGGGAGGAAGCCGGAGCAGTGGAGCGTCCAAGCGGGTCACCCGGCCACCCTCCTGGTCGACGGCGACCAGCAGCGGGAATTCCCCGGGCGCCTGGGCGCTGCATCGCTCGATCAGCTCGGCCGCCTGGGCCGGCGTCTCCAGATTGCGCCGGAACAGGATGATTCCACCCAGCTCACCGCGCCGGACCGCCGCGAGCAGGATCTCGGGCGGCGAGACGCCGGAGAACCCGGCTACCAGGACCTGCCCCGCGCAGCTGCGAATCGACGCTCGTCCAGTCACCTCTCGTCCCGTCGCCGACCCCTTCGCCTCAGCTTCCCGAGTCTCGCCCGAAGAGGAGACGCTAGCGAACGCAGAGCCTCTTGCGGGTACGGCGCATTCCGAAGCAGACTGGGAGCATCCTATCGACCCCGAGCCGGACATCCGCTCCGGCGCAGCCGCGAGGATTCTCCCATGGCGCTCCAGCACGACGGACCCGCATCGCCGCTCTTCGAGGCCCTGCCATTCAAGGGGACGACCTCGTTCGGGTCGCTCGCGAGCGCGGAAGTATCACCGGCCATGCGGGGCTCGGCGGAAGCAGCGCCGAAGGGTCCGTGCACTGGCTGGGGAATTCCTTTCCTGGTGAAGAAGGCATTGCTGATCGAGGACGAGCCGGTCGCGGTGAAGGTGGGACCGGTCAAGGCGGGGTGGCTGGTCTTCCTTCACACCACCGACGTGGAGCCACTGGAACGGAATCGGGACGGCTTCGTCCGCTCCACATCGGGCTACGGCCGACTCGGCGAGCACCTGGCGAATTACGTGATTCGCTACGCCGACGGAAGCGAGCAGCAGCAGGCGATCCGGAGACGTCATCAAATCGGGATGTTCCAGCGTGGATGGGGCGAGAACTGCTTCCAGGCGGTCTGCATGCAGAAGCCGCATCCGATCCCCGCAGTTCACGAGCAGGATTCCCCGCCCCTTTACGGGATGCGTCACCTCTACTGGGGGATGTCGCAGACACGCGCGGTGATCCGGGACCTGGGCACCTGGTGCAACTGGATCTGGGCCTGGGAGAACCCCCATCCCGGCAAGGCGATCACGGGTCTGCGCATCGAGCCCGTCTCCGGTGTGATCGTGCTCTCGGCGCTCTCGGCTGGAAGAGCCACCTCGCTGCCGCTGCGCTGGGAGACGCGGCGGAAGGCGCTGCTCCGGCTACCGCAGGGCGAAGCGTTCCGCCCGCACCTCGACGAGCGGGGACTCCTCGAGCAGATCCAGCTCGACCTCGGCCAGGTGATCTCGGCCCAGCCGCGTTTCGAATATCCCAACGATGACTGGGCAAAGACCTACAACAACCAGCCGCCGCGCACCTCGAATCGTGAGGTCCTGATCGAGTACACGGCCCACCCCGACGCGCGCTTTCATCTGGCTGGGGAGAAGACGGTTCTCGTCTCGAAGCTGGTGGAGACGCGGACCGCGAGAGCCCTGACTCCGATTCGTCCGGCGCTCCAGCGGGTGAAGCTCCGCGTGGTGGAGAAGGGCAGCAAGAAGCCGGTCGCCGTCAAGCTCCACGTCCACGGCGAGGCGGGCGAGTACCTGGCACCGGTCGATCGGCATCGCATCCCCAATCCCTCGTGGTTCGAGGATTACAGCGCCGACTTCGTGAACATGGACTCTTCCACCGGAGATCGACACCACTGCTGCTACATCCCGGGTGAGGCGACGTTGGATCTGCCCCTGGGCAAGGTGTATCTCGAGGTGAGCAAGGGCTTCGAGATCCGGCCGGTGCGCAAGGTGGTCGAAATCGCGAAGTCCACCAGGACCCTCACCCTCGGCATCGATCGGGTCCTGGATTGGAGAGAGCGCGGCTGGGTGACCGCCGACACCCACGTTCACTTTCTCTCACCGGCGACCGCCCGGTTGGAGGGCGCCGCCGAGGGAGTGAACGTCATCAACCTGCTGGCGAGCCAGTGGGGGGAACTGATGACCAATGTCGGGGACTTCGACGGCAAGACGACCTTCGGATCACGGGAAGCGGGTGGCGACGGAGAATGGCTGGTGCGGGTGGGGACCGAGAATCGCCAGCACGTACTCGGTCACATCTCGCTGCTCGGCTACGGCGGCGAGATCATCGCACCGATGTGCGCGGGCGGGCCCGACGAGGCGGCGCTCGGCGACCCGGTGGGAGCCCTGATGACGGAGTGGGCGCGCGAGTGTCGCGCCCGCGGTGGACTGGTGGTCTTCCCGCACTTCCCGGACCCGCGGGCCGAAAATGCGGCCACGTTGATCCACGGCGATGTCGACGCCGTGGAGATGTGCTCCTGGGGAAATCTCTACTTCGGTATCGATCCCTACTCCCTCTCCGACTGGTACCGTTACCTGAACTGCGGCTACTTCTACCCGGCGGTGGGCGGAACCGACAAGATGAGCTCCAACACCGCCGTCGGAACCATTCGAACCTACGCGCGCATTCCCGAAAGCGGTCCCTTCAGCTACGACGCCTGGATGGACGCGGTGCGGTCGGGTGACACCTTCGTGACCTATGGACCGCTGCTGGAATTCCGAGTCGAAGGGAAGCCGCCGGGAAGCCGGATCGCGATGAGCTCCCAAGGCGGAACCGTGGCCGTCGACTTCGAACTCGCCAGCGTGACGGTGCCGATGTCCCGGGTGGACCTGCTGGTGAATGGAGAGATCTGCGAGAGCAAGCGCATCGGTTCGAAGCGGGCCCGAGGGCACTGGAGCGTAAAGCTCGACAGGAGCTCCTGGCTGGCGCTGCTGGTGCGCGGCCACTACCGGGACAGGCCGGAGATGATCGCGGCGCACTCCTCGCCGGTGATGGTCGAGGTCGAGGGCTCGCGCTTCTTCGCGGCGGCCGACGCCGTCACCATACTGGAGCAGATCGAGGGCGCGCTGGCGTACCTCGACAGCGTCGGAACCCGCACCAGCGGCGCGGCCTACAAGCGCATGCGCCTGATCCTGACCTCGGCGCACCGCAAGCTCCACAACCAGATGCACCGGAGGGGACGTGGCCATCGCCACCTCCGGCCCGACCTTGCCTGAGGGGACCGGATCCACTATGCGTGAGGCGTGGGCCGTCTAAGTCGAAGACTCGCAATCGTGACCGGCGGCGGCCGGGGAATCGGCCGGGGAATCGTGCTGGCGCTCGCCGAGGCGGGCGCCGACATCGCGATCGCCGACGTGGACCGGGTGGGCGCGCAGCAGACCGCGGGTGAGGTCGCGAGCCTCGGCCGCGAGGTGATCGTCTGTGAGGTCGACGTCGCCGACGCGCAGTCGGTGCAGAGGGGCCTCGACCAGATCCTCGCTCGTTTCGACCAGATCGACATCCTGGTGAACAACGCGGGCGTCGTCCAGGATCGCCTGGGCAGCGAGGTCACCGGCGACGACTTCGACCGCTGCTACCAGGTAAACCTGCGGGGAATCTGGAACGTGAGCAGCGTGGTCGTTCCCCACTTCCGCGAACGCGGCGGAGGGAAGATCGTGAACATCGCCTCGATCGCGGGGCGGCGGGGGGACAACGGCCTGGCACCCTACTCGGCCTCGAAGGCCGGCGCGATCAGCCTGACTCAGTCGATGGCCTTCTCGCTGGGACCCCATGGCATCAACGTCAACGCCGTCTGCCCCGGCCTGCTCTGGACCCCGATGTGGGAGAAGCTCGAGGGGATGTTCCGCCGCAATACCGATCCCGAGGTCGTCTCCCAGCGCGCCGCCTTCGACGCCTACATCCAGACCAACTGCCCGCTGCGGCGCGAGCAGACCCCCGAAGACATCGGCCACGCCGTCGTCTTTCTGGTGTCGGACGAGGCGAGGAACATCACCGGGCAGGCCCTCAATGTCGACGGCGGCATGCAGATGAACTGAGGCCCAGCTGGGTGAATTTTTTCGGTCACGCGGTGGTTGCCAGCTGGGAGGCGAGGGCGCCGGGCTTCGTCCTGGGTGCCATGCTGCCGGACTTCGCGACCATGTGCGGTGGGCGCCTGGCGGAGATCGACCACCCGGAGCTCCGCGCCGGCATTGCGCTGCATCACCGCACCGACCGGGTCTTCCACGCCTCCTCCCTCTTCGTCGCCCTTTGCCGAGACGCGAGGCGGGCCCTCCTGGCGCGGGGACTCGGAAGAGGACACGCACATGCCGTGGGGCACGTGGGGGTAGAGCTGCTGCTCGACGGCTGGCTGGTAGAGCAGCCGAAGGCGAGAGAGACCTACGCGGCCGCCCTGCGCAGCGGACGCCACCGGGAGCTGGGTCAACAGATCCGCTGGCTCGACGAGGAGGGCTGCGAGCGCTGGCGCAGACTCCATCGGCGCCTCGAAGCGCATGGCACACCGGACGACTACCGGGATCCGGCCCTGGTGGCCTCCAGGATCGAGCGCATCCTCCGCGATCGACCGCGCCTCGTTCTGGATGCGCGGAGAACGGAGATCACCACACGCTACCTACCCGAGCTTCAGCAGGCGGTGCATGCCCTCGCCGCCCCCCTGATCGGCGAGCTGCAAGTAGGCCTTACCGAGGAGACAGGCGAGCCTACGGTTACCCCCCGGGGCTAGCCGCGGGAGTGCGCGAGCTCCCTCTCCAGCGAACGGATCAGGTCCTCCTCGCGGATCTCGTGGAAGATGAAGGCCTCGGCGAACTCTTCGAAAGATCGCTCCGCCTCGTCCATCTTCGCCGCCTGGATCTGTGCGACGATCAGCTCGAAGCGGCGGATGAACCGCTCGTGCGCCGTCCCGACCCGATCCACTGCCTCCGCGCGATCGGGGCGCAGCGCTCGGATGGCGGGATAGTAGAGCCTGTCTTCCTGCTCGAAATGGGCCTCCAGCTCCTCTCGGAGCCGCTCGAACGCAGCTGCGGCCTCCGCTTCGTCCCCGTCCCGGAACGCTGCGCGGGTCTCCTCGAACATCGCGGCGAGGCTGCGATGGACTGCGCCAACCCGACTGATCAGCGGATCTTCCCCTTTTGGCTCACCTGCGGTGAGCTCTCGGCACCCGTCTTCCCCACCCCGATGATGGGCCGTGATGGCCCGAGTCGAGTATGATGCCAGTCATACCGGCGCCCGAGAGCTTTTCACACGCGGAAATGGACCGAGGTGGAATGAGTCGCGAGGTAGAACTCGAGCACGCCGAGTTCTTCCGGGCGCTGCCTCCCGAGCGGCGGAGCCAGGTGAAATCGGTGCTCCGCGAGAAGCGCTTCACCCGACAGCGGGTGCTCTTCTTCGAGGGTCAGCCCGCGGAGTTCCTCTGGGTGGTGCGCCGTGGCGAGGTCCGGCTCTACAAGAGCTCGGCGGACGGGCGCATCACCACCCTGGAGGCGCTCGGGCCGGGGGAGATGTTCGGCGCTGTCTCCTCTCTGGATGAGGACATCTACACCGCCAGTGCCGAGGCGGTGACGGACGGCGTGGCCTGGTGCCTCCCCCGGCGGGTGCTGATGAGCCTGGTGGCCGACGTGCCGGTGCTCGCCGTCGAGATCCTCGTGGTCACCTCGCACCGCCTTCGCGACGCCCACGAGCGCCTGCGATCCTTCGCTCACGATCCCGCCCCGGCTCGGCTGGCGCGAGCGTTGCTCCGCTCCGCGCGGGACGGAGAGGCGCGGGTGACGCGGCGAGCGCTGGCCGAGGCCTCCGGTACCACGGTGGAGACCGCAATCCGGGTCCTGCGGCGCTTCGAGCGGGACGGCATCATCAACGGCGCTGTGGGTCGCGTACAGGTCGTAGACGAGCCGGCGCTGGAGCGAATTGCCACCACCGCATCTCACTGAGGCGCCTTCGAATACCTATGACGGTCGTCATACCCCCACCGGGGCCCGGGGGATAGCTTGGCCGGTCATCATCCACAGCGGCCAAGAATGACGGCGCTCGAGGGGAGGTGACGTGGCATCCCTGACTCGGCGGCAGTTCCTTCAGGCGAGTACGGCAACCGCTCTCGCTCTGGGTCTGAACCGGCTCGGTTGGATCACACCGAGACCGGCCGCGGCAGATCTGACACCCGGTTACAGCGACTTTCGCGACATCTACCGCGAACGCTGGACCTGGGACAAGGTGGTGCGCGGCACCCACACCAATGTGAACTGCGTGTCGTCGTGTGCCTGGAATCTGTTCGTCCGCGAAGGAATCGTCTGGCGCGAGGAGCAGTCTTCTCCTTACGTGCAGTCGAACCCGAGCGTTCCCGACTTCAACCCGCGCGGCTGCCAGAAGGGCGGAAGCTGCAGCGATCTGACCTTGAGCGCTTCGCGCTTCACCTACCCCATGAAGCGGGTCGGGCCTCGCGGCTCCGGGCGCTTCAAGCGAATCAGCTGGGAGGAGGCCCTCGACGAGGTCGCCGAACCGCTGGTCGACGTGCTGGCCAAGCGCGGCGGCGAGGGTGTCGTGCTGGAGCTGGGACCGAACGTCGACTACGGGGCGAACACGGCGGCGGCGCTGCGCTTCTTCCGGCAGATCGGCGCTCCCATCACCGACTCCATGGCGCAGATCGGCGACCTCGGCGTGGGGGGCACCATCACCCTCGGCCTGCCGCACACCGACGGCACCTCCGATGACTGGTTCCGCTCCGATTACCTGGTGATGTGGGGATTCAACCCGGTGATCTCGCGGATTCCCGACGCGCACTTCGTCCACGAGGCGCGATACGGTGGGACGCGGATCGTCTCCATCACACCCGACTACAGCCAGAGCGCGATCCATTCCGACCTCTGGCTCTCGCCGAGCCCCGGCACCGACATCGCCCTCGCGCTGGCCGCCTGCCAGGTGGTGATCGAGGAGGATCTCTACAAGGCTGACTATCTGCGCGAGCAGACCGATCTCCCCTTCCTGATCCGCAGCGACAACGGCCGCTTCCTGCGCGAGGTGGACGTCGTGGCGGGAGGCCAGGACGATCGATTCGCCATGTGGGACGAAACGAAGGGAGAGCTCTTCTGGGCACCGGGAACCGCGGGCAGCTCGAAGAAGACGCTCGCGCTCCCGGAGGGAGTGGTCCCCTCCCTCGAGACACGCACCGAGGTGCCCCTCGCCGACGGAAGCCAGGTAGAGGTGCGCACGGCCTTCTCCCTGCTGCGCGAGCGCCTCGCGAAGGCAGGACCGGAGCAGGCCGCCGCCATCACCAGCATCTCCGCCGACGCGATCCGACGCTTCGCTCGCGAGTTCGCCAAGGCGGACTCGGCACTGATCGTCTCGCAGTGGGGAATGTGCAAGAACCTCCATTCGGATCTGATGCAGCGCAGCCAGATCCTCCTCGCCTCGCTGACGGGGAACCTGGGACGCCCCGGGGGGGGATGGCGATCCGGCGCCTTCATCGCCCTCGACGGAATGGGCCTGGTCGCCATGCAGGACCGCCTGGGTCTTCCCTTCCTGGCCTGGACCGCCGCGCGCTCCTATTTCTGGCCCGACGAGGTGCGCCACGAGTTCGAGTCGATGTACGTGCCGAGCACCATCTTCCACGCGATTCACGGCGGACTCCTCCCGTTCGTCGGTGCCCCGGAGCACAACGATCCCATCCTGCCAGAAGGCTCAGCGCCCTATCTGATGGAGGCAGTCCAGAAAGGGGGGTTCCCGGTCGGACCGGCGCCGAGCGCGGGCCCACCCGAGATCATCTTCTCCTTCTGCGGAAACGTGCTGCGCCACACTCGCATGGGCAACAAGGTGCGCGAGGCGCTCTTCGAGCCGGCGCGGCTGGTGGTCGACATCAACTTCCGCATGAACGAGACCAGCCGCTACGCCGACATCCTGCTCCCCGCAGCTGGCTGGTACGAGAAGATCGGGATCAAGTACATCGCCGCCTTCGTGCCCTACGTGACACTGGGCGACAAGGGGGCGGAGCCGCAAGGGGAGGCAAAGCCCGAGTGGGAGATCTTCTCTCTGCTGGCAGACCACGTGGCCAGCCAGGCACGCGCGAAAGGCATCACCGCGGTGCGCGGCTTCAGGGGTCAGGAGTGCGAGATCGCCGAGCTCGGCAACCGCTTTTCCGACGACGGCCGCTTCGGCCCCCATGACCAGGAGGCGGTGGTCGAGTTCATCCTCAGCGTGTCCGGGCCTTCGGACGGCATCACTCTCGAGGACCTGCGCCGCGAAGGCGGTGCGATGCGGATCCAGAGCCTCGGCATGCAGGGCGGCACGGCCGGCATCTTCTCCGAGTACAGTCTCACCGAACCCGTGGTGCCGCTCCGCAACTTCGTCGAGAAGAAGGAGCCCTATCCCACGCTCACCGGCCGCCAACAGTTCTACGTGGACCACCCTCTGTTCCTGAAAGTCGGTGAAGAGCTCCCCGTCCACAAGGATCCGCCCACGGCGGGCGGCAAGCATCCCTTCACCATGACCAGCGCACACGCGCGTTGGAGCATCCACTCGATGTGGCGCGACCAGGCCCTGATGCTGCAGCTCCAGCGAGGGGAGCCGGTGATCTACATGAATCCCTCGGACGCGAGCGATCGGGGAATCGCCGAGCAAGACATGGTTCGGGTCTGGAACGACCTGGGTGAGTTCCTGGTGAGAGCCAAGATCACTCCGGCCATCCGGCCCTCCCAGATCCACATCCTGCACGCCTGGGAGCCCTACCAGTTCCGCGACGGAGGCTGCCATCAGTACGTCTCACCGAGCCCCTTCAAGGTGACCCAGCTGGTCACCGACTACGGACAGCTGCACTGGGCATACGCGCACTACGAACCCAACCAGACCGATCGGGATACTCGGGTCGACGTCGAACGGTTCGAGTCAAACGCGTAGAGAAGCGCGGGCGGGAGGGCGGGTGGCCATCCGAGTCGACACGAGTGGGACTCGAACGGGGTGATCTGCGATGCCGCGTCCCGGACGCATTCGCTTTCTCTCCCGCACCGCCCCTTTCTACGACCCGGTGGTGCACTCGCTGGGATTTCGACGCCTCTGGGAGGCGTTGGCCGGATGGGCAGCGGAGAACGCCGACTCGCCCTGCCTGGACGTCTGCACCGGCACCGGGGGAATCGCGCGGGCCCTGGCCCGGCGTGGGAGCCGCGTCGTCGGCTTCGACCTGTCGCCGGGAATGCTCAGGCACGCACGGCGAAAGGCCCGCGCCGCCGGTGTCGCAGACCGGGCCCAGTGGGTGCGGATGGACGCGCGACACATCGCCTTTCGCGACGACTCCTTTCCCCTGGTGGTCTGCTCGATGTCGTTCCACGAGATGGCCGAGGAGGAGCGCAGCCAGGTGCTCGAAGAGATGACGCGGGTGGCGAGCGACCGGGTCGTCCTGGCGGACTACCGGGTTCCCACGGCAGGCTGGCAAAGGCTCGTGTTCCCGGTCTTCCGGGCCTTCGAGCACCTCGAGAGCGAGGACTTCGACGGCTTCATGTCGGAAGACGTCTGCAAACGACTCGAGGAAGCCGGGCTCGTCGTGGAGCCGCCCTGGGATGTCGCCCTGTACCGGATCTGGCCCTGCCGTGTCAGACCAGCGGAGGTTCCATCTTGATCGATCTCACCCGACGCGAGCTGCTGATCGCCGGCGCGATCGGATCCATGTCGCTCTCTCTGCGGGCGCTGGCACCGCGGTCCGTGGCCGCCGCCGACGGAACCCCGGTCACCACGGAGCTGCCGGCCTACACGGACTACCGCGATGTCTACCGGGCGGCCTGGCGTTGGGACCGCGTGGTGCGCGGAACCCACCTGCGCGCGAACTGCTTCAGCGCCTGTGCCTGGGATCTCTATGTGAAAGACGGCGTGGTCTGGTACGAGGAGCAGAGTGACGTCTACGCTCGCGAGGTCCCGGGGCTCTCGGATTTCGCGCCGCGCGGCTGCCAGAAGGGCGCTTGCTACAGCGATCTGATGACCAGCCCCGACCGGATCACCCATCCCATGGAGCGCGTTGGACCGCGCGGCTCGGGCCGCTGGCGACGCATCTCCTGGGAGCAAGCGCTGACACGCCTGGCGGACGCCACACTGGACGCCACCCTCGAGGGCGGTCCGGAGACCGTCGTCTACGACAACGGAACCTCGAACGTCGACAGCGGCCCCGGCGCCACCGCGGAGATGCGGCTTTTCTCGCTGCTCGGATCCACGATGCTCGACGGCTTCGGGGGGACGGGCGATCTCGCCATGGGTGCGGTCCAGACATGGGGCACCACCCACGTGGACGGGAGCGCGGACGACTGGATGCGCGCCGACACGCTGGTCTTCTGGAGCAGCAATCCGATCGTGACTCGAATGCCCGACGCCCACTTCGCCACTGAAGCGCGCTACCGGGGCACGACGGTCGTCACCGTGGCGCCCGACTATTCGCCGAGCTCGATCCACGCGTCCCTGTGGGTGAATCCGCATCAGGGCTCCGATGCCGCGCTGGCACTGGGTATCGCGCGGTCGATCCTCGAACGCGGCGCCGTCGACGAGGACTACATCCGCGAGCAGACCGACCTGCCCTTCCTGGTCTGCGAGGACACCGGGCGCTTCCTGCGCCAGTCGGATCTCGAGGCGGACGGCAAGGACGACATCTTCTACGTCTACGACCTCGAATCGAAAGAGATCGTCGAAGCACCCGGGACGAAAGGACGGTGGAGCGACTCCCTGGAACTCGACGGCCTCCGGCCCGCCCTCAGCGGAAACTACCAGGCGAGCACCACCCGGGGCGAGGTCTCGGTCCGACCCGTGATGGACCGCCTCCGGAAGCGACTCTCCAGCTTCACTCCCGAGTACGTGGAGAAGATCACCGGGGTCTCCCCGTCGATCCAGGAACGAATGGCGGATCAGATCGCCGGCTCGCGTCGGACACTCTTCTATCCCTCCTGGGGCTCGAATCGCCAGTACCACGCCGATCTCCTGCACCGCGCGCTGATCCTGATCTCCGCGTTGCGCGGACACCACGGCCGCACCGGAGCGGGCGTGCGCTTCGCCGCCTGGCTCCCCTTCAGCGGCGGCAACGAGTTCACCCCGGGCGCACAGGGATCCTGGCTGCAGCGCCTGCTGATGCGCTTCTACACGCCTCCGCCGCGAATGATGGAGGACGGCATCGCCGCGGTCTCGATGGGCCCCCTCACCTGGACGCCCTCGCACCTGTTCCTCTACCTGCACGCAGGACTCGACGCCATCCAGGATCAGGACTCCAACGATGCTTCCCTTCCGCGACCGGCCCGGGACTACGTGAGCGAGGCACTGGAGCGCGGCTGGACCTACCCGAGGCCGGCCGCCGGGAACCCGCCCCGCGTGCTGATCACCTCGGGCTGCAATCCGCTGCGCCGCTGGCCGTCACCGCAGATCGTCGAGAAGGTGCTCTGGCCGAAGCTCCGGATGATCGCCACCCTCGATTTCCGCGCCTCGACGACGGGCATGAAGGCCGATCTGCTGCTTCCGGCGGCCGGCTACTACGAGAAGCTGGGTATCAAGTACGCGGTCGCACTGGCGCCCTACGTGGTGGTCGGCGAGCAGGCGGTCGCGCCGATGGGTGAATCGAAGAGCGAGTGGGAGATCATCAGCCTGCTGGCGCAGCGCATCCAGGAACGGGCGCGCGAGCGAGGCATCGAAGGCAGCCTGGCGGAGGTCTACGACCAGTTCAGCATGAACGGGACCTACGGCCCCAAGGACGACGCGAAGGTGGTGGACCGCATCCTTCAGCTCTCCACCATCACCGGCGGCGTCGGATGGGAGGAGGCGCGAAAGGCCGGCGCGATCCCGATCGCCTCAGCCGGAGGGTGGGGTATCACGAGTGGCATCGGGAGCGAGGTGGAGCCCGGGGGAACGCTCACTCCCTCCCGCATCCACGTCGAGGAGAAGCACGCCTGGCCCACACTGACCGGCCGCCAGCAGTTCTACCTGGACCACCCGTGGTTCTTCGAAGCGGACGAGGTGCTGCCCCGCTTCAAGCCCCTGCCCAGGCCCGGCGGCGAGCACCCCATCCTGCTGATGGCCGGGCACAACCGCTGGAGCATCCACGCGATCTGGCGCGCTCATCCCAACCTGCTGCGGATGCAGCGCGGCGGTCCGGTGATGTGGATCTCGGTCGAGGACGCGGCCGCGCGGGGGATCCAGGACGGCGCGCAGATGCGGGTCTGGAACGACCACGGCTCCTTCCAGATCGGCGCAAAGGTCTCGCCAGCCATGCCGCCTGGAGAGGCCATCGTCTACCACGCCTGGGAGCCCTACCAGTTCCCGGGCTGGCGCGGAAACATGGAGGTGGTCTCGTCACCCTACAAGCCGCTTCACTTCGCGGGCGGATACGGCCATCTGCGCTATCGCATTTTCTACGGGGGGCCGGTCCATGTCCCGCGGGGCATCCCAATCGATATCGAGCCCGCCGAAGACGGGGCGGCAGCCCGGGGCACCGATCCGGCAGCAGCTGCGGACCGGCAACCTCTCAGCGGGTGAGGATTGCCCAAACCGCCATCAACGCGCTATGACCTGATTCGTTTCGGAGGGCCGGGGCCGTCCCTGGGGGGGGATGTCGGGCTCCGGGCCCGGAACGAGCGGAGGGCGATCGGGTGAAGCATCGCTTCCCGGCCATCTACTTCGAGGCAACGCGGCTCTGCAACCTGAGCTGCCCGATCTGCATGACGTCCAGCAACGACGAGGAGTGCGTCCGGGAGAGCCGGGGGCGCGAGCTCTCTTTCGAGGAGATTCGCGACCTGGTCCTGGTCCCGGCCAAGCGCCTCGGCACCGTGGCGGTCGGATGGAGCGGTGGCGAGTTCCTGCTGCGCCAGGACGCCTTCGATCTGCTGCGCCTGACCGCGGAGCTCGGATACCGCTGCAACGTGTGCAGCAACTGCGAAATCCTCGACCGGGAGATCCTCGAAGAGATGAAGCAGGCCGCGGGCGGCAAGCTGACGATCTCCGTCGGGATCAACTCGATCGACGAGGGGAACGAGTGGAGCCGCGATACGGAGGTGGACCACACCCTCGAGGTGCTCGAGATCTGCCGCGAGCTCGGCATCGATCGCCACGTCATCATCACCATCGGCAAGCACAACACCGAGAGCTTCGAGCGAACCGTCGACTATCTGGTCAAGCGCCGGATCTCCTACAACCGCTCACCCCTGGTGGCGCGGGGCTCCGGCACCGGTCACTTCAAGGAGATGGGGTTCGATCGCGACGAGCTCCGGGAGAGCTTTCACCCCGCCCTTCGCCGCAGCGTGAACGGCTACGTCAGCTACACGCCCTTCTTCTTGTCACCGGAGCTCTACAGCGAAGTCTCGGGCCAGGAGATCGACGGGCACGTGCCCCAGAATCCGCCGATCGGCTGCTGGGCCGGAACCTGGCTGACCATCAACGCCGAGGGTGACATCTCCGTCTGCCCCGTGCTCCTCGACGAGCTGAACGGGGGCAACGTGAGGGAAAAACCCCTCGATGAGCTCGTCCTTCAGAGCAAGCTGTTCGCGGACATCACCGATCGCAGCAAGCTGAAGGGCCGCTGCGGGCGTTGCCGGTACCAGTACACCTGCGGCGGCTGTCGCGCGATGGCGTACTTCCACAGCGGCGACTACATGGGCGAGGACCCCACCTGCTTCTTCGATCCCCTCGACCGGACCACGGTGAGCGAAGAAGAAGAGGAGACCAACCGCCTCTTCAAGAAGTACCTGATCGTCGCCCGCCACGCGGGGTTCTACAAGCGTCCGACCTCTGAGTGAGGTGACGTCCTCCCCGACGGGATTTCACGCCGCGGTGTAGACACCCTCGGCGTCGGGCGCGAAGCGCTCGATCAGGAAGCGCTCGATGGGCTTCTCCGAGGCCGTCTTCGGGATCTCCTCCAATACCTGCAAATAGGAGGGGACGAAGTTCGACTCCAGCCCCCGGCGGCAGGTCTCGAACACCGACTCGGGATCGAGGCTCGCGCCGGCCACCGGCACGATGGCGGCGACCACGTCCTTCTCTCCCGGTGCGCCGGACTTCGCAGGAACGCCGTAGACGCAGACGTCCGAGACGTCGGGGTGCTCCGCGATCACCTTCTCCACGAATCCCGGGTTGACGAAGTCGCCGCTGCGGCGGATGCCCCCGCCCTTGCGGTAGTCGAAGTAGAGCCAGCCCTCCTCGTCGGCGTGGCCAATGTCACCGCTCCGCAGCCATCCGCCTCGGGTCTTCTGCTCGGAAGCTTCCGGGTTCTCGTGGTACTCGACCTGCGCCGACTCTCCGGTCGCGGGTCGCGAGCAGATCTCGCCCGGTACGCCCGGCGGACACTCCTTGTCGTTCTCGTCGAGAATCTTCATCTCGAGACCCGGCGCCGGCTTGCCGAAGGAGCCGATCGGCCCCTGACCGATCGGCTTGAAGGCGAGTCCGCCCTCGACTGCCCCGTACCACTCGAAGATCTTGAGGTCGAAGCGCTTCTCGAAGGCCTCCCAGATCGCGTGCGGCATCCCCGCGCTGGTCAGCATCCGCACCGGGTTGTCGGCGTCGTTGTCCTTCAGCGGCTCGCTGTAGATGGCGGTGGCCATGCCCCCGAGCTGCGAGAAGGTGGTGCAGCCGTGGCGGCGGCAGATGTCCCAGAGCCTCGACTTGGTGAAGCGGCGGCTGATCACCGCGGGAAGCTCGATGCAGAGTGCGGCCGAGAGGGTCACCGCCTGGGCGTTGCCGTGGGTGAGCGAGAGACCCGTGTAGAGCTTCTCGTCGGGGGCGAATTGGAAGATCATCCTTCCCAGCATCGACATCCCCCCGTAGCGGCCGTTCTGCATCACCACGCCCTTCGGGTCCCCCGTGGTGCCCGAGGTGTAGATGATCTGCAGCGGGTCCTCTGCGCTCTCGAGGCGGATGTCCACCCTCTCGGCGGGCCGGTCCAGGACTTCACCGAGGGAGTCGACCCCCTCGAAATCCCCGAGTGCCGGCGCCTCGTCCTCACCGGTCGTGAGGGCGAGGCTGAACGAGAGATCCGGTAGCGACCCGCGGATCTCCTCGAGCTGGGCGAGATTGTAGTCCGCGAGCAGGATCCCCTTGCATCCGGCGTTGCGCAGGGTGTAGGCGAGCTTCTCGCCCTTGGTGCGCGGATCGATGGGAACGAAGACCGTCGCCGAGATCGAGGCAGCGATCATGGTCTCCACGAACTCCGGATGGTTGCGCATCATCAGTGCGAAGCGGTCGCCGCGCTGGAGGCCGCGAGCGATCAACTCCGCCGCAATCCGGTTCCCTCGCTCGTAGAGCTCGGCGAAGGTGCGAACCTCGTCCTCCTTCCCGGCGCACTCGAAGGTCAGCACTGGAAAGTCGGAATTTCGCTCCGCCCTCGTCGCGATCAGATCGGCGAGGATCATGTCCGAAGGTTCTCGTGCCATTGCGAACTCCCCTAGCTCGAAACGATCGTCACACACATGGCGGCGGCATCGGCGCCGATGGTCCCGCCACCATTGTGGGCCATTCCGACGCGCGCACCTTCCACCTGGCGCGGGCCGCTCTGTCCGCGAAGCTGCTCGACCAGCTCGGTGATCTGGGCGAGACCGGTGGCCCCCACCGGATGTCCCTTGCGCAGCAGACCCCCACTGGTGTTGACGGGGATCCGCCCGCCGAGCTTGGTCGCCCCCGAATCGATCAAGGCACCGCCCTCGCCGATCTTGCAGAGACCGAACTCCTCGTAGTAGGCGAGCTCCGCCGGCGCAGAGGCGTCGTGACACTCGATCAGGTCGAGATCCTCGGGACCGACACCCGCCTTCTCGTAGGCCTCTCGCACGCAGCGATCCGTGACCCCCTCCTCGTCGAGACCGTGATCCCAACCCGAGCGGAGCACACAGGCGTCGATGAAGATCGGCTTGGAGATGCCGAGCTCGCGGGCCTTCCGCTCGCTCACGATCACCGCCGCCGCCGCGCCGTCACCGATGGGCGAGCACATCGGTCGTGTCAGCGGCTCGGCGATCATCGGCTCCGCGAGCACCTCGTCCACCGAGAGCGCCTTCTGGAACTGGGCTTTCGGGTTGAGGCTTCCGTGGTAGGAGTTCTTCGCCGCCACCGCCGCAAACTGGCGCGCCGTGGTGCCGTACTTCTCCATGTGCCGGCGCGCCGCGGCGGCGTAGAAGTCCATGAACATGCTGCGCTTCTCGCCGGCGCCGCTGGAGGCCTTCTCCGCTCCCTGAGCGGCGGCGGCTTGCTTGAGCGCCTGCATGATCTGCGCGATCTCCTCGGTGTCGATGGCGCTCCCGATCGCGGCAAAGCTGCGCTTCTTGTCGGGGTGATAGAGCTTCTCCACCCCGAGGGCGAGCACGACTTCGTAGATCCCCGCCGAGACCATGGCGCTGGCCTGGTGAAGCGCGGTGGAAGCGCTCGCGCAGGCGTTCTCGACGTTGACCACCGGAATCGCCCCGATCCCGGCGGAGCGCAACACCACCTGGCCTCGGATGCACTCCTGACCGGTAACCAGCCCCGCCATCGCATTTCCGACGTAGGCCGCTTCGATGGCAGCTTTGTCGATTCCCGCGTCGGTCAGCGCCAGCAGCAACGCCTCGCGACCCAACGCCTTCAGCCCGGTGTCCATGTGCTTGCCGAACCGCGTCATCCCGACTCCGGCTACCACAGCTCGTTCCATTGGATCCTCCTCAGTGGGTACTCTCGACAGGAATGCAACGCCCGCCGTTGATATGGGTCACTCACGCCGCCTTCAGGTGGCGCTTCTTCTTTCCGTGCCACTTCTCCATGTGGCGACGGTGACGGTCCGTGTAGGCGCCTTCCTTGTAGTAGGTGTCGTAGAAGTCGCATTCGAGGTGGTGCGCCTGCACCATCAGGGTCATCAGGCATGGATCGACGAAGGCGGGAAAGCGCCCCCACTTCTTCACGACAGCGTTCAGGATGTCCTTGGTGCACTGGATGACCGCCGGATTGGTCATGGGGATCCCCTGCTCGATCTGGCCGGGGTTCTTGTAGGGAGCGGCGGCGGCGTTGGCGGGGTTGAAGATCCCCTGGGCGCCCCACTTCCGTTCGATCACGTCGTCCACGGCGTCGTCGATGGATCCGCCGAAGTAGTGGGGATGATGGGTCTCGAAGACGCCGTCCTTCCCCACCGGGTAGGGAAACCCCGCCGAAGGCCCGTGGCGAGCCGTTTCGAAGCGAAAGCCGAGACCGCGGCAGATGGGCGTCCCGCCCAGCACCATCATCGCGGCAAAGCCGCCGAAGGGCCAGCCGCCCAGGCCGATGGCCGATTCGGCCAGCAGGATGTTCTGGGACATGAAGCCGACTTCGATGTTCGACGCACCCATGGCGGTCAGCGGCTCCAGCATCTGGTAGGGAATCGGGATCGTCGCGAGCCCCTCCTCGACCCACTTCGCGCAGCCCAGCGGCTTCATCCCATCGGTGGCGTCGACCGGATAGCTGCCCTGTTCGAGGAAGAGCATCACGCCGTTGATGAGCTCCTCGGTGACGTCACAGACTGGCATGAAGAGAGTGGTACCGGGGCGGTTGGCATTCCAGAGATTGAGGGACATCAGCGCTGGCGAGCTCTGGGGGAGATCGAGCCGCCCCTCGCTGATCTGGATGCGGCGATCCCTGAAGGTCTCGACCAGCTTCTCCAGATCGTCGAGCTCGGCGATCTCGCGGATCCGTTCGGGATGTGTGCCCCGGATCTTGACGACGTAGCTGCCCTCGTCGTTGGTGTAGAAGAGCTCGGTGCCGTGGGATCCACAGGGGCTCGGAAAGGTGCGGCCGCTGTATTCGAGCATGGTGTTGCAGTTCCCGTCCCACTCCTCGCCTTCGCCCACCTCGTCCTTCTTCGTGTGCGGCATGTCCGCGAGGTTCATCCCCGACATCCCGGTCGCGGCCATGCAGAGCAGCGCCTCCTCTTCGAGAGAGAGGGGAACGGGATCTTCCTCGGACTTGAAGGCGTTGGGGCCGTGCTTGATCTCCATGCCGAGGCCGAAGCGGCGGGAACGCCGGGTGAAGATCGCCTCGAACAGCGGCATGTTCCAGGCTTCTTCCAGGAGCTTTCGGGTCTCTTGATCCATGGGGGGCCTCCCTGGTACCGACCACCGCGGAGACGGGATCGCGACGGCACACCCGATCCCCTCGGGATCGGCGCATTATACCCCGATCCGACCTTTGGCGTCGGGAACTGGCATCTCCAGATCTGGGGAGGCCTTCTAGCCGACCTTCTCCACGTCGACGCGCACCGCGCGGTCCGCCGGAATCGGCTGCCACGAGAGCGGCCGGTAGTTGAGATGCCCGTAGCCCGCCGCAAAGCCCAGGTGCTTCACGTGACCCGACTCGAGATCCGCCTGGCTGTACCAGTTCTCGTGCTGGTACGGCTCGAAGCCGTTGTACAGGATCACCTGACCCGGCCGCACCGAAGGCGAAATCTTCGCCTGCACCAGTGAGTCGCCGTCGTTGCTCACCAGCCGGACCCGCTCCCCGTTCTCGACACCCAGATCCGCCGCGTCCGCGTCGTTGAGGAAGACGAAGGGCTCCCCGCGATGGGTGTTCTGGATGATGTTGTTGGTCATGTTCATCGAGTGGATGCTCCAGCGATTGTGGCCGCTGGTCATCTGGAAGCGCCGGTCCGCCCCACCCGCATTGGGCGGCTCCTTGTGGGTGGGAAGCTCCTCGCCGGCCTCCAGGAACCACTCGTGGTCGATGTAGTACTGCGCCCGCCGCACCAGGGTGTCGTAGGGAACCTTGTCCTCGGTGTGCCAGCGCAGCGGGTTGTGGACCTCGTCGGGACGGATCGTCGAGGCCTGGGACTGACCGTGACCCACCATTCCCCAGCCCACGTAGCGGACACTGCCCTTCTCGCGCAGCGTCTCCAGCGTGGTTCCCTTGGGCAGCACACCGTAGACCGCGTTGTCGCGAATGATCTCGTCGAAGCGCTTCTCCTCGTCCCGAAGCGCACCGGAGTGGGTGATGCGGTCCACCATCCCCGTCAGGCCGTGCTTCTTGCCAAGATGGTCGGTGAACTCCTTCATGCCCCGCGCGTCGGCGCGCTCCTCGATCTTCTCGACGATGCGGATTCCGATCTCGATATCCGGCAGTGACTCGCCCTGGGGAGGCACGGCCCGATCGCAGAGCACGTAGTTCAGGTGGTGCACCGAGGGCATGCTGTAGCCGAGCTTCTCGTAGTGCTGCGCCGCCGGCAGGATGTAGTCGGAGTAGAGCCCGGTGGTGGTCATCCGGTAGTCACAGGTGATGAACATGCTGAGCTTGGGCCAGAGATGCTCGAGCAGGAGCTTCTGGCCACCCCGCTGGCGGCGCAGCATGTTGCCGCCGGACTCGAAGATCACCCGGGGCTCCACCTTCTGGAAGACCTCCGCGTAGCGCGGGTCCCACCAGCCCTTCTCCGTCGCCTCCTGGACGTACTCGTCGAAGCTGCGCTTCATCGAGGGGTCGTTGTTCTCCGAATCGTTCCAGCGCTCCTTGTAGCCGAACTGGTGGTACCACATGAAGGCCGGGGGCATCGGGAAGCCCATCCCACCGAGCTCCGTCGACAGCTCCGCGATCCGGTTCTGCATCATCTCCGCCGTCATGGTGGGGTCGTCGGCGGAGAGCAGACGGCGCATGGCAATGATGGCGGCGATGTACTTCTGGGCCGCCTCCTGGCCCGGGCTTTCCTTGTCGGACATGAAGGCGTCGCCGTCGTAGCCCATGATGGCCCAGGAGCGGGTGCCGGTGCCCTTCTTGCCCCAGTTGCCGGTGAGTCCCAGCAAGAGCGCCATCGAGCGCTCCATCAGATCGCCGTGGTAGTACTTGCCCGAGTTCCAGCCGATGAAGATCTTGGTCTTCCGCGTCGCCACCTTCCGCGCCAGCTTGCGGATGTTCTCCGGGTGGATGCCGCAGATCTCACCCGCCTTCTCCGGCGTGTACTCCTCCAGATGCCGCCGCAAACGAACGAAGACCGGCTCGACCTCCACCGTGGTCAGATCCTTGAGCAGCACCGAATAGCTGCCCTCCAACGCCGGATCGACACCCGTGGTCGCCAGCGTGCCCCGCGGCGCCGGGGTCAGCGTCCCCGTCAGCGTGTCCCACCAGTAGAACTGGTCCTCCCGCTCCCCCTCCACCACGTCGCTGCCGCGCAGGAAGCGGCCGTTGTCCTTGCGCACCAGCAGCGGCAGATCGGTCTGCTCCTGCACGAAGCGCTTCTGGTAGAGACCCGCGTCGATGATCACCTTGCACATCGCCAGGGCCAGCGCCGCATCGGTGCCGATCCGCACCGGCAGATGGTAGTCGGCGTGGATCGCGGAGGGGCTGTAGTCCGGCGCCACCGTCACCACCTCGCCGCCGTTGTAACGGGACTCGGCCACGTAGTGGTACCACTGGATGTTGGTGTAGACCGGATTGGCGTGCCAGATCAGCGTCAGCTCCGCCAGGAACCAGTCGTCCATGGTGGCGACGGGGTTGTAGAGCCCCCAGGTCAGGTGCCAGCCGGGACTGAAGTCCTGGAACTCCGCATTGCCGTCGGTGGTCGGCAGGCCCAGCACGTCGCTGAAGTACCGCGCGTTGGCCGCACCCACCTCGGGTGTGAAGAGGGTGACGACCGACTCCGGTCCCGGATCCTCGATGGCATCGAGGATGCCATCGGCGATCTCGGTGAGCGCCTGGTCCCAGGAGATCTCCTCGAACTTGCCCTCGCCACGCTCCCCGACCCGCTTGAGGGGCGTGGTGACGCGGTCCGGCGAGTAGTGGCAGTGGCTCCAGCAGGCGCCCTTCTGGCAACCCATCGGATTCATGTCCGGGATTCCGGACTCGATCGGGGAGAGCAAACCCGCCTGCTCCTCGCGGACGATCTTCCCGTCCTTGGTGTAGACCCGGAAGGGACAGCCGCCCGGGTAGCAGTCCACCGAGTGGCTCCCCCAGGTCACAGAGTCCCAGGTCCACTTCTTCCGGTACGCCTCAGCCCAATCGCCACGAATCTCGCCCACCCTGCTTCACCTCCGTCCTGCGCCACGAGCCCCTGCCGGCGAGAAGGTCCGCTGGCGGGGGTGCCCGTCGCCGGCCACGCTTCCGAGCTTTGCGCCAGATCCGGCCTGGCGATATGAGCGCGGTCATAGAGCCGGGAATTGGCCTGACTCGGAGTCAGATCACTTCCAGACGATGTCTGCGGGATCGCGGCTCAGGTGTCCGAGGCAGTCCTGCCAGCGGTACAGGATCAGCTGGTCCATCAGCTCGGAGTCCAGACCGCGACGCTTCTTGTCGAGCTCCGTGCGGAGCACGTCCATCGCACCGTGGACCGCGGGACCGAACAGCTCCTCCAGATACGAGGGCGGAATCCGCTCCGACCCCTCGTCGAAGCTCCCGTCCTCGCGAAGCGGCGCCGGCGCCAGCGGCGGCACGTAGATACACGTTCGCCTCCGTCCCGTACTCCGGATGCAGCGGAAGCGCCACCTTCCACTTCTCCACCAGCTTGAACACCGCGCTCCCCGCGTCGTCCTTGAAGCCCACGAACGCCGCCCGGCCCGGACACTGACGCACGCAGGCCGGCGCCACCCCCTGCTCCAACCGCGGGAAACAGCCGATGCAGTGCTGGCTCACCTTCGCCGTCGCGTTGAAATAGATCTTCTTGTACGGACAGGCCCGCGCGCAGTCCTGGGCACCCTGACAGATGTCCTCGTCGCGAAGCACCAGACCGTCCTCCTCGCGCTTGAACATCGCTCCACTCGGACACGCCTCCACACACGCCGGCTCGGTGCAGTGGTTGCACATCCGCGGCAGATAGAAGAAGTAGGCGTTCGGATACTCTCCGCCTCCCTCGTCCTCGTCCCAGTTCATCCCCCAGCTCTTGCTGCCCGCCGTCTTCTGCAGGTACACCTCGCGACCTCGACCCCCACGAAGCACCTCGTCGTAGTTGTAGTCCCAGCCGCCTCCAAACTCCTCCGCCGTCGGAAGCTTCCCCAGCTGAAGCTTCCCACCGTCGTATCCACCACCCATCTTCTCCCAGTCCTTGGGCGTCCCCGCCCCAGGCTGGGTGTTCACCGTCATCCACCACTGGTGCTCCGCACCCTCTTCCTCGTGCGTCCACAGCACCTTGCAGGCCACGGAGCAGGTCTGACAGCCAATGCACTTGTTCAGGTCATACACCCACACCAGCTGCCGCTTCGACTTGGTCATCGTTGCCATCGGACTCGCTCCTTCCAATATCGTGATGCGATCCTCAACTGATCGCGATGCAAACTCTCCAAAAACGGCTCAGCCGACCTTCTCCACGTCGACGCGCACCGCGCGGTCCGCCGGAATCGGCTGCCACGAGAGCGGCCGGTAGTTGAGATGCCCGTAGCCCGCCGCAAAGCCCAGGTGCTTCACGTGACCCGACTCGAGATCCGCCTGGCTGTACCAGTTCTCGTGCTGGTACGGCTCGAAGCCGTTGTACAGGATCACCTGACCCGGCCGCACCGAAGGCGAAATCTTCGCCTGCACCAGTGAGTCGCCGTCGTTGCTCACCAGCCGGACCCGCTCCCCGTTCTCGACACCCAGATCCGCCGCATCCGCGTCGTTGAGGAAGACGAAGGGCTCCCCGCGATGGGTGTTCTGGATGATGTTGTTGGTCATGTTCATCGAGTGGATGCTCCAGCGATTGTGGCCGCTGGTCATCTGGAAGCGCCGGTCCGCCCCACCCGCATTCGGCGGCTCCTTGTGGGTGGGAAGCTCCTCGCCGGCCTCCAGGAACCACTCGTGGTCGATGTAGTACTGCGCCCGCCGCACCAGGGTGTCGTAGGGAACCTTGTCCTCGGTGTGCCAGCGCAGCGGGTTGTGGACCTCGTCGGGACGGATCGTCGAGGCCTGGGACTGACCGTGACCCACCATTCCCCAGCTCGTGTAGCGCATGGCTCCCTTCTCGCGAAGTGTGTCGAGCGTCGTCCCCTTGGGCAGCAGGCCGTAGACCGCGCTGTCGCGAATGATCTCGTCGAAGCGCTTCTCCTCGTCCCGAAGCGCGCCCCCCTGGGTCACACGGGCCCCGAGACCCTCGAGGCTGCGCAGGTTTCCGCTCAGATCGGTGAACTCCTTCATGCCTCGCGCTGCGGCGCGCTGTTCGATGCTTCTCGACGATCCGGATGCCGATCTCGTAGTCCGGAAGCGCCTGGTCCAGGGGAGGCGCGGCGCGATCGCAGAGCACGAAGTTCATGTGGTGCACCGAGGGCATGCTGTTGCCGAGCTTCTCGTAGTGCTGAGCCGCGGGAAGGATGTAGTCGGAGTAGAGCCCGGTGGTGGTCATGCGGTAGTCGCACGAGACGATCATCTCGAGCTTGGGCCAGAGCTTCTCGAGCAGCAGCTTCTGGCCACCCCGCTGGCGCCGCAGCATGTTTCCGCCCGACTCGAAGAGCACGCGAGGCTCGACGTCCTGGTAGGTGTTTGCGAAGCGCGCATCCCACCAGCCCTTCTCGGTCGCCTCCTGGACGTACTCGTCGAAGCTGCGCTTCATCGAGGGATCGTTGTTCTCCGGGTCGTTCCAGCGCTCCTTGTAGCCGTACTGGTGGTACCAGAGGAAGGCCGGCGGCATCGGGAATCCCAGGCCTCCGAGCTCTCCAGCCATCTGGGCGGCCTTGTTCTGCATCATCTCCGGCGTCATGGTCGGGTCGTCGGCGGCGATCAGGCGCCGCATGGCGATGAGGCCCGCGATGTGCTTCTGGGCCGCCTCCTGGCCGGGGCCCTGCTTGCGTGCCTGGAAGGCCAGGCCGTCCATTCCCATGAAGGCCCAGGAGCGGGTGCCGGTGCCCTTCTTGCCCCAGTTGCCGGTGAGTCCCAGGAGCAGCGCCATCGAGCGCTCCATCAGATCGCCGTGGTAGTACTTGCCCGAGTTCCAGCCGATGAAGATCTTGGTCTTCCGCGTCGCCACCTTCCGCGCCAGCTTGCGGATGTTGTCGGGGTGGATGCCGCAGATCTCCCCGGCCTTCTCCGGCGTGTAATCCTCCAGGCGCCGCCGCAACCGAACGAAGACCGGCTCCACCTCCACCGTCGTCAGGTCCTTCAGCAGCACCGAGTAGCTGCCCTCCAGGGCCGGATCGACCCCCGTGGTGGCCAGCGTGCCGCGCGGCGCCGGGGTCAGCGTCCCGGTCAGCGTGTCCCACCAGTAGAACTGGTCCTCCCGCTCCCCCTCCACCACGTCGCTGCCGCGCAGGAAGCGCCCGTTGTCCTTGCGCACCAGCAGCGGAAGATCGGTCTGCTCCTGCACGAAGCGCTTCTGGTAGAGACCCCCGTCGACGATCACCTTGCACATCGCCAGGGCCAGCGCCGCATCGGTGCCGATCCGCACCGGCAGGTGATAGTCGGCGTGGACGGCCGAGGGACTGTAGTCCGGCGCCACCGTCACCACCTCGCCGCCGTTGTAACGGGACTCGGCCAGGTAGTGGTACCACTGGATGTTGGTGTAGACCGGATTGGCGTGCCAGATCAGCGTCAAGTCGGCGAGGAACCAGTCGTCCATGGTGGAGACGGGATTGAACAGACCCCAGGTCAGGTGCCAGCCGGGGCTGAAGTCCTGGAACTCCGCATTGCCGTCGGTGGTCGGTGTCCCCAGCATCTGGGTGAAGATCCGCGCCGGCTGAGATCCGAACTCCGGCGTAAAGAGCGTGACGATCGAGGCCGGTCCCTGATCCTGGATGGCATCGAGCATGGCGTCGGCGATGTCGCTGAGCGCCTCGTCCCAGGAGACCTCCTCGAACTTGCCCTCGCCCCGCTCGCCGACCCGCTTGAGCGGCTTGGTGACCCGGTCCGGCGAGTAGTGGCAGTGGCTCCAGCAGGCCCCCTTCTGGCAGCCCATCGGGTTCATGTCCGGGATCCCGGCCTCGACGGGGGTAAGGGTGCCCGACTGCTCCTCGCGGAGGATCTTCCCATCCTTGGTATAGACGCGGAAGGAACAGCCACCCGGGTAGCAGTCCACGGCGTGGCTTCCCCAGGTGACAGAGTCCCAGGTCCAGCTATCTCGATAGCGATCCGCCCAGGCACCTTCCGCTCGTCGCTGCTTCGTCGTCATGGCAAGCTCCCCCTCTGCTTCCGCGTTGGTGTTCTTCCGCGGTCTCTCATCGCGCCTCTTCTTCGTCGCTATTGGATCCTGTCGCGGGAGCCGCCGCGGCCAGCAGCACCGGAATCCACTGCCAGGACCGATATCCCGGGTTGCAGCCCCGTGGTTATGACCGGAATCATATGGGTCCGCCGCCGGGACGAAACGACGTCCCAGCAGTGGGAATCTCCGGGCGAAGAGGCGGAATCCACCGGTGCAGGGCCGCCACGAAGCGCCAGATCGCCCTGGAATCAGCCGCTCTCCTGGGGGCCCACCACCCGTCCGTGGAGCACCGAGTAGTAGCGCCACCGTCCCGGCATGTGCGAACTCACTCCGCCGATGATCACGGCGAGGGTGAGCAGGAGGACGCGAAGCTCCCAGAACAGTCCCACAGCCGCCACCAGGGCGAGCTTCACCATGGTCGCCACCCCGCGAATCTGGATCAGCCAGACCGAGGCCTGGTAGACCTCGAGCGCCAGAAACGCACCCCCTGTAGCGAGGACGGCCGCCAGCGCGGGCACCAGCCGTTCCGCCTCGACCCCGTAGACATGGCCTCCGTAGAGCGCACCCCCTGCGATCAGGTGAGCGGTCCGCAGCAGGGTGCGCATCACCCGGGCGCCCGGTACCGGTCGCGGATCCACGCGAAGCCACCGGTCCGCCCGCTCCCGAAGAGCGCTGCCACCCGGGCTGGTCATTTGGCGTCGCATTCAGCCCTCGACTCGGAACCGCTCCCCCGCTCTGTCCCGAGGCTACACGGCGGCCGGGCGAGGCGGATATGACCCGCGTCATGGCTTCCGGACCCCAGTTCGCGTACGCTTTCTGCAGGACATCGGGTCCCGCCGAGCCAGAAGATCCCATCCGCGGCGTTCCCGGCCGCCGCAGCGCACTGCGAGGGTCGGGGCGGCGGCGAGGAAAGTGGAGAGCCTATGAGCGGTCCCGTAGTCGTGGGCGTCGTCGGGTCGTTCCGGAAGCGGCAAGACATCGCTGCTGGAGCTCTTGATTCCCCATCTCACCAGACGGGGTCTCGCCGTCGGCACCGTCAAGCACACCTCCCACGGGTTCCTGGCGGATCGCCCCGGCAAGGACTCTTACCGCCTGTACGAGTCCGGCGCCGCATCCGTCGCGCTGATCTCCCACCAGCAGCTCGCCACCTTCACGCGGCGCAGCGACGACGCCAGCCCGGACGTCTCTCTCGACACCGCTCTCGCATCCCTTCCCGAGGGTCTCGACGTGGTGCTGGTGGAGGGCTTCTCCTGGGAGCCGATTCCCCGTTTCGTGCTGGTTCCCGATTCCGAGTCGCCGCTCCCAGATCACCTCTCGCGGGGTGAGGTCCTGGGGATCCTGCGCATCCCCGCGAAGGCCGACGGACGGAAGCCGAGCTTCAGCCAGGCGATCGTCGAGGCGATCACCGGCGAGATCGAGCTGCGGGTGCGACAGGGGCGCGCAACGCCCCCGGCGGACGGCGGGGCTGACGAGACCGAGGCCGATCTTTCCACCGGTGGGAGGTGAGGGGACCTCGTGTCCCGTGACGCGGGCCCTGCCCTGAAGACAGCGCGGCGCCCGGCGAGGAGGTAGCGATGGCGGGGGAGATCCAGCGGCAGCTGGCGATGGTATTGGATCTGAACAAGTGTCTCGGCTGTCAGACCTGCACGATTGCCTGCAAGCGTCTGTGGACCCGCGACGAGGGCATGGATTACATGTGGTGGAACACCGTGAACACCCAGCCCGGGCGCGGGACGCCGCGCGACTGGGAGCAGTCGGGGGGCGGGTTCCGGGAGGACGGCGCGGCGCGTCCGGGGCAGCTGCCCTCGCGTCGGGACTTCGGGGACGCCTGGAAGTTCAACCACGAGGAGGTCTTCTTCGGCGGCCAGGGCCAGAAGGCCCATCTCCAGGTGGTGGGGGAGCAGCCCGACTGGGGTCCCAACTGGGACGAGGACCAGGGCGGCGGCGAGTATCCCAACGCCTACTACTTCTATCTGCCGCGCATCTGCAACCACTGCACCAACCCGGCCTGCATGGCGTCGTGTCCCCGCAAGGCCATCATCAAGCGCGAGGAGGACGGCATCGTCCTGATCGACGAGGACCGCTGCCGCGGCTACCGCTTCTGCATGGAGGCGTGTCCCTACAAGAAGATCTACTTCAACCACACCACCAAGGTGGCGCAGAAGTGCATCTTCTGTTTCCCCCGCATCGAGAAGAAGGTCACCACCGCCTGTGCCCGCCAGTGTCCGGGCCGGATCCGCTTCGTGGGCTACCGGGACGACAAGAACGCCCCGATCTACAAGCTGGTGGACCAGTGGAAGGCGGCGATCCCCCTGCATCCGGACTTTGGCACCGAGCCCAACGTCTTCTACGTGCCGCCGCTGGCGCCGCCGCGCTTCGACGAGAACGGTGAGATCGACGAGTCGCAGCCGCGCATTCCCGACGAGTACCTGGTCTACCTGTTCGGCCCGGTGGTGCTGGAGACCTTGGAGATCTTGAAGGCGGAGATGGCCAAGACGCGCGCCGGTGGAAAGTCGGAGCTGATGGATCTCCTGATCGCATACCGCTGGACCGAGATGTTCGGAGGCTTCGACCGCGACCCCGCCACCATCGAGTGGACCGGGGTCTGAGCCGAGATCTATCCACCGAGCAGTGTCGCCATCACCAGGTCCCGGATCCGCTGGGGATCGACATCCGTCGCGACCTCGACGTTGGCGGGGCCCGGACGGCGGACGCAGCCGGTGCCCTCGTCTCTCTCGAGACGGAGTGGCTCCATGGGACAGAGATCCGGGGCGGGGATGGACGCAACCGTCAGGGGATCGTGAAGGAGGATCCGCGGCCGCGGATTTCCGATCTCCTCGAGCTTCTCGAGCCAGATCTCGCTCATGGAAGCGAGGGCCCGACAGAGGGCGTCGCCGCCGGCGAAAGCGGTGTGATCTCCCGGGGAGAGCGGAGTGCGAAAGGTGATCTCCGCCGGGAAGATGCGCGGCAGCCCGACCCTCGGCGGCTCCTGCTCCAGGAGCGTCGCCGTAGCGTCGGGATCGCAGTGCCAGTTCCACTCGTCGATGGTGGGCGTCACCCCCTTGACCTCCACCGGAGCGGTCTTGCCCCCCATGATCGAGAGGCGCGGAAGCTGCGCACCGACGCGGAGCAGCGCCGCCACGTTGGTGAGCGGCCCGATCGCGACCAGCGCATCCGCCCGGGCCGCCTCGATGGCCTGGGCGAGAGCGTCGACCCGCCGCGCCGGGTCCGGATCGGAGTCGGTCCGGAGCCGCGGTGACGCGTCCTCCAGGAGCCCCCGCCCCTCGTGGCCGAACATGACCCCGATGCGGCCCTCGGTCAGCGGCTTGCCCAGCCCCACCAGGGAGGGGACGTGCTCGGCGTCCCCCAGGCGGAGCAGAGCCTCGACCATCTTCGAGCGGAGCTCCACGTCGCCGAAGACTGTCGATACCCCTACCAGCTCCAGCTCCGGGTGCCGGAGGGCAAAGGCGAGGGCGAGGGCGTCGTCGACGTCGGTGCCGATATCGGTATCGATCCAGATGCGTGTGGCCATTGGCTGGTCGCTCCTTGGGGTTGGCCGAATGATTCGCGAGCACTCGATCGCGAACACCGATAGCACAGCATCTTCGCGAGCTGGTGGGAGAGACAGGCCAGGCGGCTCGTAGCCGATCTGGCGAGACTTCCAGCGAAGCTGTAAGAAGAGCTCCATGCGTCTTCCTCTGCTGCTCGCGCTGCTACTGAGTTTCGGCTGTGCAACGACGGAGCTCGACCGGACCAGCGGGTTCGAGGAAACGCTGCAGGTCTACAGCCTCTCCAAGGGCAAGAAGGCCCTGGCCGTGGCTGTCGACGAGAACGGGAAGAAGGCGTTCGCCGTCCTCTACGGCAGCTGGTCACAGGCATCCGCCAATGAGAAGGCCCTTGTCGAGTGCACCAAGAACGCGGAAAGAAGCGGCGTCGAGGCGACCTGCTACCTGTTCGCGATCGGTGACGAGGCCGCCCCCTCCACCCTGCGCGGCTGCGCCGAGGAGCGGATCGGCGCCAGACGATGCGCCCTCCAGGAGCAGTATCCACTCGCTAGCGACTGAGCGAGATCAACGAGCGGAAGGGCTTCGTCTTCGCGGATCTGCTGCCGGTGAGCCTTCCTCGTTCCGCGCCTCCTCGGAAGCCCGGGTAGCGAGCCATTCAATGGCCAATGCCTCGGCGAGGTCGATTTGTTGGGCCGTGAGCTGGTACTCCAAGGCCACCAGCGCCCGGTGGGCTCTCTCGAACCCGGCACCGTCACTGAGGCTCAGCCACATGTAGGCATTGACCGGGTCCTTCCGCACCCCGCGCCCCTCCGCGTACATCTGACCCAGGGAATACTGGGCGTCGGCCAGTCCCTGCTCGGCCGCCTTGCGATACCAGCGAGCGGCCTTGGCGGGATCCTTCGGAAGGCCCAGGCCCATGTCGTAGCTCACCGCGAAATTGTACTGATCTCTCGCACCGCCCTGCTCGGCGGCGCGCCGGTACCACTTCGCCGCCTCGGCGTGGTCGACGGGGACTCCTTCCTTGCCGGAATACAGCGCCGCGAGGGCCGCCTGAGCCTGGGCGTCACCACCCTCCGCGGCCTGGCGATACCAGCGCACCGCTTCCGCGTGATCCAGCGGTACGCCGAAACCGTAATCGTACATCGCTCCCATCTGCCGCTGTGCCTTGACGTGGCCCTGCTCCGCGGCCCTGCGCAGCCAGGCGACCGCCTGGGCGGGATCCGCGCTGACGCCGGCGCCGTAGTCATAGAGAAGGCCGAGGCGATACTGGGATTCGGCGTCGCCCTGCTCCGCGGCGCGTCGGTACCACTGCGCGGCCTGCTCGAGATCCGTCTTGACGCCGCGTCCAGTGGCGTAGCGCTCGGCCAGCGCCGCCTGCGCCTCTACCTTGCCGCTCTCGGCCTCCACGCGGTCGACCTGCGCCTCGGTGGCCGCCTGTCTGGCCTCCGCCTCCCTCTCCGCCACCAGCGCCTGTTGCTCGCGAACCCCAGGACCGGCACAGGCGAACCCGCCCCAGGTCAGTGCCAGGGCCAGACTCGCGATCATCGGTACTCGGAGCATCAGCGTTCCCCAGGAGGCTCGGGCTCGATCTCGACCTCGAGCCGCTGGTGGATGTTGCGTCCTCTTTCGATCTCTGCCCAGAGCGCGGTCTCACGCGTTCTGCGGCGCAGCTCCTCCAGGAGTGCCCGATTGGGCTCGCAGTCGGACCCCTCCCCGTCGCCATTTCCGCAGGGCTCGCGCAGAGAGGTCACGTCACGACTGACCGAGGTCATGCTGCCGTCTCTCGCCTTTGCCGTGAACACCACCAGGTTCCTCCCCGGGGCGAGCTCGACGAAGCCGTCGAAGGATCCGTCGGGAAAGACTCGAAGCGCTCGCACCGACTTCCCAGTGGAGCGGTTCACCACGCGAAGCTCCTCCAGGTCTGCCAGGTCGACCTGCCGGAGGCGTGCGATCGCATCCGCCGGCCGCCCGATCTTCTCGAACCGCCCACCGCTCGAGATCGCCATCCGACGGTAGACCTCGAGCGCATCGTCCGCTTCCTCGCCAAGGGCGAAGGAGTAGATCCGGATGCCAGCGATGCCGGCGGCGCGAGCCGCCTGGAGAGCATGGACCTGGGCGCGGTCCGCGTGGACAGGGAGCGTGGGTGCGCCATCGGAGAGAAAGAGAATGGAGCGCTCGCGGTCTTCGCGGGTAGCCCGGCGATCTCCCGCGTCGCCGGGATCCGGTATCAGCTCGGCGTGCGCCATCTGGATGGCGTCGGCAAAGTTGGTGCCGCGAAGGTCCTCGAAGAAGCTCCCGGCGGGTCTTCCGGAGCGCCTCGATGAGGCGGCCGCGCGGACTTCCTAGCGGCGCCGCCACCCGCCCGCGGTCCGAGAACACCACGATTCCAATCCGAAAGACACGCAGATCCAATCGCTGGATCAGGGCTTCCGCGGCGGCGACTTCGGCCATCAGGATGCTGTCGTCGAAGTCCGCCTCCCCGAGCCGTTTCACCAGCGCCCCCCGCACGCCGGGCTGCTCGGCCAGCCAGGTGAGGAGCTCAGGATCGGTGCGACCCGAGGCGCCATCTCCGTCGAGATCCAACCCGGACGAGCGAACGGTGCTGTCCGAGAGATCCAGAACGATCACCAGATCGTGACCGCGGTTCCGCCGGGCGCTCGCCCTCCCCTTCACCTCGATCAGTGGCGAGGATGTGCTGGATCGCTCCTCTCCAGGTGCCGTCACCTCGAGCCACGGCTGCCGTTCTTCCGCGGCACCCGGGTTGGCGAGCGGTCCACACGTGAACCCGATCACCAGCAGGACCCGAGGCAGCCAGCCCACTCGCGACTCCGTTCCCCTCCGAGCCAAAAGGATGCGGCAGATCGGGTGCGGACGAAAGCCAGATGCCACAGCCGAGGATTTGCTTCGGTTTCGCGGCGATTGCGACTATCCGATCGGAAGGGAGAGACCGAGGCTCCAGGCGGTGGCGATCGCCCAGCCGAGAACCGAGATCTGCAGGGATCGCGAGCGGTAGGCCATCTCCACCGGAGATCCACCCACGCCCTCTCGCATCGCCACCCGCAGGTAGTCGAGGATGCCGAATGCCACGAAGGGGAGACCGACCAGCTGTCGCCCCTCGACGAAGGCCGGCGATTCCTGACTGTAGAGGGCATAGGCGAACAACGCGATTCCCGCGGAGATCCCCAGGGCGGAATCCAGGAACCCGAGCGTGTATCCGGAGAGCGAGGCGCGGTGCTCGCTGGTGAGTCCAGCCACCAGGTCGGCCCGGCGTTTGCCGAAAGCGAGAAAGAGGGCCAGCGCGGACGAACACAGCAGCAGCCAGTTGGACGGCGCTGCATCGACCAGCGCGCAGCCCAGGAGCACGCGGATCAAGAAGCCCGAGGCGAGCAGGAAGACATCCAGCAGCGGCAGATTCTTGGCGCCCAGCGAGTAGACGAGGTTGGTGCTCAGGTAGATGAGGGCGAGGACGACCGCCGCCCGCACCCCGGTGAGCCAGCAGAGCGTCAATCCGACCAGCGCCAGGCTCGCTGCCAGAGCCAGCGCCAGGGCGGGGGAGACCGCTCCCGATGCCACCGGACGGCTCCGCTTGGCGGGGCTGTGGCGATCCGCTTCCACGTCGCGCACGTCGTTGAAGGCATAGGCGGCGGAGTTGACCAGGGAGAATCCCAGCAGCCCCAGGAAGAACACGGGCAGATTCAGCTCCGCCCCGACCGCGAGGGCGAAGGGAACCGGCGCCAGGACGAAGCCGTTCTTGATCCAGTGCCAGGGGCGGGCGAGCTTGAGGAGCTGAATGAGCTGGGGCCCCATCGTCAAGCGTCAGGTACCGAGCTGCCGCGCGGGCAGCGGGAAGAGCGGGTCCATGAAGCCCATGATGGCACAACAGCCGCGGGCGACGCAGTCCCGAGAAGCGCCCCGGCCGAAGGCAGGGAGCACACGAGACGGCTCACCAACTTCCACCACCACCCCCGCCGAAGCCACCACCGCTGGAGCCACCGCCGCCGAATCCGCTGCCTCCGGATCCGCTCGACTTCGGCGAGGAAGACATCGTCTGTCCCATGGTGCTGAGAGAACGCCCCAGGTCACCGACGAAGACACGCGGCGCAAAGCCATGGGTGTAGCGGGGAGAGCGGTACCAGCCCGGAGGCTCGGTGTAGATTCCCGCGAAGGCATCGGCCCACTGGTCGGCAACCCCGAGCACGATCGCGTAGGGCAGCAGCTTCTCGAACTGCCCCACCGAACGGGCGCCCATCCGCTCGAGCCGGTCCGCATCCACCCTCTCCACGAACTCCTTGAAGCCGAGAATCTCCTCGTAGACTTTTCGTCCTCGGCGGGTGCGGCGGGGCATGATGCGCGAGAACCCCAGGATGATCGCCCCGCAGGCGATGAGCGCCATCCCTGGGAGGGCGAGCGAGAACGGCGCCAGGACCAGCACGCCCAGGCCCAGGAGGATTCCGCCAGCGATTGCGTAGCCCTTGCGCACCCGATCCGGCGACACCGGGAAATAGCCCTGAGCCCCGCTCAGCTGCTGATACAGGGAAGTCTTGAGCTCCGGGAGGTGCTTGTAGAACTTCTCCTTGAGCGACGAGATCGTCACCCGGCTCCCCGTCGCGAACAAGCGGGAGAGAAGCAGTTGCTCGTGGGGCCGGAGACTCGCGTCGGGCTCTCTCTTCTTGACGAGGGCAAAATCGCGATCGGAGAAGAACAGGAACTTCGTGGCCTCGAGCTCCTCGATCTCGAGAAAACCCCGCACCGCGAGGTCGAGGATCGACGAGGTGATGTCCTCGATGTCGACCCGCTCGTCCACCAGCGTGCCCAGCTCGGCGGGAGTCATTCCTTCCGGGGGCTCGTAGGAAACCGGGACGGCGTCCCTTCCGCCGGGATCCCGACCCCTGCTGCGCCACAGGTGGGACAACGCCAGGAGGGTGCCGAGGGGCAGGAGCATCCAGAGGCTCAGGTAGTCACCGAGCCGGGAGAGGAACCTCTCGAGCGCGGTCGGCTGGGTGAGGACGCCCTTGGGAAGCCAGACCGCGATGGTGAGCCCCTCCTGGGCGCCGAGTGGGCGATCGGTCGCGAAGGAAACGACACCCGAGGACGCCCGCTCCCCACAGTCGGAGCCGACGGCGCCCATCGGTCCCGTGAAGCAATTGAACGCCATCAGCTCGAGGGGTGCACCCTCCGGGAGGAAGACCACTGCCTCGGCGCCGTCGATCGGAACCGGCCAATCGGTCCCGGTCACGTTCCAGTAGAGCTCGTCGTGATCGTCGAAGTAGAGGATCCCGCGCTTGACGCGATAGCGGATCACGTAGGTCCTGGTTCCCGTGACCTTGCGGTTCGGATCGCCAATGCGGATGCGAAAATTCCTTCCGCTGGTCGAGATCCGGAAGGGCTGGGCGGTGCCGATCTCGTCCGTGACCGACTCCACGTCGAGGGAGATCCGGTAGTCCGCAGCCCGGCCGCGGCCGTAGCGAATCGGAATTTCGCGGAAGATCCCGTGGCGCTGCTGGTGCCCGAAGTCGTACCGGATCGTCTCCTCGACGGTGAAGGCATCCTCGGTCTCGAGCTGAATCTCCGTCGCGAACAAACGAATCGCCTCGCCGGCCGCTGCGGCGGGAATCCAGAGTGCCAGGACCGCGAGGATCAGCTGGACCGGGCGCCCCATCATCAGGTACCGAAGCTGACCGAAGGAGCGGCTCGTTCCTCGGGCGCGTCGAGCTCGAAATACTCCTTCTTCTCGAAGCCGAAGTTGTTCGCCACCAGGTTGCTCGGGAAGGCCTCGCAGCGGGTGTTGAGGTCGCGCACCACGGCGTTGTAGTACCGCCGCGCATTCTGGATGGCGTTCTCCAGGCTCGAGAGCTCTTCCTGCAGGGCGAGGAAGTTCTGGTTGGCGCGGAGCTCGGGGTAGGCCTCGGCCACCGCGAAGAGGCTCTTCAGCACCCGAGTGAGATTCCCTTCGGCGGCCGCCTTCGCCTCGGGTCCGCTGGCCTGCATCGCCTGGGAGCGAGCGTTCGTCACCTCCGTGAAGGTGCCCTGCTCATGCGCGGCGTAGCCCTTGACCGTCTCCACCAGGTTGGGGATCAGCTCGTAGCGGCGCTTGAGCTGGACATCGATGTCACTCCAGGCGCTCTCGGCCCCGTTGCGGAGCTTCACCAGCTGGTTGTAGAGCGATACGACGTAGAAGACCACGCCTCCCACGGCGATCAGAAAGATCAGAAATCCCATCGTTCCTCTCCTCTTGCGGACACGCATCGGCAGTCTGCCGGGCGCCCTGAAACAGTGACGGGTTCGGATGAATCACGCTTCGGGGATCGCCTCCCAGGCGGCACCCTCATTGGCTCGCGCCGATTCCCAGCAGGTCGCGGGTGCGAGCCACCGCCTCGGAGCCTCCGAAGACCAGCAGCCGATCTCCGGCGCGAATCGCGAAGGACGGCGGCGGGTTCGCGCTCGTCGTGCCTCCCCGATCCACCGCCAGGATGCTGGCGCCGGTCCGGGCCCGAAACGCCAGATCGGCCAGGCTCGCCTCCCCCTCGAAGCTCACCGGCACCTCGATCCACTCCGTCGAGACTCGCTCGAGCAGCTCGGTGAGCCAGGGATCGAGCGCCAGCGCGGAGGGCATCCGGAGCATCTCGTAGCCCTCGTCGCGAAGCTCACTGGTGAAGCGCTCGATCGCACCTTCGGCGATCCCGAAGATGCGCAGCGTCTCGGAGACCAGATCGATGGTTCCCTCCAGCTCCTCGGCCACGACCACATTGGCGCCCGACACCTGGAGGCGATCCACGTCGAGGACGTAACGCGTGCGCGCCAGGATCGCGGCCTCTGGATTGAGCGAACGGGCGAGCTTGACGATCTGGCGCGTCGCGGTGGGGTCCGTGATCGCCACGGCGATCAGCTTGGCCCGGGCGATCCCGACGCGCTGCAGGAGCACGGAGCGTGTGGCGTCCCCGTAGATCACTTCCTCGCCTCGAGCCCGAGCCTCCCGCACCGCCGCCGCGTTGGTCTCGACGGCGACGTAGGGGATCTCCAGCGCGCGGAGCACCCGGGCCAGGTTGCGTCCCGCCAGACCGAAGCCGACCAGCACGGCGTGGTCCGAGAGCCGCAATTCATCGGCCCGCCGGTGTGCGACTGGAGTGCTGCGGGTCAGCCGCGCCGCGACCACCGGAGCCGCGCGCACCAGGAAGGGGGTCGCCAGCAGGGAGAGCACCGAGCCCGCGATGAAGACCTGTTGGAGCCCCTCGTCGAGGAGTCCGGCGGACGCGGCCACAGCGGCCAGGATGAAGGAGAACTCACCAGTCTGGGCGAGGGAGAAACCCGACAGGATCCCCAGGCGGAGCCCCTGGCGAAGCACGAGCGCGACCACCGCGACGACGATCCCCGCCTTCAAGAAGATGGCGGCGGACGCGAAGAGGAGCACACCGCTCGCGTGCTCGAGGGCGGTTTCTGGATCGAAGAGCATTCCCACCGCGGTGAAGAAGACGCCGAGCAACACACCGCGAAGCGGAATCAGCTCGGCGAAGAGCTGATGGCCGTAGACCGTCGAGTTCACCGCGAGCCCAGCCAGGAAGGCGCCCACTGCGAGGGTCAGCCCAATGCGCTCGGCGGAGACGGCGGCCCCCACCACCAGCAGCACCGCAATCATGCTGAACAGCTCCTGGGAGCGCAGCTGCGCCACTCTCTCGAGCAGGCGGGGCAGGAGAAAGCGCGCGGCCACGAAGAAGACGGCCAGTGCGGCAGCGGCGCGGATCAGGGCCATGAGGAAGGGGAAGGCGGAGGCGGGCGTCTCCCCGGCGAGAACCGGGATCCCCAGCAGGAAGAGCACGATGCAGATGTCCTGGAGGAGAAGGATGCCGACGACGAGCTGACCGTGAGGTGCGTCGATCTCCCCCCGTTCGGACAAAAGGCGCATCACCAGGGCCGTGCTCGACATGGCCACCAGCAGGCCCAGGACCAGCGCCGTGCGAGGTGAGACGCCGAGAAGCGAGGCGCCGGCGGCGACCAGGATCACGGTGAGGCCCACCTGGAGCCCACCCGCCAACAGGGAGACCCGCCAGATTCGCCAGAGCCGTTCGACGGGAAGCTCGAGGGCGATCTCGAAGAGCAGGAAGACCACGCCGAACTCCGCCAGGATGCGGACCTCCTCCGGATCGGAGATCAGGCCGACGCCCCCGGGCCCGACCAGCGCACCCATCACCAGGAAGCCGGCGATGGAGGGAAGGCGAAGTCTCTCGAAGAGCGCTACGCCAGCGGCGGCGAAGGCGATCAGCAGGACCAGCTCGGTCAGAAAACTGGCGACATCCACAGTTCCATTCTACTCCGGGGGAGGTAACCCGACCCCCATCAGTGATAGGTTTCCTCACCGATGAACCAGATCGACCCGAGCTTCACCTTCGCCCTCGCTCTGGGTGCGGGTGTCGTCGCCCAGCTCATCGCAGGTCACCTGCGGGTTCCCAGCATCGTGCCTCTCCTCGCGGCCGGAATCCTCCTGGGACCCGACGGGCTGGGGCTGATCCTTCCGCAATCCCTCGGCGAGGGTCTCTTTCCCCTCGTTTCTCTGGCCGTCGCCGTGATCCTCTTCGAGGGTGGCCTGAACCTCGACCTTCGACGGCTGCGCCGGGAGGGCTCCGCGATCCGGAGACTCGTCACGGTCGGAGCCCTGGTCACGGCTGCGGGCGGTGCTCTCGCCGCCGGATCGATCATGGGCTGGTCGCCAAGACTCTCGATCCTGTTCGGAACCCTGGTCGTCGTCACCGGCCCCACGGTGATTCGTCCGCTGCTCCGGAACGTCCCACTGCGGCCGCGACTGGCCACCGTGCTCGAGGCCGAGGGCGTACTGATCGATCCCATCGGCGCGATTCTGGCGGTGGTCACTCTCGAGATCGTTCTCACCCCCGGCCTCGACTCCTTCACCTCCGGCTTTCTCGGCCTCCTCTACCGTCTGGGATTCGGAGCAGGCGCAGGCCTGGCCTTCGGCTTCGCGATCGTCGGGGTGCTGCGAATCCGGAGGGCAATCCCCGAGGGCCTGGAAAATCTCTTCGTGATCGGAACGGCGCTGGTCACCTTCGAGGTCTGCGAGAGCGTGGTCAGCGAGAGCGGAATCCTGGCAGTCACCGTGGCCGGCGTGGTGGTCGGAAACATGGAGACCCGCGTGAGTCAGGAGCTCGGCGAGTTCTCGGAGCATCTGACTGTGGGCCTGATCGGCCTTCTCTTCGTGCTGCTGGCCGCGGATGTCCGGATCAGCGACGTGGCCAGCCTCGGCTGGCCCGGCGTGGCCTGCGTCGCGGTCCTCGCGTTCGTCGTACGGCCCCTGGGAGTGATCCTCAGCACGACCGGCTCGGAGCTCGACAGGCGCGAGAAGGCCTTCCTCTCCTGGGTCGCACCCCGAGGAGTCGTCGCCGCCGCCGTCGCCTCGCTGGCTGCGGTGATCCTGGAGGAGTCCGGCATCGCTGGCGGAGCCGAGATCCGCGCGCTGGTCTTCCTGACCATCGCGTTCACCGTCGTCGTACAAGGGGGAACCGGCGCTCTGGTGGCGCGAATGCTGGGTGTGCGCACGCCGGGACGTGACGCCCTGGTGATTCTCGGCGCCGAGGAGCTGGGCTTCGCACTGGGTGAGATTCTCCGAGAGAACGGGGGACATGTGATCTTCGCCGACAGCAATCCGGGGCACTGTCGCGCGGCCCAGGAGCGCGGCTTCCCCGTCGTCTACGGCAACGCCATCGAGCTGCGCACGCTCGCGCGAATGCGCCTGGAACGGGCGCGGGCGGTGTTCGGCCTCACCGCCAACAACGAGGTGAACAGCCACTTTACCGGCGAAGCTCGCGATGAGTTCGGTGTTCGCGACAGCTACGTCGCGGTGAACCCGGGCAGCAGCGAGGTCACCTCCCGCATCGTCGAAAAGCAGGAGAGCCGCGTTCTCTTCGACGGACCCAAGGATGTGGAACGCTGGCACGTACGCTTCCGCCACGGCGACGTCGCAGTCCGGAAGTACCGTCGACTGGAGCCCGAAGGGGCGCCGGAGGCGGCAGGCGACAGGCCCGACCCCTTCATCGTGCTCGCCGTGAAGCGAGGCGAGCGCTGGGAGCCCATGTCTCAGGACCTCGAGATCGAGGCCGGCGAGACCTCCGCCGTGGCGATCTACGAGCCCGCCGAGGAGACGGCCAAGAAAGAGCTGGCACGGATCGGGTGGGTCCCGGCGGGGCCAGACTCTCAGTAGCCCCGGAGAACAACTGGGGGGGCGAGAGGCGTGACGCGCACGAATGCCCCGCCAGGACCGCCTGCGCGAGATGAGACTTGGATTTTCGCGGGATTTCCTCTACACGAAAGGATTCCCCCGATGAGGGCAGGCGGAGACGAAGCGTGAACCACCCGATCGTGACCGAGGAGCTGAAACTGCTCGAACGGGTCTCCGCGGCCCTGGAGCGTTTCCCCCTGTCGGAGCCTCCCTCGGAGGACTCTCTGGTCGACGATCTCGAGCGGATCCGCGAACAGCTGCTCCGCGGCGAGATGGACTACTTCGAACGCTCTGCGCTCAACACCCGCTGGAACCTCCAGACGGCGCTCCTGCAGCAGCTCCGCAAGTCCCGGAGCGCACCCCGGGTCGATCGCGACTCTCCCTACTTCGCTCACCTCCGCCTCCAGGAGGGAGACCGGATCCGGGATCTCTGCCTGGGCAAGGGCACCTACCTGAAGCAGGGTCTGCGGATCGTCGACTGGCGTGACGCCCCGATCGCTCAGCTCTTCTACCGCTACCAGCAGGGGGACGAGTACGAGGAGGAGATCAACGGTCGAACCGTGCAGGGGAGCGTCCTGGCTCGGCGCACCCTCGCGATCCGCAACGGCACCCTGGAACGGGTGGAGGCGCCCGAGGGCACCTTCCTCGCCGATCCCGCACGCCCCGACGAATGGAGACGAACCAACCGCGAGGCACCTCGCCTCTCGGGAGGCGAAGGCGCGGCCCTCCGCGTCCACGGCCTCAGCGAGGGTTCCGGGAGACGCCTCGGGACCGATCTCTCCGGCTCGAGGCAACGAGCGGACAAGCACCTGCCGGATATCGCCGGCCTGATCGACCCGGAGCAGTTCGATCTGATCACGCGTCCCGACTCCGGCTTCGTGGTGATCCGCGGTGCCGCGGGCTCTGGCAAGACGACGGTGGCCCTCCACCGCATCGCCTACCTCGCCTACGAGGACCCCGACATCGACTCGAGTCGCACGCTCTTCGTGGTCTTCTCACCAGCGCTCCGCAACTACGTCAGTCACGTTCTTCCCGCCCTCGGTGTCGAGCGGGTCCAGGTGCGCACCTTCAGAGAGTGGGCGGCGGAGCAACGCCGTCGGCTCTTCCCGGATCTCCCCAACCGTCACCGCGAGGACACGCCGGCACCCGTCAGGCGCCTGAAGCTGCACCCCGCCCTCCTCGTCGCACTGGAACGGCAGGTGAAGCGCGTCGCGGGCCCGGCCACCCCCAGCCAGGTCATCGACGACCTGGCCAGCGTGCTGACCGGGCGCGCGCTCCTCGACGAGGTCCTTCGCGAGACCGCGCCGGACGCCTTCCGGGAGCGGGAGCTCGAGGAGATCACCGACTACTGCCGGCGACGAAACGAGGAGCTGGCCTCCTGGCTGGGAGGCGATCGAGAGGTTCCGGGCGAGCTCGATGAAGAGGACGATGCGCTGTTGCTGCGCGCCTGGCAGATGCGAGTCGGCCCCATCACCGCGGGTTCCAGGCGCCGGGTCGAATACAGACACGTCGCCATCGACGAGGTGCAGGACTTCTCGCCCACCGAGGTGAGGGTCCTGATCGATTGCCTCGACGAGCACCAGAGCCTCACCCTGGCCGGCGACACCCAGCAACACGTGATGCAGGACGCGGGATTCACCTCCTGGACCGAGTTCTTCGCTCATCTGAAAATCGAAGGAACCGAGGTCGACACCCTTCAGGTGAGCTACCGCACCTCCCGGGAGATCGGCGAGTTCGCGGCCGCCCTGCTCGGGGAGCTGCGGGAGGACGACGTCCCCCTCATCACCACCCGCTCCGGACCACCGGTGGAGTTCTTCCAGCACACCGACGACGGCGCCTGCATCGCCGCCCTCGCCGATGCGCTGACCGAGCTGGCAAGCGAGGAGCCCCTGGCGTCGGTCGCCGTGCTCACCCCGTCCCCGAGCTCGAGCGAGCTCTATTACTCCGGGCTGGAGAGGAGTGAGGTGCCGCGTCTCCATCTCGTCCGCGATCAGGATTTCCGCTTTGCGCCGGGCGTCGAGGTGACCGAGATCGAGCAGGTCAAGGGGCTCGAGTTCGACTACGTGATCCTGGTGGGTGTCAGCGAGTCGCACTTCGCCGACGAGCCGATGGCGCGCCGGCTTCTGCACGTGGGTGCCACCCGCGCGGTCCACCAGCTCTGGCTGACCAGCACCGGCGCTCCGTCGAAGATCGTGCGGGAGGCGATCCTCAGGGGCGAAGAGCAGTGAGGGAGCTCCGCGACATCCTCGGCGCCTTCCAGATGCTACGGGAGTCGGGAGAAGCGGGAGTGCTCGCCAGTGCGGTGCGACACCGAGGGCTCCACCTACCGGCGCGCCGGGGCCCGAATGCTGGTGCTGCCCGACGACCGGATCATCGGTCTGATCAGCGGCGGCTGCCTGGAGGGAGACCTCCTCGAGCATGCCAGGAGCGTCCGCGAGGCGGGGGAGCCGCGGATCGTCCGCTACGACATGCGCTCGGAGGACGACATCATCTGGGGTCTGGGACTCGGCTGTGCCGGGGCGGTGGACGTGCTGCTGGAGCGCGTCGACGGCGAAGCTCCCGGTCCGCTGGATCTCGTGGCGGAGTGTATTCGCGAACGAATGCCGGGGGTGATCGCCACTGCCCTGGCGGGAAAGGCGGCGCTCGCCACCCACTGGGCACTGCACCCGGACGGGCGCTTCAGCGGACCCGCGGCCGGCTCCGCGGAAATCGAGCGCGCCGCCCGCCAGGCCGCCGAGCAGGAGCGCGATGCGCTGCTGGAGGACGAAGCGGGTAAGATCCTGATCGAGTTGATCCGCCCTCCGGTGCGTCTCCTGGTGTTCGGAGCCGGCCCCGACGCCGTCCCGGTGGCGCGCATCGCCAATGAGCTCGGCTGGGAGGTGGTCGTGGTGGACTGGCGCCCCGCCTATGCCCGCCGGGAGAGCTTCCCGGAAGCGAGCGACGTCGTGCTGTGTGAAGCGGAGCGTGTCGGAGAACGTGTGGAGATGGACGGGACGTCCGCGGCTCTCGTCATGACCCACCACTACCTCCACGACCGCACCCTGCTGCGCTTTCTGCTGCCCTCGGTGGTGCGCTTCATCGGCATCCTGGGACCGAGAAGGCGGACGGAGTCGCTGCTCGGGGATCTCAGGGAGGAGGGAGTCTCCTTCACCCGAGAGCAGCTCGAGCGACTGCACGGACCCGCCGGGCTCGACATCGGGGCGGAGTCTCCCGAGCAGATCGCCCTGGCCCTCATCGCCGAGATCCAGGCCGTGCTGGCCGGGCACTCGGGAGGTTGGCTGTGCGAGCGCAAGGGCCCCATTCACGACGAGGGCGCGTGACTCGCGTCGCCACCGTCGTCCTCGCAGCCGGCGGATCCAGCAGGATGGGCTCGCCCAAGCAGCTGCTCCGGATCGAGGGCATCAGCCTGGTGCGCCGGGCCGCCGAGACCGCGCTGGCCTCCCGGTGCCAGGGCGTCTACGTCGTCGTCGGAGCCGAGGCGGGCGCGGTACGCCGCGATGTATCGGGGCTGAGTCTGGAGGTGGTCGACAACCTCGACTGGGAGATGGGCTTGGCGGGATCCATCCGCGTGGGGGTCGAAGCGGTCCAGGCCGCGCGACCCGAGTTCGACGCCGCGATCCTGGCTCCGGTCGATCAGCCCCGGATCCACCCCGCCCTCCTCGACCGGCTGATCGAAGTCTTCGAGCACGGCGAGCACGAGATCGTCGCCTGCACCTACGCGGGAACCGTCGGAGCACCGGCGCTGTTCTCACGCCGCCACTTCGCCGACCTCACCCGCTTGAGCGGCGATCGGGGCGCAAAGTCCGTCCTCCAAGCTCGCGAGGCAGAGGTGGCGCAGGTGCCCTTTCCGGAGGGCGCGACCGATCTGGATACGCCCGCGGACTACCAGAGGTTCCTCACCGCAGACCTCCCCGGTGCGGGCCGTTCATCTCGCGACAGCTGAGTTCACACCCGGAGGCGGGATTCAGCGGTAGAGTCACCATGGCAGGATGATCCGAGGGGGCGACCTTGAAGCTCGAGTTCTTCTTCGATTGTTCCAGTCCCTGGACCTATCTGGCCTTCCACCGGATCGGGGATCTCGCGGCGGAGGCTGGAGCAGATCTGGTCTGGCGTCCGATCCTGGTGGGGGGCGTCTTCAACGCGGTCAACCCGAGTGTGTACGAGCAGCGCGCCAACCCGGTGCCGCCAAAGGCGCGCTACTACGCCAAGGACCTCGGGGACTGGGCGCGGCACTACGGTCTGCGGATCGGAATGCCCTCCGTCTTCCCGGTAAACAGCGTCAAGGCCATGCGGGGCGCCCTGGTGGCCGACGAGAAGCGACGGCTCCCCACCTACGTGCGGGCCGTATTCGAGACATACTGGGGAGACTTGGAGGACATCTCCCGGGACGACGTGCTCGCTGGGATCGTGGATCGCGTCGGCTTCGATCGGGACGAGTTCTTCGGGAAGATCGCCGCTCCGGAGTACAAGGCGAAGCTCCGCGCCAACACCGAGGAGCTGATCGCCAGAGGCGGCTTCGGTTCTCCGACGATCTTCGTGAACGGAGACGACATGTACTTCGGCAACGATCGCCTGGTGCTGGTAAGGGAGGCGCTCCGGGCGAAGGGATGAACGCGCGCGAATCGGCGTCCTCCTCCCGCCTCGTCGAGGGGCGGACGCCGGGTGCGGAAGTCGAATGCCGCAATACGGGAGGTCGTGGCTGTGTGTGATACCGCTGTCATCGTGAAGGCCGGGCGGGTGCTGTTCGCCAAGAACTCGGATCGGGATCCCAACGAGTCCCAGCTCCTGGACTGGCGGCCGGCCGCTCGCTTCGAACCGGGGGCCCGGTTGCGCTGCACCTGGATCGAGATCCCCCAGGCGGGTGAGACGAACGCCGTGCTGCTCTCCCGCCCCTTCTGGATGTGGGGCGCCGAGATCGGAGCCAACCAGCACGGGGTGGTGATCGGGAACGAAGCGGTCTTCACCAAGGAGCCCTACGCAGACACCGGGCTCACCGGAATGGACCTGCTGCGGCTGGCCCTGGAGAGGTCCGCCACGGCGGAGGAGGCGGTGGATACCATCACGCGCCTGCTGGAGATCCACGGCCAGGGCGGAGGCTGCGGTCACGAGGACCGGCTCTTCACCTACCACAACAGCTACATCGTCGCCGACCCGGGCGGCGCCTTCGTGCTCGAGACCGCCGGGCGCCGTTGGGTGGCGGAGACCGTGCACGGCGCCCGGACCATCTCCAACGCTCTCAGCATCGAGCCCTTCGCGAGCCAGTACGCTACCTCGCTCAAGACCCGGGTCGCCGCCGCCCGCAGACGCCAGGCCTGTACCGAGCGCCGTGCGCGGAAGGCGGAGAGCCTCGCCGACATGATGGCGCTGCTCCGCGATCACGGGGCCGGAGGCGACGCCCCCCCCTACTCCTGGGTCAACGGCGGAATGGGTATGCCTTGTGTACACGCCGGCGGGATCCTGGCCGGCTCCCAGACCACCGCGTCCTGGGTGGCCGAGCTCTCGGCTCTGGGCGTACAGCACTGGGTGACGGGAAGCGCAGCACCGTGCACGGGACTCTTCAAACCGGTTCGCGTGGAAGAGCCCCTGGACCTGGGCCCCGCACCCACCGATCAGGCGGACGATGCGAGCCTGTGGTGGCGGCACGAGCGCCTTCACCGCCGGGTCGTCGCGGACCCGGCACGCTTGCTGCCCCTCTACCGGGAGCAACGCGACGCGGTGGAGAAGGAATGGTTGGCCGACCCGCCGGAGCCCGCCGACGCCTTCGCGGAGGGGAAGCGGCTCCTTGAAGAATGGGAAGACCAGGTCGCACGCAAGGCGGGCGCGGACACGCGGCCGGGCTTCGTGCGCCGCTACTGGAAGAAGCGGAACAAACGTTCAGGGCTGCGGCTCGATTGACAGACCGGCAGCGCCTTCCGAGAATTCGTCGTCTCAAGGGACCGTCGACCCACGGCATTCGGGGCCGGCACAGCACGACCATCACCGAAGCAATGGCTTTCGAGGCATCAAAGTAGACAACTCCTACCGCACCGTCGGCAAGTACGTCCTCTTCCAGCTCCCGGAGCTGTCGGTGGTCTGCCTCCTGGCGATCGGGGCGCGCAGCTGGGTGGGGCTTCCCGATTGGGCGGCCGCCGGGATCATCGCGCTCTGGGTGATCAAGGACGCGGTGCTGTTCCCGTTCGTCCGGATCGCCTACCAGTCTGGCTCCCCGGGCGGCGCAACCAGCCTGCTCGGCGCGCGAGGAACCGCCCAGGATGCCCTGCAGCCCTCCGGCTACGTCCGCATCTCCGCGGAGCTCTGGCGCGCCGAGCTTCAACCGGGGTCGCCACCGGTAGAGCCCGGCGATCGGGTCCGGGTGCTCCGCGTCCACGGACTCACTCTGGTGGTGGAGCCCGACACCAGCGAGAACCAGCCGAACTCAATACAGTGACGCGACCATCTGGATCGAGCGCTCGGTCACCATCGCGGCGCAGCCGGGGTCGTAGGTTCCCGAGACCCGATAGGCCAACGGGGCCTCCTCGACTTCGTAGCCACCTTCCGCGTGGGCTTCCGCCGTGGGCAGATAGCCGATGCAGCCGTTGCTGTAGCCGGCGAACAGTGTGTGGGGAGCGGGAGACCCCTGCTTGATCGCCTGACCGATCTCCGTGAATGTCTCGGCGGCGTGGGCCACCAGCGCCAGATCTCCGATGCGGAAGACCTGCACCTCCATCGGGAACTCCGGCCGCCCATCGGGGCCGGGCCGAAGCCGGGGGCGCCAGGGATAGAGGTAGCGAAGCACGGGATCGATGACGAAGCTCGGCACTCCCAGGATCCTCGCGGCCGTCTCGCGGTAGCTCTCCCCGGCGCGCTCGATCACCGGGAGCGCAACCTCCTGCCGCGCCGACGCCAGCGGAGTGGCGGCGATCGGCGTCAGTCCCCGTTCACAGCACTCGAGCACCGCCCGACCGACCTCTCTTCCCAGGTCTTCCACCGCCTCGAAATCCCGATCGCCCCATTCGTGCTTCGGGTTCAGGTTTCCAGTCGCACCCTGCAGGAAGAGACACGCCGCTCCCGTGGCGGCCTGCACCTCTCTGCGCATGACGCCGGGCCACTCGGCGGAGATCTGGCGATTCTTCGGCGAGAGAATGGCGGGGTGACAGGCGAAGTTCACCAGCGTCGCCCGGGCCGCCCCGCGGGCGTCCAGAACCTGGAGCACCCCGAGCTCGGGATCTACCACTCCGTCGGGGTTCACACCGAGCACGATCTTTCCGTCGGGACCGCCCTCGCGACGATTGACGGCGATGCGGGCCTCGCCGACTGCGAAGCGAAGCTCGGCGGGCTCGAGGGACCGCCCCGCCTCGGCGACCACACCCACCACCTTGCGGACGATGTTCTCGATGAGACGGCGGCGTCTCCAGCCGCTGTGGCGGTCGGCGAAGGCGATCGGCCCGGCGTGGGTATGGGAGCAGGCGATCAGCACTTCCCCGGGGCAGCGCTCGCGGATACGCGCGACGACGTCTTCATGAAGGCAGAGCATGTCGAGGGCGACGATGGTGAGGCGATTGGATCCGTCGTCCAACACCAACGCCGTGACGGTGAGATCGTCGTGCACGCCGCTCGCTCCGAGGTAGCGATCGCCATAGCCGATCAGATAGCTACCGCGGGGAGGAGTGATCACGGACCGGGCGAGACCTGTGCGGAGCGATGCCATCGTGCCAATCTACACCAACCCGCGGGGGAGCCGCGAACCAGGCACCCGAGTCGTGCGTAGTAAGGGTATCCAGGGGCCAGACCTGGATCTGGGGAAGCGCCGAGTCGAAGGAGATCCGATGAGGGAAACGGTCGCCGGTCAGGTGCGGCACTCGCTACGAGAATGGAACCGCGATCTCGAGGAGAGGAAGATCGCCGGTGTCTGCGCCGGCATCTCGAACCAGCTCGACATCCCGGTCACTGCGGTTCGCGCGATCTTCGTGGTGCTCGCCTTGCCGAGCTTCTCCAGCCTGGGGATCGTCCTCTATCTGACCCTGTGGTTCCTGATGCCGGCGAGCCCCGACGAGGAATCGGGACTCGACCGCGTGGTGGCCGCGGTCAACAGGCTGACGGGGGACGCGCTTTTCGACCCCTCCGTCGACAAGGACGCTTCCCAGGACAGCGCAACCACCCGCCACGACCCGCTGTAGACGGCGCCGTGAAACGCTTCACGCGACCGGGCAGACGCACTGCACGTCGGCTGCTCGTCGGTCTGGCCGGCAGTACGATCGTCGTCCTCGGGCTGCTGCTCATCGTCGCCCCGGGCCCGGCCTTCCTGGTGATCCCGGCGGGGCTCGGCGTCCTCGCTCTCGAGTTCGAGACCCCTCGCCGTTGGCGGGAGCGGCTGGCGACCTGGGTTCACGCGCAGCGAAACCGGGTTGCCTAGGCGAGAAGGTCCGCGACGCGGTGCACCTCGTCCGGATCGGAGGTCGTGGGCGCCAAGATCAGCTCGTCGGCCCCGAGATCTTCGATCATTCCGACCGCGGCCTGGAGCGCCTTGTCCGAGGTCGTCGTGACGGTGGGGGCCAGCGTCTCGGCGATACCGGGACCCATGAAGTTGAGGTAGCGATGGAGGTATTCATCCATCTGCTCGCGTGCGGCGCTCCCCAACGCGAACCAGCAGCCCGTGACCAGGCGAGGAGGGGCGCTCCGCGCTTCTCTCTTCCACGCGGCTCGCGCCAGCTCGAACTGGCGCCCGACCTCGTCTGCGGAGGGACCGAAGCTGAAGCTGCAGAGCCCATCGGCCCAGCGCGCCGCGCGGCGGATGGATCTCGGGAATAGCGAACCCGCGAGAATCTCGGGCCCACCCGGCTGCACCGGACCCGGCTCCACCGGGCGGAGCGCGCCTTCCACCACGGGCTCGCCCGCCCAGGCGCGGCGCATCAGCCCGACCTGCTCCTCCAGACGCCCCAGCCGCTTCTCGCCGAAAGCGACGCCGACCGCCCTGTAGTCCTCCTCGCGCCCACCCACACCCACGCCGAGCGTGACGCGGCCGGCGGAGATGACATCCAGCGTCGCCACCTGCTTGGCGATCAGCACCGCGCTGTGCATGGGCAGGACCAGGACGTTGAAGGCCAGCCGGACGCGCTCGGTGACGGCGGCCGCGGCGGCCAGGGTGACCATCATCTCGGGATTGGGAAAGGTGATTCGCTCGCCGGCGGCGAGGCTCGCGTAGGGTCCCTCGTCCACCCGCCTCGACCATTCGAGAATCAGGTCGCGGTCCAGGCCCGGGACCATCACGGGAAGGTTCATCCCGATCTTCATGCTGCCAGAGCCTCCTCGAAGTGAGCGGCGAGAGTAGCAGGCGTCCTCAGGTCTCCGCGCGCAGCGCCTCCGAGATCTCGATCCGGCTCACTCTCCGCGCTGGTAGTGACGCCGCCACCACCGCGACGCCGAGAACGGCAACGAAGGTAACGACGACCGCGGGCAGCGAGACGATCGGATGGGGAAGCGATTGGGAGGCGGAGATCCGCCCCAGAGCCGCACAGGCCGCGAGACCGAGAGCGACGCCGCCCAGGGCAGCACTTCCCGAGACCAGCAAGGACTCGAGGACGGTCTGGAAGATCAGGGTCCGATTCGTCGCACCGATCGCTTTGGAGACGGCGATCTCCACACTCCGCTCGCTCAGCGTGGCCAGGTGGTAGTTGGCGATGCCGACCGCTCCGATCAGCAGGGTGATGATCCCCGCTACGCCGATGAAGACGCTGAAGCCGGCGTAGAAGAGGTCCACCAGGTCGAGGAGCTGGGCATTGTCGAACCACTTGAGAGCGTCGCCGTCCTCGGGGTGGAAGCCGGCCCGCGGGCCCAGGCTGGAGAGCACCGCATTCACCGACTCCGCAGCAGAGATGCCCGGGAGCGTAAAGACCATCAGCCTCGATACCGCCTCTTTCCGGAAGCCGAGCTTGGCCTCGGCGGTGGTGATCGGGAGGATCAGCAGGCGGTTGTCGGGCCGGTTCGTATTCATGTATTGCCGGCCCTTGGGATCGGCCACGCCGATCACCTCGAAGCCGCGGCCTTCCACACGAATCCGTCCGCCGAGGGCACGCTCCGCGTCGCCGAAGAGATCGGCAGCCGCCTCGAAGCCGAGAATCGCGACCGCACGGCGGTCCTCCACATCGCTGGCGTCGAAGAAGCGCCCCTGGCCGATCGCGAACTTTCGATAGTGAGCGTAGCGGTGATCGGCCGCCGACATGTCGAGGCGACGGACGCGATCTCCGGCCTCGACCAGGAGGCGCTCCTCGGAGAGGTGCTCGGGGAGGATGGTCTCGATGAGATTGGCGTTCTCTCGTGCGACGGCGGCGGCGTCTTCTCGCGAGATCTCGACGCGAACACCCTTGCGGTAGCCCGGAAACCCCGAGGAGGTGCTCGCCGGGTACATCGTCACGGCGCTCCTGCCGTAGCGGCCGAGCTCGCTCTTCATGTACTCCCGAAAGCCCGCGCCCCAGGCCAGCAGCAGGACGATGGCGGCGGCTCCCCAGAAGACGCCCAGGGAGGAGGCCACCACGCGCCTGGGATGATCCGAGAGGATCTCGATGGCCTGACGAAGGTACTCGCGAAGCTCCATCAGGTCACCCGCAGCGCGGTCGAGGGATCGACGCGGGCGGCGATCCGAGCCGGGGCGATGCCGGCGATCAGACCAACGGCAGCCAAGACGACGAAGGTGATGAGCAGCACGTTTGCCGAAACCCGAGGCGCCGGGAATGCGGGCGGTAGCGGGGCGTAGCCGAGGAGCGTCGTGATGAGCAGGGCACTCGCCACACCGACGGCCCCGCCCAGGCCGACGATGACCAGGGTCTCGACCATGAGCTGAAGCAGCAGGTCGCTGCGGCGCGCCCCGCAGGCCCGGCGCATGGCGAACTCGCGACGCCGTCCGCCGACGATGGCGATCATCAGGTTGGCGACGCTCACGCCCGACATCGCCAAGGTGACGGTGCCAACGACGCCGAGCAACGCCTGCAAGGCGACGAAGACGTTGCGGACCGGGCGCATTATCTCGGGGACACTCTCGAAAGCGATCGCCTCGCTCTCCTCGGAATGCAGGGAGTGCAGCGGCCAGAGAGCTTCGCGGATCTCCCCCTCCATGCGATCGCCCTCGTCGATGCGACGGGGCTCGACGTAGATGTGGTCGACCGACCTCCGCTCGCGAAACAGCCGCCCGCCAGCGCGCAGGGGGACGAAGAGCATCAGGTCGTGGAGGTCCATGTTGGTCATCAGCTGGGAGCCCTTCGGCGCCAGCACACCGACTACCTCGAAGGGAACTCCGTCGATCTGGAGGGAGCGGCCGAGGCCATCGGCGTCGGCGAACAGGATCTTCTCCAACTCGGCGCCTATCACGGCGACGCGGCGCCCCGAGCGCTCGTCGGAAGCGTCGTAGTAGCGGCCACGCCGGATCGTGTGATTGCGAATTCTCCGGATCTCGGGGCTTCCGGCGGAGACGACGGTGGCCCGGGTGCGGTGGGGCGTCTCGACGCTGGCAGCCTCGAGGATCTCGCCGGCGGCGCGGAGCGCGCTCGGCACGCCCGCGCGGATCCGGTCGAGGTCGTCGAGGGTCAGCTCGACGCTTCGACCCGGGCGCCGCCCCCCCGACTCCGCGGTGGTGTACTCGCCGTCGACGACAGTCCAGCGATCCCCGGTCTTCTTGACGCCCAGGTCGAGAAACTGGGTGAACCCGACGCCAAAGGACAGGAGCAGGACCACGGCGGCGGAGCCCCAGACCAGGCCGATCAGGGTGAGGGCATGGCTTCGCCAGGCGGCGCGAAGCTCCGCCACTCCGTCTCCCACCAAGGGGGAGAGCATCCGCAACCGGCGACCGAAGGAGCGTCCCATCTCACGCCCCTTGCGCGATGCGTCCGTCGCGGAGACGGATCACCCGCTCCGCACAGGAGGCGACCTCGTCGTTGTGGGTGACGACGACGAGGGTGCGCCCTTCCCGGTGAAGCTCGCGAAACAGCTCCAGGATCTCCCGGCTGGTGGCCTCGTCCAGGTTGCCGGTGGGCTCGTCGGCGAGAATCAGGCCTGGCTCATTGGCGAGAGCCCGGGCGATGGCGACTCGCTGCCTTTCCCCACCGGAGAGCTGTGCCGGGCGGTGTTCCAGACGATGACCGAGACCGACGCGACCCAGCAGGTTTCCGGCTCGCTCCTCGCGCTCCCTTCGCGCGACTCCAGCGTAGAGCAGTGGGAGTGCCGCGTTGCGCACGGCGGACATGCGAGGCATCAGGTTGAAGGTCTGGAACACGAAGCCCATGCGGCGGGCCCGCAGATCGGCCAGCGAATCGTCGTCGAGGTGGTGAACCGGCTGGCCCTCGAAAGAGTAGCTGCCCTCGGTAGGGCGGGAGAGGGCGCCCAGGATCTCCAGGCAGGTGGTCTTCCCGGATCCGGAGGGTCCCATGATCGCCACGAACTCCCCGGCTCGCACGTCGATGTCGACGCCGTGGAGGATCTCCACCTGCTTCTCTCCGAGGCTGAAGCGCTTGCAGATACCGCGCAGCTCGAGGAGTGCGCTCATGGCTCGGTGCCGTCCGAACGAACCAGGACGCTGTCGCCCTCGGAGAGGCCCCGGAGCGCGACGGTCTGAAAGCCGTCGCTGTATCCCTCGTCGATGGCGACCAGCTCGGACCGCTCGCCCTGGTGCACGACCCGCACCTTGGCTCCCTCCTCGGTCCGCACCAGAGCGGTGTTGGGCACCAGGAGCACCCGCCGGTGCCTCCGAACCTCCACCCGGGCGTCGGCCGACATTCCCACGCGCACGCGGTCGTCGGGAGCGACCTCGATCTCGATATCGAAGCTGGAGACGCCGCCCTCGCTGGTTCCCGAGGACGACACCTTGCGCACCGTCCCCGCGAAGACCTCGCCCGGAAAGGCGTCGATCTGGACACGCGCCGGTTGTCCCACCCTCACCCCCGCCACGTCGTTCTCGTCCACCTGGGCGAGAACGTGGATGCGGTGATCGTCTGCCAGGCTCGCCACCACCGTGCCGCCGTTCTGGAGATCGGCGACGGCCGTGCCCACCTCCACCTCCCGGCGCACCACGACGCCATCGACGGGCGAACGGATCACCGTCTTGGCGAGATCGCGCTCGACCCGACGGTGGGCGTTTTCGGCCTCCCGAACCGCCGCGCGTCGGGCGGCGAGCTCGGCGTGCGCGTCGGAGAGAGAGATCTCGAGGACCGCGACCGCATGGGCGAGATCCTCGATGTGCTCCTTCGATACCACTCCCTTCTCGAAGAGACGGCGTTCTCGCTCCAGGTCCCGCCGTGCCTTCTCGAGCTCGGCGCGAGCCCGACCCACCAGATCGAATCGCGCGCGGGCGCGGCGCATCTCGAGGCCGGCGGCGAGCTCCGCCACCCGGTCCTCGAGCCGCTCGCGGTCGAGTTCGACCAGCGCCTGGCCCTTCGTCACCCGCTCGCCGTCGTCGATGTGCACGACGGCGACGATGCCCGGAATCTCGGACTGTACGACCACTCGGGCGCTCGGCTCCAGGACCCCGGTGGCCACCACCGTCTCCGGAAGATCGCCGCGCGCCACGGCCACGGGCTCGAAGGCGGCGTCCGGCTCGCGGGCGCTGGAGCGGAGGTCCCAGGTGAGGCCGAGGTAGATCAGCCAGAGCAGGGTCAGAAGCCCCAGCGCGCTGGCGAGGGCGGTCCCCAGCTTCTTGCTCCGGCCAGGCGTCACCATGGCTTGAACCGTCATGCCGATCCCGTCATGCGGATCGGAATGAGCAAGAGCCGGGCCAAGCTGCGGACGCGGGAGAAGCGGTTTTGCTGCACTCGGGAGCTCGGAGGCGCAGCCTCAGGGCGACAGGTGCAGCGCGAAGACTTCACCTGCCAGCAGGCGCAGAGCGATCACGGTGAGAACGCCCATGTAGAGTCGCCGGAAGAAGCGCTCGCTCACGCGCTCGAGGATCTGGCTCCCGATCCAGGTGCCGACCACGACGCAGGCCCCGGCGGCCAGCAGCAGCACCAGGTAGGGAGCGAAGGCGAAGCCCGCCATTCCGAACAGGACGATCTTGACCAGGTGGCCCAGGGTCTGGCAGGCGGCCTTGGTGCCGACGAGGGCACGCCGATCCAGGCCCAGATTGAGGAAGAAGGGCGCGATCAGGGGCCCCGTCGCACCGATCGTCATGTTCAGCACCCCCACCACGCCGCCCAGGACCAGGAAACGACGGCCGGGATTGGTCTCCTCGGGATGGGTCCCCAGCAACAGCCATCCCGGGAACCAGGTCGCGATCAGCACGAAGATCCCGATCATGACCCGCGTCGCCGCGGCCGGGAGCGCGTTGGCCAGATGCAGACCCACCCAGCTCATCGGGACCAGGAGCGCCGAGTAGCGCAGCAGGATGTGCAGGTCGACGTGCTTTCGCTGAATCGCCGTGCGCGAGCTGTTCGAGATCAGCTGGATCACGCCGTGGAGGGGAATCGCCGCGAGTGGCTCGAGAAAGAGAAGCATCACCGCCAGCAGGGTGATCCCCCCGGCCATACCGACGACGGCGGATAGGATCGAGGTGGCGAAGGCCGCAGCGGCCAGGATCGCGAGGTCGAGAGCCTCCAAGCGACCTCAGCTCTGGGGCGCCGGGCGCCGCGCGAGCCATTCGAGGAGCGTGCGGACCGCGTCGACGCTGGGCAGCCGCCGCGCAGCCGCCGTCAGGGTCTCGGCCTTTCCTACCCGGAAGGTAATCGCCAGACCGGCCAGGAAACGGAAGGCGTCCTCATCCGTCTGGTCGTCGCCCACGTAGATCACGCGCACCCGCTCGGACCAGGCGCGGCCGTACAGACTGCGCAGGATGTGGAGAACGGCCCGCCCCTTGTCCCAGCCGATGGGAGGCCGCGCCTCGACAGCGAGGTGCGCGTCGCGGGCCTGGTATCCGGCTTCGGTCATGATCCGCCGCGCCGCTTCCACGGGAGCCGCCCGCTTTTCCTCCGGGACTTCCCGGTAGTGGAAGGTGAGTGTCGGGCCTTTCGCCTCGGTCCAGGCCCCGTCGACCTCGACCGCCTCGAGCTCCCTCGCGAGGGTTTCGGAGCGTCTCCGGTAATGGACGAGATCCTCGTGGTGAAACGCCTCCAGACCCGGGCCCTCGATCTCGAGCCCGTGATTCCCGGCGTAGATCACGTCCGAGCGGTTCACCATCTTCGCGACGTCGTCGAGGGCGCGACCGCTCACGATCGCCACCTCCGTATCCTCCCGCTCGACGCAAGCATCGAGCGCCTTGCGCATCTCCTCGGACAACTTCGCCTTGGATGGATGATCGACGAGGGGCGAGAGCGTTCCGTCGTAGTCGAGGAACAGGCAGAGCGGAAGGTCGCGGAGGAAGGCACCCAGCCAGGAATGGACCTCGGCGTCGCTCAGGGGCGGTATCTGCGCGGGGCTCTGCTCGGCCGCTTCGAGAAAACGATCGACCCAGGCCTCCACATTGTCGCGCCTTTCGCGCCGGCGCAGCGATGCCATCCTCGAGGCTCGCTCGTCCAGGTCCATGGTGAGAGCGCGGTGGATCGCCTCGGCGGTTCCGTCCAGGTCGAAGGGATTGACGAGGAGAGCCTCGTGCATCGTCTCCGCGGCGCCCGCCATGCGCGAGAGCACCAGGACACCCGGGTCGTCCACCTGGCACGCGACGAACTCCTTGGCGACCAGGTTCATCCCATCCCGCATCGGAGTGACCAGTCCGACGGCGGCGTCGCGGTAGAGGGCGACCAGCCGATCGCGAGGAACCGAGCGGTAGAGGTAACGGATCGGCGACCAGCTCGCGGTGGCGAAACGGCCGTTCACCCGGCCCACCAGCTCGTCGATCCCGCGTTTCAATCCCTTGTACTCCGCAACCTGGGAGCGACTCGGAACCGCGAGCTGAAGGAAGACCACCTCTTCTCTGTGGCGTGGATGGAGCTCGAGGAGCCGTTCGAAAGCGCGAATCCGCTCGGCGATTCCCTTGGTGTAGTCCAGTCGATCCACGCCCAGCACGAAGCGCTCGCGGTCCTCGTCCTCGGAGCTGGCCACCTCGCGGGCCTTCTGATCGAAGAGGTCGAAATCGATCCCGATCGGGAAGATTCCCACCTGTGAACTCCGGTCTCCCAACTCGACGACCATCGCGTTTCGGTCGACGCGAGCGCTGAGCAGACGCTCCACGCAATCGAAGAAGTTGTTCGCATAGCTCTGGACATGGAAGCCGATCAGGTCGCAGGCGAGCATGCCGCGAAGCAGCTGGCGGTCCCAGGGGCAGAGCCGGAAGATGTCGTAGGGGGGAAACGGGATGTGCATGAAGAACGCGATCCGCCGGCTGGGCGTGAACTGGCGAAGGTACTCGGGGACGCGCATCAGCTGGTAGTCGTGCACCCAGACCAGCTCCCCCTTGTGTGCGTTTTCGGCGGTCACCCTGGCAAAGCGTTCGTTGACCTTCTCATAGCTCTGCCAGTCCCGGCGCTCGAAGCGCGCCAGGGAGGGAAGGGAGTGGAGAAGGGGCCACAGGGTCCGGTTGGAGAAACCGTGGTAGTAACGGGTGACCTCGCTCTCGCTCAACAGGACCGGCGCCACCTTGTAGTTCTTGACCCTGGTCGAGATGCGCTCGTGCTCCTTGATCTCGAGACCGGGCCAGCCGATCCAGGTGCCGCTCCGCCTGCTGACCACCGGCTCCAGCGCCGAAACCAGTCCGCCCGAGGAGGGACGGCGCTCGATGCCCCGCGACCCGCGATGGTACGTAAAGGGAAGGCGGTTGCTGACGATGACGACGGGACGCCCCGTGTCGTCCTTTTCGCTCTCAGTTGCCGGCACAGAGGGAAGATTAGCTGCATCGCACCTTTCGTGCCTGACCCACCGGGGTATGCTTGCTGCCGTATCTGGAGGCCGGCGTTGGACTCGATCGTTCTCGGGATCGTCTGGTACGTGGTCCTGCTCTTCTCTCTCACCCTCCACGAGGCGGCCCACGCCTGGGCGGCGATGCGCGGCGGAGACCTCACCGCATATCACGGCGGCCAGGTCTCCCTCGACCCCAGACCCCACCTGCACCGCGATCCCTTCGGGACCGTGATCGCCCCGATCCTTTCCTATCTGTGGATGGGCTGGATGATCGGCTGGGCGAGCACCCCCTACGACCCGGCCTGGGCATACGCACATCCGCGACGCGCGGCTTGGATGTCGCTGGCCGGACCCGCTTCGAACCTCCTCCTGGTGCTGATGGCCGGGATCGCGATCCGGCTTGGATTCGCCGCGGGGGTCTTCGACGCTCCGGCGTCGATCACGTTTGACCACCTGACCACAGCGACCCAGGCCGGTCTCTTCGAGACCGTCGCGACACTCTTGAGCGTTGTCTTCACGCTGAACCTGCTGCTCTGCGTCTTCAACCTGATCCCGCTCCCGCCCCTGGACGGGAGCGGCGTTCTGCCGCTCTTCCTCGACGACCACTCGGCGAGGCGGCTGATGGACGCGATGAGGCAGCCCGTGTTCTCCTTCGGCGGCATCCTGGTGGCCTGGCTGGTCATCGGGCGGATCTTTCCGGCGATCCATCTGATCGCCATCAATCTCCTGTATCCGGGAATGGGCTACCGCTGATATCCTTCCCACATGCGAATTCCGGGCCCCCTTATCTTGCTCCTGGCTCTGGGCTTCGGCGCGGCGGCTCTCGCCGGAGACCTCGATTGTCCTGACGGCGCGACCCTCGAGGGCGCGGCTCCTCCCAACGGGCACAAACAGTGGTGCCAGCTGCCCGATGGAACTCAGCACGGACCGAGCGTGTTCTGGTACCCGACCGGCGAGAAGCGGGTGGAGGCCAACTTCGTGGACGGGAAGCTGAAGGGCCTCGTCACCGAGTGGCACCGAAATGGCCAGAAGGCGGAGCAGGGATCCTACCAGGACGACAAGCGCCAAGGCGCCTTCACGACCTGGTACGAGGATGGAACCAGGGAATCTCTGGAGGAGTACAAGGCGAACGTCCTGAACGGGAAGTGGCTGGCCTGGTACCGGAACGGCAAGCCCATGGTGGTCAGTGAGTACCGCAACGGCAAGCGGCACGGCAAGGCCGCCAGCTACTACGAAAACGGACAGATCCAGACCGAGGGCGAGTTCCGAGATGGGCAGTACCACGGTGTCTGGACCGCCTGGTGGGAGAACGGAGAGAAGATGAAGGTGGCCGAGTTCGACCACGGTGCGGAGCTCAATCGGGAGTACTTTCCCCAGAGCGAGTAGCCCCGGTGGCGCTGCTAGCCGACCTTGGAGATGGAGAGCTGCACCGTCTCGTCGCCGAGCTGGGTCTGCTGCTGGAACAGAGCTCCCTCGAGGTGGTTCCCCTCCACGTCGAGCTCGCTCGCCAGCGTGTTCTCCGCCAGGTAGTCGCGGAAGGCGGTGGCCGCGGCCTTCCAGTCGGGCGAAAGTGAGAGAGAGAGCCGAATCCGATCCGAGACGTGAAGCCCCGCCTCGCGTCGCGCCTGCTGGATCAGCCGCACCAGATCCCGCGCCCTGCCCTCCTGGACCAGGTCCTCGCTGAGTTCGAAGTCGAGCACCGCGACCATGTCGTTGGTGGAGAGCGCCTGGCACGCCACGCCCTCGGTGGGCCGGAGCAACAGGCTGTACTCGTCATCGGAGAGCACCTGTCCGGCGACCTCTACGCGGCCCCCCTCCTCGATCGTCCAATCACCCTGCCTGGCCGCGGCGATCACCGCCTTCATCTCCGGCCCGAGCCTGGGTCCGAGCAGCCGCGCATTCACCTGGAGCTGGAAGCTGGCGAAGGATTCGATCTCTTCGCTCAGTCGCACCTCCTTCACGTTCACCTCGTCCTGGATCAGATCCAGGAAGGGGCGCAGGCGCTCGACCTGGGAACCCGCGACGGTGAGAGAGTGCAGAGGCTGGCGGACTCGGACGTTCTCGGTGCGTCGCATCGCGAGAGCCGTGGAGCAGACGTCGCGCACCCGGTCCATGTCGGCTACCAGGGCGGGATCCGCTGGAAGGCTCTCCGCGTCGGGCCAGTTGCCGAGATGCACGCTCTCTTCTCCGGTCAAGCCGCGGTGGATCTCCTCGCTGAGGAGGGGAAGCAGGGGACTCGCCACGCGGCACAGTGTCACCAACACCGTGTAGAGAGTGTCGTAGGCCCGGCGCTTGTCGTCGTCCTTCTCGCTCTTCCAGAAGCGCAGGCGGCTGCGGCGGATGTACCAGTTGTTGAGGGCGTCGATAAAGGCGATCACGCGCCCGCAGGCGCCGGCGATGTCGTAGGCGTCCATCAGCTCGCCCAGATCCTCCACCAGCTCCCGGGTCTTGGCGAGGATGTAGCGGTCCAGGACGTTTCGGTCGGGCGTTCCCCACTCCGCTCGGATACCGTCGGCGTTCGCGTAGAGCGAGAAGAAGTACCAGGCGTTCCAGATCGGGTTCATCACGTTTCGAACCACGTCGGCGATCGGCTTGTCGTCCTTCTCCACGCGCAGGTCGCTACCCTTGAGCAGGGGCGAAGCCATCAGATACCAGCGAAATGCGTCGGCGCCCTGGTTCTCGAAGACCTCCTCCGGATCCGGGAAGTTCTTGAGCCGCTTGGAGAGCTTCTGGCCATCCTTGGCGACCGCGACACCGTGGCAGACGCAGTTCTTGAAGGGATGCCTGTCGAAGAGCGCCGTGGCCAACACCAGCATCGTGTAGAACCAGCCGCGGGTCTGGGCCACGTACTCGACGATGAAGTCGGCGGGGAAGTGGTTCTCGAACCACTCCCGGTTCTCGAAGGGATAGTGGACCTGGGCGTAGGGCATCGAGCCGGACTCGAACCAGCAGTCGAGCACCTCGGGAATGCGCCGCATCCGGCTCTTCCCGCTCGGATCGTCGGGGTTGGGACGCACCAGCTCATCGATGGCGGGACGGTGGAGATCGTCGGGGCGCACCCCGAAATCCCTTTCGAGCTCGTCGACACTGCCGTAGACGTCGAGGCGCGGATAGCTCGGATCGTCGCTCTGCCAGACCGGAATCGGCGCGCCCCAGAATCGGTTGCGACTGATCGACCAGTCGCGAGCGTTCTCGAGCCACTTGCCGAAGAGTCCGTCCTTGATGTGTCCGGGAACCCAGTTGATGTTCTGGTTCAGCTCCACCATCCGGTCGCGAAACTCGGTGACGCGCACGTACCAGGAGTTCACCGCCTTGTAGATCAGCGGCGTGTCGGTGCGCCAGCAGTGCGGGTAGTTGTGGAAATGGCTCTTCTGCTTGAAGATGAGGCCGCGATCCCGGAGATCCCGGATGATGGGTCGATTGGCCTCGATCACCTGCACTCCCTGATAGGGAGGCACCTCCGCGGTGAACTTCCCCTCGTCGTCGACGGGACAGACGACCGGGATCCCCTCCGCCTGACAGAGATCCATGTCTTCCTCGCCGAAGCCGGGAGCCATGTGAACCACGCCGCTTCCCTCTTCCACGTCGACGAAGGACCCCGCAAGGATGCGGAATGCGTTCTCGGTGCCGTCGAAGAAGGGGAAGAGAGGCTGGTAGCGGCGGCCGACCAGCTCCGAGCCCCTCACGGTTCCAACCCGATCGGCGTCGGCGAGCTCCGCGGCGTACGACTCCACGCAGGCGGCACCGAGGATCAGCCGGCGTCCGGAGAGCTCGAAGATCGCGTAGTCGATCTCCGGTCCCACGGCGAGGGCCAGGTTCGAGGGAAGGGTCCAGGGCGTCGTGGTCCAGGCGAGGACGTCGGTGGGACGGTCGTCGCCCTCGGAGCGCAGCGCGAAGCGCACGGTGAGGGCCGGATCCTCACGCTCGCGGTAGGAATTGTCGAGCCGGGTCTCGAAATTGGAGAGAGGGGTCTCCGCAGCCCAGGAGTAGGGAACGACCCTTTGTCCCTCGTAGAGCAGCCCCTTCTCCCAGAGCCGCTTGAAGGCCCATAGCACGCTCTCCATGTAGTCGCGGTCCATGGTCTTGTAGTCGTTCCCAAAGTCCACCCAGCGGGCGGACCGGGTCACGTAGCGGTGCCACTCATCGGTGTAGCGAACCACGGATTCGCGGCAGTGGGCGTTGAAGTTGCCGATTCCGAACTTCTGGATCGCAGCCCGCCCCGAGACCCCGAGCTCCTTCTCCGCCTCCATCTCCGCAGGCAGCCCGTGGCAATCCCATCCGAAGCGGCGCTCGACCCGGCGCCCGCGCAGGGTCTGGTAGCGCGGCACGATGTCCTTCACGAAGCCGGTCAGCAGATGCCCGAAATGGGGCAGGCCATTGGCGAAGGGCGGACCGTCGTAGAAGACGAACTCGTTCTCTCCCGCCTCTCCCGCGGGTCGCTGCTCGACGGATCGCTCGAAGGTCCCGTCCCTGCTCCAGCCGTCGAGAATCCGCCGCTCGATTTCCGGAAAGTCCGGCTGCTGCGGAACATCGGGGTAGGGCTTCTGGGTCTTGGAATCGCTCATCGGGTCGGACACCTCTCGCGCCGCGGCGGAGAATCTAACGGATCACGCCGCGCCCCGCGGGGGGCAACGCCGAGCGGAGTTACTCTAGCGACAAGTGCTGAGCATCGGGTCCCCCGGATCTCGCTCTGTTAGCATCCGCCCCTTGCCTTGCTGAGCAACCAGAGGAGGAACGCGATGCGCGCGGCGGTCATGCGCGGTGGAAAGATCATCTCCGACACAGTGCCCGATCCGGTACCGAGTGAGGGCCAGGTGCTGGTGAAGACCCTCGCCTGCGGCATCTGCGGCTCGGACCTCCACGCCCTGCGCCACGCGGACGAGATGGCCCGGGTGGCGGAGGAAACCGGGTCGCCCGGCTTCAGCATGGACCTGCAGCGCGACGTGGTGATGGGCCACGAGTTCTGTGCGGAGATCGTCGAGTTCGGTCCGGGCACCGCCCAGATCCTGAAGAAGGGCGACCGGATCTGCTCCATGCCCGTCGTCCTGCACCAGGGCGGCGTGGCAGCTCTCGGCTACTCGAACGACTTTCCCGGCGGCTACGGAGAGCTGATGGTGCTCTCGGAGCCGACGTTGCTCCCTGTCTCCGGAGATCTCTCCACCGAGGAGGCAGCACTGACCGAGCCGATGGCAGTGGGAATCCACGCGGTGGCCAAGGCCAACCTGCAGCCAGCAGACGTACCCCTGGTGGTGGGATGCGGCCCGGTGGGTCTCGCCGTCGTCGCCGCCCTCCGGCTGCTGGGCCGGGAGCCCATCATCGCCGCGGATTTCTCGGCCAAGCGCCGCGGCCTCGCCCAGCATCTCGGCGCCCACGTGGTGGTCGACCCCAAGCAGCAGCCCGCCATCGAGGTGTGGAGCGAGAAGGCGGGCGCGGGTTCCGCCGTGATCTTCGAGTGTGTGGGGGTCCCCGGCATCATCCACCAGCTGATGCTCGAGGCACCCCAGGGCGCCCGCATCGTGGTGGCCGGCGTCTGCATGGAGAAGGATCTCATCGAGCCGATGATCGGCATCTACAAGGAGATCAATCTCCAGTTCGTCCTCGGCTACACCCCGGAGGAGTTCCTCGCCGCCTTTCGCGCGCTGGAGGAGGGCAAGATCGACGCCGCACCCGTGATCACCGGGAAGGTCGGAGTGGACGAGGTCGCCGAGTTCTTCGAGCGCCTCGAGAACCCCGACGAGCACGCCAAGGTCCTGGTCGAGCCTTGGCGCTAGCACGCTCGGCGATGCCGAAGACCGAGGGCGAACGGGCCGGTGAGGTGGGTTGCGCCGCGCTCCCTCCGCGGCGCGACCTCTGAGGTGCCGGAGCTTCCCGAGGTCGAGGTGACGCGGCTCCGGATCGCGCCACTGCTCGAGGGTCGCACCCTCTCGGAGATCCACACCACCCGCCGGAGCCCGTTCTTCCTCACCCCGCCACAAACCCTGCGCCGCCGCCTGGCGGGCCGCACCGTCCACAACCTCGCCCGCCGCGGCAAATACCTGGTCGCCAGCCTCGACGACGCCAGCCGCCTGGTGCTTCACCTGGGGATGACCGGCCAGCTCTTCTCCAGCGATGCCGCGAGTCCGAGGCTGCTCTCGGCAACGCGTCGGGCGGCACTCGCGCCCGAGGAGCAGAGACACTTCCACCCCGACGTCCACACCCATCTTCGCCTCGGCTTCGAGGACGATGGCCCCGAGGTGTTGTTTCGCGACGTGCGCAAGTTCGGAAAGGTCCTGCTGCTGCGGCCGGGGGAGCGCAGCGAGCGGCTCGATCGACTCGGAATCGAGGCCCTCGAGCTCTCGGGACAGGAGCTGTTTCGCGCCACGCGGGGTCGCAAGATCGCCATCAAGAGCCTGCTGCTGGATCAGTCGGTGGTGGCCGGAAGCGGAAACATCTACAGCGACGAGGCGCTCTTCCTGGCCGGTGTGCGTCCCACCCGCCGCGCGGGGCGCATCACCCGGCGAGAGTGCGACCGGATCACCGAGGAAATCAAGCGGGTGATGCTACGATCCATCCAGACCGGCGGCTCGAGCATCAGCGACTTCATCGCCCCCGATGGCCGCGACGGCGGGTACCAGGACGAACGGCGCGTCTACGCGCGCAAGGGGGAGCCCTGCCATCGCTGCGGAGGGAGGATTCGCCGCGTGGTGATCGGTCAGCGGAGCACCCACTACTGCCCGGGATGCCAGAGGTAGTCCCCGTGTTGAGCCTTTGCGAGCTTCGCCGGGCGGTTGCGGCAGTCGAGCGAGAGCGGCTGGGCGCGCGTCTCGACAGGGCGGTGCAGGTCGACGGCTTCGAGCTCGTCCTGATCCTGAGCGGCGGCGGGGGACGCCCTGCGCGCGACAAGTGCCACCTCCTGCTCTCCTGTCGCCCGGGCTTCGCCCGCCTCGCCGTCCTCGCCAAGCCCCGCAAGGCTCCGGCCACGCCTCCCGGATTCGTCAGCTATCTGCGCGCTCACGTCGAGGGCGGGCGGCTCGAAGAGGTGCGGATCCAGAACGACGATCGGCAGGCGCTGCTCCGCTTCAGGACCGCGGAGGGATTCATGGATCTGCTGCTCTCGATCCTGGGGCCGCGCAGCAACCTCTACCTGATCGACGGGGCGGGAATCCTGGTGGGCTCCCAGCGTCCGCTGGACCAGACACGCCGGGATCTCCGAGGGGGAGAGCCCTGGCGAGATCCAGAGACCCGTCCTCCCAGCGAAGGGGAGGATCGCTTCGCTGAGACGCCGGAGGAGGAGCTGCTCGCCGCGATCGAGGAGCACTACCAGGCGACCGAGGCGGAGACTCGCGAGGATCTGAGGCTCCAACGAATCGCCCAGGCCTTGAAGAAGCATCGCAGCCGGGTGGAACGCAAGCTGCGAAATCTGGAGCGCGACGCGGAGACGGCAGCCGCTGCGCCGGAGCTCCAGCGTCAGGGCGAGCTTCTGAAGAGCGCACTCGGCTCACTTCGTCAGGGAGCCGACGAGGTCCTGGTGAAGGATTTCGAGACCGGCGCAGAGGTGCGCATCCCCCTCGATCCCGCCCTCTCGCCCGCCGAGAATCTCCAGCAGATCTTCAAGCGCGCCCGGAAGGCGGAGCGCCAGGCGCACAAGACGGAGCAGCAGCTGGGGGAGGTGCAGGGACGCCTGGAGGAACTCGACGCCCTGCGCTCCGAGTGCGAGGGGCTCGCCGAGGACGGGGACCCGAGCCAGGAGGATCTCGACGCCTTCGCGGCGCGCCCCGCCATCCGGCGCCTGCTCGATCGCTACTTTCCCGCGCCGCCGGAAGAAAAATCCCCGGCACAGAAGAAGGCAATCTGGAGGATCGGCAAGACGGAGATTCCGCCCCGGCTCCAGCCGAAGCGCTACCGCACCACCGACGGACTCGAGATCTGGGTGGGGAAGAGCGACGAGGGCAACGATCTGCTGACGACTCGCCTGGCCCGGGGCCGGGACCTGTTCTTCCACCTGGAGGGATCACCCGGAAGCCACGTCATCCTGCGCACCGAGGGCCGTGGCGATCCACCCTCGGAGTCGCTGCTCGAGGCCGGCGAGCTGGCCGTCCACTTCTCCAAGCAGAAGAACTCGACACGGGCCAGCGTCCACCTCGCCCCCATCAAGCACGTCTCGAAGCCGTCGGGGACGAAGCCGGGCCTGGTCTACGTCCACCGCGGCCGCAGCATCGACTTGCGCCGCGACCCGGCCCGGTTGAAGCGCATTCTCGACGCCCGGATCGAGGACTGACGGGGGATCAAGCGGAGATCCTGGGAGGCCGATGTTTCCCGAACATGGGCCTCTCGACCAGCATCCACGACATCCGGACCCTGGTGCTCTCCTTCCACCCGGTGATCGCCATCGACACGGTGGAAGAGGAGCGGGTGGAGAAGCTCCTGGATGCAGTGGCCGAGGAGCTCTGCATGCCGGTCTTCCACTGGACCATGACGCGGGGCCTGATCCAGAAGCCCACGGCCCACGGCAACCGCAGCACCGGCCCTCCCCTGAACCTGATGGGACATCTCCGCACCCTCCAGGTGGAAGGGATCTTCCTGCTGAAGGACTTCGCGAGGCACCTGGAGGATGCAGCGGTCTGCAGGGAGTTCAAGGATGCAGCGCGCGCCTTCGGGAGGGGCTGCGCCACCATGGTGATCACCGGGGCCTCCCACCGCTTCCCGCCGGACGTGGATCACGAGGTCGTCCACTACCAGCTGTCGCTGCCCGAGGAGCAAGAGCTCCGCGAAGTCGTGAGCACCGTGGTCCGTTCGCTGCGCCAGCGCAGAGGAGCCCAGGTCGAGCTGACCCGCGCCGAACTCGACGACCTGGTGCGCGCGCTTTCCGGGATGACCGTCAATCAGGCCCGCCAGGCGATTGCCCGAACCGTCCTCGAGGACGGCAGGCTCTGCGGTGCAGACATCCAGCGCATTCTCGACCAGAAGGCGCAAGCCCTCGGAGAGGACGGGCTCCTCGAGTACTTCCCCTCGGAGGACAACCCGTTCCAGCTGGGCGGCTTCGCTCGCCTCAAGCGGTGGCTCGAGCGAGCCCGTGTCGGCTTCTCGAAGGAGGCAGCGGCGCTCAACCTGACGCCGCCCCGGGGCATCCTGATGGTGGGAGTCCAGGGCTGTGGAAAGTCGCTGGCTGCAAAGTGCATCGCCCGCCAGTGGGGCTTGCCGCTGGTGAAGCTCGACGCCGGCCGCCTCTACGACAAGTACGTCGGCGAGTCCGAGAAGAATCTCCGCAGGGCCATCGATGTGGCCGAGTCCATGTCGCCGGTGGTGCTCTGGATCGACGAGATCGAGAAGGGCTTCTCGCCGTCCGGAGGCGACCAGGACGGAGGCCTGAGCAAGCGCATCTTCGGGACCTTCTTGACCTGGATGCAGGAGAAGAAGAAGGAGGTCTTCGTCGTGGCGACGGCCAACGACATCTTCTCTCTTCCTCCGGAGTTCCTGCGCAAGGGCCGCTTCGACGAGATATTCTTCGTGGATCTTCCCGATCCGGAGGAGAGAGCGACGATCTTCGGGATCCACCTCTCCCACCGCAAGCAGAAGCCGTCCGCCTTCGACCTCGGCCAGCTGGTGGTGCAGAGCGACGGCTTCAGTGGAGCGGAGATCGAACAGGCGGTGATCGCCGGGCTGTATCGCTCACTGCACGAGAAACGCACTCTCGACACGGAGCTTCTGACGAGGGAGCTCCGTGAGACGGTGCCGCTCTCGATCTCCCGACGCGAAGACATCGATCGCCTGCGCGGCATGGCCCGGGAGCGATTCGTCCCGGTCCGCTGAGCGCTCTGCACTACGCGGTGGTGCGGGTGGCGGACCAGAGCCGGTAGCCCCGGCTCTCGCTCTGCACTCGCACCGAAGCGAAGCGGTCCTCCAGCCAGCGTCCCAGAGCGAGCCGTCGCTGGGCCACGACCAGAAGCTCACCGCGCCGACGAAGCCGCCCGGCTGCGCCGTCGACGAGCTTGCGGATCAGCTCGAAGTCCTCCTCCTTGCCGCGATGGAAGGGCGGATTGCTGACGATCAGATCGAAGCGGACGCTCTCTGGAAGGGCCAGCCAGGCGTCTCCCAGGTGGACGCGGGCGCCCGGTAGGTTGCGGCGCGACGCCTCGACAGCGAGGGCGTCGGAATCGACCAGATCGAGCTCCACTTCGGGGAAGAGCTGCCGCAGCGCCAGAGCGATGACGCCGGCGCCGCATCCGTAGTCGAGCACCCGCACGCCGGGGAGCTTGCGAGGTAGGGACTCGATCAGAAGACGGCTGCCGTCGTCGAGGCGACCGTGGGCAAAGAGACCGGGATAGGAGAGCACCGGAACCGCACCGCCCGGGAGATCCAGGGTGAAGCGGCTCTCCCAGTCCGCGAGAGCCGACTGCAGCTGACCGGGCTCCTCTCCCCGGATCCCCCGCCAGATGCGGCAGTGACCGCGGGTCTCGACGGTGTGCACCTCTCGGAGCACGCTCTCGAGCAGCGGTCCCACCGAGCGCACGCCTTCGTCGTTGGAGCCGTAGAGCCAGAGGCTCCCCGCCTGACGGATGCGGGAGGCGGCTGCGTGGAGGACCATTCGGAGGCTCTCGCGGCCCTTGGGCAAACGGAGCGTGGCCGCATCGAAGGGACCATCGGGAGGCCATGGATGCGCGGGGCGATCCCCAACCGCCCTGCGTCGCCAGGCGCTCACCAGGGCGCCGCTTCGCACCAGCTCTGTCTCGACACGCCCCGCCTCGTCGTCTACGGCGAGAACTCGACCCGAGAGCGGCTGCAGCGCCGCCAGGTGGTCCACCATCACCCCGGCAACCCGCGCCTCTCTGGGCTTCCGGCTAGCGGACATCGGCGGAGGGCTCCAGCACTCTCGTCTCACCCTCCCGCGGCGAACCTATCACAGCTGCCGCTGCTATTCTCCGAGCTCGAACCAGTCCGCCACGGAGAGTACCCGCTGTCCCGGGAGGAGGCCGAGCAGCTGGAGCGCAAGCTCCAGCACGTAACCGAGCCGTCGATGCGGCGCGAGCTGGTGCTCGAGGCCCTCGAGGCGCGATCCGCCGAGGATTGTTTCGCCCTCGTCCACGCCGCGCTGCACCAGCCCGCGGTCGAAGCCAGGAGCCTCGAGCTGCTTCGGGAGACCGTGCTGACGGTGCTCGCCCAGGGTGGTGCAACGCGGCCGCTGCCCTACGAGCTGCTCGAGGGGCTCTACGCCGCGGCCACCGAGCACGGCGACGATCTCCTGACAAGGCTGCTGCGCACCCCCAACCCGGAGCAGTCCACGGCGAATCCCGCCGAAGCGCTTCCCAGGGACGTGAGCGAGATTCCGCTGGGAGTGCGCCGCTCCCTCGCCAAGGGCACCGAAAAGCCGATGCTCGAGAAGCTGCTACTCGATCCCGACCTGCTGGTGATTCGCCATCTGCTCGACAACCCGCGCATCACCGAGGACGACGTGATCCGGATCGCCTCGCGGCGCCCCATCCCGGGCTCCACACTGAACGAGGTCGCAAAGAGCGGGCGCTGGGCCTCGAGGAGAAGAGTTCGCGTCGCCCTGGCGCGCAATCCCTATTGCCCCACCGACCTGGCGCTCCGGGTCCTGGGCTCACTGCCCGCTCCGGGAGCTCCGCGAGCTGCGAGGCGACGGCACCCTTCCGAGCGAGATCCGAAGACACGCGGACGAAGAGCTCGCCCGGCGCGAGCCGAGCTCGGATTAGCCCGGCCGACTCCGCGACGCGCTCGAGATCCTGAACCACCGCCAGCAAATTCCGCTGGGCTACTCTCCGAAGTGTCCCCGCAAGAAGAGCGGCGCCATCTCGCGATGCGCGACGATCGGCTCCATGGGGATCTCCTCGGACACCTCCCCGAAGCTCTCCGCGGCCTGGAGAATGCGCTCCAGTAGTCCCACGTCGCTGGCGCTGTTCACGAAGATCATCGGCCGGGAGAGCGCCCAGTGCACGGCGCGGTCGATGTCGGCCTGCTCCTCCAACGGCTCGTACCAGGTCGTGGTGCGGGGGGCTGTGTTCTCCGGCCAGCGTCGGCGCGCGATGCCCTTGATGGTCTGAAGCGCCACCTTCCGCTCGGAGCAGATCTCGAAGAGGGCTTCGAAGTCCGAGGCGTACTCGGGATCGCTCATCTGGAGGAAGTTGTAGGGCAGGAGCACCGAGTCGAAGTCGAAGCGCTCCAGGCTCTCGCGGTGCCTGGCGGCGACGCGGGTCCCGTGACCGGTGACACCGATGAAGCGCACCAACCCCTCCTCCCGCGCCTCCAGGCAGGCTCGCACCGCACCGTCCTCCGAGAAGACCCGCTCCCAGTCGTCGGGCTCCACCAGATGGTGAAGCTGGATCAGGTCGACCCGATCCACCCGCAGACGCTCCAGCGAGCGGCGGATCTCCTCTCGCGCATCCTGGTAGCCGCGCTGCCCGGTCTTGGTGGCGAGGAAGAAGCGATCCCGGTGCTCCCGCATCCAGCCACCCACCCAGAGCTCCGCGTCACCGTAAGAGGCCGCCACATCGATGTGGTTGATGCCGTACTCCAGGAGAAGCTCCAGAGCGCGCGCCGTCTTCTCCTCCGTGGACTGGGCGAGGGCGGCGGCGCCGAAGAGGATCCGGGTGCTCTGGTGACCGGTACGACCGAAAGGCTGAGTCGGAATCAAGGCAGTCCTCCCACGATGCTGTCCGGAGAAAGCATAGGTCGGATCCGGGAATCCGCTCCTCAGCTTGGATCGAGCGGCTCGACTCCGGTCTCCCCGCCGAGGCGAGGCAGCGAGTCCTCGACGGTCACCCACTCCGCGCGGCGGTCGAAGTAGGCGTGGAGCTGCGGCTCTCGATCGATCGGGCCGTCCATGTTCGCCAGCGGGATGTCGACTCTTTCAGCGTCGAGCGTCGATTCGAAGAAGAGAGAGCTTCCGCAACATCCGCAGAAGGATCGGGTGCCGTGATCGGAGGACTGGAAGCGAACCAGGTCCGATTCACCCGCCGTGATCCGAAGCTGGGTCTTGGGAATCGAGAACCAGGTCACGAAGCCCGCTCCGTGAATGCGACGGCACATCGAGCAGTGGCAGTGCGCACAGAAGACGCTCGGCATCGAGGCTTCGAAGCGAACGCGCCTGCAAAAACACGATCCGGAAGTCACAGCACTCATCTCTCTTTCCTCACCGAGGCCGACGCTTCCATCTCCACGTCGTCCTCCTGGCCCGGACGATTAGCGCGCCCTCGGGGCTTGCGCTCACCCGGTCCGCGGGCTCTGCTGGGGCAGAGAGGGAGCGATGACTTATGCTACCGAGGACGCCCTCGAGGAAACCCTGATTGCCGACCCGGCTCCTGATCATCGCCTTGCTGCTCGCCGCCTCTCCGGCGGCCGCCGACGAGTTCACGGTGCTCTCCTACAACACCCACGGTCTCATCACCTGGGTGGCCGGAGACGATCCCGCCACGCGGTTTCCAATCATCGGCGACAAGACCAACGCCTACCACGTCGCGCTGCTGCAGGAGGATTTCTCTCACCACGCTGCGCTCCGGCAAGGAACGCGGCAACCGATCGTCGAACGCGGCAATCCGAGCCGCTTCGGGAGCTGGTGTCTGGTCTGCAGCGGCTCGGGCCTCACCACTTTGTCCCGCTGGGGGATGGAGAATCTCGTGCAGGCGGTGAGCCGAGCCTACGGGCAGTGCGCCGGCTGGATCGGCGGCGCCAACGACTGTCTCGCCACCAAGGGGTTCCAGCGCATGCGGCTACGGCTTCCGGGCGGGGCGGAGCTGGACTTCGTCAACACCCACCTGGACGCGGGCGACGGAGTGGAGGACCGGGAGGCTCGTCGCAGGCAGCTCGACCTGCTGCGCAGAAGCCTCGAGGCCGAGGTGGCGGGAGAACCGCTGATCCTGGCAGGCGACCTGAATCTCGATGCGGCAGTCCCGGAGGACGTCGCCCTGCGCGACGCATTCACCGACGCACTCGGACTCGCGAACTCGGGGGCACGGGGCGGAAGCCGCTGGGCGACACTCGACTACATCTTCTACCGAAGCGGGGGAGGCCTGGAGCTCGAGGTGGTGGAAGCCGGAGAGGACACGAGCTTCGTTCACGAAGAAGCGCCGCTGAGCGACCACCCGGCCATCTTCGCCCGCTTCCGCACGCGCTTGCGGGCGGTGGAGAGGCCCCTCAGTTCACTCCCTGCGTCTGAATGAGCGTGGCCGGCTCGATCCCCAGGCTTCGCACCACCGCATCCCAGAGACCGTCCTTTTCCTCTTCGAAGACCAGGTGCGGAGAGACGGGAGCCACCAGCCAGGCTCCTTGGACCAGCTCGCGCTCTAGCTGGCCCGGCCCCCAGCCGGCGTAGCCCAGGAACATGCGCATCTGGTGCGGTGGGTTCTGGGCCACATCGCGCAACACGTCGTTGGAGCGGGTGAAGCGAATCCCCTCGGTGACCGACTCCACCTCGGGGACTTCGGGGCCACCCTTGCCGAGGATCATCCAGCCGAGCTCGGGCTGCACCGGGCCACCCCAGTCCACCCGCATATCCGGTGCGCCCTGCCAGGTGAGACCGAAGGTCTCGCAGAGGCTGGTCATCGGAAGGTCCGTGGTCCGGTTGATCACCAGGCCGATGGCACCCTCGTCATCGTGATGGAGCATCAGCACCACACTTCCCCGGAAGTTTGGATCCCAGAGCTGGTTCATGGCGACCAGGAACGCGGGGGCGAGATCGGACTCGGACATGACTCGAGCGTAGCAGGCCCGGCCTTACCCGGAACGTTCTAAGCTGCGGCCCATGTCACGCGCGACACGCTTCGTGACCGGCGCGGGCGTAGTGGCCGGCGTGTTCCTGATGGTCGCAGGGCTGGTGCTGCTGATCACGCCGTACCCGGAGATACCGGATGAGCCCCTCTGGGGATCTCTCCTCATGCAGGGGGTCTGGATCCTGCTGGCGCTCTGCGGGGCGGTTTTCTCGAGGTCGCGAAGTCTCGGCGATCGCCTCGGCCTGGGCCGAGGTGCGCTCCCCGTCTCGACTTCGGTGGCGCTGGTGGTGGGCTTCGTCGCACTGAGCGGCGGCCTCCATCAGTGGCTGGTTTCAGTGGATCTCCGCTACACCGGCTCCCTGGCCGAGATCGATGCGGTGGTCCGAGAGGCCCGGGCGCGGCCCCCCTCCTTCCTGCTGGCGCTGCTGGCCCTGGGACTCGCGCCCGGCTTCGGCGAGGAGGTCTTCTTCCGGGGCTTCATCCAGCGAGGGCTGGTTCCCCGCCTCGGCGCCACCTGGGGAGTACTGCTAGCCGCTGCCGTCTTCGGCCTGGCCCACTTCGACCCGATTCACTCGAGCCTTGCCTTTCTTCTCGGCGTCTACCTGGGCGTGGTGACGCAGCTGGCCGGGTGCATCCGAACCGCAATCCTCTGCCACGCGCTCAACAACACCTTGGGCATCCTGGCTCCCGCTCTGATGCCGAGCGCCCTTGCGAGCGGGGGCACCTGGGCGATCCCAATGCTGCTGGCGTTGGCGGGGGCAGCGTTGCTCTACGCTCTCTGGCAACGAAGGCCGGCGTAGGGAAGTCCAAAAAGGTCTCGGCCTTCTTCCCCTGGGGGAAGAAGGAATTCTGCGTACTACAGCGGGGGAGGCGAATCGCCGACTTAGTGGTAAGTGACCATGAGACAGTTCGGATGACGACCAATCCCTCAGTGCTCTTGCTCCACGATGGCGAACTCGACGACGTTCGAGAGCTTCTCGAAGATCTCGGAGCCGACTACGTGCACTTCCGCGGTGGCGATATTCCGGAACGGGTCGAGCCCCCAGAGAAGCTGTTCATCGCGACCTCGCGCCGCGCGATGATGGCAAGCGAATGGCCCGCGAGGCGAGGGACGCCTCACACACTGACCCAGATCGGAATCGTCTCCGAGGACTCGAATACGCTGCGGAGCATGCTGCGGCGGATCGGATTCGATCTGCTGATCCGCCGTCCGGTTCATCCCTATGCACTTCGTCTGGTGATCCTTCGCGCCCTCTTCTGCGGTGACGAGCGCCGCCGGGAGAAGCGGGTCCCGGTCGGCTACGAGATCTGCTATCGCGGCGGAATCAGGCGTCGGAAAGCCATGCTGGTGGAGTTCACCACACTCGGTTGCCGTCTGGTCTCGGACCAGCGGATCGGCCTCGGATCCCGCTTGACGCTCGACCTGCCTTCGGAAGTCACCGGTGGCCGTCCGCTCCAGCTGCAGGCCAAGGTGGTTCGCAGCATCGAGGGCGGCGACGGCACGCGCGGCGAACAGTACACGGTGGGTCTCCGTTTCGAGAAGATGAAAGTCGGAAAGCGACGCCAGCTCCTCCAGATTCTGAAGACACGCACGAGCGGCCCCCTGGTGCTCTCGGAGGCGATGGCGAGGGTCAGCGGTGCGCTGTCGAAAGGAGCGGCTCCGGCGCCACCGCGGGGCGTGGGAAAGGCACCCATCGCGGCGGCAGCCTCGGTCTCGGATCGACGCAAGAACGCTCGGGCCAACTTTCAGAGTCCTGTCAGCTCTCTCGGGGAGGAGGCAAACCTGGTGCTGATGGGACGAGACCTCTCCGTCGGCGGAATGCGGGTCGAGCCCCATCCCCAGCTCGAGATGGGAAAGACGCTCCAGCTCGCCATCTACGGCGCGCCGAGGGAAGAGCCCTTCCTGGTCCGCGCCACGGTGGTGCGAAACGACGGAGATGAAGGCGTCGGCCTCAGCTTCGATCAGATCGAAGGGGGTGTCGCGGCTCGGCTCGAGTCCCTGGTCGCCGGTCTCCCCAGCGTCGAATCCCTTCGCGGGGGAGAAGCAGACGCACTCGGCAGCATCGTCTCCCGGATCCTCCAGAGAGAGGGTTAGCCCTAGTCGACCACCTCGAAGAACTCGATCTTCGGGGCGCCGGCCATGCAGGCTCCCATCTTGGGACCGGCTTCCTTGAAGTAGCTGGTCGTGGTGTGATGGGTGAAGGCGGCCTGATCCGTGTAGTTCTCCAAGACGACGTAGGTCGGCCCCTGCGTCGACTTGCAGACCTGATAGAGGGTGGTTCCCGGCTCGCTCGACCGAACCTTCTCAGCCAGGTCCTTCATCACTGCCTCGAAGTCCGCCTCTGTTCCCTCTTTCACTTGAATCGTCGCCACGACTGCGATCACGGTTCTCTCCTTCGCATGGCCTGAGCCCCACCATCGTTCCCGAGCGGAGTCTAGCCTTGATTCCTCGCAAGCTCGCTACTGTGCGACGGCTCTTCCCAGCGCTCCGCAGCGGCCGGACTGCAGACACCCTTGGGGCAGAAGATCACCTTCAGCACTTCGGCAGCGATCTGTGAGGCACTGACCCAGTAGAGCGGCGCCTGGACGGAGACCACCGCGATGGCGATCGTCGGCCGGTCCACCGGAGCTACACCGATGAACCACTCGTAGCGTCCATCGGGATCCTTCCCGTTCAGGCTTCCGGTCTTCCCCGCCACCTTCACCTTCTGAAGCAGGGGGCGACCGCGCCGGTCGCGGAAGGCCCTGCGCGCGGTGCCTCGTACAGTGGTTTCCGCCAGCATTTCGCGCAGCTCCCGGGCGAGCTCCGAGGTGAGCACCCGCTGCCGAGGGGCCTGGGGAGGCAGGACCAGCTCTCGCCCCCCGGCGTCGCTGATTCGCTGGATCCAGTGGGGCTCCACCCTCCAGCCATCGACCAGTGCGGCGGCGAGGCTCACCGCGTGAAGCGGCGTGATGCGCGCGCCTCCCAGGCCGGAACCCAGCCGACCGAGGGCGTAGGAGTCGTCACCGGGATCGACGATCACACCCTGGGCGTGCCCGGGTCCGGGGACGTCGAACCACCCGAAGCGATCGATGACGTCGAGGAGGGTCGGTCCGCCCACTGCGTGGACCGCCAGCTGCGCGAAGCACTGGTTGTTGGAGGTAATCAGCGCACGGCTGAGAGAGACCGAGTGCCCATTTCGGGGGGGATCGACTCTCCCCGGAGTCAACCGGTACTTGTTTCCCACGTAGCGGCAGGGACGTGCCACCACCTCGGGCGCGGTGTCGAGGGCAGCAGCCATGGTGATTACTTTGACGAGCGAGGCGGCGGGATAGGGACGGGTCGGGGGAAACCGCTCCGGGTCGGTCGAGACATACCCGAGCAGCGCTCCGCTCTCCGGATCCATCACGAGCACGTGACCGAGGTCGACCCGCCCTCGCTTCAGAACCTTCCAGATGGAATCGGTGAGCTCACCGTTCAGGGTGTACTCGACGCGCAGGGGGCCGCTGAGATCGCTGCGACCTTCGGGCACGGCGACGCCTGCAGTTTCTTCCAGAGCGCCCTGGCCGACGGGCGGATCGAAGAGCAGCCGAAGAGGGGCGATGGGCGGCGGCGCATCCACAGGGGGCGGAGCCGCGGCGAGGACGACGGGTTCGCCCTCCCCCTCGCCCCAGCCGCGCAGGATCCCGTAGGTCGCCCCCAGCGCGAGGACCAGCAGGGCCACCAGTGTGATGCGACCCCGCAGCAGCATTCGCCTGCGTCTCCCCCCAAGCATTTCGCTCGTCCGCTCCTGATGCCTCGCTTCACCGTTCGCACCCGAGGGGGGATCGGGCGCGCTCCTCGCTATGATCGGCTAGACCGAGATCACACTTGTGACCTCAGGGACCTCCTCCTTGAGACGCGCCTCGATTCCGAAGCGGAGAGTCGCCGACGCGCTGGGGCAGCCCTGACAGGCTCCCTGAAGGTAGACTTCCACCACGCCGTTCTCGAATCCGGCGAAGATGACGTCGCCACCGTCCATGGCGACGGACGGGCGGATCTCCTCGTCGAGGACCTTGCGGATGCGTTCGACCACCTCTCCCTGGGGATGGGCTGCGTCGGCGTCGAAGCCGGGTCCGAGGGCGGACTGCTTCGAATTGACGAAGCCCTTGATGGCTTCCGCGAGTGACTCGACGATGTCGTTCCACTCGACGTCATCGCGTTTGGTCGTGGTGATGAAATTTGCGGCGAAGAAGACACCGACCACGCCGTCCACGGCGAAGAGTCTCGCTGCAAGGGGGGAGACATTGGCCTCGACCCGCTCTTTGAAGCTGGCGCTCACTCCGTCGGGCGCCACCGGCTCGCTGAGAACCCACTTGATGCTCTCGGGGTTCGGTGTGCGCTCCGCGTGTAGTCGAAAACTGGGACTCATTGTGACCTCCGGTCCTCGGAGCTTAGCGGGCCCTCTGGGCTCCCGCAGGGGAACCCCGCGGGAGATCCTCCGCGGGCGGAGATGGCAGGAGACACCGATTCGACCCCGGCGGGGAAGTCAGCCGAAGAGTTGCCCTTCCAGATCGTGGAGATGCAGGACGAGATGGCCCGCTCGCTGCGCGGCCTCCCACTCTCGCCTGCCGTTGTAGCCCCAGGCCGCCAGGCCACACCGCACTCCGAGGCCCGCCACCGTGTCCAGGTGATTCACTTTGTCATCGACGAACGTGATCCCGTCGAATGGAACCCCGAGGCTCTGCTGCAGACGTTCCAGGTGGGAGCGCTTGGTGACTCCCGTTTCCTTGTCGAGCACCAGATCCTCCCGAAACAGCGATGCGATCCCGTAGTCGTGGAGGAGCATACCGACCGAGAAGCGATCCTTGGCGGTCGCGATGGCCAGGGTTACCTGCGAGGCGCGGCGGCGGAGAATCTCGAGCATCTCTGGATAGGGAGACAGCATTCGCCGCCACCCGTCCGGGTCGCGTTCCGCCCAGGCGGTCCGGGCCCGGTAGAAGCGCTCATGGAAGACCCGGAGCTGTTCCGCGTCCTGTTGGCGATAGAAGGAGTCGTAGTCCGCCTGGTCCACGATCACCGCCTTCTCCTCCAGGGCGGCCAGGATCACGGCGTAGTCCTCGGCTCGGTTCCCGAGCGGCATCAGCTCGACGAACCCCGCGTAGAGCTCCTCGGTCTCCTGCAGCGGGGATGCTGGACGCAAGCCCGTATAGGTCCGAAGCGCCACGGCGAAGGCCTCCGGCGCGCTATCCGAGATCACACCGTCGAAGTCGAGTGCCAGTACCCGCATGGGACGTGGATGGTAGCCCGCATTTCTCACCGGCTCGCTCAGCTCTGGCGCCGGTCGGGAATTCGCTGCTCAGCCGGCCCCGCCGATCTCCAGCACCGCGGCGCCACGAATGCGGTCCTGCTTGAGGTCGACAAGCGCATCGTTCGCCCGCTCGAGAGGATAGGGGATGGTGTGGGTGGCGATGGGAATCGCCTCTGCCAGGCGCAACAGCTCCTCGCCGTCCTTCCGCGTGTTCGCCGTCACGCTCCGGAGCACCCGTTCCTGGAACAGGTGACGCTGGTAGTGCAGGGACGGCACGTCGCTCAGGTGGATGCCGGCGATGGCGAGCGTTGCGCCGCGGTCGAGGGCTTCGAGGGCGGGCGGGACGATCTCGCCGGCCGGGGCGAACAAGATGGCCGCATCCAAGGGAGAGGGTGAAGGGTCGTAGCTCCCGCCGACCCAGGTCGCGCCGAGCTCCCGCGCCAGCCCGCGGTGGCGATCACCTCGACTGAACACGTAGACCTGGTTGTCGAAGTGGCGCGCGATCTGGATCACGATGTGGGCCGAGCCACCAAAGCCGAAGATCCCCAGCCGTCCACCCGGCTTGACGCGAGATTGCGCATAGGCCCGGTATCCGATGATCCCGGCGCAGAGCAGTGGCGCGGCATCCCGGGCGACCAGGCCCGCGGGCAGGGGATAGACGAAGGCTTCGGGCGCCACGGTGTAGTCGGCGTAGCCGCCGTCGACGTCCCAGCCGGTGAACCGCGGCTCCAGGCAGAGGTTCTCCGCGCCTCCCCGGCAGAACCGGCAGCGGCCACAGGCCCGGTGCAGCCAGGCGATCCCTACCCGATCCCCTTCGCGAAACCTCCGCGCCTCGGACCCGCGGGCTTCGACGGTCCCGACGATCTCGTGACCCGGTATCACCGAAGGTCGGCGGGGTTCGAGATCTCCCTCGGCGACGTGGAGGTCGGTCCGGCAAACGCCGCACACCTCCACCTGAATCCGCACCTCGTCCGGGCCCGGCTTTCTCGGCTCCCGCTCGACCTGGCGCAGCGGCCCCTCCTCGGCCGGCCTCGGACTCTCCACCAACATCGCGCGCATACAGCCCCCCTTGGCCATCCCGAGCGGCGCTAACGGGAGGCGAAGGACCGCCCCCGAACCATCACCACCGGCTCGGGATCGACCAGGCCGAGCCCCTTCTGGATGCGCGCGAAGAGGGCTCTCACGTCCGGGTGGAGCTCTTCGCCGCGCATGGCCCGGGCGATCCGCCCGGCCGACACCGGACGACCGAGTACGCGCGCCAGCGGTCCCTTGCGCCCGAGCAGTTGTTTCGCGTCCAGCTCCCGCAGCGCCTTCTCGTCGTCGAGAGCGGGAAGATGCGCCCGCATCAGCCGGTCGAAGTGTCCATCGTGGTCCCGGATTCGAAGCCCGCGCCGGATCGCGTCGGGAACCAGCAGGTAGCTCTCGATGTGACGCCGGCTCCAGGTAAAGAACTCGAGGCCCGGCTCGGTGGCGGGCTCCGGCGTCGGGTGGCCGTCGCGGTCCAGGACGCAGATTCCGTGAGTCGCCGCCTGGTGTCGGCGGAGCTCGCGAAGGTGCTCTGCCGCGCGGGCTGGCTGACGTCCTCCCAGGATCACCGTGGACGCCACCAGCTCCCCCGAAAGCCGCGGCGAGAACCGGCGCGCCCAGGCTCCGAGGATGTCGCGATCGCGGGGCCCCTCGACGTAGACGAGGAACCCGGCTCCGCCCTGATCGCCACCGTTGGCGCCCTTTCGAAGCGACACGACGCCTCCGAAATCCATCTATTGCCGGGGAACCGGGTGGCCTGGATACAGCCAATTTTAGCTTGTTCCCGCCCTCAGATCATTGGCCTTGGAGGAAGTGGGCAAGCGGAGTTACCCTGGAAGGGTGATATCTGCACTGATCGCCGACGATCACGGGATTGTCCGGGAAGGCCTGCGGCGGCTCCTCGAATCGGAGCCGGACATCCGGGTCTGCGCAGAGGCTACGGACGGCCGAGAGGCCCTGGAGCTGGCCAAAGAGCACAGGCCCGACCTCGTCATCCTCGACATCACCATGCCCCGCCTGGGAGGCCTCGAGACTCTCGAGCGCCTGCGAGCCAAGCACCCGGGCCTCAAGGTGATCCTGTTGTCGATGCACGGTGACCCCACCTTCATCGAAAGCGCCGTCGCTCTCGGTGTCGACGGATACATCCTCAAGGACGGCCGGGGGAGCGAAGTGATCGCCGCAGTGCGGGCGGTCATGAAGGGGGGCAGCTACTTCAGCCCGCCCGTCGCCCGAGAAATCGTCGAGCAGGTGCGATCGCCGAGAAGCGGGAGCACAGAACCCTTCACGGCGCTGTCGGCCCGGGAGCGCGAGGTGTTGCGGCTGATCGCCGACGGCCTGTCCGCCAAGGAAATCGCCAGCAACCTCGGCATCAGCGCCAAGACCGTCGAGGCCCACCGGACCAGCCTGATGCGCAAGCTCGGCACCCGCAAGGCGACGGAGCTGGTCCGCTACGCGCTGCGTCACGGCCTGGTCGAGCCCTGATCCGCAGTTCTTCCTTAGCCCGCATTTCTCACCAGGTCGCGTAGCGAGGGGTGTCCCCGGTCAAGCTCTCTCGGCCACGGCGAGAGCCTCGACGTGGGGAGTCTGCGGGAACAGGTCGAAGCCCGTCACTCGGGTGAGGCCGAAGCCGCATTGCTCGAGGGACGCCAGATCCCTGGCCAGGGTGGCGGGGTCGCAGGAGAGGTAGACCACCCTGTCTACAGCGAGGGCCGAGGCAACCCCCCGGGGCAAACCTGTCCGAGGTGGATCGAGCACGACGACGTCGGGCCGGAGGCGCCGCAGCGAAGCATCTCTCAGGGCGTCCTCCACCGGCGCGGCGTGAACCTCCACCGAATCGACGCTGGCGGTGCGAAGGTTGTCGCGGAGGTCGCGGACCGCGAGGGGATGGGACTCGACCGCGACGACACGCCCGAACCGACGGGCCAGACCCAGCGTCAGGAAGCCCGCACCCGCGAAGAGCTCGAGAGCCAGCTCTCCCTCTCCCGCCGCCTGGTGCACGGCGTCGGCCAGGTCCGCTCGCAGGGCGATGTTGGCCTGGGAGAAGACTCCCGCCGAGATCGCGATCACGTCACTGGCGACTCGAATGCGGATCCTCTCCTCTCCCAGAGTCCGTCCGTCCGGAGCCAGGAGCGAGACCTCACCGGCGTCCCCCGCTGCCAGCTCCCAATCGCCGCGGGGCGCCTGCGGACTGCTCGCGAGCTCGCCCAGGGCGTCGTCGAGAGCGGATACCAGCACCGGACAATGCGCCGTGGCGCAGACATCGTGAGAACGCCGGCGCCGGAATCCCACCCCTCCTTCCTCCACGGCGATGCGGGCGCGGTTTCGGTATCCGTAGGCCTCTGGCGAGCCGCGCATCTCGATCTGCTCCGGAACGGCGGCGAGCTTCCCGATTCGCGTCAATGCGTCTCTCAGGATCCTCGCCTTCGCCTCCAGCTGACCGGGGTAGCCGAGGTGCTGCCAGGAGCAGCCGCCACAGCGTCCGAAGACCGGGCAGACCGGGTCCACTCGAGAGGGGCCGGGCGCGATGATCTCGATCAGCGAGGCGCGGAGATAGCGGCGGCGCGCTTCGGTGGTACGCACCCGAAGCCGATCCCCCGGCGCCGCGAATGGGATGAAGGCGACCCGCCCGTCCGGGACCCGCCCTACCCCGTCCCCGCCGTTCGCGAGGCGGTCCACGGTGAGCTCAAGGGTGCTGGCCTGGGGCACTGTTGCGGTCGAGGTGGATGGGAATCGACTTCTCGGGATTCCACACTGCGGAGGCCAGGCGGTCGGCAAAACCGTACTTCGCAGCCATCGCCTGGTTGACGGCGCGCCGCACCTCCGGGTCGTCCACGGGCAAGGCGAGGAAGGAGTCGCTCGCATCTCCCCGGCGGAGCTCCACCTCGGGATGGTTGCGGAGTCGCGTCAGCCACTTCGCCCCCGGAAAGTGAGCGCGAAGGTAGAGCTCTCCCTCCTGGTCGATCACCCATAGCTGGGTCTCGTACTGAGAGCCGTCGGGACCCTGTGTGCGGAGGGTCACCAGCTCGCCCACGTCGACGAGCATGAACCCCACCACCACGCCTCCGATCAGGAAGCCGATGATGAGCATGACATTTCTCACTGCCCGGGCATTCCTCCGCACCGATCCATCGCCTTATGCTTAACACGGTCGCGGGCATCGGGCCCGCCCAAATTAGTGAGGCGGGAATCCCATCTCCTCGAGATCCCGACGAACCTGGCTCCCCGACTCGAGAAGCCGACGCAAGGCTCGAACTGCCGGTCGCTCCCAACGACCCTCTGGAATGGCAAAGTCGTAGTGCTCGGCCTGCAGGGGCCGGAAGCGGAGGCCGCTCTGCCGCGCCACGGTCTCGATGGTGACGCCCCAGTCCGCCCGCTTCTGGGAGACCGCCGCCGCCACCGCGTAGTGAGAACGGGGCTCATAGGGGTATCCGGGCGGGCGGCGCTCGCCGAGCAGGCGATCGATCAGGATCCGCGTTCCCGCGCCGCGATTGCGGTTCACCATGCGGAGTGTCTCGTCTGCAATCAGCTCCTCGGTCTCCCGAGGTTCGTCCAGGCGGGTCACCACGCCCTGCATGCGGGCATAGCCGGGCAGGAGACGAAGCCCAGGATCGAGGAAGGGCTCGTTGTAGCGCCCCGTCTCGGCGTCCAGCAGGTGGATCGGCGCCACGTCGCATTCGCCCCGACCCACCGCGGCCAATCCGCCCTGGCTGCCGACCGCCATCACCTTCACCGCGAATCCCGCCCGCGAGAGAGCGCTGGCAATCACATCCAGTCCGGCGCAGTGACTCCCGATCACGACCAGGTCGGAGATCCGGAGCTCTCCGCCGATCAGGGTCACCTCGACCTCGGTCTCCGCCTCGACGATCTCGGTGTTGCGCGGGATCCGCACGAACCCGTCCGCCCGGCTGAAAGCCGTCACCGATCCGCTGCCCTTGCCCATCGGATAGGCCGAGAGTCCACCCCCGGGGCGGCTGACGAGGCCGACCAGGAGATACTCGGTCCGCCCCCGCTCGGAGACCGCGCGGAGAGCCAGCTTTGCCCGCACCGCCTCGCGGCGGTCGCGCGGAAGACCGGCGAATTCGCGAATCACGGGCGCCACGAACTCGTGGAAGGTGAAGACGGCGGAGGTGGGGAAGCCCGGCAAGATCACCACCGGCTTGGTCCCCTGCGCCGCCAGGCAGATCGGCTTCCCGGGCTTGAGGGCGACACCGTGAACCAGGATCCCGGGCTCGAGCTCGCCGACCACCCGGGCGTTCAGATCGCCCTCCCCCTTGGAGGTGCCACCGGAGAGCAGGACCAGGTCCGCGAGATCGAGGGCGCCGTCCAGCGCGCTGCGCAGAGCTTTCTCGTCGTCGCGGAACGCGCCCAGGAAGCAGGGCTCGCCGCCGACTTCGCGCACCGCGTCGGCGAGGATGCGGCCGTTGCTGTCGTAGACGAGGCCCGGGGACATCGGCTCTCCCGGCTGCACGATCTCGTCGCCGGTCGAGAGGATCGCCACCTTTGGCCGACGCACCACCGGGATCCGATCGCGGCCGATCGCGGCCAGCACCCCCGTCTCCCGGGAAGCGAGCCGGGTACCGGCGAAGAGCACCGTCTCGCCGAGTCCCATGTCGGTGCCGGCGAAGGAGACCGCGGCGCCGGGAACGCACGCGCGTCGCACCACGACGCCTCGGCCGTCGTCATCGAGGTCGGTGTACTCGACCGGAACCACCGCATCGGAACCGCGGGGTAGCATGCCGCCGGTCGCGATCGCGCTGGCGGATCCGACCGCCACCTCCTGCTGCGGTGCCACGCCCGTGGGAATCGTCTCCTCGTTGCAGCGCAGGCGGATCGGCGTCTCCTCGGAGGCGCCGAAGGTATCCTGAGCGCGGACGGCGAACCCGTCCATGTTCGAGCGGTCGAAGCCGGGAACGTCGACTTCGGCGCGGATGTCAGCGGCGAGCACGCGACCCAGCGCCTCCTCCAAGGAGACGTCCTCGCTGCCCAGTGTCTGAACCGCGATCCCCTCGCGCCAACGGCGCTCGGCCTCGTCCCGATCCATGACCTCGAGGAACTGCTGCTGCCTCACGGTGTCACCTCGTCGTATAGCAGCACCTCGACCTCCTCTCCTTCGGGCATGCCCTCGCAGCCTCGGGCGACGATCACCGCTCCGGCGGCCCGGACCGTGGAAGAGAGAATCGATGCACCGGCGATGGAAATGGGAACGACCCGGTCCTTCTCGACGGCGACGCGCACGTAATCCACCCGTCCGATGGCGGAGCTGATCTTGCGAGCCAGGGGCAGACGCACGCGGCGATGGGGCCATTCCCGCGGTCGTCCCCCCATCGCGCGAATCGCCGGACCCGCAAAGAACTCGTATGCGCAGAGGCAGCTGACCGGATTGCCGGGCAGCAGGAAGACGAAGCGGCCGCCCTCGCCGCCCGGAAGACGACCGATCCCCGTCGGACTCGAAGGGCGCATGGCGATGCCGTGGAAGTCGAGTCGACCGAGCTCGGCCACCAGCCGCGGCGCGTGATCCTCCTGCCCGACGGAGCTTCCACCGGAGACGAGCAGCACGTCGGCGCTGGAATCCTCGAGAGTGGAGCGAATCAGCTCGGCGCGATCGGGCAGGATGGCGTAGGGGAGAATCTCGCCCGCGTCCCGCTCGACGAGAGCTCGCAGCACCACCGAGTTGCTGTCCACGATGCGGGCGCCCTCGGGGCGGCTTCCCGGTGGCAGCAGCTCGTCGCCGGTAATCACGAGCTGCACCCTGGGCCGCCGCACGCAGGCGACCGAAGAGACACCGATCGAGGCGAGCAGGCCTCCGTCCTGGGGACGCAGCCGCCGGCCCACCGGCAGGACGCGAGTGCCGGCGCGGATGTCCTCGCCAGTGGCTCCCACGTTCTTTCGGGGCGCCACCGAATCGCGAAGCTCTACGACACCCTGGAGCTCTTCGCAGACCTCGGCCATCACCACCGCGTCCGCACCATCGGGGATCGGCGCCCCGGTCATGATCCGTACCGCCTGTCGCGCTTCCACCCGCCCGAGAAAGGGTCGACCGGGCAACGATTCGCCGACCAGGTCGAGGCGCAGCGGGTCATAGGCCGAGGCGCCAAAGCTGTCCTCGCCGCGGATCGCGTAGCCGTCCATGGCCGAGCGTGCGAAGCCGGGGACGTCGAACTCTGAGATCACTTCTTCAGCGAGAACCCGGCCCACGCAGGCGAGCAGATCGACAGGCTCGGAGCCAAGGCCGCCGACCTCCTTTGCGAGGAAGGCCTGCACCTCCTCGACATCCGCCCGTTCGGCGAATCCCCGCATCCTGACATCACGCATTGTCGGCGGCGCCTAACCTACAGCGGGCGGGAGGAAAGCGCCCCCCTTCCCCGGGATTCCACGGGCGGCGCGATCGGCTAGCCGGACGCCTTGGAGCCGAACAGATCCTCCCGAGCGGGCATGCGCTGCTTGGCGGCCCGAATGATCTCCCTGGGCACGTCGAAGACGGTCGGCGGATTGCCGATGGCGTCCTCCTGCATGCAGTCGGCGAGCTTGTCATCGGCGTCGGTGAAGCCCGCTCCGTCGTTGAACTCCCATTCGTCGGACAGGCATTGCCAGCCGAGGTCGTGAATCGCCTCGCGGCTGACCGGGGTGCCGTAGAGGGCCGCGTAGAAGCCCCGAATGTCGTCCAGGGAGGTCTGCAGAAACTGGCAGAAGCCCGATGAGTCGCACACCGCGTTGACGATCTGCACTTTCTGGGATTCCCAGGCCATCTCTTCGGTGGGGAGACCCGGCTTCACCACCAGCCCGGCGGTGTGGTCGGCCCCCATGGCGCTCGTGCAATAGGTCACGCCGGTCGCCTTGAGGGGCCGCGGGTCCCAGGCCGGAATCGCCTGTCCCCGGCTCTCCGGCACCCGGTGGTGGCCCATGTACTTGCCGGTGGCGACCGCGCCGTTTCCGATCGCTCTGCCCAGCTCGGTGCCGTCGGCGATCTCCTCGACCAGCTTCTTGGTGGCCTCGGCATCGCCCCAGGCCATCCCGCCGGCGTCCATGTAGATGGCGATGGCGGCGCCGGTCTCGATGGTGTCGAGGCCGAGCTCGTCACACAGGCGGTCGAGGTCGGCGACGTCCTCCCAGCTCGAGATGGCGCAGTTCGAGCCGAGCAGCGTGAGAGTCTCGAACTCGAGAGCCGACGTCTTGTACTTGCCCTGGGCGTCGTGGACGACGTTGCTGCACTTCACGATGCAGCCGGTCATGCAATTGTGCATGAAACCCCCGCGCTTCTCGAAGCTCTCGTTGATGCGGGCGCCGTCGAGGGTCTCGACGTCGGGGGACTGCCCACTGGTGCGGTTCTTGTACGGAAAGGTGTGCAGCGCGTTCGCCACGGGGACCACACCGGCGGTGCCCGTCTTGAACATCTGGGGACCATCCAGATAGCTCTTGGTGTAGCTCTTGCTGAGGGCTTTGAAGCCCTCGGGGTCTGCCGGCTGACGCAGCGACGCCCGGCCGGGATCGACCATCACGAACTTGAGCCCCTTCTTCCCCATCACCGCACCGAGCCCCCCGCGCGCCGCGTGGCGGGCCGGGTAGCGATTGTCCTGGTCGGTGCAGGCCACGGATGCACCTCGGAGTCCGAGCTCTCCGGCGGGCCCGCAGGAGATGAAGGACGCGGTCTTCGGGTACCTGTCGTGGAGCGCCTCGCAGAGTGCGTAGTTCCACATCCCTTTGTACTCGTCGGCGGGCACCACCTGGATCCCTTCGGCGCTGATCTCCAGGGCGTATCGCCGCTCGGAATCCGGGGCGGCACCGGTGACGATGATGGCCCTGTAGCCGAGCTTCATCAGGTGTTGCCCCGGCTGACCGCCGGCATTGGCCTCCTTGATGCCGCCGGTGAGCGGGCTCTTGCCGCCGATGGAGATGCGGCCGGAGGTCGGTGCTGCGGTCCCGGAGAGAACGCCCGGCGCCATCACCAGAATGTTTTCGGGCCCGAGCGGATCGCAGGTGGGATCGCACTCCGCCAGGAGGATCTTCGCCGAGAGCGCTCGTCCACCGAGCAGCCGCCACCCTTCGGGAAATTCCACCTCTTCCGCGGTCTGTTTGGTCATGTCGACGCGGATCAGCTTGTCACCACTGGGCCCTGCGCTCATTCGTCATTTCTCCTTCTGCATCGGGGGCTGTCGGCGAGGCGTCGCCGCACAGCAGGTCAGCCGCCGCCGACCGCGGCCAGGATCTCGACCTCGTCATCGACGTCCAGCGCGATGTCCAGGTTTCCATCCACGATCTGCTCTTTGTTCACGAAGAGCTTCACGAAGCGCTGCGGACCCCCGTCTTCCTTGACCACCTGGCCGAGAAACCCCGTGTACTCGGCATCCACGGCTTCGAGACACTCGCGGAGTGTCTCCCCCTCGACCTTGATCTCGCCCTGTCCTCGGGTCGGACCCCGAAAGGGCGTCGGGATGATCACTCTCGGCATCGCAAGCTCCCGTCTCGGCGGCGGTTTGCAGTCCACCGAGTGTAGCGGGGATCTCCGGCGGGAGGATCCAAGGGGGGATGACGGCTCGAGGCTGCGGGGTCCTCCCGGGCCTCCGACGGAACAGGCCCGAGTTATCGGTTTCGCGAAGCAGCGCCACGGCTTTCTGGGATGCAACGGGGTGGACGTCGGTCCCACGATGCGTTCCGAACGCTGCAGGACCAGACCTCCGAGGCGGGCGATGCACCCCTGCTGCGACGCCCTCGGGAAGCGCTTCGCGCCGACACGGCCCACCGGTGACGGCCGCTCTCAGCCTCCCTTCGCGCGACCTTCCGGGTGACTCGACCAGGTCGATGTCCGAACCCCGTACCACTCGCACTGTGGACGCCGAAGTTGCGGCCTGCCGCAATCGGCACGAGGGACGCCGCCCTCTTCTCCGCGTATTTTTTGGAAGCTCCCGGGTCCGGGAGAACCTCCCGCACTGTCATCCGCGGGGCCGCTTGACTCGCTTCGAGCACTCGCGCCGCCCGCGGAAGCGCTCACTCCTGTCGGCACTCGACATCGTATCCCAAATGCGTGACGCGACTTTCGGCCGACAGAGCGAGACCCCGACCTCCTTGCGCCACGCGTCGGGATACATACTCATGTTACGCTCGATGTCGTCCCGAATCAATCTGTTTCGAGCGTTCACCGTCGTTTCTTGCTTACCGAACGGTGGGTTGGTTCTCGCCAGGAGGTGGTTCGGAGTAGTATCTCCGGTGCGCACGCACCTGCCAGAACTCCCGGTCGGGAAGCGCAAAGGGATCTTCTCTCGACGGCTCTGGAAGCCATGCAGTCAGGAACCCCTGGTGCTCTTCCCGTCCCTGGTGAACGCATCCCGTGTCGAGTCCGCGCAGACCCGGAGCCACGTGCAGGCCCTGAAGAGCCCAGTGTCCGTAGACGACGCCATAGCCGTGATCGCGGCGACTCCAGGCAGAGTGCCACGGGACGGCGGGTGGAACGGGTTGCCCGCTCGACCAGCTGCCATCGGGGCCAAAGCTGCGACAGCTCGTAATCAAGAGCAGCGCGTCGAGCGCGGCGTCGCGTTCGGGATCGCCAGCCAGGAAGCGCTCCGCCACGGACCGATCGGTATCTCCCAGCCGGGCCTCCGCTTCGCGGGCGCACTCCACCAATCTGTCGAGATCCCAGTCGGGGTGAATCGCCGCGTGGACCATTGCGAAGGGTCGACCCGACAGCTCGCCGGTCTCGACCAGGGGCCGACGCCGGATCCACTCGACCCAGTCTTCGATGTCGGGGCGCTCCAGCAGATCGGCCATGGTGTCGGGGTGGCGCAGGGGTCGCCGGCCAAAGAAGGATTCGAGCAGCCAGAGCTCGTGGTTCCCGAGCACGCAGCGGGCTCGGCCCTGCTCCACCAGCGGGCGAACTGCCCGTAGAACCTGATGGCTCGCCGGCCCCCGGTTGATCAGGTCTCCGACCAGCCAGAGCTCGAAGTCTTCGCCGTGGACACCTCGGACTCGCTCGAGCAGCTCCTCGAACTCCGCGCCGCACCCCTGGATGTCTCCGACGAACACCGGCTGCACGAGCGCGAGCTATAGGCGCCGGCGAAGGCGAGGGCAACGGAGCCGTGGGTGCTTCCCGCGGGAGTCTCAGGAGGAAATCCCCCAGGGGACTCATCTTCGAATTTCGGACCTTCGGCCGACCCCTCAGTCCGGTAGAATCCCAAACCCTGGTCTCCGGAATCACCCCCCAATTGGAGGGGAACCGGCCAACGTATGGGGGTTGGGTGGCACGTCGATTCATCGTCTGCGACGGAGCCGACAGCGCTCGGCTCTGGGCGCGCATCGGCACCGGCGAGAGCGAGGAACTCCTGTGGGTACCGCGGGAGGACGAGTCGCGCGCGCGGCCGCCCGGTTTCCGTTCTCTCCAGGGCGGTCTGGCCCCGGACGCGATCGGGAAGCTCAACCCCAAGGAGGGCGACGAGTTTGCCCTCGCCTCGGAAGAGGGTCGCTTCGTGCGCAGCGCTGTGGCGGCCATCTCCGAGGCAGCACTGGGCGCTCCAATCCTGGTGATGTCGGACAAGCTCGGGGACGAGGATCTTCCCGAGCACCCGTGTCTTCGCCGCACCGGCCTTCGTTCCCTGATCCGGACCGATGTGGATCAGGAGTTCGCCCATCTGGGCAACCTCCATCGCGTCGTCGAGATCCGCAGACTGCTCGGCGAACGCGAGAAGCTCGGCATTCTGCTGCAACCGGACCCGGACCCGGACGGGATTGCCTGTGGGTATGCCCTGCGGGCGCTGCTCGGGCGCAAGTCGCCAACCGCCCCTCTGGTCTCCTTCGGTGAGATCAAGCGACCCGAGAATCAGGCCATGGTTCAGGCCCTCGGGATCGAGGTGCGCACCATCAGCTTCGACGAACTCGACGGGTTCGACGGCCTTGCCCTGGTGGACGTGCAGCCGACGGTCTTCGGCGAGACCCCCCCCTCGAGGCTCCTCTCGGTGGATCTGGTGATCGATCACCATCCAGAGCGCTCCGGCTACGATGCGACGATCAAGGACATCCGCGTGAGCTACGGAGCAACGGCCACCATCATCACCGAATACCTGGAGGCCGCCGGTATCGACATCCGACCCAAGCTCGGAACCGCGCTGCTGTACGGCATCAAGAGCGATACCCAGCTGCTGGGCCGGGACACCAGCAGCGCCGACATCAAGGCCTTCGCCACCCTGCATTCCTGGCACAGCCCGGCCTTGCTGCGACGGATCGAGCGGCCGGCACTGCCTCACGACGGTCTGCGCGCCCTCGGTCGCGCCCTCTCGAAGACGTCGGTCGAGGAGGAGATCCACCTGCTGGTGCTCGGGCGTGTCCGCGAGGACGTGATCCCTCAGGTGGCTGATCTGGGGCTCCAGGCGGAGGGAGCGGAGTGGGCCATCGCCGCCGGCATCGTCAACTCCGACCTGGTCTTCTCCGTCCGAAATCGGGGCTACGTGCGCGCCGCGGGTGAGGTGGTGCGCGCCGTGGTCGAGGGGCTTGGCGTCGGCGGCGGACACCGTTCCATGGCGAAGGGGATCATTCCGCTGAAGGCCTTCCGGAAGGTCTACAAGCGGGCCGACCGCGCCACGATTCGGGCTGCGCTGATGGAGGCCTTCGTGCGCGCGATCCACCGGGACGACGGCTGAGCCTCACCGGCGCTTGGTCAGCTCGTTCACCGAGATCATCCGCTTGACGACGTTGTCCGGCGGCGGTGTCGCGACATTCTCCCACGACTCGCGGCGCCAGCTGCCGGCCTCCGACAGGTTCGCGAAGGCCGCCCCCACCGAGTCGAGCACGCGGATCTCTCGCCGCGGATCATCGGGCCAGGCGGGGTAATCCTCCCGGTCCTCGCTCCAGCGACCCACGTAGTAGCCCGCGTTGGTCATCTCGCCCTTGCTGTCGTAGGTGGCCATGTACAGGGGCTGAAGCGTCTGGAGATCGACATAGAGGATCAGCTTGGCGTCGCGGTCTCCCCCCACCGGATTCTTCGCCGTGGCCTCGAGAACCAGTGCCCGTCGAAGATCCCATCGGTCGCTGGCGAAGGAGAGCCCCCATGGGCCGAAGGCGCGATCCGGGTTTTCGGGATAGCAGGGAATCGTCGCATTGATCGGCGCCAGCACGTCGTGCATGCCGAGCAGCCTGGCATCGTAGAGAAGAGGACGGAGCTCGAGCCCCTCGTATCCGCTTCGCTTCGCGGTGATGGTGCCGCTGACACCGCTGACTCCACCGGCCGCCGCCATTCCACCGGTCATGTCACCTCCGGTACCGACGGCCAGCTGCTGGTTCTGCTGCACACCGACCGCGAAGGATGGCATGTAGAGCCCTTCGACCTGGTTCGCACTCAAGCGCCGCACCCGTCGCCACTGGGGCAGATACGCGTGGAGGTCGTCGGAGCGCCCCGGCTTCGTCTCGTGGTCCAGGTCCCGGAATTGACGCCACGCGTACTCCCGGGCGTCGAAGGGCTTGAAGAAGACCCCCCCCGCGATCCAGTGCTTGTTCCGCGCACCCTTCATCGTGTAGTCGGCGTCGGGCAGGTCGCTCCGATGCGCGAGCAGGATCTTGAACATCTCCCCTTCGAAGGGTTCGGCGCGACCGACGCGTCCAAGCAGATCGGTCATCCGAAACTTTCCGCGAAAGCCGGCGGCCTGGTAGCGGTGCTCGACATTCCACAGCCACTTGAGACCGCCCCGGGGTTCGCCGCGCGCAATCAGCTCGGGAGAGAAGGGGAGACCGGCCACGTAGTCCTCGAGCCCGCCGTTGTCGAGCAGCTTCGCCCTGCCCTTGAACGACTCCGTCGCCTCGCGGAAGAAGCCCGGCGCGCTGTAGTCCCGGAAGCAGGGCCCGATCTCGAGGCGCATCCCCTCGAAGAAGAAGCGCTCCCGGTTCTCCCAGATGAATTTGGGGATGTAGTCTTCGAGCAGATCGATCCGGTCGAGGCCGAACACGTCACCAGGCTGGAAGGGAAGCGGTGCCGCGTCCTCCGTAGAGCTGGGACGCGCCAGCAGTCCCCCCTTTGGCGCGCACGAACCATCCCCTGGAATCGGCCAGGCCGTGGCCGACCCCTCACCCCCGGCCGACTCCTCGGCGAGGAGCGAACCGCTGGGAGCCAGAAGCAGACAAACAAGTATGGCAAAGGGACGTGTCAGATCGCATAGAGGGCGCATTGCCCGAGTATACGACGAATCCGCAGCGCCTTGACTGATTTTGCTGCTGAACTGGAGCTCATCTCATAAACCCGGACCGAGCCAGAGTTGGGAGTTCGGTTCGCTGGCAAGGCTCTAAACCGCAGGCATAGCCGTAGCTACGGCGAGGTTTCGCGACGCAGCCAGCGGGCCGAAGACCCGGCTCTGGCGACGGGAGGGTTCATGAGATGAGCTCTAGCCCGCTTTTCTCACCAGGTCGCGTAGCGAGGGCGCCGAGAGTGCTGCAGATTCGCGGCCCTCGGACCGGAGGGGGCCGAAGGCGTACCTGGCAGTACGTCGAGGCGGCCGGAGGGAGAAGGTCGCGAATCTGTGGTGCTATCGGCGGCCGCAGTAGCGAGCTGGTGAGAAATGCGGGCTAGGCCGGGGAGCCGCGGAAGACGACCCTGTCGAGGGAGGGTCGTCCGCTGGTGACCCGAACCAGTGCGCCGATCAGTCGGGTCGCCAGGCACTCCAATACCCCCTGCACACTGTGGCGAAGGGATTCTGGAAGCCCGCTGGCGTCGGTCACCTCGAGGGTGAAGCGACCGCGGTCCTCTCCCGGAACCAGAAGCCAGTTGGAGTCGCTGTAGATCGCCGAGGGCAGCGTCACCAGGGCGGGACCCACGCGCGCCCACCAGGGATCGGCGGACTCGCGATTCAAGCTCGCTTCCTCGATCCGGAGCTCCAGACCGGGGGAGGTCAGGCTCTCGACGGCCTTCTTCCCGCGTTCGACGAGGTACTCGCTGGATCCACCGCCCTCTACGTCCATCAGTGTGGTGACGAGCCGATCGTAGGTGGCGATCGGGTACCAATTGAGCGAGGGAGGCATCTCCTGGACCACGGAGATCTCGCCGGGCGCGAGCCGGGCGTGAAGATCCTCCCAGGAGAGGCGTCCCTCCGCGACGAGGGCGAGCACCTCCTCCCTCACCATCCGCACTGCAGTATCTCTGATCCGGAACTCGCTCACCGTCGGTTACCTCAGACGAGTATTCATCGGTACGGATCCGACCAATATTGAGGGGCTTTCAACGCGTTCATCTGCAGGAACGCGCAGCAGACCGGCAAGCAGGCGGCATCAAGCCAAGACCTGACCACGATCCCGCAAAAAACACGACTACTTGCAGGAGCCCCTGACGAGCTCATCGATGCCATGGGCGACCTACACCGGAAGGCCACGAACACCAACGCGGATCGATTGACAGACGCTGTTCAGCTGGCAGTCTTGGCGCGTTGTTGCGCAGCGAGCGAATAGACACTCCAAGGAATGAGCGGAGAAAGGCCGAGCGTGCGGAAGCAGTACCACTTCTGGCCTTCGCCAAAGGGGCTGATGGCCTGGGACGTCGATAGGCTGATCAGGCTTTCAAAGAACTTGCCTCGTATCACCGTGCCGGTGGGTGCGATTCGCGAAATCGATGAGGTCTACTGGTTCGACGACGCGAAGGAGCGCCCCACTTGCCGGAAGGTTCTCGAACACATGAGCCTGATCAACGAGGTGGATCTTTCCTATCCAATCATCCTCAGCGCCAACGGACGGGTGATGGACGGTATGCACCGCGTGGCGAAGGCATTTCTGGACGGGATTGAGGAGATCGAGGCCGTGCAGTTCGAGAGGGATCCCGAACCCGATCATGTAGGTTGCAGACCGGAGGATCTACCCTATTGAACTCTCCGCCCAACGCCTACTCCGGCAACCCGGCCTCACGCAATGTTTCGATCTTCGGCTCCGCTCCTCACTCCTCTCGCGTCGGTGGATCGCGCCAGAGCTTGGGACGCGCGCGCACAGGATCCAGGAGGCTCAGGTCACCGGGCTCGAGTTCGTAACCATCTGGCTGGGGAGGGTTGCGCACGCCCAGCCGATCGGTGATTCGGCGATCGGTGTAGTAGCCGAGATACGCGCACAGGACGAGCGCGCCGAAGATGGCCGGCTCCGCCGCCTCGACCTCGCGCAATAGTGCCGCGCGTTCCGATCTCGAGAGCCCGCCGAAGCCGGAGGGGTCGCGGCTCTCGGCCAGGCGCCTGATGGAGGCGAGACCCTGCTCGATGACGCGACCGAACTCGGGCTGCTGGGCGAGCATGTCTTCGATCTGCTCGCCCACGCCGAGCTCTCCAGCTCCTGGGAAGCTCCCGTCGGCACTCGGCGGGATGATCTCGTCCAGCACCTCGCGTAGCAGGACACCGCTCCCGTCTGCTTTTCCGCTCATCTCACTCCCTCCGGCCTTCTCTCACCGGCTCGCTTCAGTCGAAGAGGTTCCCGAGGTTCTTCTTGATCTGGTCGCCGATGTAGAGCGCCAGGGCCTGGATCGTCGAGCACGGATTGACCCCGCCGGACGTCACGAAGACGCTGCCGTCGACGATGAAGAGATTCGGGACGTCGTGGCATCTTCCCCAGGAGTTGACCACCGAAGTTTCGGGATCCCGCCCCATGCGGGCGGTCCCCAGGAGATGCCACCCCGTATTCCGCGCGGGGTAATCCGCAATGGTCTCGGTCGCCCCGGCCGCATCCATCACCTCGCGGGCCCGGGCCACGCCGTGCTCGATCATCTTCGAGGAGTTCTCCCCCAGCCGGTAGATCACGCGGGGCGCGGGGATACCGTCGCCATCGACCATCTCGGGATCCAGCTCGACGCGGTTCTCGATCTCGGGCAGGTCCTCGCAGATCGCGTTCATCGAGATCGTGCGGCCGAAGATCCGCTCGAATTCCCTCCGGTGATCCGCGCCCCAGGGAAGGGGACCTCCCGTCATCGCCCCCATGGCGGTGAGCGCGGGCGCGACCGACCTGACGGTCTGCAGGGTGTAGCCCCTCACGAAACCGCGGGAGCGATCGGTCTCATAGAACTCCTGGCTCGCGATGCAGCAGGCGATCGGGCCCTTGAACCCATCCATCCGCTCGTCGAAGAACCCCGTCACGAAGCCCCAGGGGTGGAACATCAGGTTCCGGCCCACCAGTCCGCTTCGATTGGCGAGGCCATCCGGGAACCGGCCCGAGCGGGAGAGGAGCAGGAGCCGCGCCGTCCCGATCCCGTTGCACGCCAGGATCACGAGATCCGCCTTCTGCCGATGCGTCACGCCATCCGCGTCGACGTAGACGACTCCATCGGCGAGACCGCTCGAGCCCAGTGTGATTTCGCGGACGCGACAGCGCGTCTCGAGTCTCACGCCCCGGCGAACCGCCGAGGGCCAGTAGGTGATGTCGGCGCTGGCCTTTGCGCCCTGCGCGCATCCGAACATGCACACCCCCGCATTCACGCAGGCCTCGCGCCCCTCGTAGGATTGGCTCACGATCGCGCTATCCGCAGGCCACCAGTGCCACCCCAGCCGGTTGAAACCCTCCGCCATGGTCGTGCCGAGCCTGCCGAGTGAAACCGGCGAGGTCTGGACGGATTTCGGGGGATAGGAGGGATTCCCGGACAGGCCAGAGACCCCCATCATCCGATCGTTCAAATCGTAGTAGGGCTCGAGAGTCGCGTAATCGAGCGGCCAGTCGTCTGCGACGCCATCCAGTGTTCGAACGCTGAAGTCCGAGGGATGGAAGCGAGGAAAGTGCGCCCCCCAGATGATGGTGCTGCCCCCCACACCGTTGAACATCAGCGGCGAGATCGGTGAATCGAGATCGTTCACCGGGTAATCCTCGGGTCGCTGGCGCGTGTTGGGATTCGAGCTGAAGTCCGAGATCACCCGGGACTCCCAGTCCACGGCCGTGGTCGGGTACTCCGACGGATTCACCCAGCCGCCCTGATCGAGGCAGAGGATGTTCATCCGGGTCTCCGCGAGGCTCCAGGCAATCGCCGCGCCCGAGGCCCCCGCGCCCACGATCAGGACGTCAACCGGATCCTCTGCCATGTCTCGAAACTCCCCTGTGAGGTCCAACCGGACTCCACACCGTTAGATGACTGGATCTCATTCCGCACCCCAACGCGAACCTCGGCCGGGCACCGGGCGCATCCGAGTTGGCCAGGTCAGGCCAACTCGACCATCAGAATCGCCCCGGGCGCCCCACGTTGCTCACCGTGGCGCAGGGTATACTCCGGCGCCATGGCCTCTCCCCGCCGGCTCCTCGTCCGTCTCGAGGAGGCGACCGCCACCCCTCCTGCGAGCCCTGGGCGTCCGGAGTCGGTTTCCGGGGTCGCTCTGGTCTTCCGCCCCGAAGTGGGGAACCACGCCATCGGGCGCATCGACGATTTCGCCTGCCTCGACGATGCGCTGAGCGTGGAGTCCGCACTCGGCATCGGCAAGGTGCTGCGGCTGCTCCGGGCCGCCCGGATTGCGGCGCCTCCCCAGGCGAATTCTCTCAAGGGCGATCCGAACCGGGCGGCCGCACTGCTCGAGCGGGCGCTCGGGACCCGCGTGCGTCTCGAGGTGCGTCCTCGCTCGCGGGTTCGATTCACGGTCTGGACCGAGTCCGATGTGGAGTCGGTGAGCGACGTGGCCGAGGTGCTCGAGGACGAGAGCGCCTACCTGATCCTCCGTCTGGGAGGTCGGTTCCCGGTCAGACTGCCGCGCGAGAAGGTGGTGCGACAGCGCACCGAGTCCGAGACCTGGTACGAGGTGATGTCCATCGAACGCGCCTGACCCTGCTATCTTCGGGCGCCCATGAAGAGCGGTTGGACGGAGGCCGGCGCGCAGGAGGCAGTCGAGCGTTTTGGAGAGCGCTACGGCGAGGACCTCGCACTGCGGGTCTATACCTCGCGGCTGATCGGGTCCGATCCGAATCTGGTGCTGCACGGCGGCGGCAACACCTCGTTGAAGGCGACGCGGACCACGCTGCTCGGGGACCTCGTCGACGTCCTCTTCGTCAAGGGGTCGGGCGCCGCCCTCGACGCCGTCGAGCCGCGGGACCTGCCGGGCCTGGAGCTCGAGCCGCTCCGCCGTCTGCGCGGGCTCGAGAGTCTTTCCGACGACGAGATGCTGAACCAGCTTCGCGCCCACCTCCTGGAGACGAGCTCGCCAAATCCCTCGGTGGAGACGCTTCTCCACGCCTTCCTGCCCCACCGCTTCGTGGATCACTCCCACGCCGACGCCGTCCTCGCACTGACCAACCAGCCCGAGGGCGAGGCGCTGGCGCGAGAGGCGCTGGGTGAGCGGGTCGTCGTGGTTCCGTACAGCATGCCCGGGCTGCCCCTGGCGAAGGCGGTGGCCGAGGCCGTGGAGAGGCAGCCCGCTGCCCGGGGCGCGGTGTTGCTCAAGCACGGCCTCTGCAGCTTCGCCGAAGAAGCTCGCGGCTGCTACGAGCTTCACATCGAGCTCGTCGACCTCTGCGAGCAGTATCTGGCGCGCAAGCTGCGTGGTCGCTCCCCCCTGACCCCGCGCCCCGGGTCCGCGACGAGCAGCTCACCGGAATCGCGGGTCGCGGCCTCGGCGCCGATCCTGCGCGGGCTGCTCGCCGAAGAGACCGATGACGAGGACCATCCCCGCCGCCACTGGGTGATGGAGTGGCGCGGGAGTCCGGCAGTCCTCGACTTCTGCGCGAGCGAGGAGGCGCGAGAGCTGGTCCGGCAGGGGCCGCTGACGCCGGATCACGTGATCTGGACCAAGGCCCTGCCGCTCTACGTCGATGACCCGGATTGGGACGAGGCCGATGGCCTGGCCGAACGACTCGGCGACGCCGTTGCGGAATACCGCCGGGCTTATGACCGGTACTTCGAGGGGTGCGCGAAGGCCAAGGGAAGGATCCTCGCCCAGCTCGACTCCACGCCGCGGGTGGTGCTGCTCCCCGGGGCGGGCGCCCTGTGCTTCGGAAGATCGAAGCGGGAGGCCCGCATCGCCGCGGACATCACCGAGCACACCCTGGCTACCAAGGCCCTCGCACAGGCCGTGGGGCGCTACGAGGCGGCCTCGCCCTCGGATCTCTTCGACGTGGAGGTCTGGCGGCTGGAGAGAGCGAAGCTCGGGAGCTCCGGCGAGCGCCCTCTCGATCGCCAGGTCGTTCTGGTGACCGGAGGCGCCGGCGCCATCGGCATCGGTGTGGCAGACGTGTGCGCCGCGGCGGGAGCCCATGTGGTGCTCGCCGACCTGGACGGAGAGCGAGCGCGGGAGGCGGCCGCAAGGCTCGAAGCCATACACGGAACCGGGTCGGCGGCCGGTCTCGAGGTCGACGTGACGGACGAGGCCTCGATGCGCAGCGGCTTCGACGCCACCTGCGTCGCCTACGGGGGCGTCGACGTCGTGGTGCCCAACGCGGGAATCGCCCTGGTCTCGCCCATCGAAGAGCTCTCCGCCGACGAGGCGCGTCGGGTCGTCGAAGTGAACTACCTGGGAGTCCTGAACACCATCCGGGAGGCCGCACGCATCTTCCGGCTTCAGGGAACCGGTGGACACATCGTGGTGAACTCCTCGAAGAACGTATTCGCCCCGGGCAAGGACTTCGGCGCCTACAGTGCGAGCAAGGCCGCCGCCCATCAGATCAGCAAGATCGCCGCCATCGAGCTGGCGCCACTCGGGGTACGGGTCAATCTGATCAACGCCGACGCGATCTTCGACGAGGGCGAGGTGCGCTCGGGCCTGTGGGAGGCCGTGGGACCCGACCGGGCGCGGCGCCGCGGGCTCGAAGCCGAGGAGCTGCCGGAGTTCTACCGGCAGAGGAATCTGCTTCGCGCGCGGGTGCGAGCGCGCCACGTCGGAAACGCCGTCGTCTTCTTCGCCAGCAACGCCACGCCGACCACCGGCGCCACCCTGCCAGTGGACGGCGGAATCCCCGAAGCCTTCCCTCGCTAGACACGAAGGCAACGCTGGGCGGACTCCGGCCAGCATGGTAGGATCCGCGGTCCATTCAGCTAGGAAGCTAGGAGCCCGGATTCCCTCATGGCTGCTCGGACCGTGGTTCCCGCGATCGCGTCGTTCAAGTCCCTGGTGGGCAAGGAGTTGGGGCCCTCGCAGTGGATCGAGATCAGCCAGGAGCGCATCGATGCGTTCGCCGCCGCCACCGGGGACGACCAGTGGATCCACACCGACCCGGAGCGGGCGCAGCGAGAGTCACCCTTCGGCGGAACCATCGCCCACGGCCACCTCACCCTGTCCCTGGCGCCCCGCCTGCTGCGCGACATCCTCGAGGTGAAGGGCACTCGGCTTCTGGTCAACCCGGGTATCGAGAAGGTACGGCTGCGCTCGCCGGTCCACGCCGGGCAGCGGGTGCGAATGAGGGCGACCGTGACGAAGGTGCGGGAGATCAAGGGTGGCGCGGCCCACGCCTCGCTGCACCTGGTCTTCGAGGCCGAGGGTGAGAAACGCCCTGCCGCCTTCGGCGATGTCCTGGTGGTCCTCTACCCCTGAGCTTCGGGACGCACGGCCTCGAGGGGGGCGGACTCGAGGTGCACCTCGCCGCCCTTCCCGGTGAGGTAGTGGACGCGGCGGTATCCGGCCCGCTCCATAGCCTGCAGGCAGGCGTCGAGGCCAACACCTACATCTGCCGGACCGTGGCTGTCGTCTCCGAGAGTCACGGAAATTCCCATCTCGCAGGCGCGCTCCAGGATCGGGGGCAGGGGGTAGACCGGGCCCAGCTTCCGCCGGGCCGGTGCTGCATTGACGTCCAGGACGGCCCCGGCGGCGCGCACCGCCTCGAGGGCTCGTTCGATGTGCTTCCAGGTCTCGGGACCGAAGCTCGCCCCGGCCCCGTCGAACTTCCGGATCAGATCGAAGTGCCCGACGATCTCCGGGCGCAGTTGCTCGACCATCTCGGCCACCTGCTCGAAGTAGAGGCGCTCGAGAGCTTCTCTGCCGCCTACCTGCCGGGCCACCCTGGCGGTGAGCTTGGGGTGCATGTCGATGCTGGCGCCGTCCAGGTTGTGAACGCTCCCGACCACGTAGTCGAACTCCGGATACCGGCGGCGGAGCTCGCGCATCCGCTCCAGCCAGCTCTGCGGCGGGAGAACCTCGGTCTCGAAGCCGATCAGAAGCTCGAGACGACCGGCATGCCGCTCGCGAAGCGCCAGCGCCTTTTCCACGTAGTCCTCGAACATCTGTACGAGGTCGCCGACGGTGAGGTCGGTCTCGTCGGGAAACAGGTCCTCGGGGCGATAGCGCGGCGCGTGCTCGGATAGCCCGTAGATCGAGAAGCCCGCCTGGATGGCGCTCTCGACGACCTCCTCCAGGGAACCCGTCGCGTGGCGGGCAAACTCGCCGCTATGACCTCCGTGGTAGCTGAACCAGGGCACTTCGGGGTCGGCTCCCAGCCTATTCGTCGAGAAATTCGCGCACGACCCGCAGGAACTCGTCCAGCTGGTCGTGATGAACCCAGTGACCGGCGCGGTCGATCTTGATGGATCGGGCGTTCTGGAAGAACTGCATGCGACCGTCCTCCTCGGGATCGCTCGCCCAGCTCTCGCTCCCGCGGATCAGCAGCGTCGGACAGGTGATCCGCCCCCAGATCGATCTCATCTCCTCGAGGTCGAAGCGGTAGGGACCGAAAGCGCGCACGTAGTTGTCGAACTTCCAGCTGAAGGTCCGATCCTCGTTGCGAGCCACACCGTGGATGGTCAGGTGGCGAGCCTGGTCTGCGGAAAGGAAGGGGTTCTCGTCCTGCATGCGCTTTGCCGCCGCATCGATCGACGGATAGCGGCGCGGCGTTCGGCCGGCGAGCTTCTGCATCGCTTCGATCCAGTTGTGCATGCGCTGCCAGGTGGGAACGCCGACGTATCGCGCCAGCATTTCCGGTGGCGGGCCCATCCCTTCGATGGCCACCAGCTTCTTCACGCGCTCCGGAAAGGTACCGGTGAACTGAATTGCGACCGAGCCTCCCATGGAGTGGGAGACGATGGTAAGAGGCGAGAGCTCGAGCGCCTCCACCAGCTGGGTCACGTCGAGGACGAATTCCGACTGGCTGTACATGCCTCCGATCGCCCAGGCACTGTCTCCGTGACCCCGGAGATCCGGTGCGATCACGTGGTAGTCGCGGCGCAGGTCCCGGGCGACCCAGTCCCAGTTGCGGGCGTGGTCCCGACCGCCGTGGATCAGGAGCATGGGGGGCGCGCTCTCGTTCCCCCAATCCACGTAGTGGAGCCTGAGTCGCTGGGAGATGTAGAAGCTCGAGCTCGGACCGATGATGTCGATTCTGTCATCCGCCATCAAGCCAGCGTAGCAAAGCCCCACAGCAAGCCCGGCGAGTCGGAGGGCGAACTGGGCGCGCAGTGAGCCGAAGGCGAACGAAGCTCGAGCGGGCCGGGGATTGACGAGAGACAGCGCGGCACCGATCCTCGCCCCGTGCGCATCGCCATCGTCCAGCTGAACCCGACGGTCGGAGACCTGACCGGAAATCGGAAGCTCGTAGAGGAGGCAGCGGTCCGTGCCGAGGCCTCCGGCGCGGAGATCGCCGTCTTCTCGGAGATGGTCCTCACCGGCTACCCGCCGATGGATCTGCTCGAGCGGGACGGTTTCGTGCGCGATCAGCTCGCCGAGCTCGAGATCCTGGCGCCGCTCTCGCGAGGCATCGACATGGCTTTGGGCGCCGTCCTCCCCGTGGAAGGGGGCGGCTCCAAGCGCCTGATCAACGCAGCCGTCCTGCTGCGCGGCGGGAAACGGGTGGCGGTCCAGGCGAAGAGCCTGCTGCCGACCTACGACGTCTTCGACGAGAAACGCTACTTCGTGCCGGCGGATCGCCGCGAACCGGTCGCGAAGCGAGACGGCAGCTCTCTCCTCGGTCTGACCGTCTGCGAGGACGCCTGGGGCGGGGAGATTTCCTACCGGGCGGATCCGGTCGGAGATCTGGTCACTGCGGGCGCCGACCTGGTACTGAACCTCTCTGCCTCGCCCTGGCACGTCGGGAAGCCCGCGGAGCGGCGCCGAATGCTCGCTGAACTCGCCAGGCGTCACCGCGTTCCCTTCGTCTTCACCAACCAGGTCGGTGGCAACGACGAGCTGATCTTCGATGGCAACTCCTTCGTGGTGGACGCCGAGGGAAGAATCCGCGCGTCACTGCCGCTCTTCGAGCCGGCTCTCGAGATCGTCGATCTGCGGGACGAAGGACCGGTGCAGCTCCCCGGGGACATCGCCGATCCGGAGCCCGTCGCCCAGCTCGAATCGGCCCTGGTTCTGGGAATCCGCGACTACTTCCGCAAGCAGGGGCTTCCGCCCGGCGCCGTGGTGGGGCTCTCCGGCGGAATCGACTCGGCGGTAACCACACACCTGGCCGTCGAAGCGCTGGGAAACAATCGCGTCGTGGGGATCGCCATGCCCGGCCCCTTTTCCTCGGAACACAGCGTGGACGACGCCCTGGCACTGGGGAAGCAGCTGGGAATCGAGGTCCGCACCGTGGAGCTCGGCCCGATCTACGAGGCCTTCCTGAACGTCTTCGCCGAGCTCTTCGGCAAGCGCGGCGACTACGGCGTAGCCCAGCAGAACATCCAGTCGCGGATTCGCGGCTCGATTCTGATGGCCGTGTCCAACGCCGAGGGGCGGCTGGTGCTGGCCACGGGAAACAAGAGCGAGCTCTCGGTGGGCTACTGCACTCTCTACGGGGACACGGTGGGGGGTCTCGCGGTGCTGGGCGATGTCTACAAACGCGACGTCTACGCCCTGGCGCACCACGCCAACAGGAACGGGGAGCGCGTTCCCGCGAACAGCATCTCCAAGCCCCCCTCCGCGGAGCTCGCGCCGGACCAGCTCGACAGCGACGACCTGCCCCCCTACGAGGTGCTCGACCAGGTCCTCCAACAGGCGATCGAGGGGGGTCTCGGCGTCACCAGCGTGCGCCCGCCCGAGGGAGCTTCCCCGGAAGACACCCGCGCCATCGTCAGGCGGCTCGACCGCAACGAGTACAAGCGTCGCCAGGCGCCGCTGGTGCTACGGGTCTCCACGAAGGCATTCGGGAGCGGCCGGAGACTGCCCATCGTCCACCGCTACCGCGGCGGGGAGACTAGCTGACCTCCGGAGGGATCTGGCGGACGTGCTCGGCGCGAGCGCCGCGAGGGCCTTCCTGGATCACGTACTCGACGGTGTCCCCCTCGGAGATCGCATCGTAGTCGGACCCGTTCATGCCGGAGCGATGGAAGAAGACCTCCTTGCCGTCGTCCCCGCGAATGAATCCGAAGCCGCGATCGCGCACCATCTTCTTGATCCGGCCCTTCGACTTCGGCCCGGTGGGAGCCGGCGTCGGCCCGGCGGCCCGGCGAGCGCGGCTACGCCCGCGTCCGCGTCCCCGGGAGCGACCGGCGTGGTAGCGCTCGCCCAGGACGAACTCGGCGAGAAACAGATCCGTCGGAACTACCAAGTCCTGCAGGTCCTCGGCTTCGGCCGAGAGCAATACCTCGTCCTTTCCGACTTCGACGACGCTGTAGCGAAGGCCGGTATTCTTGTGGGTGCACTGGGCCCCCTGTTCGATCTCTTCGAGCGACAGCATCGCACTACCTCAGTCACGTCGGTCTCGGTCCGGAGGGGACTTGGAAGCCGCAGGAGGGTCGCGGGAACCGCGGTACCGCGAAATATCGAAATTAGGCGATACCTGCCTGGCAGTCAAATCGTCGGCCTCTCGGCTACAATGCCCGCCGGAAATCCCGGAGAGCTCTCTTGCCGCACCGCGCCGTCTTCTTCGACTTCGGTGGAACCCTCTTCAGCTACGCGGAGATGCGTCCCTACTTCGACCGGATGCTTCAGGAGCTGGCAAGACGCTACGCCATCAGCGCGCCGATCGAGCAGATTCGGGAGGAGTATCGCCGCACCGTCGCGAGGAAGATGGCGGAGTTTCTTCCCCGCCCCTTCTACCTGCATCGGGATCTCTTCGAAAGGGCCGAGGTTGATCTGCTGACAGCGCTCGGGGCAGAACCCGACGAGAGCAGCGAGCCCAGCCTCTACCTGGGCCAGAGCGAGGTGGGCTACGTCGCGGTCCAGCCCAGGGAGGGAGTCAGCGAGACCTTGACCGCGCTGCGCCGTCGGGGCCTACACCTGGGCATCGTGAGCAACATCGACGAGGACCAGTTCCACCCTCTCTGGGAGCGCATTGGTCTCGGTCCCTACTTCGACGCCATCACCACCAGCGAGGAAGCCCGCTCCTGCAAGCCGCATCCGGGAATCTACCACCACGCCCTCGGCAAGGCGGGAGACGCGGCGCCGGAGGAGGTGGTCTTCGTCGGGGACTCGTTGGAATACGACGTGGTCGGAGCCAACGCCCTGGGAATGACGACGGTGCTGATCGCGGAACCCCTGAGCCAGGTCGAGGGAGACGAAGACCCGGACTACGTGATCGAGACGATCCCCGAACTCCTCCAGATCGTCAGCGGGTGAAGACTCTCGCACCGCTGCTTCTGGCGCTGATCGCGACGATCTCTCCCGCTGCTGCCCAGCAAGCCGCGCCACTACGGGTCGGAGTCAGCGGTGACTATCCCCCCTTCAGCTTCGCGACGGGGGAAGACCCGGCGGAGCTCCAGGGCTTCGACCTCGCCGTCGCCCGGGCCTACACGACAGAGCGGCAGCGAGAGCTCGAGATCGTCAGATTTCGCTGGCCCGAACTCCTCACCGATCTGGCCGCCAACCGGTTCGACGTGGCGATGAGCGGCATCACCATCCGACCCGAACGCTCCGTCGCCGGCGTCTTCACCGTCCCCGTCATGGCCAGCGGCGCGGTGGTCCTGGTGCGCGAGAACGCCGGCTTCACCGACCTCGCCTCTCTCGACCGGCCCGCCGCGCGAATCGCGACCAACCAGGGCGGGCACCTGGAGCACGTCACCCGCTCCCGCTTTCCGAGGGCCGCCGTGATCGCAATCCCGGCGAATCGGGCAGTCCGCGAGGCGCTGCTCTCCGCGAAGGTCGACGCGGTGGTGAGCGACACGTTGGAGGCGCCGATCTGGCTGGAAGGATCCGAGGGTGTGGTGCAGCTCGGCCCCTTCACGAGCGACCTCAAGGCCTATCTGGTTCACCCCGACCGGAGCGAGCTCGCAGCGGACCTGAGCGCCTGGCTGATGGCGCGCGAGAGCGACGGCACGCTGGCGCACCTGCGGCGACACTACCTGCGGTACGGCGGTTCCCCGCCCACCGCCGAGCCGGTGTACGCCCTGGTGGCCGCAGTCGGCGAGCGACTCGATCTGATGCCCCTCGTCGCCGAGGCGAAACGCGCGATCGGAACTCCCGTGACCGTACCGGGGCGCGAAGCGCGCGTGATCGACGCGGCACTCGCAGCCACCCGCAAGGCCGCCCGCGAAGCGCACCTCACACCGGTCTCCGACCGGACCGTCCGCACCTTCTTCGAGCTACAGATCGCAGCCGCAAAGGAGATCCAGAACGCCACCCTGGCGGGTCCCGCTGGAGAAGCTCCGCCTCCGGATCTCGACACGGCCCTGCGGCCCGCTCTCTTGCGGATCGGCAACCGCATCGCCTTCCTTCTGCAGAAGCTTCCCGCGCGGATCGACCGTGGCCATCTCGAAGCTTGCGCCCGTCAGCGACTTCGCACACCCGGCCTCTCGGAGAGCGCGCGCGACGCACTGGTCGAGGCGATTCGGGCGCTCTCCGAAGCTCGGCGCGAATAGCCTGCTTACCGGCCCGCTCCGTTCTGGCGTCGAGAGCACACGGCTCATTCTCCCAGTTCGTCGAGCAGGCGTCGGCGGTCGCGGTCGAGACCGGGTGCCGGCTCGCGCGTATCGGGATCTTCGAAGGCGGAGAGCTTGATCGGGTTGCCCGGCATCGAGATCTCGCCGGCCACCTCGTCCATCACCCGGATCACCATGTTGCGGGCAGCGACCTGCGGATCCGCCATAACCTCCGCAACATCGTTGATGGGACCACAGGGAACGCCGGCAGCTTCTAGGGCGGCGAGCCAGTCGGCGCGTGTGCGTTCGCGCAGGGCTCCCTCGATCGCGATCTTTAGCGGATCGGCATCGCGGGTGCGCGCCTCGTTGCTGCAGAAGCGGGGGTCGTCCGCGAGCTCGGGGCAGCCGAGGACATCGCAGAGCTTCCGAAACAGGCCGTCATTGCCCGCGGCGATGATCAGAAGTCCGTCGGCGCAGGCGAATGCGTCGAAGGGAGTGATGGAGGGATGGCGCGAGCCCAGAGGGCCGGGCACCTGAGCGGTGGCGACGTAGCGGGCGATGGCGTTCTCCAGGAGTGCCACCTGGCAATCGAGCATGGCGACGTCGATCTTGGTGCCGTCACCGGTGAGCTGCCGGTGGTAGAGCGCCGCATTGACCCCGACAGCGGTGAAGAGGCCGGCGGCGATGTCGCCGATGGAGGTGCCCACCCGCGTCGGTTCCGATCCGGGCTGACCGGTCAAGCTCATCAACCCACCCATGCCCTGGGCCACCAGATCGTAGGCGGGGCGCCCCGCGTAGGGCCCCGTGTGACCGAAGCCCGAGGCAGCGGCGTAGATCAGGCGGGGATGCCGAGAGTGCAGCGTCTCCCAGCCGTAGCCCAGCTTCTCCATGACTCCGGCCCGGTAGTTCTCGACCAGGACATCGGCGCGGGGAAGCAGCTTCTCGAAGATCTCGCGATCGGCCGGATCCCTGAGATCGAGGGAGATGCTCTCCTTGCCGCGGTTCAGGGACATGAAGTAGGCCGACTGCCCCTTCACGAAGGGACCGATGGCCCGGGCGTCATCTCCACCCCCTGGGCGCTCGACCTTGATGACGCGAGCGCCCAGGTCCGCCAGCACCATGGTGCAGTACGGACCCGCGAGCACGCGGGTCAGATCCAGGACGGTGACATCGGCGAGCGGGCCGCAGCGATCCATGAGTTACCCGACCGCGAAGCGTGGCCTTCCCCTGGCCGCTCCGCAAGATTTCCCGCGGTCGTCCAGCTGTGCGAGCTTCAGCGCCGGGCGAGCGCCCGTGCCAGGGCGATCTTGCGAAGATCCGAGAAGGTGACGTCCCCAGCCTGCGGCAGGCTCTTTTCCGCTGTCGTCTTCTTGGCTCTGGCTACCTTGCTCTTGGCGACCTTCCGCGGAGCCTTCTTGCTGGTCGTACTCTTCCGACTGGCCTTCTTGGCCTTGGCCGGCTTGCGCCTGGCGGCCTTTCGCGGGGTCTTCTTTCGGGTCGTACTCTTCCGAGTGGCCTTCTTGGCGCTGCTCCGGCGGGTCTTCTTCTTGGCGGCCATCAGTGCTCGCTCCCTCTTCGACTCGGTGACGAGTGGAGAAGAAAGCTTAGCCAATCGACTCGAACGGCGCGTGATGGAGATGACTCTTCTCAATAATAAGTGCACCGGGTGCGGTGACGGGGGCGAGCCTTGATGTCCGCTCGCTGTCCGAAGTTCCAGAGAATCCCGTCGAGCGCGTGGGGACGCACCTCGAAGCCGCACCCCGCACAGGACTCGCTGAGCCGCTCCACTGCGTGAAGGGCTACGGCGCGGATCTCCACCTCCTCGGCACTTTGGGACTCGATCAGCTCCCCCGCTTCGATGCGCTGGGCGAGCTCCGGTTCGTAGACCAGCACACCGAGCGTGCGGAGTACGTGGGGAACCAGGTTGTCGGCGAAGAGAGTGAGCTGATCGAGATCGCTGAAATGACCGAGCCCCTCACCGCCGAGGGCGGTGGCGAGGTCCAGACAGGTGATCTGGGCGCGCTTGTAGAACGGCACCTCGAGCCCGCGATAGCGGGCCACGTCGCTGTAGAGCTCCATCTTCGCGAGCTCGCCTGCCAATCGCTCGGCAGAGCCTGCGGCCATCTCGACCGGTCCCTCGAAACGCCCGCCGTGGTCTTCGAGGAGGAAGCGTCCGAGATCCCGGAGCGCTCTTGCGAAGAGCCCCATCAGCTCGTCCGCAACGGCCTCGGGTGCCTGACCAAAGACCCGGGCGCAGTCGGCGGAGGTGAGCCGCAGCAGGGCCTCGGCGCTCCAGGGGCCTTCTCTTTCGAAGTGCTCGCGGAGCCAGCTGGAGATGGTGAGATAGCCGGAGAGGCCGGGCCGCTTGCGCAGGTGCGGGAAGTACCCCGAACCGAAGTTGACCGCGTCCAGTGTGATGACGAAGGCGACGGTGGTCGCCGGCTGCGCGAAATAGTGATGAGCGGGATCGACCCCCGGCGCCGACCGTCCCTCCCTCGCCAGCCGGCTCGCAAGGGACTCGAGACCGTCCTCGTCGATCCGAATCAGGCGCGCGCGCCGCGCCACCTCGGCGCAGGCAGAGCGAATTCGATCGAAGAGGCCCTCTCCTACCGGAGAGGCGCTCACCCGGGAGAGCCCAGCACCGAAATCGCTGCGGGGAGCACTTCGATGCTGGCCGGAAGAGTCCCGAGGGGCTCGCCGTCGATCTCGACCCAGACTCTTCCCGGCGGCGCTTCGGCCTCGATGCGCTGGCCGCGGTGAAGAGAGACCTCCGGAACCGCGAGGTGGGTGCCGCGGTAGATACGCGGCAGCTCGCGCAGCAGCCGCACCTTGGAGAAGCCCGGAATCACGACCACATCGAAGAGGCCGTCGGTTGGCTCGGCCCGGGGTGCAACCTGCATTCCCCCCCCGAAGTAGCGGCCGTTCGCCGCGGTCCCGAGAACCAGGGGACCGTCGTGGACCAGCTCTCCGCCTACGCGAATCCGGACCAGCTCGGGCTGGTAGCGGGCGATTCCGCGAAGTGTTCCGAGCAGAAACGAGACCCGACCGCCGAGGGCCTTGGTGGCGCGATTCACCAGCTCGGTGATCAGGCCGCTCACACCGAAGCTCGTCACATTCAGGAAGTGGGCGGTGCGTTGGCGACCGTCCCGATCCGTGTAGCGAACGCGACCGGCGTCGACCCTCTTGCTGCTCCCCGCTGCGATTCCCTCGAGGGCGCGGTCCAGCTGCCGGGGAACCTCGAGGGTCCTCAGCATGTCTCCCCCGGTCCCCAGGGGCAGCGGCGCCACCTCGGCGTAATTGCCGAGCTGCGCGCCCAGGAGACCGCTCACCACCTCGCTGGTGGTGCCGTCACCGCCGGCCACGACGATGCGCTCGATACCGGCGCGGACGCCCTCCCGGGCGATGCGCTCGGCATCGCGGGGAGCGCGGGTCCACTCCACCTCGAAGGCTCCCAGGGAGTCGCGAAGCCTTGGCTCCAGGGATGCGAATTGGCGCCGGGTCGCTCCACCTCGGCTGCGCGGATTCACCACCACGAGTGTGCGCACGGCCATCGCCGCTTCAGCTTAACCGGTATTGCTCGTTAAGCTCGGGGGGGGGCAGCGGATCAGGCGGCGTACTGGATCTCGGGCGGCGGTGCGATCTGGTATCGGGTACGAACCGCCGAGACGTAGCTCGAGGCCTCCTCGCCGGCCCGCTCGGAGTCCCAGCCAGCGGCGGCGGCGGCGATGCCGGTGATCTCCTCCAGATCCGGGAGCCCCTGGCCAATGGCGAAGAGGGCGAGGCGCATCCGGTGCTCGAGGAGGTCGCAGAGGGTCACTGCGCATTCGGTGCGGAGGCACCAGGGGATCTCCGCATAGGTGTAGCGGCTGTCTCCGATCGGGCGGAGCAGCTCCGGGTCGGCCTCGCGCAGAAGCTCCGCGGCGTCGAGTCCGTGGGTGCGCACCAGGTGCGCGATCCGATGGGTCGCAAGCCCGTAGCGCGCCTCGAGGTCGGCCTCCAGCTCCGCGACCTCGAACTCATCCTCGCGGAGAGGAAGGGTGCCGGTGAGGCTCGGGCCTGCCGCGGCCTTCCGCTCCTCGGGAAGCCGGTCGAGAGCCTGCTTCACCACACCCTCGGCCATGGTGCGATAGGTGGTGAGCTTACCGCCCGTCACCGAGATCAGCCCGGATGGGTCGTCGTAGATCTTGTGCTCCCTCGAAACCGAGTTCGACGGGGATTCCTCGTCGCCATCGGCCACCAGGGGCCGGACGCCGGCATAGGCGCTGCGGATGTCGTTGGTGGTGAGCGCCAGACGCGGGAAGGCGTCGTTGGCCGCGGAGAGCATGTAGTGAACCTCCTCGATGCTCACCACCGGCTCGTCGATCTGGTCGGTGAAGGAGTCGGTGGTTCCGATCAGTGCCACCTCGTCCCAGGGAATCAGGGAGAGATGGCGACCGTCCCGGGCGTCGAAGACAATCGCGCTCTCGCAGTGGACCCGGCTGCGCGGGATCACCAGGTGCACGCCCTTGGCCGGGCGAAGCTCCGGGTGAGTGACGGGTCGATCCAGCCCCCGCACCCGCTCGACGGAGGGGCCGGCGGCGTTCACGACTACCTCGGCCCGGATCGCGCGGCTCTCACCGCTCTCCTTGTCGCGCACCCGCGCGCCGACGATTCGGCCCTCGTCGCCGCGCAAGAACTCGAAGACCTCGGCGTGGTTCACCGCCTCGCCCCCGAGCCGGCGAGCGCTGATCAGCGTCTCCAACACCAGCCGCGCGTCGTCCACCTGGCCGTCGTAGAAGAGTCCCGCCCCGCGCAGCCCCTCGCGTCGCAGATCCTGCGAGAAGTCGAGCACCTGCTCCGGGCTCAACATGCGAAAGCGCGCAGAAGAGCGGAAGCTGGCAAGGCCCCAATAGGCGAAGAGGGCGGCGCGAACCTGCCAGAGGGGCGTCTTGCTGTTCTCGAAAGTCGGCCAGAGGAAGGGGATCGGGCGCACCAGGTGCGGATTCAGACGGAGCAGAAGGTCTCGCTCCCGACAGGATTCCCGGGTCATTCCGAGCTGGCCCTGGGCGATGTAACGAAGCCCGCCGTGGATCAGCTTGGTGGAGCGGCCCGATGTTCCAGAAGCGAAGTCACCGCGCTCGACGATCAGGGCGGAGAGGCCGCGGGAGGCCGCATCGCGGAGAATGCCCGCGCCGGTGATACCGCCGCCGATGATCAGCAGGTCGACGCCCTCGCGCTCGGCCTTCTCCAGAGCGCCGGCGCGCTCGCGAACCGACCACTGGAGCGCCGTCATGACTGCACCCCCTGCCCCACCGCTACGCGGCTTTGCGGTCCGATTCTGCCCTCCGCCTCCAGGCGCTCGATCTCAGCGACGATGGAGGACTCGCTGTAGTCGAGCATTCGTTCGAGAACGCGACGCGCCCCCTGAGGGTCACGGGCTTCCAGGGCTTCCAGGAGCTGGCGATGTGTCTCGAGGGAGCGGCTGAACTCCCGGCTCTCGTTGTAGTAGAAAGGACCGAGCCGGTGGATGAGCTTGGTGAAGAGGTTGCTCACCAGCTGGTACATGAGGTTGCCCGTGGCCTCGCCGAGCAGGCGGTTGAACTCCACGTCCAGGGTGAGAGCCCGAGCGGGGTTCATCCCCTCGTCCTGCTCCTTCGAGAGCAGCAGCCGGGCCCGTTCCAGCTGCTCGTCGCTTCGGTTTCGGGCAGCCAGCTCCACCACCTGGAGAGTGATGTTGCGGCGGAACTCCAGGATCTGGTGCAGCAGATCCAGTGTCACGGTGCGGGGATCCCGGAGCAGTGCTTCGATCACCTCGAGGGAAGAAGAATCCGAGACTCCCTTGACGAAGGTGCCGTGGCCGTGGCGCACCTCCACCAGTCCGAGGTACTCGAGCCGCTTGACCGCCTCTCGGACCGAGGTCCGGTTGACTTCGAAAGAGTCCGCCAGGTCCCGCTCGTTGGGAAGCCGCTCTCCCCGATTCAGCGCACCACCCAGAATGCGTAAGCGAAGCTGCTGGAAGACGCCGTCCGCGCGGCGGAGGCGAGGACCCAGAGGCTCCAGTTCGACTGTCATGCTGTGCCCCCCGGCAGGCGCTACCCGAGAACGACACGTCGGCCCGACACCGTGTCGGACATCGGACGTTGAAGGTCCAACCTCTAGCACAGTAGGCAAAAAACCTCAACTCGACGACCCCTCTGCGGTCAATCTCGTCTAGAACGCGACCTTAGCCGTCCTTGAGCATGTTGAGGGCGGATCCGGCCTTGAACCACTCGACCTGGTCAGCGTTCAGGGTGTGTTTCACCGGGACGGTGTCCGACGAGCCGTCCTGGTGATGGAAGGTCGCCTCGAGGGGCTTGCCCGGCGCGAGATCCTCCAGGCCGTGGATGCTCACCCGATCGGTCTCGCCGACCTTCTCGTAGTCGGCTGCCTCCACGAAGGTGAGCGGCAGCACGCCCTGCTTCTTGAGGTTCGTCTCGTGGATGCGCGCGAAGCTCCGGGTGATCACCGCCGCCGCGCCGAGCCAGCGCGGCTCCATGGCCGCGTGCTCCCGGCTCGAGCCCTCGCCGTAATTCTCGTCGCCGACCACCACCCAGCGCAGCCCCGCGGCCTTGTAGTGTCGGGCGATCTTGGGGAAGGAGACCCCCCGCTCTCCGCTCGACTGGTTCAGTCCCTCGCCCACCTCGCCGGTGAAGGCGTTCACGGCTCCTATGAACATGTTGTCACTGATTTTGTCCAGGTGGCCGCGGAAGCGCAGCCAGGGGCCGGCCATGGAGATGTGGTCGGTGGTGCACTTTCCCTTCGCCTTGAGAAGGAGCGGCACCTCTTCGAAGTCCTTCCCATCCCACGGCGCGAACGGCTGAAGGAAGGCGAGTCGCTCGCTCTCCGGTGCGATCGTGACCTCGACCTTCTCGCGATCGGCTGGCGGGGCGATGTAGCCTTCGCGGGTGCTGACGAAGCCGGCCTCGGGTACCTCCGCAGCGGGCGCGGGCGGCGCCAGCTTGAAGCGCTCGCCGTTCTGGTTCTCGAGCTCGTCCGTCAGCGGATTGAACTCGAGCGAACCCGCCAAGGCGTAGGCGACTACCACCTCGGGGCTCCCGATGAAGGCGAGAGTCTCCGGGTTTCCGTCGTTGCGCTTGGGGAAGTTCCGGTTGAAGGAGGTGAGAATCGAGTTCGACTCGCCCTGCTTCACGTCGTCCCGCTTCCACTGACCGATACACGGTCCGCAGGCGTTGGCCAGCACTACCGCGCCGATCGCCTCCAGAGCGTCGAGCTGGCCATCGCGCCGGACGGTCTGGTGAACCTGCTCCGAGCCCGGCGTGCAGAAGAGCTTTGTCTTTGCCTTCGCGCCGTGCTGCTGGGCCTGGCGGGCCACGTCGGCCGCCCGCGAGAAGTCCTCGTAGGAGGAGTTGGTGCAGCTTCCGATCAGCGCCGAGGAGAGATTCGGTGCATAGCCGTTCTCCCTTACGTCCGCTGCCATGCGGGAGACCGGCCGGGCCAGGTCCGGCGTGTGGGGGCCGACGATGTGCGGCTCGAGCTTCGAGAGATCGATCTCGACGATCTCGTCGAAGTACTTGCCCGGATCCTTCTCCACCTCCGGATCCGCCTGCAGCAGGGCCGACTTCTGATTGGCGAGGTCGACGAGCGTCTCGCGACCGGTCGACTTCAGGTAGAGAGCCATGCGCTCGTCGTAGGGGAAGATCGAGGTCGTGGCGCCGAGCTCGGCTCCCATGTTCGTGATGGTGGCCTTCCCAGTGCAGCTCAGGGAACGCGTCCCCGGGCCGAAGTACTCGACCACTCGGTTGGTCCCACCCTTCACCGTCAGCTCGGCGCAGACGCGGAGAATCACGTCCTTGGGCGAGGTCCACCCGTTCAGCTCACCGGTCAGGTGAACACCGACCAGCCTGGGGTACAGCACCTCCCAGGGGAAGTCGGCCATGACGTCGACCGCATCGGCGCCCCCGACACCGCTGGCGAACATTCCCAGCCCGCCGGCGTTCGGCGTGTGGGAGTCGGTGCCAATCATCATCCCGCCGGGGAAGGCGTACTGCTCGAGGATCACCTGGTGGATGATCCCGGCGCCCGGTCCCCAGAAACCGATGCCGTAGCGCGCCGCGGCCGAACGCAGGAAATCGTAGACCTCCCGGTTGGTGATCTGGGCGGCCTCCATGTCGGCGCCGGCGCCCTGGTAGGCCATGATCAGGTGGTCGCAGTGAATCGTGGAGGGCACGGCGGCCTGGGAGCGGCCCGAGGTGATGAACTGGAGCATCGCCATCTGGGCCGTGGCGTCCTGCATGGCCACGCGGTCCGGCCGCAGCTCCAGGTAGCTCGTGCCCGCATTGAGCTCCTGTGTAGAGGGTTTTGCGAGGTGTCCGAGCAGTACCTTCTCCGCGTAGGTGAGGGGACGGCCGAGGCGGCCTCGAATCACCTCGAGGTTGCGCTCCAGGTTCTGGTAGACGTTTCGGACGAACTCAGGGGTCGTTTCGATCTGCGGCATGGATCCTCCAGTAGCGGGGGGAAGACCTTAGCGGCGCCGAGCGGGGTCGGCGAGTTCGACCCAGCGGGGACGGTGTTGCCTTCTTGCCTTTTTGGTCCTCCAAAAAAGCAAGAAGGCAACACCGTCCCCGCTATCCTGCGCAAATGGAACCGCGATCCCGCATTGTCCCCGGTGCAGATGGTCTCTCGATCCACCTGCTCGAGTGGAGCCAGGAGAGCGTTCCGCTCCTCCTGCTTCACGGGTTCGGCAACGAAGCGCACATCTGGGACGACTTTGCGCCAGTCGTGGCGCCCTACTACCGGACCATCGCGGTGGACCTGCGCGGTCACGGCGATTCGGACCACGACCCGGGTCGCCGCTACGACTATCAGAGCCATGTACGCGACCTGGAGGCCATCACCGCAGAGCTGGACATCGATCGACTGGTACTGATCGGCCACTCCCTCGGTGGCCGGATCTCGACTCTCTTCGCAGCGACACATCCCGAGCGAATGGCGGGACTGGTTCTCGTCGACGCGGGCCCGGATCTCGATGCCCGGGGCATCAGCCGCATCAGCACCGACGTGCAGCGAAGCGTCGATCTCAGCTTCGCCTCCCTTGCTGAGTGCGAGAACGCCCTGACCCACGCCTACCCTGCAGCGCAGCCCGCGGCCCTCGCAAGAATGGCCCGCCACGGGATGCGAAAGCGCGAGGACGGCCGTTACGAGCGCAAGATCGACCCGGCCTTCCACGCGGCCCGGGGCGAGCTCACGGCTGCGGCAGCGGAAGCGCTGGAGAAGAAGACCGCGAAGGAGCTCTGGGACGCCCTCGCCCGGATTCCCTGCCCGGCCCTGGTCGTCCGGGGTGCGGCCTCCGATGTGCTCGACCCCGACACCGCCGAGCGAATGGCCGAAGAGGCGCTTCCCAACGCGCGACTCGCCGTGGTCCCCCGCGCCGGTCACTCGGTCATGACCGACAACCCGGAGGGCTTCTCTGAAGCCGTCTCGAAGTTCGCCCTGGGTGACGGCTAGCGTTTCGGCTCCGGGTGTGGCGGGGCCCCGCCGCCCGCCCTGCCACCTACGAGCGCGATCAGTGCCGGGAGCACCATCAGGTTCGCGATCAGCATCAGCGCAATACCCAGGGTCAGGAGCTGTCCCAGGCTCGCCATGCCGCGATGGGACGCGAATCCGAGGCTGCCGAAGCTGGCGATGGTGGTGAGGGCGCTCCAGACCACTGCGCGGGAGGTGCTGGTGGCGAGCAGCTCGCCACGCGGCTCGAGGGCGGACCGGTGCCGGTGAACCAGGTGGATCCCGCTGTCCACACCGATTCCCAGCAGCAGCGGCAGCACGATCACGTCGGCGAAGTTGATCGGCAGGCCCGCGAGCACGCAGACTGCGCCGGTCAGGAGCCCGGCCAGTGTGAGCGGCGCCATCACCAGGACCAGGTCGCGGAGATTCCTCCAGATCAGCCACACCAGGGCCGCGATCAGGACGAAGGCCAAGAGGAAAGCCTGCCGAAGGGCCCCGACGATCACCCCCGCCGAATCGAGCATGTAGACCGAGATCCCGGCGGCGTCGGGAGCGAGACTCCGCACCTCCTCGACGAACCTCTCGAGGACAGTGTCGTCGTTGAGGTTTCCGGTGGGATACACCTCTACCAACGCACGGCCGTCCGCGCTGATCAGGCGCTCCCTCACCACTTCGGGGAGATCGTCCATTGTCACGGGGGAAGCGGTGAGAGCCAGCTCCAGCTGCTCGACGCGCTCCAGGATTGCTCCGACCAGACTCGTCTCTAGCGCCGCCACGGCATCCGGCCCGGTGCGCGGGTCCCTGGCCTCATCGAGGAAGCGATCCAGGGTCGTCACCAGCTCGTTTGCGCTCTCCACGACCAGGATGGACTCCTCCCACTCCCGAAGGCGCACCAGTGCGGCGCGAAGCCGCTCCACGGCCTGGATCTGTTCGGCGAGATCCGGGGGGTCGCGAACCTCGCCGACCATGGGCAGACCGAGAAACAGCGACACGTCTTCGAGAATCAGAAGCTTCGGAGCCTGGTCTTCGGGCACGTAGTCGCTCAGCGTCAGCGCCCGATCCACACTTTCGAGCTCGCGCAGCCGAACGGAGAGGGCATCCGCATCGGCGAGGTCCCGCGCCAGGATCTCGATTCTCCAGGGATTGAGTTCACCCTCTTCGACGAGCTCATCGAAGGTCTGCACCGACTCGACGCTGGGGTCGCGGACCCGGAGCGGATTCGCGTCGAAGCGAAGACGGGGGATCAGTGCCAGAGCGCCCACCGCCAGCAGCGCAGCCACGGCGCAGACGACTCGCGGATGGCGAACCGGAAAGCTCGGGAGCGCGAACTGCGCTTCCCGAAGCCACCGCGGTCCCTTCTCGGGATCCTCGTGGATCCCAACGCTCATCATGGCCGGAAGCACGGTCAGGCTGGCCAGGAGGCTGATGAACATGCCCGTCCCGGAGATCACGCCGAGCTCTGCGACGCCGACGTAGCTGGTGGGGATGAAGGCGTAGAAGCCGATCGCGGTGGTGAGAGCGCACAGCACCAGAGAGCTGCCGACGTCCCGGGCCGAGAGGCCGAGAGCGCGTGCGTGATCCGAGCAGGCGGCGCGGGCTTCGCGGTAGCGAAGGGTGAAGTGAATCCCGAAATCCACGCCGAGCCCGATGAAGAGCACGGCAAAGGCCACGGAGATCAGGTTCAGATGTCCGATGCTGAGAGCCGCGAAGCCGGCGGTGCAAGCCAGCCCCATCGCGAGTGTGAGCAACGTCGCGAGGATCAGGCGCAGAGAGCGGAGCGCCAGGAAGAGGATCAGTGCGACCAGGAGAAAGGAAGCGAGGCCCGCCATCGCTGCCTGCCTCTGCACCGCGTCGAGCTCCTCGGTCTGCAGGACCCGATCACCGGTGATGCGCGCGCGGACCCCGTACTCCTGGTTCCAGCCAAGCTCCGCAAGGATCTCCCCGAGCCGTAGAAGCCCACTGCGCCCCGGGGCGAAATCGCTGAAGTCGATACGGGGCTGGACCGCGAGGTAGCTCCGGGGACCGAGACCACCGCCCGTTCCCCCCAGGATCAGCTCGGCAAAGACCTGGGGACTGACGCGAAGACGGGCCGCATCGCGCACCGCGCTCTGCACCCCGTCGAGCACCTCGGAGAGCTCCAGGCCACCCTCCCGGGCGCCGGGAGCCCGCTCGATGATGGTCGCCAGCAGGTCGAAGAGACCCCGGAGGCTCCGGTCCCGGGAAAGCTCCGCAAGGAAGGGCTGCGCCGCCGCCAGGTGGTCGGCGAGCTCTTCGAGCTCCTCGGTCGAGAGGTAGAGGAGACCGTTCCGCTCGAAGAAGGGATCGATGCCGGGGGCGTAGACACTCGCGAAGGTCTCTCCCTCGCTCTCCAGCCGCTCGACCAGGATCCGTGCCGCCGCCTCCGCCTCGAAGCGGCTGGGCGCATCGATCACGACCAGCACCACCTCCGTCAGCAGCGGAAACTCGCGATCGAGCTCGTCCTGTAGCTGCCGGAAGTGCAAGGAGTCGTCGAACAGCTTCTCGCTATCCGCGTTGACCCCCAGGTGACCGGCCGCGTAGAGGAGGGATGCGGCGCTGACGAGAAGGCCGATTCCGATCACCCAGGGAGCGCGCCGCCGGACTCGTTCCACCCAGGCGGCGAGGAGATTCCCGAGAGCTGCGTCGATCCGCCTCGCCACGGGGCTAGAGCTAGCAGAATCTTCCGCTCAAGGGGCTAGAATACTTCCGTGATCCGTCGTCTACTCGTCATGGTTCCCGTTCTGCTGATCTCTCTCCAGGCTGCTCCCGTCCGCGCCGACGAGACGAAAGCCCGCGCTGACGCAGCCCGGGCCAGCGTGGAGCAACTCTACGCCACGCTCCTGGATGTGATGCAGCGCGCCGAGCAACTCACCTACGACGAGCGCTACGCCGAGCTCGACCCGGTGATCCGGCAGGCCTACGACCTTCCGTTCATGTCGGCCAAGACGCTCGGGAGATACTGGAAGGATCTCTCGGAGCAGGACCGCGAGCGGTGGGTTTCGACATTCTCCCGGCTCACGGTCTCCACCTACGCAGACCGCTTCGAAAAGTACTCCGGCGAGCGATTCGAGGTCCTTACCGTCGAGCCTTCCAGCCACGAGACCCTGATGGTGCGGACCCGCATCGTTCCAGCCAAGGAGAAGCCCGTCGACCTCGACTACCGGCTTCGCGGCGCGGACGGGAGCTGGCGAGTCATCGACGTCTTCATGAACGGCACGGTGAGCGAGCTGGCCCTGCGGCGGTCCGAGTACTCGTCGGTGTTCAAGCGCGACGGTTTCGAGTCGCTCCTCTCCTCGCTGGAGGAGAAGATCGTCTCTCCCTGATCGGCGCCAGCTATTCGCCGGCGAGCAGAATCTCGATCCGCGCGTCTCGATCCAGCAGGTAGGCACTCCGCAAAGCGGCGTAGAAATCGACGGAAGTGGTTCGGAGTGCGTCGAGCCGCTCGCGCTCGATGTCGTAGGTGGTGAAGCCACTGCCGGCCGCCATGATCAACCGGGGAGTCGCGGCGAGAAGCCAGGTGTCCGGGCGCATGGCTCCGTCGACGAGGCCGCCGACGGCATCGCGGGCGGTCGAGGGACCCATGATCGGCATGACGAGGTAGGGACCGCTCGGAACCCGGTAGACGGCCAGAGTCCCGCCGAAGCCGCTGTCGTGCGCCTCGAGTCCCCAGGCCGCCGCGGGATCGAAGAGCCCGCCCACGCCCGCCGTCGTGTTGATGAGGAAGCGTGCCCCGCTTGAACCCGCCTGGAGCGGCCGCAAGCGGAGCAGATCGTTCACGAGGGTGACCGGCTCGCCCAGATTCGAGAAGAAGCGCCGCACCGCTCTGCGACCCGGACCCGGCATCACCCACTGGTAGGCGACTGAAACCGGTTCGAAGACCCAGCCGTAGACCACCTCGTTGAATCCGAAGATCCCCCGGTTGACCGGCTCGAAGGGATCGCGATCGGCGGGATCCGGCGCGTCGTCCTCGAAGAGCCAATCCGCTTCCGCCTCCAGCGGAATCGGACCGAGCTCCGCCCACGCGGTCGCGGACGTGAAGGTCAGCGCCACGAGACTCACCGCCAACGTCAGCGCCAGTGCTGTGAACGTTCGGCGCACTACCAAGTAAATGCCCCCCGACCCTAGGCGGGGGAGCCCGGGTCAAGTGATATTAGTATCGGGTGGCGCTCGTTTCCACTACAGCGGCATCGCCGCCCCGGCGGGGATCGCCAGCGCCCTTCCCCCGGGGGACACCGCCCGCGGAGAGCCTGGATCACCGCCGGTGGAAATCCCGGCTCGACTTGGGCCTGGGATTCGTCCCAGTGCAGGCGCGGCCGCTCGATCGTCTCGCGGACCCCGAGATCGAACCGCGGAACCTCGCTTCGGCGAGTTCGAGAACGCGATCGATTCGGGGGAGAACGCTCCACCAAAGAGGCATCGGTGAGAATTGTAGGCCGCCGCGGCTCGCCCGGCGCCCGCAGCAACAGCCTGGTGAAAAAAGGCTAGGATGCCGCGGGTAGGTCCGAATCCAGACCTCGGCGGCTGCAGCACTTCAGGTTCCGTTCACGGCCTCCAGAGGCAGATCGGGGCTCCGTCATCGGCAAGAGAAGGAGTGCACATGCAGCGCTGGTTCATCCTCTCGGCGATCGGAAAGGACCGGCCCGGCCTCGTGGCGAAGCTCGCCCGCCTCGTGTTCGACGCGGATGCCAACCTGGAAGATTCGCGGATGACGATCCTCGGCACCGACTTCGCCGTCATCCTTCTCTGCTCTTCCACGTCCGACAACGCGGGCGATCGGCTGGCGGTCGGCGTAAAGCGGCTGGAGCGCGACCACGGCCTCACCATTCTGCTTCGGCATCTGGAGGATGGGCCGCGGCCTGCCGTGCCAGCGCCGGGCACCAGGCTGTACCGCGTGGAGGCGTTTGGCGAGGATCGGGCGGGCATCGTCGCCGCCATCTGCGGCGTCCTCGCCGAGCGCAGCGTCAACATCCTGGAGCTCTCCACGCGGAACCGGCCGGGCCCCGGGGGCTCGCCGCACTACGAGATGGTGATCTCGGCAGAGGTTCCGGAAGACGTCGAGATCCGCGAACTCCGCGAGGCCCTCGAGGTCGAGGCCAACCGCCTGGTGATCGACGTCGCCCTGATGCCGGCCTAGCTGGCGGAGACGCCCAGGGGATTCGGCAGCGCTCGGCCGATCGCCGAGAGGAAGATCTCGACGAAGCGGAAGGTGAGCCCCCAGACGACGTGCCTGTCGGGATCCCCCACCAGGATGCCGGGATAGGTCTCGGTGCCGATCAATGGATGGGTGTACTCGACCCGCCGCGCGGGATCGGAGAGGACCGAGAGGGAAACCCAGAAGGCTTCTTCCACTTCATGGTTGGCGCGGAGAGGCACTGGAGACTGGAGGTGATAGACGAAGGCGGAGATCACGATGCCCGCGGAACGGCCGCCGCCTTTGAGCCCCTCCAGGTCGTCGAGGCGACCCAGCCTCTCCGCCTCCTGCAGAGAAAGACCAACCTCCTCCAGGGTTTCGCGCTCGGCTGCGGACCGGGCGGTCGCGTCGGACAGATCGATACGGCCACCGGGAAAGGCCATGTGACCGGACCAGGGATCCGCGGGATGTTGGGCGCGCTCGATGAAGAGCACCTCCGGCCGCCGCTCTTCCCCCTCTCGCAACACGACGGCCACCGCGGCCTCCTGAGAGTGCCCGCCGGACAGGATCCGGGGAGTGTACTCGCCGAGGCTTTTTCGGATGTCCTCGATCATCAGCACCGGAAGAACATAGCGAACGCCGCTCAGCGGGAGTCCAGTCCCGCGTCTACTCTGGCAGGCGAAGCAGGCGCCAGTGACCGTTCTCTCCGCGTCGCCGCACCAGAACCGGCTCCTGGCTCGCGACCGCGCGGTGGGGGCTGGCGGGGTCGAAGCCTTTCTCGGAGGGATCGAAACCCTCGAGAATGTCCTGAGGCTGGAGCCCAATCCGATCCGCCGCGCCTCCGGGGAGAATCACCGCCGCGAAGACGCTGTCCTCGGTGCGGTAGAGCAGGGCTCCGCTGGCGCGAACCAGTGTGTAGTCGGCACCGAGGAAGATTGGAATCGCCCCGGACTCTCGGCGAAGCCATACGCGCTTCCTGGGATAGTCGATACGCAGGGTCAGCTGCGAGAGGAGGTCGAAGCCTATCAGGGAATCGTTGGCCGTACCTTGTTGGTACAGGCCGCGGGGCGCGACGACCACCGGCAAGTCGCGGAACTCCAGCGATCCCACTCGGACACTCCCCGCCTCCGCAAACTCCACGCTGATCTCTCCCATCACCCCGACGGCCGAAAGCCCGGCAGCGGGTTGTGACTCGAGGCCCGCAGCGCGAGCGACGCTGCCGCCGACCAGCACGCCGTAGGAGGCTCCGGTATCCAGTAGCAGCTTCACCGGGTTCCCCTCGATCTGGACCTCTACGATGGGGCGGTTCGAGACCAGGCTCAGTGGAAGCACGGTCTCGCCGGGGACGGATGTCTGAGGAGCGACCGTGTAGTGGTCCGGATCCAGAAAGCGTACCCGTCGGCGCGGAAAATCGATCTCCACGACGTATTCGACGAGGAAGTTCCCCCCCAGCAGCCCGAACTCCCTCCCCGTCTGCGAACCGACGTCTCCGTGCCGCACGTCCACCCGGAACTGGAGCTCGCGCCCCAGACGGGTCGCGCGCCGGTAGGGAGACCTCTTGGTCGAGCGAACCTGTACGCCGAGCTCGCGAGCGAGGAGAGGAGTCAGCGTGCTGAAGCTGGCACCGGTGTCGAGAACCAGCGGAAAGGAGCGCGCTCCGTCTTCCCTGGCGAGATCGATGACGACACTGCTCGGATCGGGCGAGTCGAGAAAGGGTAGATCTCCAACCACCGCTTCGGGCGGGGGAGCCTGGGCCTGCGCCGCAGCCACCGAGAGCACGACGACCGGAAGGAGCGCCCCGACGCGGGGCACCACGCGAAGCGCCAGCCTCGCGAGGACGCCCAGCGGTGACCTCGCGACCAATTCCCAGATGCGCCAGCTCAACCCATCGCCTCCCGGTCTTTGCACGGCGACGCCGTACCAAGGTAACACGTCGTCACCCGGGCTAGAGATACAGCCGAGCGGTGTCGACTGTACTCAGCCACCACTGTGGCAGTGCTACGCTCATGCCACATGGCGGCTCTCCCTACTCTCGCCCCCCAGGTGCGCCAGATCCTCCAGCTCGCTCGCGACGACCCGGCGGCCGCTCGCGAGGCCATGGCGGCGCTCGACATCGAGGCCCAGACGGCCCTGGTCTGCGAGGCCCCGGTCTCACGGCGAAGCGAGCTGATCGACCTGGCGCCGGAGCCGGAGCGCCTGATCCCGGCACTGCCACCGGCCGAGCTCTGCTTCACCGCGAAGGCGTTGGGGCTTCACGACGCGGGTTGGTTGATGGAGCACGCGACCGCGGAGCAGATCGCGGTCTGTCTCGATCTCGACACCTGGCAGGACTTCGTGCCCGATCGCGCGAAGCTCGACGAATGGCTCAAGACCTTCGCCGACTCCGGTGAGGAGACCCTGCTGCGCTCCACCCGGGCCCTCGACCTGGAGCTGCTGGTGTTGCTCATGAAGTCGCGAATCGGCGTGTTGCTCAAGCCCAACGAGGATGGATGGGAGCCTCCGGCGCAAGCGCGTACGCTCGACGGTCAGTTCTATTTCTTCGCGCTCCAGGAGAAGGACGACCTGGAGGAGGTGGAGTTCCTGCTACGAACCCTCTTCCAGAACGACTACTGGGTCTACTTCCGCCTGCTCCAGGGCGTGATCTGGGAGCTGGTGTCGGAAACCGAGGAATCGGCGCTGCGCTGGCGAACCGGCCGCCTGCAGGATCTGGGATTCCCCACCTGGGAGGAGTCCATGAGGATCTATGGTTTCATTCGCCCGGAGGCGCGGAGCAAGCTGCCCGAGGGCGACCGCTACCACGAAGTGGGTGAGTGGCCCCTCCCGATCTGGATGCCGAATCTCCCGGTCCAGACCAGTGCGGAGCAGTCGATCTTCCGGGCGATCGCAGAGCTTCCCGAGGAGGAGCAGCGCCCCCATCTCTACGCGTTCCTGGCCCTGGCCAACCGGATCGCGGTGGCGGAACGCATGCCGCTGGGCGATGCCGAGACCATACCGCGGGCCATCGAGAGAGCGGCCGAGGTGACGAGCCGCGGCCTCGACTACTTGTCTCGGGAGAACGCAACCGATCCGCCCGAGGTGCTACGTCGAGTCACCTTCGAGCACCTGTTCAGGGTGGGTCACAACCTGACCGAGAACGAATCGGGCTAGGCACCTGACCGAAGACGGGCGACGAAGGATCAGGTGTGGGACAGGAAAGGGCCCGCGGGAGAAAAGTCCTCCCGCGGGCCCGATTCGCTGCGAGCGACGATCCGTCTAGAGATCGACGGCCTTCAGCGTCTTGCGCTTGTTCCCAACCGCGCGAGCCTCGGCACTCTTGATCAACTCCCGAACCGCACTGTCCAGGGCGCCGTAGAACTCGGCGCCAACGTTGCACTTCTTGACCGCGGCTTTGGTCCTAGACTTCGAGATGATGAGCTCGGCGGGCTTTCCAGCGCGCCTAGCTACCTTCTTCTTTCGTGCTGCCATTTAAACCTCTCCAACAAGCCGATCCCTCGGCGTCATTCCCCCCGGCGTCAGGTACGCCGTGGTCAGCAGAGTCGAATGTTGCGCGTTCCAAGCAAGTAGTCAAACGAAAAACGCGTCTAGAAGGGCTGAAACCGTCGAATTCGACTGGTTGAGGTCAGGTCGCCATCGGCAGGCAGAACGGCGGGCACAATGAAACGCGATTTCGCGAATGGAGGAAGCGCGAGGGATCTTGCGATACGCTGCGCGCCGGATGCAGGGACGCGGAGAGCGATTCACCGGTCCGAAGCTCGATGGCGTTCATCTACACGCCGTTCACCACGGCTCGACCGGGCGAGCCAAGCTGGTCCTCCTTCACGGTGCGGGGGCGAACGCACACTGGTGGGACCATCTGGCTTCCGTCCTCGCCAAACAATTCCAGGTGGTCGCGCTCGACTTCCGGGGCCACGGAGACTCGGATTTTCCCGAGCAACTCCGGGCCGGTGCGTTCTCTGAGGACCTCGATGCCCTGCTCCAACACCTCCTGGCACCCGAGGCGATTCTGATCGGACACTCCCTCGGCGCCCACGTCGCCGTGGAGCACGCGGCCCGCAGCGCGAGGACGCCCGCCTTGATTCTCCTCGACTTGACCCGGGGCGCATCCCGGTATCGAGAGCGAGCCACGCGGCTCGCACTCACTCTGAGCCCGACCTACCCATCCCGCGAGGAGGCGATCAGGCGGTTCCGATTTCTTCCCAAAGCCACCCAGGCGAACGAGGAGATGCGGCGACGAATCGCGGCGCACTCGGTGCAGCGAGAGGCGGATGGCCGCTTCGGCTACAAGTTCGACCCGCGCTGGTTCGGGGTGCCGCCGCGGAGCCGGCCGGATCTGGCGGATATCCGCTGCCCGACCCTGCTGCTACGCGGGCAGGAGAGCGCGCTGCTCACCCACGAGGGCGCCCTCGAGATCGTCTCGGAGATTCCCGATGCGCGGCTGGTGGAGATTCCCGGAGCCGGTCACCACGTCCACATCGATCGACCGGCTCTGGTACTGCCGGCGATGCTGGAGTTCCTCAGCCGCCACGGTTGCGCCGGTGCGCCTCCTCCCAGTCACGCCCATCGAAAGTCGTAAGGGAGATCGCAGCGAGGTCGACCCCCTCGACGCAACGCAGGTTCACGTCGATCTTGTCCGGGTCCGAGCGCGGGATGTAGAAGGGCGCAACTCCGCAGATCGGGCAGAAATGGTGGCGGGCGACCCCGGTGTTGAAGCGGTAGGTCGAGTATTCCCCTTCCGGCGTGAGTAGCTCGAAGCGATCGGGCGTCACGTACCAGTGCACGTAGCCCTTCATGTGGCAGATCGAACAGTTGCAGATCTCCGCTCCCTCGATCTCGCCGCTGACCCGGAAGGCGATCCGCCCGCAATGACAGCCACCGCGGTAGAGCGTCACGACGCGAGGACCCTGTCCGCCACCCTCGGGAGTGTGGCCTCGAGGGGATCGGCGAGCTTCCAGTCCGCTGCGTCGTCGAAAGGCGTCTCGGAAGCGGTCAGGATCGCACAGCGAGCACCTGCCCTCTTCGCCTCGGCGAAGAGCTGGTTGATCGGGCTCACCACCAGCGAGCTGCCCACGGCGACGAAGAAATCGCAGCGCGCCGCCTCGCCGAAGCAGCGCTGGAGATCCTCTTCGACCAGGCTCTGCCCGAACGAGATCGTGGCCGGCTTGAGAGGTCCTCCACAGCTACAGAGGGGGACCCGCTGGCCGGCCTCGAAGAGATCCTGCCCGACCCGACGAGGTTCCTCCTTCCCGCAGCCCATGCACTGGACCCGGGAGTCGGTTCCGTGGATGTTGACGAGGCGGTCGGTGGGAAATCCGCTCCGCTCGTGGAGTCCGTCCACGTTCTGCGTCACCAGGAGGTGGACCCGGCTCGCGCGGCCCAGCTCGGCGAGGGTGCGGTGAGCGGCATTCGGCTGCGCCGAAGAGATCAACTGCCAGGTGTCGCTCTTGTACTGCCAATACTCGCGCCGGGCCTCCTCGCTAGCCAGGAAATCCTGGATCGAGACCGGCTGGTACCGCTCCCAGCGACCGCCCGGCGAGCGGAAGTCCGGGATCCCGGATGCGGTCGAGATACCGGCGCCGGTGAGCACCACCACACGCTCCGCTTCGCGCCAGACGCGGGCGATCTGGCTCACGCCATCCATGCGGCGAGTCTAGCCCGAATTTCTGGTCCGCCCGCTACTGCGGCGGCAGTTGCGAGCTGCTGTGAAATCGGGCCAGGAGTCGGCACAGCGCTGAGGTGACCTGACGCTATCCTAAGAGCCATGAAGGTCATCGATCTGCGAAGCGACACGGTCACCCAACCCACCGCGGCCATGCGGGAGGCAATGATGGCGGCCGAGGTCGGAGACGATGTATACGGTGAGGACCCATCGGTGAACCGCCTTCAGGAGCGCGCGGCGGAGCTGCTCGGCAAGCAGGCCACCCTCTTCTTTCCCTCGGGCACGATGGCAAACCAGACCGCCATCCACTCACTGACGCGGCGCGGCGACGTGGTGCTCGCCTCCCGGGACTGTCACATCCTCAAGTACGAGTCCGGCGCGGCCTCGGCAATCTCGGGGGTGCAGATCAAGACGATGGGTGCGGAGGGCGTCTTCGACGCCACCGACGTCCGCGAGAACCTGCACCCCGACGAGCAGCACTTCGCTCCGACGACCGTCGTGGCGGTCGAGAACACCCACAACATGGCCGGCGGACGGGTCTTTCCAGCGGACCGCCTCGAAGAGGTGGTGAAGGTGGCCCGCGAAGCGGGACTGCGGCTGCATCTGGACGGTGCCCGGCTGTTCAATGCGGCGGTGGCCAGCGGGACCGCCCCCGCCCGCCTCGCGGAGCCTTTCGACACAGTCTCCATCTGCCTCTCCAAGGGGCTCGGGGCCCCGGTCGGCTCACTGGTCGGCGCCTCCTCCGAACGAATCCACCAGCTGCGGCGGATCCGAAAGATGTTCGGAGGCGGAATGCGTCAGGCCGGTTTTCTGGCCGCTGCCGGGATGCACGCCCTGGAACACCACGTGGAGCGTCTGGCCGAGGACCACGCGAACGCCAGATTCCTCGCCGATGGACTGGAACGGCTCGGACTCGCCGTGCGGGGCACCCCGGAGACGAACATGGTGCTGTTCGACTTCGAGGACACCCTGGCCCTGGTACGCGGAACCCGTGCACGCCATCTCCTGATCAACCCGACCGGCCCGGGGCTCTTTCGCGCGGTCACCCACCTGGACGTCTCCACCTCCGATCTGGAGGAGGCCCTGGAGCGGCTGGGCGCCGCGCTCGAGGAGATCCGGAGCTGACGCGAATCGTGATCGGGGCGGGCGCGGTGGGTCTGGCTCTGGCCGCACGGCTGGCGCGTGCCGGACTCCCGGTGTGCCTGGTGACGCGAGACGGCCAGTCCGCACGAAGCCTCGAATCGCGCGGAATCCGGGTCGAGGACCCGAAGAGCGGCGAGCACTGGTGCGCACCGGTCCGCGCCGTCGCAGGGCTCGAGAACGCGGCGCTCCAGGGCGCCGATCGGCCTCTCCTGATCTGCGTTCGCGCCACTGACACGGGAGCGCTGGCATCCCAGCTGTTCGAGTGCGCGCCCGACGCCGCGGTGGTGAGCGTGCAGAACGGTGTGGACAACGACGCCCTGCTGGCGAGCTACTTTCCGCGGGTGATCGGAGCGGTGTGGCGGCAGACCTGTACCCGGGTCGAGCCGGACCGGGTCCGCTTCACCGGCCGGGGACGGGTGGTGATCGGGCTCCACCCGCAGGGCTCGGCGCCCGAGGTCGATGCTCTGGCGAAGGATCTACGTCAGGCGGGCTTCGACGTGGGCATCTCGTCGCGAATCACCGAGGATCGCTGGCTCAAGCTCTGCGTGAACCTGATGAGCGCTCCCAACGCGCTGATCCGGAGGGAGGATCACGACTCGTCACCCTTCGTCGAGGTCAAGGCTCGGCTCCTGGAGGAGGCGCGAGCGGTGCTCGCGGCCACTGGTATCGAGGCGCGCTCCTGCGACGAGCGAGACCGATCCCTCGATCAGGAGATCCGCCATCAGCGCGAATCGCTGGAGCGCGGAACCAGCGCCCGACGGCTCCCCCTCTACAACCAGGTGTGGAGCAGTCTGCAAAGCGACGCTCCCCTCGAGGCGGACGGATACCACCAGCGGATCCTCGAGCTCGCGGACGCTCGCGGAATCCTGGCGCCGATCAACGCGCGGGTCCTGGAGAAGCTCGTCGAGGCAAAGAACGGCCGGCGCGGGCCCGAGTGCCTGCAGGCCACAGAGCTACTCGTTCCCTGAGGGTTTACCCGGGTCGTTCCATACTTCGGTGTCGGGATGAAAGGCCTTCCAGGCGAACCAATAGGCCTCAGTGACATCGACGCCCTCTTCGACGTCGTAGCTGAAAATGCCGTCGTCGGTGCTGTAGACCAGCTCGATCTTCTTGCCACCAAGCTCGTCCTCGACCTTCCCACCCGCCTTGGTGACCAGGGAGCCGAGGTATGCGCGCGGTCGGCCGTCGACGACCACCCCGACCACCAGCTCCTTGGCATGGAAGCGGTCGTCCCGGGCCTTCACCGGAAAGACGATCTTGTCTTGAACCATGTAGCGCGTGTAACGACTGTAGCGGTAGTCGATCTTGGTGGGACGAGGCCGCGAGAGCACCCGCGAGAGCGGATGACGGGACAGCCAGGTGCTCAGGAGTTCCTGGCGGATCGGAATCCGCTCGAGCTTCTTCCCCGCCATGGGTCCCGCGATCGCCTCACCGGTGAACTGCAGCCAGAGACTCTCGGTCTCGCGGTCGTAGAGCAGGAAGTTCGAGTTGCAGAGCAGGCCCGAGACGCCGAAGGTGAGCGTCTTTCCCTCGACATCCCTTCGGTACGCGCGTGGGACAGCCACCAGCGGATCGTAGGTGACCACGACGGGCACACCACCTACCTCGTCGTTCACGATCTGGTGCGGCTCGATCAGGTGAACCGGGTAGGCATGGGTCTCGTCCCCCACGGCGACACCGAGCACTGGATTGCTCTCTACGACCCAGTGCGCCTCCCCCACCGCGACGAACTCCGGCTCGTCGACGCTCTGGATCCCGTCACGGGCGGGACCGCCTCCGCGAATCTCCTCGCGAGGAAGCAGGGCGCCTTCGAGATCGAACCCGTTGAGCGAGCTGTCCGCCGCTGCCGCGGGCGACGTGGCGACCAGGCCGATCGCTAGGTAGAGAAATCCGCCGACGAGAAGCTTGCGTCCGCCTGCCATTGCGCGCAGTCTAGCCTGCATCTCTCACCGGGTCGCCTGGCGACGTGTGCGAGAGGAGGATTTCGATGACGATGGGGGGTCCCGAGATCTCGGGACGAAGAGAATCGGGTCGCAGTGGCTTGAGAATCCTTCTCTACGTCCTACTGGCACTGGGAGGCCTGGGCGTACTCACCTGTGGCGGCCTGCTCTTCTTCGCCGCCGGAAATCCCGCGGTCCGGCAGTTCGTCGAGATGATCGCCGGATCCCAGTCCGCACCGGGAACCCAGCAGCTCCGCGACGCCGGCTGCAGCCTCGCACAGGTGTTCGACGTCGGGAGCGCAGTGGAGCTGCTCTCCGAGCTCGACGCCACGAAGAGTGGCGAGGCCGACTCGCTGACGGACATGACCATGGTCCAGTGCGTGCTCTCCAAGTCGGACTCGAGTGGGCTCGACTGTGACGCGGTGGCGAGGATCTACAGCTCCGCGGTACCGGACCCGCCGGAGCGGTTCTTCGTCCAGGTGATCGTCCAGTTCTCGTCGCAGGCCGTCTGCCGGGTGGCGTACAGCGCGGACGGCACGCCCATTGCGCCGCTGGACGAGTACGATCCCGACGCGATGCCAGAGGCGGAGTCCTGAAGCACTGACTCAGACGCTCTCGATCGACTCGCGAACGATCGCCAGCAGGCGCTCGAGAGCTTCGTCCGGGATGTTGAGAGGTGGCGTGACGTAGACCAGGTTTCCCATCGGTCGCAGGTAGGCGCCCCGGGAGCGGGCCTCGTCGTAGACACGCCATCCGGCCCTGGCCAGATAGCCTTCGTCCCCGCTGAGATCGACGGCTCCGATCATTCCCAGAGACCGAGAGCGCGCGACCGCAGGCAGCTCCTCCAGCGCTTCGAAGGCCGCGGCAATCTTCGCCGCCTTGGGCCCGGCGCGTTCGAGGACCTGCTCCTCCCGGTAGATGCGCAACACCTCGAGTGCCACCGCTGCACCGAGGGGATTGCCACAGAAGGAGTGCCCGTAGTAGAAGGCGCGGTCGGCACTCCCCAGAAAGCCCTCGAAGACGCGAGCGGAGACCAGGGTGGCCGCCATCGGGAGCATTCCGCCGCAGAAGCCCTTCGCGGTACAGATCACGTCCGGGGCGACGCCGGCGTGCTCACAAGCCCACATCGGCCCGGTGCGTCCGTATCCGGTGAAGACCTCGTCGGCGACCAGCAGGACATCGTACTCATCGCAGAGCTCCCGCGCGATCCGAAGGTAGGCGGGATCGTAGATCCGCATTCCTGCCGCGCCCTGGACCACCGGCTCGAGCACCAACGCAGCGAGAGTCTCGCCGTGGCGGTCGAACACGCCGGAGAGGATCTCGGCCGCCGGTTGGAGACCGCCGGCCTTGGTGGGAGAAGGAACTCGGAGGTGCTCGGGAATCGCGCCGGCGAAAGGTCGCCTGAAGAGCTCCACGCCACCGATCGACGTCACGCCGAGGGTTTCGCCGTGAAAGGCGTCCTCCAGAGAGACGAAGCGCTTCCGAGACGGGTGGCCGTTCTGATCCCAGTACTGGAGAGCTGCCTTGAGAGCCACCTCCACGGCAGTCGATCCGTTGTCGCTGAAGAAGACGTGTTCGAGACCCGCCGGCGCCACGCCGCACAGGGCCTCGCCGAGCACGGCGGCCAGCTCGTGTGTCATCCCCGCGAGCGCACTGTGACAGTTCCGCTCCGCCTGCCGCTTCAGGACCTCGACCAGTCGCGGATGGTTGTGACCGAGGGAGGCCACCCACCAGGAGGAGTTCGCGTCGATGTAGCTGCGGCCGTCGACGTCATAGAGGTAGGGCCCGGACGCGCGGTCGACGACGATCGGGTCGACTCGCGCCCGGTAATCGTCCATTGCCGTATAGGGATGCCAGACTCTCTTCTTGTCGAGGGCGACGATGCTCTCGCGACTCAGCGACCCAGCACTCATGCGGCGTCTTCCTGAGGCACCGCCACCAGCGGCAGGGTGATGCTGAAGATCGACCCACCGCGGGGCGGACACTCCACGCTCAACTTCCCCCCGTGGCGCTCCACGATGCCGTGAGAGATCGACAGACCGAGACCAGTCCCCCGACCGACGGGCTTGGTGGTGAAGAAGGGATCGAAGATCCGGCTCTGCATCTCCTCCGGAATCCCGGGGCCGTCGTCCTCGAACTCGAGCAGGACTCCCTCCGGCACGGGTCTGGTGCAGATGCGAATCTTCCCCTTTCCCTCCAGGGCGTCGCAGGAGTTCATGATCAGATTCATGAACACCTGGTTCAGCTGGGCAGGCAGACACTTCACCGGCGGCAGCTTCTGGAAATCGCGCTCGATGGAGATTCCGCCCTTGAAGCGGGGCTCCATCAGGCCCAGGGTGCGATCGATCTCTTCGTTGAGGTCGGTCTCGGAGATCTCCGCCTGGTCCATCCGCGAGAAGGTCCGCAGATCCAGCACGATCCTCTTGACCCGCTCGGTTCCCTCCCGGCTCCGGCTCAGCAGCTTCTTGATCGCTTCTCGCTCCTTCTTGGCGTCACCTCCTGCTTCCTGGGCTCGGATCAATCTGCCGATGTATCCGTCGAGAAGCTGGAGATTGGCGTGGACGAAGCCGATCGGGTTGTTGAGCTCGTGGGCGACCCCGGCGACCAGCTGACCCAGCGACCGCATCTTCTCGCTCTGCATCAGCTGTGTCTGGGCGCTCTTGAGCTCCCAGGTGCGCTCGTCGACCCGCGCCTCCAGCGTTTCGTTCAGCTTCGCGATCTCGTCGAATGCCTGGGCATTCTCGATGGCGATCGCGCTCTGGTTGGCGAGGGTGCGGAGAAGCTGCCTGTCGTCGGCGCCGAGAAGTTCGCCGGAGAGCTTTCCTCCCACCGCGATGACTCCCAGCAGATCCACTCCGAAGAGAATCGGCACCAGGAGCTTCACCTCAAGGCTGTCGAAGAAGTCGCGGCTCGCATCGCGGGTCTCCGCATCCGTGGCGTCGTCGAAGTCGCTGCGGGCCAGCTCCTGGCGCCGCATCCACAGGTGCTTCCCGATTGGATGGTCCACCGACAGGGCGATCTCGAGATCTCCCTCGTCGAAGTCACCGCGCCAGGCGATGGGCTGCAACACGCGCTCGTCCTTGGAGAGCAGCAGGACCATGGCCCGATCCACACCCATGGTGTCTGTCACCGCGACGAGCAGACGGTCGCTGATCTCGTTCAGGGAGAGCATGGCGACCATGGCTTCCGAGATCTCGCGAACGGCGGTGCGGTAGCCGGCGCGGTCGCGATCGAAGACCCGGTCGACAAGTGACTGGAGACGATTCCGAAGGGGATTGAAGGCGAGGATCGCGAAGAACAGAAACGTGACCGAGAAGTACGGCGAGCTGGCTTCCACATTGAAGCGCGCAAAGGCGGCGTCGGCGAAAGTAATCAGCGAAGCGAAGAGACCCGTGATCGCGAGCGTCGCCGTTCCGTAGGCGGCCGAAGACCGCGCGAGTCCGCGGATGTCGAAGAACTGACCTCGAACAATCCCATAGGCCACCGCAACCGGAAAGACGGCGAACCACAGCAGCGCCAACCAGATCGGGAAGGTGACGCGCAGCAGAAAGACCTGAGTCCCGAGCAGCAGCAGCACCGGCACGAAGCTCACGACAGCGCCCAGCATCACCAGGTCGGCATTCGCGGCCGCCTCGGATCCTCGCATTCGGATCCGTTCCCTCACCAGGATCAGGACCGAGGCCAGCGCACCTCCGATGGCGGCGGCGTAGGCGAAGGTGGGGACCACGGCTTCCGGAATCCCCAGAAGCGTGTCGACGACCGCCAGCAGGGCGATGAGACCGGCGATCAGATAGGGAACGAAACGGATCCAGGGACGGCGAACCACCCAGGGAGGTTCGAAGGGCAGGGTCGTGAACAGGTGGAAGGCCGCCGCACCGACGAAGGGCAGGTTGATGATCATTCGCTGGTAGCCCAGGATGGCATCGTAGGTGTGAAAGGACCCGAAGAGCTGTGTGGCAATTGCCGCGGTGAAGAGCAGAAACGCCCAGGACTCCGCCCGGTCCGGCCTGAGCTTCCAGACGAAGAGGCCGAGGATCAGGTAGGCGGCACCCACCACGATCAACGCCGTCATGATGGGCAGCAGGAAGCGATCGTAGGACTCGCGGAGCTCGGCGTAGAGCTCCACCGAGAACTGCTCGCCGGTCGAGGTCTCGATCAGGTAACGGACGGGAACGTCGACCCGGAGCTCGTCCCAGCCCCGATCCCGGTACCACTGACGAACCGGGATTCCGTCCACCTCGAGGACCCGATCACCCTCCTTCACACCGGCCTGGGTCGCCCCGTCGCTGCACCAGCTGACCAGCGCAGCGCCGCCCAGGGCCGAGGTCTGGATGGGCGAGGTGACGCTGCGCTTCGAGGACAGCTGCCCGTGGATCGCCAGCACCAGGGCCGACACAGCCCAGAGAACCGCCAGCAGTGCAGTGGCTCGTCGGATCCGCTGGGTCGCCGTCGGGCTCACTGCGCCACCTCCACGGGTGCCTCCGGCGGCAGCTCGATCAGGAAGGTCGACCCCCGGTTCGGCTCCGACTCCACCCACATTCTTCCGCCATGGCGCTCGACGATCCCGTGGGAGATGGAGAGCCCGAGACCCGTCCCCTTGCCGACGTCCTTGGTCGTGAAGAAAGGATCGAAGATGCGAGTCTTCACCTCCGGGGACATCCCGGGACCGTCGTCCTCGATCTCGACCCGCACACCGCCATCGATGGGGCGGGTTCGGATGGTGATCTCGCCCTTTCCCTCCAGGGCGTCGCAGGCGTTCATCAGCAGGTTCATGAAGACCTGATTCAGCTGACCGGCGAAGCAGCGCACCAGGGGCACCTGGCCGTAGTCCCGAACCACCTGGATGCCGTCCTTGAGCCGCGGCTCGATCAGCACCAGGGTGCGATCGAGCTCGTCGTTGAGGCAGGCCTCCTGGCGCTCGGCCTGATCGGTGCGGGAGAAGGTCCGCAGATCCTCGACGATCTGCTTGACCCGCTCGGTCCCCTCCCGACTCCGGGTGAGGAGCTTGCCGATCGCCTCCCGGATCCGATCCCGGTTCTCGGGATCCACTCCCGGCCGCATCAGCTTCTCCACGTACTCGTCCAGGAGCTGGAGATTGGCGTGGACGAAGCCGATCGGATTGTTGAGCTCGTGAGCGACGCCGGCGACGAGTTGACCGAGCGAACGCATCTTCTCGCTCTGGACGAGCTGGGCCTGGGTATCGCGCAGCTCCCGGGTGCGACCCTCGACCCGGCCTTCCAGGGTCTCGTTGAGCTTCGCGATCTCGTCGAAGGCCCTGGCGTTCTCGATCGCGATGGAGCTCTGATTCGCGAGGGTGCGCAGCAGCTGACGCTCGTCCACCCCGAGGCGCTCCCCGGAGAGCTTTCGCCCCACCGCGATCACGCCGAGCAGGTCGACACCAAAGAGGATCGGGACGAGCAGCTCCGCGTCGAGGGTGTCGAATACGTCACGGCAGGTCTCACGGATCTCCGGATCCCCCTCCTCGTCGAAGTCCCCGCGACTCAATGAGGTACGCCGCATCCAGAGCTGCCGACACAGAGGATGGTCGGAGCGGAAGGCGGCGCTGGCGGCCTCCTCGTCCCAGCCGCCGCGGGATGCTTCGGGGCGAAGGACCTCGTCCTTTTCGTCCAGAAGCAGGACCATCGCACCCTCGACTCCCATCGTGTCGGTCACCGCCACCAGGATTCGATCGACGATTTCCTTCACCGAGAGCATGGAGACCATGGCCTCGGAGATCTCGCGAACCGCCTCCCGGTACGCGACGCGATCGCGATCGAAGAAGCCGTCCACCAGGCGCTGCATCCGAACCCGGAGCGGGTTGAAGAGAAGGATCGCGAAGAAGAGAAAGGCAATCGAGACCACCGGCGAGCGCGCGTCGACGTCGAAGCGCCCCACCAGCGCGTCGGTGAACGTGATCAGAAATGCGAAAAGGCCGGTGATGGCAAGCGTCGCTGCGCCGTAGGCAGCCGAACTCTTGGCGACCATGCGGATCTCGAAGAGCTCCCGGCGGACGATCCCATAACCGACCGCGGCCGGGAACATGAAGAACCCGAGCAGCGCGACGTACCAGGGGAAGGGCGTGCCGAAGACGTAGTGCACCATCAGCAGGCTGATGACGGGCAGGAAGCTGAGCGCGCCGCCGGCCAGCATCACGTCGGAGCGATCCACTGCCGTATCGCGGCGACGATTCCACCGTTGGTAGAAGAGGATGCCGATGCAGATCAGCGAGAGGCCAATCGTGAAGAAGGTTCCGATGGGAGCCAGGATCCCGGCGGGAACGCCGAGATAGGGCTCGAGGACGCCGCACAAGGCGAGGAGGGCGGCCAGCCCATAGGGAATCAACCGAACCTCGGGATGCCGCACGATCCAGCCGGGCTCCCTCGGATAGCTGGTGAAGAGATGGAAGGCGGTCGCACCGATGAAGGGAACCGTGGCCAGGTTGAGGATCACCCCGGCCGCGGTGTACGTATTGGCCAGGAAGAGTTGGGCGGCGACGACACCGCAGAAGAGCAGCAGGGACCAGGACTCGGGTCGATCCTGCTTGAGACGCCAGACACCCACACCGATCGCCAGGTAGATCATCGCCACGAGGGGGATGGCGAACTCCAGGATCCGCTGCGGCAGGAATGTCTGAATGCCCGGTTGCACGGGCTCGAGAGCTGCGCTGATCCGGCGGCCGTCGGGCTTCTGCACCGTGTAGGTATTTGCCGCCCCGGTCACGAGGCGCTCCCGGCTCCGGAACCACCAGGTGATTGGCTCACCGTCGACCATGATCAGCCGATCCCGGGTCTCGAAGCCCGCCGCCTCGGCGGCGGGAGTGAGAGTGTGGATCACCATGCGGCCGGCTGCGGCGGACCAGGTGAAGGGCAGATCGGGAGAGCGCGAGGCCTGCACCTGACCGTGGATCCCTGCCGCGAAGGCGAGCATCGCCCACGCGATGGCCAGAGCAGCCGTCGCCCGTCTGAAGCGAAGCGTCGCTCTCGGGTTCATCCCACTCCAGACACCCGCGGGGATTCTAGTCTGCGGGGGCCCGCAGTGTCAAAGGAGCGGTTTCAGCGGCCGGCGGGGGCCTGTTCCTGCTGACGCGCGGCTTCGGATTCCACGAGCCTGAGCTCGCGCTGCGGATCTCGGGGGACCCTGTAGTTGTAGCCGCGGCCGTTCAATACCAATGGCTTCTCGCCGCCGCTCTGCATCTCCGCCCGGAGCCGCTCGGCGATCTCGCCGGAGAGACCGGATCGGATGGCGCGGGGGTTCGCGTCGTCGACCTTGCAGACGCCGGGTGCGCCACTGCCCGAGACACCGGCCGGGGAGGTTTCGGAGGAAGCCGCATCGCCGTCCCCGGCCCGGGCCACTCGCACACCCGGGGAGGAAAGAGCCAGCATCCCCACCACCGCCAGCACACCTGCGACAGTCTTCGCTGCGGATCCAGCTCGCATCCGGACCTCCGTGTGGCACCGTCCCCTATCAGAATCGGTCATCGGGGCGGCCCGCTTGATGCCAATTCCCACCCTTCGAGCCGCGAAATCCATCCCCTGCCGGCGACTTGCCGTCTCGCCGCCGGCGAGCTGCGGATTCCCGCGCACGAGCAGGCCACGTTCAATTTCCGCTTCCGTCCACCGATAACATCCTCGTGGGGCTGCGAAACGTACCGGTCAATTCCAGCGAGCGGCATCTTCGTCCGGAGAAGGCCGCTCGGCTCGAAGCCATGCAGCGGCTGAGCATGGGCGCAGCCCACACGTTGAACAACGCCTTCACCACCGTGATCGGAGAGGCGAGCTTCCTGTTGGAGGACCGCAAGGACGACGATCTGGTGGTCGAGTCTTGTCAGTCGATCCTGGCCGAGCTGGAGCGCTGCGCCAAGCTCACCCGAGCGTTGCTCACCCGACGCCATCCCAACCAGGCGGGTTCCGGCGAAGTGGAGATGGTGCGTCTGGTCCGGGAGCTGGAAGAGGTGCTCTCGGAGACGCTGGGGCGGAAGAACCAGCTCGTGGTGGAGACCCCGGACGACATCCTGCTGGTCGGGGGAGACGCCGGCGACCTGGAGCTCCTGCTACTGACACTGGTCCACTACGCGGCCGACCGCGCCGAGGGCCCGACCAGGCTCGTCCTCTCCGTCGGCAGGGAACCAGCGGAGGGAAAGATCCGGCTATGCCTCGCCGTCGAGGGCAGCGATTCTCCCGAGCCGACCGCCGAGGCAGTCCTCGACCCCTCCCAGGCCCCCGACGAGATCGCATCCGTCAGTCTCGAGAACGCCGCACGAATCGTCCAGGCCCACGGCGGGAGCCGCTATGCGAGCCCCACGGGACCGGATAGCTGGGCCGCCCTGATCCTCCTCCCCGCGCTACTCGACGACGATACCCCCACCTGATCGGCTTTCTCGCCAGGGACGAACGGCCAGCGGATCGCGGACGCGCGCCGCGAGCTCAGCGATCGTCTCTCCCGAACGCGGATGCACCCACTGCGGCGCCAGCTCGCTGAGCGGCTCGAGCACGAAGCCCCGCTCGTGCATGCGCGGATGAGGAACGACCAGCGCGTCCTCGTCGATGCAGCGGTCGGCAAAGAGCAGCAGGTCGAGGTCGAGTGTCCGCGCCTCGCCGCGCTCTCCGCGCCGGGTCCGACCCTCCTCGGCCTCGATCTGCAGCAGGCGCTCCAGCAGGGCCCGAGGCTCCAGTCCCGTCTCGATCGCCGCGACCGCGTTCAGGTAGGGGCCCTGGGGAGGCGGCCCCACCGGGTCGGTCTCGTAGATCCCCGACACTTCGAGCCACTCGATCCGGCGCGTTGCACGAAGCGCCTGGACCGCGCGCCGCAGGTGGGCCTCCCGGTCGCCCAGGTTCGAGCCGAGTGCGACGAAAGCCCGGCTCATCCCCCTAGCCTGCATTTCTCGCCCGCTCGCGATCAGGAGCAGGAGAGGCGCGAGGGGGACGGTCAGCAACCATTCGCGCCAGTCTGACATACGGCCTGCAGACCCGCCGCAGCGGCGAGCTGACCAGAAATGCGAGCTAGAGTTCCCGCGTGTCTCACTGGAAGACGTCGCCCCCGGAGCTGCTGACCGAGGTGCCCGGACCCCGCTCGAAGCAGCTCGCGGCCCGTCTGGCGAGGGTCGAGAGCCGGAACGTGACCTGTCTCGCACCCGTCGGGCCGATCTTCTGGGAGCGCGCCTCGGGCGCGAACGTCTGGGATGTCGACGGCAATCGGTTCGTCGACCTGGGCGGAGGATTCGCCGTCGCAAACGTGGGACACGGACACCCCCGAGTGGTCGAAGCGATCTCCCGCCAGTCGGGTCGGCTTCTCCACGCCATGGGCGACGTGCACCCTCCCGACGTGAAGGTGGCGCTGCTGGAAGCACTGGTGGAACGTTTCCCAGGCGGCGAACCCGCCCGCGCGGTGTTGGGTTCCTCGGGAAGCGACGCCGTAGAAACCGCTCTCAAGACGGCGATGATCGCCACCGGCCGCTCCGGTGTGGTGGCCTTCGAGGGCGCCTATCACGGGCTCGGCCTCGGTGCGCTGGACGCCACCTGGCGCCCCTTCTTCAGGGAGCCCTTCGAAGAGCGGCTGCCAGGATGCTCGACCTTCGCGCGCTACGGCGACGCCGACGACGTGGTGCGCGCGGCGGCGGAGTCCGCGCAGTCGGTGGGAGCGGTGCTGGTCGAGCCGATCCAGGGGCGCGGCGGCGAAAGGGTCCCACCCCGCGGCTTCCTCCAGAAGCTTCGCCGCCGATGCGACAGCGAAGGCTGGCTGCTGATCGCCGACGAGGTCTACACGGGTTTCGGTCGCACCGGACGCTGGTTTGCCTGCGACCACGAAGGTGTGGTGCCCGACCTCCTCTGCGTCGCGAAGGGACTGGCCTCGGGAATGCCCATCTCCGCCTGCGTGGGCCGGGCGGAGGTAATGGATGCCTGGCCAGTCTCAGCGGGTGAGGCTCTCCACACCCAGACGTTTCTGGGACACCCGCCGGGCTGCGCTGCCGCGCTCGCCTCCCTCGCGGTACTGGAGGAGGAGAAGCTCGTCGAGGGCGCTGCGAAAAGCGGCAACGCGGCGCTCGGGTTTCTTCGTGGCGAGCTCGCCGGCGAGGACCGGGTCACCGACATCCGGGGGCTCGGGCTCATGATCGGCGTCGAATGCGACCGACCCGAGACGGCGGCTCGCGCCTGCTCGGCGGCGCTCTCGCGCGGAATCATTCTGCTCCCCGGCGGCGATGATGGCGCCGTCCTTTCCATCACACCTCCCCTCTGCATCGAGCGCGATGCGCTGATCGCCGCCCTCGGAATTCTGGTGGAGTGCATCCGGTGAGCAGCGCGGACCCGGCGCGCTCCGAGCTCGACCGGCGAATCCTCGCCTGGATGAGCGAGCCGGAAGCCGCCGAAGACGAAGCTCGCTTCGAGGAGCTCGCCCTCCAGCTCTTCGCCCACCAGTTCACCCGCTGCGAGCCCTTCGCGCGATTCTGCCGGGCTCGGGATCTTACACCAGAAAGTGTCGAAACCTGGCGAGAGATTCCGCCGGTACCGACCGGCGCCTTCAAGGAGATTGCGCTGCGCTGCTTTCCGCCCGAGCGCGAGTTCCACTTGTTCCGCACCAGTGGCACCTCGACCCGGCGGCGAGGCGAGCTGCACCTGGATACATTGGCGCTCTACGAGGCCTCCCTTCTCCCCAGCTTCGAGCGTCACGTGCTGCCCGATCTCGGCGAGCCCTCGCGGCGCATGCGTATGCTGGTCCTCGCTCCCTCCGCGCTGGAGGCGCCCGACTCGTCACTCTCCCACATGTTCGGCCTGGTTCTCGAACGGCGCGGCGACCCGGAGAGCGGCTTTCTGGTGGAGGCAGGCGAGCTCCGGACCGGGCATCTGCTCGACGGGCTCGAGAAGGCGGAGACGAGCGGTGTCGCGGTGGTGCTCTGCGGGACGGCCCTCGCCCTGGTCCATTTATTGGAGGCCATGGAGAGCGCGGAGCGCCGAATCGCGCTCCCCGAGGGCTCGAGAGTGATGGAGACCGGGGGGTTCAAGGGAAGCTCCCGTGAGCTTCCGCGGGATACGCTCTACCAGCGCCTGCATCGATCCCTCGGCGTCCCTCCCGGCAGGATCGTCAATCAGTACGGCATGACCGAGCTCGGCAGCCAGTTCTACGACTCGGTGCTGCGTTTCCCGGCGACGCCGCGGCGCAAGCTGGGACCGCCCTGGACGCGGGTGCGAATGATCGATCCGGAAAGCGGTGACGAAGCGCATGACGGCGAGATCGGTGTGGTGACGGTGCTCGACCTGGCCAACACGGGAAGTGTCCTCTCCATCCAGACTGCGGACCTCGGGCGCGCACTGGGGGACGGCTTCGAGGTGATCGGAAGGGAGCCGGGCGCCGAAGACCGCGGCTGCTCGATTGCGGCGGACGAAATGCTGCAGGGCGACGCCGCGAGCGAGACGCGAGAGCGCCGCCTGCCATGAGTGGGGCCAGCCCGCAGGAGATCCGCGCGGCGCTGCAACGGCTTCGCGGCGCGGGACACCGACTGCGCCGGCGTCCCGCCCGGGAGACCCTCGACGCCCTCGGATCGGTGCTCGAGTCCTGGCGGGAGCCGGACTCCCAGGTGCGACGCGCCTTGCGCACGGAGTACGCCAACGCCGCGGGCTTCTCGCCCGCGATGGTGGATGCGGGCATGGCCCGTGCGCTCGCGGGGTGGACCGGAGATGCTCTGCGGTCGCTGCTGGACCGGGAGCTCGGCGGGATCGAAGCCCTGGAGGGCTCTGCCCCGAGAAACGCCTCCGGCTTCGAGGTCACCTCGGTGCTGCTGGCCGGCTCACTGCCCTCGCCGACCCTGCTCGGGCTGCTGACTCCGTTACTGCTCCGCTCGCCGGTGCTCGCCAAGGCCTCCGCTCACGATCCGGTCACGGCCGGGCTGGTGGCCGACTCTGTCGCAGCAGCGGATCCGGAGCTGGGCGCGTGCCTCGAGATGGCTCGTTTCACCGGCAGCGATCGCGAGTGCGTCGAGGCGATGCTCGGCGCCGACTGCGTCGTGGCCAGCGGATCCGACCAGACCATCGCCAGCATCGCAGCGCGGGTACAGCCACCGCGAAGACTGGTCAGCTACGGCCACCGGCTCTCGGTGGCAGCCGTCGCCGCCGATCGGCCCGCCGACTCGGCCGCGCGGCTCGCGGAGGATGTCGCCCTCTGGGATCAGCTCGGCTGTCTCTCACCGCTGGCGGTCTTTTTCACGGATCGTGATCGCGGCGGAGCGCTGGCGTTCTCCGAGGAGCTGGCGGAAGCGCTCGCCGATCTCGAGGAGCGCTGGCCCCGCGGTCCGATCTCTCCGCGAGCCTCGGCGGCCATCAAACGGGAGCGGGACGAGGCCGAGATGCGTGCCGCCAGCGGAGCTCCGGTGCACCTCCACCGGGGCGCAGGAAGCAGCTGGACGGTGGTGGCCGAAGCCGACCCCCGGATCCGGCCGGCCCCCCTGCATCGCTTCGTCCGGGTTCACCCGGTCGCGGGAATCGCAGGCCTGATAGAGGCGCTGACACCGGTAAAGCACCACCTTGCGAGCGTCGGAGTCGGGGGATTCGGAGACCGAAGGCGCGAGATGACCGGCGCCCTCAGCCAGCTCGGGGTTTCTCGGATCTGCTCCCTCGGCACCATGCAGGCGCCGCCCCTCTCATGGTGCCACGACGGTCGGGGCGTGCTGCTTCCACTGGCGCGCCTCTCCGACGCCGACCTCGCCTAGCGGGGAGTAGGCCCCGGGGGGACAAATCGCCCCTTTAAATAGAACTAAAATAGTCTTATATTTACAGTACTGGTCCGGTCCGATATGGTCCTGGCCACGCCACCCCACGAGGTGCCCATGCTTCGCATCACCAAGCTCACGGATTACGGGATCGTGCTCCTCGTCCACCTCGCCAATGACGCGACCGGGACCAGCCAGAACGCCCGCACCATGGCCGAGGCGACCTCCCTGCCGCTTCCGGTGGTGAGCAAGATCCTCAAAGCGCTGGCCCAGGGAGGGCTTCTGACCTCACAGCGCGGCGCCAAGGGTGGCTACACACTTTCGCGTCGACCCGAAGAAGTCAACGTCGCCGAGATCATCGACTCGCTCGAGGGTCCGATCGCCCTGATGGAGTGCAGCGCCGGGCCGGGCCGCTGTGAGCAGGAGACGAACTGCGCGGTGCGCGACCCCTGGCAGCGGATCAATCAGGCCATCCTCGGGACGCTCCGGCACGTCACCTTGCGCGAGCTGGTCGGCCCGCCGCAGGAGCAGTTCCTGTACCAGGGGTCCGCCGAGATCGGGGGCCGCCATGTCGAACGCAACTGAGCTCACCGAGTTCACGGAGCGCGAATACGAGTACGGCTTCGTCACCGACATCGAGTCCGAGACGATCCCGAAGGGTCTCAGCGAGGAGATCGTCCGCATCATCTCCGCCAAGAAGGAGGAGCCGGCGTGGCTCCTGAAGTGGCGCCTCAAGGCGTACCACCGCTTCGCGAAGATGCTCGAGGAGGGACACGAGCCGACCTGGGCGATGGTCACCTACCCGGCGATCGACTACCAGGACATGTACTACTACTCGGCGCCCAAGCAGAAGGAGCAGCTGGAGAGCCTGGACGAGGTGGATCCGGAGCTGCTCAGAACCTACGAGAAGCTCGGAATCCCCCTCGAGGAGCAGAAGCGGCTGGCCGGCGTCGCCGTGGACGCGGTCTTCGACAGCGTTTCAGTGGCGACCACCTACAAGAAAGAGCTCGAGAAGCAGGGCATCATCTTCTGCTCCTTCTCCGAGGCGGTCAGGCGCTGTCCGGAGATCGTGAAGAAGTATCTGGGATCGGTGGTTCCCTACGCGGACAACTTCTTCGCCGCTCTCAACTCCGCCGTCTTCAGCGACGGCTCCTTCGCGTACATCCCGAAGGGCGTGCGCTGTCCCATGGAGCTCTCGACCTACTTCCGCATCAACGCCCAGGAAACCGGGCAGTTCGAGCGCACCCTGATCATCGCCGAAGAGGGCAGCTATGTGAGCTATCTGGAGGGCTGCACGGCGCCGATGCGCGACGAGAACCAGCTTCACGCCGCGGTGGTCGAACTGGTTGCCCTCGACGACGCCGAGATCAAGTACTCGACGGTCCAGAACTGGTATCCGGGCGACAAGCAGGGCAAGGGCGGCATCTACAACTTCGTCACCAAGCGAGGAAAGTGTCTGGGCAAGCGCTCCAAGATCTCCTGGACCCAGGTGGAGACCGGCTCCGCGATCACATGGAAATACCCGAGCTGCATCCTCCAGGGAGAACACTCGGTGGGTGAGTTCTACTCGGTGGCGCTCACCAACAACTACCAGCAGGCGGACACCGGCACCAAGATGCTCCACATCGGGGCCAACACCCGGAGCACCATCATCTCCAAGGGGATCTCCGCCGGCCACGGGCAGCAGTCCTACCGCGGACTGGTGAGGATGGGGCCCAAGGCGGTGGGAGCGCGCAACTACTCCCAGTGCGATTCACTGCTGCTGGGTGACAAGTGCGGAGCCCATACCTTCCCCTATATCGAGGTCAAGAACTCCACGGCGACGGTAGAACACGAGGCCACTACCTCGAAGATCGGCGAGGACCAGCTGTTCTACTGCCGGCAACGGGGCATCTCCGAAGAAGACGCGATCTCGATGATCGTGAATGGATTCTGCAAAGAGGTCTTCCGGGAGCTCCCGATGGAGTTCGCGGTGGAGGCCCAGAAGCTCCTTGGCGTAAGCCTGGAAGGAAGCGTGGGCTAGCAGTCATGCTCGAGATCAGAAATCTACACGCCAGCGCCGGGGAATCGGCGATCCTGAAGGGGATCGATCTGACCATCCGGCCCGGTGAGGTCCACGCCGTGATGGGCCCCAACGGCTCGGGAAAGAGCACCCTCGCGAATCTGCTCGCGGGGCGCCCCGGCTACTCGATCACAGAGGGCGAGATCCTCTACGATGGCCGCGATCTCACCGCCATCGAACCCGAGGAGCGAGCCCGGCAGGGCATCTTTCTCGCCTTCCAGTATCCGGTCGAGATCCCCGGTGTGGGAAACCACTACTTTCTCAAGGCATCCCTCAACGCGATCCGCACCCATCGCGGCGAAGAAGAGCTGGACGCGATGGACTTCCTGGCCGTGGTCCGCGAGAAGATGAAGATCGTGGACGTGCCGGAAGACCTGATGAACCGCTCGATCAACCAGGGGTTCTCCGGCGGCGAGAAGAAGCGCAACGAGGTGCTGCAGATGCTGCTCCTGGAGCCGAGGCTCTGCATTCTCGACGAGACCGATTCGGGTCTCGATATCGATGCGCTGCGCGTCGTCGCAACCGGTGTCAACGCATTGCGCAGCCCGGATCGATCGCTGCTGGTCATCACCCACTACCAGCGTCTGCTCGACTACATCGTTCCCGACTTCGTCCACGTGCTCTCCGAGGGACGCATCGCCCTCTCGGGCGAGAAGGATCTCGCCCTGGAGCTCGAGAAGAAGGGATATGGCTGGCTGGAGACGGCACCTCCGGGTGCCGAGGGCGTCCCTCTCCGATGACTCCCCTCGAGCTCGCGCGCGATCGCCTGCTCGGCCAGACCTCCGCATTCGACCGGGGAATCGGCGATGCGGACTCCGCCTGCCTGCGCCGCCTCCGCGAGGAGGGTCGCAGCCACTTCGCCTCACTCGGCTTCCCCACCACCCGCCTGGAGGAGTGGCGCTACACCAACGTCGGTCCGATCGCAGCCACGGATTTCCGGCTCGCCGATCGGGAACACGCGCCGATCCCGCGGACGGTGGTGGAGGAGATCGCCTTCCCGGTCTTCGCCTGCAGTCTTTTCGTCTTCGCAAACGGACACTTCAGGCCCGAGCTCTCCTCGTCCCCGATTCTCCCCGGGGAGCTGCGAGTGGAAAGCCTCGCGCGGCTCCGCAGCGAGAACCCGGCCGCCCTGGAGCGTCACCTGGGCCGCTACACGGACCAGAAATCGCACGCCTTCGCCGCCTTGAACACCGCGCTCCTGGACGACGGGGCGGTGGTGACGATTCCCAGCGGCGCGCGCCTCGAGAACCCCGTGCACCTGGTCTTCATTTCGAACGGAGAGACGGCGACTCTCTCTCAGCCTCGGGTCCTGGTGGTCGCCGAGGAGAACAGCCGCGCCGTGGTGATTCAGGACCACGTGTCGGTGGGCGAGGAGATCCGTTTCACCAATAGCGTCAGCGAGGTGGTGACCCACGCCGAAGCCGACCTCGACCTGGTGATTCTGCAGCGTGAGAACGATCGCACTCACCACGTCTCGAACCTCACCTCCCGGCAGCAGCGGGGTAGCCGATTCAGGGCTCATACCGTCACGCTGGGCGGGTCCCTGGTGAGGAACGACCTCAGCGCCCTGCTCGCCGAGGAGGGCGCTGAGTGCACCCTGAACGGGATCTTTCTGGGACGGGGATCGCAGCTGATCGACAACCACACGGTCGTCGATCACGCCGTGCCCCACGGCACCAGCCGCGAGCTCTACAAGGGCATCCTGTGCGGCAAATCCAAAGGTGTGTTCCGCGGTCGGGTCATCGTTCGCCCCGACGCCCAGAAGACCGACGCCGAGCAATCGAATCCCAATCTGCTCGTGGCCGATGGTGCGGAGATCAACACCAAGCCACAGCTCGAGATCTACGCCGACGACGTCAAGTGCAGCCATGGCTCCGCCATCGGACGCCTGGACGCGGACGCGCTGTTCTATCTGCGGTCCCGAGGGATCGACGCGGAGAGGGCGCGGCTCGTCCTGACTCGCGGCTTCGCCGTCGAAGTCCTCGAGCAGCTTCCGGCTCCCGCCCTTCGCGACGCCACACTCGCGCTGCTGGAGGAACGGCTGCGGGATGCCGGGGTCGGATCATGAGCGCGGCCCCCGCCATCGACAGGCCCTTCGAGGTGGAGAGGGTCCGCGAGGATTTCCCGATCTTGAGCCGGTCGATGCGGGGCAAGCCCCTGGTCTTTCTGGACAGCGCGGCGAGCGCTCAGAAGCCTCAGGCCGTGATCGATGCCATCGCGGATTTCTACTCGAATCACTACGCCAATATTCACCGGGGGCTCTACCAGCTCTCGGAGACGGCGACACGGCTCCACGAGGAGGCGCGGGCAAAGGTCCAGGCGCTGCTGCACGCGGCGCAGTCCCGCGAGATCGTCTTTACGCGCAACGCCACCGAGGCAATCAACCTGGTGGCCCAGAGCTTCGCGCGTCATCACCTCGGCGCGGGCGACGAGATCCTGATCACCTGCATGGAGCACCACGCCAACATCGTCCCCTGGCAGATGATATGCGAGGAGAAGGGGGCCCGGCTGCGCGTCGCCCCCATCAGCGACGCCGGGGAGCTGCTCACGGGCGAGCTGGAGGGTCTGATCGGCCCGCGCACCCGCCTGGTGGCGGTCGCTCACGTCTCGAACGTGCTGGGAACCATCAACCCGGTGCGATGGATCGTCGAGGTGGCGCACGCCCACGGGGTTCCGGTGCTGGTGGACGGGGCCCAGGCGGTTCCGCGCCTCGCCGTCGACGTGCAAGAGCTCGACTGTGATTTCTACGTCTTCTCGGGTCACAAGCTCTACGGCCCTTCCGGGATCGGCGCCCTTTACGCCCGCGCGGAGCTGCTCGAGGCCATGCCTCCCTACCAGGGAGGAGGCGAGATGATCTCGTCGGTCAGCTTCGAGAAGACCACCTACAACGAGATCCCGTACCGATTCGAGGCGGGAACACCGGACATCGCCGGAGCGATCGGCCTCGCCGCGGCCATCGACTACGTGGAGGCGATCGGCATCGAGCGTATCGCAGCCCAGGAGCACGCCCTGCTCGCCTACGGGACGAAGCTGCTCTCAGGGATCCCCGAGGTCCGGCTGATCGGAACGGCGCGGGAGAAGACCGGAGTGCTCTCCTTCGTCGTCGAGGGAATCCATCCCCACGACGTGGGTACGATCCTCGACGGTGAGGGTGTCGCGATCCGCGCGGGTCATCACTGCGCACAGCCGCTGATGGATCGCCTGGGCCTGCCCTCCACGGCCCGGGCCTCCCTCGGTCTCTACAACAACCAGAGCGACCTGGATCGGCTCGCCGAAGCGATCCAGAAGGTCATCGAGGTCTTCCGCTGATGCCGGACCTTCGCGAGCTCTACCAGACCACCATCCTGGATCACAACAAGAAGCCCAGGAACTTCCACAAGCCCGACGGCGCGAACCGGGAGGCGAACGGCTGGAACCCGCTCTGCGGCGACAAGGTGACCATCTACCTGGCCGTGGACGATGGCGGGGTGGTCCAGGAGGTGGGATTCCAGGGCTCGGGCTGTGCGATCTCGACGGCGTCCGCCTCGATGATGACCCAGGCCGTCAAGGGCAAGACAGTCGACGAGGTCCTCGAGGTCTTCGATCGCTTTCACGAGCTGGTCGCCGGCCCCCCCGTCGCCGAGGCCGACCAGAAGGCCCTCGGCAAGCTCACCGTCTTCAGTGGAGTCCGCGAGTACCCGATGCGCGTGAAGTGCGCGACACTGCCCTGGCACACGCTGCGCTCGGCCGTGCGGGGCGAGGACACGACCGCGAAGACCGAGTGATCGGAGGAGTCGAGGATGGCACTCGACTGCGAGAGGCTGAAGGAAGAGGTGACCGCGCTGCTCCGGGACGTCTACGACCCGGAGATTCCCGTCAACATCTACGAGCTCGGCCTGGTGTACGAGGTTCGCGTCGACGAGAGCGGCGGCGTCGGCATCGTGATGACGCTGACCTCGCCGATGTGCCCGGTGGCGGAGATCCTGCCGCAGGAGATCGAGACCCGGACCCGGGAGATCGAGGGCGTTCGTGACGTAAAGATCGATCTGGTCTGGGATCCGCCCTGGGATCCTGAAATGATGTCCGAGGCCGCGCGCCTCGAGCTGGGGATGTAACCTCGGGTCGGATGCGCAATCGCGTTCTGGCACTGGTAGCGATCCTCGTCATCATCGGAATCCTCGTCTTGCCCCTCGCTCTCCTCGACCGCCTGATCTTCCAGCCTTCCCCGGGAGTCGATCTGACGCCCGAGGCCCTCGGAATCGAGGCCGAAAGCGTCTTCCTCGAGAGCGAGGACGGCGTCAGGATCCACGCCTTCTTCCTGCCCTCGCCCGGCGCCACCCGCTCGCTGCTCTTTCTCCACGGGAACGCTGGAAATGCCTCCCACCGGCTGCCCAACGCCGCCGAACTGGCGGCACTTGGCGCCGATGTCCTGCTCCTCGACTACCGCGGATACGGTCTGAGCGAGGGAAGACCCTCTGAGGAGGGCGTGTACGCGGACGCGCGGGCCGGCCTCGAGCATCTGCAAACCAGCCGCGGCTATCCCCTCGACCGCATCGTCGTGTTCGGCCGCTCTCTGGGTGGTGTGGTCGCCGTGGACCTCGCAGCGGACCGTCCCCTGGCAGGTCTGATCCTGGAGAGCACCTTCACCTCGATCGCGGACATGGCCCGGGCGGCCATCGGAATCCCGCTCGGAGCGCTGATCGGCCGGCGCTTCCCCGCCGAAGAGAAGATCCGGCGAGTGCGCTCCCCGATCCTCTTCTTCCACGGCGACAGGGATCGGATCGTTCCCTTCGAGCTGGGACGCCGGCTGTTCGCGGCGGCTCCGGAGCCAAAGACTTTCGAGACGATCGCGGGCGCGGGGCACAACGACACCACCCTGGTGGGTGGAGCGCCCTACTACCAGCGAATCCAGCGCTTCCTCGATCAGGTCGCACCGTGAGCGAGGCCTTGAAGAAGGGAATCGTCGGCTAGACTCGGAGCCGGGAGGGCCCATTGGCCGGCGAAAAGGCGGCGGGAGGGCTGGGTGCGGTCTGGGCCGGTCTGAGACACGCTTCTCGGGCGGGCCTCTCCCAGATGCTTCCGGCGCTGACCCAGGTGAACCAGAGCAGCGGCTTCGACTGCCCTGGCTGTGCCTGGCCGGAGAACCCGCACAGAGCGCGGATCGAGTGCTGCGAGAACGGTGTCAAGGCCATCGCCCACGAGATCGGCGCGCCCCTCCTCAACCGCGAGTTCTTCTCTCATTGGTCTACGTCCGCTTTGCTGGAGCAGAGCGACCGATGGCTCGAACAGCAGGGCCGTATCGCAGAGCCGATGATCCTCCGGCCCGGCGCGATGCGCTACGAGCCGATCTCGTGGGATGCCGCCTTCCACCGCATCGGCGAGGTCCTGCGGCTCCTCGAGTCCCCGAAGGAGGCCGTCTTCTACTGCTCGGGCAGAGCCAGCAACGAGGCCGCCTTTCTCTATCAGCTCTTCGCCCGCCAGTTCGGCACCAACAACCTGCCCAGCTCCTCCCACTTCTGTGACGAGTCGGGCCGCACCGGGCTCGCCGAGGTCATCGGCACTGGAAAGGGAACGGTCTGCCTGGACGACTTCGAGCAGGCCGATCTGATCCTGGTGCTGGGGCAGAATCCAGGCACCAGCCACCCGCGCATGCTGAACACTCTCGCAGGCGCGGTGAAGCGGGGATGCAGGGTGATCAGCATCAACCCCCTGCGCGAGCGCGGCCTGGCGCGCTTCAAGCGCCCCGGAAATCCCTTCGCAGGCGCGACTGCCCTGGCGGAGCGTTTCGTCCGCGTCCGGATTGGAGGGGACATCGCACTGCTCAAGGGCGTCATGAAGGAGCTTCTCGCCCTCGACAACCTGAGGCCGGGAACCGTGCTCGACCGCGACTTCATCGGCCAGCACAGCGAGGGTTTCGAAGAGCTTCGCCGCAGGCTCGCCGATTACAGCTTCGAATCGCTGGTCGCGCAGAGCGGCATCCCCCGAAGCGAGATGGGCGAGATCGCGGAGATCTACGCCACTTCCGAGCGGGTAATCGCCTGCTGGGCGACGGGACTGACCCAGCATCGACACGGTGCGGAGAACGTCCAGGAGCTGGCCAATCTGCTCATGCTGCGCGGCAACCTCGGCAAGCCGGGTGCCGGCCTCTGTCCGCTGCAGGGTCACAGCAACGCTCCTGGAATCCGTAGCATGGGCATCGCCACCAGACCGGAGATGGCCTTCCTGACGCGTCTCGGCAGGGAGTTCGAATTCACGGCGCCGGCCGAGCCGGGCTACGACTGCGTCGAGGCGATCCACGCCATGCAAGATGGGAAGGTGCAGGCCTTCATCGGTCTGGGCGGCAACTTCGCAACCGTATCTCCAGACACCGAGTACACCACGGAGGCCCTGCGCCGCTGTCGTCTCACCGTCCAGGTCGCCACCCGGCTGAACCGCAGCCAACTGATCACGGGCCGGGAGGCGATCCTCCTCCCCTGCCTCTGCCGGAGCGAGCGCGATCGCCAACGCAGCGGCGACCAGTTCGTGAGCGTCGAGAGCGCCATGGGGAAGGTTCACCGCTCCCAGGGGCAGCGCGAGCCCGCATCGGTGGCACTCCGCAGCGAGCCCGCCATCGTCGCCGCCATGGCCCGCGCGACGCTCGGCGACACCGCCAGAGTGCCGTGGGAAGAGCTGATCGTGGACTACGAGCGGATCCGGGAGCGGATCTCACGCACCATTGCGGGCTTCGAAGACCAGAGCGAGCGGATTCGCGAGCCGAGCGGGTTCGCGCTTCCAAACCGCGCGCGCGATCGCCAGTTCGCCACGCCCAGCGGCCGCGCCCGCTTCCGGGTGGTCCCCCTTCCCGAGATCGAGTCGGCCGAGGGGCGCTTGCTTCTGATGACGGTGCGCAGCCACGACCAGTTCAACACGACGGTCTACGGGGACGGCGATCGTTATCGCGGCATCGGTGCGGAACGCCGCGTCGTGCTGTTGAACCGCGCCGACATGGAAGCGATGGGATTCTCGGAGGGGCAGCGCCTCGACCTGACCAGCCACTTCGAAGGCCGGACCCGCAGCATCTCCGGCCTTGCGGCCCTTGCCTACGACGTTCCGGCAGGCTGCGCCGTCAGCTACTTCCCCGAAGCCAACCCTCTCTTTCCCATCGACCACGTCGCCCCCGGCTGCGGCACCCCCTCCTACAAGCTCCTCCCCATCAGCCTGGCTCCGTCCCGCGAGTAGCGAGAGAACCAAGTACGAGAATGGGAGAACGGTGATATCCTGCAGTGTACGGACCAAGCTCGGGTCAGCCTCGAGGGTTGGCCGGAGCTCGGATCGAGGTGGGAGCCGACTCCTGGCATGGTGAATCCGCGGAAAGTCGAGGTCTGGTGAGAGAACGAGAAGGACGGATCCTGGTGACCGGCGCCAACGGTCATCTGGGAATCCGGCTGATCCGCCGTCTGGCCGATCGCGGCTCCGCGCCAGAAGGCGTGCGAGCGCTGGTGCGCTCGGAGCGCGCCGCAAACACCCTGCGCGAGCTTCCCGAGAGCTGCCGTCCGGAGATCTGCATCGTCGACTACGCCGACGCGGAGGCCGTTACGGCCGCGGCGGGCGGCTGCGGCGGCATCGTCCACCTGATCGGAATCCTGAAGGAGACCCGAAGCGCCCGATATCTCGATGCCCATGAGGCGGCTTCCAGCGCCCTGGCGCACGCCGCCGAGAGCGTCGGCGCGAGAAGGATCGTCTACATGAGCATTCTGGGCTCGGACCCGGAGGCGGGGAACGCCTGCCTGGCCTCGAAAGGCAGGGCGGAGCAGATCCTGCTCGGCTGCCGGGTTCCGGTGACCGTGCTCCGGGTGCCCATGGTCCTCGGGCCGGGTGAGATCGCAGCCTTCGCCCTGCGGAGCAGCGTTCGCGCTCCCTTCGCAGCGCTGGTGCGCGGCGGCGCCGCTCTCGAGCAGCCCATCGACGCGGAGGACGTCACGATGGCAATCGAGAGCGCCCTGGCGGATCGAGGCAGCGACGACGCGGTCCTCGACCTGGCCGGTCCCGAGTCCCTCACCCATCGGGAGCTGGTCTGCCGCGCCGCGAAGCTGATCGCGAAGAGGCCGCGCTTCCTGCCCATTCCCATGGCGGCCGCCTCTCTCTTCGCCCGGCTGGCGGAGCGCTTCTCGGACGACCCTCCGCTCACACCCGCCATGCTGGGAGTCCTGGAACAGGACGACCGCATCGACCCGAGCCCGGCCTGTGCGACGGCTGGGACTGACCCTGACACCGCTCGACGAGACCTTGAGACGTTGTCTGGGAGAGGACGGTACCGCCTCATGAGTGCAACCCTCGAACCGGAAGGCAAGCCGAAGCGGCGCGCGGCACTGTGGAAGCGCCTCGCGCCCTGGGCGATCACCATCGTCTGCTTCGGCTACCTCTACATCCGCATCGGGGGGGCCGCCCAGCGCAATGACCCGCCGCTGAGCGTGCCGGCGTATCTGTCCGGAATCTTCGCCAGTGTGGACTGGGTTCACTGGCTCGCGCTGATGATCCCCTACTCGTTCCTGTATCTGTTGATCGACACAACCGTGCTGTGGCGGGTGGTGAACTGGTTCAACACCAAGGTCTCCTACCTGGATCTGCTCCCGGTGCGCGCCAGCACCTACATCATCTCGATCGTGAACGAGCAGGTGGGAAAGGGCGCCATCGCCGTCTACCTGAATCGCCGCGACGGCGTCCCCGGCTGGCAGATCGGCTCGAGCGTGATCTTCATCATGTTCTGCGAGTTCTACTACCTGCTCTTCTGGGCGCTGGAGGGCGTCACGCTGCGCTGGGACGAGCTCCCGCCCATCTTTCACGTGATTCCCCTGATCGCAGCGGCGGCGGCGGTCTTCTTCGTGGCCTTCGTCTACTACTTCCGCAGCCCGCGCTTCGCCTCCTCCAGCCCTGAGAGAGCGCCAGATCTTCCTCTCCTTTCGCAAGGCCCCGCCCTGGTACTACCTGATCATCATCGTGATCCGCTCACCGGCGCTGCTGGCCGCGGCCTGGGTCTACTCGGAGGTGGCGAAGCTGTTCGGTGTGCCTCTCGGCTTCGTGGACATGCTCGGCTACCTGCCGGTGATCTTCTTCGGAACCCTGGTTCCCGGCCCCTTCCGAGCGGTGGCCGTCACGATGTGGCCGATTTTGCTCCCCGATTACGCGGGAGAGATGACCGTGTTCGGCTTCGTCCAGCACAACTTCTTCGTGCTGTTCAATGCGGCGATCGGCCTACTCTTCCTGCGCCGCGTCAGTCGCGAGCTGTTCGCGACGCCCGCCGAGCAAAGCCCCTGAGGCGGCCAGCCGCTCGCTGAAGACCGGGCTCTCGACGAGGCCGGCGAAAATCGCCGCAGCGACCGCCTCGTTCCCGGCCGGTGTCAGGTGAACGTGATCGTGGAAGTTCTCGATGCGGTGGGGAACCGCGGCGTAGGCGTCGATGAAGAGGCCACCGTGGCGCTCGGCGGCGGCGCGTTGGATCGCGCTGATCGCCGCCCACTGGCGAAGGATCTCGGGGTAGTCGAGGCCCTGGTACTCGGTGTAGACGCGGCGACGCACCTCGGGATCGTCGAGATTTCCGTCGCCGAGAAGACCCGCTTGTGAGACGAAGACCGGAAGCACCCCGTCGGCGCTCGCCAACAGTGCCAGATCCTCGTAGTTCGCCCGTTCCCAGCGATGGGCACGACCGCCCTCGGGGATCGAGACGGCCTCGGCAGAATCGACTTCGAGCCAGCCCTGCTCCCTGGGTGGAAGGCCGCCTCCGGAGGAGTCGACGAGGCTGCGAAGACGCCACAGGATCTGGAAGCGGCGCAGAAAGTCGCGAATCGGGCGCGGGTGGAATGAGGGAGCGAGGAAGCCCTCCCCCTCCTCGATACGGCGGAAGAACTTCATGTCGTTCCAGGTGTGGAAGAGGAGGAGTACGTCGGGCCCGAGTTCGCGGATCCGGTAGAGATAGTGGATCTTCGAGGTGAAGGCGCTGTAGCCGGGCACGCCGGCGTTCACCACCTCGATGGCGGCGCCGAATCGGGCTCGGAGCTTCTCCTCCAGCCTTCTCGTCCAGATCTCTGCGTCGTCGGTCTGGTAGGAGAAGGTGGAAGAGCCTCCGAGGGCCACGACCCGAAAGATTCCCGCAGGCTTGGGGATCTCGAATTCGGGACCGCGATAGCCGGCCGAGTTCACCGTACAGAGGCCGCCATCGGCGAGGCGGTAACGCCGCTTCGGCACCAGCCGTTGCCCCACGAATCCATCCGGCTTGTACTCGACCTTCATCGAGTAGGGAATCGGCGCGAAGAGGCGCAGCGCCACCTCGGCCATCGCGACCGCCAGCAGCGCGGAGACGAAGAGCAGTGCCGCGTTCTTCAGGATGTTACGCATTGGCGTGGGGGCGCCACCCCGCCCGCAGCCGCTGCGCCATCGAGAGCAGTGTGCTGACCACCAGCAGCCATCCGATCGCGTTCACCAGCAGAGCGCCCGGCCAGGCCAGCCCCAGACCATCGCGCACCACGGGTATCCCCAGCACCACGAAGTACGCGACCCCGTTCCAGCGCCCGAGAGCGCTGGCTCGAAGCGACCTGCCCACGGCGACCCGGGAATCGACGACGTACTGGAGGAAGGCGGCCGCAATCAGCCAGGGGAGGAGCTGGGGAACCTCGCCGGCGCAGCCGAGAGCGCCGGTTCCCGCAGTCACGAAGGTCGCATCGGTGGCGTGATCGAGAACGCCTCCCAGGGAGGAAGCCTCGCCGAAATGGCGCGCCACCCGGCCGTCCAGAAGATCTGTCAGCACTGCCGCGACGAAGATCAGCAGAGCCACCCCGTGAGCCTCGCGCAGGATCGCCAGGGCCAGCAGCGGTGCCGCCACCAGGCGCGATGCGGTGAGCCCGTTCGCCCAGGTGAGCCAGCGACCGCGGCCCGGGGTTGAGGCGGTGAACGACATGATCAGCCAGGATACCGCAGGTTGCGGCCGCAACCCGGCGCCGCAGCGAGCCAGAGTCGCCCCGCTCGGCAGCTCGCCTCTCAGGAAACCGCCGACGTCCCTCCAGCGCGAGGCGGAAGACCGGTTCGAGACGGTGGAGTGGACGATCGTCGGTGGGATCGGGGTGGCGCTCGTCTCGCCCTGAATCGGACCGGCCGCCACTCTGGGAGCGGCAACCCGGTGGCAAAGAAAAAAAACACAGAAAATATATCCCACGATGATCGCAGTTTAGTGTCGATTCGGGGGAATCTTCCGATCCAAGCTGCCGGGTGCTGAAGGCTTTCTGCACCGAAGTGCGTCTGACACTTATCGACCGCTTCGTGATACCAACCTTTCGAGTTCGGCGCAGGGAGCGCCGGCTCGTTCTCTAGAGGAGTGACACATGCTGAGTGCAATCAGGCGTTTCGTCTCTGACGAGACCGGCCTCGAGACGGTGGAATGGGCCATCGTCGGTGGGATCGTGGTGGCCGTCGGTGCAGGAATCTTCATCACCATCGGTGCGGACGTCCTGCGCGGCCTTACGAGCCTCGATACCCAGACCAGCGCCATTCCGTAGGCCGCACGGCCCGAGGGAACCGATGAGCACCGCTATCGTCACGATCGATTCCGCGCCGCGCGTGGTACGCCCCGCGTTGGCCGCGGTAGGCGTCGCCTCCGGGTTGACGCTGGTGTTGGTCGTGGCCGGGTTCGTCGGTTCCACGCCGCTGCCCGTCCTCGGATGGGCAGCGGCCTTCCTGTTCTTCGCGGTGGCGAGCGATGTTCGGCACCACCGCGTCCCCAATCTCCTCACCCTGCCGGCCCTCTGCGGGGCGGTGCTCGTCTCGCCCTGGGCGGGAGGAGCGGGCGGCCCCCTCGAAGCGCTGGGAGGCGCCGCGCTTGGGTTCGCGCTTCTGGTGGGACCCTACGCGATCGGTGGCATGGGTGCGGGAGACGTGAAGGCACTGATGGCCCTCGGCGCCTGGATCGGCCCCCCCGCGACACTGGGAACGGCGGCCTGGGCGCTGATCGCGGCGGGCACATTCGGCTTGGTCTGGCTCGCGCTGCGAGGCGAGCTCGGCAGCTTCGTGCGGCGATGGGGCCGAACCCTCGCCGCCACACTGACACTCCGACGGCTTGCGTACGAGCCTCCGCCGCCCGAGTCGGGCGCGGCACGAGGTATTCCCTTCTCGGTAGCGCTGGCCCTCGGTCTCGCCGCGCAATGGTTGGTAGGATTGCCATGGTAAAGCAAATCGATCGCCTGGCGCGTAATCGCCAGGCCGGCACTTCCATCGTCGAAATGACGATCGTGCTCCCTCTCCTGCTCCTACTGGTCTTCGCAATCGGCGATTTCGGAATCGCCTACACGCGCTGGGTGAGCCTCACCAACGCGGCGCGGGAGGGTGCGCGTGTGGGAGTCGTGTTTCGAAGCCCCTGCGACCAGGGCACCGTAGAGAACCAGATACGGGCCACTGTCTCGGACTTCGCCGACAGCTCCGGCCTCGACGGCACCACCATCGCGACGGATGTCGTGGGGGCCTGTCTGGGTACGGGGACGCAGCTGACGGTGACCTCGACCGCGCCCTACAACTACCTGGCGGTCTCCGCGCTGGCCGGGCTCGCGCCAACCATCAACCTGAGCGCACGGACGGTGATGCGCAACGAGTAACGCCACCTAGGAACCCGAAGGAGCACCCCATGCAAACCCGACGCGGACTCATCTTCCTTGCCCTCGCTCTCGTACTCGGACTCGCCGCCGCGTGGACCGCGATGCGTCTGGCGACCAACCCCTCCACGGCCGAAGCCGCGCCCTCCAAGACCATTCCCGTGGTGGTCGCCCGCACCGATGTTCCGGTCGCCTCGAGCTTGATGCGCGAGCAGCTCAAGACGGTCGACTGGCCTGCCGACCACATTCCTTCCGGCGCATTGGCGTCGGTCGATCAGGCCGTCGATCGCATCGCTCGGCGCCCCATCGCGAGGGACGAGCCGGTCCTGGAGGCGGCTCTCTTCGAAGCCGGATCCGCCGGCGGACTTCGCGCGGTGATCGCGCCCGAACACCGCGCGGTATCGGTGAAGGTCGACAACGTGATCGGAGTGGCCGGGTTCGTGATGCCGGGAGCTCGGGTGGACGTCCTGGCCACGATCCGCCGGGTCGACCGCGAACGCGCCCTTCCCTACGCCAAGGTGATCCTTCAGGACGTGCGGGTCCTGGCAGTCGACCAGAAGCTCGAGGAAGTCAAGAGCGGCGACCCCGAGCTGGTGAACGTCGTGACACTGGAGGTCGACCCGATCCAGGCGGAGCACCTGATCTACGCAGCCCACGAAGGACGGCTCCAGCTCGCGCTCCGCTCTCCGGGCGACGACAAGGAGGTCGCGACCCGGAGCATCGGCGTCGCCGACGTTCTCGGTGGGCAGGAACCGGTCAAGACCACGAGCGCACCCCGTCGCGCGCGCACTTCCGTGCAGGTCATCAAGGGTTCGCGTCTCGAAACGAATACGTTCTGAGAGCGGAAGAGCAGCAAGCGATGCAGCAGCTCAAGCGAAACGGAGGCATGAAGATGATGCGAGGACACCGCGGCACAACCCTTGGAATCGTCGGCGCGGTGCTGACGATTTGCCTGATCGCTTCTGGAGCGTCCGGCTACGACGGCGAGGGAGGCGCCGTGGTGCGTCTCTCGACCGCTGCCGACGCCCAGAAACGCTTCCGCTCGCTCGACCTCGAGCTGGGAAAGTCGGCCTTCGTCCAGACCGACTTCACCGTGAAACGAGTATCGGTCGGAAGCCCGAAGGTACTCGAGGTGGTGGTCTTGAGTCCCAGGGAGGTCCAGCTGGTGCCACAGCAAAAGGGCACCACGAATCTGATCTTCTGGAGCAAGAAGGGCGATCCAGCCGCCATCATCGACGTGAGCATCGGCGACTCCTTCACCGTGATCGAACGCAAGCTCCGATCGATCCTGGGGAGCGACGACATCCACGTCGAGGCGGTCGGCGAGGCGATCGTGCTGCGAGGCAGCGTGGGCGGACCGATCCACGTCGAGAGGGCCAGTGCCATCGCGCGCTCCTTCTTCGCCGAGGACGGCGAGAACAAGGTGGTCAACACCCTGGAGGTGGGCGGAAACCAGCAGGTGATGATCGAGGTGATCATCGCCGAGATGCAGCGCACCCTGGGACGGCGGCTCACGACGAACTGGAGCGCTGCGGTTCGGACCGGGGGCCGGCTCATGACATTCGACAACCTGCTGGGCAACCTCGTCGGCCTCAACGAGCGCACCGTCACCATGATCCCTCCGAGCGTCGCGAGCGAGCTGAGCTTCAGCGACCGCATCGACCTCGTCGGCACCTTCATCAACGACGGTTCCTTCGCGTTCAACTCCTTCATCGAGGCCGCAACGGAGCGCGGCCTGGCCAAGGTCCTGGCCAAGCCCACACTGCTGGCTCGGAGCGGCCAGTCGGCGAGCTTCCTGGCGGGCGGTGAGGTTCCGATCCCCGTGGCACAGGGTGGAGCATTCGGCTCGATCACGGTCGAGTTCAAACAGTTCGGCGTCGGCGTCGAGTTCGCCCCGACCGTCCTGGGCGAGGACCGCATCCACCTGGAGGTCAGTCCGGAGGTGAGCGAGCCCGACTTCACCATCGGAACCTCCACCGGCGGTGTCTTCACGCCGGGCTTCATCACTCGGCGCGCCTCGACCAGCGTCGAGCTCGCCGACGGCCAGAGCTTCGCCATCGCCGGCCTCCTGTCGGAACGTGTCCGCGAGTTCGTGGAGAGGGTCCCTCTGCTCGGTGACATACCGATCCTAGGTGCGCTCTTTCGGAGTCAGGACTTCCGGAGCGAAAAGACGGAGCTCGTGCTGATCGTGACGCCCCGGCTCGTGACACCGTTGACCGGCGATCTGGAGCTCCCGACCGACTCCTTCGTAGAGCCCGAGGGCTGGGAGTTCTTTCTCCTGGGAGCGATGGAAAATCAGCGCCGAGGAACTGGAAGCGGCGACCTGGACGAGACCGCGACACTGATGGGCCCGGCCGGCTACCGGCTGCCCGTCGCCATGGAGGAGGAAGTTCGATGATCCACCGAAAACCGATCCTTGCCATACTGATCGCCGCCTGCGTCGGTGCGACGGCCTGCACCCACTGGATCTTCGGCAACGACTCCGCCGTTGACGAGAACTGGGGGATCGCTCACGACCAGACCATGCAATCCCAGGTCGCGAATCCGGAGAGTCCGGCTTCGCCGGACGGGCCCGAGGGTATCGACGCGTCGACCGCGGAGCGGGTCGCCAAGCGCTACTACAAGGGCCAGGAATCCCAGCAGACGCGGCGGGCCCGTGCCGTCGTGATCGGAGAAACGCGCTAGCACCGGGTGGATGGAATGAAGTCGAACTCGAAGCAACGCGTGAGAAAGAAGGCGAGAGAGGAAGGCTCGGCGCTCCTCTTCGTGACCATCGGGCTGCTGGTCCTTCTCGCCTTCGCAGCCTGGGCCACGGAGACCGCGCGAGTCTGGCAGGCGAAGACCCAGCTCCAGGCGGCGGCCGATGCCTCGTCTCTGGCTGGCGTCGGTAACCTGCTAACGAACAACTTCACGACGGTAGACGAGGCCGCAGCCCGCGCCGCTGCGACCAGTTACGGGCCTCACCACAAGGCCCTCGACGTCCCCATCACCATTGCGGCGACGGACGTGGACGCCGGGAGCTGGGACCTGGCGGCGCGGACCTTCACGCCGCTTCCCGGGAGCACCGACCCGGACCTGGTGCGCGCGGTGCGGGTCAGAACCCGCCGCGACGACAACGTCAACGGTCCGGTCCAGACGATCCTGGGAAGGGCGGTCGGCGTGGACTCGATCCCCGTAAACACCGAAGCGGTGGCGCTCTGGGGATTCGCCGGAAGCGGGGGACCCGGCGTCGCCGATCTCCCCATCACCATCGACTGCTGCGCGATCTCCGGCGATACGCCCGGCTCCGCGTGCACGCAGAACTACTGTGACACGATCTCCTCGGAGATCCCGAACCCCTGTCCCCTCGAGAGTGGAGGGACCGCCACCTGCCTGGAGTTCTACGCGACCCCGGAGCAGAACGCCTGCTGGACCGTGTTCGACCCGGACGGCGCCGCGGTGAGTACGTCCGACCTGCGGGACATCATCGAGGACGGCAACCAGTACGACATCGGGGATGAGCCCATCTACCTCGACAACGGCACCAAGACCCCGGCGATCCGCGACATCCGGGACCGCTTCATGGGTTTGGGCGACTTCGCTCCGGATCCCGCTGGAACCGACACTGACGGCGACGGCGTGGTCGACTCGTGGGTGGTGGTCCTGCCGGTGGTCGAGTGCCAGAACCCCGGAGACCAGTGCGCGAGTGGCACTCCCGCCGAGATCAAGGGCTTCATCTGTTTCGACATCCACGAGGTCATCCCGACTCCGGACGGATTGATCAAGGGCGACTTCGTCTGTCCCACGGATCCGCGTTGCGATACTGCAGGATTCGGACCCGGCGGGGAGATCCCCGGCGCCATCTCGTCCTCGTACCCCGTGATCGTGGACTGAAGTACTGAAGAGGAGAATGAATGCTCCCTCGCCTCTCGTTCCTCGTCCTGTCCAGAAGGCAGGACCTCGACCAGGCCCTCGAATCGAGCTCTCACATCGAGCTTCGAGCTCACGTCGAGAAGGTCACGGATCTCGAGGAAGCGGTCACCCGGCAGCAGCCTGACGCGATCCTCGTCGAGCTCGAGGGCAATTCACCGGTGACGTTCGCCGCGCTCGAGAAGCTTCCAGCTCCCAGACCTCTTCTCTTCTTCTACGGTCCGGACGACAGCCAGCTGATCCTCCAGGCCATGCGCTGCGGAGCCTCCGAGTACGTGACGCCGGGCACCGAGGAGAAAGAGCACCTGCTCGCCGCAGTCGAGCGCCTCGCACGGGATCGCGGTGGATCCGCCGAAGCCCGCCCGAGCGCGCTGGTGGCGGTGATGGGCGCGAAAGGTGGTGTTGGAGCGAGCTTCGTGGCCTGCCAGCTCGGCGCTTCGCTCGCCCGCATGGGGGAACGGGTCGCATTGGTGGACGGACAGCTGAAACTCGGCGACGTGGCCCTGTACATGAACCTCTCACCGAAATACACCTTCGCGAGCCTCGCAAGCCGAAGTGAGGCCATCGACTCGACGTACCTGCGCACGACTCTCGACGCGCACTCGAGCGGCGTCCATGTGCTTGCTACCCCCAAGCGGCCCGAGGAAGCCGAAGCGGTGAGTGTGAGATGCGTCGAGAGGGTGGTGGGACTGCTGCGGTCGGAGTTCGACTGGGTGATCTGGGACACACCACGCGAATTCGACGACCGAAGCGTGTTCATTCTCGACCGTGCCGCTCCGATCCTGGTGGTCACGACTCCAGATGTTGCGTCGATGCATCACACGCGTATGCAACTCGACCTGCTCGAGCGCCTGGGCCGCTCGGCCGACGACATACGGCTCATCGCCAATCGGACCGAACGGGGGGCCTCCGTCTCGCCCCGTGAGGCACGGGAATTCCTGGGAAGGCCCGCGGACGCGAGCCTTCCCAACGACTTTACCCGCGCGACTGCGTGCGTGAACGAAGGCCGGACGCTCTACGACGTCGGGCGCCATTCTCCGCTCGGGAAGGCCATCGGCGAGCTCGCCGTACTCACACACTCATGGTGCGGTCGTCCGCTGCCGTACGTTGACACCCGCTCGAGACGAGGGCTGGTGAGTCGATTGAGAAGGAGGTCAAATGGCGCTGTTTGAACGACTCAGGGTCAGCAGTCCGCCGAGGACGGCGGAGAAGGTCACACAGGCCTCCCGTCGAAGCCGCGAGGACACCCAGGCGACTCTGGATCAGGCGTGGCAGGAGCTCAAGTCTCGCGTCCACAACGCACTGTTCGACTACCTCGACCTCTCTCGGATCGGAAGCCTGAGCGAGGACCAGGTCAAGCAAGACGTTGGCGAGGCAACGCGCATCCTCCTCGAAAAAGAGAGGGCGCTGCTCAGCCTCGAGGATCGCGAGCGGCTGATCCGCGAGATCCAACACGAGGTCTTCGGGCTCGGCGCGTTGGAGCCGCTGCTCCAGGACCCCACGATAGACGACGTGCTGGTGAACGGGTGCTCGGACGTGCGGGTAGAGCGATTTGGGCGACTCGAGAAGACGGTGGCGCGCTTCAAGGACGATGCGCACCTGATGCGCATCATCGACAAGATCGTTTCGGGCGTGGGCCGGAGAATCGACGAATCCTCGCCGATGGTGGACGCTCGTCTCGCGGACGGCTCTCGCGTCAACGTGATCATTCCGCCGCTGGCGCTCGACGGGCCCATGATGTCGATCCGCCGTTTCGCGGCCGACCCCTTCACCGAGGACGATCTGGTCGAGATGGGCAGTCTCACCGAGAGCCTCGTCGTGCTGTTGCGCGGCATCGTCAAGGCTCGCCTCAACACCTTGATCTCCGGTGGGACGGGTGCGGGAAAGACGACCCTCTTGAATGTGATGTCGAAGTTCGTACCGAACAACGAGCGGATCGTGACGATCGAAGACGCGGCCGAGCTCCAGCTCAAGCAGGATCACGTGGTTCGGCTCGAGACGCGACCGGCCAACCTGGAAGGCAAGGGACGTGTCGATCAGAGAGATCTCGTGGTCAACAGCCTTCGGATGAGGCCCGACCGCATCATCGTAGGCGAGGTCCGCGGTCCCGAGGCCCTCGACATGCTCCAGGCGATGAACACCGGGCACGACGGGTCGCTCACCACCGTCCATGCGAACTCCCCTCGCGACGCGCTTTCCCGCATCGAGACCATGGTGGCGATGACGGGCCTCGAGCTTCCCCAGCGAGCCATCCGACACCAGATCGCGTCCGCGATGGACGTCGTGGTCCAGATCGCCCGTCTCTCCGACGGACGCCGCCGCCTGGTGAGCCTGGAGGAGATCACGGGAATGGAAGGCGACGTCGTAACGATGCAGGAGATCTTCCGGTTCGATCGCCGCGGGGTCGACGAGGAGGGCAACGTCCTGGGGGCAATCGTACCGACGGGTTTACGACCCTTCTTCGCAGAGAAGCTCCGGCTCAGCGGGATTGAGCTCGACGCCGAACTGTTTGACACGCAGCGAGTCGCGTAGGACATCCCATGGAGTTCATGATCTACGTTCTCTTCTTCCTGACGGCACTGCTGGCAATAGAGGGTCTCGCAGCCCTCCTTCGCACCCGCCGCGCGGACCCGGATCGCGTCCGGGAGCGGCTCCGCGCTCTCGCGCCGCGGGTCTCGAAGGCGGAAACCGCGGCAGGTGGATCGATTCTCCGGAGTCACGGCGGTCTGCGCCTGGCGAGCTTGGGAAAGCTCGAGCTGCTGTTGTATCGAGCGGGTGGAAGCCTGACGGTGAGCCGCTTCCTCACTCTCTCCGCGCTTCTGGCGGCGGCGGGCTTCGTCGGGCTGTGGACTCTGACGGCGGACCCCTGGCGCTCCGCGCCCGCTTTGCTTCCCGGTCTCCTCCCCTGGCTCTGGATGAGTCGAAAGGCGCACAAGCGGATGCGAAAGTTCGAGGAGCAGCTTCCTGATGCCCTCGAGCTGCTGACCCGCTCGATGCGCGCCGGTCACGCCCTCGCGACGGGCTTCCAGCTGGTGGGCGAGGAGCTGGCGGATCCAATCGGCAACGAGTTCGGCCTGGTGTCGGAGGAGATCCGCCTCGGGCTCGACATTCGCGATGCGCTCGAGAACCTGATGCATCGGACGGACAACCCGGACCTCCCGTACTTCGCCACGGCTGTGCTGATCCAGCGGCAGACGGGCGGCAACCTCGCGGAGCTCCTGGACAAGCTCGGGACGCTCCTCCGCGAGCGCGCCCAGTTCAGCGGCAGGGTCCGTGCCCTCACCGCGCAAGGGCGCGGCGCGGCGACGTTCCTCGCCCTTTGGCTGCCCTGCATCATCGTCATCGTCTGGCTGGTGGCGCCCGCCTATCTCACACCTTTGGTCGAGAATTCGTGGGGGCACGCCGTTCTTGCCGGAGCCTTTGGCCTCGATCTGATCGCCTACCTGATGGCACGCCGCATTGCGGACGTGCAGGCCTGAGAGGAGAAACCAGTGGAAAACGCGATCGCACTCCTCGCCTTCGGCTGCGTCTTCTTGTTGGTGATGGGGCTCAACATGGTGCTGCGAATCCGACCGGCAGGACGGCGGCTCGCTGATCTCTCCTCGGGGTTCGCCGCCCCGGCGGAGGAGCGTCCGTCGCTGGTTCGCCGCAGCGGTGGCGGCGTGGTCGGAGTCTTCCACAGAATCGGTGAACGACAGCAGGAGGGAAGCGACATCGGGCGATTGCGCACCCGCCTCGTCCAGGCCGGCTATCAGGGCCCCGCCGCTCCCGCAATCTACTACGGCGTTCGCCTCACTCTCGCATTGACTCTTCCCGTGCTCGCGCTCCCGCTTCCCGTGGTCTGGGGCCTCCCGTTCTTCTATCAGATCGCGCTGCTGTGTGGCCTGGCGGGGCTGGGCTACATCGCGCCGAGCGTCCTTCTCGATCGGCGGGCCTCGGTCCGAATGCGCGCCATCGAGCGCACCCTCCCCGACGCCCTCGACCTGATGGTGGTCTGCGTCGAGGCCGGCTTCGGAGTCAACCAGAGCCTGGCACGCGTCGCGGAAGAGTTCGCGACCAAGAGCCCGATCCTCTCCAGAGAGTTCGGCCTGGTGGTCCACGAGACGCGTGCCGGCAAGAGCACCCACGAGGCGCTCCGTGCCCTGTCCGACCGGACCGGCGTTTCCGACATCAGCTCCCTCGTCGCACTCCTGGTCCAGACCGAGCGCTTCGGAACCAGTGTTGCGAACACCCTGCGCGTGCACGCCGAAGCGATGCGCGTTCGGCGCATGCAACGCGCGGAGGAGCGCGCCCAGAAGGCCACGCTCAAGCTCATCCTTCCCAGCACCATGATCTTCAGCGCCCTGCTGATGATCTTCCTCCTGCCGGGGATTTATCGTTTCTTCAACGCATTTCCCTCGGAGTAGACCGCTATGAAATCGTTTTCGATCTTCGACTTGCGGAGGGTGGTCGCCGCCTTCATCGCGGTTGCCCTTGCCAGCCTCGGCTGCGCCACGCCCGGCATCGGAAAGAGCGATCCCGCGAGCGAGGTCCAGGCCGAGATTCTCAAGCAGATAGTGCGGGAGCAGAAGGCGCGCAGGGACCTGCAGGGCACGGGATTCGAGGAGCCCCCGCCGCAGACGGTCGCGAGCTATCTGAATGAGGGCGATTCACTGCGGGACGCCGGTGACGCAGCGCGCTCCCTCTGGATCTACCTGAAGGCCCATGAGCTGGACCCTTCCGATCCACGCCCGCTGCTGCGCATCGCAGGACTTCACCTGGGCGCCGAGCCCGAGCGCGCCGTGGCGATTTTCAGCCACCTGGCCAGGCAAAACGATGGATCTGCCGCGCCCCTGACGGGCCTGGGCCTGGCTTACGTCGCGCAGGGAGACGCCGCTGCCGCGGAGAGGGTGCTCCGCCGAGCGATCGATCTCGACCCGGACTTCCCGGCCGCCCGCAATGCCTTGGGAATCGTACTCGAGCAGCGAGTCGGCCCACGACGAGGCCCGCGATCACTTCGCGCACGCCATCGCCCTTCAGCCCTCCAGCTACGAGCCGCTCAACAACCTCGGCGCCTCTTACCTCGCGACCCGCGACAACGCACGGGCGCTCCAGGCCCTCGAGCGGGCAGCACTGCTCGAGGCCCGAGATCCAGCGGTGTTCAACAACATGGGCATTGCGCTGGGGCGGCTCGGCCGCTACGACGAGGCACTCGAAGCGTTCCTGCACGCCGGACCCAAGTACGCCGCCTGGAACAACTTGGGGTGGGTCCGATACGAGCAGGGCCACTATTCAGCCGCCGTCTCGGCCTACGAGCGTGCGCTGCTTGTCGCCCGAGGAGAGCAGCGCCTCCAGATCCTGCGGAACCTTCTCACTGCGAGAAAGGCCCTCGAGGGGGGGACGAAGCAATCGTCGAAGACGGCGCGCTCGCCGAGAGCCTTACCCTAGCCTGGCTGGTCGACGGCGGAGCCGTGGCCGAGCGTTCTCTCAGCTTGCTTCGACGCCAGATGAGATGTCTAAGAGGCTTGCTAAGTGAATGCCCGCATCCTGGAAAGATGGACCCATGACGAGCTACCGGTGGTTTCTCGCGCTCTGCACTGCTCTGCTGGCCGTGTCGCTGGGCTCGCCCGCACCAGCCTCAGCCGAGGAGGTGCAAGGGAGGGTGGAAGCGACACCCGCGGAGGCCGTCCCCTTAGAGGCCTCGGCGGCGGGAGACGACCGGAACGCTGAGAAGCTCGGCGAGGCTCCCAGCACTCCGGTGGAGGAAGCGGAGGCCGAGGAGCCCGGCGACGTGGAGGTCCTGGAGACCGAGCTGACGCCGGAGCAGCTCTGGATGCTGACGAATCCCTGGGAAGACGGCGCGGAGATCGTGGTCCACGGGACCGGGAGTGCCCAGGGCGAGTCGCGGATACCGACCCACGGCGGCGGCAGCTCCGGAGAGGGTATCACTACGCACACGCAGACGAGCGGCGAAGAGGAGCGCATCCCGGTGACGCGGATCGGCGAGCCCAACGATGCCGATATCGTCGTGCACGGGGGCAGCAGAGAGGGTCCCTCGCGCATCCGCGTCCATGGATCCAGCCGGGACTGAGCCCGCGCCTGCTACCGCCGCTCCTCGAGAACGTTGTTGATGACGGCGTCCGCGGCCTTGTGGACGTCCACCTCGCTTCGGCGGCCTCCCCGGCGACGGAACACCTCCACCTTGCCGTTCGCCAGGCCCTTTGGCCCAACGGTGACCCGGTAGGGAATGCCCACCAGCTCGGCGTCCTTGAACTTGACGCCGGGTCGCTCGTCCCGGTCATCGAAGAGCACCTCGATCCCCTCGCCCTGGATCCCCTCGTAGATGCGCTGCGCCACCTCGGTGCACTCTACGTCCTTCGGGTTCAGCACCGTCACCACCACCTCGTAGGGCGCGATCGAGAGCGGCCAGATGATCCCACTCTCGTCGTGGCAGCACTCCACCACCGCGGCCATGGTGCGACCGATCCCGACGCCATAGCAGCCCATGATGATGTTGCGGGCCTCCCCCTTCTCGTCGAGGACCGCAGCCCGGAGTATCTCGGTGTACTTCGTTCCCAGCTTGAAGATGTGGCCCACCTCGATCGTCTTGCGGACGCTGAGCGGCGCCTCACAGGCGGGACATCCATCGCCCTCGGCGACCTCTCGAAGATCGAGCCACCGGCTCGCCCGAATGTCGCGCTCCACGTCCACACCGCGCAAGTGGAAGTCGTCCTGGTTGGCGCCCGTGGTCATGTCGGTGCGGCCGCGAAGGGCCAGGTCGGCGAGAACCCGGTACTCCCCGACGCCGACGGCCCCGAGGCTCCCGGGCCCTGCGCCCAGCGCGGCGCGGACCTCCTCGGCCGCCGCGGGGCGAAGCTCGGTGGCCCCGGTCTCGTCCATCAGCTTCTGCTCGACGAGCGCGTGGTCGCCGCGCAGCAGCACCAGCGTGGTCTCGCCATCGATCAGGTAGACGAGAGTCTTGATCTGCCGCTCCGGCGCCGCACCGCCCTCGAAACGGGCGAGCTCTTCGATGGTGCGGACGCCCGGGGTCGGGAACCTCTCGGGAGCATCCAGCGCGGGGAAATCTTCCACTGGGATCAGGCTGGAGGTAGCCTTCTCGGTATTGGCCGCGTAGCCGCAGCTGGCGCAAGACGCGATCCAGTCTTCGCCGGCGTCGCTCGGGATCATGAACTCGATCGACTCGCTGCCACCCATGGCGCCCGAGGACGCCTCGACCGCGATGGCATCGAGTCCGCAGCGCTCGAAGATGCGGCGGTAGGCTTCGAAGTGCAGCTGAAAGGCGCGATCGAGTCCCTCCTCGGTCACGTCGAGGGAGTAGGAATCCTTCATCAGAAATTCGCGAACCCGCAGCAGGCCGGACTTGGGACGGGCCTCGTCGCGGAACTTCGTCTGGAACTGGTACCAGATCTGCGGCAGCTCCTTGTAGGAGCGCAGCTCCCCGGCGATCGTGGTGAAGACCTCCTCGTGGGTCATGCCCAGACAGAGATCGGCGCCGTGCCGGTCGCGCAGCCGGAAGAGCTCGTCCCCGAATACATTCCAGCGGCCGGTCTTCTGCCAGAGCTCCGCGGGATGGAGCGCGGGGAGGCAGAACTCCTGGCCTCCGATCCGATTCATCTCCTCGCGGACGATCCCTTCGATCTTGGACGCCACGCGGAGTCCGAGGGGCAGAAGCGAGTAGCCGCCAGCCATGAGCTGGCGGATGAAGCCGGCGCGGAGCAGGAGCTTGTGACTCGGCGCCTCGGCGTCGGCCGGGTCCTCTCGCAGGGTCGGAATGAAGGCATGCGACCAGCGCACCGGGAGATCCTCCCTCTGGTGAACGCCAGAAGCTACTACTAGCCCGCTTTTCTCACCAGATCGCGTAGCGAGGGCGCCAAGAGTGCCGCAGATTCGCGGCCCTCGGACCGGAGGGGGCCGAAGGCGTACATTGGCAGTACGTCGAGGCCGCCGGAGTGAGAAGGTCGCGAATCTGTGGTGCTATTGGCGGCCGCAGTAGCGAACTGGTGAGAAATGCGGGCTAGATGGGCGTACCCGTCGAGCGCACGCATTGCTCGAAGGCCTGGCAGAGGCGGCGGGTGATCGGACCCGCCCCACCCTTTCCGATGCCGAGACCGTCCAGGGAGCCGACGGCGACGATGCGGGCGCCGCTTCCGGTGAGGAAGACCTCTTCCGCGGCCAGAAGGTCGAAGCGGCCGAGAGTGCGCTCCTCGGCGGGGATGCGCTGCTCTCGAGCGAGCTCGAGCACCGTGTCCCGGGTGAGGCCCTCGAGGGCGCCGTCGCTGGCGGGCGGGGTGAGCAGCCTCCCCGCTCGCACGGCGAAGACATTGGCGACGCTCGCCTCGACCACCTGGCCGGCGGCATTTAGGAGCAGCGCCTCGTCGGCACCCTGGCGGCGCGCCTCTCGCTTGGCGAGGACGTTGTTCAGGTAGTTGAGACTCTTCACCCGCGGATCCAGGACATCCGGCGCGGGCTTGCGGAGGCTCGAGGTCACCAGGTCGATCCCATTTCGAAGCTTCTCCTCGGGATACAGGCTCACCTGGTCCGCGATGCAGACGATGCGCGGATTCGTGCAGCTGGTGGGATCGACGCCCAGAGGGCCCTCGCCTCGGGATACGATCAGCCGCAGGTAGGCATCGTCCCGAGCGTGAGCGCGCGCGGTGTCGATCACGATGCGGCGCGCCGCCTCGACGCCGCCGGGGATCGTCAGACCCAGGCAACGCGCCCCACTGGCCAGCCGGGAGAGATGATCGTCGAAGCGAAAGATGCGCCGGCTGTAGACGCGCATTCCCTCGAAGACACCGTCACCGTAGAGGAAGCCGTGGTCCGTCACCGGGATCCGCGCTTGCGAGCCCTCCACGATCGCACCGTCGATCCAGACCTTCATGTCGCCTTTCCCTCCATCCGCTCACCGATGCGCCCCGCCGCCTCGACGATTCGGCCAGCGATGGCGGAGCTTCGAAACGCCTCCAGGCGCGGCGAGGAGCTTGCCACAGCCAACGCCGCGACCATCCGGCCCGCCACCAGAACCGGCGCAGCAATTGCCGAAAGCCCGGGGATCCACTCGTTTCGGTTCTCGGCGTAGCCCTGCCGCCGAACCCGCTCGAGCTCGGCCGCGAGAATCGCCGAACTCGTCGTGGTCGAGGGGGTGAACGCCTCCAACGGATCGTCGCCGAGCGTCACGGCTCCTGGCGCGTGGGCCAGATAGAGCTTTCCGACAGCGGTTGCGTGCAGCGGTACGGTCGAACCGATCCGCGGGGCTGCACGTAGGAAACCGGTCCCCTCGGCTTTGTCCAAAACTACGACGGCACCGGCGCGCGCCACGGTCAGGAAGACGGTGTCCCCGAGCCGCTCGGCCTCGAGCTCGAGCACCGGACGAGCCGCAGCGACTACGGGCTCGCCCTCCAGGACCCCGAGGCCCAGGGCAACCAGACCGATGCCCGGGCAGTACTGGCCCCGCTCGTCCCGCTCCAACAACCCGCGCCGGGCCAAGGTGGAGAGCAGGCGATGTGCACTGGATTTCGACAGGTCGAGAGCCTTGCCGATGGCGGTAACCCCGCGGGGCGTATCCTCCGCGTGAAGATGAAAGAGAATGTCGATAGCTTTCTCGACGGTAGAGAGAGATTGCACCTGTCCCAGTCCAATTGTTCCGATTATAGAAACATAGTTCCTTATTTCGGAACAATTTAGCAGCCGAGGATTCCGGTGCAATACCCCGAGGGATCTGTCTTTCGCGAGAGTTTCCCCTGGGCTAGCCTTTTCTCGCCTCGCCGCGCGCGGTTTCCCCCGCGGCGGAGCGCCCGGGCAACGGCTCCGAACATCGAATCCGAATAAGGCCCCCCGGAAACTGAGGCGTCAGTGGCAGATTTCGGGCGCATCGAGACCCACCGGGACCTCGAAGCGCTTGCGCAGGTGTTGCTCTCCAAGAAGGTCGTCGCGATCGACACCGAGGCGGACAGCTTCTACCACTACTTCGACAAGACCTGTCTGGTTCAGATCGCGACCCGCCAGCAGACCTATCTGGTGGATCCCTTGGCGCTCGGCGGTCCGGCGGAGCTAGCTCCCCTGGCACCGGTGCTCGCTTCGCCGAACGTCCGAAAGATCTTTCACGCGGCCGAGTACGACATCTTCGTACTGAAACGGGACTGCCGCTTCAGCTTCGCCAACCTCTTCGACACGATGGTGAGCGCGCAACTGCTCGGATATCCCGCCATCGGCCTCGCGGCGCTTGCCGAACGGCACTTCGGGGTGTCGCTTCCCAAGGACGAGCAGCGCTCGGACTGGTCCGTGCGGCCCCTGCGCGACAGCCAGCTCACCTATGCCGCAGCGGACGTCACCTACCTGATTCCGCTGGCGGAGAAGCTGGAACGAGAGCTCAAGAAGGCCAAGCGACTGGATTGGGCTCAGGAGGAGTTCGAAACCCTGACCCGTCGGGCCTGGCCCGAGCGCGAGTTCGACGCACTGGGCTATCTGCGCATCAAGGGGGCAAAGGCTCTCGATCCCGGGAGCCTCTCGGTGCTGCGCGAGCTCTATCTGGAGCGCGACAAGCGCGCGAGAGAGATCGACCGCCCCCCCTTCAAGGTGCTGAGCAACAGGGCGCTCCTGGAGATCGCCCAGCAGCAGCCGGCGTCCGAGAAAAGGCTCGGTCAAATCAAGGGGGTCACGGAACTGATCCTTCGCCGCTTCGGGCGCGAGATCCTCGGCGCGGTCAAGCGGGGCACCACTCGGCAGCACGGTCCGATTCCGAAGCGGGCAAACCGGCTGAACGGGGGAGGAAACTCGCGCCGCCGCATGGACCGCGGCACGGAGAAGCGCCTCGGCGTCCTGAAGCGTTGGCGCGCCGCCCGGGCCAAGGAGCTGTGCCTCGATCCCGGCGTACTGTGTCCGAACTCGGCGCTCGAGGCGATCGCCTGGCTGAATCCGGGGGATGGGAGCGAGCTCCTGAAGCTGTCCGAGGTGAAGGGCTGGTTCGCGAGGAGCTTCGGTGCAGAGGTGACCGAGGCGCTACGTTCCGCTGAGGCCGTGGAGACCTGAAACGGAAAGGGCCCCCCGGCGACTTGCCGGGGGGCCGTTCAACCTGAGGTCCCCGAACTCACGGGAAAGGCGGGGTGCCGTTCTGGGGGAAAGCGCCTTGTCTGTCTCCCGAGAATTCTGGACTCCGGACTCAGCAGGTGAGCGCGCCCGATGCCACCAGCTGCGTCCTAACCAGGTTGGCTCCAATGATCTGTCTATCCACATTTCGTGCCAACTCGACACCAACTCGCAAGAGAATCTATAAATGACTGATGATAAAGAGCTTTCTTCGTCATCATCGAGCTGGATCGGGTGCCTGAGACGCAACCTGAGGCTGCGTCCATGCGATGCTCTGGTTGCAGCGAAACTGGAGAAAGCAACCGGATCTCGCATAGTTGAGTCCCCTGCTTGGAGTGCATCGAAATGCTGCGGCGCAGCCATTGGATGCATCCTGTTTCTCGCCTGTGGGATGCCACTGCCAGCGGGTCGCACCACCCCGCCTCTCCAGGTGTTCACCGCTCCCGCCCCCAGCGAGGCCGAGCAGTACTGTGCCTGGTACGGGGACTCCAGAGACCAGATCCTCTACTTTGGCGCCTCGCCATTTTGGCCGGCCTACCGAGAGGCGGGAGATGACCCGCGCGCCGACTTGCGGGCCGAAGGCCCGCAGATCGTCGGGCGCTTCGACTTGAAGCGGCTGGCCTTCGCCGAGCCCCTCGTGGTCGGCGGGCCGGACGCCCGCGCCGGTGTCTGGGACGTCCTGGCTCACCCCAACGGCCTCGTCTATTTCACCACCTATTTCGAATCGGCCGGCTCCGTGGATCCGGCAAGCGGCCAGGTGCGGCGCTTCGAATCGGCCGGGCTGGGTCTGAATGAACTCTATCTCGGCGAAGACGGCGTGATCCTCGCGACCCGGTACGGAGAGACCGCGGGCGGCCAGGGCTCCATCGTCGTCCTCGATACCGAGGGCGTGATCCTGGCGGAGTATCCCCTGGAGGCCCCAGAGGGGTACCAGGCGGCCCCCAAGAGCCTCGCCTTCGACCCGCTCCGAAAGGAGATCTGGGTGAATACGGATCTTCTACCGACGGTGCAGGGGCAAGGCGAGGTCCGCTACGACACCCGGGTCCTCGGACCCGGAGGAGAGGAGCGGATCCGCTTCGAGCGTCCCGAAGTTCAGTTCATGACCTTCGGCCCCGATGGCACCGGCTACTTTGCCGAGCGCGGCGGCCCGCTGCTGAACCTCCGAATCCGCTCGCCCGAGCGCGCAGAAGCCGCCATCTTCACCGGGCGAATCGTTCCACTGGACGACGAGTTCCCGGGAGACCAGGACTTCGTCCAGGACCTCCGCGTCGATGCCAGGGGCAGGGTCGTCGTGACGCGCTGGAGTGGGCGAATTCATCTGGTGAGTCGGAGTGGGGCAGTCGAGCTGATCCAGCTACCGCGAGCGGGCGGCGAAGGGCTCTACTACACCGGCGTCCTCGCGGGCGATCAGCTCTGCGCGACCTACTGCGACGAGGTGACGGTGGTGTGCCACGCCCTGGGCCGCTGAGAATCGCCTCCCCGCATGCGGTATGCTGCTTCGCCGTGTACGCAGAGCGCCGACATCTCCTTTTCGACGCGATGGGTGAGGGTTCCGTAGCCCTGTTCCTGGGCGCTCGGCTCGCCACCCGCTCGCACGACACCCAGTACCCCTTTCGGCAAGACAGCGACTTCTGGTACCTGACCGGCTTCAACCACCCGCAGGCGGTCGCGGTGCTTCGCACCGACGGCGGCGCCCCCTACACCCTCTTCGTGGAGGCCCGGAACCGGGAGGCGGAAACCTGGACGGGCTACCGCCCCGGAACCGAGGGAGCGAAGAGGGACTACGGGGCCGACGAGGCCTTCGAGATCGGCGACTTCGAAAAGGAGCTCCCCGGAATCCTCTCGAAGGCAAAGCAGATCTACCACGTGCTCGGCCGCGAACGCGACCTCGACGCGAAGCTCGCCGAGATCCTCGGCGACATGCGCCTGCGTTCACGGCAGGGCTTCGAGCCGGCTTCGATCATCGCGGATCCGCGCAATCTGCTCCACGAGATGCGACTGCGCAAGGAGCCCGCCGAGCTCGAGATCATGCGGCGCGCGGCGGCCATCACCACCGAGGCCCACCATGAAGCGGCGCGGCTGATCCGGGACGGGCGCTTCGAGTACGAGATCGCCGCGATGCTCGAGTACAGCTTTCGCCGGCTCGGCGCCAACGGCCCCGCCTACACCACGATCGTAGGAGGTGGACGAAATGCGACCACGCTCCACTACACGACCAACGCCGAGCAGCTCGTGAGTGGAGATCTCGTCCTCATCGACGCCGCCTGCGAGCTCGAAGGCTACGCCTCGGACGTGACCCGCACCTACCCGGTCGACGGATCGATGGAAGGCCCGGCGCGGGCCATCTACGAGGTGGTGCTGATCGCCCAGGAGACCTCCCTCCAGGCCTGCCGGCCCGGCGCGACTCTCGAGGAGATTCACGACGCGGCCGTGCGCTCTCTGGTCGAGGGACTCGTCGATCTCGGCCTGCTCGGTGGAGACGTCGACGAGCTGATCGCCGAGGATGCCTACCGCCCCTACTACATGCACCGCACCAGTCACTGGCTCGGCCTCGACGCACACGACGTGGGCACCTACACCGTCGGCGGGAAGCCCCGCCTGCTCGAGCCGGGCATGGTCTTCACCGTCGAGCCCGGGCTCTACATCGCCGCCGACGACGAGAACGCGAGCGCGGAGTTCCGAGGCATCGGGGTGCGCATCGAGGACGACGTCGTCATCACCGCGGACGGCTTCGAAAACCTCACGGCTGCCGTGCCCAGATCACCCGCGGACATCGAGGCGTGGATGCGAGACTCGAATTGAACCAAGGAGTCCCGGCGCAATGCCCGACATCGAAACCCTGCTGAATGAAAAGCGCGTCTTCAAGCCGACTAGCGAGTTCACGCGGCAGGCGAACTGGAACAAGAAGACCGTTGCGGAGCACCGAAAGCTCGGCGCCAGCAATCCAGAGCGCTTCTGGGCGAAGATGGCGAAGGAGCACGTTTCCTGGTTCACCCCCTGGAAGCAGGTGCTGCAGTGGAAGCCGCCCTTCGCCAAATGGTTCGTCGGCGGAAAGCTCAACGTCTCCTACAACTGTCTGGATCGGCACATCGACGGCAAGAACTCCTGGCGCAAGACCAAGGCCGCCATCATCTGGGAGGGCGAGCCGGGAGACTCGCGCGTCCTGACCTACGGCGAGCTGCACAGGGAGGTCTGCAAGTTCGCCAACGTGCTGAAGGGGCTGGGCGTCAAGAAGGGCGATCGCGTCGCCATCTACATGCCCATGGTGCCGGAATTGGCGATCGCGATGCTGGCTTGCACGCGGATCGGCGCCCCCCACAGCATCGTCTTCGGCGGATTCTCCGCGGAGGCTCTTCGCGACCGCATCGTCGATGCCGGTGCCAAGGTGGTGATCACCGCCGACGGTGGCTTCCGAAAGGGCGCGGCCTTTCCTCTGAAGCCGGCCGTGGACGAGGCGGTCGAGGGCGTCCCGGGCGTAGAACACGTGGTAGTCGTCGAGCGCACCAGCCAGGCGACGACGATGCGGGAGGGACGCGATCAGTGGTGGCATGATCTGATGGCCGACGCCAGCCCGAACTGTGCGCCGGTGAAGCTCGACGCCGAGCACCCGCTATTCATCCTCTACACCAGCGGCACGACCGGAAAGCCAAAGGGGATCCTGCACACGACCGGCGGCTATCTGACCCACGTCACCACCACCGCAAATGCCATCTTCGATCTGAAAGACGACGACATCTACTGGTGCACGGCGGACATCGGATGGGTCACCGGCCACTCCTACGTCGTCTACGGGATCCTCGCCAACGGGGCGACCACGGTGATGTACGAGGGCGTTCCTACCCATCCGGGGCCGGATCGATGGTGGTCTCTGATCGAGAAGTGGGGTGTCACGATCCTCTACACCGCGCCGACCGCCATCCGCACCTTCGTTCGCCTGGGGGATGAGTACCCGGAGCGGCACGACCTCTCGAGCCTGCGCCTGCTCGGCACGGTCGGCGAACCGATCAATCCCGAGGCGTGGATGTGGTACCACCGCGTCATCGGTGGGAAGAAGTGCCCGATCGTGGACACCTGGTGGCAGACCGAGACCGGCGGAATCCTGATCACGCCGCTGCCCGGCGCAGTGGAGGCCAAGCCAGGCTCGGCAACGCTCGCCTTTCCGGGAATCGACCCCGAGGTCTACACCCAGGAGGGCGATCCGGTGACGGCGCCGGACGGCGGGCTGCTGGTGCTTCGGAAACCGTGGCCCGGGATGCTGCGCGGCATCTGGGGTGACCCCGAGCGCTACCGGCAGACCTACTGGAGCAAGTACGAGAACACCTACCTTACCGGGGATGGCGCCCACCGCGATGACCAGGGCTATTTCTGGATCATGGGGCGAGTCGACGACGTGATGAACATCTCGGGGCACCGGATCGGAACCATGGAGGTGGAGAGCGCCCTGGTCTCCCACCAGGTCGTGGCGGAGGCCGCGGTCGTCGGTCGTCCCGACGAGATCACCGGTACCGCCATCGTCGCCTTCGTGACGCCGAGGGCGGGAACCAGCGCGGACGGCGACCTCGCCACGACCCTGCGCGGACACGTCACCAAGGAGATCGGGGCGATCGCCAGGCCAGCGGACATCCGCTTCACCGAGGCGCTGCCCAAGACCCGCTCCGGAAAGATCATGCGCCGCCTGCTGCGCGACATCGCCTCGGGAAAGGAGACCGTCGGCGACACGACCACTCTCGAGGACTACAGCGTACTCGCACGACTGCGGGAATCCGAGGAGAGCTAGCAGATGGAACAGGTCGGCATCGGGATGCTCGGGTGCGGGCGCATCGCGGATCTCCAGTGTCTCGGATACCTGGAACACCCACGCGCCAAGATCGTCGCGGTGTGTGACCGGGACGAGGATCTGGCGCGACGACGCGTTGAGGAATGGGGTGCGCACAAGAGCTACACCGATCTCGATCGGATGCTCGCGGATCCCGAGGTGGATGCCGTCGAGATCCTGACACCCCATCACCTGCACGAGGCCCACGCGGTGGCGGCTCTGGAGGCGGGAAAGCACGTCTCCCTGCAGAAGCCGCCGACGCGAACCCTGGAGGAGTTCGAGCGAGTCGCTCGCGCGGCGGAAGAGTCGGGACGTGTTTTCCGCGTCTTCGAGAACTTCATGCACTACCCGCCTCACGTGCGGGCGAAGCAGCTCATCGAGGAAGGGGCGATCGGCGTTCCGATCTCGGTGCGGGTCAAGACCGCTGCGGGCCGGATCGGCGACGGCTGGGAGATCTCGCCGGAGACCCAGGCCTGGCGCATGGATCCCGAGACCTGCGGCGGAGGCCCCACCACCTTCGATCACGGCTACCACTGCTACCACATGGGTCAGTACTTCATCCCGGCGGAGATCGATCGGGTCCACGCGTTCATCCACTGGACGAAGCTGGCCGATAAGCAGTGGATCGACGGCCCCGCGCTGATCTCCTGGAGCTACGCAGGCGCCCTTCCCCGCTACGGCTCCTGGGAGGTGATCGCCTCGCTCGGAATGCGCGTTCGCTCCAAGTACTACGCGAGTGACGACCGGACCGAGATTCACGGAACCGAGGGCCTGATCTGGGTGAACCGGTGCACAGGGAAGCTCCTCGACGAGCCTTCGCTGGTCCTGTACCGGGACGGGGAGACGCGGGCCTTCCACGACATCGAGGCCGACTGGGCGGAATCGTTCCGCCTCGGCGGAATCGACTTCGTCGACGCTCTGCTCGAGGGAAGAGGCCCCCGGCAGACCGTTGCCGAAGCGCGGCGAACGCTCGCCTTTGCGCTGGCAGCGGTTCGGAGCGCCGCCGAGGCGCGAGAGGTGAGCGTGGCCGAGGTGACCGGCTAAACGGAGGGGCAGTATGGCAATCCCTGGCCCGGACCCTCGGGAGGCGAAGCGGATCCTGGCGATCCAGCCCCACTACGACGACAACGACATCGGGGCCGGGGGGACCCTCGCGGCCCTCGCCGCGGGCGGCGCCGAGATCGACTATCTGACCGTGACCGACGACCTGGTCGGGGTGCTCGACGCGACCCTCAGCGACGAAGAGGCAACGGCTCGGCTGCGCGGAGAGCAGGAGCGAGCCGGCGCCGAGATTGGCGTCAGGCGCCAATACTGGCTCGGCTTCCCCGATGCGGGGGAATACGACTACTACACCCTTCGCCGCGGGATCATCCGCCAGATCCGGATGCTGCAGCCGGACTTCATTTTCAGTGTGGATCCATGGCTCCCCTACGAGTCCCACGGCGACCACCTGAAGACCGGGCGGGCCGTGACCGAGGCGATGCTGCTCTACGGGTTCCCACGCCTGGCCACCGATCCGGAGGTGGACCGCGACTACCAGCCACATACACTGATCGGGATCGCGCTCTATTTCACCCTGAAGCCCAACCAGATCTTCGACATCAGCGAATTCCGCGAATCGAAACACCGCGCCCTCGACGCCTACCAGGCGCAGTTCACGCCGAAGTCCCTCGAGCAGCTGCACCGGGGCCTCGACTTCGTCGAGCGCGACTGTGCGAAGGACGAGGAGTTCTCCCACGGCGAGCCGCTCAAGCTGCTGCACCCCGGTCAGCTCCACTGCGGAATGCTACCGGTGGACGACTGAGCGGGGCGAGCCGCGCGTGTAGTTCGGACGACTTCCGAAGATCGGTGAATCCTCAGCTCACCGGGTAGGAGACACCCGTCCACTGGATGCTCCTATCCCACAGCTTGCTGGCTACCGCTTCATCGCACTACTCCCTGGATCGGGCCCAGTGCCGGTCAGACCACGCTTCTCTGGCTGTGCGGCCGGAAGTCCACTGCGATGGCCCGGTCGTAGTAGTGCACCACCACGCTTCGGGGCGGCGCCAGAGCATCGATCCGCTCGAAGTCCGCGGTGTCGAGTCGGACCTTCACCGCGCCCAGGTTGTCGTCAACCTGCTCGAACGTCCTCGGTCCGATGATGGGCGCCGTGACCCCTGGCTGCGCCGCGCACCAGGCCAGGGCCAGCTGGGATACCGAGCAGCCCTTCTCGTCGGCCAGGGATCGCAGCAGGTCGATGACGTCCCAGGCCAGTGGCGTGGCTTCCCGGTTGTTGTTGTCCTTCCCGTCCTGCCAGCGTCCGTCGGGATCGCCCTGGTCGCGGTGGTATTTGCCGGTGAGCAGGCCGCCGCACAGGGGGCCCCATGGAATGATGGCCAGACCGAAGGACCGCGCCGCGGGAATCACCTCCCGCTCCGCGGTGCGGTCGAGCATGTGGTAGGCGGGCTGCTCGCAGACGAAACGGTTGAGCCCCAGCTCCTTGGCAACCCACAGCGACTCCACCATCTTCCAGCTGGGAAACATGCTGCAGCCGATGTAACGGACCTTGCCGGCGCGGATCAGGTCGTCGAGCCCCCGCAGGGTTTCGTCGATGGGCACGTCGGCATTGCAGCGGTGCAGCTGATACAGATCGATCCAGTCGGTCCGCAGTCGCTTCAGCGAGGCGTCACAGGCCTCGATCAGGTGCCGACGGCTCAACCCCCGCGCATTCACGTCCTCGCCCTGCGGGAAATTGAGCTTGGTGGCGAGTATGGTGTTCTGGCGTTTGCCCGCGGCGGACAGCGCCTCGCCCAGGATGCGCTCGCTCTCGTTGCCGGCGTAGACGTTGGCGGTATCCACGAAGTTGACGCCATTGTCCAGCGCATGGTCGATGATGCGGATTGACTCCGCCCTGTCCGTCTTGCCCCCGAACATCATGGTGCCGAGGCAGATCTGGCTGACCTGCACCCCCGTTCTACCCAGTGATCTGTATTCCATGCCGGTCAGTCTCCCTGTGTTCACCACATTCTATCAGCGCCCGGCACCTAGAGGCGCAGCCGGAAAGTCTACCTGCATTCGGCCCCCTCCGGTCCGAGGGCCGCTAATCTTGACGATATGCGTCCTGCCGGCCAGGATTCGAGGCAGGAGCCGTGCAATGTCTAAGAAGCAGGACATCGTCATCATCGGGGCGGGCGTCGTTGGTTGTTCCATAGCCTATCACCTGGGCAGGAAAGGGATCCGCTCTCAGATCATCGAACGTGAGTCGATCGGAGCCAGAGCATCGGGGAAGGCCTGGGGAGTGATCACCTATCCGCCGGTCCTTCTGGTTGCCGAGAAGATGCCCGATACCGGCTGGGCGCTACCCGCGGGAGAGACCTACGCCGACTGGCTGGATCTGTTCTGGTCGGGCTACCGCCGGATGGCGGATCTCTCCCTGGATATCAAGGAAAAGGGCGGAGTCGACATCGATTACGCCGAAACGCGAAGTACGTATCTTCTAAGCTCCGATCAGCCTGAATACGCCGCCAAGGAAGCCGTGCTTTCCTTCTTCAGGGAGAACGGTGCCTACGAGTGCGAATGGCTCGGCTGCGATGAGCTGCGAGCGACATTCGGCCGCATCGGCCCGGGAATCGTCGGAGGAATCAGCAGGCCCGAATTCCAGGTGGAGCCCTACAAGTACACTCTCGGTCTGGCTCAGGCGGCAGAACACCTGGGCGCCGAGGTCAAGCAGGGTGAGGTCGTAGGGTTCGGGGTCGAAGGAGCCAGGATCACTTCGGTCAGACTCGCCTCGGGAGCCGAGATCAATGCCGACGTGGTGGTCATCGCCATGGGGCCATGGACGACGCGAGCCACCTCCTGGCTGGGCAAGGAGATCCCCGCTCACCTGCTCATGGAAGAGTGCCTGCGGGTGGAAGGTCCCGAAGGTTGGCCGGTGCACTCGGTTGCCCATGGTCCCACAACCATCGTTCCCCTGGTCAGCGGCGACGTGATCCTCGCTGGAGGAGGGGACGGGGATCCGTTCCTCAGCACACGAGACGATTCCTACGACGCTCTGTCTGAAGAGGTGAAGGCCCGGATCCTGAAACGGGTGGTCGAGGTGTTGCCGGGGCTCGAAGAGGCGAGGCTGATCGAACACAGGGGAGATCTCCTGGCCTATACCCCCGGCCCCAATCACCACAAGCCGGTCATGGGCCGTCTTCCTGAGTGGCAGAACGGCTACGTCGCGACGAATTTCGGGGGGATGGGAATCTGTCTGAGCCCGGGTGCGGGGCAGATCATGGCCGACCTGATCTCAGATGGTGAGGTGCCCTTTCGTGCGAGACGGCTGATGGAGCAGCTGAGTCCCGCCCGATTGTAGTCAGACCAGGTTTCCTGTTTCGCCGGACTCGGTCCTCGAATGATCACTGCGCGGACAGCAGGGTCGCGGCGACGAGAAGCACGCAACGAGTCATGACGGCCTCCTCAGGACGGCACGGGGACCCGAGCGTTTTCAGGCGGTTGACGCGCCTCTTGCCCGCCCTCGGGGCGCCCTATACAGCGGTTGAAGCGATATCGCCACTCCAAAACGCCTTCCTTGCGGAGTCTGATCGATCGGCCGACGCGAACGCTGAAGCCGCCGGGCATCCCCGCGTAGCGTGTGACCCGTCAGCGTGGCCTGGACCATTCGGGCTGTCGATTTGAGAGACTTTTCCGCCACCAGCATCTCGTCGGTGTACCCGAATGATGTTTCAGCCCGCTCCGCCCCGACGCGGGCTCTGGAGGGTCAGGCCTGGATGGATCATCCGCGCTGTTGATCTGAAGGAGCCGCCACTACGAAGTACGTACCCAGCAGGATGAGCGCACCGCCGAACAGCGTCGCGAAGGTCGGCAATTCGCCGATCACTCCGATCCCCAAGACGATTGCGCCGAGTGGCTCCAGGTAGCTGATGATTGCGGCGTGCTGTGCCTTTACTACCCGCAATGCAGAGGTAAACAACGTGATCCCCAGTCCAGAGATCACTATACCGGAACTCAGCAATAGCACGAGGCTCAGCGAATCGGCTGAAGGGACTCTGCTAAACGAGATTGCTGGTGCAAGAAGCAGTACGGAAATCATCAGGTACATTGCGACGACGGCGTCGGCGCGGTGATGCCGGACCAGCATCTTCTTGAAAATGATCTCCAGTGCAAAGAAGACGGCCGATAGCGTACCTAGCGTCAGGCCCAAGAAGTGCTGATTCGTAAAACTCATTTCGTTCGGCCACAGGATGACTGCAAGCCCGCTGAGCGACAACACCAGTGTTGACACCGAGCGCCTGTTGGTCTTCTCCTTGATCAGGAACATTCCAAAGAGAACCACGAAGACCGGCGCCAGGTAGTGGGTCAACACCGCGTTCGCAATCGTGGTCACCTTGATCGCGGAAATGAAGAGAAGATTGTTCAGGGTGAAGACGATCGCCAATCCGGCAACGATGCCCGCACTGCGCGCGAGGGTCAAGAGTTCCTTCGTTCTCCGCTGCACGACATTCGCTGTCACGAGAACCAAGAAGGCAACGAAGTTTACCGTCCATAGGATCTCGATCGCACCGAGTGATATCGCCTTGAAAAGGACGGGATTGACGGAGAAGAGAATTGTCGCCGCTATGATCTTCCAGTATCCAAGTCTCATGGGAGTAGTTGTCATTCTTTGGCAACCGCATTCATTGCTGACCTTGATGTACCCGCTTCCGTCGGCAGCGGCGTTGGACGGCTGCGGCCACTGGGTCCGCGCGCTTACTCTCGGCCCTCCAGGAGATCGGTTTCACAAACGCGGCCGTCCCGTTCGATCCGCAATGTCCTGATCTCGAAGGCCCTCACCGGTGTCTCGAACTGCAGCCCACTGGGAAGGGAAATCGTCGCGTGGACGTCCTTTCCCTCGCTCTCGAAGAGACGAAGGACGAGCGCATCGCCCTCCTCCGCGCCCTTCAGGACCGACGCGATCACTCCGGGCGGGTCTACCGAGAGCAGAGCGGCCCGCGGATCCCAGTCTCCCGCGTGCGGATACTGAAAGACGTCCACGAAGGCATTGTTGAGGGCATGCGCCTCGCGCGCCGTGCCGGCCTCCTCCCAGCCTCCGACGTGCGGAAGCAGCGCATAACGGAACGTCTGCGTTCCCTGATCGAGGAGCAGGTACTCCTGATCCGGCTCCACCTGAGCCGGATCGTGGAAGCAGTAGATGGGAGAGCGCAGCAGCGTCATGCGGAGATCGCCGTCGAGGCAGTCGAAGCCGAACTTGGCGTCATTGAGCAGCGAGACTCCATAGCGAAGCTCCGCCCCCGAGACGGTCGTCGTGATCCCGGTCAGGTCGATCCATGCCTGGCCGGGCTCTTCCGCGCCGGTCATGGGTCGCTCGATCACGCTGTAGGGGGAGTCGAAGCTGAGCGTCCCACCGGCCACGGCCACTGGAACGGAGAGTTTCAGCATCTGATGCCGTTCGTGCCAGTCGATGGTGAGGGCCACGTCGATGCGCGGATTGTCGCGGTGGAGCGAGATCTCCTGCCGCGCCCTGGAGCGACGCCAGCTCGTGTCGACGCGAAGTGTGGCGCGCGCGGGTCCGTCTTCGATCATGCGGATTTCCGGAGACCGGAACCGGCCGAGCTCGCTGCGCCATGCGTTGATTCCGTGCCCCCACGTGTCTCCAGGATCGTCGAGGACCACGAGCTCGCACGCCGGCGCGCGCAGCACTTCGACACGGTAGCGCTTGTCGAGAATCCGCATGACGTGACCGCTCTCCGGGTCGACATCGATCCGGTAGAGTCGATTCTCGAGAGAAGCGGGGGCCACCACACGCGGTCCGTCACTGGCCGTCGCCTCCGCTGGGAAGCCGGCATCGCTCGGAACCAGCCGGTAAACGCGATGGCCGTGGGGTGGGAGCGTCGCCTCGAAGTGGATCCGCGACCCGGACGGAAACACGTCGGGCTGCCCGAGCTGGAAGGGGACGTCCGCACCGGATTCGTCCAGGAGTCGATTCCCCGACTGGCTCGGCCAGCCCCACTGCACCGTCACGGCGTCGGTGCGCTGCCAGGACGAAGGATTGAAGAGGAGGACCGGGCGCCCTCTTGCCGACTTCGCCGGCTCCGCGTCGCTGTCGATCCGCGTGTCGACGTGCGCGGCAAGCGCCTGGAGTGCGGCGTTCTGGAGACGGGCCGCCACGGAGAGCGCATCGCCGAAGCGATCGCGCGCGTCCTCGTAGGCCGCGGGCAGGCTCGTGCCCGCTAGGATGTCGTGAGACTGATTGAAGAGAACCTGCTTCCACGCGCGGGCGAAGTCTTCTACCGGGTACTGGCGGCCGAGCGCAAGGGAAGCCAGGGCGCTCCAGCGTTCGGCCGCCAGCAGCTCGTTCTCGGCCAGGCGATTCAGACGCTTGACCTCGGAATGCGACGTGTAGCAGCCCGGCGCGTGATGCTGCAGATCGTCGATCAGCGTCGGGAAGGTTTCCGCGACGCCCTCGATGGCGGCACGAAAGGCGTCGATCGTGCTGAAGATCGCGTTCGGCTGCGCCGGATCGTCGCGGAGTGCACGCAGGCTGGCGATGCCCTTCTTCGTCGGTCCGCCGCCGTGGTTTCCAACACCGTAGCAGACGATCGCGTGCGTGAGCCCGAGGTCCCGAGCCTTCTCGGCGGCTCGGCGTACGAGGTCGCCGAGATCGTCCTGCCAGTCGGAATAGTGTCCGGTGGGAGGCCGGATCCCGAGAATTCGGCTCCCGTCCCGTCCCTGCCACCAGAAGAAGGGAGACGGCAGCATCTTCTCTTCAGCATCGGGACGGAAGAAGCAGTAGGTTTCGTAGCCGCTCTTGGCCAGAATCTGCGGCAGCCCTCCGTTGTGACCGAAGGAGTCCGGATTCCACCCGGTTCGGACTTCCACGCCGAGCTTTTCACGAAACCACCGCTTGCCGTAGAGCGCGTGACGGACGTAGGACTCACCGGCGGGCAGGTTACAGTCCGGCTGCTCCCACCAGCCACCCACGATGTGCCAGCGTCCTTCTGCAACGTACTTCCGGATCTCTTCGAAGAGGTCGGGAGCCGTCTCTTCGATCCAGGCCAGGGTCGCGGCCTCGCCGCGAGTGAAGATGAAGTCGTCGCTCTCGCGAAGGCGATCGAGCGCCGCGCGGCAGGTGGCGAGGGTCTCCGCGTAGCCTTCCTCCCAGCGCCATCGCCAGACGGGATCCAGGTGGGCGTTGCCGATGCAGTGAACCGTGACGCGTTCGGTGGGCAGCATGCCCCGATTCTAATCCAATTGATCTCCTGTGCCCGGAGCCACTCGATCCGGCTGTGCTTCCGACGGAGAGCCGCCGGAGCTCGCTTCGGAGCGGCGGCTCGCGCTTGGGTGGGGCCTGCCCATCGTCGCGAGAGCGTGCGCCGCGTTCTCTCGAGGTGACATTCACGATCTCCTCTGTTGCGGTGCACACCGCCGGATAGTAGCCTGAGGGGTCATCCCTGGGTCCGGTAACGAATCTTCACTCGAATCCCGTGGCGACGAGAGGGTTCGGCGAGCCTCGATGTCGCTATAGGCGACTTCTCCCATGCGCATCGGTGTCGACCTCGGAGGGACAAAGATCGAAGCCATCGCCCTGAGCGAGGAGGGATGGGAGTTGGTGCGTCGGCGAGTTTTTACGCCCGCCGGCGGCTACGAGGCCATCCTGCGCGCCATCACCAGCTTGGTGCTCGAAATCGAATCGGCAGTCGGCGAGCGGGGAAGCGTCGGGATCGGGACGCCCGGTGCCCTCTCACCCGCGACAGGTCTCATCAAGAACTCCAACTCCACCGTACTCATGGACAAGCCCTTGGACCGCGACCTGGAAGGCCTCCTCGCACGCCCGCTGCGCTTCGCCAACGACGCCAACTGCTTCGCGCTTTCGGAGGCCGTTGATGGTGCGGCCGCCGGTGCGGAGGTCGTCTTCGGCGTCATCCTCGGCACCGGCACCGGCGGAGGAATCGTTGCCCACGGAAGCGTGTTCACGGGACGAAACGCCATTGCCGGCGAATGGGGGCACAACCCCCTGCCATGGCCTCGAGCCGAAGAGCTACCCGGCCCTGCATGCTACTGCGGAAAGCGAGGCTGCATCGAGACCTTCCTTTCGGGCCCCGGCATGCAGGGCGACCACGAGCGGCGAACTGGCCAGCGTCTTTCCGCCGAGGCCATCGCGAGCTGCGCCAGAGGAGGGGACGCAAGCGCCCTGGAAACGTTGGAGCTCTATGTAGATCGTTTGGCACGAGGCCTGGCCAACATCATCAACGTGCTCGACCCGGACGCGATCGTGCTCGGCGGCGGGTTGTCCAATATCGATCGCCTCTACGAAAACGTCCAGAAACGCTGGGGCTCCTACGTCTTCTCCGATCAAGTCACCACGCCTCTCTTGAAGGCCAAACACGGTGACGCAAGCGGTGTCCGTGGGGCAGCCTGGTTGTGGTCGCGAAAGGAGGAGGGAGCAGGTTGATCTTCCAGGGCTTCCTCGACGTCCGTCGCGAGTGGCTTCACGCTGGCGACCCCGACCTGGCCTACCAGATTTTCAGTCGCACGTAGGCCTCGCCAAGTCGCTCACCGTGTCGAAACTGCTGCGCGAGATCGAGCGCCGGTGCGGTGAGACCACCCGCCACGCTCTCTTGGCTGGCGTGGGCTCGAAGCGCCTCCAACTTCTTGGGCCAAGCCTCCGTAACATCCAGCATCAGGTCCGGTTTCGCCGTGTCGAACAGCCAAGCCTCCCGCGGGCACCACGGGTCCAGGCCCATCTCCGGGTAGAAGTTCGGGCTCGCTGCTCGCGGGTAGATCGCGTCCAGCAGAGCTTGCCCCGCCGCTCGATGGTCCGAGTGGCCGAGCTCCACGCGATCGCCCATTGAAGTCCACCAGGTCCTCGGATCGTGGGCCAAGACGACCTCGGGGCGAATCTGCCGAATCTCCCGAACCAGAGCCTTTCGGAGTTCCTCGTCCGCCTCCAGCTCGCCATCCGTTAGCCCGAAGTGAATCACGTCTGCCAGGCCGAGGATTCGCGCCGCGCTCTCTTGTTCGTCTCTCCGCACCTCAGCTGCGTCAGCCATCTCCCGGCCGCCCCTGCTTCCACTCGTGCATACTACGAGGTGCACCTGCGCGCCTCGTCGAACCAGTTCAAACAGCGTTCCGCCAGCGAAGAACTCGGCATCATCAGGATGGGCGCCCACAGCGAGAAACCGGGTGAAATTCGACGGTACCTGTTGCACGCGCGGTTCTCCCGTTGGGATCGGTTCCTTCGAGGATAGCTCGTTGCGCACCCAACGTGCCTTGAATGCGAGAAACCGAACGGCGCGGGCAATCGATCCGCGGTGCCGGTCAGGGTTCCTCGGGTCGGGGGAGCCAGGTCTGGGCGGATCATCGAGGATACCCGCCGAGGCGGTCGCTGCTGCAACGCTTCCGCTTCAGAATGTGCGGAAACGCATCAGTGTCGTATGCCTGTGACCTCGTACCTCTTGCCTTCCCTATTGGCCGTGCACCCGAATCGCCTGCCGGACAAAGCGCTTGACCAGGCCGCTGATGCTGAAGCGCTTCTTGCCAATAAGATACGAGTGAACAGTATTGTTGAAATTCTCGTACCAATGCTCGGGGATGCCCTCTTTGCCGACGACGGCACCGAGAATACTGCCAACGGTCGCAGCAGTACAATCGTTGTCCAGACCCATGGCCACTGTCTCCCCGATGGCTTTGGTGAAATCCGTCCCTCCGATGGTCAGACCCCAAATCGTCAAGCATGCGTTATTCAGCGTGTGAACGGGAGACATCCCGCGAAACCGATGGTCTACGGCATCCCGTGCCGTCTGGTAATTCCTGATCTGGGGTGCCGTCTTCAGGGCCCATCGGACCGCCTTTGCCATGGCGCTTGCTTTGGGAATCTCGCTCAGGCCGATCTCAAGTGCTTCAACAGGATCCGACACAGTGAAGGCCGCGGCAATCACGGCAGAGAAATACATCTCCCCATATATCCCCTGACGCCGGTGACTGATGAAGGCGTCCTGGTAGGCCATCTCGGCTGCCTTTTCCGGCCATCCGGGTGCCAGGTATCCCCAGGGATCGGATCGGATATCGGCGCCGATCCACTCGCAGAAGGGATTGTCCTTCAGGGCGGCCTTCTTTGCCGACACGCCCTTCTTTAGATTGGCCAGGGCAACCGCTTCGGCCGTTGCGGCATAGGGAAGATACTTCAGCCATGCTTGACCGACCTCTTCGGTGGTAAAATCGGGGCCGAAGTCCTCGGCTATGAGCAACCCCAGGAGGGTGTAGACAACATCGTCATCGACCGGAACACCATTCATCTTCCCGCGGGTATAGGCTTCAACCGGACTTACCCCATACCGCAAGGTCTTGGGGTAGTAGACGTACGACCAATAATCCTTTGGCGGGAAAGCATCGCTGTTCTCCTTGGCAAGGTTCTTCATCCGATGAATGGGCCAACCCTCAACGGGGGCCCCGAGCGTACATCCCGCCATACGTCCCAGCAGCGCACCTTCGCACTTGTCCTGGAACTGCCTCCTGTCTATCCCCTCCCACAGTCGTCGGGGTCCCCTGGGTCTCAGCTTCTTGATGGAGACAAGATCGTCGGGCTCACGATCAGCCATGCCTCTGTCGATGGGCATTCTCTTCAGTTCTGCCAGAGCAGATTGCATGTCTTTTTCCGCACGCTTCAGAATGGGGGAAATATTCTTGGCGCCATGCTCATGTTTCAATTGGCTGTACAGGGCAAGCCGAGAAGCCAATTCACTGAAACCGGGGGTCCTCGGATAGGCCATGGTTCTGGCTCCTTCTCGCGGTGGGCTGCATTCGATGTTTACTGGCCACAAGGCCTCAGCCTCACCGGCAGGAGTTCTCGGGACTCACAGGTCAATGTCTGGGCGCAATCGCTGCGCAGTTTCGTAATGCTGCTGAGCCTCGCTTCGACGTCCCGCACCCTCGTAGAGCTGTGCAAGGCACAGATGGCCCGCGACGAATTTTGGATCGTACTTCACCGTCCTCAAGTACTCGCGCTCGGCCTCTTGGTGTTGACCCAACCGCAGATAACCGTTTCCCAGCGTGTAGAGCCAGAGCGCCAGCGCCGGATCTTTCGGGCTGAGACGGATGGCCCGCTCCAGCGCGGGAATACCTTCTTCCGCTCGATTTGTCAGCACCAGAGCCGCCCCGAAGGCCGCATGTGCTTGGGCGTTGGATGGATTGATCTCGATGGAACGCTCGAGGAGGGGAAAGCCGCGGTCGTGTAGTCCTACGTCACAAAGGGCACAGCCGGCAAAGCCGAGTACTTCGGAAGCCTGATTGTCCAGCTCAACGGCGCGATCCGCCAGCTCCCTGGCCTCCTCCTTGAGGTTGCCGGTATCGACCGCCAGTCCCTGCATCAGGCTGATGGCGATATTCAGGGACAATCGCGCATGCCCCAAGGCAAACTCCGGATCTCTCTTGATCGCCTTCCTCAGCAGCTCGTCAACTCGCGAAAACCCTTCCCGGTTCCAGCCACCGGACTGGGCAATAGCCATGGCTTGTTGGTACAGCTCCCAGGCACTCGGATCGATTCCCGGTGAGTTGCCGATACGGCGGGCCTCACTGTGGGTGAGTTGAACCCCAAGGTGTGAAACGATTTCAGTGGCAAGATCGTCGATCGCGTTGTCAATGTCGGCCCAGGGCTGATCGTAGCTCCGCGACCAGTCACAATTGCCCGTACCGGTTCCGATCAAATCGACGGTGATGCGAATCTGTTCCTTATGGGCCTGAAGGGTTCCCTCTACGGCATAGCGAACGCCGAGCTCCCGGCCGATTTCGCGAACGTCCTTGGATATGTCGCGATAAGTCATTGCCGAACCATGCGAGACCACGAAGAACCCGGAGACTCTCGCCAGGCGCGCCGTCAGCTCTCGGTGTACGGCGTCAGTCCAGAACGGCGCTCGCGGATTGTCGCTGAGGCACCTGAGGGGCAATACGACGATGGATGGAGGCGCGCCGGAATCTGATTCTCGGGGAATGGGTTCATCACGGGTGTCGTTCGCACTCGGCGTCGACCGGGTGCTCTGGAAAAGGCGCTTCACGACGCCGCGCAATGGTGATAGGGACAGCACCACAATCGCGAGGAGTGCTCCCAATCCCGATAAGAAGGTTTCGTGAGCCTCGATCCATTCGGCGATCTGTGACAGGAATTCCATGAGCTTCACCAAGTCGGAGGATACTGGCCCTCAAACGCCGAGAAACCGGACACACAGTGCGGACACGACATCCTACCCTACGCGAACGCGCTGAAGTGCTTCTGTAAGTCCCCGTTTTCTGGAGGGTTTCGGAGCCGACGGGCGGACTCGAGCGGCCGACCTGCTGATTGCGAAGAAGCGCAATCAGTGAGGAATTCCGAGTACTTACAGCTGCTGCTATGCAGGGAGCCGCATATAGCCGCCTTGTTCGCGCAAAACCGCGCTGATTCTCCCCCTGCTCGGTGCCGGTGGGTGTAGAATGCCCCGAGATAGAAGCCTCTCGTAGCACCGCGCATTCGAGATCGAATAGTGGCGCGCGGAGGTCGTGGCGACTCACGTCACCCTTTGAGTCTGGTCCCTCTGCAAAGGATTGGGAGAAGCAAACAATGAAAGCGCAGCGAAGAGGTCTGGGTCTTTTGAGCGCCGGCCTTGTGCCGGCTCTCGCCTTCATGGCCGTTTCCGTTCTGCTGGGTTTCGGCCAGCAGGCTTACGCAAAGGACAAGTCCATCCTCGTCTACTACGACGGGCACATGCACACCACCCGCTCTGATGGCTCGGGCACCGTGACCGACATCAAGGCCACCGCGCTCAGCCGCGGCCTCAGCGCGGTCATCATCACCGATCACTGCAAGAGCCTGACCCAGGCGAAATGGGCTTCATTGGTGGCGGAGACCGAGGCAGTCTCGGACGGATCCTTCCTCGCCCTGCCCGCCTTCGAGGTGACGGGCAGCGATGGCATGTTCAACCGCGACCACATCAATGCGCTGGGCGTCGACGATCCCTTCGTCGGCGACGATTCCGCGGAGCTCTGCCCCGAGGAGGTGTGGCCGTCGCCGCCCAACCCGGCCGGTACCGGCGCCATGTATCCGGAGAACCTCACGAAGTGGGTCGACTACATCCACTCGAAGGGCGGGATCGCGGTGCACAATCACCCGTCGGGCACCACCACGCTCGGGTACGGGGTGAACAACCTGGAGGTCTACAACCAGAGCCACGTCGATGACGTCGCCTCCTATGCGATGCAGCTCGGCTATCCGCCTGAGCAGGCGTGGCAATTCGGGATGCTGCTCAACAACCTCGCCGTTACTGGTGAGGTGGATGAATTGCACATGCTCCTGCCGAACCCGGGGTTCCCGGGTCCCGCGCTGATGCCTTTCAGAGACCTCCTGTGGTGGGCGACCCAGGTCTTCAGCGGGGTCGGTCAGTGGCTCGGCGCGCCCGAGGCTCCCTTGAACTCCTGGGATGATCATCTCATGGCCTACGTGGATGGCGCTGTCGATACGCCCATCTTCGGCCTGGCCAACAGCGACGCCCACAACACGGGCGATCCTGACTCGGACGTGGGCGTGGCGAAGAATGGCGCCTATCTGAAGAAGGGGCTGACGGCGGCAGAGCTGTACAAGGCCATCAAGGCTGGACGAACCTTTGCCACCACCGGGCCCTCGCTTGCCCTGAAGGTCAACGGCGAGCTGATGGGCGACACGGCGTATGTTCTCGATGGAATCGCCAACCTCGACCTCAGCGTGGCCTCGGAGAGCCCGACCGCGATCCTGGTGAAGATCGACATCATCAAGAACGGCGAGCTCTGGCAGACAACCAGTCCCCTGTCGCCGACATACCAGGACACGCTCGTCGACGTGGTGTGAGCGAGGATGGCTACTACCGTGTCGAGGTGACGTCCCTGGATATAAGGAGCGGCAACTACTACTTCGCCTGGTCGAACCCGGTGTTCGTCCGCATGCCCTGAGCGCGGATAGCAGAAGACCGTCGAGGGGACAGTCGGCGAGCTCGGCGTGGCCTACCAGATTCTCAGTCTCGCGTAGGCCTCGCCGAGCCGCTCGCCCTGTCGTGTGACCCGTCAGAGTGATTTAGACCATTTGGGCTACTAATCCGAGAGACGCTTTCGCAACCAGACGGTTCGTCTGTGCAAGCGGATCATGATTCAGCCCGCAGCCTCGCGCTGTAGGGACGGCGCGACGTGGCTGTAGGTGTCGAGCGTCGTCGAGACCTGCGAGTGCCCGAGCCGGGACATCGTGCAGAATCTCACGCTCCATGCAGACTCTGCTCAGCTTCGCGACGCTACTTCTTCGCTTGGTTCTGCCCTTCTTCCGAAGTCGCAGGAAGCAAGCGATCGTCGAGCTTGCCCTTCGCCAGCACCTCGCCGCCCACCTCCTCACGTCCGGCCCCAGCTCGATTTGAGCTACCGCATTGCAGGGCAGAGTGTTGAGATTTTCGAGGTCCGCCCGGACTTTCGAGACCCGACCGAGACCATGGAGAACAGCGTGGCCAAGGCCACCTACGTAAAGCGGGCGGACGAATGGCGCATCTATTGGCAGCGAGCTGATCTCAAGTGGCATCGTTACGAGCCGCACCCGACCGCTCTTTCTATTGAAGAGTTCCTCACGGTCGTCGAAGAGGACAAGTACTGTTGCTTCTTCGGCTAGACAGTGTGTTCTCGCGACCGACAATCGCTCATGCGGGCCTCGCTGGGCGAGCTGTGTCAGCCAGGTGCGGTCTAACACCCCGCGCAAGCTGCCAAGCTTCAGTGCGCGGCAACGCGAAGCGCCGTGATATCATGTGGCGTCACGGCGGCTCGGGGCGCGGTGGTGGTCACCGCTTGCAGCTGAACGCCGATCCGTTGGGCAGCGCCGACGACTTCTAAAGCGGAGGTCGGGTCCTGCCGATCCGCCGAGTGGTGCCTACCCTCCTCGCAATGTTCATCGCCTCTCTGGCTGGCTGGCTCGTCCAAAGCCCAGTTCGCGCAACACTCGGCCCCATCCCTTCCGCCGCCGCGAGTCTGCTCGTGGGCGCCGTTGCCTTCTTCTTCGCCAAGCAGTTCCTCTCGGACCTTCGAGGCGGCTCTTAGCCACGTTCGTTTCTTCCGGCCCCAACGCGCGGATTCGCCTGAATCTCGGAACCTCTTGGATGGAAGGCCGCCGCCCAGTAAGCCGCCGAAGCTGACGGCTGAACAGCGCAGTCCAATCGCCCCGCAGCGCCGGTCAGGCTTCCCCGGGGCGGGTTGCCCGTGGTAGCCTCAATCCCGGCCGCGGCTTGGCGTCCAGCCGTTGGGCCGCGCGAAGTCGCCTACAACCTTTCCCGGGAGAGACGATGGCTGAGTCGATTCGTGAGCTTCGCGGCGGGAACATGGACATCGATCTCATCCCCACGGCTGGTCTCAAGTGGGAACAGGAGGCGTGTCCGTGGAACGACGCGGAAGGCAGCTCTTCGCACAAGTGCGCAGTCAAGGACACGTCCATCTGTCGGTACTTCAGAGGTATCAAGCCCGTGGACACCGTCTTGTGCGCATACGCCAACGCCGGTTAGAACTGAGTGTCTCGCTTCGTTGCCGTCGTGGCGCGCCGCCCAACAAGCCACCCGCCCACCAAACGAATCGGGCCAACCGATCGGCGGTGCCGGCCAGGGCTCCCCGGGGAGGGTGGTTCCCCGGACAAGGCGGACGCGGGGTCAATGGCCAGCCTCGCCTCCCCGCGCCGCCCCGGTCGGCAGGACCCGGGCCGCGCATCGCCCCGGGTTGCTGTCTTGTTGCTGTCAGGCGGGGACCGCGGCCGGGGAGGCCTAGATCACATAGACGTCTCCAGAGGCGCGCACGGTCAAGTCGCTGATCGAGACGCCCCAGGGCTGGTCGATCGCGTAAACGATCTGATCTGCGAGGAGCTCGGGAGAGAGAGCGAAGTAACCGATCTGCTCCGGGTCCGTGAGCGCAGCCGGTGGGTTCTCGCCCAGGAGCTGGCCCAGGGTCTCCATGAAGCTCGCTTCGTTCTGGCCCAGGATGCCGCGGACGGCAGCGGGATTCACGATGCCGGCGACAAGGCCGGTCGTCGGCACGCCGGTCGGTCGAATGGTCGTGACCTTGATCTTGCCCTGGGATTCCTGACGCAGAGATTCGGAGAGCACGTTCACGGCCGCCTTGGTGGCGCCATAGACGGCCGCCCCGGCGACCGGGTAGTTGCCGTAGATCGAGGAGATGTTGACGATGTGGCCGCGGCCCTGCTCGATCATGGTGTCGTAGACGGCGGCGATCCCGTGCAGGACGCCCTTCAGGTTGATGTCGATGCATCGATCCCAGGCCTCTGCCGCGTCGGCGTGATCCGCGAAGAAGGCCAGAGGCATCACCCCCGCGTTGTTCACCATCACGTCGATGGCACCGAAGCGAGCGACGGCCTGCTCGGCGAGCCCCTTCATGTCGGCCCGGCTCGCGACGTTCGCTCGCACAGCCAGCGCGGTGCCCCCCTCCGCGGAGATCGACGTGCAGGTTGCCTCCAGCTCGGCCTCGTTCACGTCGGCGGCCACGATCCTGGCGCCGAGATTCGCGGTCTTCTGGGCGACGATGCGCCCGAAGCCTCCTGCTGCGCCGGTGATGATGATGACCTTGCCCTCCACGTGACTCTTCACGGCTGTTCCTCCAGGATCGCAGAGTCGATGTCAGAACATACAGAAGGGGGGCAGCCCGCGAGAAGATGCCGTCGCGATCTTGCACAGAGCGAGGCCTGGCTTACTGGAACGCGGCGTCCGCCCTCCAACACGCCGCACGGAACGGACGCCCCCCAAGAAGGCGGATACGAGTCAATTGGCAGGCTTCGTCTCCCCGCACTGATCCGATGGGAGAGGACTGGGCCGCGTGTCATCCCGCGTTGCTGTCAGAGGTGGGAAGCTCTGGAGAGCCAGGTCTGGATGGCTCATCCAGCCTCACAGGCATGAATTGTCGGAACGGACAGGCGCTTCTAGCCCGAATTTCCACCCGCGGCGAGAAGGTCCGCCTCGAACTGCTCCGGCAGGAAGGCGAGGCGGCTCTCTGTTTGCGCCAGTCGCTCCCTGGCAAAGCGACACCACGGCAGCAGGTAGCGGCGGCACAGCTCCTCGATCAGGACAGGCTCCTCGCTCTCTATGGCGCAGGCGTAGACCTCGCAGGCGGCGCCGAGCTGGTCCGGCGGCAGATGAAACTCGTCGAAGTGGAGCTTCAGGTAGCTCATCGCACGCATCCAGTCCTCCCGCGCACGAGCCCCTTCCAGCTCCAGCGCCGCGTGGAGGAGCAGCGGCACCTTCGGGCCGGGGCTCCCGACGTGAAAGGTGCTCCAGAAGTCGGGGCTTAGCTCGTCGAAGGAGCCGGGCAGCGCGAGAGCCTCCCAGGCTTCCCTGCGCAGTGGCTCGGGCGCGACGGGGCTCCAGATGCGAGACCAGGCGATGAAGGGAAGCGCCGCCGCCGTGGAGTCCGCGCTCACTCCGCCTTACGCCCTCCGCTCGCTCTCTTCCTTCCAGGGCCGGATTCCCACTCGTGTGTCCTGAACGAAGGAGCCCGGCTCGAAGTGGTTGATCGCGAAACGAAGGTGCCCCTCACCTCCCGCCATGTGCAGGGGCTTCATCAGACCGGGGATCAACCACTTGTAGCTCTTGTGCTCGGGGAACTGCACGGGCTCCCAAGCGTGGAAGTAGAAGGCCACGCCGGGCTGCACCATGGTGGAGTGCTTGATCCGCATGCGCATCTGACCGAGCCGGTTGTAGAGCTCTCCCCACGCGCCGTCGCCGAGGCCCAGCCGTGTCGCCTCCTCGGTGTTCAAGTACAGCACCGGCTCGCCTCGCTGCAGGCGCAGCAAGAGCGACGTGTCACGCCATGTGGTGTGGATGCTCCAGCGGCAGTGGCAGGAGACCAGTTGGAAGGGGTAGTCGCCACCGGCCCTGGGGCTCTCCTTGTGGGTGGGCAGCGCCTCCCCCGCCTCGAGGAACCAGGGGTGATCGATGTAGAACTGCTGGCGCCCGGTGAGGGTGGGCCAGCGCCACTTGTACTTGACGAAGTGGGTCAACGGGCTCAGCACGCCCTCGCCCTTCCAATCGGGGTTGTATAGGAAGGTGGGGCTGATGTTGAGCCCGGTGTTGCGGAACTTCTCGATGCCCGTCTTCTTCAGGCCTTCGACGGTCATTCCGACGGCCGAGGGGCTGTCGTCGATGACCGCCTGCGTGACCTTCTCGGCGTCTTTCGGGCCGTAGGCACCCTGGCAGGAGTATTCCTGGTGGAGCTGCTTCCAATCCACCTCGAATCTGCCGCAGCCCTCGAATACGGGCGTATTGCGGCGCTTGGCGATCTCCTCGATCTCCTTGGTGAGCAGCCAGTAGATCTCCCACTCGTCCTTGCTCTCGCCGATCGGTTTGACCGCTGCGTCGCAGTAGTGCAGGTAGGGAACGTAGGTCAGGGCGTACTTGATGCCGGACTTCTCGTACCAGCCCGCGGCCGGGAGCAGGTAGTCCGCGTGCATGCCCGTGAAGCACTGCTTCTGGTCGATGGCCACGACCAGTTCGATACCGGGCCACAGCGTGTCGAGCATGCGTGCGGTGTGGTTGGAGCGGCGCAGCAGGTTGCTGCCTCCGGTGAGGAAGATTCGCGGCTGTCCTTTGCGGGGCAGCACCTGCTGCCAGCCCTTCTTGGTCGCCTCCTCGTCGTAGGCGGCGAGGGGGCGCGGAAACACTCCCTCCAGCTCCTTGTCGAGATCCTCCTTGATTCCCTGATAGTGGTAGTCGAGCGTGGAAACATTGGTCGCGCAGACGAACTCCTCCTGACCTTTCTCCGCCTGCTCGGCGATGATCTGCTCCTGGCTCCTTCGCTCCTTGACGAGGTCGACGACGGCCTCGAAGGCCTCCTCGGCCGACAGCATTCCCCAGATCATCTCGAGCCGGCCGAGCAGGCCGGTGCGGCTCCTCTGCAGCTGTGAGCCGAAGCCGGCCAGATCGATGAAGCCCGTGGAGTGGTAGCCCGAGCCCCTGCGACCGAGGGCGCCCTTCATGGACAGGCACAGGAGCTTGGTGCGGTTCATCAGGTCGGAATGGATGAAGCGGTTCGAGCCCCAGCTCGAGAAGATCATCGGGCGCTTCGACCTCGCGAAGCCGTCCGCGAACTTCCGGATCAGGCCCGGAGCGAGCCCCGTCACCTCCGCCGCCGCTTCGAAGCTCCAGGGCTCGAGGTGCTGCTTCAGAATGCTGCCCACCGGCGCCAGGGCCACCTGGCTTCCGTCCTTGAGGGTCGCCCTGAAGCTGCCCTCGATCGGCGGCTCGAAGCCCTCCACGATCAGTCGCCCGTAGTCGGCACCCTCGCTGCCCGGAGCCGGCTCGGGGCGCCCCGCCTCCGGGTTCCAGATGTAGAGAAGGTTGTCGCGACCCCCCTCCACAAGGTCCGCTTCGCGCAGGAAGCGGCCGGTGTCCATCCGAACCAGCAGCGGGAAGTCGGTCTGTTCGCGCACGTAGGCGAGGTCGAGGTTGCCGCTCTCCCAGATGTGGCGGGCGGTCGCCAGACCGAGAGCGGCGTCCGTGCCCGTGCGAATCGGCAGCCAGTTATCGGCGTGTATCGCGGTCGCGCTGTACTGCGGATCGATCACGGTGAGCTCGGCACCGTTGTACCTGACTTCGTGGAGGAAATGGGCGTCAGAGATCTGAGTCACCGTCGGGTTCATCATCCAGACGACCGGGAAATCGGAGAGAAACCACTCGTCGCTGGAGCCACCCACGTGGGCAAAGCCCAGAGTGAGCGTGGCGCCAATGTTGAGATCGCCGATTTCAGCCCAATTGTCGGCGAACAGGCCGCCCGCCTTCATCTGGAACTTGAAGCGCCCCACGGTGGTGGCGCCCTGATCGAAGTTCGGTCCCAGGTCCTGGTAGATGGTGTCGGTGCCGTGCTTCTCGACGATGCTGACCATCTTCTCGGCGATCTCCTTGATCGCCTGCTCCCAGCTGATGCGCTGCCACTGGCCGGAGCCCCGCTCGCCCACCCGCTTCATGGGTACCGTGAGTCGGCTCGGGCCGTACATCACCTCCGTGTAGCAGGCGCCCTTCTGGCAGCCGCGCGGATTGAAGTCCGGCACGCCGTCCTCGGAGGCCTCGTACCTGGCGCTCTGCTCCTCGCGCACGACGATCCCGTCTCTCACGTAGAGGTCCCAGGCACAGGCGCTTCGGCAGTTGGCCCAACCGTGGGAGCCCTTGGCGATCGAGTCCCAGGCCCAGCGCTGGCGGTAGAGATCCTCCCAGCTTCCGAGCTTCTCGGTCGTCGGAGAAGCGCCGGCCTCGGTGAGGGCCGCGCGCGCGCTTCGCCGGAAGTGAAACAGCGGCAGCCCGGCGGCGCCGGCAGCCGCGGCAGCCGCCGCCACGCCGGAGATCTTGAGAAACTGCCGCCGGGTCGGCGCCCGCCCGAGCTCGGCTTGGGAATCACTCATCGCACGCTCGCTCCTTCCCGCAGCCCGTGCCGGGAATCCCGGGTGTGAGGAGAGCAGCTGGGCCTCGGTCCGGAGCCTCCGGCGGGGCGAGAGCCCGGCAGGTCCCGGGGCCTCGACAGCGGCATGGTAAACGAACGTTCGTTCTAGCGCAAGCATCTCGGGCGCCGCAACTGCGCGAGATTGCTGGAGCCGACGGGCGGACTCGAACCGCCGACCTGCTGATTACGAATTGGTTTCAGTGGGGGTCCACCGGCGTCCGTGAACGTATGCGGGGCAAGTGGTTGGCGCCGCGCGGGATTCCACGGGCGTCCACTCCGTCTCTCGGCGTTCACCGCCGTTGCTGTCAAGGTTGCTCTCCGGGGCGCGGGACTTCGGGGAGCCGAGCAAGGCTGGATCGTCGGGAACGCTCGCCGAGGCAGTCGCTGCTGCAACGCCGCTACTTCAGAATGTCCTGAAACGCAGCTGCGCTGACTGCGGCTTCGGAAGAAGGCAAGAATACAACGAAGGAGTACCGTCGTGAGATCGAGCAAAGCCTGCACCGTGAGCGAGATGCTCCGCCATTTCCGCACTCAGGCACAGGCTGATTCTTCTCTCGATCTTGCCGCACCATGAGTGGCTGGGCCGACGAGAGCGAGAAGGAGAAAATCCCAGCAACTTCGGGGCGTACCGATTGTGAGGACGCGCAGCCAGGCTATCTAGAGAAAACGCAGAATCATCAACAGGCTAACAATGACCAACACCACGATCAGGCCCAGGTTCTCGGCTCCCCCCTTCTCCCTGGCAAACATGCCGTTCTGTAAGAAATAGGCGGTGTCGATCACGACGAGAAAGAGCATCATGCCGCCGCATACGAGCGCCAACCGCTCACCCAGCGCATTCCCAAGAATCAGCAGGATCGCCGAAACAACCATGAGAACGGCCAGCACCGAATCGGGGTATACAAAGCATCGTTCGTGCTCCACATAACCCGTCGGCAACCAGGGTTCGTTGTGTTCGGTTCTCAACCATGTCATCCAGAACCCGGCGATCCCCAGGGCCGCCAGGATCTGGATTGCCGCGATTATCTTTGGGTTGACGAAATCCAACATTTGCATCCTCCTGTTCTTGTTGAAGCAGGCCGCAGAGGAAGACCTTCAGAAGTGTTTTCTACCACGATTCCGTCCATTACCCCTGCAGTATGGAGTATTTGGAGATGGGGACGCCATCCGAGATGAACCCGGAGGTGGTTGCTCATGGCTTCGGGTGAT
>CAVXZE010000003.1:0-110264 GCA_963766175.1 uncultured delta proteobacterium
GTGACTCCGGCCCCGCGGAGATCGCGCAGGGTCGCCTCGATCTCCTCGTCCCGCTCGCCCAAGCCCGCCATCAGGCCGCTCTTGGTGGGGATGTCCGGGCGGAGCTCTCCCGCGCGGCGCAGCACCGTGAGCGATCGCCGGTAGCCGGCCACGGGACGGACCCTGCGCTGGAGCCGCTCGACGGTCTCGATGTTGTGGTTCAGCACCTGAGGAGATGCATCGAGAACCGCTCGGAGCGCGGCCTCGTCGCCTTGATAATCGGAGATCAGCACCTCGACACCGGTGCCGGGGCAACGGGCGCGGATCGCCCGGACCGTGGCGGCCATCTGGCCTGCGCCCCCGTCCTCGAGGTCGTCGCGGGCCACACAGGTGATCACGACGAAGCGGAGACCGAGCTCGGAGACCGCCCGGGCGACCCGATCCGGCTCCTCGGGATCCAGATCGTCGGGCCGCGCGGTGGTGACGTCACAGAAGCCGCAGCGGCGGGTGCAGCGGCTCCCACCGATCATGAAGGTGGCGTTCCCGCGAGCCCAGCACTCGCCCAGGTTCGGACACGACGCGGAGTAGCAGACCGTGTTGAGCTTCTGCTCCGCCAGCGTCCGCCGCACCTGCTCGAACTCGGGTGTGGCGTGCACCCGCACCCGCAACCAGGGCGGGCGTTCCTTCCGCTCGACCGGAATTCGGCGGTTGTCCGCCGGTCGCGCAACGCGCGGAGGCTCGCTCATGCCCAGAGGGTAGCCGCTCCTGCCCGCTACAGATTGATTCCCCGGTCCTCGGCGAGAAGAGCCGCCTCCAGGAGCGCCTCCGAGAGGGTCGGGTGCGCGTGGCAGGTGGCCGCCACCTCGGCGGTGGTCGCCTCCAGGGTCATCGCCAGGCCGATCTCGGCGATCAGCTCGGTGGCCCCCTGCCCGACGATGTGGGCGCCGACGATCTCGCCACTCTCCGGCTCCGCCAGAAGCTTCACGAACCCCGCGGTGTGGGCCGAGGCAACCGCCTTGCCCGATGCGGTGAAGGGAAACCTCCCCACCCGTAGCTGGTCGCCGAACTCGCTCCGGGCCTCCTCCTCGGTCAGCCCGATCCAGGCGATCTGCGGCTGCGCATAGATACAGAAGGGAATCCTGCGGTGGTCCAGCGGGGCTCGATCGAGACCGGCGAGGGACTCCACCGCCGCGATCCCCTCCTCCGAGGCCTTGTGGGCCAGAAGCGCACCGCCGACCAGATCGCCGATCGCCGAGACGGTGGGCGCAGAGGTCCGCAGCTGCGGGTCCACCCCCACGAATCCGCGCGAATCGACCGGGATTCCGAGCTTCTCGAGCCCGAGATCATCGGAGAGGGGGCGCCGCCCGATCGCGGCGAGCACCTGGTCGGCTTCGATTTCTTCGCTGGAGCCGTCGCCGCTGACGCTCACGCGAACCAGACCGCCCACCTTCTCGACGGCCTCGAAGGAGGCCCCGAGCCGCACCTCGATCCCCTTGCGGCGGAACTCGCGCTGGAGTGTGGAGGCGACCTCCCGATCGGCGCCGGGCAGCATCTGGTCGACCATCTCCACGACGGTCACCTTCGAGCCGTACATGGCGTAGACATACGCGAACTCGATGCCGACGGGTCCGGCGCCGACCACCACCAACCGCTCCGGAATCCGCTTCGAAACCAGGGCCTCGCGCGAGGTGAGCAGGCATTCGCCGTCCACCTCGAAACCGGCTGGCACCCACTCCCTCGAGCCGGTGGCGAGCAGAATATGGGATGCCTCCACCATCCGGTCGCTCTCGCCGGATACCTCGACACTCGTCGGACCCTCGAGACGCCCCCGGCCCTTCACGAGTTCGATCCGGTTCTTCTTGAAGAGAGCCTGGACACCGTTGCAAAGCCGATCCGCACTCTTGCGGCTGTGATCGACCACCTTCGCGTAATCGAGACGGATGCCGTCGGCGGCAACGCCGAAAGTCTCGCCGTGCTTCCTCAGGTTCTCGACGAGCTCCGCGCCGCAGAGCAGCGCCTTGGAGGGAATACAGCCCCAGTTCAGACAGACGCCGCCGGGGCGATCCTCCTCGATGACCGCCACCTTCTGGCCCAGCTGGGCGGCGCGAATCGCCGCCACGTAGCCCCCGGGGCCGGCACCGATCACCGCAAGATCGAATCGACTCGTGGAGCCCATCGAGCGCTCCGTGGGCTAGGCGACCGGCTTCTCGACCACGCGCAGGGGAAGATCGTCGGTTTCCTGATGGCGCCCGCTGGCGGCCACCTTCTCCGCCTGGATCCGGGCCTGCAGCTTGATCAAGCCGTCGAGCACGGCCTCCGGCCGGGGCGGGCAGCCGGGGACGTAGACGTCCACCGGGACGATGGTGTCGATCCCCTGCACCGTGGCGTAGTTGTTGTAGGGCCCTCCGGAGCAGGTGCACGCCCCGAAGGCATACACCCACTTGGGCTCGGCCATCTGGTCGTAGACCTTCTTCAGGATCGGCGCCTGACGGTGCGAGATGGTGCCAACCACCATCAGCAGATCGGCCTGACGGGGAGAAAAACGGGGCAGCGCGCAGCCGAAGCGGTCGAGGTCGTAGCGCGGGCCGCCGGCGGACATGAACTCCATGCCGCAGCAGGCGGTCACGAACGGATACAGAAACATCGAGTACTTGCGGCCCCAGTTGATGACCGAATCGACCTTCGTCGTCAGAAAGGAATCGCTCCCCTGGCGCAGAATTTCGACCATCTCCTTGGCGCGCTCGACGGGCGAGTTCACTCCCGGTTCCGCCATCGCTCCCTGCCTCCCTGGAGGGCCGACTATAGCGGCTCTGGTATGCTTCGCCCGGTGACGCGCGTTCCGTTCGCCTGGGCGGTCCACTTCCTTACGGCCAGTGGCGCCGTGCTCGGGGTCCTCGCCCTCCTCGCGGTGGCCCAGGGGGACTTCCCTCGCGCCGCCATCCTGATGCTGGCGGCTCTCGCCATCGACTCGGTCGACGGCACCCTGGCCCGGGTGTTCCAGGTCACCGAGGTCTTGCCCGACTTCGACGGCAGGCGCCTCGACGACCTCGTCGACTATCTGAACTACGTGATCGTACCGGCCGTCTTCATGGTCGCGAGTGGCGCCCTCCCGGGCTGGGGCTGGGCGGCCCTGCCGGTGCTGGCGAGCGCCTACGGCTTCTCCCAGAGAGAGGCAAAGACCGACGACGACTTCTTCCTCGGCTTTCCCTCCTACTGGAACGTGGTCGCGATCTACCTGTGGTGGCTCGAGCTCTCGCCAGCCCTGTCCGTGGCTCTCGTGGCGGGCCTGTCGCTGGCGGTCTTCGTACCGCTCAAGTACGTGTATCCGAGTCGCATGCGCACGCTTCGCCGCACCACCAACGCGGGCGCGACGCTCTGGCTCCTCGCGGTCTCCGCGGCCATCATCTGGCCCCGGTCGCTTAAGGGAATCCAGCTGATGGAGATCACCCTTCTCTACCCCGCCTACTACATCGCGATCTCGATGTGGCTGGGGGGATGGCATCGGAGCCGTCCGGGAAGGGCGCCGTGATGGGGACGAGCGGAGCGAATCCTCCCCTCTGAACTATGCTCGCGCCCATGCCGGTCGATCGGCGCCGCACGGGCGTGCTCCTGATCCAGCTCGGCACTCCGAGCTCCCCCGCCGTGAGTGACGTGCGGCGCTACCTGCGCCAGTTCCTCGCCGACCGGCGAGTCCTCGACATGCCGCGCCTGCCGCACTGGCTACTGCTCCACCTGGTGATCCTCCCCCTCCGGCCCAGAAAATCGGCGGCAGCCTACGCCTCGATCTGGACCCGAGAGGGCTCGCCACTGCTCCTCCACAGCCGCGGGCTCGCAGAAGCGGTGGCAAGGCAGCTCGGCGACGGCTTCGTGGTCGAGCTCGGCATGCGCTACGGCGAGCCCTCCGTCGAAGAGGCATTGGCGCGGCTCGCCCAGGCGGACGTGGACCGGCTGGTCGGGCTGCCGCTCTTTCCCCAGCACGCCGACTCCTCGACCGGCTCCGCGCTCGCCCACTTCCTGGAACTGGCCGGCGGGACGTGGCACGGGCGCGAGCTCTCCACGATCGGCGCCTTCTACGACCGGCCGGCCTACATCGCCTCGGTGGCGGCGTTGGCGCGAGCTCCACTCCAGGAGTTCCGGCCCGATCACGTCCTCTTCAGCTACCACGGACTGCCGGAGCGCCAGATCCGCAAGAGCGATGCTTCGGGCTCCTTCTGCCTCTCCAGCGACTCCTGTTGTGCAGCGATCGGCGCCGCCAATCGGGACTGCTACCGGGCACAGTGCTTCGCGACGACCCGGTCGCTGGCAGCCGCCCTCGAGCTCGAGGCCGAGCAGCATTCGATCTCCTTCCAGTCGCGACTCGGCCGGATCCCCTGGATCCGGCCCTACACCGATGACGTGCTGCCGGAGCTCGCCTCCCGTGGGATTCGGCGCCTCGCCGTGATGTGTCCCTCCTTCGTGGCCGATTGTCTCGAGACGCTGGAGGAGATCGGAATCCGCGCCAGGCGGCAGTGGATCGAAGCCGGCGGCGACGATTTCCTGGTGATCCCCTCCCTCAACTCCGAGCCCGGCTGGGCGGCGGCGGTGGCCGGGATGGTTCGCGAACACCTTCAGCAGTCTTAGCTCGCTCAGAGCCGGGTGATCTCGCCTGCGGCCCGCACGCCCGAAGCCAATGTGTCCGCCACGCTGACGCCCTCCAGGTAGGCGCCGGCCAGAGACAGCCCGGGATGGCGTGCAAGCCGCGCGCGCAGGTCGCGGACCATCCGCGCGTGGTGCGGGCCGGGCTGGGGCACCGCACGCGGCCAACGGGTGACCGCCAGGGCTTCCGGAGCGGCGCGGAGCCCGAGGGCACGATCCAGGCCCTGGTGAACCCGCTCGAGGATCTCGTCGTCCCCCGCGTCCACTACGCCTGGCCAGCGCGCGCCTCCGATCATGCCCGTCACCAGCTCGAGACCCTCGGGCGCTCGACGCGGGAACATGCGGCTCATGAAGAGCGCGCCGAGCAGGTCGAGGCCGGCCTCGCGAGGCACCAGGAAGCCAAAGCCCTCGATGGGATGGCGCGCGTCGCCGGGGGCGACGGAGAGCGGCACCGAGGCGACCGGCGCGTACTCGATGGCATCGAGGGCGGAGGCGGTCTCCGCATCGGTGTCGCGCAGCAGGCCGGCCGCAGATGCGGCATCGGTTGCCAGCACCAGGGCTCCGGCGCGGATCTCGCGCTCGGCGCCCTCGCGGGCGACGCTGACGATCCAGCTCCCCGCCTCGCGTCGGATCGATGCGACGCGAGTCTCCAGCTGGAGGCCTTCTCCAAGCTCTCGGGCCATCTGACCCGCCAGCCCTCCCAGTCCATCCGGCGAGGAGTAGCTGCCGCGAAGTCCGCGTTCTCCCCGTGGGCGGACCATCCGCGCCAGTGCCCCGCGGACGATGGAGCCGCTCTCGCGCTCCATCTCGACGAGGGAGGGGAAGACCGCCTCCGCTCCGAGCCGGCGCTCGTCGCCGGCGTAGATCCCGATCAGGAAGGGGCCAACCAGCCGTTCCACCACCTCTCGGCCGAGACGTCGATCGACGAACTCGGCGACGCTCTCCCCGCCGCCATCACCCCGTCTCACGAAGGGCTCGGCCAGGAGCCTTAGCTTCCCCTTCCCGGTCAGCAGAGGCGAGGCGGCAAAGGCAAAGGGATTCATCGGAACCGCGGTCAACTGCCCGTCGTGAAACAGGTAACGATTGCGAGCAGCCGGCCTGGCAGGCTGCAGGGCGGCCTCCAGTCCATGTCGCTGGAGAAAGGAAAGCGCTGGCCCCTTCACCATCATGGTGTTGGGACCACGCTCGAAGAGGAAGCCGGACTTGCGGTCGCTGCGCATGACGCCGCCCGGACGATCTCCCGAATCCAGCAGCAGCGTTTCGTGTCCCCGCCTGCGAAGCTCGAGAGCAGCGCTGAGCCCGGCGGCTCCAGCCCCGACCACGATCGCCTGCAGGTCCGGACCGCTCATGGTGTGCCCCCTCTCGGACCTCTCAAACCGCCTTGCTGAAGATTCGCTTCCCCGAACGCTCCTGCTCGGGAAGGTAGGCGTCGAAGACCATTGCCACATTCCTCACCAGGAGACGACCCAGGGGAGTCACGGCAAAGCTCCCGTCTCCCTCGATCACCACCAGACCATCGGCTACGGCGGGCGCGAGCTGCTCGAGCTCCTCTCGATAGCGCTCTGCGAGCTCTCCGCCGAAGGCCTCGCGGTAATCGCAGGCGCGGACCTCGCTCAGACAGATCAGACGCTGGATGATCCAACGCCGCTCGATGTCCTCCTGGGAGAGGAAGTGGCCGCGCATCGTGGCCACACCCCTCTCGCGGAGCGCCTGGTGCCAGGTCTCGAGCTCCCGATGGGACTGGGCGTAGCTTCCCCGAAGCTCGCTGATGGAGCTGGCACCGAACCCGAGCAGATCCACCCCCGCCTGGGTGGTGTGGCCCATGAAGTTGCGGCGCAGGGTGCGTTCGCGCAGCGCCACGGAGAGTTCGTCCTCGGGCCGGGCAAAGTGATCGAGTCCGATGAAGAGATAGCCCTCCTCCAGGAAGCGCCGGATGGCCAGAAGCATGATGCGAAGCTTGGTCGCCGGGTCGGGGAGATCCTTGCGCTCGAAGCCCCGCTGCTGCTTCGCCACCCAGGTGACGTGGGCGTAGGAATAAAGGGCAATTCGATCGGGCCCGATGGCGAAGATCTCGTCGAGCGTGGAGTCGAAGGTCTCCTCGCGCTGATAGGGAAGCCCGTAGATCAGATCGATGTTGACACTCTCGAAGCCTGCTCGGCGTGCGCTCTCGACCAACGGCGCCGTCATCTCGACGGGCTGGATCCGATGCACCGCCTCCTGGACGCGGGGATCGAAGTCCTGGACCCCCATCGATATGCGATTGAAACCGCACTCCCGAAGCGCCGCCAGATGCTCGTCGGTGGTGACCCGCGGATCGACCTCGATGGAGATCTCCGCGTCGGGCCGCATCGGGAACGCGTCGGTCACGATCCCGTAGAGGCGCTTCACCTGCGCCGGGGTCAGGTGGGTGGGCGTGCCACCGCCCCAGTGCTGCTGAGTCGCCGTGCGCGGCACACGGATCGCCCGCCTCACCGTCTCGACCTCGCGGGCAATGCCCTCGATGTAGCGCTCGGGAATGCCCGGGTCGTCGGTGATGAACCGGTTGCAGGCGCAGAAGTGGCACAGGCTGCTGCAGAAGGGAACGTGCACGTAGATCGATAGACCGTCCTCCGGATCCACATCCGTCCTGCCCAGCTCATCGATGAACTGAACGGGCCCGTAGTCCTCCTTCCAGACCGGCGCGGTGGGGTAGCTGGTGTAGCGCGGCGCGGGGCGGTCGTAGCGCGGGAGGATTGCCTCCGCGTGCTCGAGATCCAATGCGAAGACCTCTCGGCTCACCCGGTCTCCTCTGCGAGCGACCGTGCCGCGGCGACGAAGGCGCGCACCCCCTCCACGGGGGTCTCGGGAAGGCAGCCGTGTCCGAGGTTCAGGACGTGGCCGCGGGCGGGCTTCGCGGCCTCCGCGATCTCACGGACCCGTTCGGCAATCCTCCCCGGCGGCAACGCCAGCTCGGCGGGGTCGAGGTTTCCCTGGAGGCTGGCCCGCGAGCCCGCCAGGCGGGCCGCGGCCCCGATCTCCACCCGGGAACCCACAGAGATCACGTCGCACTCGGAATCCAGCATTGCCTCGATCAGATGGGGCGCATCGTTAATGTAGAGGATGAGAGGAGCGGCGGCTCGATCCAGACCGGCGGCGATGCTGCGGTTCACGGGCAGCACGAAACGGCGGTACTCCTCCTCCGTGAGCGTCCCGGCCCAGGTGTCGAAGAGCTGGACCACTTGGGCGCCGGCATCGATCTGGGCGTTCAGGTAGGCGACGGTCATCCTCGCCAGGCGGTCGAGAAGGGAGCGAACCACGTCGGTCTCGTGGTCCAGGAGCCGCCGGAGCGTCTGAAACTTCCGGGTGGGGTCACCCTTCCCCTCCACCAGGTAGGTCGCCAGGGTAAAGGGCGCTCCGGCAAACCCGATCAGCGGGATCCGCGACTCGGCCAGCTCGCTGCGAAGCCGGCGCAGGATTTCGAGGACGTAAGGCACCGTGACACTGGGGTCCGGCTCCCGGAGCCTCGCCACCTGTGCGGCGCTGCGGATCGGATCGGCGATCACCGGGCCCGGCGCGAACTCCAGCTCCACACCCATGCCCACCACGGGGGTGAAGATGTCGCTGAAGAAGACCACCGCCTCGGTGCCGACCGCGCGCACCGGCTGGAGCGAGACCTCCACCGCCTTGTCCACGTCCCGACACATGTCCAGGAACGAGATGCCCTTACGGACCTCCCGGTACTCGGGCAGGTAACGACCCGCCTGGCGCATCAGCCAGACCGGAGGGCGATCGACCGGCTCCCCGCGACAGGCGCGGAGCATGCGCTCGGTCGGGTTCACGGATGCCCTCCAGAGCGGTGCATTGGCTCAGTACCCGGATAGACGCGCCCAGCGATCGCGGTGCCAGGCCGCGTCGCCGAAGGTCATCTCTGCCGCCCGCGCCCGCTTCATGTAGAAGCCGATGTCGTATTCATCGGTCATCCCCACTCCACCGAACATCTGCACCGCCTCGTTGGTGATCAGGACGAAGGCGTCGGAGCAGCGCGCCTTGGCGAGCGAGATCAGCTTCCGGACGTTCTCGCTCTCCTCGTCCACCGCGCGCGCGGCGGCCATCACCGCAGAGCGGCAAAGCTCGACCTCGATGAACATGTCGGCAGCCCGGTGCTTCAGGGCCTGGAAGCTTCCGATCGGGACGTCGAACTGCACGCGGGTTTTGAGGTGCTCCAGGGTCTGATCGAGGGCCTCGGACATCGCACCGAGCATCTCCGCACAGAGTCCCACTGTCGCGAAATCGACCACCTGTTCGAGGAGGTCGCCTCCTGCACCGATCCCACCCACCAGATCGGACTTGGCCACCGAGACCCCCTCCAGCTTGACGATGGCGGCGTTGCGGTAGTCCACACGGCTCTGGCGGGTGATCTCGACACCCGGGGCGCCCTTCGGCACCAGGAAGAGACTGACGCCACCGGAGGTGCTCGCCGACACGATGATCGCGTCGGCCACATGGCCGTCGAGCACCTGGATCTTCTCGCCGGAGAGCAGGAAGCCGTCGCCATCGGGCTCGGCCTTCGTCTCCACGGCCGCGAGATCGTAGCGACTGTTCGGCTCCTGATAGGCCACCGCCAGGATCTTGTCGCCGGCGATCAGGCCGGGAAGCCACTCCTTCTGCTGGCTCTCGCTTCCGCCCAGCCGGAGCGCCTGGCCCGCCAGGAGCACGGTGGAGAGGAAGGGCTCCGGCGCGAGGGTGCGACCGAGCGCCTCGAGCACGGTGACGAAATCCGCCATGCCGAGGTCCGCGCCACCGAGCTCTTCGGCGAAGGGGATCCCCGCCCAGCCGAGGTCCGCCATCTCCTTCCAGAGCTCGCGAGAGAAGCCGGTGGGATCGGCGCTGTCTCGGAGCTCACGCACTCGGGAGATGGGTGACTTCTCGGCGACGAAGTCCTCGGCGGTCTTGGCGATGAATTCCTGGTCTTCGGTCAGAACGAGCTGCACTGCAATTCTCCTGCGGCCTCCGGATCCCGATCTCAGTCGGGAAGACCGAGCACTCGCTTGGCGATGATGTTGCGCTGGATCTCCGAGCTGCCGCCCTCGAGCGCGTTGCCCCTCGAGCGCAGCCAGTCCCGGGTGAGAGAGAGCTCGTCTTCTTCGAACCCGTCCCCCTCCCATCCGAGCGCCTGGGGCCCGGCGATCCTCACCATGAGCTCCTGTCGGCGCATGTTGAGCTCGGTGCCGTAGACCTTGAAGAGAGAACTCTCCGCACCGGGCTTGTGTCCGGCCTTTGCCCCGTCCCCGGCGCGCTGCACGGTGAGCGCAAAGGCCCGGGCGTCGAGCTCGATCCTCGCAATCTCGTCGCGAATCACCGGGTCGGCCAGCTTTCCGTCGACCTCGGGAAGATAGCGACGCGCGTGGTCGGCCAGGGTCTTGCGTCTGCCTCCAGCCGCTCCGCCAAAAGTGCCGGCGATCATATTGCGCTCGTGCCCGAGCAACGCCTTCGCAACCGTCCAGCCGCCGTTGATTCCCCCCAGCACGTTGGCCTTGGGAACGCGTACGTTCTCGAAGTAGGTCTCGCAGAAGGGAGAGGCGCCACTGATCAGCTGGATCGGACGCACCGTCACGCCGGGGCTATCCATGTCGATCAGGATGAAGGTGATGCCCGCCTGCTTCTTCACATTCGGATCGCTGCGGACCAGGGAGAAGATCCAGTCGGACAGGTCGGCGTAGGAGGTCCACACCTTGGTCCCGGTGATCAGGAAGTGGTCGCCATCGTCCACGGCCTTGCACTGGAGGGCGGCGAGATCGGATCCCGCATCCGGCTCCGAGTAGCCCTGACACCAGCGGATCTCACCGCGACAGATCCGGGGCAGGTGCTCCTTCTTCTGCTCCTCGTTGCCGAACTGGAGCAGGGTCGGTCCAATCATGGTGAGTCCGAAGCCGACCAGGGGCGCCGGCAGCTTCAGCCGACGCATCTCCTCTGCCAGGATCTTGGCCTCCTTGGACGAGAGACCACCCCCGCCGTACTCGGTCGGCCAGGTCGGCGACGTCCAGCCCTTCTCTGCCATGACGTCGAGCCAGAGCTTGCGGTCCGGGTTTTCGTACACCGCCTTCTTGCCGCCCCAGACACCCTCCAGGGCATCGCCGCGGGCTCCGACCAGCGACTTGGGGGCGTTGGCCTCCAGCCAGGAGTGGGTCTCGGACCGGAATTTCTCGAGATCTGCCATCGGGAAGTTCCTCTACAGGGAAAATTCGAGGGGTCGGATTGTAGCCCGTGGGCGTTGGACCGCCCGCAGCGCCACCTTCACCACTGCTACCCTTCAGCTGGATGCGTGTTCTGCTCGCCAACCCCCGCGGATTCTGTGCCGGCGTCGACCGGGCCATCGAGATCGTCGAGCTCGCCCTTCAGCGATTCGGAGCGCCCGTCTACGTCCGCCACGAAATCGTTCACAACCACCACGTGGTCGAGGGGCTGCGGAAGAAGGGGGCGGTCTTCATCGAGGATCCCACCGATGCGCCACCGGGATCGCTGCTGATCTTCAGTGCCCACGGCGTATCGCCCGCGGTGCGGGAGGCGGCGGTCCGCCACGGTCTCCGCTGCATCGACGCCACCTGCCCGCTCGTCACGAAAGTTCACGTGGAGGCTCAACGTTTCTCCCGTAAAGCCTTAGAAATCGTACTGATCGGACACGCTGGGCACGTGGAGGTCGAAGGCACCATGGGACACGCCCGCGAGCGAATCCGCCTGGTGGAGTCGCTCGAGGACGTGGAGAAGCTCGAGGTGGAGGATCCCTCCCAGCTGGCGGTGCTGACCCAGACGACGCTCTCCCTGGACGACACCCGGGAGATCATCGACGCACTGCGACAGCGCTTCCCCGCGATCCGCCTGCCTCGCAAGGACGACATCTGCTACGCCACCCAGAACCGGCAGAACGTGGTGAAGACAATGGCCCGGGAGGCGGACCTGGTGCTGGTGGTGGGGGCGCCTGAATCCTCGAACAGCAACCGCCTGGTGGAGGCCGCGGAAAGGGAAGGCGTGGTCTCCCACCTGGTGGAGGCGGCGCGGGACATCCGCCCCGAGTGGCTCGACGGGGTCGAGTGTGTCGGCGTCACCGCCGGAGCCTCGGCCCCGGAGGTCCTGGTGGAGGAGGTCGTCGAGCGGCTGCGTGGTCTCTCCGGTGAAGGGGATCCGGTCTCCATCGACACGCTGCCCGCTGTCGACGAGGGAGTCTTCTTCCAGCTGCCCTCGGTGTTACGCCGAGGATCCTGACACCCGCCGTGGGCCGTGGGATTGTCTAGCTTCTGGAGATGATCGACGACCGCGAGCGCAGCTACCTGAGAGGGCTCCGATGGCGGAGGCGCGCCGCCCTGGCGATGGGCCTGCTGCTCACGCTGGCGGGGGGGTTCTACGCGCTCTGGGGAGCCGGACAGTTCCAGTCGGAGCTCGGCATCGAAGCCGGCCAAGAGCGGTCGGTCGCAAGTTGGGATCCCCCGGCACGCCTGGCGCTCCTCTTCGCTCCCTATCATGAGCGCTTGCGGGAAGCAGAACCCGAGACGGAGACCGAGAGCATCCTTCTCGGGGAACTCGACGAACAGACCACGCTGACCACCCAGCTGTTGGTGCTACTGGTCCGCTTCCTGTTCGCAAGCATGGTCCTCACGCCCGGGCTGATCCTGGTCTCGAGCGGACTGGGGAACCGCCGGCTCCTGGCCATTGTCGACTCGATGCTGGAGCAGCAGGATCGGAGACGTCGAACGTCCCCACCTAGCTAGCGCGGCTCGAAGCTGTAGATCAGGCCGCTCTCGCCGCGGTCGATCTCGACTCGGCCTCCCTTGGCGAGGGCGCCGAAGAGAATCTCGTGGGAGATTCGATCGCTGAGCGTGGTCTGGATGACCCGGGCCAGGGGCCGGGCGCCGAAGTCCGGGTCGAATCCCTCCTCCGCCAGCCACCCGCGGGCGGCATCGGTGAGACCCAGGGTGACCTTCTTCTCCCGGAGCTGGCCCTCGACCTCCTTCACGAACTTGTCCACGACACGGCCCATCACCTCCGGCGTGAGCTGGTCGAAGTCCACGATCTCGTCCAGGCGGTTGCGGAACTCGGGGCTGAACAGGCGTTCGACAACCTTGTGGCCATCGCTCTTGGGACCGCCGGCGAAGCCAATCGCTCGCTGCGCCCTCTCGCGGGTCCCGGCGTTGGAGGTCATGATCAGGATCACATGGCGGAAATCGGCCTCCCTCCCGTGGTTGTCGGTCAGCGTCGCGTGATCCATCACCTGGAGCAGGATGTCGAAGAGGTCGCGGTGGGCCTTCTCGATCTCGTCGAGCAGCAGCACGGTGTGGGGCTGCTTGCGCACCCGCTCCACCAGCTGGCCCCCCTCGTCGTATCCGACGTATCCGGGAGGGGCACCGATCAATCGCGAGACGGCGTGCTTCTCCATGTACTCGCTCATGTCGAAGCGCAGGAAGGGAACGCCCAGTGAAGCTGCGAGCTGCTTGGCCAGCTCGGTCTTGCCCACTCCCGTGGGCCCGATGAAGAGGAAGGAGCCGGTGGGCCGGTCGGCGCCACCGAGACCCGCCCGCGCACGCTGCACCGCACGCACCACCGTCGCCACTGCGCCGTCCTGACCAAAGACGACGGAACGGATATCGTCCTCCAGGTGCTCCAGACGGGCGCGCTCGGAGACGCTGGCGCGAGCCAGGGGCGCCCCGGTCATCCGGGCGATCAAGGCCTCGATGTCGCGCACACCCACGGTCCGGCGCTTCGCCCCGCGACGCAGGCGGACTGCAGCTCCCACCTCGTCCATCACGTCGATGGCCTTGTCCGGCAGGAAGCGATCGCTCAGGTGCCGGGCCGAGAGATCCACGGCGGCGCGAAGCGCCGCGCTCGTATAGCGCACGCCGTGGTGCGCTTCGTACCGGGACGCCAGTCCCTCGAGAATCTTCACCGACTCGTCCACCGAGGGTTCGCGGATATCGACGCGCTGGAAGCGGCGGGCGAGTGCGCGATCTCTCTCGAAGTGGCGGTACTCCTGGTAGGTGGTGGAGCCCATGCAGCGAAGCTCCCCCGACTGGAGCAGGGGCTTCAGCATGCTCGAGGCGTCGACGGTGGCCCCCTGGGCGGAGCCGGCCCCGAGGATGGTGTGGATCTCGTCGATGAACAGAACCGGGTGGGGCCGCTTGAGGATGGCGGCTACCAGGACCTTGAAGCGCGCCTCGAAGTCACCCCGATACTTGGTGCCAGCGAGGAGCGCCCCCAGGTCGAGGGCGTAGATCTCCGCCTCCCGAAGCTCACCGGGGACGCCACCATCGGCGATCCGCTGGGCGAGGCCCTCGGCGATGGCGGTCTTCCCGACGCCGGTCTCGCCAACGAAGATCGGGTTGTTCTTGCGCCGCCGCGCCAGGATGTGCACGGTGCGATCGATCTCGCGATCCCGGCCGATCAGGGGATCGAGTTCGCCCGCAGACGCCCGCTCGGTGAGATTGGTGGCGAAGGCCTGGAGAGGATCGGTGACCGACTCACCCTCTTCGGCGAGGGCTGCGCCCTCCTGCATCGCCCCGGCCGCCGCGGCCTCCTCGTCGCCTCCGGGTGGCAGCTTCGAGATCCCGTGGGAGATATAGTGGAGTACGTCGAGACGCGAGACTTCCTGACTGCGCAGTAGCGCCGCGGCGTGGGAGTCGGGCTCCTGGAAGACGGCGGCGAGGAGGTCCCCGGCCTCCACCTCCTCCTTCTCGGCGCTGGCCGCGTGTTGCAGAGCGCTCTGCATGACTCGGTGGAAGGCCAGCGTCTGGGTGGTCTCGGCAGGCTCTTCATCGGCGGGATGCTTGTCGAGGTCCTCCTTGAAGAAGCGATCCAGCGCGACCTTGAGCTTGGGAACCTCGGCACCGCAATGGCGCAGGATCCGCACCCCGTCGTCGTCGTGGATCAACGCGTAGAGAAGATGCTCGACTGTCAGGTAGGCGTGGCGCCGCGCCATGGCCTCACGGACCGCCGATTGGATGGTGAGCTGTAGCTCGCGATTGATGCCGGTCACGCTTCCTCCGCACCGGCGCGCAAGGGGTACCCGCGCTCCTCTGCCAGTCGGTGCACCGCCGCCACCTTGGTCTCGGCGACCTCGAGGACGTAGACGCCCGCCACGCCGGAGCCGGATCGGTGGATCCGAAGCATCAGCTGGTTCGATTCCGCCGGGCTCTTGCCGAAGACGGTCTCCAGCAGCCGCACCACGAACTCCATCGGCGTGTAGTCATCGTTGTACAGGACCACCTTGAATCGGGGCGGCCGGGCCACGTGGATGCGCGCCTTCTCGGCGACACCACCCTCGCGCTCCGTCCAGGAATCTCCACCGCCCCCGCCAGGCGGATCCGACCCGCTGGAGGCTTGAACCGGCAGTGGCTCGAAGCGGCCAGCTCGAATCAGACTCCTCACCATGAGCAGAACATAGCCCACCCCCCTCCCTCGCTGGCTACACTTGAAGACCGATGGCCGAGATCGAGATGCTCGAGGGAATGCGCCAGGTTCCTCGCGGGGAATGGGATGCTCTCGTGGCCGACGAGTCGCCGTTTCTCGAGTGGGGCTGGCTCGCCTCCCTCGAGGAGAGCGGTGCGGTGAGCGCGGAGACCGGCTGGACCCCGCTTCCGTTGGTGGCCCGGGAGAACGGGCGACTGGTGGCGGCATGTCCCCTCTACGTGAAGCATCACAGCGAAGGCGAGTTCGTCTTCGACTGGAGCTGGGCCGACGCCGCCTACCGGGCTGGGATCGACTACTACCCCAAGCTGCTGATTGGCGTCCCCTTCACGCCGGTGACGGGGGCCCGCTTCATGACGGCGAAGAGGGCCGATCGCGATCACTGGGTGGGAAGGCTGGCTCGGACGGTGCGCGAGATCTGCTCCAGCAACGCCCTCTCCGGAGCTCACGTCAACTTCTGCCTCGACGACGAGCGGGCACCCCTGGAGAGTGCCGGATTCATGCCGCGCCTCGGCTTCCAGTACCACTGGAAGAACGACGGCTTCCGGAGCTTCGACGACTACCTGGCGAGTCTGCGCAGCAAGCGCCGCAACCAGGTGCGGCGCGAGAGACGCGAGATGGAAAGCCAGAAGGTATCGATCGAACGCTACGTGGGAGCGGCGATTCCCGACGAGCTCTTCCCGCGGATGTTCGAGATCTACCAGACCACCATCGAGAAGAACCCCTGGGGGCGACTGTACCTGAACCGCCGCTTCTTCGATCTGATCGGGGAGCGCTTCCGCGAGCGACTCTGCTTCGTCGTCGCGAGGCAGGGCGGCGAGATCATCGCCGGCGCGCTGAACGTGCAGAAGAGGGATTCCCTCTACGGGCGCTACTGGGGCGCGTTCAGGGAGCTGCGCCACCTTCATTTCAACATCTGCTACTACGCCGGCGTCGAGCACTGCATCGAGGCGGGGCTCGATCGCTTCGAGCCCGGGGCCGGCGGGCGCTACAAGCAGATGCGCGGCTTCGATGCGACCCCCACCTGGAGCTTCCACTACCTGGCCGATCCCCGCCTCTCGTCCGCCGTCGAGCGCTTCCTCGACGCCGAACGAGCCGAAGCGCGCCACGCCATCGACTGGTACACCGGCCACACCGCCAGAAGGCGCGGAAGCGCTTAGTTGGGGCCAGCTAAGCGCGCAGTGAAGGCGTGATTTCCTCGGGGTCCACCTCGGGGATCCAGACCTGCATCCCGTACTCGAGACCGAGCCAGATGGCGGTCCCGCAGCGAAAGACGCGCTTCTTCGGCGACTCCCCGTAGAGGGTCACCCTGACCTCGTCCAGCTCGTAGGCATCGTCGTCCGCACGCCGTCGCCCCGCGTGCTTGCGCAGGTAGAGGCGGTCGATCTTCTCGAACTCGACGTAGAACAGTGCCGGGTCGTTCCAGTCGCCTCTCGACTTGCTGGGGGACTTCGCGCCAGCCGAGGCTTCCGCGTCCCAGACCTCTCCGAGGATGTACTTCACCCGCGATCGCCGCTCGAAATCGTCGAACCACTTGACGTCGAGCGGGAATTCCCGTCCCCCGCCGGTTCCATTCACACCCACGTAGATCGGATCGTCGGTACCCGAATGCCTTCCCAACCCGGTGTTCAGCTGAACCACTATCCCGCGCAGATAGCTCATCGCCACCTCCAACCGAGGACCCCATAGTATACGCAAGGAAGCTCCCCCGCAGATGCAGTCGGGCGGGGAACGGGATACGATCGGCCGCCACCCGGAGGGAAAGCCCATGTCCGAGCGGATCGCGGTTTCGATGCGAGACGGCATCGCAGACGTAAAGCTCAACCGGCCGGAGAAGTTGAACGCGCTGGATCAGGCCATGTTCGAGGCCCTGGCGGATACGGGCCGGGAGCTGGCTCGAGACCGCAGCCTGCGCGCCGTGGTGCTTTCGGGAGAGGGTCGGGCCTTCTGCGCCGGCCTCGATTTCACCGGCTTCATGGCCATGACTGGCAAGGGTTCCGCCGTTGGCGCGGCGCGCCGAAATCCCTTGGAGCGAGACGAGGGCAGCCCGGCCAACTTCGCCCAGAGCGCCGGTTACGTCTGGATCGAGCTTCCCGTTCCGGTGATCGCCGCCGTACACGGCGTCGCCTACGGGGGAGGACTCCAGGTCGCCCTGGCGGCCGATATCCGCCTGGTCGCACCGGATGCGCGTCTGTCCGTTCGCGAGATCCACTGGGGGCTGATACCGGACATGACCGGAACCCAGACCCTGCGCCATCTGGTCCGCCAGGACGTCGCCCGCGAGCTCACCTACACGGGTCGCATCGTCTCCGGCACCGAGGCCGTCGAGCTCGGTCTCGCCACCCGTGTGAGCGACACGCCCTACCAGGCTGCCCTGGATCTCGCGGGCGAGATCGCCGGCCGGTCACCCGATGCGGTTCGCGCCGCCAAGCAGCTGCTGACCGCAGCGCCCCTGGCGAGCGTCGAAGAGGGCCTGGCACTCGAGGAGAAGCTTCAGAGGTCCTTGATCGGCCGGCCCAACCAGATCGAGGCCGTACAGGCCAACATCCAGAAGCGCGAGCCCAAGTTCGACGACCCCGAGTAGTCAGTCGAAGCTACCGTGGCGCCCCGCGCCCGCGGCAAACCGGGTGGCGCCCTCCCGGGTCTCACCACTCCGGATCACCTGAATACCGCGATCGAACTCGTTCGCGATCGCCTGCTCCAGGGACATGCCCACCTGCTCGTAGGCGGAGAGGCGGTCCGATCGCATGCATCCCTCCGGAAAGCCGGCGATCTGCTCGGCGAGGTGCTCGGCGGCAGCACGGCTCTCGCCGTCGGGAACCACCCGATCGGCGAGCCCAAAGCGAAGAGCCTCCTCGGCACCCACCGGGCGCCCGGTGAGAATCATGTCCAGCGCCCGCCCCATGCCGATGATCCGCGGCAGGCGAACGGTCCCGCCATCGATCAGGGGCACTCCCCAACGCCGGCAGAAGACGCCGAAGATGGCGCTCTCCTCGACGACGCGCAGGTCGCACCAGAGGGCGAGCTCGAGGCCCCCCGCCACCGCGTGGCCAGCCACGGCGGCGATGGTCGGCTTCGAGAGCAGCATTCGGGACGGCCCCATCGGGCCATCCCCTTCGGATCGGGTCGGGTTGGCTCGTCCCTCACCTGTGCTGATGGCCTTCAGATCCGCACCCGCACAGAAGGTCCCCCCTTCTCCGTGCAACACCGCCACCTTGGCATCGGCGTCGGCCTCGAACTGCCGGAACGCCTCTGCGAGAGCGGTGGCGGTCTCACCATCGACGGCGTTGCGCCGTTCGGGACGGTAGAGAAGCACCGTGAAGACGGGGCCCCTGCGCTCGACTCGCACCGGCATCGACTGCACCTCCTCGAAACCTGCGGCTCAGCGGAACTTCGAGAAGTCCGGGGGGCGCTTCTCGGTGAAGGCTTCCACCCCTTCGCGCGCCTCCTCGGTCTCGACGAAGATCTGTAGAGTATCGAAAGCCATGGTTCCCAGGCCAGCGACGGATTCGCTGTCCGCATTGAAGGAGTGCTTCAAGACGCGGAGCGCGGTGGGGCTCTTCTCCAGCATCTCGTCCGCCCAGCGCCGGACCTCCGCGCGAAGCTCGCTGGCCGGGACCACCTGATTCACCAGATCCCCAGCGCTCCATGGTGGCCGCGTCGTAGAGACGACAGAGGTACCAGACCTCCCGTGCCCGCTTCTCGCCGAGGATGCGGGCCAGATAGGCGGTACCGAAGCCGGCATCGAAGGAGCCGACCCTGGGGCCCGCCTGGCCGAAGCGGGCGTGATCCGCGGCGATGGTGATGTCGCAGAGCACGTGGAGCACGTGTCCGCCTCCTACCGCGACCCCGTTCACGGCGGCGATCACCGGCTTCGGAACTTCGCGGATCACCCGGTGGAAGGTCTCGATCTCGAAGAGCCCGCTCTCGCTGGGTCCGTAGTCGCCGGTCTCCTGGCGCTGCTTCTGGTCACCACCGGAGCAGAAAGCCCGGTCCCCGGCTCCGGTCAGGCACAGCACGCCTACCTGGCGGTCGGCCCAGGCTGCCTTGAAGGCCCAGATCAGCTCGTCCACGGTTCGGGCGCGGAACGCATTCATGCGCTCGGGCCGGTCGATGGTGATCCACGCGAGCCCCCGATCCACCTCATAGCGAACGTCGCTCAGATCCTCAGCCTTCACGGTTCTCTCCCTCTTCGGCGGCGGACTCATCGCTGCGAGCGATTCGCACGCGCGTGATTCGGCTCCCCGAGACACCCACCACGGTGATCTCGAAGCCGGGCAGTGCAACCCGCTCCCCCTGAAGGGGTGCGTGCCCGAGCGTGTTGAAGACCAGCCCTCCCAGCGAGTCGCCCCGCTCGGCGGGAACCTCCCAGCCGGTCTCCCGGTTGAAGTCGAGCACCTTCAGCCACCCGAGAACCTGGTAGGTGTCATCCGGTAGGGCCCGGATCGTCTCCAACTCTTCCCGGTCGAACTCATCGCGGATCTCACCCACGATCTCCTCGAGTATGTCCTCCTGGGTACACAAGCCCTGGGTGACACCGAACTCGTCTTTCACCACCGCAAGGTGCACGAAGGCCCGCTGCATCTCGGTGAGCAGGCGCAGGATCGGCTTTCGCTCGGGTACCCGCAGGACCGGCTTCAGGATCCCCTGAAGATTGTGACCGTCCTCGCGGACGTGTTGGATCAGATCCTTCAGGTGCACGACCCCAAGGACGTGATCGATGTCCTTGTCGAAGACGGGCACCCGCGTGTAGCGTTCTTCCAGCAAGCTCTCGAGCAACGCCGGGGGTTCCATGGTGATCGGGAAAGCGAAGATCTCGGTGCGGGGGACCATGATCTCCTCGACGGTCATCTCGGCCGCGCCGGCGGTGGCACCGATGATCGCGAGGGGCGTTCCGTCCGGGGCGCCCTCCCTGGTGCGCCGCGCCAGGCGCAGGACCGCTTCCGTCGCCGCCGTCGAATCGGTTTCCGGCGAGCCGCCGATCCGGCGTACGACCGGCTCGACGATCCGATCGAACAGCCGGTGCAGGGGCCGCAGGAGCTGGTGCAGGATGTAGATCGGGAGCGCTACCAGGAAGGCGATCCGGCGCGGGTGACGGGCGGCGGCGGCCTTGGGCAGGACCTCGCAGAAGATCAGCACCAGGAGCGTCATCACCACAGTGGCGACCGCAATCCCCTTGGCCTCCCCCAGGTAGGCGATCGCCAGGCCCGACGCCACTGCCGCGCCCAGGATGTTGACCAGGTTGTTGCCGAGCAGGATCGTCACCAGCAGACGCGAGGTGTGCCCGAGGAGATCACGGACGGCGACGGCCGATGGGCCGCGAAGATCTCGCACTTCTTCCTCGACCTCGTGACTCCCGAGGCGCAGCAGCGCCGTTTCGCTTCCCGAGAAGAAGGCGGAGAGCACGAGGCATGCGAGTACCACGAGTAGGTGACTCACGACGTCCATGACAGCTCCTCAAAGGTGGAATCGGACGACGCGCGAGCAGTCGCACGGTCGCCGCGGGATGCGGGAAGGAGGGCCGAAGCGAGCCAATCACTCTGTGGGGGGAGTGCGCGCATCGTCTGAGGCGAAGCTATCCCGAGACCCGGATCCGGTCAATCGCCGCTGAAGAGCCGCTTGAGGAAGCACTGTCGCTTCCAGCCCCGGCGCTTCATGCACTTCTCGAAGCGCTCCGGGACCAGCTCGCCGGCCTTGTCGTCGGTGAGCAACCTGCAGATCCGGGTTGTCTCTTCGAAACGGGCTTGATCCCTCGCGGCCACATCCCATGGCGCCTGGCTTCCGGCGCAGCCAAGGGCGACGAGGAGGACCGAAGCAACCGATACGGTGGCGACCCGTCTTCCGGGCCGGGTTTCTCGCCAGGCCGCGCAGTGAGGCCGCACTCAGCTGAGCCAGCGACCCAGCCTGCTTCCCCAGAAGAATCTGATGAACCTCTGCAGGCTGTCTTCGCTCTTTCGGCGGTAGGGGTAACCGCGCTTCACCTTCTTCCTGCCGAATCGGTTGACGATGATCGGCAGGGCGTGGCAATTGCCCCTGAGGCCCATCTCGCCGTTCACCTGCCCGAGACCGCTCTCCTTTCGCCCGCCGAAGGGCGCCTCCTGAGCGCCGTAGGTCGCCGCCACCTCGTTTACGCAGACCCCGCCGGTCTCCAGGCGCTCGGCAATCTCGAGTCCCCGCCGCTTGTCGCGGGTCCAGACGTTGCCGTTCAAACCGTAAGGCGTGTCGTTCGCCAGACGGATGGCCTCCTCTTCGTCGCGGACGCGCATGATCGGCAGCACCGGGCCGAAGGTCTCGTCGCGCATCAGCTCCATGTCGTGATTCACGTCGACCACCACGGTGGGCTCGTAGAAGAGCCCGGGAAGGTCGGGATTGCGGCGCCCGCCGGCGAGGACACGGGCGCCCTTGTGCCTGGCATCTTCCACCTGCCGCTTGACCACCTCCAGCTGCTCCTGGCAGCAGATCGCCCCGACGTCGAACTCGCCCTCCGCCCCCTGGCGGAGCTCTGCGACCTTCGTCACCACCTTTTGCGTGAATTCTTCGCACACCTCGTCGACGACGTAGACCCGCTGGATCCCCCAGCGGACCTGGCCCGCGTTCGCGAACGCTCCCGCCAGAGCGCCGTTCACGGCGCGATCCAGATTCGCATCGGCGCAGACGATCATCGGATCCTTGCCACCCAGCTCCAGCGTGCAGGGAATCAGCTGCCGTGCGCAGGCTTCCGCGATCTTGCGACCGGCGGGAACGCTCCCCGCGAACAAGATCCTGTCGACGCCAGCCCCGGTGAGCGCCGCACCGGTCTCCGCATCGCCGAGGAGCACCTTGAGAACACCCTCGGGTAGACCCGCAGCCTCGAAGAGATCGCCCACCAGCTTCCCCGAGTAGGGCGTCACCTCCGAGGGCTTGAGCAGCACCGCATTGCCCGCCATCAGCGCCTGGACGGTATGATTCAGGGAAAGAAAGAACGGTCTGTTCCACGGCGTGATGATTCCGACCACACCGAGGGGCTGGTAGACGACGCGAAGCTGCTTGGTCAGTCCCTGCAGGCCGTGCATCCGCCGCTTCCGGGTGCGGAGAACCTCGCCGGCGCGCTTGGCGTAGAAGCCCAGCGCATCGCAGCCGGCCAGGATCTCCATGGCGATTGCCTCGGAGCGGGCCTTTCCGGTCTCCCGGAGAATCACCTCGATGAAATCATCCTGCCGCTGGACGAGCGCGGCGATGGCGCGATGCATGTACCGCGCGCGTTCATCGAAGCCGAGTTCGGCCCAGCCGGACTGCGCCTTGCGCGCCGACTCGAGCGCGTCCTGGACATCCTCGGCCGTTGCGGCTTCGAACTCGCCGGCGAGCTCGAGCGTGGCTGGATTGCGCAGGCGGTAGAGGGAACGTGAACCGGCAGGCGGCTCGATGGGTTCGATGATGGCCATGGCTACTTCCCCGGCGGGCCCGTCGGGATCTCGCGGAAGGGCTTGCCCTTGTCCACGCGAATCTCGGGCGGCAGCTGAAGCACCCGCTCGGCGATGATGTTCTTGAGGATCTCGTCCGTGCCTCCGGCGATGCGCATTCCCGGCGCGCTCAGGAATGCCTCCTGCCAGCTGCCCTCGTGCGGTGAGGCAGCGTGGTCCGCCAGTGCTCCCATCGGACCTTGGAGCTCGACGGCGAAGGCCGCGATCTCCTGGAGGAGGGGCGCGCCCACCGCCTTGCCGATCGAGCCCTCGGGCCCGGGGGTCGCGCCCCGGGAGAGCGCGCTGAGGGTGCGATAGCCGGTGTACTGGAGCCCCTTCGAGCGGATGTAGATGTCGGCGAGCTTCTGCCGAACCGCGGAGTCCTGGATGGCGGGCTTGCCGTTCCTGCGCGACTCCCTCGCCAGGCGCAGCAGGTCGCGGAATTGCCCGCCGGTGCCTCCGGCGCCGATCGACACGCGCTCGTTCATCAGCGTGGTGATGGCGACGCTCCAGCCGTCGCCCTCCGCGCCGAGCCGGTTCGAGTCCGGGATCCGCACGTCGGAGAAGAAGATCTCGTTGAAGGCCTGACCCCCGTTGATCTGCTTGATCGGCCGGATCTCGATGCCCGGACTCTCCATGTCCACGATGAAGTAGGTGAGGCCGGCGTGCTTGGTGGCATTGGGATCGCTCCGCGCCGGCAGCATCCCCCACTTGCAGTACTGGGCGCCGGTGCACCAGATCTTCTGACCGTTCAGGATCCAGTCGTCGCCGTCGCGAACCGCGCTGGTGCGAAGAGCGGCCAGATCGGAGCCCGCGTCCGGCTCGCTGAAGGCCTGGCACCAGACCTCGCTGCCGCGAATCATGTTGGGCAGGTACTTGCTCTTCTGCTCGTCGGTGCCGTGGGCGATCAAGGTGGGGCCGAGCATGCCGTGGCCGATCGTGTAGATGTTCGGCGGAAGCTTGAACTTCCCCTCTTCCTGGTTGAAGATGACGTTCTCCATCCTCCCCAGGCCCTGGCCGCCGTACTCCTTCGGCCAGGTGAGGCAAGCCCAGCCGGCGTCGCACTTCTTCGCCTGCCATTCCTTCGCCTTGCGGATGGTCTCCTCGTCCGCGCGCTCGCCGAGAAGATCGGCGGCGGAATCGTCGGGACCCCTGAGTTCCGCGTTGGCTTCGAGCCACGCGCGCGCCTTGGCGCGAAATGCAGCCTCTTCGGGGGTGTCTTCGAAATGCATCGTGGAGGTCCTTCCTTGTCAGTCTTGCTTGTCAGTCTCGTGGATCGCGGTCAGTGCGCACTCGCCGCGCGGCTACGCGGCGTCGCGCGCCTCGAGTCGCTGGACCAGCTTCTCTCGCCATGCGCTGGGACTCCCGAGAGCCAGGCTCAGAAGCTTGGCGCGGCGGAAGAAGAGGTGACAGTCGTACTCCCAGGTGAAGCCGACGCCACCGTGCATCTGGATCATCTCCTCCGAACCCAGACAGAATGCTTCGCTGGCGGCAACCCGGGTGCTGCAGGCCGATACCGGGAGCTCATCGTTGTCCTCGCTGAGGGCCCAGGCGGCGTAGTATCCATTCGAGGTGGCGATCTGGATCGCTGCGTAGAGATCGGCCAGGCGATGCTTGAGCGCCTGGTAGGAGGCCACCGGGCGGCCGAAGGTGTAGCGGCCCATGGTGAACTCCTTGGTCAGCTCCAGGGTCCGCTCGGCCCCCCCGATCTGCTCGAAGCCCATCAGCACGGCAGCGCGGTCCAGGAGCCGCGAGGCGAGCTCCGCTCCCCCTCCCTCCTGACCGAGCGGCTCGGCCGGTGCGCCGGAGAAGCTGAGCTTCGCCTGGGAACGGCTGGGATCCAAGGACTTGAGTGCCGTGCGCGTGACACCCTCCCCCTCCAGGTCGACGAGCACCAGGGAGGGCCCGGCGCTGCTCCCCGCCAGCACCACAGCGAGCCCCGCCGCGTCTCCGTCGAGCACCGGGAGCTTCTCGCCCTCGAGCTTTCCATCGGCGTAGGCCGTGGCCGGGGCATCGGTCTCGAGATCTCCGGGGCCCTCGGCGACGGCGAAGGTGCCGATCAGCTCGCCCGAGCAGAGCTGGGGCAGATACTTCTGCTTCTGCTCCTCGCTGCCCGCGATCAGCAGAGCCTCGGTGGCCAGATACACCGACGAAGCGAAGGGGATGGGCGCCAGTGCCCGGCCGAGCTCCTCGGCGATCAGCACCAGCTCCAGGTATCCGAGCCCGGCGCCGCCGAACTCCTCGGGAATCGTCGCACCCAGCCAGCCCATCTCGGCGACCCCCTTCCAGAGGTCGGAGTCATAGGGCGTCTCGGATTCCATCACCGCCCGGCAGACCTCCAGGCTCGCGTACTCGTTCAGGTAGTCGCGGGCCGTCTGCTGGACGAACTTCTGGTCTTCGGAGAATTCGAGGTTCATCGGGAGGGTTCCTTTGATTGGGGCGTCGGTCGACGAGCCAGTATACGATCGCAGCGTGCCCTGCGCAGCGCCGATCGGGGAATCGATCCCAGATGCCGGTCTACCGCCTCGGCCCTAGTCCCGTCTTTCCCCCTCCCGAGGAGGCCGAGGAGGGTGGGCTGCTCGCCGTAGGAGGAGATCTCTCCCCCCGGCGCCTGCTCACCGCATACGCCATGGGCATCTTCCCCTGGTATCAGGAGGAGCCCATTCTCTGGTACTCCCCCGACCCCCGCGCAGTGATCGTCCCGGCCGAGCTTCGGATCTCCCGGCGTCTTCGCCGCACCCTCCGCCAGGGCCACTTCGAGCTGCGCCTGGACTCCGCATTCGAAGAGGTGATCCACTCCTGCGCCAGTGTCCCCCGGCGGGGTGGTCCGGGCACCTGGATCACGCCGGACATGATCGCCGCCTACTGCACCCTCCACGAGCTCGGGTTCGCCCACTCTTCAGAGACCTGGTGCGAGGGCCAGCTGGTGGGAGCGGTGTACGGCGTATCCCTCGGAGGCAGCTTCTTCGGGGAGTCGATGTTCTTTCGCCAGCGAGACGCGTCGAAGGCGGCTCTCGCCGCCCTGGTCTGGCAGACCGAGGCGTGGGGATTCGAGCTCTTCGACTGCCAGCTGCCCACGGAACACCTGGCGCGCTTCGGCGCCAGGCAGTGGCCACGCGATCGCTTCCTGCGGGCCCTGCGCCAGAGCATGGAGCAGTCGACCCGCCGCGGGCGTTGGCAGCTCTCAGCGGGGCTGATCGCTTCGAGACTTTCGGACCCAAGAGCGGGCTAGCCTCTGTCGTCAGCTGCCGCCGAAGTGAGGCTCGCGGCGCTCGAGAAAGCTCTGGATTCCCTCCTGGAAATCGCGAGAGCGGAAGAGCAGCAGCAGCTGCATGAGCACGTGGTGGGTGTGCGACTCGAAGTCTTCCGTGAGCCCGTGGCGAAACAGGCGTTTCATGGCCACCAGGGCCAGCGGGGCGTTTGCCGCGATCTTCGCGGCCCAGCTCTCCGCTTCCGCCATCAGCTCGTCCTGGGGGACGACCTTGTTCACCAAGCCCAGCTCCAGGGCCCTCTGCGGTGAGATGTCCTCGGCGAGAAAGCCGACCTCACAGGCCTTGGCCCAGCCGATCAGTCGCGGCAGGTACCAGGTGCCTCCGCTCTCGGGAATGATGCCGCGCTTGGCGAAGCCCGGAAGCAGCTTCGCCTGATCCCCGATCAGGCGGATGTCGCATCCCAAGGCGAGGTCGACGCCGTAACCCGCCGCCGCTCCGTTGATCGCACAGAGCACGGGTGTGTCGATGCGGTGGAGAGTCACGGTCGGGATCTCGCGGGTGCTCAGATGGGAGGCACCGCCCTCCGGCGAGAGCACGCCGGCACCTCCGATCCCCTTGCCCGCCGCCGCGTCCTTGAGGTCGAGGCCGCTGCAGAAGCCTCGCCCACTACCGGTGATCAGGATGACGCGGATCTCCACGTCGTCGTCGGCATCTACCAGGGCTTCTCCGAGCTGAGCGAGCATCTCCATGCTGATCGCATTCATGCGCTCCGGGCGGTTGAGTGTGAGCGTCGCAACGTGGCCTCGCTTCTCGTACAGCAGATCACCCATCCAGGTCTCCTTCCTCCCAGATGGTAGAATTTCCGCAGGGATGGCGCGGCACCCCCCGGGGGCTCCTGCTATCATCAGAGGTTCGAAGAGCATCATGGTCGACAAGACGAATGACATCGATCCCGAGGAGAGCCAGGAGTGGCTGGAGGCTCTCGAATCGGTGCTCCGCACCGAGGGCGTGGATCGAGGTCACTACCTGATCGAGCGCCTGATCGACAAGGCGCGGCGCTCCGGCGTCCACCTGCCCTACTCCGCCACCACCGCCTACGTGAACACCATCCACGTGAGTGAAGAGAAGGAGATGCCCGGAGAGCCGGGGCTGGAGCACCGGATCCGCTCCATCATCCGCTGGAACGCTCTGGCCATGGTGGTGCAGGCCAACCGGAAGAGCAGCGAGCTCGGAGGACACATCGCGAGCTTCGCCTCGGCGGCGACGCTGTACGACGTCGGATTCAATCACTTCTTCCGCGGCCCCGACCACGAGAGCGGCGGGGATCTCATCTACATCCAAGGACACAGCTCGCCGGGCATCTATGCCCGCGCCTTCCTCGAGGGACGTCTCAGCGAAGAGCAGCTCCAGGCGTTCCGGCAGGAGGTGGAGCGAGACGGGCTCTCCTCCTACCCGCACCCGTGGCTGATGCCGGACTTCTGGCAATTCCCCACCGTCTCGATGGGCCTCGGCCCGATGCTGGCGATCTACCAGGCCCGATTCATGCGCTACCTGCACAACCGCGGCATCGCGGACACCACGGGGCGAAAGGTCTGGGCCTTCATGGGCGACGGGGAGATGGACGAGCCGGAATCCCTCGGCGCCATCGGCCTCGCCGCCCGCGAGAAGCTGGACAACCTGATCTTCGTGGTGAACTGCAACTTGCAGCGATTGGATGGACCCGTGCGGGGGAATGGGAAGATCATCCAGGAGCTCGAGGGAAGCTTCCGCGGAGCGGGCTGGAACGTCATCAAGGTGATCTGGGGAAGCCGCTGGGATCCGCTGATCGCCAGGGACCGCAAGGGAATCCTGCTGGACAGGATGGAGCGAGCGGTGGACGGCGATTACCAGAACTACAAGGCGCGAGACGGGACCTACGTGCGCGAGCACTTCTTCGGAACCCACCCGGAGCTCCTGGAGATGGTCGCCAACATGACCGATGACGACGTCTGGCTGCTCAACCGGGGCGGACACGATCCGCGCAAGATCTACGCCGCCTACGCCGCCGCGGTGGAGCACACCGGCCAGCCCACGGTGATCCTGGCCAAGACCGTCAAGGGATACGGCATGGGCGAAGCCGGTGAGGGAAAGAACATCACCCATCAGCAGAAGAAGATGGGCGACACAGCGCTCAAGGCGTTCCGGGATCGCTACCGGATTCCAGTCTCCGACGACGAGATCCACGACATGCCGTTCCACAAGCCCGCCGAGAACAGTCCGGAGATGCGCTACATGCACGAGCGCCGAAAGGCTCTCGGCGGGTACCTGCCCGCCCGGCGCGAGGATGACCAGCCTCTAGAAATTCCTGGGAGGGAGATCTTCAAGACCCAGCTGATGGGCTCCGGAGACCGCGAGATCTCCACCACCATGGCCTTCGTCCGCATGCTGACGGCGCTCGCCCGGGACAAGACGATCGGCCAGTTCGTGGTCCCCATCGTTCCCGACGAGGCCCGCACCTTCGGCATGGAGGGGCTCTTCCGGCAGCTCGGCATCTACGCCGCCGAAGGCCAGCTCTACGAGCCCGTCGATTCGGACCAGGTCATGTACTACCGCGAGGACCAGAGCGGGCAGATTCTCCAGGAGGGAATCAACGAGGCCGGCGCCACGGCCTCGTGGATCGCCGCGGGCACTGCCCACGCCAACCACGGGATCAACATGATCCCGTTCTACATGTTCTATTCGATGTTCGGCTTCCAGCGCGTCGGTGACCTGCTCTGGGCCGCCGGCGATTCCCAGACGCGGGGCTTCCTGATCGGCGGCACCGCGGGGCGAACCACACTCGCCGGGGAGGGATTGCAGCACCAGGACGGCCACAGCCACCTGATGGCTTCGACGGTGCCGAACTGCGTCGCCTACGACCCGGCCTACGCCTACGAGCTGGCGGTGATCCTCCAAGACGGTCTCCGCCGCATGTACGCCGAGCGGGAGAAGGTCTTCTTCTACATCACCGTCATGAACGAGAACTACCTGCAGCCCCCTCTTCCCGAGGGATCCGAAGCCGGAATCCTCCAGGGGATGTACCTGCTCCGCGAGGGCACCGGAAGCGGGAGACCGCGGGTGCAGCTGCTGGGGAGCGGGACGATCCTGCGCGAGGCGATCGGAGCCGCCGACCTGCTCGAGAACGACTTTGGCATCGAATCGGATCTGTGGAGCGTCACCAGCTTCGGCGAGCTGCGGCGCGAGGGCCTCGAGGTGGAGCGCTGGAACACCCTCCATCCCGAGGCGCCGGCGCGCCGGAGCTACGTGGAACAGGCCCTGGCGGAGCGAGCCGGGCCGGTCGTCGCCGCCACCGACTACGTGACGGCCAACGCGGACCAGATCCGAGCCTTCGTCCCAGGGCCCTACCGGGTGCTCGGAACCGACGGCTTCGGCCGCTCGGATACGCGCGCACGGCTGCGGCACTTCTTCGAGGTGAACCGCTACTTCATCGCCGTCGCGGCACTGCGCTCCCTGACCCAGGAGGGTGCTGTGCCCGCAGCGACGGTTCAGCGGGCCATCGAGAAGTACGGCATCGACCCGGAGAAGCCCAACCCTGCGAAGATCTAGACGATGAGGTGCGAACCCCGGGAGAAGCATCGGTGGGTGTAGAGAAGCAAGTCCTGCTGCCGAACATCGGCGATTTCGAGAACGTCGACGTCATCGAGATCCTCGTATCGGTCGGCGACCGCGTCGCAGTGGACGACTCGCTGATCGTCCTGGAGAGCGACAAGGCCACCATGGAGATCCCCTCGCCCTTCGCGGGCGTGGTGCGGGAGATCTGCGTCGCCGCGGGCGACCTGGTCAGCCAGGGCGCGCTGATCGCGATCATGGACGTGGAGGAGGCGGAGGCGCCCGCAACCGTAGCGACGCCGGGGCCCGAAAAGTCTCAGGTCGCGGCTGCGCCTTCAGAGCCAGAACCGCTCGAGACCGAGACGGTCTCCCCCCTCCCGAGCCACCGCCAGTCGAGACCGAGACCGCCCCCCCTCTTCCCGCCAGCGAGGAGCTCGAGAGGAAAGCCCACGCCAGCCCCTCGGTGCGCCGGCTGGCCCGCGAGCTCGGAGCCGACCTTCGACTGGTCGCGGCCACCGGTCGCAAGGGGCGGATCCGGAAGGAGGACGTCCAGGGCTACGTGAGGGGGATGCTCGCCAAGGGCACCTCCGCCGGGGTTCCCATCGCCGGTGTCAGTGTCGCCGCACCGCGGGAGATCGACTTTTCGAAGTACGGACCCATCGAGCTCCAACCGCTCAATCGGGTTCGCAAGCTCTCGGCGGCCAACCTGCATCGGAGCTGGGTCACGGTGCCCCACGTGACCCAGTTCGACGAGGCGGACATCACCGACCTCGACAGCTTTCGCAAGGACCAGAAGCCCGCGGCGGAGAGCCGCAGCATCAAGCTCACCTTCCTGCCCTTCGTGGTGAAGGCGTGCGCCGCCGCGCTGAAGGAGTTCCCCCACTTCAACTCCTCTCTGGATACCACCGGCGAGAACCTGATCGTGAAGCAGTACGTTCACATCGGCGTGGCGGTGGACACGCCGAATGGCCTGGTCGTCCCGGTCCTCCGGGATGCGGATCGAAAGGGGCTCTTCCAGCTCGCCGAGGAGCTTCAGGAGCTCGGTGACAAGGCTCGGAACCGGAAGCTGCGACTCGACGACCTCGAGGGCGGAAGCTTCAGCATTTCCAGTCTGGGGGGCATCGGTGGGACCTTCTTCACGCCCATCGTGAATCACCCGGAGGTCGCGGTGCTGGGCGTCTCGCGCATGGAATGGAAGCCGATCTGGCGCGGAGACGATTTCGTCCCGCGGCTGATCCTGCCCCTCTCGCTCTCCTACGACCACCGCGTGATCGACGGCGCCGATGCCGTCCGATTCACCAGGAGGCTGGCAGAATTCCTGTCGGACCTGCGCCTACTGCTCATCTAGGAGTCTGAGCCGCGATGACCGAGGAAGTCCAGGCGGACCTGATGGTGCTGGGCGCCGGGCCGGGGGGATACACCGCGGCCTTCCGCGCCGCCGATCTCGGCAAGCAGGTGGTGCTCGTCGAACGCCACTCCACCCTCGGCGGTGTCTGTCTCAACGTCGGCTGCATTCCCTCGAAGACTTTCCTGCACATGGCGGACGTCATCGATTCCGCGAGCGAGCTCCGAGGGGCGGGCATCGACTTCGGCGAACCCCGCCTCGACCTGACGGCGATCCGCGCCCGAAAGGACGCGGTGGTGAAGACCCTGACCCGGGGTCTCGCGGGGCTGGCCAAGCAGCGCGGGGTCCGGGTCTTGACCGGCGTCGGAACCTTCGCGTCGGCGAATCGCCTCTCCGTGCAGAACACCGACGAGACGACTTCGGTCGCCTTCGACAACGCGATCATCGCCGCGGGATCCAGGGCCACCAAGATCCCGGGCCTCCCCGATCGGGACCCGCGCCTGATGGACTCCACCGCCGCCCTGGAGATCGAGGAGATCCCGAAGCGGCTCCTGGTAATCGGCGGCGGGATCATCGGTCTGGAGATGGCGACCATCTACGCGGCTCTCGGCTCCGAGATCACCGTCGTGGAACTCCTCGACTCGCTGATGGCGGAAGCCGATCCCGAGCTGGTGCGGCCCCTGGAGAAGCGCATCCGCAAGCGCTACGCCGCCGTCCTCCTGGACACGCGAGTCACCGGGATCGAAGCGCGCGACGAGGGGCTGCGCGTCTCCTTCTCGGGAAAGGAGGCCCCTCCATCCGGTCTCTTCGACCGGGTGCTGGTGGCGGTGGGTCGCACACCCAACGGCGCGCTGATCGGCGCCGAGCGGGCCGGCGTCAAGGTGAACGAGCGCGGGTTCATTCCCGTCGACCAGAAGCGGCGCACCAACGTCTCCCACATCTTCGCCATCGGCGACATCACCGGGCCCCCGCTTCTGGCCCACAAGGCCGTCCACGAGGGAAAGATCGCCGCCGAGGTCATCGCTGGCCTGCCCGCCTCCTACGATCCCAGGGCGGTTCCCTCGGTGGCCTACACGGATCCCGAGATCGCCTGGATGGGGCTCAGCGAGGCCGAGGCCGAGGCGAAGGGGATCGCGATCGAGACGGCCCGCTTCCCCTGGGCCGCCAGCGGCCGCGCCCTCGCTGTCGGTCGCAAGGAGGGGCTCACCAAGCTGCTCTTCTCTTCGGAGAGCGGGCTCCTGCTGGGCGCGGGAATCGTCGGCCCCCACGCCGGCGAGCTGATCGGGGAGACCGTCCTGGCCCTGGAGATGGGGGCCGACGCCGAGGACATCGCCCTCACCGTACACGCCCACCCCACCCTCTCGGAAACCCTCGGCTTCGCCGCGGAGATCGCGGAGGGCACCATCACCGATCTCTACCTCGGTGACTCGACGCCCGGCGGGAGGGCACCGAAGGCGTAGAGCTGGTCGTTGACCCGCTCGGTGATTCGCCAGCCGCACTCGGTCCGAAGCAGCTGGTCCCGGTAGATCCCACCGCAGAAGAAGGTATTCACGCCTCCGTCCCGCTGCGGAAGTCCCATCGGATTGAAGAAGTAACAGACCGAGCGCGCGCGGTCGCCGTCGATCTCCAGGCGGACATTGGTCACCAGATGCTGCACCACCCGAAACGGAGCGAGCGCTCTTGCGAGCCAGCTCTTGACCGCCGGATACTCGTCGCGAATCCCACCCGATCGGGTGTAGTCGATCGTCGCATCTGCGGTGAAGACCTCGTCGAGCAGATCGAAGTCCTTGGCATCGATCGCGGCACAGTAGCGGGTCAGCAGATCCTCGATCTCCAGCCTGTCCCGGAGCTGGGCGAGCCAGCCCTCCTCAGCCATCCCTGCTCCCATGCCCACACCTCCGCGACCGGCCGCGATCGGATCCCGGCCCGGTTTTCCGGCCCCACTCTAGCGTCCCTCCTCCCCCCTCCATAAAATGGGGGCGTCCCATGGCCAGCTCTGATCCCCCAGGGCTCGCAGAGGAGTCGCATGCTCCACTTGCGCGGTGGCGCCGCCTTTTCCGAGTCGCGACTGGCCCGGCTTCTGACTGGGATCCGAAGCCGGGTCCCCCGGGTCTCGGCTCTCAGCGCGGCTTTCACCCATTTCGTGGACCTGGAGGGTGCACTGGACGCGGCCAACCGGGAAATCTTGAAGCGCCTGCTGCGCTACGGCCCCCGCGAGACCGGCCGGGAGCCCGATGGCTGGCTGCTGCTGGTGGTTCCGCGTCTGGGCACGATCTCGCCCTGGTCGTCGAAAGCCACGGAGATCGCGCGAATCTGCGGCGTCGAGAAGATTCGACGTCTCGAGCGCGGAATCGCCTACCACATCTCGGGAGTAGACGCCGCGGCCTTCCCCAAAATCGCACCCCTCCTCCACGACCGTATGACCGAAACGGTGCTCGCGCACTTCGAGGACGCCGAGCAGCTCTTCAGCCGAACCGGGCCTCTCCCCTTCACCAGCGTGGACGTGCTCGGGGCGGGACACGAAGCCCTGGAGAACGCGGATCGCGAGCTCGGACTGGCTCTGGCCAAGGACGAGATCGACTACCTGGTGGAGAGCTTCCGCGAGCTCCGGCGCAACCCGACGGACGTGGAGCTGATGATGTTCGCCCAGGCGAACTCCGAGCACTGTCGCCACAAGATCTTCAACGCGGAGTGGATCCTGGATGGGGAGCGACAGGAGCGGTCGCTCTTCCAGATGATCCGCAACACCACCGCGCAGTCTCCGGACGGCGTGCTCTCGGCCTACCACGACAATGCAGCGGTCATGGCCGGATCGACGGGGGGGCGATTCTTCCCCGATCCCGAGACCGGCGTCTACGCCGAGCACCGGGAGCCGATCCACATCCTGATGAAGGTCGAGACCCACAACCACCCGACCGCCATCTCGCCCTTTCCCGGTGCCGCGACCGGCTCCGGGGGTGAGATTCGCGACGAGGGCGCCACCGGACGGGGCTCGAAGCCCAAGGCCGGAGTCACCGGATTCTCCGTCTCGAACCTGAAGATCCCCGGCGCCGTGCAGCCCTGGGAGAAGGACTTCGGGAAGCCGGACCGGATGGCCTCGGCGCTGGAGATCATGCTCGAGGGACCGATCGGAGGGGCCGCCTTCAACAACGAGTTCGGCCGCCCCAACCTGGCCGGCTACTTCCGCACCTTCGAGGAACAAGTGGTGGGACCCAACGGCGAGGAGATTCGCGGCTATCACAAGCCGATCATGATCGCCGGCGGGTTCGGCAACATCCGCCCGCAGCACGTGGAGAAGGCCGAGATCACGCCGGGGGCCAGCATCGTGGTGTTGGGGGGGCCCGCCATGCTGATCGGACTCGGCGGCGGAGCGGCCTCCTCGATGGCGTCGGGCGCGAGTGCCGAGGACCTGGACTTCGCTTCGGTCCAGCGCGAGAACCCGGAGATGGAGCGCCGCTGTCAGGAGGTGATCGATCAGTGCTGTGCCCTGGGCGAGCAGACCCCGATTCTCTCGATACACGATTGCGGGGCCGGCGGCCTCTCCAACGCGATCCCGGAGCTGGTGAACGGGAGCGCGCGGGGAGCGCACCTGGAGCTGCGCGCGGTTCCCAATGACGAGCCCGGGATGTCGCCCCTCGAGCTCTGGTGCAACGAATCCCAGGAGCGCTACGTGCTCGCCATCGCGCCAGAGCGCCTGGCAATGTTCGAGGCGCTGTGCGCGCGGGAGCGCTGTCCCGTCGCCGTGCTGGGAGAGGCCAGCGACGACGGGCATCTGATCGTGGAAGACGCCCACTTCGGGAACCGTCCCATCGACCTTCCGCTCTCGGTGGTGCTCGGCAGGCCACCCAAGATGCTGCGCGACGTGGCGCACCTGCCCTTCGAGCCCCGGCCCTTCGACACCCGTGGCATCGACCTGGACGACGCGGTGGAGCGGGTGCTGCGGCTTCCCTCGGTGGCGGACAAGAACTTCCTGATCACGATCGGCGACCGCACCGTGACGGGACTGGTGGCCCGGGATCAGATGGTCGGTCCGTGGCAGGTGCCGGTCGCCGACGTGGCGGTAACGGCGACCAGCTTCGACTCCCACAGCGGGGAGGCGGTGGCGATGGGCGAGCGCACGCCACTCGCCCTGCTCAGTCCAGCCGCCTCCGCTCGAATGGCGGTGGGAGAGGCGATCACGAACATCGCCGCGGCGGACCTCGTCGGTATCCAGCAGATCCGCCTCTCCTGCAATTGGATGGCCGCGGCCGGCCACCCTGGCGAGGACGCGGGTCTCCACGACGCGGTGACCGCCATCGGGATGGAGCTCTGCCCCGCGCTCGGCATTGCAGTGCCCGTCGGCAAGGACTCGATGTCGCTGCGAGCCGTATGGGAAGAGGACGACGAAGAGCGAAGCGTGACGGCCCCCCTCTCCCTGATCGTGACGGCCTTCGCTCCGGTGCGCGATGTCCGAGGCACCCTGACGCCGCAGCTCCGCACGGACCTGGGCGAAACGACGCTGCTGTTCGTCGATCTGGGCGAAGGCCGCAACCGGCTCGGCGGATCGGCCCTGGCGCAGGTCTACCGGGCGGTGGGCAGCACCGCACCGGACCTGGACGACCCCGCAGCACTTCGCAGCTTCTTCCACGCCATCGGGGAGCTGCGGCGAAGCGGCCGGATCCTCGCCTACCACGACCGCTCTGACGGCGGTCTCTTCACCACACTGGTCGAGATGGCCTTCGCCGGTGGCACCGGCCTTCGCATCGCCCTCGACGAGCTGGGGAGCGACCCGCTCGGGGCTCTGTTCAGCGAAGAGCTCGGCGCGGTGCTCCAGATCCGGGAGAGTGATCTGGAAGCGGTCCTGGGGGAACTTCAGGGACAGGGACTGGGCGAGTGCAGCTTCCGGATCGGCGCCCCCGACCGGGATGATCGCGTCGTCTTCACCCTGGGCGAACGAGAGATCCTGGCGCGCTCACGAACGGAGCTTCGACGGGCCTGGTCCGAGACGACGCATCGCATGCAGGCGCTGCGCGACAACGCCGAGTGCGCGGATCAGGAGCAGGATCTCCGCTGCGATCCCGGCGATCCCGGTCTCAGCGCAGTGGTTCCCTTCGATCCCTCCGGGCCGTCGATCGCGCGGGGCGCGCGTCCACGGCTGGCGATCTTGCGCGAGCAGGGGGTGAACGGACAGGTCGAGATGGCCGCCGCCTTCCACAGGGCCGGATTCGAATGCGCCGACGTCCACATGAGCGACCTCCTCGACGGGCGGGTCTCCTTGGCCGAGTTCCGGGGCCTGGCGGCGTGCGGTGGCTTCTCCTACGGCGACGTGCTCGGCGCGGGCGAGGGCTGGGCCAAGTCGATCCTGTTCCACGCCCGCGCCCGGGAGGAGTTCGCAGCCTTCTTCGAGCGCAGCGACAGCTTCGCCCTCGGCGTCTGCAACGGATGCCAGATGCTCTCCAACCTTCGCGAGCTGATTCCGGGAGCCGGGAGCTGGCCCCGCTTCGTCCGCAATCTCTCCGAGCAGTTCGAGGCGCGCCTCTGTCTGGTCGAGGTCGCGGAGAGCCCCTCGATCCTGCTGCGCGGAATGGCCGGCGCGCGACTCCCGATCGTCGTGGCCCACGGCGAGGGTCGGGCGGAGTTCGAGGGCGAAACGGGAATCGTCGCCGCCCGCTTCGTGGACCATCGAGGCGCCGTGACCGAGCACTACCCGGAGAATCCCAACGGCTCTCCCGGCGGCATCACGGCGCTGACGACCCCTGACGGGCGGGTCACCATCATGATGCCGCACCCGGAAAGGGTCTTCCGGAGCGTACAGCACTCCTGGCATCCCGACGGCTGGGAAGAGGACGGCCCCTGGATGCGACTGTTTCGAAACGCACGCCTCTTCGTCGATTAGTTAGGAGCGAACATGGAGCTCTCACAGCTCACCGCGGTCTCTCCTCTGGACGGGCGCTACGGCGGAAAGACCGCCGAGCTCCGGCCCATCTTCAGCGAGTTCGGGCTGATCCGGTACCGAATCACGGTGGAGATACGCTGGCTCCAGTGCCTGGCGCGGCATCCGGGCATCAGCGAGGTCCCCCGCTTCTCGGAGGACGCCGATCGCCGGCTCGAGGCGATTCTGACGGAATTCGACGAGGCGGACGCACGACGCGTCAAGGAGATCGAGCGCACCACCAATCACGACGTCAAGGCAATCGAGTACTTCTTGAAGGAGAAGATCCGGGGCAACGCCGAACTCGAGGCCGTGAGCGAGTTCATCCACTTCGCCTGCACCTCCGAAGACATCAACAACCTCTCCCACGCGCTGATGCTTCGGGACGCGAGAGAACGCTGCCTCCTGCCCCAGATGGACGAGCTGATCGGGGCGATCCGGTCCCTGGCCGAGGTGCACGCCGAACGACCGATGCTCTCCCGCACCCATGGACAACCCGCCTCTCCCACCACCCTCGGCAAGGAGATGGCAAACGTCGTCGCGCGCCTCGCCCGCCAGCGCCGCCAACTCGCCCTTGTACCGATCCTGGGCAAGATCAACGGCGCCGTCGGCAACTACAACGCCCACCACGCTGCCTACCCCGAGATCGACTGGGCGGAGACCGCCCGAGAATTCGTCGAGGACCTCGAGCTGGTCTGGAATCCCTACACGACCCAGATCGAGCCCCACGACTACATGGCGGAGTTCTTCGACGCGGTGGCGCGATTCAACACCATCCTGCTCGACTTCGACCGCGACGTCTGGAGCTACATCTCGATCGGATACTTCAAGCAGCGAACGGTCGAGGGGGAGGTCGGCTCTTCCACCATGCCCCACAAGGTCAACCCGATCGACTTCGAGAACTCCGAGGGAAATCTCGGCCTGGCCAATGCGATCCTGGCGCATCTCTCCAGCAAGCTCCCGATCTCTCGATGGCAGCGGGATCTGACCGATTCCACGGTGCTGCGGAATCCCGGCGTGGCCGTCGCCCATTGCCTGGTCGCCTATCAGTCGACCCTGAAGGGGCTCGGCAAGCTCGAGGTCGACGGCAAGAAGATGGATGCGGACCTGGACGGCAGCTGGGAGGTCCTCTCCGAGGCCATCCAGACCGTGATGCGGCGCTACGGAATCGATCAGCCCTACGAGAAGCTCAAGGAGCTGACGCGGGGCAAGAGCATCGATCGGGAGTCCCTGCAGGCCTTCGTCGACGGTCTGGAGATCCCCGACGCAGCCAGGAACCGGCTCAAGGCCCTGACCCCCGCCAGCTACCTGGGAAACGCGACGACTCAGGCCCGAAAGATCTCACAGGAGCTGGGCTGACGTGCATTCGGCTACGCGTCCAGCGCAATGGTGCTAACCTGGATGCCAAGTCGAACAGGGGGGTGTTCGCGTGCGACCTGCATTCGGGAAACGAATCATCAGGGGCCTTCTTCTCTGGACCGCGATCGGGGCGTTCGCCGCGGCACTGGGCTGCGCCGGCTCGTCGGAGTTCGAGGACGAAGACGGCCAGGGGTCGAGGTCGGGGTCTGGGAGCGGTAGCTCCGTCTACGGACAGGAGGTCGGCGGGAGCGAGTTCGAGCGGTACGGCGGTGCGGCGGGCTCGGAGCTATCCCCCGAAGAGAGAGCCGCACTCGGCCTGCAGACCGTCTATTTCGACTACGACCAGTTCTCACTGAGCGGCAGCGCACGTGAGACCCTGCGCCGCAACGCGGAGATCCTGCACAGCCACCCGGACATCCTGGTCGAGATCCAGGGAAACTGCGACGAGCGCGGTAGCGAGGAGTACAACCTCGCATTGGGTGAGCGACGCGCACGGTCTGCCAAGGATTACCTGGTGGACAGCGGAATTCCGCGCGGACGGATTTCGACGGTGTCGTTCGGCGAGAGCAACCCCGCGGCGATGGGTCAGAGCGATGACGCCTGGCAGCTCAACCGGCGGGACGACTTCGTACCGAAGCGCTGAGGCATCAGTCGCCCCCGCGGGGCCGGCGCCCCGGCGGGACGGCCAATCGGGCTAGGCTATCCCCATGTCCCAGGCCATCGTCGTCCAAGAGCACGGGGGCTCCGAGGTGCTGCATCTCGAGGAGCACGACCCGGGAGAGCCCGGTCCGGGGAGCGTTCGCATCCGCGTATCCGCCAGCGGGGTCAACTTCATCGACATCTACATGCGCTCCGGGCTCTACCCGCGCCCCACTCCATTCGTGGTCGGGCTCGAGGGCGCGGGAGTCGTGGAGGCCACCGGCCCCGCCGCCGAGGGCTTCGCGGAGGGCGACCGGGTGGCCTGGTCTTCGGTGCCCGGCTCCTACGCGGAGGTCTTGATTGCACCAGCGGAGCGGTTGGTATCGGTGCCGGAAGGCATCTCGGACGAGGTGGCAGCCGCCGCCATGCTACAGGGCATGACCGCGCACTACCTGCTCCACGGCGTTCGCAGGACAGCTCCCGGTGACACCGCACTGGTCCACGCCGCGGCGGGTGGGGTCGGGCTCCTGCTGATCCAGCTTCTCAAGGCCGCGCAGGTCAGGGTGATGGGCACCTGCTCGACGGAGGAGAAGGAGGCCCTGGCCCGGCGGGCCGGTGCCGACGAGGTGGTGCGTTACACCGAACAGGATTTCGCCTCGGCGGCACGCGAGTGGACGGGCGGCCGAGGGGTCGACGTGGTCTACGACTCGGTGGGGAGAACCACCTTCGAGGCCAGCATGAAGTCGCTGCGACCCCGGGGCCTGCTCTGTCTCTACGGCCAGTCGAGTGGCGTGGTGCCGCCCTTCGACCTGAACCGCCTCAACGCGATGGGCTCCCTGTTCGTCACTCGGCCGAGCCTGGCCCACTATACCGCGAACCGAGCCGAGCTCGAAGAGCGCGCCTCCGCCGTGCTCGGCGCCATCGCCGGCGGAGAGCTCGAGGTGCGGATCGGCGCGCAATTCCCGTTGGAGCGGGCCGGTGACGCCCACGACGCCCTCGAAGGGCGCCGCACCACCGGCAAGGTGCTGCTGCTGCCGCCCGGTTGAGCACGCCTCCTCGCCGCATTCCCGGGTCGGCCTGTCAAAACTCGCCTATTCGATAGAATGGCCCGATGCTGCTGCTGAGGCTGGGGCTATGCCTGCTCTCCTGTGCGACGTGGCTGGCTTTCGCGGACGAGTCCGAGGCCTCCCAGCGGACCGCGGCTCTGGTCCGCACCGATACCGCCCCGGTGATCGACGGCGTCCTGGACGAGCCCGCGTGGAGCGAGGGCGTGCTCCTCGAGCCGATGATCCAGACGCTGCCCATCGAAGGAGACCCGCCCACCGAGCGCACCGAGATCCGCCTCCTGTACGACCGGGACTTCCTCTACCTGGGCATCCGCATGTACGACAGCGATCCCAGCGCACTGATCGCCAAGCAGATGGTCCACGATTCGGACATGACGTCGGACGACCGGATCAACCTCAGCTTCGACACCTTCAACGACCACCGCAACGCCTTCTTCTTCCAGATCAATCCGGCGGGCACCCGCAGTGACGCGCTGATCGAGAACAACAAGACCTTCCGTCGCGACTGGAACGGGATCTGGTACGCGGAGGCCTCCGTCGACGACGAAGGCTGGTCGGCGGAGTTTGCGATCCCTTTCAAGACGGTCTCCTTCGCCGCCGGGGGCGGGACCTGGGGCTTCGAAGCCGAACGCCAGATCCGGCGCAAGAACGAGGTGGTGCGCTGGGCGAATCCCTCCAGGAATCGGACAGTGGCCGACGTGGCCGGGATCGGAACCCTGACCGGCCTCAGCGACGTCGACGGCACCGGCATCGACCTCGTACCGAACGGCTCCCTCAGGTACACCTGGGATCGCACCCGGCAGGGGGATGGAACCTCTACCGACACCGACCTCCTGGGAAACCCCGGTGCCGAGGTCTACTACAAGTTTCATCCGTCGGTGACGGCCGCCCTCGCAGTCAACACCGACTTCATCGAGGCCCCCGTCGACGACCGAAGGACCGAGCTCACCCGATTTCCCCCCTTTTTTCCCGAACGCCGGGACTTCTTCCTCCAGGACGCCGGACTCTTCGAGTTCGCAAACATCACCGCAAACGGCTTTCCCTATTACTCGCGACGGATCGGTCGACTCGGCGGAGAACCCCTCGACATCGACGCCGGCCTCAAGCTCACCGGCCGACTCGGGCGCACGAGATTCGGGGCCGTCACTGTGCAGCTGCCCCCGCAGATGGGAATCGATCGGACCGGACTGAGCATCATCCGCGTGCAGAGGGACATCCTCGCGGAATCCGCGGTCGGCATCATCGCCACCCACGGCGACCCTCGCGACCTCGCTTCGAACAGCCTGGTGGGAACCGACTTCCAGTACTACAAGAGCGATTTCCGCGGCAGCAACATCGTCTCCGGCAACGCCTTCTTCATGCGCAGCTTCACCAGCGGCGCGGGAGACGATGAAGAGATGTTCGGAGCCAACCTCACCTACCCCAACGACCGCTACAACGCCGCGATCGGCTTCACCCAGATCGGCGACGATTTCTACCCGGCGGTGGGTTTCCTCAACCGATGGGGGATCCGGCAGTACGACGCGGACTTTCGCTACCGGGTGCGCCCCTCCCGCTTTCTCCGCACCGTCGACAGCGGCTTCCAGACCGAGGTGGTGACCAACCGCAGCAACGATCTCGAGAGCGCGGTCCTGACCTTCAACGTGCTCGAGCTCGCGAACAACCCGGGCGACAAGATCAGGTTCAGCTACACCTACGACGAGGAGCGGCTGCTGCGGGAGCCCTTCGAGGTCGACCCCGGCGTGGTGATTCCGCTGGGGGACTACGGCTTCTCCCGCTATGGGATCCGGGCCGAGACGGCGAATTCGCGTCCCGTCAGCGGGATCGTAGAAGTCATTCTGGGAAAGTTCTACGACGGAGATCTCCGGCAGGCGAATGCGACCCTCGAGCTGCGCCCCAGCCGCTACCTCTATCTGGCCCTGCAATACGAGCAGAACGACGGTCGGCTGGGGGTAGGGGATTTCACCCAGCGGCTGGCCCGGATCCGCTTCAACCTCGCCTTCACCCCGGAGATCTCGTGGACCAACGTCGTCCAGTACGACAGTGTCACCGACACCGTGGGCCTCAACAGCATCTTCCGCTGGGAGATCGAGCCGGGGCGCGAGTTCTTCGTGGTGGCAAACTATCACGGGTTCCAGGAGGACCAGAGACTCCACTCCAGGCACCTGGATTTCGGGGTCAAGGTGAGGTGGACGTTCCGCTTCTGAGCGTTCCGATCACCGCCCAGGCGCGGTCGACGGAGTCCGCCCTCCCCCGACGGGAAACCGAAAAAGAGCTTGGCGAGCTTGGATGAATCGCCACTCTTGCCGGTGAGATCCCGGACCGTCCGCCCCCTCTCTCGGGGCCTCCCGTAGCCCGGAACCCGCTGCCGTCCGATCAGTTTCCCTTCAACTTCCCCCCACTTCTGGACGAAGTCCCCCTGGAAGCGAACACCCAGACGAGCGGATCGCAGGGCGGCCATCTGCCCGCCGAGCCCGATCCGGAATCGCATGCCAGCGGAACTCCAGGGGATCCCATGATCGAGACGGTGGAAATCAAGAAGACGGCGACACTCGATGACTACTGCGCGCTGCCCAGCCTCGCGGCCAGCGTCCAGGCGATGCGGGAGGAGGCGGAATCGCTTCTCTCGCGCCTGCGAGGTCGGAAGCTCTGGATGGTGAACTCCACCGCCAACGGTGGAGGCGTGGCCGAGATGCTCCCCCAGCTCGTCTCCATCTTGTGCGAGCTGGGGCTGCCTACCGAGTGGGTGGTGATGGGATCGGACCAGGCTGATTTCTTCGTGCTTACCAAGCGCCTGCACAACATGATCCACGGCGAGGGCGACGAGCCCTTCACCGAGAGCGATCGCGCTCTCTATGAAGCCGTCAGCCGGGAGAACGCCCGAGCCATGAAGGGCCGCATCCGCCCCGACGACATTCTGGTGATCCACGATCCGCAGCCGTTGGGGATGGGCTCGATCCTGAAGCAGGAATTGGGCATCGCCTCGATCTTTCGCTGCCACATCGGACTGGACGAGGATCGGCCGGCGACCCGCAACGCCTGGAGCTTCCTCAAGCCCTTCGCTCAGGCGTACGACTACTCGGTCTTCTCCGCTCCCGAATACATCCCCGATTTCCTGGCGGGACGCGCCGGCATCATCCACCCGGCCCTGGATCCCTTGAGCTACAAGAATCGGGATCTCAACCCTCACATCCTCACCGGGATCCTGTGCAATTCCCGTCTGCTCCCCGCGGACCAACCGGTGGTGCCGCTCGCCTTTCCCGAATGCGCGAAGCGGTTGCAGGGAGACGGCACCTTCGGCCCCGCCGATCGCGACGGCGGAATTGGCCTGCTGTTTCGGCCGATCATCAGTCAGATCTCGCGATGGGATCGCCTCAAGGGCTTCGGACCGCTGCTCCAGGCCTTCGTGACGCTCAAGAGTCTGCGTCCGCAGCGCGCCAACGAGTACTCGGTGCGACACCGGCACCGCCTGGGAATCCTCAGGCTCGTGCTGGCGGGGCCCGATCCCGCGGCGGTGGCGGACGATCCGGAAGGAAAGGAGGTGCTGGGGGAGTTGATCGACGCCTACCGCGCTCTCCCTCCCACCCTCCAGGACGACATCGCCCTGATCTCCCTCCCGATGGGCTCGCGAAGAGACAACGCCCTGATGGTCAACGCGCTGCAACGGTGCTCGGCGGTCATCGTCCAGAACTCACTGCGCGAGGGTTTCGGCCTGACCGTGACCGAGGGGATGTGGAAGAATACCGGCATCCTGGGGAGCCGCGCCTGCGGGATTCGACAGCAGATCCGCGACGGTATCGAGGGGCGACTGATCGACGATCCCGAGGACTCGGACGAGATTGCCGGTCTGCTGAACGACTTCCTGGAGGACGTTCCCACCCGAACCCGCCTGGCCCAGAACGCGCACCGCCGGGTTCACCAGGAGTTCCTGATCTTCACCCAGGTGCGCCGCTGGCTCGAGGTGCTGGCGGAGCAGGCGGTCCGTTGATCGAGGCGACCCGAGCGGTGCGGTGATCGCGTCCCGAGTTCCCGGGAAATGTCACGGCATGGCGATTTCCGGTAGCGAGTTGCCACCGTCGATGACCACCTGGGTGCCGGTGATGTAGGTGGATTCATTGGAGGCAAGGAAGGCGGCCAGCTCGCCGATCTCCAGGATGTCGCCGAGTCTCCCCATCGGGATGGAGCCCGCGATCATGCCGATGATGGCATCGGGATTGTCGGGACTGAACTCCTTCACACCGTTCTCGACCATCGGCGTCCGGATCATGCCCGGACAGATGGCGTTGACGGTGATGTTGTCCTTGACCACCTCCAGCGCGAGCGCCTTGGTGAAGCCCCATACGGCCGCCTTCGTGGTGGCGTAGGCGGTCTCGCCCTGGTTCGCGACCATCGGCCCCGTCACCGAGGACATGATGATGATCCTGCCGTACTGGTTCTGCCTCATGTTCGGGAGGATCGCCTTCGTGCAGTTCCACACACCCTTGATGTTGACGTCGAACTGGAAGTCCCTCACCTCATCGCTCATCTCGAGGAAGGGAGCCAGCCGATGCACCCCGGCGTTGTTGCAGAGGACGTCGATCCTGCCCAGATTCGCCACCGCGTCGGCGGCCGCCGTCTGGCACTCGTCGAAGTTCCTGACGTCCACCTTGCGGGCGGTCGCCTGATGGCCTTCGGACTGCAGCGCTGCGGCGGTCTCGAAGACGGTGTCCGAGATGTCCCAGAGCACGACGCGTGCGCCGTGTCCCGCCATCACCCTCGCCACACCCTCGCCATTTCCCATGGCAGCCCCGGTGACCACCGCCACTCTTCCATCCAACTTTCCCATTTCCGCTCACCTCCCTTTCCGCTCTCCTGTCCAGTGCTCTGGACCCGGGCGTTCGGAGTTTCGCCCGGATCAGTATCCCACCTTGCACATGAGATAGTCCCTGTATCCGGTGGTCACTCTCATGTAGCCGCTGAGCTCCTGGTTCAGCGCTTCATCGCCGGTGTCCACCAGGAGCGGACGACCGGAGAGGGAGATCAGCTTTTCCTTGGTAGCGACGATGAAGATGTTCTTCCTGCCCACCCGTCTGATGACGCGGGGGCTGAGCTGTTGATTGCCCCGGCCGAACACGTGGCCCTGACCACCGATCACCGTCACCACGATCCTGGCCCGATTTCCACCGACGATCTCCAATAGCCGGGCTTCGCTGACGTCCTTCGCCACGAGCTTCCGGTTCCGGATCACGTCCACCCCGAGCAGCGTGTTCTCGAGACCCAGGCACTCCATCAGGGATCGGGTCGTCGTGCCCGGGCCGATGATGTAGTAGCCGTCATCGTTCTCCATGCCGGCGATCAGATCCTCGGCGATCTGGCGAAGCGCGTGCTTCTCGGCCTGGATGCCCCCGGATTTGACGCTCTGGAGCAATCGCCGCTCTTCGGGCACCCGCAGGTAGCCGTAGAGCCTGGCGGCGACGACGCCCTCGCGGAAGGCATCCTCGTCGATATCCATGACCTCCGCAGCTCGAGTCTCCGTCAGCCTGCCTTCCAGGAAGCCGGCGGCCACCTCGCCGGAGCTCCTGGGAGTCACCGCGTACACCGCCGAGTGGATCTTGACGCCGGCCGGAATGCCGACCACCGGCGCCCCCTCCCCGATCGCGTCGCAGACGTTCCGCGCGGTGCCGTCGCCTCCAGCGAAGAGGATCAAGCTCGCTCCGGCTGCCACCATCTCGGCGGCCGCCCTCTTGGTGTCCTCGGAGGTGGTCTCTCCGCTCTTGATCGAGCCGATCACCGACGGCTCGAGGCCTGCCTTCCGGCACTCGTCCTCACCCATCTCGGCGGGATAGGTGAGAACCTCGATGGCGTCCTTTACCCGCGAGAGGACCTCGAGCCCTTCGATCGCCCGCCGGGGCGACTCGGGCCGCGCGCCCAGCTGCCTGGCGCGGCGGAGGATCTCCGCGCCATCGCTGCCCTTGAGCCCGACGCGTCCACCCATCCCGGCGATGGGGTTGACGATCACTCCCAGCTTCTTCATCTCCGTTGACACGGTTCGACGCAACCCGAAAAGCCGCCCGTAGACTACTCGATTCCCTTGATCTTCTTGTACTGGCGCCAGGTCGTCGCGAACTCCTCCGGGGAGAAGACGATCGGCATCGGGATGTTGTGAATCGGAGCGTTGTGGGGCGCCTGCTTGACGAGCTCGGGGTTCTCGTAGGCCTCCTTGGAGATCTGACGCATCACCGCCACGAACTCATCGATGTCGTCCTTCGAGTAGGACTCACAGGGCTCAGGCGTGAACGGCTCCGGCACGACATGGGGATGGTGGCTCTGGAAATAGGGCTGCAACCCGAAGTCGGCCATTCTCCGCTCGACGTCATCCGTGCCCACGCCGGTATCCTGCATCAGCTTCTCCCAGGAGAATCGAACCTGCTCGAGCCGGCGCTTGCCCTCGGCGTACTTGACGACGACGCCCGGGATCTCCTTCATCTTCTCGAACATGTAGTTGTTGTTGAGCACCGAGAGCTCGGCAGCCTCCCGAAGGCCATCAGCGCCGTGCTGCATGATCCACGCATACGCCTTCAGTGCCAGTGGTGCGTTGCCAAAGAAGCACCGGACTCGGCCGATGCTCTCGGGCAGGTCGGATTCGAGGTAGTAGCGCTCACCGTCGAACTCCACTCGGGGCACGGGAAGGAATTTCGCGAGCTCGCTCCTCACACCCATGGCTCCCATGGCAGGCCCCATGCAGCCATGGGGCGCCGAGAAGGTCTTGTGGATGTTGAAGTGACACAGATCGAATCCGGCTTCCTTGGCCCGGGCAATGCCGAGCAACCCGTTGGCGTTGGCCTGATCGTACGAGCAAAGCGCCCCCACCTCGTGGGCCGCTCTCACGTACTCGTCGATCGACGGGTTGTAGATGCCGGTGTCCTCGGGATTGGTGATGAAGATCCCGGCCGTCCGCTCGGAGAGGGCCTCCTTCATCGCCTCCAGCTCCGGATAGCCGTTCTCGCCCGGCATCAGCGTGATGATCTTGTACCCGGCGGTCGCCGGTGCCGCAGCGTCGACGGGATGGGAGAAGATCGTGGTGATGATCTCGTTCCGCTCGTGGTCACCCCTGGCCTGGTGATAGGCGCGAATCACGCACGCGTTCGCGTAGATCGCCTGGCTCCCGCTACTGGGCTGGAGCGAGAAACGGTCCAGCCCGGAGATCTCCTTCAGGAATTGCTCCAGCTTGTAGTAGATCTCCAGGATGCCCTGGAGGGTCTCCGGATCCTGCGCGGGATGGATTTCGGTCATGCCCGGATGACGGGCCGCCAGATGCTCCTGCACCTTCGGGCTGTACTTCATCGTACAGGTGCCCTCGCCGATATCGATGGCCACGTCGACTCCCAGCGTCTCCTGGGAGAGGCGCATGTAGTGCCGCAGCACCCGCATCTGCCCGACCTCGGGAAGCGCCGGCGGTGTCTTTCTTCTGAGCCCCTCCGGAATCACCCCCAGTCCGTCGCCGAATTCGGCGCGAATCTCTTCCTCGGCCCTGGGCACCAGAATCCCTCTCTCGCCCGGGACACTCATCTCCATGATGAATTCCTCGTCCCACCGGGCTTGATGGAAGTCCCGAAGCAGCGTCTCCCTGTTCCTGCCCATGCCTATTCCTCCTCTGTCAGGTCTGATCTGCGGCCCTTCGTCGATCGGGAGCTCGTCACTTCGTCACCTCCTGCAGCGCACGGACCAGCCGGTCGATGTCCTCTCGGGTGATGATCTCGGTCACGCAGTAGAGGGCACTCTGGCCAAGCTCCGGGAATTCAGTGGAGAGGTCCACACCCCCGAAGATCTCGTGGCCGAGAAGGGCTCGATTGACCTCGCTCACGCTCTTGCCGGTCCCGGTGAAATCCACCACGAACTCCTTGAAGAAGGGGGAATCGAGTCTGAGCTCGACTCCATCGAGCTCGCCGATCCGCCTGGCCGCGTACTGCGCCCTCTGCATGATCGTCTGGCCGACCTCCTCCATTCCCTTGGGACCCATCAGCGAGAGATAGACGGCGGCGGTGATCGCCCAGAGCCCGGTGCTGGTGCCGGTGTACTCGTTGGCCTGTTCCCGGGAGAAGTACGAGATCTGCGTGGGCAGCACGACCCCGAATCCGTATTCGCCCTCCTTCACGGTCGGCACCACGGTGGGGATGATGTCCTTGAACCGCGATGCGTATTCCATGCTGCCGGGGGTCGCGATGAACCCGGCCTGCCCGCCACCGCACTGCATGTGGAGCCCCAGCGGATGAAAGTCTCCGCAGGCGATGGTGGCGCCGTACTGGGCGGGGGGGGCGAGCACGCCGAGGGAGATGGGATCCGCATAGACGATGAACTCGGCCCCGTTCTCCCGCGCGATCGCCCCGATCTCTTTCGCCTGCGTCTCGATCACGCCGAGATGGGTGGGATTCTCGATGTACACCGCCGCGGTCTCGGAAGAGATCTTCGACTTCAGGTCTGCGAGATCGAGCAGACCCGTCTTCGGATCGAAGGCGACCAACTCGATATCGATCAGCGGCTCGGAGACCGCACTCGAGTAGTTCCTCGACACCGTCAATACTTCGGGATTCATCGACTTCGGCAGCAGAACCCGCTTGCGGCCGGTCAGACCGGAGGCCATGCGAAGGGAGGTCGCCGCAGCCTGGCTACCGTCGTATTGGGGAAGTCCGAGGAAGTCCATGTCGAGCAGCTCCCCCATCATGCTCGAGTACTCGAACCACGCCTGCCACTTGCCGTGGTCGGCCCAGAAGAAGCCCGCATAGGCGGTGAGAAACTCTCCCCGGCCGTTGATCTCGTCGCACACCGCCGGCACGAAATGCTGCGCACAGCCGGCACCCAGGAAATTGAGATAGTCGGAGCAGTTTCGGTTGCGATCCAACAGCTGCTCCAGGTGCCTCTTGATGGAGAACTCGTCCCGAATCGGTTCGGGCAGGTTCATTCTCCCCTTGAAGCGGAGCCGATCGGGGATCTCCTCGTAGAGCTCCATGATGTCGTCGATCCCGATCTCCTTCATCATCTGCTTCTTGATCCCCGCAGCCGCGTTTGGCGCGTAAGGATTCACGGCATCGTTCTCACTCATGAAGATCCCTCCCCTCTCTTGCTTCGGCAGTAAACGGATTCGATCAGCTTCTCGACTCTTGCGCCGGAGATGAATCGCATCAAGAAGAGCAGCATCTTGTACTTCGGTTCGACCAGGTACCTCGGCTTGAGTCTTCTCTTCTCTACGAGTTCGCAGACCAGACGGCCGATGACCTCCGGCCCTTGCGAGCTCACCTCGCTCGCCTTCATCGCGTCGATGCTTGCGGTGGATTGCTCGTAGTAGGGCGATTCGGGAGTGAGGGCGGCCGCTCTCACCCGATGACCCGTGAAGTCGGTCTTGACATCCCCTGGATTGATGCTCGTCGCCTGCACTCCAAAGGCCTTGCACTCGATCCGAAGCGCCTCGGTCAGGCCGTCGAGGGCCTTCTTGCTCATGCTGTAGAAACCCTGAAACGGTATCGCCGGAACCTGGGCGGCGAAGGAGCTGATGGTGATGATCCTGCCGCCTCCCTGTCGGCGCATGATGGGCAGCACCTCTCGGATCATTCGATGCGTGCCGAAGAAGTTGACTTCGAACTGGAGCTTGGCCTCCTCCACCGTGGTGTCTTCCACGCCCCCTTCGAAGGCAAAGCCCGCACAGTTCACCAGGACATCGATCCGCTTCGCTTCCGCTTGGATCCGGCTGTAGAAGGCCGCCACGGCCTGCTGCTCGGTGATGTCGCACGGGATCAGCGTGTACGGCAGGTTCTTCCACGCCGGGTCCATCTCCATCCCATAGACCGTGCCGTACACCCGGTGTCCCGCCGCGCTGAGACCCTCGGCACACGCCTTGCCCATCCCCGAGGTCGCACCGGTGATGGCGACCACCCTGCTCGCGTCTTCCAGCATCGTGAGAGAATACTCGAGATGCTGCATTCCTGATAGAATGCGAAGCGCCAGGGATCTCACCCCAGTCTGCCTCTGGGAGGCCGAAATCCGACCGCAATGAAGACAGTGAAGAGGCTAGCAGCCGCCGCTCTGGTCGCCGCGCTCCTATTGACCGTCATCGTCCTCCAGGTCACGCCCCTGGGTCCGATCCTCTCCTACCGGATTCGACCCAGCCATCCGGTGAACCGGAACGAGTCCCTCCGTCTGGAACGGCTCAGCGCGGACGTCGATGTCTACTTCGACGACTACGGAATCCCGCACATCGAGGCTGCCAATGCGACCGACCTGGCTCGCGCGGTCGGATTCGTCCAGTCGCGGTACCGGTTCTTCCAGCTCGATGTGCTGCGCCGCTTCGGCCAGGGTCGGATCTCGGAGCTGGTGGGCGATCAGAAGCTCCTGTTCAGCACCACGGTCGAGTTCGACCTGGCAATGCGGGGGTGGGGCTTCGAGGAGCGATCTCGGCTCGATCCGGACCGGATGCCGGACTTCGATCGCGAGGTCATTCGAGCCTTCAGCGATGGCGTGAACCAGGCCCTCGATCGCCATCCTCCACTGGAGTACGCGATCCTGGGAATCACGCCGGAGCCCTGGACGCCCAGCGACTGCCTGATGGTGGCACTCGTTCAGTCCTGGTCGATCACGCACAACTGGGAGCAGGAGGCGGTCCGGCTGTCCCTGGCACTCCATCTCGGCCTCGAGAACGCAGACGCCATCTACCCCAACGATCCCATCGGCGGAACCCCGACCATCGCCCCCGTCGGGGAGCCCGAAGGGCTGCCCCCGGCCATCGCCCCGGAGATCGTCGACCTCTTCCCGACGGGAGCCGACCTCGAGAGGATCGCCCGCGGGAAGAGCGAGCCGGGCGGATTCGCCCTGGGCTCCCTGGCGGAGCTCCGTCCCTCCGCATCCAACGCCTGGGTGGTGTCGGGAGAGCGTAGCGAAAGCGGCATGCCGATTCTCTCCAACGACATGCACCTCTCCCACATGCTGCCTTCGCTGCTCTTCCTGCAACACATCAAGACGCCACAGCTGGACGCGGTGGGGGTAACCATGCCGGGGCTGCCCTTCCTGGTCGGAGGGCACAACGGAAGGATCGCCTGGGGAGGGACCTCGGCCGTCGCCGACGTAGTCGATCTCGTGCTGGAGCGGGAGGATCCCCAGCGCGACGGCTTCGTGCTGAACCAGACCCGCGAGTGCCGCCTGGAGCAGAACCGGGTCGTGATCCGGGTGCGGGACGGCGACGACTTCGAGGAGCGCAGCTTTCCGCTCAGGCGCACCTGCAACGGGCCGCTGCTCAACGACATGTACCCGGAATACCTCCCTGACGGCTCGCCTCTGGTATCGATCCGATGGGAGCTTCCCCAGGTCCAGCGCAGCATCGGGCACCTGTACCGGGCAAACCGATCGGTGACGATTGCAGAGCTGCGGAACAGCTTGATGCAGATCCCCAGCCCGGTTCAGAACATCATGGCCGCTGACACGGAGGGCCAGATCGCATTCTTCAGCACCGGATCGGTACCCATCCGGAATCACCATCGAGGAACCTTTCCCGCACCGGGCTGGCTGGGGAGATTCGAGTGGGCGGGCTGGACCGGAGAGGAAGACATGCCGCAACTCCGCGACCCCGAGAGCGGCTACATCGTGAACACCAACAACATGGTGGTGAGCCCCTACCACCACAGGCCCCTCTTTCAGGTCGACAGCGCGCCTTCCTATCGGTCCGACCGCGCGATCGAGAGAATCCTGGCGATCCCCAGACACGACCGGGAGTCGATCGGGAGCATCCAGCTCGACAGCAAGATCCTGAGGGCACGCGCGGTGCTTCCCCACATCCTGGAGGAGCTCGTGAAGGATGCGAAGCTCAGTGAGATCGAGAGAAAGGCGCTGGTCGAGCTGCGGGAGTGGGACCACTTTGCCGATCCCGACTCGGTGGGAGCGATGCTGTTCTACTCGGTCTATCGGATGACCATCCTCCGAGCCCTGGAGAACAAAGTACCGGACTCGGTCATGCACGTGTTCCTGAAGCAGCGCTACTCGACCAACGTCGTGGATCTCTGGTTCGAGGACGAGGAGCACATCGTCTGGGACGACCTCTCCACGGAGAAGAAGGAAGATCGCGGCGCCGTCGTGCGCGAAGCGTTCCGGGATGCGGTGGCGGAGCTCCAGCGCGAGCTGGGCAGTGCCATCGGCGAGTGGCGGTGGGGCACCCACCACTTCCTCCACCCGAAGCACCTCTTCGGCGGCAGGAGCATCCTCGGCTTCCTGAATCTGGAGAGGATCGAGCTCTCCGGCGGACTGGACTCGGTATGGAAGGCGCACTTCAACCTCGGCGCGGCTGGGGAGAGCTTCAGGGTGGTCGCGGGCCCGGCCTTTCGCTTGGTCGCCGATCTCTCGAACCTCGAGGATGCCGAGTTCGGCATCGACACCGGGGAGAGCGGCTGGCCCCTCTCTCCGCACTACGGAGACATGTACGAAGAGTGGCGTCGAGGTAGGCGGGTTCCCATGCACTACAACTGGGAGCAGATTCGCAGGGAGAGCCCGGCACACTTGAAGCTGGTGAGGGCCGAGGCGACATCGGGGAAGCGCGGGCCGTGAGCGTGCGGTTTCCTCGGGTGGCATCGCTGCCGGACGCCGCGAGCCTGCGAGCGCGGCTCGAGGAGCTCGGCTGTCCCCTCCCCTGCGACGACGAAATCCTCTCCGCTCCCGACTCGCCGCTGGCCCAGGCGCTCCCTCTGCCCCCCTCCGCGCCAGGAGACTCGACGGCGGGAGGCCCGCGGGTCGAAAACCGCTGGGTGATCCAACCGATGGAGGGCTGGGACGGAACCCACGAGGGAATGCCCACGGAGCTCACCCGGAGGCGCTGGCGGCGCTTCGGGGAATCGGGGGCGGGCTGGATCTGGGGCGGCGAGGCGACGGCGGTGCGCGCCGACGGACGCGCCAACCCCAACCAACTGCTCATCAACGGGAAGACCGCGGCGGCCATCGGGGCGCTGCGGCGCGAGCTGCTCGAGACCGCGAAGCTCGCGGTGGAGAGCGGTGCGGCTCCGGAAATGGAACGCCCGCCGCTCGTCGGCTTGCAGCTCACCCACAGCGGTCGCTGGTCGCGGCCCACCGAGGCGGGACCGGCGCCGCGCATCGCCTTCCGGCACCCTCTTCTGGACCCGCGCGTCGGCGTCAGCGACGACACCGCGGTGTGGGAGGATGGGGAGCTCGAGGAGCTGATCGACGACTACGCCCGGGCCGCTGCTCTCGCCCAGGCCGAGGGCTTCGACTTCGTCGACCTGAAGCACTGCCACGGCTACCTGCTCCACGAATTTCTCGCCGCCCGCCATCGACCGGGCCGTTTCGGAGGCCCCCGGCTGGAAGACCGCACCCGTCTCTGCTTCGCGATCCTCGATGCGGTGCGCGATGCCGCCCCGGGCCTCGCCGTGGGAGTCCGGCTCTCGGCGTTCGACCGCGTGCCGCATCGCCCGGCGGACGCCGACGAAGCCGACCCGAAACGGAGCCGTCGCCTCGGCAGGGGCGTTGCCGAGCCTCACCCGCGCCCCTACGACCTGGGCTTTGGCGTCGATCCGGAGGCGCCGGAGCAGAGCGACCCGCGCGAGACGGTCGCTCTGGTGCGTTCCCTGGTGGAAGCCGGCGTGCGCTGGTTCAACATCAGTGCCGGCAGCCCCTACTACGTGCCCCACATCCAGCGCCCCGCCGCCTTCCCACCCAGCGACGGATACGCACCGCCGGAGGATCCGCTGGTCGGGGTGGCTCGGCTGCTCCAGGCCGCCCGCACCATCAAGCGGGAGGTACCCGAGGCGGTCATCGTCTCGACCGGCTGGACCTATCTCCAGGACTACCTTCCCCACACCGCCCAGGCCTGCGTGCGCGAGGGATGGTTCGACGCGGTGGGGCTGGGCCGAATGGCGCTCTCCTACCCGCAACTGCCCGCCGACGTGATGGCGGGCCGGCCACTGGAGCGGCGCCTTCTCTGCCGGACCTTCAGCGACTGCACCAGCGCTCCCCGAAACGGATTGGTGTCGGGCTGCTACCCGCTCGACGATTTCTACAAGCGGCGTCCCGAGCACGAGACCCTGGAGAGGCTCAAGCGCGGCTAGAGCCGCAGCCGGAAATTCTACCTGCATTTCTCGATGGTCCGTCCGATGCTGCTGCGATACGCTGGCAGCAGATCGATCCCCGCAGGGGCAATCAGGCTTCATCGCAGTTGGAGAAGGGCCGGACAGGCAAAGGAGAGCCGACCATGGCAGCGACGCAGGGGAACTGGGCGAAGCGATACCGGGAAAAGTGGTCGTGGGATTCGGTGACCTGGGGAGCCCACTCGGTGGACTGCTACCCCGGCGGCTGCCCCTTCCGGGTCTACACCAAGGACGGGAGGATCGTCCGCGAAGAGCAGGCCGGCATTTTCTCTCCGGTCGAGCCCGGAATTCCGGACATGAACCCGATGGGCTGCCAGAAGGGCGCCTGCTGGAGCCACTGCCACTACTCGCCCGACCGCGTCACCCATCCGCTCAAGCGGGTCGGCGAGCGCGGCGAAGGCAAGTTCGAGCGGGTCTCCTGGGACGCAGCGCTCACCGACATCGCCGACGCCGTCCTCGACGCCATCGAGGACCCCGGCTCCGATTCCATCATCACCCCGATGACGCCGGAAGTGGGTGCGGGACCGGCTCGGATCTGGGGTCAGCTGCTCGGGACTCCCACCACCGACGGCAACGCGGAGTTCCAGGACTTCAGCCCCGGCTGGCACGTGACCTGGGGACTCTACAACCCGACGTCCAGCATGGACGACTGGTTCCTGGCGGAGCTGACGCTGATCTGGCACGCCAATCCGGTCTACACCAACATCCACTGGTATCACTACGTGGCCGAGTCCCGATACAACGGCGGCGAGGTGGTGACGATCGCCCCGGACTACAGCCCCTCGGCGATTCACGCCGACCACCACCAGCCGATCCGAATCGGCACCGATGCGGCGCTGGCCCTGGCAATGTGCAAGGTGATCATCGACGGAGGTCTCTACCAGAAGCGCTTCGTGCAGGAGCAGACCGACCTCCCGCTGCTGGTGCGCAAGGACAACGGACGATTTCTGCGCGGAAACGAGGTGTACGAGGGGGAGCGCGAGGATCAGTTCTTCTGGTGGGATGTCTCCTCGGGCACCCTGGTTTCCGCTCCGCGCCACACGCTGGCCATCATGGGCGTCGATCCGGCCCTGGAGGGCAGCTACTCGGTGCTGCTCAAGGACCTGACCACGGTCGAGGTGGAGCCGGTCTTCGTCCGGCTGCGGCGGCATCTGGAGGACTACACGCCGGAGAAGGCCGGGGAGATCTGCGGGATCCACCCGGAGAACATCCGCAAGCTGGCGCGGAAGGTGGCGACCCGAAAGACCAAGATCTTCATCGGCTGGAACTCGGGCAAGTACTACCACGGCGATCTGATGGAGCGCGCGATGGCGCTGCTCCTGGGTCTCACCGCAAACTGGGGCAAGAAGGGCACCGGAACTCGCTCCTGGGCCATCATGGGAATGGACGGTCAGTCCTTCATGATCCGCAAGGAGGGTCCCGGCCAGGAGGAGGCGCAGAAGCTGATTGCGGGCATGATCGCCATGCGCCGCCTGATCGCCTCCACCGATCCGACCATGACCGCGGAGATGATCCAGAACAAGGCGGCGCAGATGGCCGTGGAGCTCGGCGGCCAGGGCCGCATGATGCCACCCGCATTCCTCTGGTACCACCAGTACGGCTACAAGGAGCGCTGGAACGATCCCGAGAACAACGACCCCACCATGAAGCGGAGCTTCGACGAGTATCTGAACGAAGCGGTCGAGCAGGGTTGGTGGGGCGAGACCTTCGCGAAGGCCTACCAGAAGGTGGAGCCCCGAGTGCTCTTCGAAGCCGGTGGCAATCTCCTGCGCCGCCAGCGGGGCGGTCAGAAGCTATTGCTGGAACACCTCTGGCCCAAGCTCAAGATGATCGTCTCGGTCGACTACCGCATCACCACCACCGGCCTCCATTCCGACTACATCCTGCCCGCTGCCCAGCACTACGAGAAGATCGGCATCAGCATGCCCTCTGTGCACCACCTGAACCTGGTGCTCGCCGACCGCGCCACACCCCCGGCAGGAGATTCGCTTCCGGACATCGAGATCGGCCTTCGAATGCTGGAGAAGATCGAAGAGCGTGCCGCCGCGCGGGGGATGGCCGAGTTCACCGATCGCAGCGGCAACAAGCGGAGCCTGGTGGGCATCGTGGACCAGGCAACGCTCGGCGGCGCGGTCCGCGATCCGGAGAAGCGCTACGACGAGGTGATTCGGGACAACGCCGTCTACGGCGTGCTGCCCAAGGGAACCAGCCTCGAGACGATGCGCGAGAAGGGCGCGGTGCGCTTCGCCAACTGGGGAATGGCCGGGCATGGGGTCTCCCAGGCCTCCACCCTCCAGCCGGACGAGGTGCACAATCCGCTGCGCTGGCACACCGAGGACAAGATTCCCTACGACACGATGGTGCGGAGGGCCCAGTACTACATCGACCACGAGTGGTTCCTGGAGGCCGGCGAAGAGCTTCCGACCCACAAGGAGCCGCCGCCCGGACACGGGGGACGCAGTCGCCGCTTCGAGATGACCAGCGGCCACAACCGCTGGAGCATCCACTCGATGAACATGACCAACAACATCATCCAGAACACCCACCGCGGGGAGCCCTTCGTCTTCGTCAACGATGCAGACGCGGCGGACCTCGGTGTCGAGAACGGGGAGCGGGTCAGGCTGGTCAGCGACGTGGGCGACACGCTGATCGCCGCAAAGATCTCGCCCTCGGTGCGGCCGGGCCAGGTCATCCTCTACAACGGTTTCGAACCCTACCAGCACGAGAACTGGTACAGCCAGGCGGACCTCGAGCCGGGTCACGTCAAGCACCTGGGCCTGGTGGGCAACTACGGGCACCTGAAATATCGGATGCTGTCCTGGCAGCCGATCCCCGCGGACCGGGCGGTTCGGGTGGACGTGGAGAAGGTCTGAACGAATCGGCCGAGCGGGCCTCAGGGAGGGCGCAGGGTGTACCTGGGGATCGACCTCGGCACCTCGGGCGTGAAGCTCCTGCTGGTAGGCGAGGACCAGCGGCCGATCGCGCAGGCCTCGGCTCCTCTGGAGGTTCAGCGGCCCCGGCCGCTCTGGTCCGAACAGGATCCAGAGAGCTGGTGGCAGGCGACCTGCGCAGCCATCCACGAGCTCCGTCGAAGCCATTTCCGCGAGCTCGCGACCGTGCGCGGGATCGGTCTCTCGGGCCAGATGCACGGCGCCACGCTGCTCGACGACCGAGACCGGGTGCTGCGGCCGGCGATCCTCTGGAACGACGGCCGCAGCGCGGAAGCCTGTGCGGAGCTCGAGCGGCGGGTCCCCGCGATCTCCGCAATCACCGGCAACGCCGTCATGCCGGGTTTCACCGCACCCAAGCTGATCTGGCTGGCGAAGCACGAGCCGGAGACGTTCGCGGGTGTGGCCAAGGTCTTGCTGCCCAAGGACTATCTGCGACTCCGGCTCTCGGGAGATCACGCATCGGAGATGTCGGATGCGGCCGGCACGCTGTGGCTCGACGTCGCCGGACGCAGCTGGTCCGAGGTGCTGCTCGAGGCGACCGGCTTGAGCATCGAGGCGATGCCTCGTCTGCACGAGGGCTCCCAGGCGACGGGACAGCTGCGAGCGGACCTCGCCGATGAATGGGGGATGCGCTCCGATACGGTGATCGCCGGGGGGGCCGGCGACAACGCGGCTGGCGCCGTGGGCGTGGGTGTGGTCGAGCCCGGTCAGGCGCTGCTCTCGCTGGGCACCTCGGGCGTCTACTTCGCAGCTTCGGACGCCTTCGCGCCGAACCCGGCGAGTGGTGTTCACGCCTTCTGTCACTGTCTACCCGAACGCTGGCACCAGATGTCCGTGATCCTGAGCGCCGCCAGCTGTGTGGGCTGGGTCGCGCGCCTTTCCGGGGCCCGGGACGAGGCGAGCCTGCTCGCCGAGATCGAAGCGAACGGCGATGGCGGGAGGGACGCGCCACTGTTCCTGCCCTATCTCTCGGGCGAGCGGACCCCGCACAACGATCCCCACGCGCAGGGGGTCTTGTTCGGCCTCACCCACGACACCGATCGGGCAGCTCTCGGACGCGCCGTCCTCGAAGGCGTGGCCTTCGCCTTTGCCGACGGACAGGACGCGCTACTGGAGGCGGGCACGGTGATCGAATCGGTGGCGGTGATCGGCGGCGGCGCCCGCTCCCGCTACTGGGGCCGGATCCTGGCGTCCGCTCTGGGGCGACCGCTCGCCTACACCGCAGGTGGCGAGGTGGGACCCGCCTTCGGAGCCGCGAGACTGGCGCGTCTGGCGACGAGCGGCGAGTCGGTGGAGCAGGTCTGCACGGTGGCGCCGATCGACGATATCGTCGAGCCCGACCCCGAGCTGAGCGAGCGCTGCGCCGAGCGGCGGCAGCGCTACCGCGAGCTCTACAAAGCCCTGCGGGAGCGCTTCCCCCGACCCGAATGATGCGCGCCGCGCAGCTGAGGAGACTCCGGATGAGCGAACCCTTCTTCCCCGAGATCGAGGCCGTCACCCACGAGGGTCCGGACTCCGAGAATCCCGTCGCCTATCGCTTCTACGACGCCGAGCGATCCGTGCTCGGAAAGTCGATGCGTGAGCAGCTGCGCTTCTCGGTCTGCTACTGGCACAGCTTCTGCTGGCCTGGTGACGACGTGTTTGGCGCGGGGTGCTTCGCGCGCCCCTGGTTCGAGGGAGGGACACCCCTGGAGCTCGCGGAGCACAAGCTGTCGGTCGCATTCGAGCTCTTCGAGAAGCTGGACGCCCCCTTCTTCACCTTTCACGATCGCGACCTCGCCCCCGAAGGCCCCTCGGTGGCCGAGACCCAGTCCAACCTGGAGCACATGATCGAAAGCGCGCAGGCCGAGATGACGCGCACGGGAGTGAAGCTGCTCTGGGGGACCGCCAACCTCTTCGGACATCCCCGCTACGCGGCGGGTGCGGCCACCAACCCCGATCCGGAGATCTTCGCCTTCGCCGCCGCACAGGTGAAGAGCGCGATGGAGGCGACTCATCGGCTCGGCGGCGCGAACTACGTGCTCTGGGGCGGCCGGGAGGGATACGACACTCTCCTCAATACCGATCTGCGACGCGAGATGGAGCAGCTGGGGCGATTCATGCAGATGGTCGTCGAGCACAAGCACAAGATCGGCTTTCCGGGCACGATCCTGATCGAGCCCAAGCCGATGGAGCCGACCAGGCACCAGTACGACTTCGATGCGGCGGCGGTATACGCCTTCCTGCAGAAGTTCGATCTCGCTGGCGAGATCAAGCTCAACATCGAGGTCAATCACGCGACCCTGGCGGGGCACAGCTTCCAGCACGAGCTGGCTTTCGCCCTCGCCAACGACCTCTTTGGGAGCGTGGACATCAACCGCGGCGACCCTCTGCTCGGCTGGGACACCGACCAGTTCCCCAACAATTCCGAGGAGGCGACGCTCGCCCTCTACACGATCCTGCGCGGCGGAGGTCTCGGCACCGGCGGATTCAACTTCGACGCGAAGCTTCGCCGGCAGAGCCTGGATCCCCTCGACCTCTTCCACGCCCACATCGGCGGGATCGACACCCTCGCCCGCGGTCTGCTGGGCGCTGCGAAAATGATCGGGGAAGGCCGCCTCGCCGCCTTCGTCGAGCAGCGTTACGCGGGCTGGGACGGTGCACTGGGGCGCGAAATCCTGGCGGGAGAGCACGACCTCCAGAGCCTCTCCGAGCGCGTACGCGATGGAGACCTCGATCCCCAGCCGGTCTCGGGTCGCCAGGAGTGGCTCGAGAACCTGGTGAACCGCTACCTCTGATCCCCGGGGACGACTAGCCTGACGGGCCTCGTCGGATCGGGCCGCGGTCATCGATGCGGTGGAGACCCGCCTCGTGAAACAGGCGCCGGACTGCACGCATCTCCTCCGGGCTCGGCCGGCGGTGGATTTCCGGGTACTTCGCCGTCTGAAACTCGGGGCGATATTGACCCATCACGTTCACGTAGCAGTCCGGGGAGAGCTCTTCACTCAGAAAACGGAAGATCGCCTCGCTCTCCTCCAGGAGACCGGGCATGACCAGATGCCGCACCAACACGCCGCGACGGGCCAGACCGCGGGGATCGATCTCCAGGGGACCCACCTGGCGGTGCATCTCCAGGAGCACCCGGCGGGCCACCTCCGGGTAGTCCTTGGCCTTCAGGAAGCGGAGGGCAGAGCTCCTCTCCCATAGCTTGAAGTCGGGCATGTAGATGTCGACGACGCCATCCAGCCAACCCAGGCTCTCCATCGAGTCGTAGGCGCTGGTGTTGTAGACGATCGGCAGGCGCAGCCCGCCGTCGATGGCCAGCGGCAATGCCTCGAGAATCTGGGGAACCACGTGCTCGGGGGTGACGAAGTTGATGTTGTGACAGCCCACTCGCTGCAGGTCCAGCATCATGACAGCGAGCTGGGCGGGCTCGACCTCGACCCCCTGCCCCGCCTGCGAGATGTCGTGGTTCTGACAGAACACGCACTTCAGATTGCAGAAGGAGAAGAAGATCGTCCCCGAGCCACTCCAGCCGCGCAGGGGATCCTCCTCCCCGAGGTGGGGAAAGTACGAAGACACCCGCGCCAGACGGCCTGTGTTGCAGACCTGAGCCTGATCCTCCAATCGGTTCACACCGCAGTTGCGCGGGCAGACCGCACAGCTCGCGAGCGACTCGACCGCTTCCTCCACTCGGCGCACCAGCTCACCGGACTCGTGAAGCGCGAGGTAGGAGGGCCAGGAGGGTTCGGTCATGAAGAAGTCCTAGGCGAGACCGAGCTCCGCAATCGTGACCGGGCGTCCCTCGTCGATCGAGCGGTGTGCCGCAACGCCGACCGCCACCGCGAGCATACCATCCGAGGCGGTCACGAGGGGCGGCCTGCCAGCTCGGATGGCATCGAGAAAGTCGAGATGCTCCAGGTAGCTCGCTCCGTGGTGGAAGCCCTGGTAGCGCACCCGTTCATCCGGGCCCACCTCGATCTCCTCGAAGTCCTTGAACTTGCGGGTGCCGATCCGGATGGTCCCCTCCGGAATGAAGCACTCGAGCTTGCCCCCGGTGCCCGTCGCCACCAGCTCCTGCTCGTTGCGGCTCGACTCCGCGAACATGCACAGGTCGAGGTGGGCTCGGACCCCGTTCTGGTAGTCGACGATCACGAACGCGTTGTCGAGAATGTCGGGCGTCTCGCCGTCGTAGAGCTCGTCCAGGTGATTCACGTCCTGGCCACCCGAGCCGTAGACCCGCACCGGCATCGCGCCGATCGCGAGGTTCATCAAGTCGAAGAAGTGACAGCATTTCTCGACGAGGGTGCCGCCGGTGTTGCGGTTGAAGCGGTTCCAGTCTCCCACCTTGGGAAGAAATGGATGTCGGTGCTCGCGAATCGAGAGCATCTTCAGCTCGCCCACGCGGCCCTCGGCGATCTCCCGCAGAAAGCGCGCCGCCGGCGTCAGGTAGCGGTACTCCATCGCGACCCAGACCACACCCGGATGAGACGCTGCCCCCTGCACCACGGTACGGCAGTCCTCGATCGTCGTGCACATGGGCTTCTCCAGCATCACGTGCTTGTCCGTGGCGAAGACATCGACCATCACCCGCGCGTGTGTATGGTTTGGAGAGGCGACCAGGACCACGTCGATGTCCGCCCGCTCGAGCATCTCGCGGTGGTCTGGATAGACTCCCAGATCGGGATCCTCGCCGCTGCACAGAATTCCCCATCCACGCGACCTCTCATCGGGATCCGAGATCGCCACGACTTTGGCGTCATCGATCTCCATGATGTTGCGAATGTGCTCGCAACCCATCATCCCCGTGCCGATGATCCCGTAACGAATCACGTCCGCCATCGCGCTTCCTCCCCGCCGCGCCTCGCCATCTGCAGGTCCACTGCACCCCTGCCCGTCGCCGGCGAGCGCATCGATCCCAACATACCACCCAGGGGAGCAATGGACCTCACACCGCCCCGGGATCCTCGAGCGGCGAGTGGATTTCCGGGCGGATCACCCGGTACCCCGCCCTGCCGTACGCCTTCTCGATCTCCGAGAACTCCCCGGCATCGGCCAGAGCGCCCACGACCGCTCCGCCAGACCCGCAGAGCTTGACTCCCGCGCCGAAGGATCTCCCGATCTCGACCATTTCGCGGTTGGCCTTCGATATCGGGAAGAGCTGTGCCCGGATCTCGAAGTTCCGATTCATGAGCTCTCGAAAGACGGCGTGGTCGCCGCGCCGGAGGCACGCCGAGCCCGAATCCACCAGCTCGCGGAGCGCCGCCATTTCCCGGTGCACCTCCTCGTCTCCCTCCCGCCAGCGTCGTCGCACCCCTTCGTGGATGCGGCCCGAGGCCCGACCGCCGCGGGGATTCCAGGCGACGAAGAGCGGCGGCAGAATTTCGGGGCCGAGGCGCGTGTAGGAGGCGGCGGTCCGCGGCTCGCGAAGATCCATCAGCATCACTCCCTCGTAGCATTGGATCACGCGGTCCATGGCGCCCGCTGTGATCCCGAGGTCTTCGACCTCCGCCGCCAGCGCGAGCTCCGCGAGCGCAGCCGGATCGATGGGCGCCTCGAACCACGCCATCAGCGCGCGTAGAGCTGCGACGACGATGGCGCTGGATCCCCCCAGACCCACCTGTCGGGGAATGCTGGTTTCGTAGCGCATCTCGAAGCGCAGGAGCTGGTCGTCCTTCGCCGGCTGCCTCATCCCCTCCCAGTGATCCGCGAAGCGCCGGACCGCGGCGCGCAGGAGCCGGATGCCGTCGTCGCAGCCCCGCTCGCGAAAGGTCTCGCCCGCTTCGAGGAACGAGGAAAACTCGATCAGATCCGAAGAGCCGTGCCGGATTGCGAAGCGGTCGGCGCCCTCGATGGTCACGCGGGCACAGAAGTCTCGGATCGAGAAGGCGATGGTCTTGCCTCCGTATTGGTCCGAGGGGTTGCCAAGCAGACCGGCCCGGGCGTGGGCAATACCGGCGACTCTTCGAGCCATCGCTCGAAGCTATCAATCCGAGAGGTGGATTCCAACGGGCCGGGTCGGATCTTCCCCGAATTGCCATCGGGCTGTGGCAATTCTGCTGGGATGGTAAGCCGTCGTCTGCGCCCGGCCCGGGGAGCGGGGAGCCAACTCGAAGAGAGCATCCTTCCTCTCTCGGTGCCCCCCTCGCCTAAACAGACTCGGCTGGAGACCCGATACAGTACCAGCCGCCGCGCGAGGAGATCATGCATCCCCAGGTCTACCTGTCCGTTCTCACCGCACTCGCGGTGGCCGCCATGACCCTCTACGTGGGCTTCCGGCGAGAGCGCACGGTGGTTCACTGGCTGGTCATTGCCCTGATGCTGTCGATGATGCTGTGGGCGGTCGGCCTGGGGCTCTGGCATCTGCTCCCCGACCCGCAGCAGCAGGAAACCGCCCTGATGCTCGGCTTCGTAGGGGCCTTCTCCATCCCCCCACTCTGGCTGCTGCTTGCGGACCGCTTCACGCGGAGCCGCTCGTTCGAGAGCAGACCCGGATTCCAGCCGGCCGTGATCTTTCCCTCTGCGCTCAGTGTGCTGGTGGTGCTCACGAACTCGAGCCACCACCTCTTCGTCCGGGGCTTCGGGCACCACGCCATGGGGCAGATCGATGGCTTCGCCTTCGCCGCTCCGCTCTTCTGGGTCACCCTGTGCTGGGCCCTGGTGCTCGTCGCTGGCGGGATCAGCCTCTATCTCTCATCGGCATTTCGACTGATCGTCAACAAGCAGCCGGGACGAGGCGTCGCGCTGGGAACGGCGGCTCTCGGTCCCATGGTCGCGAGTGCTGCCCTCACCAGCATGGATCTCGATTTCACGCCGATGGGGATGGGCGTCTCGGTCTGTCTGCTCTTCGTGCTGAACTGGCGCTACCGCATCCTCGATACTCTTCCGCTTGCCCGGCGCCACGTCATCGAGCATCTCACGGATGGCGTGCTCGTCGTGGATCTCGACGGACGAATCCTCGATCTGAATCCGGCCACCGAGACGATTCTCCAGACCTCCGCAGCAGAGCTGCTACGGCGCCCCGTCTGGAGCGTGATGGCGGAAGCGGCGGTCGGCGTCGAGAAGGACGAAGTCGAGAGACTCGTCTCGTCCCTGGCTTCCGGTGGTAGTCCACTCCTGAACGAGTTTCACACGGGAGCTGACCGGACCATCGAAGTGAGCGCCGATTGCGTTCGGGGGGACGATGGTGAGCCCCTGGGGCTCTACGCCGTCTTGCGAGACCGGACCGAGCGACGCCGCTACGAGAACTTTCTGCGCCAGACCCAGCGCCTCGAAACCGCGGCGAAACTCGCCGCTGGAGTCGCTCACGAGGTGAGCAACCCTCTGGCCTTCGTGTGCTCGAACCTGAGCCAGATCGAACGCACGGTCGAATCAGTCGGGGAGCAGCTCGCAAGTCTCTCCGGGGAGAAGTCGGAGGAGATCGAAGAGCTGCGAATGATGATTGCGGAGAGCGTCGACGGAGTCCAGCGAATCAGCGGCATCGTAGATCGCATGCGTCGCTTCGCGAGTCTTTCCCAAGGCGAACTCGGCGATGTGGAGGTGAACGCCGTCGCGGGCGACGCCCTCAAGATGGCTGCGCTCCATCGGCTGCCCTCCGTCGAGCTGCACTTCGAGCCCGCCGATCAGCTTCCACTCATTCAGGGCTCCGCCGAGCACCTGATCCAGGCGGTACTGAACCTGGCGATCAATGCGCTTCAGGCGGTCTCGCAGCAAGGCGGCGGGACGGTGCGGGTGGTGACTCGAGCCCGCGGCGACGGCGTCGAAATACGCGTCTCCGATGATGGGCCGGGGATTCCCAGAGCGATCCGCAATCGCATCTTCGACCCCTTCTTCACCACGAAATCCCTGGGAGAGGGCACTGGACTGGGGCTCGCCATCACCTACGACATCATCCGTGAGCATCGCGGTGTGTTGGAGCTCCACTCGGAGGAGGGTGAGGGAGCCGAGTTCACGATTCGCCTGCCCGCCAGATCCGAAAGCTGATCCTCCGCCTCACGGATCTCCGTGGATCCGGGCTAGAATCGAACCATGGCGGCGAAGAAGAGCAGCGGGAAGAGGGCGGTGCGCAAGGCCCGGCGCGAGTCGGACCCTCGCAAGAGGGCGTCGGCACGCAAGCGGATCACCGTGCGCGCAGAGAAGCGGGGGCTGGAAGGCGCCGAGATCCTGCTCGAGCTCACCTCACCCGAGGTGGCCCCGCTGGTGGCCGAGGTGCAGGCCGCCGGCGGAGCGGCCATCGGAGCCTACCGCGAGCCGCTTTCCGGCCGGCCCCTGCTTCTGGCCTCGCTCCCGATCGGCTCGGTCGAGCCGACCCCGTTTCAGCGCGATCTCTCGCCCACCCACACCAAGCGTCTGGCAAAGAAGATCGAGGAGAGCGGCTCCTTTCTCGATCCACTGATCGTGGTGTCGGGCGCCGACGGCGCGCTCTGGACACCCAACGGACGACACCGATTGGCTTCGGCAAAGGTGCTCGGCCTTCGTCAGGTGACGGCGCTGATCTCGCCGGATTCGGACCTGGCCTTCAAGATCCTCGCCCTCAACACCGAGAAGGCTCACAACCTGAAGGATCGCAGCCTCGAGGTCATCCGCATGGCCCGCGAGCTCGCGTCGCGCCGAAAACGCGCCAAGGAATCGGAATTCGCCACCGAGTTCGAGGAGCCCCAGCTGCTGACGCTGGGCCTCGCCTACGAGGAGAACAAGCGCTTCGGCGGCGGAGCCTACAGTCCCTTCCTCAAGAAGGTGGACCGGTGGAGCGAGCGCACCCTGGCGGCGAGCCTGCGCGAGCGGGCGGGCTGGGCCGCGCGGTTGATCGAGATCGATGCCGCGGTGAAGCACATCGTCGAGGGGCTGCGGAAGCGCGGCTTCAAATCTCCCTATCTCCGCAACTACGTGGTGGCTCGCATCAACCCGGTGCGCTTCCACCGGGCTCTGAAGGGGGATGCCAAGCTGCCGATGGCCACGGGAGCGGCTCTCACACGGATGGCCGCCGCGGCGCGGAAATTCGACGCGGACTCGGTGCGCGAGAGCGACCTCGCCCTGGTGGCGGCCGTCGCCAGCGATGGCGAGGTGTGAGCTAGGCGCTGGCCGCTATTCTGGATCGCCGTAGGTGTCGACGAGGCTCTTCACGCGAAGCCTGCGCCGCAGCTGCGTGAGCGACAGAGGACTCTCCGGACGCAAGGCGAGCTTCTTGGATCGACCCGGCCGCAAGTGGAAGAAGTTGTCGGAAAGACGCAGGTCGCAGCCTTCCGCTTCGACCCAGGTCCAGAGTGCGGGGCGCTGCGTGCCAAGCTTCAGCTCGAACCCGCCGTCCGCCGCGCGCTCGGCGGACCAGTCGATTCGCGGATCCCTGAGCTCCATCGCCTTGGGCCGGACGAAGGCGACGAGATTGCCGGAGCGAACCGGGCCATCGCCCGCGAACTCGAGCCAGACCAGGAGATCGCGTTCGCCGTGCGCTTCCAGCAGGGGACGGAGGTCGAGGTTCTGCACGCGCCGGCTTCGACCGGGTGCGATGCGAAGCTCTCTCGAGCCGCCCGCAATCCGCTCCCCGCTCACTCGGGTCGCCGTCCACTGGAGCCTTCCCGAGCAGCTCTTCAGGAGGTCGCTGGTCAGGTGGATCGCGAGCTTCCCCAGCTTCACGTCTTCCACGCCGGAGACGAGCACCGGTGCGTAGAATCGCCGGGCGAGGTAATGCAGGGCCTTCCAGCGACCTTCGGAGTCGATGGAGGACCAGCTGGCGACCGGCCAGCAGTCGTTGAGCTGCCAGTAGAGGGTCCCCATGCCACGCGGCATGCAGCGGCGCCAGTGCTCCACCGCGTACTGGACGGCGAGACCCTGGAGAATCTGGCTCAGCCACAGAGTCTTCTCGAAGGAGGTGGGCATGCGGAACCATTCCAGCATGTAGCGGACGATGGTGGTGTTGCCGATGCCGCTGCGCTGGTGATGCTCCATCACTGGGCTGGTGATGTTTCGATCGGCGGCCTCCGTGAAGCTCGCCACCGTGCGCGGTTCGGGAAAGCTCTGAAACCCGAACTCGCTGTTGAAGCGATGCTCGCAGCTCCTGTACCACTCGAAGGGCTGATTTCCGTGCCAGACGCCCCAGAGATGGGCGTCGCCTCGAGCCGGGTGGTTGGCGTCCTTGCGGACTTCTACGGGACCCGGGGTGTGAGGACTCGCCGGCCAGTAGGCGGTCCCGGGGTCCAGCTCCCCGACGACATCCGGCAAGAGATCGTCGAAGAGGCGCTGGTAGTCGTCCCAGCTCATGGTCCAGTCGCTCCAGCGATCGGAAACCAACCCCATCTCGAGCTCGTTGTTTCCGCACCAGAGCGCCAGGCAGGCGTGATGGCGAATCCGGGCGACGTTGTCCGCGGCCTCGGCGCGGACGCTCTCCAGAAACTCCCGTTGGTGTGAGGGATAGGTGGCGCAGGCAAACATGAAGTCCTGCCACACGCAGAGCCCCAGCTCGTCGCAGAGATCGTAGAAGAGATCTTCCTCGTAGATACCGCCCCCCCAGACCCGGAGCATGTTCATGTGGGCGGCGGCCGCGTCCTCGAGGATGCGTCGGTAGTCACCCGGCTCGAAGCGGGTCAGGATGGCATCGGCGGGGATCCAATTGGCTCCTTTGGCGAAGAAGGGAATGCCGTTGGCCGCAAAGCCGAAGGACTCGCCCCAGGCGTCGGGCTCGCGCAGGAGCTCCAGGGTGCGAAGCCCGATCCGCCGGGTCCAGCTCTCGATCACCTCACCCGCGCCATCGCACAGCTCGATGCGAAGCGTGTAGAGGGGCTGATCCCCCATTCCATTGGGCCACCAGAGCTTGGGATCGTCGACGCGAAGGGTGGCGCTCCCAGCGTTTCTTCGAAGTCGCAGCTGATCGCGGGCGACCGGCTCCTCGCCGTCCAGCAGAGTCACCACCGCGATGAGATTCGAGCGCTTCGCGGTCTTGGTGCGCTCCGTGCGCAGCCGGACCTCGACCGCGGCTCCCCGGGCGCGGGAGTGGTCCTGACGGATCTGCACATCCGCCAGGCGCGCCGTATCGAAGCCGACCAGCTCGATCTCCCGCCAGATACCGCAGGTCACCAGGCCCGGTCCCCAATCCCAGCCGAAATTGCAGGCCTCTTTGCGCAGCCAGCTGGCGCCCTCGAGACACTGCATCTGGAACCAGCCGGGCAGGCGATCCGCCTCTTGACGCTTGCGCACCTCTCTGGCTGCCGAAGCGAAGCTGACCTCGATGCGGTTGCGCCCCACCGCGAGCTTTCGCTTGACGTCGAACTCCCAGGTGCGGTGCATGTTGTCGGTCCGGGCGACGAGCTTTCCGTTGATGCGGACGGTGGCCAGGGTGTCGAGACCGTGACAGCGGAGCAGCACCCGGTTGGATTCGAGCAGGGAGGCGTCGACCCGGAAGTCCCGCCAGTAGCGCCAGTCCGCTTCGCCGATCCACTGCAGATCCTTCTCGTTCTCGCGGAAGAACGGATCTTCGATCTCTCCCAGTGCCAGGAGATCGGCGTGTACGCTACCGGGCACAGTGGCCGGCTGGCTGCGGCGAGCCCCGACTCGACAGAACTTCCAGTCGCCGCCGAGACTCAGCCGGCGCAACCTCCCCTGGCGGGCCGCGGCCCGATCAACCGGGGGCAGAGAAACCGTCCTTCACGTCCAGAAGGATCGCCTCGTAGGTCATCGCCTCCTCCCGTTGCCCATCCCGGCCCGCATCATAACCCGAGCTAGACCTGGCCGGGGACCGGTAGAGCCATGAAATCCTCCAGGAACTCGCACAGAATTCGCAGACCGCGTTCGGTCATCTCACGGCCGTGAGTGGCGCTCGCGGCCGCAGCCGCGTCGCCCAGCACGCCGTTGCGCGTCCGTTCCTCCCAGTGGTAGGAGCGATGGATGAGCGATCCGAGTGCTCGCGTGTGGCGCACCGTGTTTTCGCCGAGGTCCCCCGGCGTCAGTGCCGCTTCGCGCACCACTTCCGGGCAGAGGTGCATGGCGCTACTCACTTCGAACTCGCACCCGTGACCCACGTCGCGTCCCTGATGGATCTTCGCGGCCTGCTCCGCCGCGCCGACCAGGGCAGCGGTGGCATGCGCCGCCTGCATCCCGTGCTCCCCGTGCAGTCTGTCACAGGCGATGGAGAGCGCGGCGTCGTTCCCCCCGTGACCGTTCACGAACAGTACGTGGCGGAGTCCGTGGCGAGCGAACCCGACGGCCACGTCGACACAGAGATTGATGAAGGTCTCCGCGGTGAGGGTGGTCGATCCGGCGAAGTGCATGTGGTGCTCCGAGAGCCCGTAGTTGATGGTGGGCGCCACCGCCAGCCGCGGATGCATGGCCCGGGCGAGCAGCCGGGCGTAGGCCGCCGCCTGCGCGGCGTCCGCAGCGAGGGCGAGGTTTGGCCCGTGTTGCTCGCAGGAGCCGACCGGCACCAGCAGGCAGCCGATCCCCGGCAGGGCGGCCTCTACCTCGGGGCTGGTCATCAAGCGGAGATCGTGGATCGCGGGTGTCTCGGCCATCTCGGCTCCTCCTCGAAGCCCTACTGTAGACCACCCGCCCTCGACGCGGCGCGGCGGCCTCGAGGGCCCGAAGGGCCCTCTCCTAGCGGCAGGGTCGGGCTGGGATACATTCCCGACTTCGCGGCTCTGGTGAAGCAAGCCAGGAGGAGATGACCGTGACCAGATCGACGGCGCAGTCGCGGGCTCGCGCGATTCGAGCCCATCGAACGGTCAAGAGCGCTCTCGGAGCCGGCGCCTTGCCCCCTGTCGCCGACGTCACCACGGCGGAGGGGCTGGTGCTCGGGCTGCTCGAACAGGGTGTCACCAAGTACCTGGTCATTCTCGGGCACGGCAGCACTGCGCTCGCCGAGGTGCTGCGCGTCTATCAGGAGGAGGGCGTGGTGCGCATCTTCCAGTGCCGCAACGAGGTGGCCATGGCTCACGCCGCGACCGCGCTCCGCTGGCACTACGGTGAAACGCCGGCCGTCGTCACGTCGATCGGCCCCGGCGCCCTCCAGGCTCTGGCCGGATCGTTGGCCAGCGCCTCCAACGGAGTCGGCGTCTGGCACATCTACGGTGACGAGACAACGCACGGCGAGGGCTACAACATGCAGCAGGTACCAAAACGCGAGCAGCATCTCTTCGGACGGCTGACCAGTGTCATGGGAGAATCGTTCACCCTCTACGATCCGGATTCGCTGCGCGATTGCCTTCGCCGTGGCGCCGTCCGCGTCCACCATCCGTTCATGGCGGGGCCCTTCTACGTTCAATTCCCCATGAACATCCAGCCCAAGCGGATTCACCGCCTCAACCTGGCGGCTCTGCCCGGCCGCCCGGAGCCCGACCGGGTAGGGCCGCTGGACGATGCCCCCTACCGAGCCGCCGCTGACCTGATCCACCGGCACCGAAGCGTGGCGATCAAGGTCGGAGGAGGTGCGCGGCGCTACCCCGCAGCCGTCGAGGCGCTGGTCAGCGCCACCGGAGGTGTCGCCGTCCTCTCTCCCGGTGCGCTCGGCGCGCTTCCCGACGCCCATCCCCGCAACATGCACGTGGGAGGCAGCAAGGGGACACTGAGCGGGAACTTCGCGATGGCCAACGCAGACCTGGTGATCGTGGTCGGCTCCCGCGCCGTCTGTCAGGCCGATTGCTCCGGGACCGGCTTCGAGAAGGCCGAGGCCGTGATCAACATCAACGGCGACCGTGCGGATGCGGCCCACTACAACCGGACGATCGCCCTGGTCGGCTCGATCGACGCGGTCGTCGAACGACTCGTCGCCGCGCTCGAGAGCAGTAGCCTTCCCGCCGTCGAGGACCGAACACCGTGGCTCGACGCCTGCGCGGAGCAGAAGGCCCGTTGGGCGAAACTGCGCGAGGAGCGCTGCAGCGGCGCCCCGCTCGACGATCCGGTCTGGGGTCGACCGGTCCTCACGCAGCCGTCGGCCATCGGAGTCATCGACGCGTTCGCGCGCAGCGTCGGCGCTGTCAAGTACTTCGACGCGGGCGACGTACAGGCCAACGGCTTCCAGATCGTCGCCGACGACGCACCCGGCCAGACCTTCACCGACACCGGCGCCTCCTACATGGGCTTTGCGGCGAGCGCGCTTCTGGCCTCGGCGATCGCCGAAGAGGCACGCTACTGCATCGCCCTGACCGGAGACGGCTCCTTCCTGATGAATCCGCAGATCCTCGTCGACGGCATCGCCCATGGGGTTCGGGGTGCAGTGGTGGTGCTCGACAACCGGCGCATGGCGGCGATCTCCAGCCTGCAGATCGACCAGTACGGCCAGGACTTCGCCACCCACGACAGCGTCGCCGTGGACTACGTCGCGCTCGCTGGGGCGATCGGCGGTGTCAACGCGCTCTTCGGCGGCTTCGACGGCGCCAGTCTGAAGGCGGCGCTATCGAAGGCGCACTCTCACCAGGGCCTCTCCCTGATCCACGTTCCCGTCTACTGGGGAAGCGATCCGCTCGGCGGCATGGGCGCCTACGGACGTTGGAACGTCGGAGACTGGTGTGACGAGGTCCAGGAGCGCTATCACTCCCAGCTCCTCTGAAGCGAGGCTCGAGGCTCATGTACGAATCCTACGGACTCTTCATCGACGGACGCTGGCGGCAGGCGGCGGACGCCGCCACTCTTGCCGTCGTCGACCCCGCCACCGAAGAGGAGGTCGGCGTGATTCCGGTGGCCACGCCAGCCGACCTCGACGAGGCTCTCGGCGCTGCGGAGAGCGGGTTCCGGGCCTGGCGAAGCGTCTCCGTGAACGAAAGGGCTGCGTGCCTGCGCCGCATGGCGGAGGGGATCCGCGATCGCGTCGACGAGATCGCGCGGATGGTCACGCTCGAGGTGGGCAAGCCGCTGGCGGAGTCACGCGCGGAGGTGTTGGCGAGCGCCGATCAGTTCGAGTGGAACGGCGAGGAGGCGAAGCGCATCTACGGCCAGACGCTGGACGGACGCGAGGCCGGGGTGCGGTTCAGCGTCCGCTTCGAGCCGGTGGGTGTCGTCGCCGCCTTTACACCCTGGAACTTCCCGGTCCTGCTCCCCGCGCGCAAACTCGCCCCCGCCCTCGCCGCGGGCTGCAGCGTCATCATCAAGCCGGCCGAGGAGGCCCCCGGCGCCACCTTTGCGCTGGCACAAATCGCAGGCGAAGCCGGCCTGCCCGCGGGCACACTCGACGTCGTGACCGGTGAACCCTCCAAGATTTCGACACACCTGATCGCCTCCCCCACCGTCCGCAAGGTGACCTTCACCGGGTCGGTGAGCGTCGGCAAGCAGCTGATGAAGCTGGCCGCGGAGGGGATGAAGAAGATCTCCTTCGAGCTGGGTGGGCACTCCCCCGTGATCATCTTCGACGACGTGGACCCGAAGCGAGCCGCCACTGCCTGCGCGCGCGCCAAGTATCGCAACGCCGGCCAGGTCTGCGTCAGCCCCAGCCGCTTCTACGTTCACCGCTCGCTCAGCGGACCCTTCCGTGAGGCCTTCGTCGCGATCGCGAGTGCTCTCAAGGTGGGAAACGGTATGGAGCCCGGCGTGGAGATGGGTCCCCTGGCCAATCGCCGGCGCCTGGAGGCGGCGCGCACCTTCGTCGACGACGCGAGGGCGGGTGGCGCAAAGGTCCTCACCGGCGGAGGGACACCCTCTGGAATCCACAGGGGGTACTTCTTCTCGCCGACCGTGCTCTCGGACCTGGCCGACGACGCGCGGATACTCTCTGAGGAGCCGTTCGTCCCCGTCGCACCGCTCCTCGCTTTCGATGACTTCGACGAGGTCATCGAACGGGCCAACGCTCTTCCCTTCGGCCTGGCGGCGTACCTGTTCACGAATCGCCTGCAAACCGCGGACCGGGCTACCGAGGCGCTGGAAGCGGGGATGGTGGGAGTCAACGACTTCGCCCTGGCTGCGTCGGAGGCGCCCTTCGGCGGCATCAAGGAGAGCGGAATCGGCCGCGAGGGGGGAACCTTCGGCATCCGGGAGTACCTCGAGGCGAAGACCGTGAAGACGGTGATCTGAGATGTCCGGCAAGGGCGGTCTCGCCGACGGGCTGACCAGCTATGGGGATCCCGACTTCGCCCTCTACCTGAGGCGCTCCTTCGCGCGGTCGATGGGGTACTCCCGGGAGATGCTCGAGCGCCCGGTCGTCGGCATCATCGACACGGCCAGCGATTTCAACAACTGCCATCGTCACTTCCCGGAGCTGGTGGAAGCCGTCAAGAGGGGAGTTCTCGCCGCGGGCGGCCTTCCCCTCGCCTTTCCCACCATCTCCCTGGGAGAGGTGTTCCTCGCTCCCACCAGTCTGATGTTCCGCAACCTGATGGCGATGGACACCGAGGAGATGATCCGCGCCCAGCCGATGGACGCGGTGGTACTGCTGGGCGGCTGTGACAAGACGGTTCCCGCCCAGCTGATGGGTGCGATCTCCGCCGGTCGGCCGGCGATCCAGGTGGTGGCGGGCCCGATGCTGACCAGCCGCCACCACGGGGAGAGACTGGGCGCATGCACCGATTGCCGGCGCTTCTGGGGCCTGTTTCGCGCTGGCGAGATTCAGCAGGACGAGATCGAGGCGGTGGAGGAGAAGCTCGCCACCACCGCCGGCACCTGCGGCGTGATGGGCACCGCGAGCACGATGGCGGCCATCGCCGAAACGCTCGGGATGCTGCTGCCGGGCACCGCCGCCATCCCGGCCGTGCACGCCGACCGCTTGCGCGCCGCCGAGGCCTCTGGCGCCACCGCCGTCGAGATGGGGCGCAAGGGGCGGACCCCCGACCGCATCATCACGCCGGAGAGTGTCGAGAACGCCCTCCGCGTGATGCTCGCGATCGGCGGCTCGACCAACGCGATCATCCATCTCACCGCCATCGCCGGGCGGGCGGGGATCGACGTGGACCTTCGACGGCTGAACCAGCTCTCCGACGCCACCCCGGTGCTGGTCGACCTCAAGCCCACCGGCCCGCATTACATGGAGGATCTCTTCGCCGCCGGTGGGATCGGCGCCGTGCTGCGCGAGCTGCGCTCGCTGCTGCACCTCGACTGCGCCACGGTCACGGGCGACACTCTCGGGGATCGGTTGGCTGGAGATGGCGGCTACGTCGACAGGGAGGTGATACGGCCGCTCGCCGAGCCGGTGCAGGAACAAGGCGGTCTGGTGGCACTGTTCGGCTCCCTGGCGCCTCGCGGCGCCATCCTCAAGCGCTCGGCGGCGAGCCCGGAGCTCTTCGAGCACGAGGGGCGCGCACTGGTGTTTTCCTCTCTCGAGGATCTGGCGGCGCGCATCGACGATCCTCAGCTCGACGTCCGTGCCGAGGACATCCTGGTGCTGAGAAACGCCGGTCCGACCAGCCCCTCGGGCATGCCCGAGGCCGGCTACCTGCCGATTCCAACCAAGCTCGCCCGCTCCGGTGTCCGCGACATGCTGCGCATCTCGGACGCGCGGATGAGCGGCACCGCTTTCGGCACCGTGGTGCTCCACGTCACCCCCGACGCCGCCAGCGGCGGTCCCCTCGCCGCGGTTCGCACCGGAGACCGCATCCGCATCAGCGTCGCCGAGCGGCGCCTCGATCTCCTCGTCCCCGAATCCGAGCTTTCCAGTCGCAGCGCGGAGAGCTTCGCGCCACCGAAACGCGGCTACGCCCGACTCTACCGGGAAGAGGTCCTCCAGGCGGACCTCGGCTGCGATCTCGACTTCCTGCGCCATACGCCGACGCGCGGGTGCAGAGGAAGCTGAGCGATGTCAGTCGTCCCAGGCCACGTCGATCACCTCTTCGATCGACGCGATGCGCCGGTAGTCGTCGACGGACATGATGATCGAGTCGGTAAGGCTTCCGGCGTTGAAGGCGATCCGCTGGTTCGCGAGAACGGACGCGTCCACGTAGAGGGGGAGGGGAAGGATGGGGTCGCCGAACGGCGGGACCGCGCCGGGGACCAGGCCGGTGAGATGGTGGAGTTCCTCGGCGGTGGCAAACCGGGTCTTCTTGACGCCGAGTGCCCTCTTGAGCTTTCCGGAATCGAGCCGGCGAGCGGCGCTGATGACGAGCACGACGTAGCGGTCGGCGGCCTTGATGATCAGAGCCTTGCCACCCACCGCGAGCGGCTCGCCTCGGACACGGGCGGAATCCTCGGAGGTGGGCGTGGGTTCGTGGACGAGCTGGCGGTAGCCGACGGCGCTCTTCTCGAGGAGGGAAAGGATGGCTCGCAGGACGGGCATTCTACTCACCCGGGGCGTCTGGCGCGCCTTCCAGCACGGTTCGAGAGGCGATGTGCTCGGCCAGCTCCGTTGGCTGCCACCAGCTGGGCTTCAGGCGGCGCCTGCTGAAGAGGCGTTCGGCCTGGTCCCGATAGTGCGGTGAGCCGGGGCGATCGCTCTGACCGATGGGCACGTAGGTCCAGCTCCGCGGCGGTGAGCTCAGCACGACGACCTGTGTGGACGTCTGTCCGCTCTGCCCCCAGCGCTCGTGGTCCTGCCGCTCGGGTCCGTAGCCCACCGAGCGCAGGGTGCGCATTCCGATCTCCCCCAGGCTTCCACCCCCAACCGGCCACGACATCTCGTCCCGGCCGACACGAAACTTGTCCCCCCAAACGGCGGCGAGGGAGCCGTGGTCCGAGCGCAGCCGGCGCATCGCCGGCGCCATCGCGGCCGCGAGCGCACGCAGCTGCTCGGGAGAGACCAACCGCTCATCGCGAGCCAGACCGAGCGGCGCCAGAAGGAAGTCGACGCTCTGCTCGATCGCGGCGACGGCCTCGCCCCCAGCTTCGTCGAGGAGCTGGCTCCGCCAGTAGTAGTACTTGAGCGCCCCCGCCGAGTCTCGCGCCATCTCCCCGTCCCAGGATAGCAGGCCCTCCAGTCCAGCCGCATAGTCCGGATCGGATCGGAGCGCGTCGCCGTGCCGCTCGTCCGCTCGACGGAGCACGCTCTGCCACTGCTCCACTCCGTAGGGATGCACGTCCAGGGCGTAGGCGATCGCTTCCTCCGCGGTCACGGACGCGTCTCCGGAGAGGATTTCCACCGAGCGAGCTCCACGCTGGTTCGTCCAGCCACTGCGGGGCCCGTAGATGAGATCGCCATACAGGTACTCCGGATAACGATCGATCCCGAGCGGGTTGCCGGGAAACATGGCGTCCGGGGGAATGTTGCAGTTCTGCATGTATCCGGTCGCGGGATTGAGCACCTGCACCAGATCTTCCGCGCCGTGAAATCCCTTCCACTCCGTGGCGGAGGTCGAGCCATCCACCGGTCGCGACCAGTCGAATCCCTCGGGACGTCTCGGCACGCGTCCGGTGCGCTGGTAGTAGATGTTTCCGGAGGTGTCGGCCAGCATCAAATTCTGGGGAAACAGCTGCAGCATCGCCATCGCGCGCTGTGCGCCTCGGTAGTCGGTGGCCATGTTGAGTTCGAACCACGCTTCGGAGGCGCCCACGGAATCGGCGTAGGCGGTCCTGGCAGCGTATGCCTTTCCGTCCTTCATGGCGATGATGGGCCCGTAGTGTGATTCCCAGGTGCGGAACGACCGTTCTCCTGCACCTTTCACTCGGATCGTGAACTCCCTTCTGGTCATGCTCTTCCACTCACCGTCGTGGAGGTAGCGGGTCGGATCGTCCGGCTCGAGAGTGAGCTCGTAGACGTCAGCCGTGTCGGGTCCTCCCGTGGTCATTGCCCAGGCGAGATGGTTGGTGTGACCGAGTCCGATGTAGGGCGATCCCGGCAAGGTGAAGCCACTACCGTGCAGCTCGCCCGCATGGATCCGGAACTCCCAGAAGCGCGAGAGATCCCACCAGGAGAGGTGCGGATCGATCAGGAGGATCGCGGCGCCGTCGGCCGTTCGGCTCGGTGAGACGACCCACTGGTTCGAGCCGTGGTGATAGTCGCCAAAGCCGGGGTCGATGCCAGCGCGCCGAAGGTCGGCGAACACCTGCTCGATTGACCACGCGTAGAGAAAGAGTCGTCCGAAGGCGACGATCAGGTACTCGTCGATTTCCCGGCCGGCCCACCACTCGGGTACATCTTCCGGGTGAGCAGCGTAGTAGTCCTGCATGCCTCGGGCGTAGGCTTGGATGTGTCTGCGGACGGCGGGACGGACCCGGTCGGCGTGGCGTCGAGCCGTCCCATGGTGGTCCCACACCCGCGACACCATGTCGAAGGGAAGCGCCGCCGGGCCATCGAGCTCGGCGGCTTCCCCGAGAGCGCGCTTGAAGTTCTTGAGCAGCTCGTGAGGGCGATCCTGGGCCTGAGCCCATCCTTGAGCGTAGAGGCCCGCCTCGATCGTGGGCGCGTAGATGTGCGGCACTCCCCAGGTGTCGCGGTACACCACGGTCCTTCCGGCGTCCGCTCCGGTGCCCGGAAGCTCCGCGGCCTCGGCCGGGATCGCCGCCATCCCCAGGCAGAGCACGACTCTCAACAGCGTCCTGGACACCCTTCACCCTCCTTCGCGAGATCGCGGCCACGGGCCGTGGCCAGGCTATAAGTAACTGGAATCACTTGGAATTGCACGGCTTCGGGAGCTGGGGGGCGCAACTGCCAATCCCGCCTGTATCATCGCGCTCTTCCAGCGCCCCGTGAGCACCCAGCCGAGTCGGTCACCGCTTCGAAGGCGGCGAGCACGACGGACTGGCGACGACGGACCGAGCCCATCATGACTGAAGAAATCGCGGACAGCCTATGCGAGCTGATCGGCGCCACGCCGCTGGTGCGGCTCAGTCGCTATGGAGAGGGCTTGCCGGGCGAGATCGTAGGCAAGCTGGAGACGCGCAACCCCCTGGCCAGCGTCAAGGATCGGATCGGCCTGGGCATGATCGAGCAGGCAGAACGGGACGGCTCGCTCCAGCCGGGCGGGACGATCATCGAGCCGACTTCGGGCAACACGGGCATCGCCCTGGCGTGGGTTGCACGCGTCAAGGGCTATCGCCTGATCCTCACCATGCCGGACACGATGAGCGCCGAGCGTCGCAGGATCCTGACCATCCTGGGCGCGGAGGTCGTCCTGACTCCCGGCAAGGAAGGAATGCGTGGGGCCGTCGAGCGCGCGACCCGGTTGCAGAAGGAGATTCCGGGCTCGTTCATCCCGCATCAGTTCGACAATCCCGCCAATCCCGAGATCCACTACCGCACCACCGGTCCCGAAATCTGGCGCGATACCGGCGGCAAGCTCGACTACCTGGTGGCGGGCGTGGGCACGGGCGGCACCATCTCCGGCGCGGGGCGTTACCTGAAGGAGCAGAATCCGCAGATCCGGCTCGTCGCCGTCGAGCCCGCCGATTCGTCCGTGCTCTCGGGTGGTCGTCCCGGGCCGCATCTGATCGAAGGCATTGGCGCCGGTTTCGTTCCCAGCATCTACAATGGCGACATCGTGGATCAGGTGATCCAGGTCGGCAACGACGACGCCATCGCCACGGCGAAGCAGCTCGCCAGGACCGAGGGAATCCTGGCCGGGATCTCCGCCGGCGCCAACGTCTACGCCGCACGTGAGATCGCGAGCCAGCCTAGGAACGCCGGCAAGCGCGTCGTCACCATCATCTGCGATACCGGCGAACGCTACCTGAGCACTGGTTTCATCTGAGACGTTCAGAGGAGGCCCTCGCCCGAGGCAACCGAGCGACAGAAGCTCTCTCGGAGTAGCCTCCTCTGGAGCGGGTCGAAGCGGCCGTGGAGATTCGAGGCAATCCGGGGTCGCAAGGGAGGAATCGCATGCAGCGCCGCATCACCAATCTCCGGCGCAGTGATGACGAGGTCGTCAAAGAGGGCGGCTTGCTGCTCGATTTCGATGAAATCGCGCGTCACGGCAAGATGACCCTCGAGGAATCGAAGATCGCCAAGGCCTACGGCATCTACACCACGCGCCATCCCAATTACTTCATGGCCCGCGTCGTCGTACCGGGAGGCGTCCTGACCACCTCTCAGGTCCGCGGGCTGTCGAAGATCATCGAGGCTCACGCGCAAGGCCGCATCTGCCTGACCACACGGCAGGCGCTGCAGATGCACTACCTCCGGCTGGGCGATATCGCGCCAATGATGCGCGAGCTGGCCGGGTACAGCCTGACCACCCTGCACGGCTGCGGCGACAACATCCGCAACACCGCCGCCTGCCCCTGGGCGTCGGTGTGCCCGCACCGGCGCTTCGACGTCCTGCCCTATGCGCGCAGGACGGGCGCGTTCATCGGCTCTTGCCGCGATCTCGACAACCTGCCGCGCAAGTTCAAGGTCACCTACTCGGGCTGCCAGGGCAACTGCGGTCAACCGCTGATCAACTGCATCGGGGTGGTCGCCATCGTCCGCCAGCGTCACGATGGCGGTGAGGAGACCGGTTTTCGGGTGCACATCGGCGGTGGCATGGGTTGGCGTCCACAGGTGGGAGAGCTGCTGTACGGATTCGTACCGAGAGACAAGATCCAGCCCCTGTGTCGCGCAGTCGCGCTGATGTACCGCGATCATGGCGAACGATTCGACCGCAGCATGGCGCGGCTGAAGGTCGTCGTCGAGCGTCGGGGCATCGACGAGTGCCGCGGGATCGTCGAGGAGTTCATGGACGCCGAAGGCGTCGACCACATCGACTTCGAAGCTGCATTCGTGGAAGATTGCGGTCCGTCGGTCCCGGTGCGCCCGCTGGCCGACCCGCGACCTTGCGGCGACGATGGCAAGGCCATCGTTCGGATCATGGTGCCCAAGGGAGAGATCGACTTCCACTCGCTCAAGCACATCGCCGAGCTCAGCGAGCGCTACGGCGACAAGTACGTCTACACCACCAACCGCCAGAACTTCGAGATCCACGGGGTAGACCCGGGAAAGCGGGCCGAGCTCGAGGCCGAGATCGACGCGCTGCCGATCGCCAAGGGAGCGTTCTTCGGGATCGACGACATCGTGCCGTGCGTCGGGACCACCTACTGCCCGCTTGCCGTTTCGGAAACCCGCCGTCTGTACGACATGTTGCAGAGCCTCGTCAAACGGGAGCAGTACGAGGCGATTCGCGACAAGGCCCTGATCAATATCACCGGTTGCCCCAATGCCTGTTCGCCGTACTACATCGCCGACATCGGTCTTCGGGGCATGCGCATTCGCGAAGCTCAGGGCTCGGCAGAGGGTTACGAAATCCGTCTGGGCGGTACGGAGGGGCGATTTGGCCAGCCGCTCGGCGAGTTCAAGACGGAAGATTGCCCGCGCGTGGTCGAGGCCGTGCTCGACGCATTCCTGGCAACCCGCGAAGGCGATGAAACCCTGGCGGCTGCGGTGTGGAGGCGAAGCAAAGGGAATTCTTCCACCTCCGGAATGGAGCCGTATCGCAGGGCCATCGAGGCGCTGCACATCGCGTACGATCACGCGCCCAGGCCGGCGGAGTTCTCGGTCCCGACGGGAAGCGGCCGCACCGCCCTGGATCGAAAGACGATGGCCCGCGACATTCCGTGTCAGGCGGCCTGTCCCACCGGGACGAACGTACCCGAATACATCCGCCAGCTGGTGCTCGAGAACCCGGACGCCTCCTATCGCATCAATCAGGAGGACAACGTCTTCCCTGGTGTGCTCGGCCGCGTCTGCACCCGGCCGTGCGAGCCCGCCTGTCGTCACCAGTGGACGAACACCAACGGCCCGGTGACGATCTGCCATCTGAAGCGAGCGGCGGCGGACAGCAAGTCACGAGCCGCGCAGCCGCTCCCGCCGTGGTTCGAGGACCCCACGGACAAGCGAATCGCCATCATCGGCGGCGGTCCCGCCGGTCTCTGCGCTGCGCGGGAGCTCAAGCGGCTGGGCCACGGCGTCGAAATCTTCGAACGCGAAGCGGTGCTCGGAGGTCAGATGGCCTGGGGCATTCCGGAGTTTCGGCTCCCGCGCGACGTCGTGCGCGAGGAGATCCAGGCGATTGTCGACAGCGGCATCGATGTGCATCTCGGTGAACACGTCGACCGCGAGCGCCTGGCCGAGATGGCCGCCGAGTACGACGCTGTGCTCGTCGCCGCCGGCGCGATCCGGGGCATCGAGCTCGAGATCGAGGGCCTGGAGGAGGGCGCAAACGCCATCAGCGGCTACGACTTCATCAAGCGCTACAACACGGGCGATCCGATCCCGGTGAGCGGTGACGCGGTCATCATCGGCGGCGGATTCACCGCGGTGGACTGCGCCCGCGCGTCCCGACGCCTGCTGGGCGAAGGGCATCGCGTGACCGCCATCATGTACCGGCGGGGCGAGGAACACATGTCGGCCAGCCCCGACGAGATCTGGCAGCTTCGTCTGGAGGGGATCGACGTCGGCACGCTGGTGAACCCCGCGCGGGTGCGCTGCGAGGGAGGTCAGGTCAAGGCGGTGGTCTTCGACCGCAACGTGCTCGGCGACGAACCGGAAGACGGGAGCAAACCGCCCGTACATCGGGTTCCTGACAGTGACTACGAAGTCCCCTGCGACACCTTGATCTACGCGGTGGGCCAGACCAGCACGCTGGAAATCCTGCCCGAGGGCGTCGAGATCACGGAGGGAAACCGCACCAACGACGAGAAGATCTTCGTGAGCGGCGATTTCCACACCGGGCCGCTGGATGTGATCCACGCCGTGGCCGACGCGAAGGACGCCGCCGGCGCCATCGACGAGTTCCTGATGGGCCGGCAACGCGTGCACCGGTGGGTCGAGATCGAGGCGGCGGACGAAACCGGTCGACTGCGCGATCACGACCTCTACACCCCGGCGCACATGCGCACGCTGCCAGTCGAACAGCGCCAGGGCAACGAAGAAGTCGACCTGGGCTACGACGCCCAGGAGATCGAAGTCAACGCACTTCGCTGTTACCTCTGCAACTACAAGTTCGAGATCGATCAGGACCAGTGCATCCACTGCGACTGGTGCATCAAGGTCTCGCCGCGCGCCTGCATCCATCAGCTGACGCGTCTATTCGTCGATGCGGACGGGGCGCCGACCGGTCACATCAAGTCGGCCACCGCGTCCGATGCCACCTACATCTGGATCGAAAGCGACCAATGCATCCGTTGTGGCGAGTGCCACCGCGCCTGCCCCACCTACGCGATTCCCATCCGCAAGGCCAACCTGGTCTGCGGCACGGAGGACTCTCACTCTTCCCATCTCGCCAACCGAGCCGCTCGGTGATGTTGGAGCCGAAGAAACGCGTACTCGTCTTCGCTCTGGTCGGGTTGATCTTGTTGATCGCGGGCTCCTACATCGCGGTCGACTGGATGATCTTCCTGTTCGGAATCGAGACGATCTATGCGGGTGTGGCGAAACCAGTCACGTCACTCATCTGTCTGATTCTCGTGGTGCTGGTCGGACGCGACGGTATCGATCGGAGAGACAGCCTTCTGCTGCTGATCGCGTTCGCTTGCATCGTTCCCGTCGACATCCTCATGAGCCTCGTCGTCTTCTCGCCGAGCATGAGCGTGGCATCTCCCGCCTTCATGATCGGCGGGGTGCTTTCGATCATCGCGCATCTCCTGCTCATCGTCAGACACGGAAGAGGCTTCCCCTACCTTCGCTCCCGGTTCCGGAGGGAGAGAGGCATGACAGCAGCATGGTCGTTCCTGTGGCTTCCCATCCTGCTCGGGGCGTCATTCATGGCGGCGCTGGTTCCGCTACTGAAGCCGATGGTCCAGGTCGGCCACCTGCTGCTGGGACTCGTCTACTCCTCGGTGGTGGCGATTTCGATGTGGGTCGCGTGGGAGACGGTCCGCTTCGAGCTCTATCCGAGGCACAACGCGTGGATGGTCAGCATCGCCATGACCTGTTGGTTCATCACCGAGGTCGTCGGGGAGACCTACAATGTCCAGCTCGGACTGATCTCGGATCTCGCATTCAACTTCGTCTGGATCTTCTACGGAACCACGATCCTCTGCCTCGCGTTGAGCGGATACCGGTGGGTCCCTGGAAACTCCTCGGCCTCGCGGAGCGGCTGAGGGGGGTCTGCGCCAGATACCGACGCGAAGCCGACCGGCCGGGATTCGTGGGGCCTGCTACCAGCCCGGGGGAACGTCCGGCGCCCAGGCGATCGCGAGCAGGGCGTCGCCGCGATCGCGGTCGACCGGCTCGAAGAGCTCCCACTCGTGGGGCTCGACGTCGAACTCGATGTCCGGGTAGCCGATCGGCTCACCGGAGCCGATGCAGACGAAGGTCTCCGGATCGAAGCCGTGGACGCCGTAGGCCTCGGCGATGGCCTGGCCCACTTCCCGCTGCCAGGGAGTGGGCCGGTGCCCCGCTCTCGGCAGCACCGTCGGGATGCGCGCGATCGTCCGCAGCGCCGCCGGATGGGCCATCCGTCCGCAGAACAGGCGCCGCGGTGCCTCGGGCATCTCCTGGGCGGTGAACGCGAGCCGTTCGAGCTCACCGAAGAGACCGCGGCGACGGTGTTCCTTCCGGACGCAGCAGATGCCCGCGAGACTCACGACCTGGGCGGGGAGGCGAGGAAGATCCATCAATCGCGTCTCGGCGAGCGCGAAGCCGACGGGGCTCCCCTCCTGGTGGGCCAGCGCGGCCCAACGCAGCCGCTCCAGCGACTTCTGTAGGAAGGTGGGGTTGGCTTGCCGGTAGCTCGACTGGAACAGCGTGAGCAGCGCTCCCCGCTCCGCCTCGGAGAGAGCGTCCGTCTCTTTGAGCGTCAGGTCGAGTCGGGGAAGTTCGCCAGCCACGTCGCAGCAGAATACAACACGCCAATTACAGTGCAGGGTCTCGAGAGAGCGGAACTTCCGGATCGTGCAGCGCCTTCCAGGTGAAGTCGAGGGCCGCGAGCAACTCCGCTTGAGTCGGTCCGCTGATCTCCAGCACCGCGAACCGCCTTTTGTGACTCGAAACAAAGTCCTCGTAAGTGAGTGGTCCATCGCTGCGTCTGCTCGCGGTCGCCTTCTCGAAGGCTTCTGGCCGCTCGCTGCTGCTCTTGTGGATGCCCGCGTTGATGGAGACAACGGCATCCGTCCAAGCATTGCTCACCTCCCATGGCTCGCTGACGCTCGCGAGCAGGGTAACGAGTACCCAAAGTGAAGGCCGACGGACGTGCTGGCTCCTACAGCCCATCGCATCAGAGGGGTCTCTCCAGAACGGTGAATGTGGTAAATTCACCCCAATTCGCTGTCTTGGCGACTGCCTCCCCTGGCAAGGCCGGTGAGACTCCCCACCGGGTGTCGCTCGCTCCCCTCGGGGGACAATGTTGCCCGTGGGTGATTTGCGGCGCCACTCTTTTCCCTCATGAACTACTTCCTCCTTAGCAGGAGTTCGAATGCTTGTTGCCAGATATTCCCTGGGGAGGGATTTCATGTCCGCGCGATTCATCTTATATCTGTCCTTGGTGCTGGTTTTTCCGAGCTTTGCCGGTGGGTTGCCGGTCATCGCCGGATTCGGCGACTCGATCACCTGTGACAGCTGTGGCGACGGAAGCTACCTCCGCCTGTTGGGGGATTACCTCGGTTACGACCCCATCATCGATGACAATGGCGTGTCGGCGGACACCACGGGCAGCGTCTTGTCCCGGCTCGACGTCTGGCTGGACAGCAACACGGCCGATGTGCTGGTCCTCCTCACCGGCACCCCTGATGTCTACGAAGTGGGGAACAACTCCTGGGTCCTGGGAAACACGGTCGGGAACATCGAGGCCATGATCAGCATGGTGCTCGCCGAGAGCATTCCCCTGATTCTGGTCGCGCCACCGCCTGTCGGGGATCCATGCCTCAATCCCCCCAGCCCGCTCACCTGCGGCGATATGAACGGGCGGCTGGCGAGCCTCGCCGCCGAGCTTGCTTCTCCGCCCCCGGGGAGCGGCGACTTTCAATTCCTGGATCTCTACGCGGCGTTCACGGCCGATCCCGATTGGCAGAGTGACCCGAATTCCTTCTATTACCTGAGACGGCGTCCACCCCGTGCAATTCCCGGGCGACGATCTGATCGCGAGTCTCCTCGCACCGATGATCGAGCAAGCCCTCATCCCCGAGCCATCCACGGCGATCCTGCTCGCCTCCGGGCTCCTGGCTCTCGCCCATCGCCGGCGGCGAAGGGCGGCCTAGCCCGGCGCGTCGGCCCACAGACGAATCGGCGATTGTCGGGCGTTTCCCGCGTCCGGCAATCTGACCCTCGTCAGATTCCGTCCGGCGAGCCTGGATGTCGCAGGTGTGAACCCGTTGACACCGCCCGCACTGCAATTCGACCACTTAACGCCCTGAAAATGCGGCGTATTCGGGCGACCCGTCCGCGACCGGGACCGGATGGATCCCCGCTCCCGCACTTCCAGGAAAATCGGGATCGTGCTTCGGGGTGTGAAGTGGTTCACACCTCCCGCCCCGCGCGGTGGGTTACCTCGTGGCAAACGGAACGGCCGGCAGGGGCCGCAGCCACGAGGAGAAACGAGAAATGACATTTCGAAACGTGATCGCAATCTCACTGCTTCTGGCATGGACAGCGATCCCTCTGGCGGGGTCCGCCGCTGTACAGATTGTCGACGGTGTGACCGAGCTCCAGAACGGCGTGCCGGTGAACGGTCTAGCCGGGGCTCAGGCGGAAGCACTCTACTTCAAACTGCAGGTACCCGCCGGGGTCGATGAGCTGACCTTCGAGATCAGCGGTGGAAATGGCGACGTCGATCTGTACGTGAAGCACGGTAGCCCGCCGACCTTCTCAAGCTACGACTGCCGCTCCTTTTCCCCTGGGAACAGCGAGAGCTGCTCCTTCGTTTCGCCGACTGCCGGTGACTGGTACGTGATGGTCTACGGCTTCGTCTCGTTCTCGGATGTCACGCTGGTCGGCAGCTACCAGGGCGGCGGTGGTGTTGGCCTGATCGAGCTACAGAATGGCGTTCCGGAGTACGGCCTGCTGGGATCTCCGAGCGACGAGCTCCACTTCAGGCTGCAGGTACCTGCCGGTGTCGATCAGCTGACCTTCGTGACCAGCAGCGGCTCCGGGGACGCGGATCTCTACGTGAAGCACGGTAGCCAGCCGACGGAGTCCAGCTACGACTGCAGCCCCTATCTCATCGGAAACAACGAGACCTGCTCCTTCGATTCACCGAGCGCCGGTGACTGGTACGTGACCGTCCACGGCTTCTCTTCGTTTTCGGGTGTCACGCTGGTCGGGAGCTACCAGGTGAACGACGCCAGCAGCGTCCCGGCATGGATGGGCCATACGGTCTTCAAGGCTTCCGCCAAGAAGCTCGGCAAGGTGTCCTGGGAAGGAACCTCGCAGATGACCATCGAATCGAACGGGACGTTCAGCTACATCGACCCCAAGGGAACCACGCTCACCGGGTCGACCAGCCAGGATGGCAACAAGCTCTACATGGCTCTCGACAACGGCTCGATCGAGATCCTCGAGGACAAGATGGCCGACCTGGTGTGGGACGAGATGATCAAGATCGGGATGAATCCCGGCTGGGTGGACGTCGTGATCGATCCTTGGACCATCAAGCTCAATGCGAAGCTGCGTCCCGGCAAGAACGGAAACCGGGCCTCCATCAAGGTGAAGCTCTCGGTCAAGGCCTGGATCGACACGGGCATCGGTAGCTCCAAGGGCAAGCTCACGGCCAAGATGACCCTCTACGAGCCCTGATTGCGCGCGCCCTGGACCTCGGGAGCCACGACCGGGGAAGACGGGCCAGGGCTGGGATTCACCGGATTCGAAAAGCCTGCGGGTGAGGTCGCGCGATCGGAGGCCTTGCCCGCAGGGCTCTCTTCTCTACGGTCCCTTTCGGATCGAATTCGATCTCTCCATCGACCAGGGAGAAGGCATGAAGGTCTACACGTCCACGATCCAGGTTGCGACCCGCCGCCCGCGCGAATTCGTCGACATCACCGAAGCCGCACGGGAGGAGGTCCGCAAGTCGGGAATCGATTCGGGTCTCTGCGCTCTCTACGCTCACGGGGCGACAGCGGCGCTGATGATCCAGGAGAATGACGACCCCCAGGTGCCCGAGGACATCCTCGACTGTCTCGACCGTCTGATCCCCGCAGGAGGCTGGCGCCACGACCGCATCGACGACAACGCCGCGGCCCACATTCAGGCGGGGATCGTCGGCCCGAGCGAGGCGATTCCGGTCCGCGACGGCGCTCTCGCTCTGTCCCGGTGGCAAGACGTTTTTCTGTGTGATTTCGATGGCCCGCGCCAGACACGCCACGTACTGGTCACGATCACCGGCGAGTAGGAGCGATCGGCCATGCGCAAAGCCGCCGACGCGCGGGCCTTCGCCGCCCGATCGGCTCGGCGTCGTCGCCCATCTTCGTCGACTTCGAACGCCGAGCCGGACCCGAGAAACTGCGCTAGCTTTTCACCCGTCATGCATTCTCAGGGAATTCAGATCCGACTCCAGCCTCGTCTCTGGATCGCCGTCGGGCTCCTGGCTCTTGCGATCGGGGCGGCCGGGTGCAGCTCCGACGAGGGAGACGTAACCACGCAGCCCGCCCCGGCGACTGCCCGCCCGGAGACCGAGTCGTCGGCCCCGCCGGCTGCCGAGCGGCCGCCCCCGCCCGGCGACCGCCGGTCGGCTGAAGAATCGACTCCGAGGAAGGCACCGCCCCCTGCGGACGTGGAGCGGCGGTCCGGCGACGACGACTATGCCTACCAGGACGAGGAGGATCTCGCCCTGGCGCTCGAAGGACTGAAGAATCCCGATCCCGAGGAGCGATCCGATGCCGTCCTCGACATCGAGCCCGAAGGTCCGGGCCTGCAGTACCTGCTCGAGGTGGTGACCGACGACCCTGACCCCGAGGTGCGCATGGTCGCGGTGAGCCAGCTCGGGGACTCCGAGTCTCCCGAGGCGATCGACGGGATGGTCACGGCGCTCAACGACCCGAATTCGGAAGTCGTTCTGGAGGCGATCGACAGCCTCGAGTACTCCGCCGACCACAACGTGATCGGGAGCCTGGAGAGGCTGCTCCAGCACCCGGATCCGGAGGTGCGGGAGGCGGCGCAGGACGCCATCGACTACCTGGAAGAATAGCTAGGCGGTGCGGAGCCAGACCAGCGTGGCGCCCCAGCCACCGCGACCGGGGGGCGCATCCGCAAAATGTTCGACACGGCGGTCGCCGGCGAGCAGTCTCTGCACGCGAGCACGCTGGACGCCCTTGCCGCGGCCGTGGATCAGGCGCACCTCGCGGTAACCCGCCTCCAAGGCCGCGTCCAGATAGGCATCCACCACCTCCGTGATCTCGGAAGGCCGAAAGGCGTGAAGATCCAGGCGGTCTTCGATGGGGAGCCGCACCGGCTCGGCGAAGGGTCCGTCGTCGTCGATCTCGTTCATGCCTCACCCTGGCCTGCCCAGATCATGCCAAAGACGGCTTCTTTCGGCAGGAAAATCGGTGTATCCTCGAGGCATCGACGTCGAGGTCTCGCGTGTACGACCTCACGACCTTCCCGATGAGCCAGATGATCGAGTGCGGCGCGGCGCTCCGCCGACTGGGGCAGGGGGCCAGCTCGATGGAGGAGACCGCGAACCGCATCGCGGATCACCTCTACGAGCGTTGCGTGGATCCGGGGAGCGGGACCCCCTCGCTGGCGCTGGTGAGACTCTTCAAGACCACCGCCCTCGAGGATCTCGATCCCGACGGCCAGGCGTTCGCGCTTCGCCTGCTCGGAGATCGCCCAGCCCATCCAGGTCTGCCCTGCCTCACCCTCTTCGCGACCCGGGGCGATCAGCCCGAGTGGAACGCCAGGCAGGATTCGGTGCGTCACAGGGCCATCCCGCTCCCGAGCGAGCGGGTCGTGGAGCGGTTGCCGATGGTCTCCCAGGTAATCCGACAGCTGGGATTGGATCTGGCCTCGGTGGTGCGAACCCGTTCGGAGGTGCTGGTCCAGCCGGCCGAGAAGCGCTTCAGTGTCTTCTACGTGCCGACGGCGGAGGGCAGCCGGTTCGTCCCGGATCAGCGCGATTTCGTGCGCCCGGCCGGTATCCGCTCCGTGGTGGGAACCGGTGGGCTCCTCCCCAATGGAGAGCTCTGTGTGGTGATCCTCTTCTCGAAGGTCGAGGTTCCCCGAGTGGTGGCCGAGCGCTTCAGCGGACTGGCGCTCCACGTGAAGCAGGCCCTGCTGCCTTTCGAGGACGGCCCCCTCTTCGAGGGCCCCGAGCGGGGAGCGGCAACGGCCGCGAGCTCCCTGCAGAGCCGGCCCGGACGGGAGTCCTCGAACCTTCCCGAGCGCCTCGTGGCGCTCGAGGAACTCCTCGTGGTGCACGAGCAGGTGGCCCTGGACCAGGCGAAAAAGCAGGAAGAGACGATGGTGGAGCTCCGCGAAGCCACCCGGGCTGCGGAAGCGGCATCGCGCGCCAAGAATGCCTTCCTCGCCACCATCAGCCACGAGATCCGGACGCCCATGACCGGACTGATGGGGACGGCAGAGCTGCTCTGCGAGACGAACCTGTCTCCCGAGCAGCGCGAGCTGATCGAAATCGTGCGCTCCTCGGCCTCCACCCTGCTCACCATCATCAACGACATTCTCGACTACTCGAAGATCGAAGCTGGGGAGCTGACAATCCAGATGCGGAGCTTCGATCTCTCCAGCCTCGTCGAGGAGGTGGTGTGGCTCTTCCGGGGACGAGCGGTGAAGAAGGGGCTCTCTCTCGCGCTCGACTCGTCGCCCGCCCTGCCGGCGCGGGTGAGAGGGGATCCGGTGCGAGTCCGACAGATCTTGTGGAATCTGGTGAGCAACGCAATCAAGTTCACTGAGGCCGGCTCCATCCGGATCCGCGTCACACCCCGCCTCGACCGGGAACCATCCACGCTGATCCGCTTCGAGGTGGAAGACACCGGCATCGGCGTCCCAGAGCAGTCGATCCCCCGCATCTTCGAGGATTTCACCCAGCTCGACATGTCCACGACTCGGAGCTTCAACGGCACTGGACTCGGCCTGGCGATCTGCCGCCGCCTGGTGGCGGAGATGGGCGGAGAAATTGGAGCAGCCAGCCAGCTAGGAGAGGGCTCCACCTTCTGGTTCGAGCTTCCGCTCCCGGAAGACGAGTCGAGTGAGGCGCGCCCCGCCCTTCCCTCCCCCGAAGAGTCCAGCACCCGATCCGCTCCCGCTGAAGAGAGCTCCCTGGAGGAGTACCGCGTGCTGCTGGTGGACGACGACGAGATGATTCGAAATGTGCTTTTTCGCATGCTCTCCACCCTGGGCCCACACACCGAGGTCGCATCCAGCGGGCGAGAGGCCATCCGCCTCTTCCAGGAGAGGTCCTACGACCTCGTGTTGATGGATCTGCACATGCCGCAGATGGACGGATACCAGGCCACCGCCGCGATGCGCGCTCATGAGCGCGGCGGCCACCGGACACCCATCGTCGCCCTCACGGGCGCCGCGAACCAACCCGATCGCGAGGACGGCTTCAAGTCGGGAATGGACGATCACCTCTGGAAGCCCGTGAAGCTGGAGCAACTCTCGGAGGTTCTCCGGCGCTGGCTCCTCGGCGCCGAGAGGTAGCGATCCTCAAGGAGAGTTCCCCCGATTCGCCTCCCCAGGGCCGGTTCGACGCCCGGGGACCCTCGCGGCTGTGCTAGGACTTTGGCCCAGAATCGGCGAGGAGGGAGCCGCGATGATCCGCGACGCAGCCCACATTCCCCACGTGAACTCCGGCAGCTACCCGCTTCGCCAAGGCTGCCGGGTGAGGCCGCTGGTGGACGGCGAGCCGGCCTTCCGCCGCATCTGCGAGGCCGTCGAGGCGGCGCGAAGCCGGGTCTGGATCACGGTCGCCTTCATCGAGTTGGACATGCAGATGCCGGACGACCGTGGAAGCTTCTTCGACGTGCTGGACCGAGCCGCCGCACGGGGGATCGACGTGCGAGTGATCTTCTGGCGACCCGTCGAGCTCAATCCGCTGGAAGCCGGCTCGTACTTCGAGGGCAGCGAGGAGGAGCGCCGCTGGCTCGCGGAGCGGGATTCGCGCTTCCTGGCGCGCTGGGACAGCCTGCCCGCAGGGGACTGTCAGCATCAGAAGAGCTGGCTGATCGACGCCGGACTCGAGGGCGAGGTCGGCTTCGTGGGGGGCATCAATCTGGAGAGGGCTTCGGTCGCGCCGCCCGGGCACAGCCCTCGGGAGGAGGGCGACATCCACGACGTCTACCTCGAGATCCAGGGCCCGGCGGTGACGGACATCCATCACAACTTCGTGCAGCGCTGGAACGAGGCCAGTGAGCGAGACCGTACCGACGGGTTCTGGCCCGCCGACGCGAGCCCCGGCGGCCTTTCCTTTCCAGGGGTGGCATCGCCTCCGGCCGGCGACGCGGTGGTACAGCTCACGCGGACCGTCCGGGCCGGCCGCTACAGAGACGGCACGGCGCCACCGGGGGGTGAGCGATTCGCAATCGGCAACGGCGAGTTCAGCGTCTTCGATCAGTACATCGCGGCCATCGACCGAGCGGAGCGCACCATCTACCTCGAGGACCAGGCGATCGGCGCACCCAAGATCGTCGGGCATCTCAAGGCCGCGCTCGAACGTGGAGTGGCAGTCGTCTTCCTGGTGCCGGGTAACGCCCATCCGGAGTACCGGGCGGCGCGCGAGATCCCCGCTGTGAAGCCGTTCTTCGACCTCGTTGCATCTCTCGGCGACTTCGATCACTTTCTGCTGGCGGGGATCGCCTCCAATGCGAAGGCGGGCGGCTACTACGACGTCTACGTGCACGCCAAGATCATGTTGATCGACGACGCCTGGGCGACGATCGGCTCGACCAACGTCGCCGACCGCTCGTTCTTCGGCGACACGGAGCTGAACGCCTCCTTCTGGCACCGCCCGACGGCACGCGCGCTGCGCTGCGAGCTGCTCCAGGAGCATCTCGGATCCGACACCTCCGGCCTCGACGACGCCGCAGCCCTGGGTCTGATGAGAGAGCGGGCGCGCCAGAACCAGAGCCGCCGAGAGCGCGGTGAACGGCTCGAGGGCCTGGCGTTCGCGATCGATCCAGCGAAGTACGGAAGCTGAGACCCGTCAGCCTCGTGACGGCCACCGGCTTCATTCTCTTCCACGATCGTCTCCTGGAGGGACCATGGGCGTAGACAGCACCGAACCGTCGGCTGGAAGCGGAGTGGCGCTCGTCACCGGTGGTGCATCCGGCATTGGCCGCGCCCTCGCCGAGGAGCTCGGTCAGCGGGGCTTCGAGGTGGCGGTCGCAGACCGGCAGGTTGATCTCGCCGAGGAGGTCGCCACGGCGATCCGCGAGCGCGGAGGCCGGGCGACCGCAGCCGAGCTGGACGTGAGGGAGCTCGCCGGATTCGAGCGGCTCGTCGGCGAGATCGTCGAACGGAGCGGGAGGATCGAGCTCTTCTTCAACAATGCCGGAATCGGAGTCGGCGGAGAGATCCGCGACTACACCCTGCGGGACTGGGAAGACGTCTTCGACGTCAATCTCCGCGGTGTCATCCACGGTATCCAGGCCGTCTACCCGTTGATGATCGATCAGGGATTCGGCCACATCGTCAACACGGCTTCCATGGCCGGGCTGATCACCAGCCCGATGTCGGGTAGCTACACGACGACGAAGCACGCGGTGGTGGGTCTCTCGAAGGCCCTGCGCGTCGAGGCGAAGGCCTACGGCGTACGCGTCTCGGTGATCTGCCCCGGGGTGATCCGGACCCCGATCCTCCGGGGTGGGAGATACGGCAGGATGAATCTGCCGGTTTCCGCGCAGGAGGCGGAAGAGCGCTTCGAACGACTCCGTCCCATGGATCCGAACCTGTTCGCGAAGAAGACGCTTCGCGCCGTCTTCAAGAACCGGGCGATCGTCGTCGTCCCGCGTTGGTGGAAGCTCTGGTGGTACCTGGAGCGGATCTCACCGAGTCTCAGCATGAGGATCGCGGGAGCTTTCCTGGAAAGCGGCAGACGCGATCTGCGCGAGACCCAGCAGTGAATCGTCTACTGCGCCAATGCCGCCACGAACTCAGCGGATGATCTCGCAGTCCAGGCCAAGCTCGCCGAGGCTCTCGACGACCGCACGGATCCGCTCTTCGGGCAGGGGCGTGAGCTCGCCCAGCTCATAGTTCCGATCCAGCATCGGGTACTTGTCCAGGCCGAAGCGATGATAGGGCAGGACGTGGATGGCGGTGACGCCCTCACCCACGTCTTCGATGAAGCGGACCACGGCGCGGATGTTCTCCTCCGTCTCGGTGAAGCCCGGAACCAGGGGAATCCGAATGATCAGCGGGACTCCACTGCCGGCGACGAATCTCGCATTGTCCAGGATCGGGTGATTCGAGGTCCCGAGGACCTCGATGTGCCGCTCGTCGTCGACCAGCTTCAGGTCGTAGAGCACCAGGTCGGTGTGCTCGAGAACGCTCTGCAGTGCATCGCGGGGCGCGTATCCGCAGGTGTCCAACGCGGTGTGAATTCCCGACTCCCGGCAGCGCTTGAAGAGCGACGCCACGAAGCGCGGCTGACGGAGGGGCTCGCCGCCGGAGGCGGTGACCCCTCCCTTCGAGTTGCGGTAGTAGGGAGCGTCCTTCTCGATCTCCCGCAGCGCCTCCTCGACGGAGATCTCACTTCCGAACATCTTGAGCGAGCCGGGCGCACAGACCTCCAGGCAGCGGCCGCAGTTGTCGCATAGCCTCCTGTCGACCCTGACTCTCTCGCCCTCCAGCGAGATCGCCTTCGGCTCGCAGACCGGGAGGCAACGGCCGCAACCATCGCACAGCAAATCTACGTGTGCGAGCTCGGGATGGGACTTCTGCGACTCGGGGTTCGAGCACCACGGGCAGGTCAGGGGACATCCCTTCATGAAGACCGTGGTCCGGATCCCCGGTCCGTCCTGCACACTGAAACGCTGAATGTTGAAGATCCAGCCCGTGACCACCTAGTCCACGACCCCCGCCTCGCGCAGCTCGGTGATTGCCGCTTGCGAGTAGCCCGCTTCGCCGAGAATCGACTCGGTGAACGCTTCGGACTGGGGATCCACGTGCTCGATGCGGCCCGGTGTCGCGGAGAGCTTGATCATGACCCCGGCCTGCTTCATCTTGCCCTGCTGCGGGTGATCCACCTCCACGATCATCTCGCGGTGCAGGAGATTGCGGTCGGAAACCAGCTCGGAGATCGAGTACACCGGAGACGTGCAGGTGTCGGCCTCCATCAGCAACGACACCCACTCGTCCCGGGTCTTCGTCCGGAAGACCTGGCGAAAACGCCCGAAGATCTCCTCCTTCTTCTCGCCCTCCGCGTACTGATGCGGAATCAGGTCCTCGAGGTCCAACAAGCGGCAGAGATTCGCGTAGAACTGCGGCTCGATGGCGCCGACACTGATGTACTTCCCATCCTCGGCTTCGTAGATGTTGTACCAGGGGTGGCGGCCGGTGAGAAGCGTCTCACCCCGCTTCGGCTCCTCTCCGGTGCAGAGGTACTCGTCGATGGCCAGGGAGACCATGTTGACGATGCCGTCGGTGGCCGCGACGTCGAGGAACTGCCCCTTCCCTGTCCCCTGCCGGGCGATCACGGCTGCCAGAATCGCGATCGCCGCCTGCATGCCCCCGCCGGCGCTGTCGGCCGCCGTAGCGCCGGGGATCATTGGCGGTCCGCCGGCCGGGCCGGTCATGCCCACCGTGCCGCCGATGGATTGATAGTTGATGTCGTGGCCGGCGAGATCTCGATAGGGCCCGTCCGCGCCAAAACCGGTGAGGGAGCAGTAGATGACCCGGGAATTCGCCCTGCTGACGGCGTCGTAGTGCACGCCGAGCCGTTCGGCGGCGGAAGGCCGGAGCCCCACCATCAGGACGTCAGCCTTCTCCAGGAGGTTGAAGAACACCTCCAGGCCGCGTTCGCTCTTGAGGTCCAGGCCAAGCGGTCTGGTGTTGCGCCTCATTCCATAGGCCCAGGTGGGCGCCTTCCACTGCCGCCGGCCGCGCTTCTCGATCACGGACCGCGCCTCGACGATCCGCACCACGTCTGCGCCGAGATCGGCGAGAATCCGGGTGCAGTGGGCCCCCGGACCGACATTGGTCAGGTCTACCACTCGGATGCCTTCCAGTGCGCTGCTCATGAGTTCCTAACCTTGCTGTAGCGCCTCGATGGTGGCGCGGAGCCACTCCTCATCCTCCTGCAGTGCGCTCGCGCCGTCCAGAAGAATGGTCGTGAAAAGACCCTCGCTTCGCTCCCGGAGCTTGGGCGCCAGCTCGTCGCCGATCGCGACGATGGCGAACTCCTCCAGCATCTCATCGCTGATCAGCTCGGGCATCTCCCGCCACTTGCCCTCCAGGGAAAGCCGATGCAGCTCCTTGCCGAGGTCGCTCCATCCGTGGAAGTCCAGCACCGAGTGATAGGTGCGCGTGGAGGCGTAGAAGGAGATGCGCTGCCTCACCGCCGCCTTGGCCGCCTCGAGTCCCCGCTCGTCCTTGCTCACGGCCAGGAAGGGAGATCCGACCACGTCGATCTCCGAGAGGTCGCGGCCAGCTCGTCCGGCGCCTTCCCGGATGGTAGGAAGCAGCACCTCTCTCCCGTGTCGCAACGTCGATATGGGGTGGATGCGGAGACCGTCGCAGAGCTCGCCGCCGAGGCGCGCCATGTAGGTGTTGACCGCGGCGAGGTAGATCGGGATCCGCGGATGCTCGATGGGCCCCGGATTGAAGAACGGCGGCATCATCGTGAACTGATAGTGCTCTCCGCGAAAGTCAACGGGCTTTCGTGGGCTCTGGAAGCTCTCGAACATGGCCTTCAGGCAGAGGATGTAATCCCGCATGCGGGGCCCCGGCGGCGCCGTCCAGGGGGCGGCGTAGCGGCGCTCGTTGTGGCCCTTCACCTGCGTGCCGAGTCCCAGCTGGAAGCGACCCCCGGAGAGCTGCTGCAGGTCCCAGGCGAGCTGTGCCGTCACCATCGGGCTGCGAGGAAAGGAGATCGCCACGTTGGTGCCGAGGACGATGCGCCGGGTGTGCTCGGCGACGATGGCCAGCGGCAGGTAGGGGTCGTGACCGGCCTCCGGCACGGTCACACCGTCGAAGCCCAGCTCCTCCACCTTTCGGGCGACCGCAGCGATCCCGGCGATGCTCACGCCCCCGTCACCCTTGCCGGCGTACTGCTCCGTCTCGGGACTCAGCATCGTCATTTCGACTCGCATGGTGCCCCCTGCTCCGAGCCCCGATCCATCGTCAGCTGACGGGCGCGAGGTGTCTATCCGGCGGCGCTGCGACTGGGCAGCGACAGAGTTCCGCCGGACGGTGTCGCGGGCCCCTCCCCGGTCGAGATCATGACGTCCAGATCGACGCGGTGGTCCCCGTCCTCGACGTACTTGCGGGTCACCTTTCCGGTGATGATCATGTCGTCGCCCGCACAGACGTTCTGCCGCATGTGAACCTGCACCCGGCGGACGGTGCTCTCCGGCCCGGCCCAGTCCGTCATGAAACGAGCGACCATGCCGATGTTGAACGGCGTGTTGACGAAGACGTCCTTGGTCTTCGACTGCTCCTGGGCGTAGTCCCGATTGGAGTGCTGGGGAGAGAAGTCTCGAGTGGCGGAGGCCAGGTAGACGCAGCGAGTCAAGGTGATCGGCATGACCAGCTCGGGAAGCTCCTCGCCTTCCTCGACGTCTTCCCAGAGGCGCTGCCGGAACTCCTGGGGCTGGTATCCGGTCTTCTCCCCCTGGATCATCTCCTCGACGGCCGGGCTCCATCCGCCCCCGCCGGCAGACGCGGCCTGCTGGGTTCCCTGCTCGCGTCCGTAGCCAAAGGCGCTCATTCTCTCCCGGGCCACCAGCTCTCCATCCTGGTTGCGGTAGATCCTGTCCATGGTCCAGAAGTGGCCTTCGCCGAGGCGCGTCTTCTTGGGCGGCGTAACCGAGACCAATCGCTGGCTCACGCTCAGACGGTCGCCCAGTTGGAGGGGCACACCCAGCTCCACGTCGATCTTGTTGATGATCCCCACCGGAAGATCGAGCGCAGCCTTGATGTCGTAGTGGATGTGGGGAGCGGGCTCGCGTCCACCGGGAGGCCAGGGCCAGCGAAACGGCATGGCGAAGGCGGTCATGAACGAGCCCGGGGGGGCAACCACGCCGCGGAACCCCCTCGACCTGGCGTAGTCGCCATCCATGTAGAGAGGGTTTCCATCCTCCAGCGTCTCACACCAATGGCGGATCAGGTACTCATTCACCTCCAGGGACGCCGGCTCCGGCTCCGACTCCACGGTCAGCTCACGAAGCCTCTGTTTGTTCTCCTCGGACAGATCCTCGGGGATGTAGTCCAGTGTCTCTTCTCCGGTCATTTTCCCCTCCTCGTCACCAATGCGTCGACGGCCTTCGCCCCTTCCGCGAACACCACCAGCGGGTTGATGTCCAGCTCCTCGATTTCGTCGGCGTAGTCCGTCACCAGCTGCGAGACTCGCAGGATCGCATCGACGATCGCATCGACGTCCGCCGGCGGCTTCCCCCGCATGCCCTGCAGCACGCGGTAACCCTTGATCTCCTGGACCATCTCCTCCGCATCCCTGCGCGTCACCGGAGCGATCCGGAACGAGACGTCTTGGAGCGCCTCGACGAAGATGCCTCCCAGGCCAAACATGATCACGTGACCGAAGACCGGATCCCTGGTCGTCCCGATGATCACCTCGACACCGCCCTTCAGCATCTCTTGCACCAGTACACCCTGAACCGCGGCATCGGGCGAGAATCGCTTCGAGTTGGTCACGACCTCCTGGTAGGCCGCGCGCACGTCGTCGTCGGATTCGAGGTCCAGGCGGATCCCCCCGGCCTCGGTCTTGTGCAGGATCTCTCCCGATTGGATCTTGAGTGCGACCGGGTAACCCAGCTCGCGCGCCTGCTCCACGGCTACCTCCGCGTCGGTGGCAAGACCCTCGCTGGTAATCGGGATTCCGTAGCAGCTCAGGATTCGCTTGCACTGGAACTCGGAGAGCGGGTCCGAGGATCGGATCAGGGCGTCGACTCCTTCACCGGGGAGGATCTGCGGTTGCCGGGATTCGGCATCGCGCACCCGGCTCACCTTCTCCTGATACCAGCACAGCTTCGCCACCGCCTCCGCCGCCTGGAGGCCATCTCCCAGGATCGGAATACCCGCGTCCTCGACCAGCGCGATGCACTTGCGGACGAATTCGGAATCGTCTCGATGGTGCATCATGAGCACGACCAGCTTCGGCGTCGACTGGCAGATCTCGACCAGCTCTTCCGCGACCCTCATGCCGACCTCTTCGCGGAAGAAGGCCTGCGCCAGCACCACGTCGATGCCCGGGTCGTCCACCAGCGCTCGGAGGCACTTCCCCCAGGTGCTGGTGTCCCTTCCGCCCTGAGCGGTGAGATCGATCGGGTTCCTGGCAGAGGCGAAATCCGGAAGGCATTGCTCGAGCCTTTCGCGGGTCGCGCCGGTGATTTCGGGCACGGAGAGACCCAGCCGCTCGCACCGGTCCGCGAGCAGCACGCCCTGCCCTCCGGATCCCCCGAGAATCGCCACTCTCCTTCCCAGGCACTCCTTTCCGCTGCGGTGCAGGATCGCGAACGCGGTCAGGTCGGGGAGGGCCTCGATGCGGACGATCCCCATCTGTCGAAAGAAGGCATCGTAGATCTGATCGTCTCCGGCCAGAGAGCCGGTATGCGAGGAGGCGGCCCTGGCTCCCGCTCCGGTGCGGCCCACCTTGAGAATCAGGATCGGCTTTTGCAGCCGGAGCGCCTTCTCCGCCACCCGGCGAAGCTTGCCGCCGTCCTTGGCGCCCTCGAGGTACCCGCCGATCACCTGAGTATCCGGTGAGTCGAGCAGGTATCCGACGAAATCCGAGAACTCGGCGTCCGCCTCGTTTCCCACACTCGTGAAGGAGCTGCATCCCACCCCAGCCTCGGTTGCCTGCGCGTACATCATCGCCCCGAAAGCGCCGCTCTGTGAGACGAAGCCCACTGTGCCGGGGGTGACCGGCTCGAGATCGGCGATGAAGGCGAAGGAAGCCGTGGCGGAGTTCGTCGCGTTGATCACACCCAGACTGTTGGGCCCCAGGAGCCGGATGTCGTTCGCCCTCGCCAGATCACGGACCTGTTCCTGCATCGCGATGCCCTCGGCGCCCACCTCCGCGAAGCCCGCGCTGAAGATCACCACCACCTTCACGTTCTTCGCTGCGCATTGCTGGAGCACATCCAGCACCGACTCGGCCGGGAGGCTGATGATGACCATGTCGACTTCGCCGGGCACGTCCAGGAGGGTCGGGTAGCACTTGTACCCCTCGACCTTCTTGTAGCTGGGATTGATGGGGTAGACCTTGCCCGCGTAACCCCTCTTTCGAAGGGCCCTCACCGGCCTGCCGCCCGGCTTCTGCGATTTCTTCGATGCGCCGACGATCGCGATGGACCTCGGGTGGTAGAAGAATTCGATTCCCGAGGTGTCGATGTCGAAGGGTCCCGTCTTCATCCCTGCTCGTCTCTCTTCCCGGTGCGTTCCTGTCCCGATGGCTGATAGACCCCTTCCCGACGGCGGCCGATCTGCTCTCGCCCTGGGCATCGATGCACTGGCTCGCCATGCCGACAAGGTCGACCCGGCAGGATAGCAACTTCTCCCGACGATGATCGGGCAGCCCTCCCGAAGCGAACGCTGAAACCCGCTCAGGTGACGGGGAAGTAGGAGGTGCTGAGAGCGATGGCAAGCTGTCCGGTGGGGTAGAGAAGCGGACCGTAGATCGTCTGGAATGGTCGCTTGAAGCGGTGAATCGAGTATTCGACGTCGGCCACGAAGAGCATCGAAGTTCCGGCCGACAGGAGCACGGCTTGAGTGGTGCTGAAGACGTCTCCGAAGAAGGTGCCGATCCCCCGACTCACCATGAACAGCATCACCATGGTGTAGGCCATCGCGGGGAGGCGCCAGCGGGTCCCCAGGTCCTTCCACAGATGGGTTACGACAGCCGCCCAGACCAGCAGAAGCAGCCCAGCTACGGCGATGTCCTCCCGGTGGAAGCCGTCGTAGACAATGATGCCGACCGGGTAGACGAGATAGGCAACCAGGAAGACGAGCAGCGCCGGGTACAGGATCTCGTCGCGGGTCATGTTGATGTTGAACACGTCCCCTGCCAGCGAGAGGCCGAGCCCCGCCAGGATCCAGGTCGTGAAGCCCGGGTTCGCGCTCGGCGTCAGCAGCCCGAGCGCCGCCACCGCCACCGTCAGCACGGTCGTCACCGGCTGGAAGATGGCAACGGTGCGGTAGTCTTCCCGGTTGCGCGCCCTCCAGGTGATCCAGGTTCCGACCAGGATCAAAGGAACCAGTAGCAGTTGAAGATGCATGGGAAGCTCCGCTCGGTTTCTCCGCCGCCTCCAGCGTGAGCTCGGCGTGCGGCCCCGATGATAAGGGCTCGCGTGCCAGCCCGCATCATTCTCCGCGCATGGCGAGATGGTGTAAGATCAGGCCGGCCGATGGGGCGGGTGGCCCGATGGAGGGTTAGATGAGCTACCAGGATGCGTTCAAGAAAGTCGAGGAGACGGAGGAGTACCTCATCGACACCCTGCGGAAGCTGATCGCCGTCGATACCTCGGTTCCGCCGGGGGAGAACTACGAGAAGCTGATCGACCTCGTCGAGCCCGAATTCGCGAAGTTCGGCTTCACCACCCGGAGGGTGACACTCCCAGAAGACCGGGTCGCCCAGATGCCCTGGGAGCTCTCGGGACCGCGCGTCAACCTGGTCGCCGATCTCGAGCTCGACAAGCCCAAGGCCACGGCCTACGCCCACATGGACGTGGTTCCCATCGACGAGCCGTGGACGCGCGATCCCTTCGGCGGTGAGCTCGTCGACGGGAAGCTCTACGGGCGGGGAACCGTCGACATGAAGGGCTCGATCGCCAGCTTTCTCGGGGCGATGAAGGTGCTCACCGAGATGGGAATCGAGCCGCACTACTCGGTCGGCTGCAATCTCTGCACCGACGAGGAGCTCGGTGTCTACCCGGGCGCGCGATATCTCGCCGAAGAGGGCTACTTCTCCAACCACCTGATCTGGCTCGAGCTCGGCGCCATGGAGCCGATCGTGGTAGTGGGTGCCGCGGGCTCGATCCGGTTCGACCTGAAGGCGGTGGGTAGGAGCTGCCATTCCGGGATGAACTACCTCGGTGTGAACGCGATCGAAGAGCTGGTGCCCGTGCTCGACGAGCTGATTCTCCTGAAGAAGGAGGTGGAACAGCGCTTGTCGCGAATCGCGACCTTCCCGTTGCCGGACTGCCCCTATGACAAGATGACGCCCATGTTCAATCTCGCCATCATCGGCGGTGGCACCAAGGAGAACATCGTGCCGGGCGTGTGCGAGCTCACCATCAACCGCCGCTACATCGTCGACGAGCGCTACGAAGACATCGTCTCCGAGACCGAGGATGCCATCCGGAGAGGACGGGAGAAATCAGATCTGGAAGACCTCACCGTCCGCGTCGTCCACTCGTATCCGCCGATGGAGTGCGATCCGGACCTTCCGGCGACGAAGAAGGCGATGAAGGCGAAGAGAGCGGTCAAGGGTTACGGGGACTTCCTCTTCGGGGGCATCAGCGGATCGACCGATCTCGGCTTCGTCATCGGCGCGCTCCAGCCGGAGAAGGTCGAGGTGGCAGGCTTCGGACCGATCCGGGCGACCGATCTCCGCGCTCACGCCGCCGACGAGTTCGTCTACGTCGAGGATCTGGTGGACATGACCAAGGAGCTGGTGCACTACATGGGGTTCTGAGGTTCGGCTTTCCCGACTGAGTCACGGAAACAACCCGCAATCCACGCCGTAGCCGCATCGCAGGAGGAAGGTGAATGAAGCTCGGCCTCTACGGAATCAACCTGGGTCCTTGTGCGGATCCGGAGACGGCCGCTTCGGTGGCTAAGGCGGCCGAGGAAGCGGGCTTCGAATCGGTGTGGACCGCAGAGCACGTGGTGTTGCCCGATCCGCAGGTGCCGCCCTCCCCCCTACCCGCGCAGACCCGGCTACTCGACCCGGCGGTCTCTCTCGCCCACCTGGCGGCACACACCCGAACGCTCCTGCTGGCCACCGGGATCATCATCCTCCCACAGCGCAACCCGCTCGTGCTCGCCAAGGAGCTGGCGAGCGTCGACGTCCTCTCCGGCGGGCGGCTGGTCTTCGGCATCGGCGCCGGCTATCTCCAACCCGAATTCGAGGCGCTCGGGGCGCCCTTCGAAGACCGGGGCGAGCGCACCGACGAGTACATCGAGGTGATCCGAGCGCTCTGGACCCAGGAAGCGCCACGCTTCGAGGGCCGTTTCTTCTCGTTCGGTGGTATCGACGCGCAGCCGCGGCCGGTTCAAGAGCCGCATCCGCCGATCGTCGTCGGCGGGATGAGCCCTCCTGCGCTGCGCCGAGCCGTGCGCCAAGGCAACGGCTGGTATGGATTCGCACTCGACGTCGACGCGACGGCGACTTGCGTCGCGGGACTGCGGGCGGCGCAGCAGCAGGTCGAGCGCCCCCCGGAGCTGGGGCCGCTCGAGATCAGCGTCACACCGTCGGTGCCCCTCGACACCGACACCGTGCGCCGCTTCGAGGACGTGGGCGTCGAGCGCCTGGTGCCGCTCGCGCTCGCGGGCAACGCGGAGGGCCTGATCGCCTCCATCGAGAAGACGGCAGGCGCGCTCCTCGGGACCCGCTGAGCGTCGATCGCGCCGGTCTGTCCGCTCTGATCAGCCCCCCGCCTTCACCTCCACGAAGAGCTCGTCGCGCACGGGGAAGCGAACCTTCGCCTGAGCGATGACGTCGGTGCTGACGTCGAACTTGAGCACGTGATCGGGGCCGACCCCCTCGTCGCGCAGGCACGCGGGAAGATCGTCGTCGGCGACGCCGAAGCCCGCGCGGCGGTTGAACTCCCACTCGTCCTGCAGACACTGCCAGCCCAGATCCGCGATCTCCTGGCGGCTGATCTCCTCGCCCAGGAAGAGTCCCATCGCCTCGCGGATCGTGTCCATGGTGGGCTGCAGGAACTGGCAGAAGCCCGAGGAATCGCACACGGCATTCACCAGCTGCGACTCCTGAGAGGCCCGGGCGAAATCCTCCGGCTGGAGGCCCGGGTTGATGATCAACCCCGCGGTGTGGTCGGCGCCCATCGGGCTGGAGGCGTAGGTGACGCCGGTGGCCTTGAGCGGCCGCGGATCCCACGCCGGAAGCGCCTGGCCCTTGACCACGGGCACCCGATGGTGACCGCGCATCTTGCCGGTCGCGGCGGCGCCGTTGCCGAGCGCCCTGCCCAGCTCGGTGCCCTCGGCGATCTCCCGGACCACGCGCTTGACACCCTCTACGTCGCCCCACTCGAGGCCGCCCGAATCCATCAGGATACCGACGGCGGCACCGGTCTCGATGGTGTCGAGGCCGATGTCATCACAGAGCCGATCCATCTCCGCCACGTCCTCCCAGCTCTTGAGGGCGAGGTTCGATCCGAAGAGGGTCAGCGTCTCGAACTCGAGACCTGAAGTCTTGTAGTTGCCATCGGCGTCGTGGACGACGTTGCTGCACTTCACCACGCATCCGGTAAGGCAGTTGTGCATGCGGCCGCCGCGCTTCGCGAAGCTCTCGATGATGCGCTGGCCCTCCAGGCCGGCGACGTCGGGCGACTGACCCTCGGTGCGGTTCTTGTGCGGGAAGCAGTTGAGCGCATTCGCGATGCCGACGAAGGAGCTGGTCCCTCCCTGGAACATCTTGGGGCCGTCGAGGTACTCCTTGGCGACCTTCTTGCTGTGGGCGGTGAAGCCGCGCGCGTCTGCGGCCTGGCGCATGCGGGTCTTGCCCGGATTGACGGCCACGTACTTGAGGCCTTTGCTCCCCATCACCGCGCCCATCCCGCCGCGGCCGGCGTGGCGGTTGGGATAGCGGTGGTCCTGGTCCGTGGTCGCGATCGAGGCTCCGGTGAGCTGAAGTTCGCCGGCCGGGCCGATCGAGATGAAGGAGGCCGTCTTGGCATACCGTTCGCACAGCTTCTCGCAGAGCGGGTAGTTCCAGAGGCCCTTGAGATCGTCGGCCTCGACGATCTCCGCGCCCTTCGCCGTGACCTCCAGGCCGTAGCGCTTCTCGGGATCCGCCGGCTTCCCGGTCACGATCACGGCGCGGTATCCGAGCTTCATCAGGTGCTGACCCGGGTTGCCGCCCGAGTTGGTCTCCTTGATGCCGCCTGTGAGCGGACTCTTGCCGCCGAAGGAGATACGGCCCGAGGTCGGGGCCGCCGTCCCGGCCAGCAGGCCGGGCGCCATCACCAGCACGTTGTCGGGCCCGAGAGGGTCACAGGCGGGATCGCACTCGCTGACCAGGATCTTGGCCGAGAGTGCCCGTCCGCCCAGGCGCTTCCACTCCTCGGGGAAGGGTTCGATGGATACCGTCTGCTTCGACATGTCGACGCGGATGAGGCGGTCACCTTCCGCTCCAGCCATGATGTACCTCCTTGAAGAACGAGTCGTCTGACTCTAACAAAGCCCGGTCCGGGCAGAAATCGGGCGTTCCGCCCACGGCTGGAAGAGAGCGGTCTCAAAGCCCCGAGCCAAGGGAAATCAGTGACTTACGAGCCTGCAGCGAAGCGAGTCAGAGTGGTCCCCGGTGCCGGCCTTCGCCGGCGGAGCGGGGTATCGTCCACCGGACGCCTGCAGTGCGATGACGAGCAGTGAGGGAGCGAGATGAGACCGGCACACTTCGAGGTACTGAGCGCGGCAGAGGTCGAGCAGATCCACGCCACCTCCATGAACATCCTGGGAAGCGTGGGGCTCCGGGTGGACCTCAAGAGGGCGAGGGACACCTTTCGAGAGGCGGGAGCGCACGTCGATGAGGCGGCCCGCTCGGTGCGCATTCCCGAACAGGTCGTGCGCTCGGCCCTCGCGAATGCACCGAAGAGCTTCACCCTGTACGGCGCGGATCCGGAGTTCCAGATGGAGATCGGAACCGACCGGATCAACTTCGCCGGGCTGGGCACCCCGACGAAGATCGTGGACACGGAGACGGGAGAGGTCCGCCCCACCACGCTGGATGACGTCCGCAACCACCTGCGGCTGATCGATGCACTGGATCACATCGACAACAGCCAGATGGACCTCTGGCCCAACGACGTCCCGATGACCACCATCCACGCCGAGGCGATGGTGGCCTGGGCACAGAACTCCCACAAATCCTTCGGAATGGGAACCTACGGCGTCATGCCCAGCGAGGACATGATGCGGATGGCTTCGATCGTGGTGGGCGGAAAGGAGGAGCTGAAGAAACGCCCGCGTATGTTCGGAATCTGCTCCGTGATGAATCCGCTCCAGATGATCAAGCTCCAGCTGGAGGGCATGTACGTCTGGGCCGAGTATCGCCAGCCCTTGGCGATGTCACCGGAAGCGATGGCCGGCGCCACCGCCCCCGCGACGCTGGCCGGACTGCTGGCCCAACAGAACGCCGAGATCCTCGCCCACCTCACCCTCGCTCAGCTGATCGCTCCGGGCACGCCGGTGCTGTACGGGACCGTCTCCACCATCACCGACATGGTCACCGGAAACGTCGCTCTCGGATCGATCGAGACCAGCCTGATCACCGCCGCGGTGGCGCAGATTGCCCGCTACTACGGTGTCCCCTGCCGCAGCGTCGGCGGCGCCACGGCCTCCAATACTTTGGACGCCCAGTGCATGCTGGAACGGGCCGGCACCTTGCTTCCCGCCGTCCAGGCCGGTGTCCACTTCATCACCTGCGGAGGCACCATCGAGTCGAGCATGGCCGCGAGCCACCCGCTGCTGGTCCTGGACGACGCGCTCTGTGGGATGGCACTCCGGCTGGCACGCGGGATCGAGGTGAACGACGAGACCCTCGCCCTGGACCTGATCAAGGAGGTAGGCTGGCAGGGCCAGTACCTGGACAAGATCCACACGGCCGAGCACTGCCGCCAGGAATACTTCTTCTCGAAGCTGCTGCGAAGGGATACCCGGGAGACCTGGGAGAAGAAGGGTTCGAAGACGGCCATGGACCTGGCGAGCGAGCGGGTTCGCGAGATCCTCGCGAAGCACGAACCGCGCCAGCTGGAGCCGGCAGTGGAGAAGGAGTTGCTCGACTACCTGAACGCGGTCCGCCAGCGCAGCATGGCCGACTTCGAGGCCGTCGAGTGGGAAGACTAGCCCGGGCTCCTCAGCCGTCCGGCGCGAGCTTCGGGGCGCCGAGATCAGCCGAACCGCTCGAGGTCTCCGCGATGTAGTCGGAGAGCAGTTGCTCGGTGCCGTTGCCGAAATCGTTGAAGACGATCCCCACGCCACCCACGCACCTCCAGGAAGGCTCCTGCACGCGGACCACCTGGGCCTTGACGCGACCCGTCGCGCTTCCCAGGGCGAGGGCGAGGTGAAGCTCCGTGCTGACCGGGAGAGGGGCTTTGGTTTCGAGGAACGCCCCACTGAGGCTCACGTTGCGGATGTCCCAAGCAAGATGGGAGACCCCGTTCCGGCCCGTTTCAGCATCGCTCGGATCGATCAGCAGCGCTCGCCCCAGCGATCGAACTCGGCGCGCGGCCTTCTGGGTCGTCTCCCCGGTCTCCTTCCACAGCCGATAGATCTCCTGCAGCGAGATGGGTTTCTCCAGGTATCCGATCGCACCCATGTTGACGGCGCGGCTGGCCTCCTCTGCCGAGGGCCGTGCCGCCAACAGAATCACAGCGGGCTTGGGGTCGCCGAGGGAGGCAACGTATTCCAGCAGCTGGAAGCCGTCGCCATCGGACATGACGGTCTCAGAAAGCACCAAGGAGATGTCGGCGTGTTCCGCGATCCTCTGGCGCCCCATCCGTGCACTGGCCGCAGTGAGAACCTGATCGGCGTGAGAACCCAGGATTCCGCCCAGCACCTCCCGAAACACCGGAGATTCGGCGATCACGAGCAGCTTCGAGAATCGTGTCACAGCGAGAACCTCCCGAGGACCCACAGCTCTCGACTCGTCTCGCCCTGCAGATCCAGGCCGGAATACAACGGACAATGTAACGACTCGAATCCAAGCCGGAAATCGCGATTCGGAGGAATCCGGACGGAAGGTCTATTCGCCATCGTGGAGGCCCTCCTGGATCTCGCGCACGGTGCGTAGGAGCGTCTCCAGATTCTCGGCGGGCATGGTGTACTGGAGCATGTGGGTGTAGCCGAGGATGTGCCGGCCGTTGCGGCCCCCGATGCGGTAGGCGCGGAGGATGTCCTCCCTGAGCTCTTCCGGCGCCATCATCTCGCCCCGCTGCACGTCGACGCCGGTGCAGAAGGTCAGTCGATCGCCGAACTCCTCGTGAGCCTGCCGAAAATCGTTTCCGGCCTTCGGCTGAAAGCTCTGCAGGATATCGAGCTCGGCCTCGACGTAGTACTCGAGAAACGGCATCTGATACCCACACGAGTGGAGCATGGCCAGGGCTCCCGCGTCGTGGACCGCCTCGATGTGCTTCTTCAAATGGGGATAGGTGAACTCCTTCCACATCTCCACCGAGGTGAGCGGAGCACCCGTGGTTCCGTAGTCGTCGTAGATCACGATGACGTCGGCACCCGCCTCCACCATCTTCCGCGACATCGCGATCATGCGCTCGCTGAAGCGACCCTGGAACCGCTTCACCTCGTCGGGGAAATCATAGAGGGCCAGCATGAACTGGGACATCTCCCAGATATTCGTCGAGGGGAGATCCTGGGCGCCGAAGCTCTCACCGTACAGGCACGCCTCGGGATGCTCGGCTCGGAACTGCCGAATCGCCTGGTAGGGCCTCTCAGCGGAGACGTCGGGGAGAGGCAGCTCGACCAGATCCTCGATGCTCTTGACCGCGGGCTCGAGCACCTCGAGGTAGACGCTGACCATGCCCCGAACCGAACCGAAGGCGTCCCGGATGCGGAGCGGCTCACCATCGCCGGAGATCTTTGTGCCGACGTCCTCGATCGGAATTCCCAGCGCGGCCAGGTCCGAACCGATGTCCAGCGCGTACTCCCGGTTGGCGAACCCGGAGTAGAGAAGCGGCATGAAGGCCCGGAGATCTTCAGGGAGACTCCCCTGCTTCTTGGAGAAATCCTCCCAGGCCGATCGGCACGCGGCGTTTCGGACCTCGTCCGTCGCCGGGTGGAACTCCGCCATCATTCGGCAAGCTGCGTGGGGGTTCAGCCAGGTCATCACCGGAACCCGGTCCACCGGGAGGCCCTGAACGGTCGCGCGCACGCGCTCGCGAGAAGTCATCCGATCGCTCGTGGACAAAGGCATGCGTGTCTCCACCCTCAGTAGGAACCCTGATACCAGGTCCCGAAAAGCCCCATCATCTCTCGGGTTCCGCTCTCGTCGCCCGATGCGTCGAGCGCCTTTCCCGCGATCGCATCCTGAAGAGAGAACATCGCCCCCTCCTTTCCCGCCCGGAATGGAGGCGCGAATCAGCAAGCTACTTCACCATCCGCCGTCGCCAAAGCCATGCGAAGATCAGGGCCGCCGCCGCCAGAACGACCAGACCCAGGGCCGCGACCGCCCACCGGAAGGGGCGGATCACCCAGGGCCAAGGAGCCACCCCCGCGCCTTCCGCCCATTCCTCGTACAAGGCGGTCAGCTCGCGGACGCGCTCGGGATGCTCCGCGGCCAGGTTCCGTAGCTCGGTGCGGTCGGCCTCCACGTCGTAGAGCTCCCAGCCCCGGCGCCAGCGGGAGACCAGCTTCCAGCGCCCTTCCCGAACCGCGCGGTTGCCCTGGTGCTCCCAGAAGATCGGCCCTCGCTTTCGACCGCCGCCGCGCAGCACCGGCGCCAGGCTCTCTCCGCGAAGCTCACGGGCGGGCCGCCCCTCGCGGGCCCGGGGATGGGAGGCGCCGGCGAGGTCGAGCAGCGTCGGCATCAGATCCACCACGTGGCCCGGTGCGTCGCTCAGCGCGCCGGGACCGGTTCGGAGCCTGGCCGGCCAGTGGGCGATCAGCGGCGTGGCGATGCCCCCTTCATGGACCCGCTGCTTGTAGAAACGGAAAGGCGTATTCGAGGCGTTCGCCCAGGGAAGCCCGTAGCTCTGGAACGTGTGCTCCGCGCCCGGCATCAACGCCGGATCGTTGCCGCGCTGCACGGGGCGGCCGTCGCGCGCCGGCGCGCGGAAAGCCAGGGGAAGGAAGCGGCGCACCCAGCCCGGAGGGTCCCAGAGTTCCTCGGCGCAGGCCCCGTTGTCCGAGAGGAAGAGCAGCAGCGTATTGTCGAGAACGCCGGTCTCGTCCAGGGCGGTGACGATCTGACCGATGCCCCGATCCATCACCGCGACCTGGGCGGCGTAGACCTCCATGCGGCGGGCCTGCCAGGCCTTGTCCTCAGCCTCCCCCAGGATGGGGCCTCCGGGTCGCGGGGCGAGAGCGGCCAGCGTGGGTCGACCACGCCGAGATCGAGCATTCGCGCGTGCCGCTCCTCGCGCAGCACGTCCCAGCCCCCGTCGTAGCGGCCGCGATAGCGGGAAACGTCCTCCTCTCGGGCGTGAAGCGGCCAGTGGGGCGCGGTGTAGGCGACGTAGAGGAAGAAGGGCTGGTCCGGATGACGCGCCACGTGCTCGCGCACGAAGGCCGCGGCGCGCTCGCTGACGGCGTCGGTGTAGTAGTAGTCGTCGCCCTCGGGCGCGATCGGGCGCTCGTCCTCCACCAGGGAGATCGGGAAGAAGTAGTTCCGGCGCCGGCGATGGTGCCGTAGAAACGGTCGAAGCCGCGGGCAATGGGCCAGCCCGCCTTCGAGATGCGCGCCTCATCGCCGACCGTCTCCACCATCTGGTCCGAGAGGTGCCATTTCCCGGCCATGTAGCTCCGATAGCCCGCACCCTCGAGGGCTTCGGGGATCGTCACGACGTCGTCGGCCAGGGCGCCCGTGTAGCCCGGCGGATGCCGGGCGACGGGCAGGAAGCCCATACCGGCCTCTTGGGGGTAGACGCCGGTCAGCAGCGCGGCGCGGGTCGGGCTGCACCGGGCCGTGTTGTAGAACTCGGTGAAGCGGAGCCCGGCGGAGGCCAGTCCGTCAGGTGCGGGTCGCGATCTCGCCGCCATAGCTCCCGATGTCCGAGTAGCCCATGTCGTCGGCCAGGATCACCACGAAGCTCGGCCCGGTACCGCGGTCGCTCCAGGATCCGGGAAGAAGAAGCAGCAGCCCGGCAACGAGGGACGCCACGAAAACACGCCTTGCGGTCTCCACCTCTAGAATTCTCGCCATGAGCAACAGCCTACCAGGAGCGGGGACGTTGTTGAAGATTCAATTTCGCGGACCCTGGGTCTGGCGAAGCAATTGAATATTCAACAACGTCCCCGTTGAGGAGAGGCCATGGACATCGCGATCATCAACGGCACGGTGGTGGACGGGACGGGGGCGCCGGGCGTGCGCGCCGACGTCGGAATCACGGACGATCGGATCGTGGCGGTGGGTGATCTGCCCGAGCGAGCGGGCCGCACCATCGACGCGGCCGGACGGTCGTCGCGCCGGGCTTCATCGACGCGCACGCGCACAGCGACTTCGTGCTGCTGCGTGACCCGCTGAACCCGGAGAAGGTCATGCAGGGCGTGACCACCAACATCATCGGCAACTGCGCCCTCTCACCGGCCCCGGTGAACGACACCGTCCGCATGTTCTTCGAGAACCTCCTGCAGCACGTACTCGGCACCGTGAACATCCGCTGGAACGAGTTCGAAGATCTGCTGCACGTCTACGAAACCGACGGCGTGGCGCCAAACCTGAAGAGCCTGGCCGGCCAGGGCACGATCCGCATGGCGGTGATGGGCATGGAGAACCGCCGCGCCGACTCCCGGGAGATGCAGGCGATGCAGAGGTATCTCTCGGCGGCGATGGAGGCCGGCGCCATCGGCATTTCCACGGGCCTCATGTACCCGCCGGGCAGCTTCGCGGATCGCAAGG
>CAVXZE010000004.1:0-262318 GCA_963766175.1 uncultured delta proteobacterium
ACTGCTGTGTCCACGCGGCCTTCGCGCTTCGCGACGCCGGCATCGAGTCGATCATGGTCAACTGCAATCCCGAGACCGTCTCCACCGACTTCGATACATCGAACAAGCTGTACTTCGAGCCGCTGACGGTGGAGGACGTGCTCAGCATCTACCAGAAGGAGAAGCCCGAAGGCCTCATCTGTCAGTTCGGCGGCCAGACGCCGCTCAATATCGCCGCCGAGCTCGAGGAGGCGGGGGTCAACATCATCGGGACGACACCGGACACCATCGGGCTGGCGGAGGACCGCGACCGCTTCCGGCAGAAGATGGAGAAGCTCGGCATTCCCGAGCCCGAGAGCGGGATGGCCAGCACCCTCGACGAGGCGATGGTCGTGGCGGAGCGGATCGGTTACCCGCTGATGGTCCGGCCCTCTTTCGTGCTCGGCGGACGCGGCATGGAGGTCGTGCACGACGAGGAAATGCTGAAGCACTACGTCCAGGCCGCTGTCGATGTCTCCCCGGAGCGCCCGATTCTGATCGACAAGTTCCTCGAGAACGCCATCGAGGCGGAGGCCGATGCCATCGCCGACGGAACGGACGCCTTCGTCCCGGCCGTCATGGAGCACATCGAGCTGGCCGGGGTCCACTCCGGCGACTCGGCTTGCGTGATACCACCCACGACGATCCCGCAGGAGCATATCGACACGATCCGCGAATACACTCGCAGAATCGCCACCGAGCTCAACGTCGTTGGACTGATGAACATCCAGTACGCGATCTGCAACGATGAGGTCTACGTCCTGGAAGCGAATCCCAGAGCGAGCCGCACCGTGCCCCTGGTGAGCAAGGTGTGCGGCCTCTCGATGGCGCGGATTGCCACGCAGCTGATGCTCGGCACGAAGCTTTCCGAGCTGGATCTGAAGCAGCGCCCGATACCCCACTACGGCGTCAAGGAGGCGGTATTCCCCTTCTACTTCTATCCCGAAGTCGACCCCGTCCTGGGACCTGAGATGCGCTCGACTGGTGAGGTCCTGGGCATGTCGACATCCTTCGGCCTGGCCTTCTACAAGGCCCAGGATGCCGCCGGGGGCCGTCTTCCCCTGGAGGGAACCGTGCTCCTGACCGTCGCAGACAAGGACAAAGAAGCCATTGCCGACGTGGCGCGCCGCTTCGCCGAGCTCGGATTCACGCTCAAAGCCACCGAGGGAACCAGAGCGTTCCTCGCGAAGCACGGGATCGAATCGGAGCGCGTCTACAAGCTGCGGGAGAAGCGTCCCAATATTGCCGACGGCATCATGGACGGCGAGATCCAGCTGGTGATCAACACGCCCCGGGGCAAGGCCAGCAAGGCCGACGACTCCTACATCCGCAAGGCCGCCATCCGATACCGAATCCCCTACATCACCACGGTGGCCGCGGCCACAGCAGCGGCCAAGGGGATCGCAGCCTGTCGCGAAGGCATGCCGGAGGTCCGGTCGCTACAGAGCTACCACGCGGATCTCGAATAGGCTAGGTCTCGATCGGAATCATCACATCGATGAGCGGCGCGTGCTGCTGTGCTCCGTACACATCGGTGTCGCCGACGCCACCCGAGTCGACGGGCCGCTTGATGGTGATCTTGATCGCGCGAGCCGCATCGAAGCAGACGACCTGATAGACGTCTTCGGGACGAACCCGGTACAGCCTACAGACCAGCTCCCTGTTGATCACGCCCGATCGTTTGACGGTCTGGTAGTTCTCCTCGTCGTCGAAGATGATGTCGAAGGTCAGCTCGAAGGGACCGGCATTCTTGCTCCGCAGCACCTTGGCGAGATCATAGAGCCTGACTGCCCCTGCCATCTCTCTTGCACTCCCTCCTACGGCAGCTTCCTGTACTCGGTCCTGAAGAGTTCGCAGGGATCGTCCACTTCGACGAGATGGTAGACGGTGAACTTGTAGACAGGGCCACAGGCAATGTCGGACGGCGAGTAGAGAAAGGCCAGGTTTCCCGCGGTCGATTTTCTTCCCGCATAGGGGTAGTGGAGCATCGTCGATCGCGCCGTGGCGCAGATCGCATTCGCCAGCTCCTGGGTCGGCGCAACCACCTCAGCGACGACACCGATCTCGTGCCCCGGCTCTCCAAGCGGCTCCAGGCTGCCCATCACCGCGTTCTTCCCGTAGATGTGGAACAGGATCTGGTAGCTCGCCTCCGGAACCGCCCGGTAGTCCTCGCGAACCTGTCCGACGACACCCCGGGTGATCTGATCGATGTTCTCGATCAGAATCGGGTCGCGCACACCGGCAATGAAGATGGCCCGAAAGGCCACCTGCGAGGCGCCCTCCAGCTTGACCGTGTACCCCTCCGTGGCGCTGACACGGCTGCCCGACACCTTGACGCTGTTCTCGCCGTGCGCCTCGAATGCGCACCCGGACAGATCCAGCTCGATCCCGGGTCCCTGGAGAATGTACGGATGACTCTTTTCGTAGAGAGTGTGCGCCGCAACCGACGTCGGCCGGCATCTCCGGCTGTCGTCGAGCGCCTCCACCTCGAAGTGGTCTTCTCTCAGGTACCCGAGAATCGCATCCTTGGTGGTTCCCGGCTCGGCGCAGAGCGCCCCACATTCGAGAATCTTCCCGAGGTGCCACGCGAGTGCCGGATCGAAGCCGCCCTGGATCGGCAACGCGGCAAAGGGAGCCGGGTCGTAGGCGCGTCCCGCCACGATCAATTCTGCACCGTGATCGAGCGCATCGATGATCGGCTCGCACCCCATCTGACCCACGATGCGAACGGCAGCGTCGATCGTGGCGTGCGTCAACTCCGGTACCGGTCCCAATGGTTCGATCTTGTTCTCGTCGAGTCTCCGATGGAGATAGTCGCGATCGATGTCCGCGTAGATCACTGCAGCGTCGAGCGAGAGCCGCCTTTCTCGGACGACCTCCTCGATCAGAGCCATCGACCAATCGACGTGTGACTTCGCCCCGGCCCCGCCCGCTGATCCGATGATCACCGGGATCCGCTGCTCATGGCCTCCGGCGAGAATCGGAAGCAGATCCCTCTTCGTCGCCTGCTCGCTGACGATGCCCGTGCCGGCCCCGAGCTTGTAGGGTCCCGCGTCGGTCGATCCCGCGTCCACGGCGATGACGTCCGGACCCCGCTCCAATCCCTTGCGGAAGGATGTCTCGGGAAACCCATACCCGAGCATCCCACAGGGGGAGAGAATCCTGATCTCCTTCAATTCGAGCGTCCCTCCAAGTCGCGCTGCGAGTCGCCGTGGGAACCGTGCGGCAGGCCAACGAGACCGGTAGTGTTCCAGCTCCTGGGCGACAGGACAAGGAGGGCGTATGCCCGAAGCGCGATCCCAGCGATTCAACCTGCTCGAGGCTCACGCCAGTACCCGGCCCGAGAAGTTGGCGGTGATCGGAGCTGGGCGGTCGCTGACCTACCGCCAGCTGCACGAGAGAGCCCGGACACTGGCGAGACGGCTCTACGCACTTGGCCTCCGGCCCGGAGATCAGGCTGCGGTGATGACCTACAACCTTCCCGAGTACGACGAGATCTCGAGGGCCCTCGAATATCTGCAGGTCGGGATGGTGATGGTCGGATACCGGATGAAGCCCCCGGAGATCCAATTCATCGTCGACGACTCCGACTCGAAGATTCTCCTGTTCTGGCACGAGTTTGCCGACCGGATTCTCCCTTTCAAGGACGACTACAAGAACTTGAGCTCCGGCGACTTCGTGGTCTTTGGCGGATCGGCGGACGGGGCCCGAGACTACGAGGACCTCTTCCGCGACCCACCCGAGGTGGACTTCCAGAACCTGTCGGCTGGCGAGGCTGCGGGCAGCTCCATGATCTACACATCCGGGACCACGGGAAAGCCCAAGGGCGCTGCGCGCCGCACCGACTTCGCCGCCAGGCCCGAGGTCATCGAGTACGTGATGAAGGCCATCGGCTTCCTGAAGATGGGCCCGGACGAGGTGCATCTCGTCTGCTGCCCGCTGTATCACTCCGCACCCTCCTTCTTCAACTTGGTTAACTTCATCCTCGGGGGGACGGCGGTCTATCAGCCGCGCTTCGATCCGATCGGTTTTCTCGAGCTGGTGGATCAGCACAAGGTGACCTCGGTCCATCTCGTCCCGACGATGGTCTCTCGCCTGATCCAGGTTCCGGAAGAGGTCGTCGCCGGGCTCGACCTCTCGAGCCTGCGCACCGTCATCTGCGGCGCGGCTCCCCTCTTCCCCGAATACAAGCTGGCCTTTCTCGACCGCTTCGGTGACTGCCTCTACGAGTACTACGGAGCCACGGAAACCGGCGTCAACACGCTCATCTCCCCTCAGGAGATGCGCGAGAGGCCCTCCAGCGTGGGAAGGGCATTCGCCGACAACGATCTCAAGATCTTCGATGAGACGGGAGGGGAAGTTCCCGACGGGGAACGCGGCGTCCTCTACATGCACAACGCCATCCTGATGGAGGGCTACTACAAGAACCCCGAGGCGACCGTCGAGACGCAGCGCGGCAAGTACATGACCGTAGGAGACGTGGCCATTCGGGACCCGGACGGCTACGTCTACATCGTCGACCGGGTCAAGGACATGATCATTCGGGGCGGAGTGAACATCTACCCCGCCGAGATCGAAGAGGTCTTGGCCGGGATGCCGGGCATCGAGGACGTGGCCGTGGTCGGACGACCGGATCGCGAGTTCGGCGAAACCGCGGCGGCCTTCGTCGTATTGGCGAACGGGGTGGCCACCAAGGAGAGCGAGATCCAGGAGTACTGCGGGCGTCACCTGGCCAACGACAAGATCCCCGCCGCCATCGTGTTCATCGACGAGATTCCCCGAACTCCCACCGGAAAGATCCTGAAGCGGGATCTCCGCGAGATGCTCGGCGATACGCCGAGATGAAAGAGGGTTGGTGTGATCGCCACACCAACCCTCTTTGTTCGAACCCGACGATGTCGTTTCTAGATCAGGAACGGCACCATCAGCAGGGCCACCACGTTCAGGATCTTGATCATCGGGTTGACGGCCGGGCCTGCGGTATCCTTGTAGGGATCCCCGACGGTGTCGCCCGTGACGGCCGCCTTGTGGGCTTCGCCCCCCTTGCCGCCGTGATGCCCGTCCTCGATGTACTTCTTGGCATTATCCCAGGCTGCACCACCGGTCGTCATGGAAATGGCGACGAAGACGCCCGTGATGATGCTTCCAATCAGAAGACCGCCGAGGGCGATCTTGCCCAGGATCAAGCCGACCAGTATGGGAGCGGCCACCGGAAGCAGTGCCGGAACCAGCATTTCCCGGAGCGCGAACTTGGTGACGATGTCGACACATGCGCCGTAGTCGGGCTTGGCCGTACCTTCCATGATTCCCGGGATCTCGCGGAACTGCCGCCTGACCTCTTCCACCACTGCGCCGCCGGCCTTTCCCACCGCCTGCATCGCGATCGATGCAAACAAGTAGGGGAGGAGTCCGCCGATGAAGAGGCCGATGATCACGTTCACGTTACTGAGGTCGAAGGTCAGCTTATCGCTCCCTCCGTGCAGTGAGAACTCCTGGGTATAGGCCGCGAAGAGCACGAGAGCAGCGAGACCGGCCGAACCGATCGCATAGCCCTTGGTGACGGCCTTCGTCGTATTGCCAACCGCATCGAGCGGGTCGGTCACGGCGCGCACGCTCTCGTCCATCTCGGCCATTTCCGCGATGCCCCCGGCGTTGTCCGTGATGGGTCCGTATGCGTCGATCGCAATGACCATGCCCGTCATGGAGAGCATCGACATGGCCGCCATGGCGATGCCGTATAGTCCGGCCAGACCGTGAGCCACTCCGATGCCCAGGCAGATGGCCAGAACCGGGAGCGCGGTCGACTGCATGCTGACGCCTAGCCCGGCGATGATGTTCGTGCCGTGGCCGGTCGTCGAAGCCTGGGCAATGTGCTTCACGGGGCCATAGATTCCGGTGTAGTACTCCGTGATGATCACGATGGCGACCGTCAGCACGAGCCCCACCAGGGTCGCAAAGTAGATGCTCATCGCCGAGATTCCCGGTATCCCACCCATCAGCCGGGCGGTGATGAAATAGAAGGCGATGGCGGCGAGAATCGCCGCTCCGAACATCCCCTTGTAGAGAGCACCCATGATGTACTCGTTCTTGCCCAGCCGGACGAAGAACACGGCGATCATCGAGGCGACGATGGAGACCGCACCGAGGGCGAGGGGGAATTCCGTCGCGATGCCGATGTCGGGGAAGAGCAGGTTGCCGAGAAGCATCGCGGCAACGGCCGTCACAGCGTATGTCTCGAACAGGTCGGCTGCCATTCCCGCGCAGTCACCAACGTTGTCGCCGACGTTGTCGGCAATCGTCGCAGGATTTCTGGGATCGTCCTCGGGGATGCCTGCTTCGACCTTGCCGACCAGGTCCGCACCGACGTCGGCGCCCTTGGTGAAGATGCCGCCGCCGAGACGGGCGAAGATGGAGATCAGGCTTCCCCCGAAGCCGAGGGCGACGAGCGCGATGACGGCGTCTCTCGGTGAGGTTCCGGTTGCGATGAGTACCGTATAGAAGCCGGCAACGGCGGTCAGGGCGAGGCCTGCAACGATCATCCCGGTCACGGACCCGCCTTTGAAAGCGAGACTCAGGCCGGCGGCGAGTCCACCCCTCGCGGCTTCGGCCGTCCTGACGTTCGCCAGCACGGAGACCCGCATGCCGATGTATCCCGCCGCAAAGGACGCCACTGCACCGACCAGGAATCCGAGGGCCGTCTTGGGGCCGAGCGCGAATGCGATCACGGCAAAGATGATGATGCCCGTGATCCCCATGCTCTTGAGCTGGCGGTTCAGGTAGGCGATCGCACCTTCGCTGATTGCGGCGGCAATCTCCTGCATCTTCTCATTTCCAGCAGGCGCGGCTTTCACTCTGGCAGCCAGAATGATGGCGAATACCACGCCAACGACTCCAACCAACGTGGAAATCAACGGTAGATTGCTCATTCGTGCCTCCCTCCTAAGGCTGCGTAAGGTCTTTCAACTAGGGGCCATCTTTCTCGCAGAATCGACAGCGAGAGGGACGGTCCCAGGCGGCGCGAGGGAGGGTTACCAGATATTCAGTTACTGTCCACCAGAATCGCTCGAAAATGGGGCGGAATGGCCCCAAAACGATGCGATTCCTGCTGGATCATCCGGCGTTTGGGGAGGTACAGCTCGAAGCGGCTGGGAGCCGGAGCACCGCGAGAATCATTCGGCAGCCTCTGGGACGCCGATCGGGACAAGACCCGGTAGCTATGGCACGGCCCCGCACACCTCATCCCCCATCGGGACGGGCTGGCGTGATCCCCGCGCGCTCATTCGTAGAGGTCCGCCCCACCCGTGTGACACTCGTGGCAGCCGGTGTACTCCTCGATGGTGTCGAAGTCTTCGGGGTGGATGAAGGGCAGGCCCTCCTCGAGGTCGACGTTGACTTGCTCGATGCTCTCGCCCTGCGCAAGGATCAGATGGCACGTGTGGCAGGTCGTGGTGATCGTATCCCCTTCGGCCGACTCCATCTCGTCGTTGTGGCAACGAAAGCATCCCGGAGCGTCACGGTGCCCGATGTTGTCGGGATGCGCCGACCAGTCGGCCTTCATCTCGGGGAAGATCGTTTGGCGGTAGATGTCCTGCAACTTCTCGATGCTGCTCGCCAGTGCGCGAGCCTTGTTCTTGGAGACCTCGGGGTAATTCTCTTCATAGAAGTCCCGCATCGAGCTCTGGATGCCGGTCATCGCCTCCTCCATCGTCGCGTAGCCGCCGTCGAGCGCACGGACGGCCGGCACCTTGATCGAGGGAAGCTCGAGAGAGATGCTGCCCGCTGCGAGCGCGTCGTTGACCAACCCCGTCGGCACGGGGAACTGGTGGGACGGCCGATTGTGGCAATCCACGCAATCCATGGTGCGCTTCTCGAGCGTCGCCTTCTCCTGATCGCTGAGCGGGTCGTCGGGGCGGTCGAACTCCGTGACACTGCCGTCCGCGCGCGTCACGCGGACCCAGGCGATATCCTGCCTATCCTCGTCGGTGGCAATGTACTCGACGTGGAGGGCGATCAGCATGTGGTAGTGAATGCCGGAGCCGTGCATGAAGGACGTCTTCTCGCCCCCGACCTTGAGCAGCATCCTGAGGTGGTGGACGGGATTGTCTTCGTCCGAGAGGTAGTAGGAGCGGTCGATCTCCTTGTAGCCGATGAACTGCCGCCGCCAGTGACACTCCTCGCAGGTCTCGCGCGCCGGGCGCAGGTCGCGAATCGGGGTGGGTATGGGGCGGGGAAAGCTGTCGGTGGTGACGGCCCATACCTGTCGCAGCCCCGAGAGCTTCGAGCGAACGAACCAGTCCGCTCCCGGGCCGATGTGGCACGCCACACACTCCACGCGGGCGTGCGGGGAATCCTGATACCGCACCCACTCCGGGTTCATGACCTCGTGGCAGAGCTCGCCGCAGAATTCGCGGGACTCGGTCGCGTGGAACGACTGGTACGCTCCGACCGGAACGAGGGTCAGAGTGAGGACCGCGCTGACGAGAAGGGCCAGAGCCCCGAGGCGGTGCTGCCGATTCTGAAGATCGAAGCGGAACTCCGAGATTGCGCGCCTTCCGAGACTGCGCTTGCGGCGCGATCGCTCGATGAGTGCTCCCAGCGGGACCAGCAGGAATCCGATTACGATGTTCACCGTGCACAGGAGATAGAGGATGCCCGCATACGGGAGCGCTCGGCCCGCGAGCAGCTCCAGCGCCGTGACGACCCCGCCGCCGAAAAGAGAAACGAGCATCAAGGTCGCTCCGGCGATGCTCACCCAGTTCCGGAAGTACCCACTCCCGGCAGAATCGTTCGAGTCGTCCACGGTCTTCTCCTTGGGAGCTCTGGGAGGCGCCCGCGCAGGATCTTACTTGAAATTACGAAACGCAGGGGGACGACGCGAACCCGCCAGATCGGCGCCGCAGGGTCCGGCTCCGCGCCCGTCGGGGCTAATCGCCGGAGGCTGGCGGAGCCTCCGGCCCACGTTTCGGGAGCCCGCGCGCGTCCGGCTCGTGCGCCTCTCCATCCTCCTCCAGTGCCTCCGCTTCCCATCGGACCCGTCGGAATACGCGTGTCTTCAGTTTGGGCCCCTCGGGATGCTCATGGGCGTACATTTCCTTCGGCATCCTGCCCGTCAGCCAGGCGGGATTCATGGGATAGACGCGCGGATTGACGACCGTCGAATAGCCGTGCCAGACGACGATCGCCAGTGTCGCCAGCCAGGCTTCGTAGTAGTGGATGACCAGCACCACGTCCAGCAGGCCCTTCGGCAGTCCCCATGAGGTGACGAAATAGTTGTCGAACCAGAGCAGCACGCCGGTCACGCCCATGATGATGCTGCCCCAGATCATTGCGTAGTACTCGGCCTTCTCCATGTAACTGAACCGCTTGAAGCGGGCCGGCTCTTTCCGTCGGCCGAGGAAGTAGAGGATGTTCTCTTTGAGATGGCTCAGGTCGCTCTTCTCGGGGAGCATGTCGCGCACCACCCCACGTCCGCGGTGGGAGGTGATGAGGAACACGCCGTGCCAGACGCCGCAGAGGAGGAAGATCACGGCGGCCGTGCGGTGCACCGTTCCCCGGATCAAGAATCCCTGGCCGTCGCCCCACCCGAACAGGATCTGCACCCACCAGGCCTCGCTGAAGCGCAGCGAGAAGCCGCTGATCACCAGCACGGTGAACGAGATCGCCAGCACCCAGTGCTGCAGCGTCTCGTTGGCGGTCAGGCGGATGACATAGGGTTCTCGCCGCAAGTTCCGCAGGTAGCGGAACCAGTCGGCGAAGCTGTGCAGACTCATCGCACCGATGGTGATGGCGATGACGAACATGTACAGGATCGTGAACGTGAGAGGCCAGCCGGTCTTGATTCCGGTGGCAGTCGCGTGGATCGGCTCCGAAGCCAGCTCCGCAGAGATGCCGGGATGGCATTCGCCGCAGGTATTCCTCAGGTTGTCCGCGAAGATCGACGAATTCGGATCCGTGTGGGGCAGGATGCGGTGCGCACCGTGACAGGATGCGCAATTGGCAACGCGGACGTCGCCCGCCTTGCTCTTGAGACCGTGATAGCTGTCGATGTAGGAGCGGAGCCTGCCGACGGGAATGCCGTACTTCTGGTTGAGGACCTCCGACTCGTGACACGGCGCGCAGGTGGCCTCGGCGATGCGCCCCGCGCTGACGGGTGATCTCGGGTCCGATGGCGATATGATGCCGTGCTCGCCGTGGCAATGGGTACAGACCGGTGCGTCCACCTCACCCCGCGTGGCGAGCTGGCCGTGGATGCCCTCCGCGTAGTCCATGGCGACCGAGTCGTGACAATGGCCGCAGGTCTTCGGGATGTTGAAGTGGAAGATGGTCGATTCGGCATCGGCCGGGCTCAGGATGCGGTGAGCGGTCTTCTCTCCGGCGGCACTGTCGGCTGCGTGACAGTCATTGCAGGTGGCCGCCACGTAGAGGCCCTTCTGGCTGGCCTGGCCGTGAACGCTGCTCTGGTACAGCGCGATCGGCTTGTCGCGCAGGATGTCGTGCTTCTTCACCAGATCCACGTCGCTGTGGCACGATCGGCAGGTGCTCGGCAGGTTGATCGGATGGGTGTGCGCCTGGCGGTCCAACGAGGGGAGGATGTCGTGGTGGCCGTGGCAGTCCCAGCACTCGGGCAGGTCCGGGTCGTCCCCCACCCGCAGGCGGCCGTGCTTCTTGTAGATCTCCGCCTCGTCCTCGTGGCACCCTCCACAGTCGACCGGCTCGAACTCCTCCAGGTGCGGGTTGTCCGCCTCGAGGTCCAGGTCCTCCATCGTGATCGATTCGTGACACGAGTCGCAGTCCTCGTCGCTGTGACTGGACTCGGCCAGCAGCTCGTAGGGAGATCCAAGCCTCGCGTCGTCGGCCTCCCCGTCGTGGCAATCGGAGCATTCCTCGGGCGGAGGCTCGCCTTCGGTCCAGCTCGGCTCCTGGGCGTCGGCGTCGCCACCCGGCACGGCCGCTGCCAGGACCAGCATCAACAACAGCATCAGGCGATGTCGCATCGTCTCTTCTCGCTCCCCTCACACGGTCCGCCCGGACCTTTGGACGTCTACTCCCCGAACAGGCGGCTCACCATCGCGAAGTAGATCAGCACCAGCAGGACCACACCGATCATGAAGGCGATGAAGCCGGCGGGAAGCGCGATCTTCTTCCACGACTCCCATTCGTGGCCCGCGCGGTGCTTCTCCAACTCTCCCGCGGCGACCCATCGGTCGTAGAGTCTCTTGCGCTCGCTCATCAGCTCCGATTTCGAGATCCTTCCCGAGAACATCACGCGATCCATCGGAAACTTGTCGGGCCGGAAGTGCACGTTGAAGAAGTGGAAGGTGAAGATGAATCCCGCCGCCAGCAGCGCCTCGTCGGAGTGAATGATGTGCGCCACGTTGATGGCCCAACCCGGCAAGATGACTGTGAACGTCTCCGGGAACCACATGATCAGGCCGCTCAGACCGATCATCGCCACGCCCCAGAAGACCGCCATGTAGTCGAACTTCTCCCAGTAGGTCCAGCGGTCGAACTGGGGCTTGGGCCCGCGTCCAAAGAACCACTTGTTGTGGGCGACGATGTCCTTGAAGTCCTGAGGACCAGGCATCGGGGAGTCCGGACCCGTAGCCGCTTGCAGGATCCGCGAAGCCTCGAACCTTCCCGTCTCCGGATTCTGGAAGCGCTTTCTCCCCACGAAGAGCCCGTAGATCACCGAGAGGACGTGGACCGAGAAGTAGAAGATGGTGATGATGGCGCCGAGACGGTGAAGCACGGCGGCGACGGCCTGCCCGCCCATGCCATCGAGCAACGCCTTCGCCCAGTCGGTGTAGTAGAACTTGAGTGGCATTCCCGTCGTGACCAGAAGCAGGAAGCTGCTGATCACCAGACCGTGCAGAAACCGATCCAGGGGCGTGAAGCGCGTGTACTCTTCGGTGTCTTCACGAACCTGGGTCTTCTCCTCCCGCCACTCCCTCGAATCGCTCATGTAGAGGGCCATCGAGCGGTAGAGCCAGAGGATCGTGTGCAGGGCGAAGAACGCGAAGGTGCCGATCAGGAGCGCTGTCATCCCCCAGAAGACGTAGTAGAGCTGCGGGTACGCCTCCCGGTTGGAGTGGTCGGCGTGGACGATGTACTGCGCGAAGTTGGCATTGGCATCTGAATGGCAATTCCTGCAGGTCTCGACTCGGTGATCACCGTTGATGTGGGAATCCGGGGAGTCGATCCTGGTGATGTCGTGGTGGCCGTGGCAGTCGTAGCAGGCCGCCACGTCCTGGCGCCCCAGTGCGATGGCCTTGCCGTGGAAGGTGTCGCGGTAGCCTGCCAGCTGCTCCTCGTGACACTCGCCGCACATGCGGTCGGCCTGCAATCGGAACTCGGGGCCCGAAGGCAGGGAGACCACGTGAGACTTGTGACAGGTGGTGCAGACCGGAGCGCTGGTGTCGTGGGATGCCAGCAGCTCGCCGTGGACGCTCGCGTTGTAGATGTCCTCCACCAGGACGTGGCAGCTGCCACACGTCTTGGGGACCGCGTCTCTGCTGATCCGGGAGTTGGGATCGGTGTGCGGGAGGATGTCGTGGACACCGTGGCAGTCATTGCAGCTCGGAGCGACGATCAGGCCATCGATCAGCAGGGCCTTGCCGTGAATGGAGTCGATGAAGTCGGGGACGGCCGTCTCGTAGTGGATGGGGCGGGTTTCCAGGACGAGTTTGCTGTCGTGACACACGGCGCAGGTCTTGTGGAGGTTGAATTTGTTGGTGCGCGATTTCCGGTCGGAGGCGGGAAGGATGTCGTGAGCACCGTGGCAATCGGGGCAACCGGCAGCCTCCTCGTCCCCTTTCGCGGCCCACTTTCCGTGAATGCTCTGCTCGTACTCACCGATCACGCTGTCGTGACAACCGGAGCCCGAGCAGTTGAGTACCAGCGGCTCCCCGTCGTTGTGGGGAGAGTCTCCGAAGTCCTGCTCGCCCTGGTGGCAGTCGGTGCAGAGCTGCTCGCCGTGAATCGAGTCGAGAAGCATCTCCTCGTCCACGTAGAGGTCGAGCTCCTCACCCCGCTCGGTATCCGGCTCGAGCTCGTCGTCTCCGTGACAGTCCAGGCAGTCCGAGTTGTCGTACTCGTCCCGATTCTGGGGCGCGGATTCGGTCGGCGCCGGTTCTCCCGAAGCCCCGGTGGTGAAAAACCCCGCTGCCAGCACAAAGGCCAGGAGCAAGGGAAGGAGCGTCTTCGCGCGCTGCGGCACCGAGCCGAGTCCCCGGTGTCGTCGAGTCGTGGCACCGGGAAGGATCTGGGCCGGCTTCGTCACCTCGTACTCTCCCGCCTCCACAGGGGTTCCAGCCGACAGCCGCGCGACGAGGCTCGTGGAACCGCCGCGTGCGGGCACACCGCGACCGCCCTCGGCCCGTTGGCAAGCACGGTCGTGGAATCGGTCGGGAATATTGCAAACAGCGTGCCAAGACACCACCTCGCGCAGCAGGGGGGAATCACACGCGCTCCGCGAAATGCACGGACCCGGGCGAAGAGGGACGCTCGACCCCGATACCCTCACTCGCGCAAGCAACGTGCTGGGGGCCTTCAGGTCTCTCCGAGCGGTTCGAATCAACTCAACTGGGGCGCGCGCGGCGCAACGCGGCGGGAGTTCGCACTCGAGTTGGCATGTGACTTGCTTTTCATAAGCCGATAGCATGGCTGGCGTTTGGATTCTGATCCTCGTGCCCCGACGGGGTGTGGGGATCGCGCGCAGAACGGAGAATTCTCGACGGCTGCGGGCAGTCGAAACGAACGGGCGCACGGCGTGAGTTGCCCGATGGAAGGAGAGGGAGATGATGGGTAGATCGATCTGGATCGTGCTTGCAATCGGTTTCGGGCTGGCTGCGGGCGCGGCCCATTCCGCCGGCAAGGAGCCGCAGTACGTCGGTGCGAGCAAGTGCAAGACCTGCCACAAGAAAGAGCTGATCGGGAACCAGTACGGCGCGTGGGAGAAGGCGAAGCACTCGCAGGCCTTCGAGTCGCTGAAGGGGGAGAAGGCGCTCGAGATCGCCAAGGAAAAGGGCCTCACCGTGCCTCCCCACGAGGCGCCGGAATGCCTCAAGTGCCACGCCACCGCATACGGAGAGGACCCCTCGAAGTTCGCCAGCAAGCCTCTCAATCCGGAGGATGGGGTCCAGTGCGAGTCCTGCCACGGCCCGGGGAGCCTCTACAAGAAGAAGAAGACCATGGCCGATCACGAGAAGTCGCTGGCCGCCGGGATGTGGGAGCCCGGAAAGGACGACAAGATCTGCCTCGGCTGCCATAACGAAGAAAGCCCCACCTGGGATCCCGCCGAAGGGTTCGACTTCGAGAAGCGGAAAGAGGAGATCGCCCACCCCATCCCCGCGGACGTCAAGGGGAAGTACATCGAGGTCGAGAAGAAGCTCAAGGCGGAGAAGCGGGCGCGCGGCGAGGCGGTGGAAGACGAAGAAGAAGACTGAATCGCCGACCAGACGGGGTGCCGGGGGTGCGATTGCGCCGGCGCCCCGGCCCCTCCGCCCCTCCAATCTCGCGGGAGGGCCTTCTCGACGAGACTCGAAACAGCAGACTTCCCATCGCATCCCTACGCCTTACGGGAAATTTGCCCAAGCAAAGACCCACGTCGCCCGGATGTGTCATATAATCCCCTGAAACAAGTTCCTGTTACCCCCGCGGGGATTAGAGACGGTGGAAGGTCCGGAACCGCCCAGAAGAAGCTCGCTCGTCCTGTTCTTCGCCAGCAGCGACTCGAGCTTTGGGTTGATCGCCGAAGGGTTGGTCAAGAGGATGGCCGACGCCTCGCTCAAGGCCCTCAGCGCGGCGACGAACCCGGAAGATCCACATCCTCTGGCCTGTGAGGTCATGAGAGAGGTCGGCATCGAGCTCTCGGAGCTGCCCCTCAGGACTCCCATGGACGTCGAGGTCTGCTCCTTCGACCTGGTGGTGACCCTCGGTGGCCTCGATCCCTCCTGCAATCTGAGCCTGGCCGGCATGCCACCCCGCCTCCACTGGGATCTTCCCGCGCTCCCCGGTCAAGAAGAACGTGATGCGCAGCTGCGCAGTTTCCGGGCCGTGCGCGATCAGCTCGAGGCCAAGATCAATGAGCTGCGGACTGCCGGTGCGCTGTCCGGTTTCCAGGTCGCCCGGCAGAACATGGAGCTGGTCCTCGACAGCCTGGCTGACGGGGTGATGGCGCACACCGTGAACCGCCGCATCTTCTACTTCAACTCGGCGGCCGAGCAGCTCACCGGCTTCGCGCGAGAGAAGGTCCTGGGCAGGGACTGCCATGAGGTGTTCCCCCGCGAGCGATTCTGCGGCGGCGACTGCTCTTTCTGCAACGGTTTGGCCGGCCGGCAGGGGCACGTCATCCCCAAGAAGACCCAGGTGAGCTTCCGGCGGCCTGGCGGTGAAGAACTCGCCCTCGACATGACCATCATGCCGTTGACGGATGCACAGAAGACCGAGGTCGGCGCGGTGGTCTCCTTCAAGGACAACACCGAGCTCGCAAATCTCAAGCGCCGCGTCAGTCACTCCGATTCCTGCGGCAAGCTGATCGGCAGGGATCCGAAGACGCTGGCGATCTTCGAGCAGATCCGTGAGGTCGGACCGGTGAATGTGCCGGTATTGATCGAGGGTGAAAGCGGTACCGGCAAGGAGCTCGTGGCGCGGGCCGTTCACGAGCTGAGTCCGCGTGCCGCCAAACCTCTCATCGTCATCAACTGCGGAGCCCTGCCGGAGGGACTCCTGGAGAGCGAACTCTTCGGTCACGTGCGCGGCGCGTTCACCGGGGCCATGAGAGAGAAGAAGGGGCGCTTCGAGCTGGCCGACGGCGGGAGCATCTTTCTCGACGAGGTGGCGGAGCTGTCGCCGGCGCTGCAGGTCAAGCTGCTGAGAGTGTTGCAGGAGCGGAAGTTCGACCGCGTCGGTGACGAGAAGCTGATCAGCGTCGACGTGAGGATCATCAGCGCCACCAACCGACACCTGCGGCAGATGATGGAGGCGAAGCACTTTCGCCGCGACCTGTTCTACCGGCTCTGCGTGGTTCCCATCCGGCTGCCACCCCTGCGCGATCGGTGCATGGACATTCCCATCCTGGTCGACCATTTCCTCGAGTCGATCGCAGAGGAGACCGGGAGACCCCGGATCACGGTCACCAGCGAGGCCCTCGACTTGCTGGTCAACTACCCTTGGCCGGGAAACGTGCGCGAGCTGCGCAACGCCCTGCAGTTCGTCTACGTCAAATGCCAGAGCGGGATCCTGGCTCCGCACCATCTGCCCAAGGAGGTCTTGAACTTCGAGGTGAAACGCACGGCCCGTCCAGGTCCGGCCCAGAAGCTCAAGCACGACCCAGTCATCGCTGCCCTGGATGAGGCGCGCGGCAACAAATCCAGGGCCGCCGAGATCCTGGGCGTGGGCAGGTCAACCCTCTACCGCTTCCTCGCGCAGCAGGGCCTCGAGCCGGAGTAGTCCATCCGGAAGGCGGTGTGTACCGCAGCGCCCGATTGTGCCACGTGGTCGATCTCGGCACGTTTTTCCAGCGTAAACCCTCGGAATTCCAAGCAACTCATGGCCCGCGGCCGACCTGAGTCAGTCGATCTCGAAACACTTGGCACATCCAGAACCGGTTTTCGGCGGCGGCATACCCTCCCCTGCCCTCCTTCTCGATCACTTTTCTCGCTCCCGGCCATTCCTGCAATCGACTTCGAGCGGGGGTGTCCAGAGTCATTCGAGAGATGGGCGGACGTGACGGAGGCCCCAGCGCGCCAGCCCCGAGCTCCTTCCGCGTCTCGACGCACCGCGGGCGGGGAATCCCCGCCCACTGGGGAGGGCGATCGTCCTTCTGGCGAGTTCGAAGGCGACTCTGTCCCGGATGGCCGCAAGGATGGGGCAGCCAGACTGGGGGAATACCCGCGGAAAGCCAATGGATTCGCGGTCTCGCGAATCGCCGGTGGGTTCCCCTTGTCCCGGGCAGCCGCCTCGTCGCAGACACCGTCCCGACATCGCCCAAGAAGACACGGGCGGCAGCTGGCCACTCGGGAGCCTCGTCATTGACTGCGCACCCGACCGGATCTACACGGAAAGCACTCGGTCCAGCTTCTTTCCCACAGGCAGATGCCCCTGCGGAACCGCCAAGGTCGACTCGCCCGCGATCTCCCGACGGCACGGTTCTTGCTGATGGTATCCGAAAGGATTTTGTGTTCGGGGAGGACAGCAGATGGTAGTGAGCAGACGGGTTCATTTCGGCGTGGCATTGGCCCGTACGATCGCTCTCGCGACGGGGGGGCTCTTGGGAGCACTGGCCCTCACCCTCGCATTGACGGCGCCAGCGGGAGCGTACTCGACCTATGGCGGCGGCTGTGACACGTGTCACGGCGGCTGGAACACAAGCAACCCTGAGCACCAGTTTCATCAAATCGATATGCTGGGTGGTGATTGCGCTACCTGCCATACGGGAGGGCCCGGCTCCGTCTCTCTCGATTCGTCCGACGGCGGCGTTGGACTGGACCCCATCTCCTGCCTCGGCTGCCACGGCCGGGACGAGGGCGGGATGGCAGGAGTGACCGGTGCGGGCCTGCGCCAGCATCACGTGAATACCGGCAACAGCTGTACCCCCTGCCACTCTGACTCAGAATCGGCCGTGGGCGAGAATGTCCTCCCGCCCTACTACGCAAACCCGGGGGTTGGGCATCCGAACATCCCCGACGATCCCTGCAATCCGCCCCCGGACTTCCCGGAGGACTTCACGCTCGACGACATTGGCCTCGACAACGACGGCGACAACATCTACGACGGAGCGGATCCTGACTGTGCGGGGCCGACACCGACGCCGACACCCACGCCGCCGGTGGGACCGACACCCACGCCGGCCGTGACACCCACGCCGGCCGTGACACCCACGCCGGGGCCGACGGCAACGCCGGGGCCGACGGCGACACCCACGGTGACGCCGGGGCCGACACCCACGCCGGGGCCGACACCCACGCCGGCGCCCGCCCCGCTGGCCAAGGACCAGCAGAATTGCGTCAACGAGATGAACAAGGACGGCCAGAAGGTCAACAGGACGCAGCTCAAGGAAAACGAGACGTGCCTCAAGGACTACCAGAAGGGCAAGCTCGGGCTGCTGACCTTCGAGGAGTGCGCCGCCGCCGACCGCAAGGGCAAGGTGCAGAAGGCCGAGGACAAGACGGTGACGCAGGAAGCCAAGAAGTGCGTCGCGCCGCTCCCGCCCTTCGCCTACACCGACTCGGCGACCGTGAATCAGGCCGCCGTGGACGGGGCCCTCTGGCTGGCCCGCGACATCTTCGGCAACCCCGTCGACGATGCCAGCCTCCTCACCGACGCCGCCAACAAGGACACGGCCAAGTGCCAGGGCGAAATGCTGAAGCGAGCCAACAAGATCGAGGACACCGTCCTCAAGGAGATCGTCAAGGCCAAGAAGAGCGCCATCAAGGAAAGCTCCGTCAACGACACTGCGGCGCTGGAAATGGCCCTGTCTGCGGTTCTCTCCTCGAACAAGCAGATCACGAACCAGCAAAACCAGCTCGTGAAGGGAGTCGCGAACAAGTGCGGTTCGCTGCTGGCCAGCCCCGAGACGATCTTCCCGGGGGCTTGCGCGGATCCCGACCTGGGCACTGTCGAGAGCTGCGTGATCGCGGCGGCGCGCTGCGAGGCCTGCCTGAAGATCAACCAGTTCGACGCCTTGAACCTGGATTGCGACCAGGCGGATGACCAGACCGCCAACCTCAGCTGCCCGCCGTCGGCGACCCCTCCCGAGTCGCCGGTGGAGGTGGGCATCGGCGTCGAGGGCGACGCCGTCCCCGGAGCCAGCCTGACCGTCACCGCCGACATCCAGGTGCTGGACGGCTCCACGGTCCAGGGCATCTCCTGGACGCAGTCGAAGAGCGTGACGGTGACCATCGTGGACGGAGACCAGGAGACAGCCACGGTGCTCCTCCCCGACGAATCCGCCTTCAAGGACGAACTCATCCAGGTGCTCTCCGAGCCTCCCATCGGTGAGGACGACCTGCCGCCGAACGTTCCGGTACCGGACGAGGAGTTCTCCGGAGGACTCCAGAGCCGGTTCCAGGTCGTCGGCGTGAACCCCTTCGCCCTGGAGGAAGCGGGGTTGATCGGTCTGATGGTCGAGGTGACCACGACGTCCGGCACCTACACCGACGAGGTCGAACTCCATGTGGAGTTGCCCTGGAAGCCCGCCGCCAGCATTCGCAACGTTCCGATCGGAATTCCGGTGCTCATGCACGGAAAGGACCATGTCGACGAGGACGACGACGGTTTGAACGACGATACCTTCTATCCCATCGACTTCTACAACTGGCAGATGACTCGCCCCACTGGCTCGAGCGCGATCCTCAGCGACGCGACAACGCAGAGCCCGTACTTCACGCCCGACGTGGAGGGGATCTACCCCCTCACGGTAACGGACACGACGCAGCTTCCGGGCGATGAAGTCATCACCATCGAGGTCTATGCGGGCACCTGGGAAGGCGTCATCACCGGCCAGGACATGGATGGGCGACCGCTCGCGGATGACTGCACCGGCTGCCACGACGGCTCCACCGCCCCGGACCAGTTCACGCCCTGGGCGCAGACGGGCCACGCGGAGATCTTCACCGACAATCTGAACACGAGCACGCACTACGGAGAAGACTGCTTTGCCTGCCACACGGTGGGGTTCGATCTCGACGTCGCCAACGGCGGCGTCGACGATGCTCCGGACTACCAGGCCTTCCTCGCCGCCGGCCTGATCAACAATCCCGGGGACAACTGGACCACGGTGCTCGCCCAGTTCCCCGAGACCGCTCGGCTCGCCAACATCCAGTGCGAGAACTGTCACGGTCCGCAAAACGGAGACGCCCACGGGGATGTGGAGGACCCCAACCCTAGGGTCAGCATCTCCTCCGACGTCTGCGGCGTCTGCCACGGGGAGCCGCTCCGCCACGCTCGCTTCCAGCAGTGGCAGCTGAGCCCGCACGCCAACTACGAGCTGGCCATCGACGAGGGCGAGGACGGCAGCTGCTCGCGCTGCCACACGGGGAACGGCTTCCTCGCCTGGCTCCCGGTGCTGACCGGCGAAGAGCCGGGGGACCCGCTCGACGACATCTTCTACTGCGACGACGCCGGGACGGGTCTCTGCGTGGGCGGGGCCAACGACGGTCTGGCCTGCACGGATGACGACGAGTGCCCCGCCTCGTGGACCGCGGACGAGGTCCACCCCCAGACCTGTGCCACCTGCCACGACCCGCACGCGAACGGGACGACGACCGGCATCGGCACGAATGCCACGGTGCGAATCAGCGGCGACACGCCGCCGCTGATCGCCGGGTTCACGGCCTACAGCGTCGGCCGGGGGGCGATCTGCATGACCTGCCACAACTCGCGGCGGGGCCTGCGGAACGACGACACCTGGGCCGAGACCGTTGCCGACGAGGACACCAGCCGGGTACCTCACGGCCCCGCACAGACGGATGTCGTGATGGGAGAGAACGCCTACTTCGTCAACGTGGGGATCCGCGGCAACCACTCGCTCGTGCAGGACAGCTGCGTCACCTGCCACATGGAGAAGACGCCTCCGCCGGACCTGCTCTCCTACAACCAGGGTGGCAGCAATCACACCTTCTATCCGAGCCCCGACATCTGTTCCAACTGCCACGAGGAGGTGCTCACTGCGGATGTGGTGCAGGGCGCCTTCGACGTCGCCCTGGACGAGCTGAAGGGCCTGATCGAAGCAGCGATCCTGGATGTGATCGAGGAGCAGACTCTCGCCGGCAACGAAATCGATCTGGACGGCGATGCGACCATCACGGACGCAGGCGATATCCTGGAGATCGAGTTCGGTGAGCGCCGCGGCCGCCAGGCCATCACCGTCACCCTCCTGAGTGGGCCGACGATCGGTCCGGTGTCGGTGGGCGACATCGATGTGCTGGACCCCAGCACCATGCCGGCAACGGTTCTAGGGGAGCTCTATGACTTCGCCGACGACAGGCTTCCGAAGGCGGGGTGGAACTGGAATCTGGTCAACAACGATGGAAGCCGGGGCGTCCACAATCCCGACTTCGCCTTCCTCGCGCTGGACTCCGCCACCGATGAGCTGATGGATTTGTCGGCGATGCCCTGAGGCTGGGCGCTCCGTCCGGCTTCCTCCCTCGCGCGCAAGAGGCGCGAGGGGGGAAGCCATCCGGAACACGGCGTGTACCGCGGCGCCCGATTCTGCCGAGTAGTGGATCTCAGCTCACTCCCTGGCTCTGAGCCTGTCGAGCCGTCACCGATGGAAAGCCGACGCACTCCAGATGGTACGGTTCTTGCTTTCCACATGTCAGTGGATTTCGCTTGGATCGGAGTCTCCGATGGTCGAGCAGGCACCGCGCCAGTACCTGACGAAGATCCTCGAGCTCAGCCGGGAGATGGTGAGCCTGGCGAGCGCCGATCCAGGGTACGAGATGGACGTCGGTTGCCGGACCGTGTTCGGAGCCCTCTTCGACTACGGCTACGCCCTCAAGAAGATGGCGGAGAATGAGTTGGCGGCGCACGAGGCCGCCGCGGAATCCTGCCCGAACGCGTCCTCCCTGCTCGCTGGCCTCTCGTCTCGGGAAGGCCCCAGGACCGTCCTCATCGTCGACGAGGATCGGAATCTTCTGGAGTATCTGTCGGGCGTGTTTCAGGCCAACGGCTTCGATACGCTGACCGCTACCGACGGCCACCAGGTCATCGAGTTGACCCGTGCGATCACGCCCGATCTGATCATTCTGGACGCGTCGATGCCCGGCGAGTCCGGTGTGAGTTTGTATCAAGACCTCGAAGAAGACCCGGAGCTCGCGGCCATTCCAGTCGTCCTGGTCACCGCCCCCGAAGACTCACGCGATCGATTCACCAACCGGAGTCGAGAGATGTCGGACCCGGTGGGTATCGTTTCGAAGCCGCTCGATGTCGAACTGCTCTGGGAAGCAGTGCGGGGCGTGCTCCGTTGAGAAGAAGATGCATCGTGATGCTGGCGTGCCTGGTCGCGACGGCGACTTCTGCCTGCGGCCCCGATCCGAACCCGTCGGATGAGCCGATGTCTCGGGTGCCGGATCCCGCTGCGGCGAGTGTGGCCGGGGCGCCCCCGCAGAGTGCGGGCAAGGTGATCGAGACCATCGACGCGGGTCGCTATACCTACATCCAGGTCGATTACGGCGAGAAGAGGATTTGGGCAGCGGCGCCCCATTTCGAGGTCTCGATCGGCGACGACGTGATCGTTCCGTCAGGCGTCGCCATGATGGATTATCGCAGCAAGACCCTGGACCGCGCCTTTGACCTGGTCTACTTCGTCGCTTCCGTCGCGGTAACTGGCAAGGACGGCGAAGCGCGGGCCCCCAGCGGGCATGGGGATGCTCCGCAAGGAGCCCCCACGGTGGCGGTCGACCTCTCCGGCATCAAGAGAGCTGAGGGAGGGAAGACCGTCGGTGAGATCTTCGACGGCAAGGCGAGCCTCGCGGGTCAGGAGGTCAGCGTTCGTGGCAGGGTGGTCAAGCTCACTCCCAAGGTGATGGGCAAGAACTGGATCCATCTGCAGGACGGCACCACGGGCGCGGGCGAAGCCCTCGACTTGACCGTCACTACCGAAGAGATGGCCGAGGTCGGCAACACGGTTCTGGTACGCGGAGTCGTCGCAGTCGATCGGGATTTCGGCTTCGGCTACGAGTACGACCTCATCATCGAGGATGCCGATATCACCGTGGAGTGATCGCGACTCGGCGCGCGGGTTCAGGGAGTGCCGCTGGGCACGGGGATCTCCACGAGTCCGAGAGCTTCCTCGTTCACCTCGACCTGGAGCCGCTCCCGCGCTTCTTCGACGAATGCCGTCATGCGCGCACGCAGCCGATCCTGCGCCAGACGGCTCTGGATCCTGTTGCGCGCTTCGTCGAGCGTCCGCTGCCAGGCCTCACGGCGCCCGGTGAGCTTCAAGATGTGCCAGCCCTCGGCGCTCTTCACGAGTCGGGGATTCACTTCGTCGAGCTGCTGGATCGAGAAGGCTGCCTCCGCGACCTCGGGAGGCACCGCCGGCTCGCCCGCCCGGCGCTCGGCGGGCCGGGCGAAGTAGCCGAGGTCGCCATCCCGCGCCCGGCTCTCCTGATCCTCGCTGTGCTCCCTTGCCAGGCGTCCGAAGATCTCCTTGTCCTCTGGAGCCGCGAGGATCTGCGCGAGCAGTCGTTCACCTAGCTCGCGGTCGGTGACGCGGATCTGGCTGGCGCGGACGCGCTCAGGAGCGCTGAACTCTTCCTGGTGGTCGCGGTAGTATGCCTCGACCTCCTCGCTGCCGATCTCAGGGGGGCGCCCGCCCGGGGCGTCCTGGAACTCGTCGCGCACGAACACCCGCACCAGCGCCTGGTCACGTGCGCGCGCCACTTCGGGATCCTGATCGAGTCCCCGGCGCTCCCCCTCGGCGAGCAGGACCTCGAAGCGGATCAGCTCGTCGACGAGCTGGCGAAGACGCTCGGGTTCCCGGTAGCGCTCTCGAACCCGGGGTGAACTCGAGTCGAGCCGGTCCTCCAGGTCATCCACGGTGATCGCCCGCCCGCACATCCGAACCACGATCCTGTCGGGGGGAATACCCTCGGGTTCAGGACAGTCACTTGCCTGCGAAGCGTCGGTCAACTCCACAGAGGTAGTGACGGGCTCGGCGGGCGGCTGCGCTTCCCCACAGCCGAGCCCAAGCAGCGCGCCCGCCACCGCGACGATGAAAACAGCCCTCATCTCTATCCTCCCAACCAGGAAGATAGCACGCTTCCGGCGGCCGCCGGCCCACGGGTGCTGAATCTGCGGCACTCTCGGCGGCCTCGCAGAGGCTTCCGGAATGATCCGGGCTAGTGGAGCAGGTCGCTGTTCATCGTTACGCCCAACATGAAGCTGTGGACGTGCGTCGAGGGGTCGAACGGATCTACGGAGCCGACGCCGGTGGGAATCTGCGTGCGGTCCGCGTACTTGTCGTAGCTGTAGCCGAAGCTTACCCGCAGTCCTTCCCGGAGCCAGTGGCCGATCTCGAACTGGACCCGGTGGATGTCGCTTCGGATGCGGCTCCAGCCGTCGAGCGTGCTCGCGGTCAGCCCGTCGGAGAGCAAGCGTGTGTTCGTCCGCGTGAACGTGTAGGCGAGGCTCATCTCGGTTCGCTTGGCGACCTGGAAATTCCCCCCCAGGATCAGCGTGGTGTTGTCCGACTGGTAGGTGAGCGTCGTATCCTTGAAGAAGTCCAGATCGACAAACGTATTGAACAGGGCAAACGGCTCCTCATAGCGCAGCTCCGTGGAGCGGAACAAGTCGATGTCCTGTTCGTCGTGGTGCTGGTAAAAAGACGTGAATAGGGTCAAGGCGTCGTGAGGAGAGCCGGTGAGCGTCAGCCCCCAGGAATAGCCCTCTCGTTCGAAGTCGCGATCCCGTGCCGGAATGAACTCGCGCTCGACTTCGCCGTTCTGGAACACGCTCCGCGTCGGCTGGAGGGTGAAGTCGTCGTTCTCACCGTGCTGCGCGCGTCCGAAGAAGCTCAGGGTGATCGGGCGCTTGAGAGGAAGAAGATACGAGCTGCGGAGCTGCGCGTAGCGCAGATCGTCCAGCTCCCGGGTGTACCCCGTCTCCGGAGCATTTCGGTATCCGCCCTCCCCGGAGAACTGAAGTCCGGTGAACGGACGGAGGGAGGTGCGCAGGTAGAAGGTGTGCATCCGCGTCTTGTCGTTGATCACCGCGTTGTCCGAGAGGATCGCCAGGTTGGGGCCAGCCAGTGCCGGAAGGCTGCAGCTCGTCGCGGTCAGACAATGAGGTTCGAACGGACTCGCGAAGCTCAGATCGCGGTCGACCCAGAGTCCCCGCCAGCCCGCGGCGACCAGGTTCATCGGCAGGAAGCGATACACGAGCTCGACGCCCACCCGGTTCTGGCGAACCGCCTTGAGGAAGGGGTCGATCTGCGTACCGTTGGTCCGGTTGAAGTAGTCGGTGTCGCGCGGAAGCCTGTTCAGACGGTGGTCGAACTTGTAGAAGCCGTTCAGGGAGAGGACGTCCGTGAGCTCGAGATCGGCCGCCAGATTCCCGGAGTAGAAGACCACCTTGTTGCCCCGCAGGCCCGCGATCTCCTGGAGCGGCGTGAGATTCCCTTCCTGCTCGAGGCTGGAGAGCTGGAACCCACCGTGGATCACCGCCCGCTCTCCGATGCGGGCGTTGAGTCGGACCGAGCCCGTGGTGCGGTCGGTCTCCGGGATGAAGCCCACCGTGCGCAGGCTCTGGTCATCCAGGGTATTCGGGATCTGGTCAAAGCCGAATCCCGCGCCGATGTTGGGATCCAATTGGTGGATCCGTGTCTGGAAGATGGTCGAGGCATCGCTTCGGAAGCGTTGATGGTCGAAGTCGAAGGCAAGCGTGAAGAGGCCGCCCGGCGTGAGCACCAGGCCCGCTCCGGCGTCGGTGACGCGCTGGTTGACGTCGCCAGTGATGCCCCGCCACAGGACGTTCCCCGGTGGGACAGGAGCGACTCCATCGGAGAAGCCGAGCAGGTAGCGCTGCTGGCGCTTTCCCTTTCGCTCCTCGTAACCTCCGCGGACAGCGATCTCGGTCAGGAAGTTGCTCAGGGCAGGCTGCTGCCAGTCGAAGAGCTCCCAGGGACGGATTCGCAGCTCCCCCCCGATGAGACTGCGACGCACGTAGAACCGGTCGTCAGCACTGGTGTCGTCGTTGAACCGCGTGGCGATCGCGTCTCCGTACATCAACGCGCCGGTCTGATCCGTCGGATTCGGGTAGACCCGCATCTCATCGTTGCGCATCCGCCGGTAGTCGAGGTCCAGCGCCAGACCCCGGGGGCGGGCGAAGAGATCCGCGCGCTGGTTGAGGAAGAACTCGTCGATCTGGAAGGTCCCGCCGGAGAAGTTCAGGTTCGAGGTGGGGCTGCGCAGCCGGAACTGGAGCAGCGGGGTCTCTTCCTCGGCGAAGAGGTCGAGGTCGAATTCGCTGAACCCGAACTCCACCGTGGGACTCTCGTCCTTGTTGCGCGTGAACTCGTGCAGGTCGAAGAAGCCCGTGACGTCGTCGTCGTCCGCGGGCGACTCGAAGTCCTTGAGACGGAGCTCCAAGGTGCCCAGCCAATCCAACCGGTAGCCCTCGTAGGGCTCGTACTCCTCCTCGTCATCATTCGCGAACGCGGGCGGGGCCAGAAGCAAGGCCGCGACCAGGATGACTGCGAAACGCATCGGCAGGCTCACGACATCTCCCCTCACCTGCGAAGGTGCCGATCCTGGTACGAGCCATGGATCGCCCCGTGACAGTCGGTACAGCGCGAGTAGAAGGCCCCCGCGCCCCGCATCGTGATCAACTGGCAGCTTTGGCCAGGTGGTCTGGGATTGTCGGTGGAGATCGTCTGGAGCCCCGGCTGTCCGGTGGCTTCGAAGTGCCAGGGATCGGCCGTGCTGTGGCACGAGATACAGAGCGTCGGCATGGCCGTATCGAGCAGGTTCTGGGCCGCGCTGCCGTGTGGGTTGTGGCACATGGTGCAGTCCTCGGCCGCCGGCGCGTGCTCGAAGATCCAGGGCCCGACGTAGTCCTGATGGCACTCCGCGCACAGGGAAACGCGGTCGCCGAGCGCGGTCCGCTGGTCACCGTGGGGCGCGTGGCAGTCGGTACAGGAGAGCATCCCTTCCCGGATCGGATGGTGAGAGGGGAAGTTCAGGCGCGACGCCACGTCTGTGTGGCACTGGGCGCAGAGCGTCGAGTTGGCGTCCAGAAATCCGAACTTGATCTCGCCGCCGATCCGGAGGAGATTCGGCTCGCGTTGGTGCGGATCGTGGCAGTCGGAGCAGATCAGCCCCGCCCGCTCGTGCTCGCCAGTCGCCCAGTCGAGATGTGTTTCGCGGCCTTTCTCGTGGCAGGCCAGGCAATCGGCGGATGCCGGAAAACGGATGTCCTCGGGCTCCTCGCTGTCGGCGTGGACGCTTCCGAAACCGTGGCACGCCTCGCAGTCCTCGTGGTAGCTGGGGGCCGGGGCATGCCCGGCCACCTCCTCGTGGCAATCGAGGCAGTCCTCGAACCCGAGGAGTTCCGGATCTTCCAGGTCGGCGACAGTGCGGTGATAGGACTGGGGCTCGGGACGCCAGGCGGTGGCGCAGGCCACGATCACTGCCAATGCGGCCGCAATGATTGCGAGAACCGCCCCCAGGGAGCGGGCGCTTCTCTGGCTAGGATCTCCCCTCAGCATCAGTCCCGGGCTCCATGGGGGGGCGTCCGCAAGCCGTTGTGTAGCAAGAGCACGCGGAAGACCGCAAGGAAAAAACGAAATGGCCGCAAGGCCCTTCGTGCGCCAGGGGGGTTTCCCCACGGTGGCATCGCGACTCCCGAGGCATGATCAGCCCCCCGAAGATCACGCCGTGGCGCTCCTCCTGGATCGCCGCAGCCAGAGGAGCAGCGGCATGAGAAGCGTCAGCTCGATGCCCACGCCACAATTGGTCGAGAACACTATCGGGGGCGGGGGCGCGACACAGTCCAGATCATCCTCGTCATAGAAGCCGTCCCCGTCGTTGTCCAGACCCAGAGCGCTGCCCGCGAAATCCTCGGACAACTCGGGGGCAAAGTTGCACGGATCGATGCCGAGGGCATCGTAGTTCGGCGGAAACTCGTCCTCACCCGCCGGACCGAAGCCGGCGGCGGGCTCCGAGTCCGCGTGACAGGGCGTGCAGGGAACTCCGGCGTTCCAGTGGTGCCGGCGAAGCCCCGCTGCCGTCACGGTTCCTCCAGCATCGTGCTCGGCACGTCCGTGACATCCAATGCAGGACATCGGAAACGCTGCGCTGGCCGACTCACTCATGGAGACGATGGATTCATCAGAGCTCAGATGGCAGGCGTCGCAATCGAAATTCACCATGGCCCAGTGGTTTCCGTGCAGAGCTCCGGCGCCGGATCGGTTCGTCCACTCCTGGTCTCGGGAGGGCGGATAGTAAGTGCTCGCCCGGAAATCGCCGTGACAATCGAGACACTCGCCCCCCCACCAGCCCGAGTAGGTCGGGAAGGCTCGAGCGTCCGGCGCGCCAATGGCCAGGGCCATCACCGCGGCGGCCGTGACTACCAGCACCGCGATACGGGAGGATTCGACAGGCACCGGCTCTCGAAGCAGCATGACTTACCCCCCCAAAACGGTCCCAACTGATCACCTGCCCCGAGCCTTCGAGACCCGGTGTCAGCGCCGGGAAACGCGTTGGACGTCACTCCTCTCGTTGCCAACCGATCTTGCTGGGCGACTAGCACAAGGCAGCCCCAGATGCCAACGCCGTCTGCTCATTTCTCGGCGGAACTCGTGCGTCGCGAACCCGACCTCAACCACCCGGCGACGGCAGCAGGAGCTCTCGGGACAGACAGCCGAACGAGAAGAGAAGAGCGCGGCTAACCACCCCCCGTGCGAGGACCCCGGCGGCCACGCGGCGCCAATCGGACGCGATTTTAGCTTGCGCGAAAGCTTTCGTAAGCTAGTATGTGGAAAATTCTGGACCGGCTCCCAGCCCCGGACCGGATCTCCCGACCGCGACGGCATGGAGGCGCACTGCTGCGTCAGGCGTTCCTGGAGGCTGGAGAACTCGAATAGGAGTCATTCAGCATGCTGTTTCGATCCACAGGTCTAGGGAAGCGAGAGCTGGTAGCCGACATCGTCGCCGTCAAACGGCAGGATGACTACCTCATCATGGAAGTCGAGACCAGCGAGCCGGTGCGCTGGATGATCCGAGGCGGAGTCACCTGGAAGGATCTCAGAGTACTCCTCAAGGCCGCTTTCAGTTTCTCGGTGCTCTGGTACCTGCTGGGACCCTCGAACTGGTTCAAGCAGGCGAAGCATCCCGGTGAGTTCTGACCACACCTGCGCAGGCCATACAGGGGCGATGATTTCGCACGTGACCTGAGGAGACATCCATGAGCAAGGATGAGCGGTATGACTTTGTCGTCGTAGGCGGCGGGCCCAACGGGGTGGCGCTGGCGGCGTATCTGGGAAAGTGCGGAGCCAGTGTCTGCGTGCTGGAGGAGAGGCCCGAAGCCGGAGGCGCGTGTGAGAACTCCGAGCCCATACCCGGTGTGCGCCTCACTCCCCACGCCATGTACATGTACGCCGGCCCGGCGCCCGGCTTCGAGCAGCTGGAGCTGCACAAGTACGGGTTTCGCATGGACTGGAGTGCGATCTCCGAGAACCTGGCGAATCAGAAAGAGGGAGGCGTCCTCACCACCGAGGGAGTGGCGCCGCTCACCGACAAGGACGTGATGGGCTGGGCCAAGCTCGCCGGAATGCTGGGACAGCCGCCGTTCATCAAGGAGCTCCTGCGCGCCACCTTCTGGTGTCCGCCCCATCCCCCCGAGGTCGAGGTGACGGCCGAGAACATCCCCTACATGCAGGTCTACAAGCAGCATCAGCCGGACGTCTGGACCGAAGAACTGCTGGACATGACGCTGTTCGACCTGATGGACGAGTACTGTGAGACGGAGCCCCCCAAGGTCCAACACGCCATGGTGGCCTGGTACTCGGGCGCTGCGGGGCACTGGGAGGGGGTGGCCATCCCCGCCCTCGGATGTGACATCACTCTCACCATCTACGGTGGAATCAGCGTCCCTCGCGGCGGCATGCACGGCTACTTCCACTCCATGATCCGCTGCGCCATCGCCCACGGTGTCGTGGTGCGCACCTGCTGTCCGGTGGACGAAATCATCGTCGAGGACGGACGGGCGACGGGGGTGCGGCTCCGGGAGACCGCCACCACCGATGAGAAGAAGATCTGGGCCAACAAGGCGGTGATCAGCGGTGTCGATGTCGTCCAGACCTTCGACAAGCTGGTGGGCCCGCAGCACTTGAGCTCCAGCTTCCGGAGGAGGGTGCAGGACATCAGCCTCAAGGGAGGAAGCATCTGGGTCTCCCACCTGCTCACCCGGGAGCCGCTGCGTCCTCGCGCCAAGTTCATGGCCCCCGGCAGGGAGAAAGGTGGCGAAGTCGGCGGTCCCTACCCCTGCGACTCACGCGAGATCTACTACGAGCACGTGGCAGACGTGGATGGCCGACGGGGCAATCCCACCATGCCGCCCGAGAGGCTGATGTGGATCTCGACCCAGAGCGCCAGATTCAACGCCGAACACGACAGCCAGTGCACGATCCCGGGGGTCTATCTGGAATCCCCCTACTACGTGTACGTCCCACCGCCGGAGTACCTTCCCGGCGGACCCGACGCGATCGACAAGAACAAGGAAGAAGTCAACGCCTACATGCGCAAGGCATTCAGCCAGGTCGTCGAGAATCTCGACGACGACAACCTCATCGCCCACCTGGCCAACACCCCTTACGAATCGGAGTTCCGCAACACCGGCCTGATCGGCGGCACCTGGTGTGGAACCCGCCACTGCGACGACCAGTGGGGAGAGAACCGCCCGCTGCCGGAACTGGCGCGATACCGAACGCCGATCGAGGGCCTCTACCTCTGCAACCAGACCGCCTGTCACCCAGGCGGTCTCGCCCTCATGGCGATCCCCTACAACCTCATGCACATCCTGATCGAGGATGGGATGGTCGAGCCCGGAAAGTGGTGGTACCCGTCGCCGTGGTACATACCGCAACAGGGCAAGATATCGGCAATCCCCCGCTAAGAAAGAGGACGACACGATGCCGAATCTCCCGGCTGGCAAGATCTTCGACGAGTTTCCCGACGAGAGCGACTGGGATGTCGTGGTGATCGGAAGTGGACCCAACGGCCTGATTGCGAGTGCCTACCTGGCCAAGGCTGGCCTGAAGGTGGCCACGGTGGAGCGCCGCTACGAGATCGGAGGCGGCCTGGCCACGGAGGAGATCCTCTTCCCAGGCTACTACTCCAACATGCATTCCGTCTATCACATGATGGTCGACTTCATGCCCGTCCTGCAGGATTTCGACATGGGCCGCCACGCCCTTCAGTGGACCAAGCCCAACGCGCAGGCGGGCATGGTGTTCGAGGACGGCCGCTCGCTGCTGCTGGCGCGGATGCTGGAAGACACCAAGGATTCGATCATGAAGTTCTCCTTCAAGGATGCCGTTGCCTTCGGCAAGCTGATGAGAACCTGGCGAAAGATCGTCGACGACATCCTGGGACCCGGAACCTACATCCCACCGATGGATCCGCTGGACATCAGCGTTGCCATGCAGCGAACCAAGATCGGCCGCGAGCTGATGGAGCTGGTCGAGCTGAGCCCACTCCAGATCATCACCGACAATTTCGAGAACGATCAGGTGCGAGCCCTCCTGCTCTACACCAGCTGCATGTGGGGACTGGATCCGAGGGAGACCGGAGTCGGCATGTTCGTGGCCCTGATGCTGGAGCGGGGCGCCAACAAGTGCTACTGCGACGGTGGGTCGCACAAGTTCGCAGGCTCTCTGGCGCGCGAGGTGGTCAGCAATGGCGGAACCATCCTCGACGCCGCCGAGGTCACCGAGATCCTGATGGAGAACGGCCGTGCCGTCGGCGTTCGTCTGGCAGAGGGCCGCACCCTCCGCGCCAAGGTCGTGATGTCCACGCTGGATCCCCACACCACCTTCCTCGATCTCGTCGGTGCGGAGAATCTTCCCGCCGACCTGAAGCAGTCCGTCGACGACTGGAAGTACGACAAGTGGAGCTACTACACGCTGCACGTGGCCACCAAGGAGCCGCCGCGGTATGCGTGCGACGATCCCTGGGTCGACGATGCCTTCATGACGGTGGCCGGAATCGAAGGGCTCGACTCGCTGCTCGCACATTGGGAGAACGTGGTGTCCGGCCGGATCGATCTGGACAACTTCGGCGGTCACGCCACCTGCGAGAGCTCCGTCGATCCCCACCTGGTCCGCTCTCCGTACGGCGGGTACGTGTCCTTCTTCCAGGTCCACGCACCCTATGAAATCGACGGAGGTTGGGAGAAACGAGCGCCCGAGCTCGAGGAGGCGATCCTGGCCAAGTGGCAGAAGGCGGCCCCCAACATGACCAAGGACAGCATCATCATGAGCTGCCACGAAACGCCGGAAGGCATCGAGCGCCGTCTTCCCAACATGCGACGGGGTGCAATCAAGCACGGTGACTACGACCCGCTCCAGCTGGGCTGCTTCCGCCCAAACCAGGAGTGCTCGAGCTCTGCCACGCCGATCGAGGGCCTCTACACCTGCGGTGCCTCCAACTACCCGGGGGGGATGGTGCTCGGAGGTCCCGGATACATCGGCGCGAACAAGGTGGCCGACGACCTCGGCGTGACCAAGTGGTGGAAGCCGACCCGCGCGATGGAACGGTACATCAAGACCTACCTGGAGTAGGCCCAACCGGGCGAAGCGCCCGGGACAGAACAGCCGCGAGCGGGTTCACGGCCAAGGGACGGCCGCTGGCGCCTTGGTCCCCGCGGGGAAGAAAGGTTCCTGCTACCTTTCCCTCCGAATCACTTTCGAATCGCGTTCGAATCGGAATGGATGGAAGAAGATGGCGTGGAACTACAGCGAAAAGACCCAGCAGCTCTTCATGGATGCCGTCCACGGCAAGCCGGGAACCCACCTCGGTGAGATCGAGGACCCCGACGGCCTTGGCGAGCACGGATCCATCGCCTGCGGCGATGCCCTGCGCTTCACCTTCGCGGTCGACCGGCATCCCACCGACCCCGTCAAGGACGTCATCACCGAGGCGAAGTATCTGACCTTCGGGTGCACCTCGGCGATCGCCGCATCCGAAGCGCTCTGCGCGATCATCGAGCAGGGCACCTATACGCCCATCCAGGCCCTCAAGATCCAGAACCAAGACATCGTCGCCTTCCTGGAAGGGCTCCCCGACCAGAAGATCCATTGCTCGGTGATGGGCGCCGAGGCCCTGGAAGCCGCGGTCTTCGACTGGGCGCGCAAGCGCGGTGTGGATCTCGGGTTGCTGGGGATCGACCAGCGAGAAGCGGAGCAGGAAGAGGGCAGACTCGTCTGCGAGTGCTTCTCGGTGGCCGAGCCCTACTTGAGACGCAAGATCAAGGAGCTCAACCTTCGCACCATTCCCGAGATCACCAACGCCGTGAAGGCGGGCGGGGCCTGCATGTCCTGCCACCATGTTCCCGGCGGGCTCCAGGACCTCCTCGAAGAAACCTGGGGTGTCGCCGCCGGTGAGCCCGCCGTCGCGCTGAGAGAAAAAGCCGAGGAAGATGCGCAGCCCCTGCTCTCCCCCTATCAGTTCGCCAAGAAGATCGAGAAGACCATCGACGAGTACGTCCGACCCATGCTCCAGCAGGACGGTGGCGACATCGAGATCGTCGACATCAAGGACAGGCTGATCTACTGCCGTCTGCAAGGCGCCTGTGCGGGCTGTGCCGGCGCCGCCCAGACCCTGCGGATGATGGTCGAGGGGACCCTCAAGGACAACGTGGACCCGCGGATCAAAGTCATTCAGGTGTAACGAGCAGGCCCGAGCGAAGCGGTGAAGATGAAGACGATCTACACGGACAACAACGCCACCACCCAGATCGCGCCTGAAGTCTACCAGGCGGTGATCCCCTATCTGACGGAAGACTACTTCAACCCGAGCTCCATGTACGAGGCAGCCCGGGGATCAGCAGAGGCCATCGCGCAGGCGCGCGAGTTGGTCGCGAATGCTCTCGGAGGGGTCGATCCCAGCGAGGTCCTCTTCACCTCCTGTGCCACCGAGAGCAACAACATGGCGATCGTCGGAACCGCCAAGGCCAACCCGACGCGCAGGCACATCATCACCTCCGCCGTGGAGCACCCTGCGGTGCTGGAGGTGTGCGAGGATCTGGAGCGCAGCGGCTACGAGCTGGATGTCATCTCCGTGGACGAGAGCGGCAAGCTGAAGATCGACGAATTCGTGAGAGCGCTTCGCCCCGACACGCTGTTGGTCACCATCATGCACGCCAACAACGAGACGGGCGTGATCTTCCCCATCGAGGAGCTGTCCCGCCTCGCCAAGGAGACCGACCCTTCCATCGTATTCCACACCGACGCCACCCAGACCATGACCAAGCTTCCCATCGATCTACGGGGAAACTTCCAGCATGTCGATCTCCTCTCCTTCTCCGGTCACAAGCTTCACGCTCCCAAGGGAATCGGCGCCCTCTACCTGCGGCGCGGGACTCGTTGCCGCCCCCTGATGATCGGGGGCCACCAGGAATCGGGGCGCAGGGCCGGAACCGAGAACGTCGCCTTCATCGTCGGGCTGGCCAAGGCGCTGGAGATCGCCAGCCAGGACCACGAGGAGTCGGAGAAGAGGATCCGAGGGCTTCGGGACCGCCTGGAACGAAGCATCCTCGAACAGATCCCCGAGGTCCGAGTCAACGGAAAGGATGCTCCGCGGCTCCCCAACACCTCGAACGTCTCGATCCACTACGTCGAAGGTGAAGGCATGCTCTACCAGCTCAGCGCCGAAGGCATCTGCGCCTCGAGCGGGTCCGCCTGCACCTCGGGCTCCCTGGATCCATCCCATGTGCTGATGGCCATGAAGGTGCCCTTCACCGCCGCGCACGGGTCGATCCGCTTCAGCCTCAGCCGCTACAACACCGAAGAAGACGTGGACCACATCCTCGAGGTCTTTCCCGGGATCGTGGCCAACCTGCGCAGGATCTCTCCCTACTGGGACGACCAGAAGAACCGGCCTCGCCCCGAGGCAGTCGCCATGCAGGCGAGGTAATCCGCTCGGCGTCGCTTCAGTCGGCTCCGGAGACCTCCCGCAACCGGGCCATCTGCTCCTCCGTCGGTGCTTCGAGGCCTCGCAGCGAGTACTCCTTCGCCAGCCGTCGATACTTGGGCTCCCCGAATCCGTGGTAGGGGAGGAGTTCGTGGCGACGCGATCCGGGAAGATCGCTCACCAATCGGGCGATGGCTCCGACATCCTCCGGAGAATCGTTGAATCCGGGGATGATGGGAGTCCGGACCACGATCGGCAGATCCGGAAAGTGCTCGCAGAGCTTGCGGAGATTTCGCAGGATCAGTCCGTTCCCGACCTGGGCATGGGCCTCGTGCTTCGCTGAATCCGCAGACTTGACGTCGTAGAAGACCTGGTCCACGTGCCTGCACACATCCCGCAGATCTTCCCACCTGCAGTGCCCCGAGGTCTCGAGCGCCGTGTCGATGCCCCGACTCCGTGCGGCCTCGAGTAGCTCACCAACGAACTTGGCCTGCGCGGTCGGCTCGCCGCCACTCACGGTCAGCCCGCCCCCGGATCGTGCGTAGAAGCTGCTGTCCTCCTCCACGGCCTCCAGCACCTCGTCGACGCTCATGGTTCTCCCGAGCAGCTCCAGAGCCGTGGAGGGGCAAGCGTCCGCGCACTCACCGCAGTCATTGCAGAGCTCCCGATCGATCCGGACCTTCCCATCCTCTGAGTGCGCGATCGCTCCCGCTCCGCATGCCGGCACGCACCGGTCGCACTCCGTCGTACCGATGCACTTGCTCAGGTCGAAGGCGAGCTCGGGAGAACGGGCCTGCCCCTCCGGGTTCGAGCACCACCTGCACGCCAGGGGACATCCCTGCAGAAATACCAGGGTCCGGATACCCGACCCGTCGTGGAGAGAGAACTTCTGGATGTTGAAGACCAGCCCCCTGTTCTCTTCCCCGCCTGGCTTTGCGGTCAAAGGCCGTGCTCCGTTCTCTTGATGATCTCGTTCTGCAGCTGGGGTGTGAGATCGACGAAGTAGGCGCTGTAGCCCGCGACCCGCACCAAGAGGTTCCGGTACTTCTCCGGGTTCTTCTGGGCCTCGATCAACGTCTTGCTGTTGATGATGTTGAACTGGAGGTGCCACATCTTCAGGTCGCACGCGGTCCGGATCACGGACATCAGCTTCGGGATTCCGTCCCGACCGGCTACGGCGGAGGGGGTGAGCTTCATGTTCAGCAGTCTGGCCGCGCGCTCTTTGTAACCACCGCACCGAGTGCTGGCGACCGAGCGGAGGCTCGCTGTCGGCCCCTTGCGGTCGGCGCCCTGAGACGGGCTGACCCCCTCAGCTACCGGCTCCCCGGCCTTCCTTCCGTCCGGAGTCGCACCGAGAACCGCCCCGAAGGGGATGTGGGCCGTGATGGTCACGTATCGGACGTCCAACTCCCCGCCAAAGGCGGACCTGTGCCTTCGAGTCAGGTGGATGAAGAGCTCCTCGATGTCGTGACCGATCGAATCGGCATAGGCGTCGCCGTTTCCGTACTTCGGCGCGTTCAGGCACATCTGCCGGATCGCCTCCTTCCCCTGGAAGTCGGCGTCGGTGGCCTCGACGAGTTCCGCCATGGTCAGCTTCTTCTCATCGAAGACGAGCTTCTTGATCGCCGCCAGGGAGTCGATGGCGGTCCCGAAGCCGAGCGTATCGACGAACCCCAGGTAGAGGGCTCCGTCGATCGGCCCGGCGTGCATGTCCTTGCACTCCTTCATGCAGAGATCGTGGAGCATGGAGCAGAGCGGCGAGGCGATGTACTTCGACTTCAGCGTGTCCGCCACGTATTGCTGAATGAAGACGTGCTTCATCATGTTCTCCGCCTGGAGACGGAAGGCATTCCAGAGATCGTCGAAGCAGGTGAATTTCCTCGGATCCCCCGTCGCGACTCCAACCCTCCCGTCGCCGGCGAACTTCACCCTCCCATCGTGAAGAACCATCTCCACCAGCGCCCCCAGGTTGGCCCACGCGCAGCCGGTGGTGACCCCGTCTCGGTTCAGCAGCTTCGCCTCGGTGCAGCCGGCGATGCAGTAATCGTTCGCCTCGGCGGTCTCCGCGCCCTTGGCGAGAAACAGGGGGATGATCTCCTCGTCGAAGAACAGCTTGGGGAAGCCGGTCCCCTCCTTGATGGTCTGGCAGACCGCGTGCAGGAAGGAGTCCGGGGTCTGGGCGTGGATCCTCGCCGCCAGGTCGGGATAGTTGAGCGGGAATTCCCTCTTGGACTGCAGCATCAGGTGGGAGAGCTCGTTGGTCGCGTCCCTTCCCTCCTTGGTCTGGCCTCCGATCGTCGTCGCCTCCCAGTGGGCATACCCCTCCGTGTAGGAGAGCTCTCCGGCGGTGGTGTAGATCTCGACGTTCCGGGCCATGCCGATCCACAGGCATTCCAGCAGCTCCAGGGCCTCGTCGCTGGTGATCCGACCCTGTTCGATGTCTTCCTGGTAGAACGGATACAGGTACTGATCGATCCTTCCGTTCCCGACGGTGCCACCGATCCGTTGCTCGAGGCGGGAGACGGTCTGGATCAGCCACTGGGATTGAACGGCCTCACGGAAGGTCCGCGCAGGATTCTCCGGAACCCGGTCGCAGATCTCGGCGATCTCGATCAGCTCCTTCCTTCTCGCTCCGTCGCTCTCCTCTTCCGCCATGCTCCTCGCCCGCTCGGCGTACCTCCCGGCGAAACCGACGATCGCGTCGCAGACGAGGATGACCGCGTTCAGGAAGGGGGCCTTCTCCACCTGGGCCTTCGCGTCGAGCGGATCGAATGACGCGAGCTTCTCCTGGGCCTCCTCCCGGATCCCCTTGACGCCGCGCTTCAAGACCTTCTCGTAGTCGTGATTCCAGGCCAGGCTCGAGCGAGCCGTCGCCGTCGGGGTCACCACGAAGTAGAGCTCGACCAGGCGGCGGGTCTCCTCGGGCAGGGCGTCCATGAAGGCCGTGTGGTACCGCTTGCCCTCCCAGTAGGGCTTGAGCTGCTGGTTGATGATCGCCACGTCCTCTTCCGTCAGGACGATGCGATCGTCGGGCTGGCTTGGCCGGACCTCTTCCGAGAAGAAGCGCTCTTCCAGCTCCGGATACAGCACGGCATAGCGACCGGGAGGTCCGGCGCTGCCGACGATGAGCTCATCCTGCTCGATGTGGATGGGGGTGTGGCTCAGCACGTGCGCCACGGCCTTGCCCCACCGCAGGATCAGCGGCTGACCCTCGGTCTCCTTGAACGACTCGGTGACCAGGCGGGCCCGTTCCAGATTCAATCGGATGGGCTGGTCCCGGAAGCCTTCGAGCATTCTCTGGATCCTGGCCCGTCCCCGCTGCGCGTCTTCGTTGACGAGTCCGATCTGCTGCCCACCCGCGATTCTCTCTTCCTGCGGTGACAACACCTCCGCGGCCGATGACATCGCCCCACCTCCGTAGTATTCAGTATTCGAGTATCGTCAGATGACTCTCGCCACCTCGTTGGCGCTGAAGATCGCCTTCTGGATGTCCCCGACCGAAGAGCAATCTCCGATCTCGTGGACCTCCGGCCCTCTTCCCTCCAGCTGCCCGGAGAGGGCGTTGTCCCGTTCCCGGCCTCGCGAGATCACCAGGGAGTCGTAGGCAAGCACGCTCTTCTCCCCCTTCTCGTCGATCAACCGGATCCCCTCGGAAGTGATTTCTTCCACCCTCACGTTGGACAGCACCTTGGGGTTGCTGATCCTCTGCGCCTCGGGGGTTCCTCTGGCTGTATCGACGTCCACGAGCTTCCGCAGGATCCACCACCTTCGGAAGTTCGATGCGTGCCCCCCCAGTGTCTTCTCGCCACCTTCACCGATCAGGACCACCTCCCTTCCCTCCTCGGCGAGAGAGATGGCCAGCTCGGCGCCGTAGGTGAACCCCCAGACGACCACCCGATGGCCGATCGCCTTCCGGTTCCTCAAGGCCTCGATGTGGTCCATCACCCCGGGCCTGCCCTTGGCGACCTCTGGAATGATCATAGAGGAGCCCGTGGCCACGATGACGGCATCGGGGCTCAGCTCATCGACCTCGGCAGCGCCGGCTTCGGTGGACAGCCTGATCTCCACTCCGAGCTTCTCGAGCTGGACGGCGAGGTATTCGATCAGATTCGCGAACTCGGCCGTCAGCGGCTCGAGGGCCAGGGCGGCCACCATCCCCCCGAGCTCGGACCGTTTCTCGACCAAGGTCACCCGGTGACCCCTCTCGGCTGCGACCCTCGCGGCCTCCATCCCGGCCACCCCGCCCCCAATTACCAGGACTCTCCTGGGCGTCTCTGCCGGCGTCAGCGGCATCACTCCTGGCGTCATCTCATAGTTGATGGAGCAGGGCGTGCCGCAGCCCTCTACGCAGGCGACACACCTGCGCACATCCTCCGGCCGCCCTTCCAGGTACTTCTTGGGAGTGTCCGGGTCGGCGGTCAGCTGCCTTCCCAGGTAGATCAGATCGGCCTTGCCCTCCTGCAGGAAGTCCTCGGCCATCTCCAGCTCGACGATCCGGCCGACACCGATCACCGGAAGACGGGTCGCCTTCTTCACCGCCTCGGCGAGGTGGATGAAGCATCCCCGCGGATAGTAGAGTGGGATTTCGATCCCTTCCGGCGAATGGAGGATGGATCCCTGTGAGACGTCGATGCAGTCGGCGCCGGCCGCCTCCAGAGCCGGAACGATGTACCGGGTGGTGTCGTCGATGGTGATGCCCTCGTCCCCCAGCAGCTCGTCGGCACTGATCCGGACCAGCAGCGGATAGTCCTCTCCAACCGCCCCCCTCATTCGCTTGAGCGTGTCGGTGGGGAAACGGAGCCGGTTCTCCCAGCTGCCGCCGTACTGATCCTCCCGGCGGTTGTAGTACGGCGATATGAACGAGCAGCAGAGGGTGGCTCCACCATGGGCGCAATGCAGCTCGACGCAGTCGACCCCCGCCTCCTTCAGGATCGCCGCCGTATCGGCGAAGGCCTGGACGTGCCCCTCGATCTCTTCGACGCTGAGCGCGTGCGGCTCGGCGGGCGCCGGTAGCACCCCCCCGTCCATCTTCAGCAGGTCCATGATGGCCTGCTTCGCATCGAGCTCGTTGGGATACGGCGGGAGTGATGGACCCGTGCCTGTCAGCGGTCCGCCCGAGACGATCTGGACGCCCAGGCTGGCGCCGTGCGAATGGATCACGTCGGCCAGCCTGGCGAAGCCCTCCTTCAGGCCGGGAATGGCGAACATCGGCGGCGCGAAGCTACCCGTCATGATCAGCCCGGCGCCCCCCCTGGCCCTCGCCTCGAACCACGCGATCGTCTCATCGGTGATGGAGAAGCTGGTCCACACCCCGGGCATGTTGAGCAGCGGCGCCAGCCCGATCCGGTTCTTCAGCTTCATGCTCTTGATCTGGAACGGCTCGAAGATCATGCGCGGCTTCGCCACTTGTCTCTCCTCCGGTGCTATTTCGCGGCTGACTCTCGTAGTCTTCTCCGCAGGGATCTGAGTCCCTCGACCAGGGAGTCCGGCTCTTCCTTCCCGGGCTCCTCCCACGGCTTCGCCAGGCCCAGGTCGCTCGCGATGATCTTGTAGCAGTTGTACGACTCACTGGATCCGCAGTTCGATCCCACGTGCCAGGACCCGCCGGTGGCGTAGAGATTGTCGATCGGCGTTCTGTGGTTCGCGAGCTCCGGGGTGGGGCGGTTCTCGTCCACCTGCCAGGCCGCCCGGTCGACTCCCGCCCAGGTGCCGTCGGGGCCCAGGTTCTTCATGCGCATGTGGTCGTAGGGGCTGTTCGTGTCGACCCCGATCACGTTGTCCCAGGTCATGTTCGGGGCGTAGTCCTTCCAGATGGTCATCAGCTCGTCGGTGTAGCGTCTTCGCAGCTCCAACCATTCGGCCTCGGAATACATGGAGACGGGCTGACCGAGCTGCTCCGTGTATACGGCGTGCTTGCCCGGAGGCGCGTAGCTGGAATCCACCAGACTGTGGGAACCCACCACGATCCCGTAGTCGTCGAGCGGCGGCCACATGTTCATCTGTGCGTACTGGCACTTCTTGGCGACGTGGGCGGGATCGGGATCCGGCTGCATACCCAGCCATCCACAGTCGTGTACGTCGGGGTTGAAGGCCTCGGCGTTGTACCGGGGCGCATCGTGCACGGCCAGCGTGTACCACATCAGACAGCCGAAGTTTCTCTTCAGGAGCTCGACTCGCCGCGCCGTCACGTCATCAACGTGCTCGCTTCCGATCAAGTCGAATATGAGCTGATGCGGAGACAGCGTGCTGACCACCAGCTTTCTCGCTGCGATTTCCGTGCCGTCGGCGAGACGGATACCCGTAGCTCGTCCGTTCTCGATGATGGCCTTCTCGACCTCCTTGGTGATGTGGAATTCGCATCCGAGCTGCGTCAGTACCTGATGGGCCGCATGGGCGATTCTGTGGGTACCGCCCCTGTTGAAACCGATCGTGGGCACCGTCAACATCATCCCGAGCGCGGTGCCGCCGTGTCCGGGCTCGTTCACGTCGACCGCGAACGAAACGATGGTTCGGAGCAGGGCGGATTGCAGCTCGGGGCTCTCCAGCCACTCCGTAATCACACGATAGGCGCTGGCCTTGAGGATCAGCGAGTCGGGGTTGAAACCGAGCGACAGGATCTTTGCGTATACGTCGGCCTGCCGTTTGAGAATGCCTGGATCGCTCGCCCGCATCTCCGCCGGATTGAAGATCGTATCCAGCTGGGTTCGCATCAGCTCATCGCTCTGCTCCAATTCGATCATCTTCAGCCAGGTTTCGGCATCCTTCTCGGAGAATCGGGCAATCTCCCTCGCCGAGCGCTCCTGGTCGGGATCGTGCTTGTGGCTGTACAGCGCGACGCAGTTCTCCTTGTCCTTGAACACCATTCCCGCCGAGCTGAGATGCTGATCCCACTGGGCGCCGTAGTCCCAGAACTCCGGGAAATCGCGGAGGACGGGCACGAAGTACCAGGGCAGAATCATGTTCGCGTGGGTGTTGCCCAGGAAGCCCGGAGCCGAGAGCTCTTCCGTGGCGCAGCAGCCGCCGATTTCATGACGCCTCTCGAAGACGCCGACACTCATCCCCCCGTACTTGACCAGGTACATGGCGAGAAGCAGGCCCTTGTTGCCACCCCCGACGATCACCGCATCGTATGTCTTGTCCGCCATCCCACCTCCTTGCGTCCCCGCGCCGGTCCCGGGACGATCTCCGCTGCTGCCACTTCGAATCCGAGTGGAGAGATATTACGGGGCCTTCGCCCTGCCGTGAAGACCCGGCTCGGATCCGGGTCCCTCCAGGGATTCGGAGGGCGTGGCTGGCGCGAGAGAAGCCGCTCAGGGCTCGGCGGATCGCCACAGCCCTAGTCTCCGCGGGGGCGCAGGGGGCTACCGCAACGGGTGGGAAAGGGTCGTCTGGGTGCCCCTCTGCTACTTCCCGGTGTCGATCGGCAGGTTCATCACGATGGCCTGCAGCTTCTTCATGGTGTCCAGATAGCGCTTGAAGTAGATCTCCGAAATGCGCCGCTGCATCGAGTAACCCATCAGGAGGTCTTCGTCCATCAGGTGCCGGAGCGCCGCGGCCTCGATCCTCATCACCTTCGAGTCCTGCGTGCACTGGGCCGTGGTCGAGTAGGTGTCGATGCCGAAGCATTCGCAGTTTCCGAACATGACCCCCGGCGTGGCCTCGTCGATCGGGATGCTGATACCGCCCTTGCCCGGCAGCCGAAGGGATACCTCCCCTTTCAGCACCACGTACATGTGCTCGGCCCTCTTCCCGTGGTAGTAGACGGTGTCTCCCTCCTTGTAGTCCACCACGTCCGCTGCGTCGCTCAGGACGTCGAGTTGCTCCGGCCTCAAGAAACCGAACACGTCCTGGGATCCCAAACGTTCTTCGACCGGCATGGCTGCCTCCCCTTGGAAGTCTTGATGCGATTCGCATCGAGCCGCTTCGCCCACCGAGATGAGCGCGTCGGGCTCTTCCTGAGAGGCAGAGAACGCAAGAGCCGTGCCCGACCGCGCTGACCACCGTCGAGCGCTGGCCAAAGCGGAGTAGCCCTGATCTATCGGCAACTTACCGGGTAGCTGGCTCTCGCGCCCCAAAGCCCAGGGTCGCGCGATGGCGACGGTAGCCAGACCTAGGATCGCCGTTCGGCTACGGCTCTTCGCGCGAACGGCGCGAGCGCCCGTCGATCTTGGGCAGCTCGATGCCCAGCTTGCGGATCTTCTTGAAGAGGGTCGCCTTGTGGATTCCCAGGTCCCGGGCCGCCGCCTCACGGTGCCAGCCGTGGCGCTCCAGAGCATCGCGGATGAACTGCGCCTCGTGCCCCGAGATCTCCGCGGCCAACCCATCCTCCACTGGCGCCGCGGTCCTCTCCCGCCAGGGAGCCGGCAGATGTTCCCGCTCGACCATCCCACCCGCGCACATGACACAGGCGTGCTCCAGCGTGCTCTCGAGTTCCCGGATGTTTCCCGGGTAGTCGTGGCTCGCCAGGAGCTGCAGCACCTCCGGAGAGACGCCGGAGATCTCCCGCCCGAGGCTCGCGGAGAACCGTCCGAGGAAGTGGTCGACCAGCAGGGGAACGTCTTCCCTGCGCTCCCGGAGCGGCGGAAGCCGCACCGGAACCACGTTCAGCCGGTAGAACAGGTCCTCGCGAAACGAGCCCCGAGCGACATCTCGCGAGAGATCGTGGTGCGTGGCCGCAATGAATCGCACGTCCGCCTCGATACTCTCGACGGCTCCCAAGGGCTCGAACACCCCGTCCTGGAGCACCCGGAGAAGCCGTACCTGTAACGCCGCAGACATCTCGCCGACCTCGTCGAGAAAGAGGGTGCTGCGGTGGGCCCGCGAGATCCTGCCCGGCTTGTCGCTTCGGGCATCGGTGAATGCCCCAGCCCGGTGGCCGAAGAGCTCCGATTCCAGGAGCGTGTCCGGCACGGCCCCACAGTTGACGATGACCAGGGGGCGGTTGCGCCGTGGGCTCAGAGCGTGGACGGCCCGGGCGAACAGCTCTTTGCCGGTACCCGTCTCGCCCTCGATGAGAACGGTGCTGTCCGTACGGGCGATGGTTGGAAGGACGTCGAAGAGCTGCCGCATCCTGGGGCTCTTGGAGACGATGTCCTGAAAGGTGTACTTGTCGCGGATTTCCTTCCGGAGCGTCTCTTCGACACTCAGGTCGCGGAAGGACTCCACCGCTCCGACGATCACGCCTCCGCTGTCGCGAAGCAGGTTGGTGGAGATGCTCACGGGGATGCGACGGCCCTTTGCATCGGTAAAGCGGACGGCGTGGTTGTGGATGGATAGACCCGTCTCCCGCGTGTAGCGCAGCGGGCACGCATCGTGACACAGGTCGCTCTTGAAGACCTCGCTGCAGGGGCGTCCCAGAGCCTCCGACCGCGAGATTCCCAGCAGCTGCTCGGCGGCGCGGTTCAAGCTGGTGACGCACCACTGGTCGTCGACGCTGAACACCCCCTCGGAGATGCTGTCGAGAATCCCGCTGAGGGACGCTGCCGGAGGTCCCGCGCTCTGGTTCCTGCGCGGATCATCTGAATCCGAGGACACCGAGCCTCCTCCCACTGCAAGGGGGAATGGACGCAGGGCACCTGCTGTTCCTGATCCCTGTGCCTATGCTACCCCAGGAGTGGCCACGCATCACAAGGGCTGGCGTACGGCGCACAGACCGCGGTCGGGGCGGCAGCCGTGAGGTGATGCGTCCGAGCGGTCGGGAGGATCAGGCATGGCGGAAGGTCCGGAGATCCGTGAAATCTGCGACCCTCATCCCGGGGTCTGCGCAACGAGGCCGATGAGATGCAGGTGAGAAGATCGGATGTGCTGGTGATCGGCTCGGGAGGCGCTGGTGTGACGGCGGCCGTCGAGGCGGCGAATGCCGGGGCGAGCGTGACCATCATATCCAAGGAGCCCCTCGGATACGGGGACACCCGCATCTCGCTGGGTGTGATGTCGACCTCACCCGACACCAGCATCGGCGATAGCGAAGAGCAGTTCGCGGAAGACATGATTCGGGGAGGGGAAGGCCTGAACGACCCCAAGCTGGTCCGCGTCCTGGTGAGCGAAGCTCTCGAGGCGACCGCGACCTTCGAGACCTTCGGGCACATCTTCGACCGCGACCACGATGGGAAGCTGAAGAGACACGTGATCCCACCCGGGGGACACCGCGCCTCGCGCGCGATCGGCAGCCCCGCCGCCGGAATCTCCATGGGACACACGATGCGCTCGGCGGCGGCACGCTCGGATCTGGACGTACTCGAGGAGACGGCCTGCTTCGAGCTTCTGGTCCGGGACGGCGAGGTGGTGGGCGCCACAGCGGTTCACCTGTCCTCGGGAGAGCCGGTCGCCCTGCTCTCGAAGGCCACCATCATCGCCGCGGGCGGGGCGGGCTCGCTCTACTATCCGCACACCGATTGCATGCCCTCGGTCACCGGTGACAGCTACGGCCTCGCCCTGGGAGCGGGATGCGAACTCGTCGACATGGAGCAGGTCCAGTACCTCCCCTTCGGCATCACCCATCCGCCGTCCCTTCTCGGCGCCCCTTGCGGAGAGCCGGTCGTCGCCGGTCCGTTCGGCAGACTGCTCAACAACAAGGGCGACGTGGTGCTCGAGAACATCATGCCGATGACCCGCGCCCAGGTGGCGCGAAGCATCGTGGAGGAAATCGGGCGCGGCGGCGCCACCGAGCACGGCGGCCTTCTCCTGGACCTGAGACCAAATCTGGCATCACCCCAGGGAGAGTTCTTCGTCAATGCTTTGAAGAAGGCGGGCGCCCCGATTTTGAGCGTGGTGCGAAGGGCCTACGGACGAAAGGCCGCCGACCTCGAGGAGCCCTGGGATGTACTCCCCTCGGCTCACTACAACATGGGGGGAATCAAGACTGACGAGTGGTGCCGAAGCTCGATTGGCGCACTCTACGCCTGCGGACAGGCCCAGGGCGGCGTGATGGGAGGCAACCGGCTGGGCTCGACCTCGCTGACGGAGATCTTCGTCTTTGGAAAGCGCGCCGGCAGGACGGCGGCCCGAGAGGCGAGGGACCGGGAGTACGCGGAGGAAGAGCTGGCACGAGAGCCGCTCGAGAAGCTCCGCGCCCTGCCCGGCTCACGGGGAACCCATCGCCCGATCCATCTCAAGCGCGGCCTCCAGCGTCTGATGTGGGAGCGAGTCGGCCCGCTGCGCAACGCCGCCGGTCTCGAAGACGCCCTGGAAGAGATCGAGACTATCGAGAAGAAGGCGCGGGATCTGCAGATCTCCGACATCAGGCGCTGCAACGCCGAGGTCGCAGATGCCGTCGAGCTGCCTCACATGCTCGCCACGGCGCGGGCGATCGCGGTTTCGGCCCTGGCGCGAACCGAATCCCGCGGCGCACATGTGAGGTCGGATTTTCCCGACCGCGACGACGCGGGACCGGTCGAGAACATGGTGGTGCGGATGAGAGACGGCGAGTGCAGCCTCCGACCGGTGGTGACCAGCTGATGAAAATCGAAATCTCGATACGACGCTACGATCCGGAGACCGACTCGGAGCCGAGGTGGGAGGATTACGCCGTACCTTCCGGTGATCGCACCACCGTGCTCGAAGCCCTGGCGTACATCTACGAGAACCTCGACCCGACCCTGGCGTTCGGATCCGGATGCCGCTTCGGCGCATGCGGACTCTGCGCCCTCGAGCTGAACGGACAGCCGAGAATGGCGTGTTCCGCCAGGCTCAAGGACGGCATGAAGATCGCGCCCCTCGCCGGGATGCCGGTGCTGCGGGATCTGGTGATCGACCGGACGGCATTCTTCGAGGGGCTGCGGAAGCTCAGGATCTTCATCGAGGCGGAGACCCAGTCGGGCGAGCCTCAGATATTGAGAGTACCCAAGCTGCACGCCCGTCTGGCCGCCTGCGTCGAGTGTCTCGCCTGCAACTCGACCTGTCCCAGCTATGACTTCAGCAGCGATCCCTTGGCTGGACCCTACCTGCTGGTCAAGCTGGCGCAGCTGCAGCTGGACCCGCGCGACACCGTCGACAGACGGGAGCAGGCGCAGGATCTCGGGCTGAGCCAGTGCATCGACTGCCGCAGCTGTTACTGCATCCGTGGCCTCGACATCCGCCGTGACGTGCTTGGGGTCCTGACTGGCGAAGAGGGCTCGACCGAGCCATGAGCGGACCGCGAAGCGGTACCTGACCGAGGGGGCACGGCGCACAAAGCCTGGTACAATCGTGGCTCCCTTCAGCAGGAGTCTCGCTTTGGCAGGAATCGTCAGCTACGGAACCTACATCCCTTACTCCCGCATCACCCGCGCTGCCCTGGGCGGCGGCAAGGGAGAGCGCGCCGTCGCCGGCTACGACGAGGATTCCACCTCCATGGCGGTCGAGGCCGCTCGCGAAGCGCTGCCCGGCGCTCCGCCGATCGACACGCTGCTCTTTGCCACCACCAGCCCGCCCTACGCCGAGAAGCTGGGCGCAGCCACCATCCACGCCGCCTGCAGCTTGCCCGCAGGCGTGACCTCCCTCGACCTGGCCGGGTCCACACGCGCCGGCCTGACCGGATTGCTCGCGGGAGTGGATCTGGCGGCGGCGGGACGCACCGCGCTCCTGTGCACCAGCGACGTGGTGGTCGGCGCACCGGAGGGCCCGCGCGAACGGGGCGGCGGTGATGCGGCGGCCTGCTTCGTGCTGGGAGACGAAGACCGATCGATCGCGCGCCTGATCGGTCGGGCCTCGATCAGCGAGGAAGTCCTCGACGTCTGGCGAACCCCCGAAATGCCCTTCGCGCGGCAGTGGGAGGAGCGCTTCGGCGCCGACGCGCTGCTTCCGCTGATGCGCGAGGCCGCGACCCAGGCCATCCAGGCGGCGGGACTCCAGCCGGCGGATCTCACCACGGTCATCGCCGATGGAACGAACGCGCGGGCGGTCAAGGCGCTCCCGCGCGCCCTTGGCCTCAAGCCGGAGCAGGTGGCGGACGACCTCGCGGCGAGCGTCGGTCGCACCGGCACCGCACACGCGGGGCTGCTGCTGGCGCGCGCCTTCGACGGCGCCGCACCGGGGGACCGAATCGCAGTGGTGGTGGGCGCCGACGGCGCCGACGCCGCGATCTTCGAGGTCACCCAGCGCATCACCGAGGCCCGGCCGCGACACAGCGTCGACGCCTGGATCGAGGCGAAGCGCAACGATCTCGCCGCCAACACCTACCACAAGTGGCGCGGCGTGCTGCCCTTCGAACCGCCGCGCCGGCCGGATCCCGACCGGCCGGCGGCACCGCCCATGCGCCGCGGCGAGCGCTGGAAGTACGGCTTCGTCGGCTCGCGCTGCACGGCGTGCGAGACCGCCAACCTGCCCCCTCAGCGGGTCTGCGTGGCCTGCGGGGCCGTCGATCAGATGCGGAAGGAGCCCTACGCCGACGCGACCTGCCGCGTCGTGACCTTCACGCTCGATCGCCTCGCCTACACGCTGCAGCCGCCGGTGGTGGCAGCGGTGCTCGACTTCGAAAAGGGCGGCCGCCTCCAATGCGAGCTCACCGACGTCGATCCGAAGGCCGTGGCGATCGGCGACGAGCTCGAGATGTCATTCCGCTATCTGTACACGGCGGACGGTATTCACAACTATTTCTGGAAGGCGCGGCCGAGGCGCTAAGCCCTCTCGCCCGGGGCGCGCCTTCGGCGCGCCCCGGCGCCACCAGCAGAGGATTTGAGGAGAAATCGAAATGGGAAGTTCTGGAATTCGGGATCGGGTCGCGATCGTCGGAATGGGCTGCACCGCGTTCGGAGAGCACTGGGACAAGAGCACCGACGATCTGCTCATCGAGGCCGCCATGGAGACCTACAAGTCGGCGGGGGTCGAGCGCGACGCCATCGACGCGTACTGGCTGGGAACCATGGGCAGCGGATTTTCGGGCATGTCTCTCTCCGAGCCCCTCAAGATCCAGTACAAGCCGGTCACGCACGTTGAAAACTTCTGCGCTACCGGGAGCGAAGCGCTGCGCAACGCCTGTTACGCGGTGGCCAGCGGCGCCTACGACCTGGTGATGGCCATCGGCGTGGAGAAGCTCAAGGATTCGGGCTTCTCGGGCCTGGTCGTCTCGGGAGTCGCCGACGACGGTACCTCTTCCACGATGACCGCCCCGGCCATGTTCTCGCTCCTCGCCCCGGCCTACTGCAAGAAGTACGGCCTCGACGAAGAGAAGTTGAAGGACGTGCTCAGCCGGATCGCCTACAAGAACCACCTGAACGGCGCAAAGAATCCCAAGGCACAGTACCGCCGCGAGGTTCCCCTGGACGCGATCAAGGCCTCGCCCCAGGTGGCCGGCATGCTCGGCATCATGGACTGCTCGGGAGTGAGCGACGGGGCCGCGGCGGCGATCATCTGCCGCACCGAAGACGCCCACCGCTACAGCGATCATCCCATCATCGTGAAGGCGCTCTCCTGCATCGTGGGACCCGCCGAGGGTTACAAGCGCCAGGAGTACGACTTCACCACCTTCCCCGAGGTCGTGGCCAACGCCAAGGACGCCTACCAGCAGGCGGGAGTCGTGGATCCGCGCAACGAGATCAGCATGGCGGAGGTGCACGACTGCTTCACGCCCACCGAGCTGGTGCTGATGGAGGACCTGGGCTTCTCGGCGCGCGGTGAGGCCTGGAAGGACGTCCTCGACGGCCGCTTCGAGCTCAAGGGGCCGCAGCCGATCAATCCAGACGGGGGGCTCAAGAGCTTCGGCCACCCGATCGGCGCCAGCGGTCTGCGCATGATGTACGAGATGTGGCTCCAGCTTCGGGGCGAAGCCGGCGAAAGGCAGATCGAGAAGCCCAAGCTCGGTCTCACCCACAACCTGGGCGGACAGCCTGGCCGCTGCGTCAGCTTCGCCGCCATCGTCGGGAGTTAGAGCGGGATCACACCCCCAGCTCGTTGGCCAACGCCCGGTCCAGATCGCTGAAGAAGAAGCGGTAGCCCGCGTCCTCGATTTTCGCGACCTGCACCCGAGGTCCGCCAGAGGCGTACTCGCCGGCCTCTCCGATGATGATCTTGAGCACGGGCACCGGAAATCGCATCAGTGCGGGGCGCCCGAGCACGCGCGCGATGCCCCTGGCGAACTCCGCGTTCGTCACCGGACTGGGACCCGCGGCGTTGTACGGCCCGCGCATCTCCTGGTTCCTCAGCGCCATCGTGAACATCCGCGCGCAATCTTCGAGGTGAATCCAGTTGATGTAGTAGTGCGGATCCCCCATGGTTCCACCGATTCCGATTCGAAACAGCGGCAACAGCTCTTTCAAGGCACCCGACTCCTTGCTCAGCACGATACCGATCCGCATCTGAACGGTGCGCACACCGTGGGCATCGAGCTTCCTGGCCTCGTTCTCCCAATTGACGCAGATGCGCGCCAGGAGATCATCGGCAGGAGGGGCGGCCTCGTCGACGACTTGCTCCGGATCCGCCCCGTAGTAGCCGAGGGCCGAAGCCGAGATGAATACTCGGGGCTTATCTGCCGATCTGGTGATCGCATCGACGAGCTGTCGCGTGCCGAGAGTGCGGCTCTCTTCGATCTCCCGCTTGAAGTCAGCATTCCAGCGCCGTTCGAAGAGCGGCGTTCCCGCCAGGTGGATCACGCCGTCCGCCTCGCAGAGGTAGCGCTTCCAGTCCCCTTCGTCCGGTTGGCTGAAGTCCCAGTGGACACAGGTCACCCGATCGCCGAGCAGCTTCCGGGCCTTCTCGACATTCCGGGTCAACGCGACCACCTTCGATCCCTTCTCGAGGAGGATCTGGACGATCCGTTTCCCGATCAATCCGGTGGCGCCGGTGATGACGACGCGTTCTACTGCGTCGTCAACCTTCGATTCTCTCTTCCGATGCACCTCTCTCGCCGTGGCTTCGAACCGGTACTCGAACAGTTTTCCGAGCCGGAGTCTGACGAAGGGGCTGACGAAGGGCAGCAGCGGGTGCGCGTACACGATTTCTTCTGTGAGCATCGAGGCCGGATCCCCGTCCCAGGCCGCCTCTGTGAAACGGTGCTCGTGGCGCCACTCGGTGAAGAGACCCTTCCTCTGCTCGTCTACGAACAAGTCGAACGGCTGGTAGACCGTGTGCACGTTTTCGAACCGGAACCTCAAGGGGCCGAACTTCACGGCGAACCGCACCACGTCGTCCGAAGGCGCCAAGGTCGACGCGGTCGTCTCGACCTCGATGTTCGCGGAAGCCGGGGTGAGCAGGGAGAAGGCATCATCGCGCTCGTGGAACTCGAAGAGTTCCTGCTTGGATACCGAGAAGAAGCACTCTCTCTTGAATCTGTCTCTCATTCGATCGCTTCTTTCTGATAGGCGCTCCCGGCAAATACGACGTTCAGGAGGGCTACGTAGGCCACCATCGCAAGGATGGAAATCGGAAGGATGTACTTGCCGAGGGGCGCGAGCACCAGGACGATGCACCAGTGGAGGGTGATCGCCAACGCCGAGTTGAGCTGAATCGGGAAGTCACTCCACCGGATGATGATGAACAGCCCGCTCAGGTTCCACCCGTAGAGAGAAACCATCGCGTGGAGGGCGAGCAAGGGCTTGCGGTACTGATCCAGGGACGGATAGAAGTACGGCAGGATGTAGAGGATCCCGGTCAACGCGGTGAAGAGCAGGAAGACCATCCCAGAGACTAGGAATGTCTTCTGCTGCACGTTCGGCGCCGTGGCGAGAAACAGGAAGAAGATCATCCACACCGCGAAGAAGAGCGTCGTGGCCGCCACCATCTCCGGGATGCCGAGCTCGAAGATGATCAGGACGAAGAAGACGATCACGCCGAGATTGACCGACCAGAAGCCGATCTCTTTCAGTACCGCGACGAGTCGGCTCTCTCGCTCGGTCATGAACGAGAACATGATCGACATGGTGATCAGGGAGACCGGGAAGGAGTAACCCAGAAAGAAGACTTCGATGCTGAGCTTCTCGTACTCGACGAGATGCAGATACTCGTTGTTCAAGATCACCAGCGAGGCGAAGAAGATGCCAAGGCTGAGACACAAGAGGGAGGCCTGGTTGAACTTGTCGCTCACCGGCACGCGACGGAAGAAGTCGAAAGGAAAGAGCGAGAAACGCTGGATGCGGACCGACTCGACCACCAGAAAGAGCGGAACCGAGAGGATCAGGGTCGGAACGTACCAACCCGTCGCCGCGCAGAGAGCGTAGAGCAGCGCGAGTACGAAGTAGGTCTTGACCCGGCGCGTGAGCACGCCCCTGCCCTGGGTGTGATAGAGAATCAGCGAGCCACCGGTGAGGAGGTTGAAGCCGAAGATGTGAAGCCGCTCGAACGAGCACGGCCCGTCCGGCCAGATCACGGCAAGGAACCCGAAGAGCAGAGCGAGCGTCATCACGACGCCGAAGAGGAGCTTGGCTTGGTTGCTCATTCGCCTGACCGATGCTCCTGACAGATCCGAGCAAAGCGCGCTCGGCACCTCCGAGCCAGGCCGGTGGCTGCCGCTCGTGCCGCGGGAGATGCGTCCGGCCCCGTGAGGACCGGACGCAGCATCCGCATCAAACCCGCTCGATGATGGTGCCGGTCCCGAGACCACCGCCGCAGCACATCGCGACCAGGCCGTAGCGCCCACCGGTGCGCTCCAGCGTGTGAAGCGCCGTGGTGAGCAGTCGCGCTCCGGTGGCGCCGGTCGGGTGACCGATCGCGATCGCGCCGCCCTGGGGATTGACCCTCTCCTCGACCGGTTTGCAGGCCTTCATCCAGGCCAGCACCACCGATGCGAAGGCCTCGTTCACCTCGTAGGTGTCGATCTGATCGATCTTCAGGCCGGTGGCCTCCAGCACCTTCTCCGTCGCGGGGATCGGGCCCTTGAGCATCGTGACGGGATCGACGCCGACGATGGTCGAGCTGACGATTCGGGCGCGCGGCTCGACCCCGAGCCGCCGGGCGCCCTCCTCGGAGGCCAGAATCAGCGCCGCCGCGCCATCGGAGACCTGCGACGAGCTGCCGGCCGTGTGCAGTGTCTGCCCCTTCACCGGCTCGAGCGCGGCGAGCTTCTCGAGGGAGGTCTTCCGAAGGCCACCGTCGCGCTTCACGATCTGCGTCTCACTGGTCGGCTTTCCCTCTTCGTCCGCAATCGGAGCCTCGATGGGCACCACCTCGGCGTCGAAGTGGCCGGCGTCCCAGGCGGCGATGGCGAGCTCCTGGCTTCTCAGGCCGAACCGGTCGGTGTCCTCGCGGGTGATCCCGAACTCCTCGCCGATCATCTGTGCGCCGCCGAACTGCGAGGTGAAGGCGTACTGCCCGAAGTAGGACTTGGGGAGCGGACTGCCCCCCTGCATGTTCGCGCCGAGCGGGACCCGGGTCATCATCTCGAGGCCACAGGTCAGGGCCGTCTCCGCCATCCCCGAGCCGATCAGACCCATGGCGAGCGTGGTCGCCTGCTGACTGGACCCGCACTGACTGTCGATCGTGGTCTGGGGGACCTCCAGCGGCAGGCCCTGCGAGAGCCAGGCACACCGGGTGATGTTGAAGGACTGCTCCCCCACCTGGGAGACGCAACCGCCGATTACCTGGTCGATTCGGGCGGGATCGATTCCGCGTCTCTCCAGCGCGCCCTTCTGGACGAAGCCGAGCAGATCGCCGGGGTGGAGGGTCGCGAGGTCGCCGCGGCGCCGGCCGATCGGGCTCCGCACTGCTTCCACGATGTAGACGTCACGCATGGTCAGACTCCTGGTGGGTGATTGGATTCGCGCAGTCTATCAACTCGTGCACCGGACTCCGCGCTGGCCCGTCTTCTCGAGGAGAATTTTCGCGGAGAGTCAGTGGCCCCGCGGGGCAGGCCGAGACTGCTGATCGACAGGTAGCCGAGATCGGCACCAGGTCTATAGTCAGGCGATAGGCCCATTGCGCAGGAGGAAATTCAAAGATGGGAAAGCTGCAGGGAACCAGGACGGAAGGCAATCTGCTGGCTGCCTTTGCCGGAGAGTCCCAGGCGCGCAACCGCTACACGTACTTCGCGGCCGCGGCGAGGAAGGAGGGCCTCCAGCAGATCGCGGACATCTTCGAGGAAACTGCCAATCAGGAAAAGGAGCACGCCAAGAGATTCTTCAAGTTCCTGGAAGGCGGCGAGTTGGAGGTGACCGCGAGCTTCCCGGCCGGTGTGATCGGGACGACGCTCGAGAACCTGAACGCGGCAGCGGCGGGCGAGCACCACGAGCATACGGAGATGTACCCCGGCTTCGCCCAGGTCGCGCGCGAGGAGGGCTTCGAGCAGATCGCCAACGTCTTCGAGGCGATTTCCGTGGCCGAGAAGCAGCACGAGAAGCGTTATCGCGACCTGGCCGCCAACCTCGAGGCCGGCAGGGTCTTCAGGCGGGACGGGAAGGTGGTCTGGAGATGCCGGAACTGCGGCTACCTGCACGAGGCCGCCGAAGCACCCGACATCTGTCCCGCATGCGCCCACCCGCAGGCGCACTTCGAGCTTCTGGGGGAGAACTGGTAGCCGGCGCCGTGCTCGGCACGCCCCGTTCAGGCCGTGCCGAGCAGCCCTGCACGCCGCCTGGGGGTCCCCTGCGAAGGGGATCCCCCTGCCTCTCAGCCGCTTCGGTCAGGCGGGAAGCTGATACGATGCGTTCAGGTCTGCCATCGGATCGCCCGCGGTGGTCAGCTTGAGGTCGAATTTGTCCTGAAGGATCTTGAAGACGTTCGGCGAAACGAACGCTGGCGCCGCCGGACCGATGCGGATTCCCCTCACATCCAGAGCGAGCAGGCTCAGCAGCACGGCGACCGCCTTCTGCTCGAACCACGACAGTACGATGGTAAGCGGCAGGTCGTTGACGCCGCAGTCGAAGGCCTCTGACAGGGCCACCGCCACCTGTATGGCGCCGTAGGCGTTGTTGCACTGTCCCATGTCGAGCAGCCGCGGAACCGGTCCGACACCGGCGAGCTCGAAAGTGCCGTAATCGTGGTCGCGAATCCGGTACTTGCCACAGCCGAGGGTCAGGATCAGCGAATCGGGCGGGGTGTTGATGGCGAACTCCGAGAAGTAGTTGCGACCGGGCTCCGCACCGTCGCACCCGCCAATCAGGAAGAAGTGCTTGAGGCTTCCGGCCTTGACGGCCCCGACGATCTCGCCAGCCAGCCCCAGCAGCACCGATTGATGGAATCCGATGGTCGACTCCCCCATCTTCTCATCGGCCAGGGGTTTGCACCGCTTCGCGCATTCGATGACCTCGGAGAAATCATTGGTGGCCAGCCGCCTGCTGCCCGGGACCGCCGTGGCGCGGGTCGTGAAGAGTCGATCCTTGTATTCGTCTCGCGGAATCAGCACGCAGTTGGTGGTGCCGACTACGGCGCCCGTGAACTGCGCGAACTCCTTCTTCTGCTTCTGCCAGGCGCCGCCGTAGTGCCCCACCAGATGCTCGTGCTTGCGCAGTCCGGGATACATGTGGGCGGGCATCATTTCGCCGTGGGTATAGACGTTGACGCCCGTGCCCTCGGTCTGCTCGAGAATGTCCTCGAGATCGACCATGTCGTGGCCGCTGACGAGGATTCCCGGGCCCGCCTTGGTTCCCTCGTAGATGGTCGCAGGAGTGGGCGTCCCGTAGCGCTTGACATGCCCATCGTCGAGCATCTCCATCACGCGGAGGTTCTTGCGCCCGCACTCCAGGACCAGCTCGAACAGGCTGTCCATGTCGAAGTTGACGTTGGTCACCGTGGCGAAGAGCGCCTCTTCGACGAACGCGTTGACGTCCTCGTCGACCATCCCGAGCCGGCGCGCGTGGTGCGCGTAGGCGGCCATTCCCTTCAAACCGTAAAGCAGGATCTCCTGCAAAGACTGGACGTCTTGATCCTTACCACACACACCTTTTTCCGTGCAGCCGGTCCCGCGTGCGGTCTGCTCGCATTGGTTGCAGAACATCTATTCGACTCCTGTGATTTGATGACAAGCCGTTTCTTTTCGACCGGGCAGAGACGACTCGGCGAGAATCTCTCGCCGCTCGATCAGCTGCCCCTGAATACTGATGGTGAGATCCTGGACGGGGAGATCGCTCCCGGCGAGCCGACGAGCCTCCAGCACGGCGCGGAGAATCCCGGTGCAGCAGGGAACCTCCATGTGCGCCACGGTGAGTCTGGCCAGGTCGTTGCGTCGAATGATTTCCGCGAGCTTCTCGACGTAGCCGCTGAGATCGTCGAGCTTGGGGCACCCGATTACGACGGCGTTGTCGCGCAGAAGCTCCGCGTGGAAGCCGGCGTATGCGACCGGGACACAATCGGCGGCAACCAGCAGGGAAGAGCCGCGCAGGACGGGCGCCGTGGCCGGCAGCAGCTTCAGCTGCACCGGCCAGTGGGTGAGCTCCGATGCCGGGCTCTCGGTCGCTTCGGGGCCCGCCAGGTGCCGCCGCACCGCGTCTTCGTCGAACGGCGCCGCCTCCCGGGACTCGACCTTGATCGCCCCCTCAGGACAGTGTCCCAGGCAGGCTCCGAGACCGTCACAGAGGCTGTCCGAGAGCAGCCTGGCCTTGCCCTGGACGACCCGGATCGCTCCCTCCTCACAGGCGGGAACGCACTCGCCACAGCCGTTGCAGAGGTCTTCGTCGATCGAGACAACGGTACGTATCATCTTTCGGCCCCTGCTTTCCTTTCCTCGGAGCTCCCTGCCGGGGAGCACCGTTCCATGAGAAGAAGATGGGCCAGGCCCGGCCCTGGTGCCTTGATATGGATCAACGCGAGGGCCTTTTTTCGGTTTTCTCGAAGCTGACCGAGGGTCAGATTTCAAAATCACCTCGTCGTGGTTTGGCTACCCCGTCCTTGCCGAAGGCCTGGGGTCGGAGGCTCCTCGTCTGCCTCTTTCCCGTCGCCAGTGTCCGGGCCATCTCCTCCTATCCGCACAGTTTTGCTATACGTCCCCGGCCAATGCTGGGGGCTCTCTCTGCACCCGCGATCGCGACCCGAGAGAGCTCGCGGGTGCTGCTGGCTTCGCAGGGATAGGAGGAGGTGGATGACGGCTAGCGAGAGCTGGGACTGGCAAGCGGGGAAGAAGGTTCTTGCCGACCTCGCGCAGATCCGCAGCGCGTATCCGCGAGTCGACGAGTTCGTCGTCAGCCCGGACGGGGAGAGGATCGTCGCGCCGGTCAAGAAGGACGACGAGACCTTCACCATCGCTGTCAACGGCGAGGCCTGGCCCGAGAGCTTCGAGCTGTGCTGGTATCCGCGATTCTCGCCGCTCGGCAGGCTGACCGCCCTGGTGCGCATCGACGACGAATGGACGGTGGCGGTGGAGGGCGAGCCGTGGGAGGAGCGCTACGAGTACGCCTGGGACACCACCTTCAGCGCTGATGGCCAGGCGATCATGGTGGCCTGCAAGCGCGAGAATGCCTACGGGATCGCTGTCGACGACAAGGCCTGGGAAGAGACCTTCCCGGGAATGCGCGATATCTGTGTGAGTCCCGACGGCAGCAAGGCCGCCGCCACGGTGCAGCCCGAAGCCCGGAAGGAAGCGGACGTGGCCGGCTTCTTCGCAGGAGCCTGGTCCGTAGCCGTGAACGGCAAGGTCTGGGAGCCACGCTTCGTCAATGTCTGGAACCCCGTCTTCAGCGCCGACGGCACGGCCGTTGCCGCCGAGATCCGAACCGATATCTGCGAGTACTCGATCGCGGTGAATGCCGAGCCCTGGCCGTCCCGTTTCGGCGGTGTCTGGGAGCCGGCCTTCGATCCCCGCAACGGATCGGTGGCCGCACCGGTACGACACGAAGGGGCCTGGAGGCTCTTCAAGGATGGTGAGCCGCTCTGGGATGGGCGCTACAACCAGATCTGGCAGCACCGGTTCAGCCCGGATGGGTCGAAGATCGCCGCCATCGCCTCCCCCGAATTCGGCAAGTGGACGATCGCCGTCGACGACAAGCCGTGGCCGCATCTCTTCTCCGACATGGTGTTGGCTCCTCTCTTCTCGCCGAACGGAGAGCGGGTTGCAGCCATCGTGAAGGCGGAAAACCGCTGGACGATCGCGGTGGACGGGGTGCCGGCCTCGGATGATTTCGATATGGTCTGGGACCCGGTGTTCAGCCCGTGCGGGCAGCACGTTCTGGCCAAAGCGGAATTGGGCGGCAAGTACCTGATCCTGGTGAACGGAAAGAAGTGCGACAGGAGCTACGACAGGCTCTGGGACCCCGTATTCAGTCCTGACGGCAGCCATGTGTTGCTCAGGTACGTAGAAGATGAAAAGTACTGCCGGCAGGTGACACCGAGCGGGGAGCTTCTGGGGTAGACCTGTCCCGATTTTGCCAGGTGCTGGGTTGGAGGATCAGCGGTGTACGAACTCTCCCGCGGACCCGTAGTGTGGATCGCCTTCGCCATCCTTCTCATCGGTAGTGTGTATCGCATCGTCTCCATTGCGAGGATGGCCAAGAAGGATAAGGTTTTCTGGCCTTACATGAACTGGGGGGCCGGGCTGCGCTCGATCATGCACTGGACCCTGCCGTACGGATCCAGGAACATGAGGTTGCGGCCGGCATTCACGGCCCTGTCCTTCCTGTTTCACATCTGCCTGATCCTCACCCCGATCCTGACCGTGGCGCACGTGATGTTGTGGAGGCAGTCCTGGGGAGTCAGTTGGTGGGCTCTGCCGGACACCTTGAGCAAGGTGATGACCATCATCGTGATCGTAGGGGCGCTGACCTTCCTGCTGAGGAGAATCGCCAACCCGACCGTGCGTTTCGTGACCTCGAAGAGTGACTTCGTACTCGTCGTGCTGGTCCTGGCCCCCTTCGCGACCGGGCTGATGGCCTACTACCAGGTCTTCGACTACCAGACGATCATCATCATCCATATGTGGACCGGCGCGATCTGGATGGCCATGATCCCCTTCACCCGCATCGCGCACATGCTCTTCTTCCCGCTGACACGGGCATACATGGGATCTGAGTTCGGCCACGTCCGCGGCACCAAGGACTGGTAGCGGGCCGTACAGCGGATTTCTGGAGGCAAGCACGGGGATGAACGAGATTTCTGAGAGCCAGGTAGAGGATCCCGGGATCGATCAGGCGATCGAGAAGCTCACGCCCGAGAAGATCCAGGTCGTCGTCCAGCGGGTTCTGACCAAGGAAGCCGCCGCGCGGCTCAAGATCTACCTCGACACATGTGTGCACTGTGGGCTCTGCGCCGAGGGTTGCCACACCTATCTGTCGCGCAACAAGGACCCCAAGTTCTCGCCGGTGGGGAAGGTCAAGCAGACCGTCTGGGAGATGGTCAAGCGGGACGGCAAGGTCCCTCCCGAGATGCTGCGCGACATGGCCCGGATCGCGTTTACGGAGTGCGGGACCTGCCGCCGCTGCAGCATGTACTGCCCCTTCGGGATCGACATCTCCTACCTGATCTTGCTGGTCCGGCGGATCTGCCACCTGCTGGGCGTGGTGCCGCTCTACCTGCAGGACACCACCAACAGCCATGCGGCCACCATGAACCAGATGTGGGTGAACCAGGACGAGTGGATCGACACGCTCCAGTGGCAGGAAGAGGACGCCCAGCTGGAGCTCGCTGCCACCCGCATTCCCCTGGAGAAGGAAGGCGCCGAGGTGATGTACTCGGTCATCGCCCCGGAGCCCAAGATCCTCGCGCAGCTGCTCGGCAACATCGCCCAGGTCATGACCGTGGCGGGCGTCGATTGGACGATGCCGGCCACCGACGGCTGGGACAACAGCAACATGGCCATGTACTCGGGCGACTTCGAGATCATGGGCCGCGTGGAGCGGCTCCACTGGGAGACGGCCGCGAGACTCAAGGTCAAGAAGATCGTCATGGGCGAGTGCGGTCACGCCTTCCGGGGGGCCGTGTACGATGGCCCTCGCTGGCTGGGCTGGCAGTATCCGCCGATCCCCATGATTCACGCCATCGAGTTCTACTACGACCTGATCTCGACCGGCCGAATCAAGATCAAGCAGAAATCCACCAAGCACGTCACCCTGCAGGATCCCTGCAACACGGTCCGGGGTCGTGGACTGGGAGACAAGCTGCGGTACGTGGTCGACGCCCTGTGCGAGAACTTCACCGAGATGAGCCCGCGCTACGAGCACAACTACTGCTGCGCCGCCGGTGGCGGCATCATCAACAGCGGGCCCCCGTGGAAGCCCTCCCGCATGCTCTCCAACAAGATAAAGGCGGAGCAGTTGGGAGCCACGGGCGCGGAGATCGTGATCACGCCCTGCCACAACTGCCACAGCGGCATCGAGGACATCATTGGCTTCTACGACCTGGGCATGCATACCAACTTCATCATCGACATCCTGATGGAGACGATGGAGATACCCGAGGAGCTGAAGGGGTCACCGGGCGAATGAAGAGGGTTGAAGCGAGAGGCACCATGCGAGTTGGCCAGTGGCTGTCGATTGCCTTGCTGGGCATCCTGCCGATCTGTTCCCTGTCTTTGAGCGGCTGCACCCCGGAAGCGGCTGCCGATCAGACCACGGCGAGAGCCGATCTGGTCGACATCGCCGAACGGGCCGGGTTCGAAGAGCTGGAGCGGTCGGCCGTTCTCTTCCCGCATGACCTGCACTCAGAGGTCATGTTGGATCGAAAAGAGGACTGCGATCTCTGCCATCCCAGCAATCCGGACGGGATCCTGTCTGCCAGCTACCAGCGGCTGGAAGAACTCGGCGAGGATCAGCTCATCGACCTCTACCATGACAACTGCATCGGTTGTCACCAGGAGAGCCTCGATTCGGGCAAGGCCGGGGGGCCCGTCGCCTGCGGCGACTGCCACCTGCGCCAACCTCTCTACGTGTCGTCGCGACAACCGTTCGGGATGGACAAGTCGCTTCATTACCGCCATGTCAAGGCCGCTCAGGAGAAGTGCGAGGCTTGCCACCACCAATACGACGAGGCCAAGCGGGAGCTGGTCTACGTCGAAGGCAAGGAGAGTTCCTGCCGCGACTGTCACCGCGAAGAGACCGAGGAGAATCGCTCGGCCTTCAAGCTCGCGGCCCACGAGGCGTGCATCGACTGTCACCGCGAGCCCCCTCCGGAGATCATCGTCGAGAAAGACGCCGCCGGCCCGCAGCTCTGCGTGAATTGCCATGACTTGGAGCAGCAGTTGGCCATCGAGCAGATCCAGGACCCGCCCCGCCTCAAGCGCGGCCAGGAGGATTTCCTGCTATTGAGCGTCGCGGAAGCGGACCTCGACGCCAGCCAGCTCAGGACCGTACCCTTCTCCCATGTCGATCACGAAGCAGCCACGACGAGCTGCCGCATCTGCCACCACCAGACCCTCGAGAGCTGCAGTGAGTGTCATACGCTCCAGGGGACGGAGAAGAGCCAAGGGGTGAATCTCTTCCGGGCCATGCACGGGAAGATGACCGACCACAGCTGTGTCGGCTGCCATGACACGGAGAAGGCCGCTCTCGAGTGCGCCGGCTGCCACGACCAGATGGAGCAGGCGCGGCTTCCCGAAGAGGGCTGCGAACTCTGTCACCAGGGACCGCTGCCACAGATGCTGGAGAGCCAGCGATCGCGGTACCGGTCACTCGACGACTTCCGCCCGCTTCCCGCCGAGGTGGCGCTCAGCTTCGCGCTCGATGACATCCCGGAAACCGTCGAGATCGGCGCTCTCTCGAATGAATTCGAACCGGCAAAGATGCCGCATCGGAAGATCGTGGAGACGCTGGCCCAGCACATCAGCGAGAGCCGCACCGCCACCTTCTTCCACGGGCACGAAGACGTCGTTTGCCAGGGGTGCCACCATCAGAGCCCGGTCGGGGAGAAACCGCCCTTGTGCGGCAGCTGCCACGTCGCGGGATCTGCCGACCTCGAGCTGATGAAGCCGGCGTTGCAGGGCGCCTACCATCAGCAGTGTCTCGGCTGTCATCAGAGCATGGAGCTCCAGAAGCCCGAAGATTGCTCTGGATGTCACGCGGAGAAGAAAGAAGCGATCCAGACGGCGGCCTCCAGCTTGGTTCGGTGAAGGAACGACTGATGAGCATCTCACGCAGAAGGTTTCTCAAGTCCATGACCGCTGCGGGGGCGGCCATGGCCGTGCCCAAGGTTGCCACGGCGGCATCCGGCCAGTTCTCCGGCCATCCCGATGCCTACGGTGTCCTCCACGACATCACGCTCTGCATCGGCTGCCGCCTGTGTGAGAAGGGCTGTGTCGAGGTCAATGACGACCTCCCGACGCCGGAAAAGCCGTTCGACGACGACTCGGTTCTGGAACAGAGACGGCGAACCGATGACAAGACCTACACGGTGGTGAACAAGTACCAGGTCGATTCCGACGACAAATCGCCGGTGTTCCGGAAGTTCCAGTGCAATCACTGCATGGAGCCGGCCTGCATGTCCTCCTGCTTCGTCAACGCCTACACCAAGACGCCCGAAGGCGCCGTCGTCTACGACGCCTCGGTGTGCGTAGGCTGCCGCTACTGCATCGTCGCCTGCCCCTTCGACGTGCCCACCTACGAATACGACGAGGCGCTCGAACCGAAAGTCATGAAGTGCACACTCTGTCATCCGCGTCTGCTCGAGGGCAAGCTGCCGGGGTGCGTCGAAGCCTGTCCGCAGGAGTCGCTGCTGTTTGGCAGGCGGGAAGACCTGATCGCCATCGCGCGCGAGCGGATCCGCAGACGCCCCGATCGGTACGTCGATCACATCTACGGCGAACACGAGATGGGTGGGACCAACTGGCTCTACATCAGCGGCGCGCCCTTCGAGGAGCTCGGCTTCCGCACCGATCTGGGCACCACGCCGGCGCCGAAGCTGACCTCAGGGGCATTGTCGGCGGTGCCGATCATCCTCGGGGTCTGGCCGGCGCTTCTGGGTGGTATCTACGTCATGACCCGGACCAAGGAGAAGGCCTCCACCCGGGACAAGAACTCCGCAGTCAAAGAGGCGATCGAGACGACCCGGGCCGCGGCCGACGAGGCGAAGAAGAAGGCAGCCGAAAAGGCCAAAGCGGACCAGGAGAAGGCGGTGGAGAGCGCGGTGAAGAAGGCACTGGAGAAAGCGGCGAAAGAGAGTGCCGAGGAGGGGGCGTGATGTCCGAGCCTGGGAATTCCGTCGAGCGGCCGCTCCTCTCTCCCTTCAACATCATCGCCGGAGCCATCATTCTGGTCGGCCTCTGGCTCTCGTATCTTCGCTTCACCGGCGGATTGGGCGCGGTCACCAACCTGGACCAGAATACCGCCTGGGGCTTCTGGATCGGCTTCGACCTGCTCTGCGGCGTCGCACTGGCTGCAGGCGGATATACCACCGCCGCCGCGGTGGAGGTCTTCGGCATGAAGAAGTTCCATGCCGCTCTCCGTCCGGCCCTCCTCACGGGATTCCTGGGCTACTCGATGGTCGTGGTCGCGCTGCTCTACGACGTGGGCCGCCCCTGGCGCCTGCCCTACCCCTTCGTGCTCAGCCCCGGACCGACCTCGGTGCTCTTCGAGGTCGGCGCCTGCGTCATGTTGTATCTGATCGTTCTCTTCCTCGAGTTCTCTCCGATGGCGCTGGAATGGCTCGGCGAGAAGAAGCTGCGACGCGTCCTCGTCAGGATGACCCTGCTGCTCACGATCTTCGGCATCACCTTGTCGACACTCCACCAGTCCTCTCTCGGCGCATTGTTCCTGATCGTCCCGTCCAAGCTCCACCCACTCTGGTACTCCTCCTACCTACCCGTTTTCTTCTTCGTTTCCAGCGTCGCGGCCGGTCTCTCGATGGTGATCTTCGAGGGAACGCTCGCCCACCGGGGCTTCGCAGACAAGATGGACGAGGAGCACAAGCGCACTGCGGACGGCGTGGTGCTCGGCTTCGGGAAGGCAGCGGCATTCGTGCTGGCGGCGTACTTCGCCATCAAAACCTTCGGCGTGGCGTTGGATAACAATTGGGGGCTCCTCGCCACGAACTACGGACTCTGGTTTCTGCTCGAGATGATCGGGTTCGTTGCACTGCCGTGCTTTCTCTACGTGGTCGGGGTGCGTGACCTCAATCTGACGCTGATCCGATGGGCCGCCTTTCTGACGGTGCTGGGAATCGTCCTCAACCGCCTCAACATCTGCGTGATCGCCTTCAACTGGCAGCTCCCCCAGGCGGAGCGGTATTTCCCGCACTGGATGGAGATCGGCATTTCTATCTTCGTGGTAACAGTAGGAGTCACTGCCTACCGGTTCATCGTCACGCGGATGCCGGTGTTCTACGAGCACCCGGACTTCAGCGAGGGCCACTGAGTTGGAGAAGACACCATGAGTGAGGGCTTCTACTCACTTCAGGAATTCATGTCACACACCAAGGGGATGCTCTACCTGCTCGGGGTCGGGTACCTGGTGATCTTCATCGGCTTCTGGAAGTTCCTGCACGACCGCGAGAACGAGGACGACTAGAACCCGGATATGGACAAGGCACCATGGACCTGATCAGCATCAGCAGAAAAGAGGGCAAGGCTTTCGAGCTCCGAGTACGCGGACACGCACTCACGATCGACATGTCCAAGGAAGAAGGCGGTGCCGACGAGGGCATGAACCCGGTGGAGCTCCTGGCCGGATCGCTGGGCGCCTGCATTGCCATCATGGTCCAGACGTATTGCGATAGCCACGGGTATACGGACGGCGAGGTGGGTGCGAGTTTGACCCTCGAGATCGCGGACGACCCCAAGCGCGTAGGAACCGTCGTGATCGACCTCGAGCTCCCCAACGACTTTCCCGAGGACAAGAAGTCGGTCGTCAAGCGCATCGCCGCGCTGTGCCCGGTGCACGAGACGCTGAAGCAGATGCCGACGGTGGACCTGGATATCGTCTGAAACCGGTTCCGCGGGCCTCCCCGTTCGAGACGTCTTGCAAGGAAGGACAGCAACCATGCGCATCATTCTTCTGGGCGGTCCCGGTGCCGGGAAGGGCACACAGGCCGGCTACATCACCGAGAAGTACGGAATCCCGCAGATCTCGACCGGCGACATGCTTCGAGCCGCAGTGAAAGCGGGGACGCCGCTGGGGCTGGAGGCCAAGAAGGTGATGGATTCCGGTGGCCTGGTCTCCGACGACATCATCCTGGGCCTGGTAAAGGAGCGCGTCGCGCAGCCCGACTGCGAGAAGGGATTCCTCTTCGACGGGTTCCCCCGCACCGTGGTCCAGGCAGAGGCGCTCAAGGCCGAGAAGGTCCCTGTCGACGCGGTTGTGGAAATCGATGTCGAAGACGACGAGATCATTCGCCGCATGAGCGGCCGCCGCGTGCATCTCGCATCGGGCCGCACCTACCACGTCCACTTCAACCCGCCCAAGGTCGAAGGCAAGGACGACGTCACCGGGGAGGCCTTGATCCAGCGCGATGACGACCAGGAGGCGACCGTCCGCAAGCGTCTGGAGGTCTACCACGACCAGACCGAGCCGCTGATCGACTACTACACCGTCTGGGCCGCATCCGGCGACGCCGCCGCCCCCAAGTACGTGAAGGTCGCGGGCGTCGGCAAGGTCGAGGAGATCCGGGATCGGATCTTCGCCGGACTGTCCTAGGGGGGCAGGCCAGACGGCCCGATGCGAAGCGGCGACGACACCCGTCAGAGCTGGGCCGAGCGGCTTTCCGAGCTGAAGCGCCCCGTCGAGTTGCTCGTCTTCGTCGGCGCCACCTGCCCCCACTGCCCGGGCGCGGTCCGTTCCGCCAATCGCCTCGCACTCGCCTCGCCGCTGATCACGGTATCGATCGTCGACGTCCAGCTGCACTCGAGTCTCGCCGAGCGATTCAACGTCCGCTCGGTGCCGATCACCATCCTGGACGGAGAGCTCGCAGTGACCGGCGTGGTTCACCCGGCCGATCTCGTGGACAAGATCCTCTGCCGCGGTGATGAAGGCCACGGAAGGAATCTGCTGCTGTCACTGGTGGAGCAGGGACGCTTCGACGAAGTCGCTGGCCGGATCCGAACCGGCCCCGGCGCGGCGCACTTCGTGGCCCTCTGGAAGGGCAGCACCACCTCGCTGCGACTCGGCCTGATGATGGCGGTCGAGGAAGCTCTGGAAGCCAACCGCGCGGCCCTGAATGGCCTCGTCGCCGGCCTGCTACCGGTCCTGACCAGCGAGGATGCGGCGCTGCGGGGCGATACCGCCGACCTGCTCGGTAGGATCGGCCATCGAGCCGCCACCGACGCGCTCCAGGCATTGCTCGACGACCCCAACCCGGACGTGGCAGAGATTGCCTCCGAGGCCCTGGAAGAGATCAATGACCGGGACGCAGACTGACTCCTCGTCGCAAGCGTAAGAGAGTCCAGCCCCGATTGACGGTATCCGACTACGGTTGTTATCGTCCGCCAACGCGGAGAGCGACGGGGAGACGCGCGTCTAGCGACCGTCCTTTTTGAACAAGGAGTAAGCACGTGGCTGAGTTCGAACCGACTGCGGCTCAAGACGATGCAGGCGATCAGATACAGGCCGAGATGCTGGTTGTCGGCGGTGGCATAGCGGGAATGACCGCTGCAATCGAGACCGCCGAACTCGGCAAGAAGGTGATCCTGGTGGAACGAAACTCATCCCTGGGGGGCCGGGTGGTCGCTTCGAATCAGTACTTCCCGAAGCTCTGTCCGCCCACTTGCGGGATGGAGATCAACCTCAAGCGCATGAGGTCCAACCCCAACGTCCGCATCTTGACGCTGGCCGAGGTGGAGAGCGTTTCCGGCGCTCCCGGCGACTATGAAATCCGGATCAAGCTGAATCCGCGTTTCGTCAACGAGAAGTGCACCGCCTGTGGCGAGTGCGAGAAGGTTTGCGAGATCGAGCGCGACAACGATTTCAACTATGGAATCGACAAGACCAAGGCCATCTACCTGCCGCATCTCATGGCCTACCCGCGCCGGTACGTCGTCGACCCGCAGCATGCCGGCGACGATCGGATGAAGAAGTGCGTCGAGGCGTGCGACTACGACGCGATCGAGCTCGACATGCAACCGAGGACGGTCACCGCCAAGGTCGGCGCCATCGTCTGGGCGACCGGCTGGAAGCCCTACGATGCGACCAAGTTGGACCACCTGGGCTTCGGCGAGCTCCCCAACGTCATCACCAATGTAATGATGGAGAGGTACGCCTCCGAGAACGGGCCGACCGAGGGCAAGATCGTGCGCCCCTCCGATGGCGGAGAAATCGCCAAGATCGGGTTCGTGCAATGCGCCGGCTCTCGCGACGAGAACCACCTCCCCTACTGCTCTTCGATCTGCTGCCTGGCTTCGATGAAGCAGGCGACCTATGTGCGCGAGCGGTACCCGGATGCAGAAGTACACATGTTCTACATCGACGTACGTGCGCCCGGCCGGATGGAGGACTTCTACACCAAGGTTCAAAACGACGAGAAGTTCTTCTTCCACCGCGGCAAGGTGGCCAAGATCACGGAGGGCTCCAACAACAGCGTGGTTCTCGAGGCGGAGAACACCCTCACCGGAGAGATCACCAGGATGGAGGTCGATCTGGCAGTTCTCGCCACCGGCATGGTTCCGAACACGGCCCAGGAACCGCCGCCGCTGGATACCGCTCTTGATGAGTTCGGCTTCATCGCGCCCGATGGGGCAAGCGGAGTCATCGGCGCGGGAGTGGCGATGCGGCCCGTCGACGTCTTGACCTCCGTTCAGGATGCTACCGGCGCGGCATTGAGAGCTCTCATTACTGCAGGTGCCAGGAGATAGAACCATGGATACCAAGATCGGCGTCTATATCTGCAAAGGCTGCGACATCGCGAAATCGATCGATCTCGAAAAGTTGTCCGAAGTCGCCACGGGAGAAACCGCGGCTTCTTTCTGCAAGACACAAGACATCCTCTGCAGTCGCGAAGGTGTCGAGCTGATCAAGACGGACATCGGTGGCGAGGGGCTGAACCGCGTCGTGGTGGCGGCGTGTTCGCAGCGGATGTTCCCCGAGTTGTTCGACTTCGGAGGAGACGTGCTGACCGACCGCGTGAACCTGCGCGAGCACGTAGCCTGGTCCCATGCGCCGAACGACGAAGACACCCAGATGCTCGCCGAAGATTACGTCCGCATGGGCGTATGCCGGGTCGCGACCGTCGAGCCGCCGGAAGCCCTGCTCGAGGAGACCAACAAGGATCTGATGGTGATCGGCGGCGGCATCACCGGCATGACGGCCGCGAAGTCCGCTGCCGCGGCGGGCTACAAGGTCGCGCTGATCGAGAAGGAGGACCGACTCGGCGGCTGGGCCACCCGTTTCTCCAAGGTGTTCCCGAAGCACCCGCCCTACAAGGACCTAGAAGATTCTGGCGTGGCGAAGCTGGCCGAAGAGGTCGAGGCAGATCCGAACATCACGATTCACAAGTCGACCACCGTCAAGAAGACCTCGGGAGCACCCGGCGAGTTCGCCGTGGAGCTTCAGAACGGCGGGAACACCTCGGAGATCACGGTCGGCTCGATCATTCTCGCCTCCGGCTGGAGGCCGTATGACGCCGAGAAGTTGACCCATCTGGGATACGGGTCGTCACCCGACGTGATCACCAACATCCAGATGGAAGAGATGGTGGCGAATGGCGGCATCAAGCGTCCCTCGGACGGCAAAGCGCCCTCGAGCGTCGCCTTCATTCAATGCGCCGGGTCCCGCGACCAGGACCACCTGCCGTACTGCTCCTCGGTTTGCTGCCGCGTTTCGCTGAAGCAGGCGAAGTACGTCCGCGAGCAGCACCCGGGCGCCAAGGTCTACGTGATCTACAAGGACATCAGGTCTCCCGCCCAGTTCGAGCGCTTCTACGCCAACGTTCAGGAGGACGAAGGCATCCTCTTCACCAAAGGCGAGATCGGCGCGGTGACCAAGGAATCCGACGGCCAGATCGCCATCGAGGTCCAGGAGACACTGCTGGGCGAGGACATCAGGCTCAAGGCCGATCTGGTGGTTCTGGCCACCGGAATGGTGCCGACCACCAAGGTCGACGAGCTGTCGGAAGGCGAAAAAGCCGAGGCTGCGGAAGGCGCGGAAGCGGAAGCAGGCGACGGCAAGGGTGGCGGCGAGAAGAAGGCAGCGGAAAGCTCCGAGGTTGGAGCGAAGATCCTGAACCTCTCCTATCGCCAGGGCACCGATCTACCGACACTCAAGTACGGCTTCCCCGATTCGCACTTCATCTGCTTCCCGTACGAGACGCGGCGCACCGGCATCTACGCCGCGGGGGGCGTCAGGGCGCCGATGGACTTCGCGACCTGCGCCAATGATGGCACCGGCGCCGCTCTCAAGGCAATCCAGGCGGTGGAGGCGGTCGCCCATGGCGTCGCTGTGCACCCGCGCGCCGGCGATCTCAGCTATCCGGACTTCATGATGCAGAAATGCACGCAGTGCAAACGCTGCACGGAGGAATGCCCCTTTGGCGCCCTCGACGAGGACGACAAGGGCACGCCGTTGCCGAATCCGCGGCGCTGTCGCCGTTGCGGCGTATGCTTCGGCGCCTGCCCCGAGCGGATCATCTCCTTCAAGAACTACAGCGTCCGCATGGTTTCGCAGATGATCAAGTCGATTCACGTCCCCGATGAATTCGAGGAGAAGCCGCGGATTCTCGCCTTCATCTGCGAGAACGACGCCCTGCCGTCGATCGACATGGCCGGCATGATGCGGCTCCAGTACAACTCGATGATCCGCATCATCCCGCTGCGTTGCCTGGGCTCGATGAACGCGGTCTGGGTCGGCGACGCCCTGGCTTCCGGGTTCGACGGCGTCCTCCTGATCGGCTGCAAGAAGGGTGACGACTACCAGTGCCACTTCGTACGGGGCAGTGAGCTGGCCGAGTACCGGATGGGCAACGTGCGCGAGAAGCTGAAGCAGCTCGTCCTCGAGGAGGAGCGCGTCGAGCTCCACGAGCTGGGCATCGCGGACTACCGCAGGATCCCGCAGATCATGGACGACTTCCTCGAGGCGGTGGAGACTGCGGGCCCCAACCCCTACAAGGGCATGTAGGCTCGAAAGAGCACCTAGACGATTCGGGCTTTGCGCGACACGCCGTTTCGGCGTCAGTCGCTCATTGTGTACGCGCCCTGGAGCGCGTAGATGTGGCTTTCGAGCACCCGTTCGAACCTGGCGGTGTTCACCACCGGCTTCCGGATCATCTGGAGGCAGAGCTCCATCTGCCGGCTGGTGCTGCTGGTCTTCGAGTAGAGCTGAAGCGCGAATTTCGAGAAGTCCCTGATCAGAACGTCGAAGATCTGGTCGATCACCTCGTCTTCCACATCGTAGATCCTCTTGTTCTCGAGAATCAGCTGGCCATAGGGAACCAGGGTGAACAGCTCACCGAGTGTGAGGAGGAAGTCCAGGTCCGCCGCCTGCTCCTTGGTGGGCGTGGCCTGGGTGAGAAATTCCTTGAAGGTCTCGATCTGTTCCATGAACAGGTGGACGTTGGGAATGTCCACGCTGTCGTAGGCGATCTTGTAGTCGTGGAACTGGATCTTCCCCAGCCCCTTGGTGGGGCCCTGCTCGAAGAGGAAGTCGTCGTTCTCCAGCCCGTCTCGCTTGGAGATCTGGGGAAACTCGGCCGGATTGAAGAAGTAGTTGCTCATGAACTTGATGATGAGCGCCATGTTGACGTGAACCGTGCCCTCCAGCTTGGGCAGGGCCCGGATGTCCCTGGCTGCCATTTCGAAATAGCTGTCCTTTTCGAAGCCCTTCGCCGAGATAACGTCCCAGAGGTGGTTGATCACCTCCTCGCCCTGCGTGGTGACCTTCATCTTCACGATCGGGTTGTAGAGCAGGTACCGCCTGTCTTCGGAGGACGCGGCGCGCATGTAGTCGGAAGCCCTCGTGGCAAAGAGCTTCATGGCTACCAGGCGGCAGTAGGCGTCGGAGAAAAGCTGCTTCACCTGCGCGAACTCGGTGACGTGCTTGCCGTAGAGAACCCGGTTGGACGCGTGGTCGATCGCCTCGTAGAACGCATGGGTGCAGATGCCGATGGAGGCCCAGCCGAGGTTGAACTTGCCCACATTGACCGTGTTGAGCGCCGAATCCCAGGCATCCTGTCCTCTGGAGAGGATTTCCGCCTCGGTGATCGGGTAGTCGTGAAGGGCGTACTCCGCAACGAAGTTCTGGGAGTTGACGACGTTCTGGACGCACTCGTATTTCCCGTGCTTCGATCCCACTACGAACCACACGTAGTCTCCGCTGTCCGAGAGCTTCCCGAGCGTGGATACCAGGGCCGCCTCGTTGGCGTTTCCGATGTAGTACTTGCGGCCCTTCGCCCGGTAGCTGCCGTCCGCCTGGCGGGCGAGCGCCATCTCGGTGGAGTAGAGGTCTGCGCCGTGCTCTTTTTCGGAAAGTCCGAAGGCGAAGATGCCGCCCTCCCTGAGCAGCTGCGCGGTCTTCTCCTTGACCGCCTCGTTGGGACTCATCCAGATCGGGCCCAGGCCGAGGATGGTGACCTGCCAGGTGTACCAGTAGGCCAGCCCGTAAAAGGCGAGGATCTCGTTGAACTCGCAGTTCCGGTAGGTGTCCCAGCGGGTGTCACCGTCCCCGTCCGCGTAGGGAGCGGGAGTCAGGAGTGTCGCGAACAGCCCCTCCTTCTCCTGGAACTCCAGAAAGTCCGAGTACCAGGACCGTTCATGGTCGTCCCTCTTGACCTTCCCTCGGCCCTTGCCCTCGAAGAATGCAATCGTCTTGCGCATGATCTCTCGCGACTTCGGGTCCCGGTATTCGCGGTCATGCTTCTTGGGGTTCAGAAGAATCATCTCTCGTCCTTTCTGAGGGGAGCCCTTCGCCCGTCTCGGAAAACGCGTAACATACTGTAATTATTGTATAATTTCTACGGATTCGGCAACCCGGTCGGAGCCTGATCCCGAGCCACCACGAGGCCTCGCCCCGCGAACCCGCGCGTAGGCCTGGAGAGCGCGCTCGGCGCTGGAAAAGCTGGGGATGCTCACTGCCGCCAGGGCCCGGGCCACGACGGGATCGTTCGCGCCGAAGGAGACGTAGAGGACGGGCTTGGCCGCGTTCCGTGCCAGTTCACCCATCGCCTCGACATGTGCCTGCCACCCCTCGCCCTGCGAGGAGCTTCCGATGACGACGACCGCGTCCACACCGGGATCCTGAATGGTCGCCGCCAGGGCCTCGCGGTACATCTCTGCCGCTTGTGCCAGCTGAAGCCCGATGTCCACGGGATTTCGCACGCTGGTACCCGTGCTGGCCACCACACCGCGCAGCCGCGTCTTCGTCTCGTCCGCCAGATCCGCCAGCTGCAGACCGGCCTCCTCGCAGGCGTCCGAGGCGGAGACCGCCGGCCCGCCCGGGCCGGTGACGATGGCCATCTGCTCGCCGGTGGGCCGCCCGAGGTGGCGCAACGCCACGAGGATGTCGAGCAGCTCGTCCAGATCGCGGACCTGGATCGCGCCGGCCTGGCGCAGCATCCCCGACCACACCTCCGTCTCGCCGGCCAACGCACCCGTGTGAGAGTTGGCAGCCCTGGCACCGCTCCGGGTGCGTCCCACCTTCCAGACCACCAGGTGCTTGCGGCGACCGGCAGCAGTGAGCGCGCGCCACAGCCGTCGCCCGTCCGTGGCACCCTCGATATAGGCGGCGACGATCTCGGTCTCCGGGTCCTCGGCCAGGTACTCCAGGAAGTCCGAAGCCTCCAGATCGTCCTGGTTGCCCACGCTCACCACCTTGCTGAAGGCAAGCGCCCGTTCTGCTCCGCTCCAGACCAGGCGATTGCTCAGCGACCCGCTCTGTGACACGAAGGCGATGGGCCCCTGCTCGGAGGGCATGTCCGGAAAGCTTCCCAGGCCGCTCTTGGGAACGTAGATGCCCATGCAGTTCGGGCCGACCATGCGCAGCTGCCCACTGCGGACCGCGGCCATCAGCTCGGCCCCGCGCTCGCAACCTTCCTCCGTGCCCAGCTCGGAGAATCCCGCCGTGAAGAGAATCGCCGCCTTCACCCCCTTCTCGGTGCACTCCCTCACCACCGACGACGCGAGCGCCGGGGGAACCACGACGATGGCCAGGTCCACCACCTCTGGCAGGCTGGTCACCGACGGATAGCAGCGCAGCCCTAGAATCTCCTCGGCGTTCGGGTTGACGGGATAGATGCGCCCTCGATAGCCGGGCTCGAGAAGGGCGCGCAAGAAGAGCTGACCGGGACGGGGTGAGCGGGGAACCCCCACCACGGCGATCGATTCGGGCTCGAACAGGGCCTGGGCTGGAAGGCCGGGCCCTCGTGCGGGCGGTTGATCCGAGCTGGAGTGCATCGACGACTGGCCCACGTCCGGAAGAGCAGGAGCCGCGAAATCACGGCGCTTGAATCATCGTGAGAGGGGCCGCGGGTGTCAACCAGTGGTTGTGAGATATTCTGGGATCATCTGCCCAACCCAGAGAGCGAGTGGACCATGAGCGATTTCAGCGGATACACCAGCTTGGGTGCGTCGGGACTGGAGGTCAGCAAGATGGGCATCGGGGCGGATGCGGGCATTTCGGCTCGCGCCCTCGAGTGGGCCTTCGAACGCGGAATCAACTACTTCTACTGGGGTTCGCGCAGACGCCCCGGGATGAAGGAGGCGATCCGAAAGCTGGCGGCGAGCCGGCGAGAGAAGATGGTCATTGCCCTCCAGACCTATGACTATACCGGCCTCGCCCTCCGGCAGACCTTCACGCAGGGACTCCGAGCGCTCGCGATCGACTACGCAGACGTGTTGATCCTCGGAAACCGGAACGGTCCCGTACCGCGGCGCATTCTGGACAAGGCACTCGCATTGAAGGAGAGGGGATTGGCGAGACACCTTTGCGTGAGCGCCCACGGCCGCTCCGCCTTCCTGCAACACCTGGATTCGAAGAACTTCGACCTCATCATGGTGCGCTACAACGCCGCCCATCGCGGAGCCGAACAGGATGTATTCCCCCTTCTCGGAGAGACGGGGAGGCCAGGTGTGCTCTGCTTCAACTCGACCCGATGGGGCCATCTATTCGATCCGCGCTGGATCCCGCCGGGCGAAAAGCCGCCGCGTCCAATCGATCTCTACCGGTACGTCCTTTCCAACCCGAACATCGACATGGTTCTCACCGCTCCGCAGACCATGCAACAGCTCGAGGAGAACCTGAGTACGCTGGAGATGGGACCGGTTTCAGAAGAAGAGAGAGCGTGGCTCGAGAGGATCGGAGACCACGTGCACGCGCTCAGCCCCAGCGCCAACTTCGATTTCCTCTTCCAGGCGCGGGGGCCCGGAGCGAGGCGCTGACGACGACTGTCGGAGTCGTTGATTTGACTGTCGGGCAGCGCCCTCGCTACCTTGCCGAGTTCCCCACCAGAGGAGTCTGGCGGCCCTCTCCCAGCCGCGAATCGTGTCAACCGTGAGCGTAGAGCCGACCGACGCCGCAGGTCTCTCCCGGAGCGAACCGTGCCGCACCGCGGCGATCTTCGGCAACGTGGCAGTGGGCAAGTCGGTCCTCTGCGAGCAGATCTGCGGCAGCACGGGTCGCTGTACCCTTTCGCTCGCCGGCGCCGAGGTCGAGGTTCCGGTCGGCAGACTGCAGCAGGGCCTCTTTTCCCGCTCGCCGGACGGGACCCGGATCATCGACGCTCCAGGGATCCACTCCCTCTTCTCTCGCAGCGAGGACGGAATGCTCTGCCGTCAGCTCCTGCTCTCCGGAGAGCTTGACACGATCGTACAGGTGCTGGATGCGAAGAACCTGCGACGCTCCCTACTCATCGCCCTCCAGTTGGCTGAATTCGAGCTCCCCACCGTCTTCGCTCTCAACATGGTGGACATGGCCCACGCCCGGGGCATCGAGGTTTCCGTCGACGCGCTCGAAGAACAGCTGGGCGCCCCGGTCCTCCCCACCGTGGCGCTGGAGCGGCGTGGCGTCGGCGAGCTGCCGGCCCTGCTCGACAAGGCGCGTCTCCCCCGGCGCGCGGTCAGCTTTTCCGAGCCGATCGAGGACACCTTGGGCCTCCTCTCCCGACTCCTGGCCGGCGCCCCGATCCCGGCGAGGGCTCTCGCCATCCTGCTGCTGACGGAGGCACCAGCGGCGCGGCAGTACGTGGAGGAACACTTCGGCCGAGGGATGGTCGACCAGGTCGATCGCCTGGTCTCGTCGCTCCAGAGGGACGTGAGCCGCCCGCTGGACGTGGTGGTGACGGAACGCTACGCGGCCATCTCCGACCGAATCGCGCGCCAGACCCAGCAGGTGCACCAACACTCCCCTCTCTTCATGACGCGCCTGGGCCTGTGGTCCCAGAAGCTCTCGACCGGTATCCCGCTCGCGCTCGTGATTCTCTTTGCGATGTATCTCTTCGTCGGCTCGTTTGGCGCCATCTACCTGGTGGATCTGCTCAACAACAGGATCTTCGCAGGCATCCTCGCACCCTTCTTCGAGAGAATCGTCGAACCGATCCCCTCGGCGTTCGTCCGCGAGGCGCTCGTCGATCCGGAGTTCGGGGTTCTCACCACCGGTTTGTTCCTGGCCTTCGGCATCGTGATGCCGGTGATGCTCTGTTTCTACCTCTTCTTCGGAATCCTCGAGGAGTCCGGCTACCTGCCCCGCTTCTCGGTGCTCCTGCACCGGCTCATGAGGCGGATCGGGCTGAACGGCAAAGGCGTGATTCCCCTGGTCATGGGTTTCTCCTGCGTGACCATGGCGCTGCTCACCACTCGAATGCTCGACTCGCGCAAGGAACGCCTGATCGCCAGTTTGATTCTGACCCTGGCGCTCCCCTGTGCGCCATTGATTGCGGTGATGTTGATCATCCTGGCGAGGATGCCCTGGTACGCCACCGTGTTCGTCTTTGGATTCCTCCTCCTGCAGACCGTTCTCGTCGGAGTGCTGGCCGACCGGTTCATTTCCGGCGGACACGCAGAGCTGATGCTCGAGCTTCCGCCAATGCGGGCACCGCGACTGCGGAGCATCCTGATCACGACCTGGCGGCGGACCTGGGCCTTCATGAAGGAAGCAGTGCCCCTCTTCCTTCTCGCAGCGTTCCTGGTCTTCATCTTCCACTACGTAGGCGGGCTGCGTCTGCTGGAGGACGCCACCCGCCCGCTCATGAATGGCCTGCTGGGGCTTCCGGAGTCCTCCGTGCGGGTCTTCATGAAGACGATCATCCGCCGCGAGGCTGGAGCCGTGGAGCTGGATCTGCTCAGCGCCGACTTCACCAATCTGCAGCTGGTGGTGACGCTGCTGACCATGACGTTGCTGATTCCCTGCGTCAACACGGTGGTGGTCCTGTTCAAGGAGCGCGGAGCCCGTGTCGCCGGCGCCATCCTCGCCGGCGTCTTCGTCTACGCCCTGCTCGGCGGCGGTCTGGTAAACCACGGCTGCAGGGCCCTGGGGATTACCTTCGGATAGCAGCGAGGAGTGGAGCGATGATCCCGAGGCAAAAGGTGGAAGAGATCCTCGAGGCGATCTGGAAGGCGGACGAGGCCGGCGAGTTCACCATCGGCTCCGTGCGAAGATTTTGCCCCGAGGAGATCTCCGACGCGAATCTCCAGGATCTCGAGAGCGAAGCTCTGGTGATCCGGCAGGGCGAGCGGATCCTGTTCAGTGCGGAGGGCAAGGAGCAGGCTCGAGGCGTGATCCGCCGCCACCGCCTCACCGAAAGCCTGCTCACCTACGTGCTCGGACTGCCGGAGGAGAAGGCGGACGCGATTGCCTGCGACATGGAGCACGCACTGCCACCGGAGATGGAGCGCAGCATCTGCACGCTGCTCGGTCATCCCCCCTTCAGCCCGACCGGCAAACCGATCCCACCGGGTGATGACTGCCTGGAGAAGCTGAGCTCCGTCGACGCAGCCATCGTGAACCTGTGCGAGCTGAGCCCCGGCGAACAGGGTCGCATCGCCTACATCCGTCCCAAGAACCACGCCAGGCTACACCGGCTGACCGGCTTCGGCATCGTGCCGGGCGTGACCGTCAAGCTCCACCAGACCTATCCCGCCTTCTGCCTCAAGTTCGAGGAGACCGAGCTGGCCATCGACCCGGACGTGGCCGAGGACATCTTCGTCAGCAGGATCGGCCAGCCAGGGCTCACCCAGCCGCCGCGCGGGACTGGAAACGGCCGCAGGTCATCTCGGGAGTCACCAGCCGCCGGTGGACCCGACACAGCCCCTGATCACCGCGGCTCTCGCCCTGACCCGAGCTCAGTATCAGAATCCCGGGGAAGGCGCTTTCGAATTCGGCGGCGTCGCAAATGAGATACACGCACCCGGCACAGCTGGATTCCCCAACCGAGCTCTTCGCAACGCTCATTGAAGCGCCCGCCAGTAGTCGACGAAGACCTTCGTAGTGAGAATGTATCCCAGGGGCACGTTGACGAGGACGCCGATGGTGAAGGCCCAGAAGGGCTTCAACCCGAAGGTGGCCAGGTCCTTGAACCGGGTGGAGAGTCCGATGCAGAGGAAACACAGAACGAAGGCCCAGGAACGCAGATTCTTGATGGGAGCGATGACCAGGGTGCCGAGCTGACTCTCGAACCAGTCGGACTCGAGGCGGAGGTTCTTCAAGGCCCACTCCTGCTCCGGGTCGGCACTGGCGGTGAGCACATTCAGCTCTTCCAGCGACATCTCCCCCTCGAAGGTGATCACGCCGGCCTCCGCGTCGTAGGCAAACCTGTCAGCCAGAGCAGCTGGAACCTGGAAGCTGGAGAAGTCCGCGTCGTACTCGTACTTCTGAGCCTTGGACTTGAAGGTGCCCGAGACCGACGCCTCGCCCACGTAATCCACAGGGGGGTTGGCGGCGATCAAGCTCATGATGACCGAGGCTGCGAAGAAGCCGAGCACGAACTTGGGGAACCTCTCCCAGATCACCGAGATTCCGACCCGGCCCTGGGGGCCCTCTGCCTCCTGGGTCTTCTTCTCCCAGAACGTCACGGAGACGATGGAGAGCACGAAGGCCCAGATGCCGATCCAGATGTCCCGTCCGATCACCTTCATCAGCGTAAAAGCGTGGATCGGTGCGTCGCCGTGACGGGTGGCGAGCTCGGCCACCACGGCAAAGCCGGCCGCGTCCGCATATTCCGAAGTTCCCACCCAGGCTCCCGCCTCACCCGGGGAGATGTGGTACCACTCGGTGATGGCGCCCCCGCCCTCGGGAATCATCCACCTGGTGAGAATGGCCAGGACGAAGATCATTACGATCGCCCAGATCGAGACCACGGCGATACCGATGGCGATCTGATCCTTGTCGGCCTTGACGGCTCCGCCGACAGCGATGCAGCCAGAGACTCCACAGACGGCACCGCCCGTACCCAGAACTGCGCCAAAGCGCGGATCGAGCTGGAAGATCCGGGTGGCCGCCAGATAGATCACCAGCCAGGTGACGACCGACACGATGGTTGCCTGCAAGAAGGCGATGGGACCGGCCTCGGCGATCAGGGTGAGGGGAAGCGTGGCGCCGAGAAGCACGATTCCGGTCTTGATGTAGTACTCCGTGCGCAACGAGGTCTTGAACCATTCGGGCGTGGCCTTGATGTTGCCAATGGTGAGCCCGGCCAGCAGAGCCAGGAGAGGAGCCCCCAGATCCATCCTCTTCACCACCGACCACCCGGCCAGGTAGAAGATGGCGAGCGAGCCCAGAAAGAGGATCGTGTACCCGAGCAGGAACTCGCGCAGATTCCGGCCCATGATTCTCATGCTGATGGCGAAGACCAGACCGAAGCCGAGAAAGATCGAGACGAATCCAGAGAAGTTCTTGCCCAGGTCGGCAGCCAGCTGGCCCAAATCCGACCAGGTGCCCGGAGTGACCGCCCAAGGCTTGAGGGTACTCCCCGCCCAGAAGAAGCCGACCGACAGAAAGATGATGATCATCCCGAGCCAGATGGCCCAGTAGTCCTCGGTGCTGAACAGCTTCAAACCCTTCGAAGAGCCCTGGTTCATCGGTACCCTCCCCGCTCGAAGCGGTTACCATGCAGCAGCCCACCTCGCCTGAAGCGATCAGAATCCCCGCGGGACCCCTGCTCCGCGGGGCACAGTATACGAGGTGAGGTGCAGATGCGCAGGAAGCTCGATCCGAGAACCAGTCCAGGAGAATGAACCGATGACACGCCTGCCGGAGTACATGCCGATCGTGAGTCAACGGATGACCGAGGGCAGCTACCTCCCGCACTACCAGGAGCGGGAGATCACCGATCCGGTGGACCTCTGCGATGAGAAGGGCCGGCTCAATCCAGATGCCGTCGGCTGGTCACGCTCCCCGCGCATCCGGGCCAATCTCGCGGGACACTGGCCGCGGAAGAAGAAGTGGAACATGTGGAATTGGATCAGCCCGGAGTTCGTGTTCTCGACCACCCTGGCCGACATCGACTACGCGGCGTTCTGCTCGGTGTCGTTCACCGACTTCAAGACCAAAGAGAACCTCTCGCACCAGTCTTTCACCCTTCCCCATCGTTTCGAGATGCCGGAGCAGGTCGAGAGAAGCGTGCGCTTCGAAGGCCGGGACATGGAGTATTCCAACATCCACCAGGGCGGCGACATGAAGGTCGACTTCAGCGGCCAGACCAAGTCAGGAGAGAAGATCCTGGCCGACTTCCTGGTCCGGAGACCGGAGGGACACGAGAGCCTCGACATCGTGGTCCCGTGGAGCGCCGAGCGCTTTCAGATGAACTCCAAGCACAATACGCTGCCCTGCGAGGGCCAGGTCACAGTGGGCGGCAAACGCTACGTGATGGATCCGGCCGACTGCCATGGCGTGCTGGATTTCGGGCGGGGCATGTGGCCCTACCGGTCCTTCTGGAACTGGGGCGTCTGCACCGGTGTGCAGGGAGGTGATTCGATCGGTGTCAACATGGGCGCCAAGTGGACCACCGGCACCGGCGCGAACGAGAACGGGATCTGTTTCAACGGCCGGCTCTACAAGGTGATGGAAGACCTGAGCTGGAGCTACGACCCGAGCGACTGGATGAAGCCGTGGAGAGTCCGCTCGGACCACTCCGACACGATCGACATGACTCTCCACCCCGTCATGGTGAACAGCTCCCGGCTCAACCTCGGCGTCATCCAAACCGGAGGCGCCTGTCCCTTCGGCCACTGGAAGGGGACCATTCGTTTCGACGGCAATACCGTCGAGATCGACGGTCTGATCGGCTGGGTGGAGGAGTTTGCGCACTGGTGGTGAGCGGTCAGCCCGGCATCGTCTGCGTGGGTCTCGCCGTGATGGACCAGATCTACAGCGTCGGGAGGCTCCCCGAAGCGCCGGCGAAGCACTTCGCCACGGCCTTCCGGGAGGTCGGCGGCGGTCCGGCGGCGAATGCGGCGGTCGCAATCGCTCGCCTCGGCGGGAGGGCCCGACTCTGGTCGCGAGTCGGCGATGGCCCTGTCGGACAGCGCATCGTGCGCGAGCTGGAGCAGGAAGGCGTCGACGTGGCGGGCATCCGGCGTCTTCCCGGTGCGCGATCCGGCTGCTCCGCCATCATCGTCGACACCCGTGGCGAGCGCATCATCGTGAACTTCCGCGGTGAGCGAATGGATCCCGATCCCAGCTGGCTCCCGGTGTCCGAGATTCGCGGGGCGGACGCCGTAGTGGCCGATCTCAGATGGCCCGAGGGCTCGGCTCGCGCGTTGGCCGAGGCGCGACGGCTCGGCATCCCGGCGCTCCTCGACGCCGACGCGACCCCGCCCCGCGAAGGCGCCGAGGCGTTCGCGGCCGCCAACCACATCCTCTTCTCCAGCCAGGGTCTGGTTGAATTCACGGAGCTCGCCGATGTCGAAGGGGCGCTTCGCCTGGCCGCGTCTCGAACCGACGCCTGGGTCGGTGTCTCCGCGGGCAATTGCGGCGTGTACTGGCTGGAGCGAGAGCGCGTTCGCCACCTGCCCGCCTTCGCCGTCGACGTCGTCGACACGCTCGCGGCGGGCGACGTACTGCACGGCGCTTTCGCGCTCGCGCTGGCCCGGGCCGAGCGCGTCGAGGAGGCGCTCAGGTTCGCCTGCGCCGCCGCGGCGCTCAAGTGCACCAGGTCCGGCGGCCGTTCCGGAGCGCCTGGAGCAGACGAGGTCGAGAACTTTCTCGGCGAGCACGCAAATGACGCGAAGGGCTGAGGCAAGGAGAGGAGATTCCCAGTGAGCCCGCGACCTGTAATCGGTGTGATGGCGCTGGCGCGCGCCACCTTCGACGTGCCCCACGCGGAGACGACGGCAGCGCGAGCCTTCGCCACTCTCGGTGCTCTCGAAGCCGAGATCGTCGGCTCCCGATCGCTCCTCTTCGACGAGGACGCCGCGCGCTGCGCGTTGGCGGAGCTGAAACAGAAGCGGCTCGATCTGATGCTGATCTTGCAGGTCACCTTCACCGATGCCGGAATCACCAAACGAATCGCCGAGGAAATCGAGGCGCCGCTGGCATTCTGGGCCTTCCCGGAGCCCCGCAGCGGCGGGAGGCTGCGCCTCAACTCGCTCTGCGGTGTCAATCTCGCCGCGCACGCATTGGGAAGGACAGCGCACGGCTATAGCTGGGTGCACTCCGCACCCGATGCTCCGAAGGCCGCCGCGCGGATCCGCCGCCTGTTCGAGGCCCCTCTCCAGGCCTCACCCCGGTCGGAGCCCGCGCCCGCGCGTGAGGTGCCCCTCTCCGAGGCCACCTCGATCCGGGCTGAGAAGACACTCGCAGAGCTGAACGGCGCGCGCGTGGGCCTGGTGGGAGAGGCGCCCGACGGCTTCGACACCTGCAGCTTCGACGAGGGCGTACTCGAGCAACTGCTCGGCGTCCGTCTGGAACGTCTCTCGCTGGACGAGGTGTTTCGGATCGCCAGGGCGCAGTCGCCGCAGAGCGTCGCGGAGTCGCGTGCGCGGGTCGAGAACGAGCTGGCGGAAACGCGGGAGCTCGATCCTGCAGCACTGGAACGGAGCCTTCGGGTCTTCGGGGCCTTCTCGGATCTGGCGCGGGAGCGCAAGCTCTCAGCGCTCGCCGTGCGCTGCTGGCCGGAGTTCTTCACCGCGTACGGCTGCGCGGCTTGCGGGCCGATGGCGATGACGGGCCAGGACGGCGTTCCCTGTGCCTGCGAGGCCGACGTCTACGGCGCCGTGACCAGCCTGATGCTGCAGGCCATCACGGAGGCGCCTCCCTTCATGGCCGACCTCGTCGACGTGGATCGGGAGGGAGACACTGCCGTGGTCTGGCATTGCGGCCTGGCCCCCGTCTCGATGGCCGACCCGGACCAGAGGCCGCGCGCCGGCATCCACTCCAACCGCAAGATGCCCCTTCTAGGCGAGTTTGCACTCACACCCGGCCGCGTCACGATGGCGCGGCTCAGCCAGTCGCGAGGCCTGCTGCGCCTCGTCGTCGCCGGCGGCGAGATGCTGAAGGCGCCGCAGAGCTTCTCGGGCACGTCGGGGGTGATCCGCTTTGATCGACCTGCCGGCGACGTGCTCGATCGCATCCTGAAAGAGGGCATCGAGCATCACTACAGCCTCGCATACGGCGATTGCCGCGCAGTGCTTCGGGCAATCGCCGAGAAACTCTCCCTGCCCCTCCTGGACCTCGATCGAGCGAACGCCGCCACCTGACCGGCCAACCCTCGAATGGCAGTGAGCGGATGTCCTTTCGGAAAGAGAGGAATCGGTCGTAGTTCCTCTTCGGTGATCATCGGAGGCTCTTGGGGATTCAAGCCAACCCCGTGGTCCGCCATCTCGATGGTCGATCCCATCCCCTCGGCCTCGAGCGCTTCTTCGATGACCTTCAGCAGATGCTGGGTCTCGACGCCCTCGGCCCGGCGCACGCGATCCTCGTACTCGCTTCGCGGGAAGTCTGCATACAGGGGGGTATCCCAGATCCGCTTCTCTTGCTTCTGCAACATGACATCTCCTCCTCCAACCATTGAAGAACAGGCGCCTCGAAGGGTCAAGTGTGGCTGGAGCCATCGACCTGGCACCCGAGGCCCGGCCGAGCGGCATTCGCGGGAACGCTACCCCGCGGGTAGCCCGCCGTGTAGAATACCCGCGGGAGGAATCACTCGTGCGGCTCAGCCTCTCCTTCATGGGCATTTCCCCGATCGACTCGACGCTTCCGGCCGTGCGCGCGGCCGAGCGGTTCGGGCTCGACGGGGTCTGGTCGGCCGAACACATCGGCTTTCACGACGCCATCGTCCCGAGCGCCCTCTATCTCCGGGAGACCGAGCGGCTCGAGGTCGCCGTGGTCGGGATCTCCACCGCCGGTCGCCACCCGGGCCTGATTGCGATGGAGCTATCCTCGCTGGCGGAGCTCGGCCCCGGACGGGTCCGCGTCCAGGTCGGCACCGGCGATCCCTCCCTCATCGCGAAGCTCGGCAAGGAGCTCGCGCACCCGGCTCGCTCGACCGAACAGTTGGTGGACACGCTGCGGGGCGCGCTCGCTGGCGACGAGATGAACGTCGAGCACCCGGGCTACGCCTTCCGCGGCTTCAAGGTGAATCCCCTCGCGCCACCACCAGCCGTAGATGTGATGGCAGTCCGGCCGTTGATGGTGCGCACCGCAGCACGCGTGGGCGACGGTCTCTCGATCAGCATGGCTGCGTCGCAGGCCTACCTCAGCGACACGGTGCGCGACGTCGAACGTGAGCTCGCAGCCCGGGGACGCGATCGCGCCAGCTTCCGCATCAGCGCCGTGGCGCTCGGGGTCATCAGCGAGGATCTGGCCATAGCGCGCAGCAGTGCGGCCCCCCTCTTCACCATCTTCGATCCGGCGATGCTCGAGTACCTCGCGCGTGACGTCATCGAGCCGGGAGCACTGGTCGCAGCGGTGGAGTCGGAGGGAACGGCTGGCGCCATGCGGATCCTTACGCCGGAGGTGGTCGAGGGGATCGCCTTGGTGGCGACGCCAGCGCAGCTCGGTGCCGCGCTGGAGCGCTACGCGGCGACCGGAATCGACGAGCTGGCGGTCTCGATCTTCGCCGCACCGGAAGAGCAGCCCGCGATCGTGGAGCAGCTCGCCGCCGCGCGTCCCGTGCGCGCCAGCTCCGTCTGAGCCTCGAATCAGTGGCGCCAGGTGATCCCGATCATCGCGATCTGTCCGTCGATGCTGTAGCGGCCCGGGAGGATCAATGCCTCGTCGGCCCCGATATCCCGGCTGCCTCGGAAGGCATGCCCCGCCATGAAGTCGACCGACCAGGGGTCGAGGTTCAGACTGAATCCAACTCCCACGCGGGTGTCCTGGGTGTCGAAGACCAGCGGCGAGACCCCTTTGTCGCCCACGATCGCATTGGAGTGCCCCACGCCCAGACGAAGGGTGAGAAACTCGTTCCAGATGTACTCCAATCCGGCGCTGACCAGCCATTCGTCCTTCGCGCTGGGAACGAATGGCGCATCCGCGGCCTCGGTCACTTCGAACTCGATCGTCGAATTGCCGAACGAGCTGCTGTCGGTCCATCGACCCGCCAGCGAGACGACGATCCGCTCCCCGAAATGCTTGGTCACGCCGGCGAATACCTGCGTCGGCATCTTCAGCTCCAGGTCGACGTCCTGGCTGCTTCCGGCGAGCGGCATGTCTCCATCCATCCAGACCTTGCCAGGGGTGCGCAGTCCCAGACCCACGGCGAGCCCGGGACGGGGTTCCCAGCGCAGGCCCAGCATGCCCTGGATTCCAGGCCCGTTGAGCCGGTACTTGAAACGAAGCCCGCCGAGCGTATAGCGATTGTGGAGGAGACCGAAGAGAGGTGTGATGGCGGCGCCCACGGAGAGCCGATCGCTGAAGCGATACGCCACCCCCGCACCAAAGGTGAAGACACCCGCTTCGCTGAGGAAGTCGTCCGGCACCCCTTCCAAAGGATCCGCTCCAAAGTCGAACTTGTTTCCGACACTTCCATACATGGCGAATCCGACGTGCCAGGAGCTCCTTCGCGGGACCGCGAGTCCCATCGCCGGAGACGATACGAAGACCGAGCTGGTCTCGTCGTAGGTCGATGGTGCGGAGACATCCATGCGGGGATTTGCGAACGCGAAGGCGGCCGAGCCATCGACGGTCATCTTGTCGAACAGAGCCAGGCCAGCCGGGTTGGAAAACATCGCTGCACTCGGCGTCCTCGGTTCGGCCACGGTGGAGCCGCTCAGTGCAGTGTCGCGAGCGCTGGTACTCGAGACGAGTAGCTGAGAGGCGGTGGAGGGCCATGCAAAGAGCCACACGGCGACGATGAGTAGAGTCCTTCGCACCATCCACTGCCCCTCTTTCTGCGCTGCAGGAACATCGCGGCGCCTGCCAAGGTAGCTCTTTCTCCGATGGTTACCTTCCGATAGGACAGCGTCGTGGACGTGGACGAGGCCTTCAACCAGGCCGTGCTCGATTCCATGAATCGGGTCGTATGCTAACCAGACTCGGGCTCCCGCTCGAGGCCGAATGCCTTGATCAGGTTGTAGACGTGCGACCGCGCCAGGTCGAGCTGGCGCGCGGTCTCGGCGACGTTCCAGCCCGTCTCGGCCAGCGCCTTCAAGACGAGCTCGCGCTGGAAGCGCCGCGTGGCCTCCTGGAAGCTGAACGCCTCGGCTTCGTCGCTCGCGTCACCAGGCGACTCGGGGAAGACGTGGTGCCGCTCGACGCGGCGGGCGCCTTCGCCGGCCGCGCGGAGCGCCGCCGCCTCGATGGCGTGGGAGAGCTGTCGCACGTTGCCGGGCCACTCGGCCGCCTCGAGGGCCCGGAGCGCACCTGGTGAGAACTCGAGCGGCGCCCGGCCGTGACGGTCGAAGGCCCTCGAGCAGTGGTAGCGGGCGAGCTCGGGGATGTCCTCGCGGCGCTCCGCGAGCGTCGGCAGGCGGATCGGAAGAATCTGGAGGCGGTAGAAGAGATCCTCGCGAAAGCGTCGCGTGCGCACCGCCTCCGCGAGATCGGAGTTCGTCGCAGCGATGACTCGGACGTCGGCGCGCACCGGCTGTGATCCACCCAGGGGGTAGTACTGTCTCGACTGAAGCAGCTGGAGGAGCTTGGACTGGGCGGCGAGGGGAACCTCCCCGATCTCGTCGAGGAAGAGCGTCCCACTCTCCGCGGCTGCCACCTTGCCCTCGACGGGCCCCTGGGCGGTGGAGTGCGCGCCGCGGAGCGAGCCGAAGAGCTCGCTCTCGATCAGCGTCTCCGGCAGGGCGGCGCAGTTCAGGTCGACGAATGGACCGGTGGCGCGCGGACTGTTGTCGTGAATCACGCGAGCGAGAATGTTCTTTCCGGTGCCGGACTCGCCGGTCAACAGCACGTTCACGTCCACGGGCGCGACCAAGGCCGCCTGCCGGAGCACGCCCGCGAGTGCCTCACTACGCCCGATGACGCCGACCAGGCGGAGCTCCCGACGAAGTGGCAGCGTGGGATCAGCGGCGCTTCGCGCCTGCTCGCGCACCACGAGTCTCTCGCCCAACGGCGCCAGGTGTCGTGCGAAGAGCTCCGCCTGCGCGCGATCGTCCTCCGTGAACGGACCGGGCTCGCCGCGGCCCTGCAGGTAGACCACGCCGAGCGACGCATCCACGCCAATCGGCGCGCAGAGCACCGCCTCGATCCGGTGCGCCTTCACGCTCGAACGGTCGCTGAAGCGTGGGTCGAGCAGGGCCGAGGCCGTCGAGACCGTCTGTCCGCTACCGAGAGCCTCCGCGATGATCCCGCGCGAGATCGCATCGCGGATGTCTTCGACCTCCTGGGAGGAGCAGTCGTGAGCCATCCACCAGGCCGAGTCGGCCTCATCCGAGTCTTTCACGCGCAGCTCGAGGTAGCCGCGGCGAGCGCCACTCGCCTCGACGATCAGGGCAAGGGCCTCACGCAGGAAGGGCTCGAGCTCTTCCTGGGCGCCGAGATCCAGCAGGCGACGGTAGAGATCCCGCTCCTGCCGGAGGCGGTCGGTCTCGGGAGTCTGCGGTGCTTCGACCATCCGCACGTTCCAGTTTTTCTTCATCATATCACCGGGATTCGCAGGTTCTTCGCCAATTCGCCGGCGCGCCTGCGGTTTTCCTGGAGAGCACAGGGCGGAAGAGCGAATTGCGGCTTCGCTTTCGCAAAGGACGAGCGCAGTGGACCGCAAGGCGTCCAGGATCGTGGACAACCTGGCACTGCGAGCCAGGAACCGACCTGGTCGATGCCACCGAGGAGCGCCAGGGTTTCCCCGGGGGCAAAGAGGGCGCGGCGGGAGAAGGTGACCGCCCGGCTCTCGGTGGGAGTCCATCATTGGCGCGAAAAGGCGGCGGCCGACGCGCCCGCGACGAAGGGAAGTGGGTGCTCGGACCCCGGCCAGGGCGCTCCGTTCCGCGCGATGCGGAGGCACGCGGAAGCGGGGGCCAGGGCCCGAGCAAGGCGGTCGGGATCGAACGCTGCAAGCGGTCCACCCACCAGCAAGAACGCCTCGAGATCTCGATCGATCGAGAGCGGCACGATTGCGATGGCGCCCGTACGCCGCAGCAACGCGCGATCCACCGGATCCAGCGCGGCGTCGAAGAGGCGCGCGCGATGAGAGCGAGTGGTCATTACGGGTCCGCAGGCGCGCCGCAGGGCGCGGGGGAGCGATCCAGCGACGGTGAAGACCGGCGCGTCCTGGATCCCGCTCACGACGGCAGGCTCGAAGGCCCGATCCCTTCGCATGTAGACCGCGTGGGGCGAGGCCGCGAGCGCGTCGGCGAGTCGGTGGGACGCTGCGGTCATCTCGAGGCGCTGACGACGGACCAGCGCCAGCGCTCGGCCGCGGAACCGATGATGGGCCGGGTTCTGATGATCCCTGTCCTCGTTTTGCCTGTTGAAGAAATTCCACATGGCGAATCCTTGCTCCGATTGTCGATGCAACGAGTCAAAGCAAGGCGCATGCCAGGCCGGCGGGGATCGCCGAAAGTGAGGAATTTCAGGTAGTTCCAGCAAGGCCGATGCGGCGAAGAGGCCACCCGCGTCCAGTTGGGTGGTCGCCTTTCAGCAGGAGGTGTCCACCCGCGTGGACTCCCGGCGTGTCATCATCCCTGTGCAGTTCAGGTGAGCTGAGGAGAGGAGACAATGAACGAGTTCATGCTCGACGAAGGCGCACGGGGCGTTCAGCGCGAGGCGCGAGAAATGGTGAAGAACGAGGTCGATCCGGAGTATCTGCGCCGCATGGATCGGGACGAGATCCGCTACCCGCGGGAGCTCTATGAGCTCTACGCGCGGCACAGGCTGATGGGGCTGCGGTTTCCCGAGAAATACGGGGGCCGGGGGATGGACTGGGCGGCGGAATGTGCGGCCATGGAGCCGATCGGCGCTCTGGGGATCGCCGCGGGCTGCTCCTTCGTGATGCCCTCCATCGTCGGCGAGGCCCTCAATACTTTCGGCACCGAGGAGCAGAAGCAGAGCTACCTGAAGCCCATGCTGGAGGGCCGGCTCGTGGCTGCCGAGGCGCTGACGGAGCCCCGGGGCGGATCCGACTTCTTCGGCGCCTCGAGCCGAGCCGAGGACAGGGGAGACCATTTCCTGGTTCGCGGTGTGAAGCGATTCATCGTCGGCGCCGAGGGAGCCGACTTCTTTCTCGCCTACGTCCGGACCAACATGGCGGACGACGCGCCACCTCATGAACGCATCAGCACCCTGATCATCGACCGTGGACCGGGCGTGGAGGTCAAGTACCTCTACGGCCTGATGGGAGCCCGCGGAGGGGGCACGGGCCGCGTCGTCTTCCGGGATGTCGAGGTGCCCAAGAGCAACCTCGTCGGCTCGCTTCACGGCGGGGCCGCGGTCTTCAGCCGAATGATGATTCCCGAACGCCTGTGCAGTGCAGCACCTTGCACGGGGGCAATGAAGGCCTGCCTGGATGTCGCCATGAACTACGCGGATCGCCGCAAGGCCTTCGGGCGCCCGATTCGGAGGTTTCAGGCGGTGAGCTTCATGATTGCCCAGGCCCAGGTCCTGCTCGATGCAAGCCGGGCGATGATCTACCAGGCCGCGCGCGCCGCCGACTCCGAGGCTCCCTCTGTCCGGCGCATCGTCTCGGAGACCAAGAAGTTCGTCACCGAGTCCGCATGGGACGCCGCCAACCTGGCCATGCAGATCACCGGTGGAATTGGCTACACGGATGTGTATCCGATCGAGCGGGCGGTTCGCGATACGCGCCTGGCCCAGATCTGGACGGGCACGAACGAGATCATGAGCGCGATGATCCAGCACGACCTCTACGACGAGTTCCGCGCCGAGCGGGGTCTCTATCGAGACTTCGAACGGGATGCCATGCACGCCGATGATTCGGAGAAGATCTTCGACGACGACGACATGTGGAGGGTCTACGACGCGGACGTCTGAGGCTAGGCGCAGGCGAGGAGGGTTCTCTTCACCAGCGTCTTGGCGATCTGAACCATGTAGGCGTTGTGAGTCATCGGTCTGGCGGACGACACGGCAGCCGCACCCGCCGCTTCTGCGTTCTCCTCAGTCAGGCCCTTGCCCGCGATGCTCTCCTCGGCATCCTTCGACCGGTAGGGCTTGACATGGACCGCATTCAGGCAGATTCTGGCGGCGGCGACCTTGCCATCCGAGACAGTGACCCTGGCCGCACAGTTGACGATGGGGAAGTCGATGGACTTCCTGAGAGCGACCTTGCTGAAGGCGCTCTCGGTGGCGCCGGGCGGTGTCGGTATCTGGATCTCGGTCACGATCTCGTCGCTCTCCAGGACGGTCGTCTTGCAGACGCCGACCGCGAAGAAGTCCTGGGCATCGACGGTTCGCCTCGAGGTCTTGATCCGGGCCTCCAACGCGATCAGTGCTGGCGCCGTATCACTAGGGTGGACGGCGTAGCAGCCTTCTTCCACGGTTCCGCCGAATATCGAGTGATATCGGTTGTCCCCGTCGATGGCGTAGCACCTTCCGCCGCCTTTCTTGAGACAGGGGAATCTGTTGTCGGCGCTCCGGTAGTACCAGCACCGGATGTCCTGGCAGATATTCCCACCGAGGGTGCCCATCTCCCGCAGGTTTGGAGAAGCCGTTCTGCGCGCCGCTTCGGCGAGCGCGGAGTACCGACAGTTGATGATCGAGTGGTCGGCGATGTCCTGGAGCCGGGTCAGAGCGCCGATTCTCAGCGTTCCGCCCTCTTCCTCGATGAAATCCAGCCCAGGAATGGTCTTGATATTGACGATGGCCTCCGGATAGCGGGGCAGGATCCGCTCCTTCAGCTTGCCCAGCAGGTCCGTCCCTCCGGCGATGACGCAGGAGCCTTCCCCGTACCGAGCGAGGTGCGAGACCGCTTCTTCCACGGTCCGCGCGTCGATGTGCACGAATCTCTTCACCCGTCTCTCCGAGAACTCTAGACCTTTCCCAGCGCCTCCAGGACCTTGCCCGGCGTGATGGGATAATCGTCGACCCACACGCCGGTCGCGTTGTAGACGGCGGGCCCCAGCAGTGCCGGAACCACCGTGGCCACATCCTCCCCGATTCCTACCAGACCGTATGGTCCGTAGCCCATTTCGGTCTCCACCAGGATGGTGTCGATGGGGCCAGCGTCGAGAATGGTGGCAATCTTGTAGTCGATCAGATTACCGTTCAGCATCACGCCGGTCACCGGGTCGTAGATGACCTCCTCGGTCTTCGCCCTTCCCACGCCCATGAACGTGCCGCCATACTGCTGTCCTTCACAAGAGCCGCGATTGATCACCTTGCCCACATCGTTCACATTGACCACCCTCGTCACCTCGATCTCACCCGTCTCCGTATCGACTTCGACCTCCATGAAATGGGCCTGCCTGCAGAAGCGGGGTCTCGGATGATGGGGACTGTAGGCTCCGGTCTGGCTGTGGTAGCCGAGCGCGAAAAGCGGTGCCGAGAAGGGCGTCCTCTCACCCAGGGCCTCGTGTGAGCTCAGAGGTCCCGCAGCGCCCGATGACCCGACGAAGTCCGCCAGTGTCTTCTTTTTGGATGGGTCCGCCTTCAGGTAGATGACGCTGTCCTCGATGTCGAGGTCTCCCGGCCTGGCATCGGGGAAGGCCGGCGGAAAGCTGCCCCGCTGAGTCTTCGCGGTCGGGCTCGTGGCGGCCTCCAGGATCTGCTGCTTCAGAATCCTGGCGGCGTGCCGGATGGCGAATCCATTGACCGACATGTTGGTCGAGGAATCGGGCGTCATCCTGAAGAAGCCCGGATCGATCCGCGGGTTGTAGTGGACGTCTTCCAGGCGCAGCCCCAGCTCGTCGGCAGCGATCTGGCAGTAGGAGTTCTCGGCGTCGACGCCGTTGTCGCTGCCCATGCTGAGAATGCTCGCCGTGCCGTCGTTGCGCTCGATGCGGATCGCCATCTCACTCGATCCCGCCGAGTCGTCCCACTCGTGCGCCCAGGTAAAGGCCAGACCGTGCATTCTTCCGTTGGGGAGCCGCTTCGTCCCCGCGCGGTGCCATCGCTCGTCCCAGTCGATGGCGGCTTTGCCCTTCTCCACGCACTCCCGTAGACTGTCTCGGACCTCGAATCCCCGCTCCCGCTTCCGGGCGTCCAGCCAGCTCGTGTCATGGCCATGGGCGCCGTCGTTCCGGAGGGCCACCTCGGTGGGATCGAGGCCGAGCTCACCGGCCACGTGGTCGAAGATCAGGGTCTGGCTGTGTGTATTGGCGTTTTGTTCGCACCGCGTGGGAACATTGGGGCCCTTGTTGACCGCCACCACGAACAGCTTCCCGTAGATGTTGGGAATCCGGGTGTTCTCGACCAGGTGCTTGAGAAAATGGAACACCGGCCAGAGCTGATTGCTCAGAACCGCCGTCCCCTCCACCGCCGTGATCGTCCCGTCCCGTTTGGCGCCCACCTTGTAGCGATAGAACCCCTCGTCCATCTCCCCGCCGAAGAAATCCTCCCTTCGGGTGAAGGTCCACTTCACCGGCCTGGTGGTTCGCCTGGCCAGCACGGCGGCGCAGTAGTGGCCCGCCATGTTCCAGCTCACCTGGCTCCATCCTCCGAAGCTCGCTCCCTGGTAGGGGCAGTGGATCTGGATCTTGTTCATGGGGATGCCGCCGAACCAGGAGGCGATCACGCGTTTCGCGATGTGCGGCCGCTGCTGCTTGACCCAGACCTCCGGGCAGTCCCCGTTCCACCGGAAGACTCCACAGGGCCGCTCCGGCCCCGCCCAGGTGTGGAGGCGCCTTCTCGACTCGAACTCGACGACCGCGTCGGCCTCGGCGAAGCCCTGCTTCACGTCGCCCAGCTCGATCACGTCGAAGAGATCCGCGTTGTAGTGATTGCCGCTCGGCAACAGCTCGGGAGTCGCCAGGGGGGCATTCGGCTCCAGGGCCGCCTCGGAATCCAGTACGAAGGGGCGCTCCTCCCATACCACATCGATCAGCGTCAGGGCCTGCTCGGCAATCGCCTCGCTATCCGCCGCCACCGCTGCTCCCACCTCCTGCCCCTGGAAGCGCGCGAGGCTCGGGATCACCGGCTCCAGCGAGGGTTGGTGTCCCCCCAGATCTGCCGCCCTCGGCAGCTCTGGGTCGTCGTAGCGGAGGACAGCCCTGACGCCCGGCAGTGCCTCCGCCTTGCGCGTATTCATCCTCTTGATGGCGGCATGAGGATACGGCGAGGTGAGGAATCGCATGTAGAGCATCCCGGGCAGCTGGATGTCCATGGTGTACTGCGCGCTTCCACCGGCCTTCTGGATGCCGTCGATCCGACGCGGTACACGCTTTCCGACTTGCCTGTACTCCGGAAGCGGATGGGCATCGGCGCGGAGATTGTCGAACATCTCCTCCGTCTTCGTGGTCTCGTCACCGGACATCCCGCTCTACCCCCTCACGGCTTCTCTGCAGCTTCCAGTATCGCCTTGGGATGCTGAGGATATGTGCCGCAGCGACACAGGTTGCCGGCCAGGGCCCGCTTGATCTCGTCTTCCGTAGGATTCGGATTCCTGTCCAGCAAGGCCTTGGCGGTGACGACGAATCCCGGCGTACAGTATCCGCACTGCATCGCGTGGTGCTCGGCGTACTTCTCGATCAGCAAAGGTCTGGCCCTGGCCACCTCCTCGACTGTCTCTACGCTCCGGCCACCGCACTCGATGGCCAGCGTCATACAGGAGAGAATCGGTCTTCCGTCCATGATGACCGTGCACGACCCGCAAGCTCCCCGATCGCAGAACATCTTGGCTCCGATGAGTCCCATCTTGTCGTGGATGAGGTCGTACAAGGTCCATTCCGGCTGGACCTGCACCTCGTAGACCTGTCCATTCACGGTCAAGGCGATCAGCCCGTCCGGTGTCGGGACGGGTTCGGCCTCGTGCTCGCCGAGGACGTGCCCCTTGAAGGCCTCGAAAGTCTCCCAGGTCGTCGAGCAATAGGGACACAGAAACACCGATTCCGACATCACGAAACCCTGCCTCCCGGGCGAGCCCGGAGAAAGATCGACTTCTCGATCCGGTCCTCGTACTCGCGTCGGAAATGCCGAAGCGAATCCTGCACGGGGACGGCGGCCCCCTGACCGAGACCACACAGCGAGGACAGCTTCATCACCTCCGATAGATCCTCCAGCGAATCCAGATCCCGCTCCACGCCATCGCCCCGGCTGAGTCGGCCGAGGATTTCCACCATCGCTTCGGTTCCCTCCCGGCATGGCGTGCACTTGCCACAGGACTCATCGGCGAGGAACTCGAGGTCCCGGTGGACGATGTCGATGACGTCCCGGCTCCGGTCGAATACGGTGACTCCACCCGAGCCCAGAACCGTCTCGAAGGAAAGCGGGGTATCGATCATCTCGGCGGGGACGATGGCTCCTCCAGCACCGCCTACCTGGACCATCTTGATTTCCCCGGCCCCGCAGAGGTCCACGACCAGCTCTTCGAGCCGACTCCCCATCACGAGCTCGTACACGCCCGGCCTCGCCACGTCGCCGCTTACCGAGAACACCTTGGTGCCCTTGCTCTGGGCCGTCCCCAGGCCGGCGAACCACTCGGCTCCCTTGGCGATGATCGGGGGGAGGTTCATCAGGGTTTCCACGTTGTTGATGATGGTCGGACATTCCCACAGCCCCTTGGCGGTGGGAAAGGGAGGCCTGAACCGGGCCTCTCCCCTCCGCCCCTCGAGGGAGTTCATCAGAGAAGACTCCTCGCCGCAGATGTAGGCGCCGGCGCCCTCGCGCACCTCCACCTCCAGGGGTTCCAGGAATCCCCTCTCTCTTGCCTGGCCGAGGGCGCCCATCAGCGAGTCGAGAAGGAAGTGATACTCGGCGCGTAGATACAGGTACGCTCGCCTGGCTCCGATGGCATGCGCGGCGATCGCAATGCCCTCGATCAGCGTAAACGGATCGCTCTCCAGGATGTACCTGTCCTTGAAGGTGCCGACCTCCCCCTCGTCGGCGTTGCAGATCAGGTATCTCTCCTCGGCCTCGGCCCTTCTCACCATCTCCCATTTCAGACCGCAATCGAATCCGGCGCCTCCGCGGCCTCTCAGCCCTGACGCTCTCACCGCCCCGATCACCTCTTCCGGCGTCATCGCGCTCCGGGCTTTCTCGAGAGCTTCGAACCCACCGCGAGCCAGACAGGTCTCGATGTCGCGGGGATCGACGACTCCGCAATTCGCCAGGACCAGGCGCTGTTCCGGCACTGCTGCCCTCCTCGGAGGCCTATCGATACGACTTCAGGATCTGCGAGATCTTCCTCGGGGTCAGACCACCGTGGACATCGGCATTGACCAGCATCGCGGGGGCCGCGTCACAGGCGCCGATGCAGTTGGTCGACTCGAAGGAGAATCTGCCGTCTCTGGTGGTCTCACCGACTCCGATGCCTATCTCGTCCGCCACGGCTTCCACGATCATATCCGAGTGCTTCAGATAGCAGGGCACGCTTCGGCAGATCATGATGGTGTTTCGTCCCCGGGGCTCGGTAGAGAGAAACGAATAGAAGCTGGCCACCCCGAATACCTCACCGAGGGGAATGTCCAGGGACTGGGATATCTCCACCATCACCTCTCTGGGAAGATGCGCGTGCTCGGCGTGTGCGCGTTTCAAGGAGGTCAGCAGCTCTTCACGGTCTCCGCCCGGCATCTCAGCCCACTCCGTCCCCGCGCTCGTCCAAGGGCCTGCTCAACGCACCCGTAGGGCAGTAGTCGACACAGACACCACAATCCCGGCAGGCTTCCTCGACCAGGGGCTCGTCGAAACCGACGGAGATCTTGGATCGGATTCCTCGATAGGCGATTCCGAGCACGTTCTTCCCGGCGATCTCGTCACAGGCCCTGGTGCACTTGTAACACATGATGCATTTGGACAGATCACGACAGACGTATGGATTGGCGTCCTCGGCGGGAAAGTATCGCGGCCTTCTCATCTCGAATCTCGGCGGGCCGACTTCGAGGTCCGAAGCGAGCCTGTGGAGTCGACAGTTTCTGGCGTTCGTATCGCTGACGCAGGATCCGGTGTGCCCAGCCAGCAGCAGCTCCACGATCGCCCGTCGCGCCGCCAGGACCTTGCTGGAATGGGTATGGACCACCATTCCTTCGGCGACGGGGGTATGACACGAGCCCACCAACGCCTTGGTCCCCTCGACCTCGACGACACAGACACGACACACGCCGGCGGGTGTCAGATCCGGGCTATGACACAGTGTCGGGATCTCCACGCCCTGCTGCTCGGCAGCCTGCAGGATGGTCAGGCCGTCGCCAGCGGATACTTCCTCGCCATTCAGGAGGATCTTCACGTCTTTCACCGTCGACTACCTGCCCATCTTCGAGGCTTTGTCGAGAATCTGAGGTACGGCTTCCTCCATGATGTCCCTCACATCCTCGTAGCGGAAGGTTCTCTCCTCGAATGTCCGCTGCTCCAGACCCCGGAGAAATCGGTTCTCGAACTCCCTGAAATACGAACCGTAGATGTGATAGCTGTCCGCCTGGTGAACATATCGCCCCAGCTTGATCTCCCGACCCGAAAGCTCGGAAATCCGGGCTGCAATCTTCTTCTGCAGCTGGATGAAGGCAAACATGTTCATCAAGGCCGCCTTGTAGGCATCGTTGGAGCGGAATCGGATGTTGGTGTTCAGATACCATGCATCGTCGCCATGCAGCAGTCTGCACCAGATGCTCTGAAGACAGGCCGGGTCGTAGCAGTCGTTGTCTTCCCAGACCTTCCAGGTGATGGCTTGAGCACGCCGCGTGTGCGGTGTTGCCGCCAGCTTCTTCGCGAGCAACTCGATCTGGTCGAACCCCTCGGCGAGCTTGGGAATCGAGTAGCCGAACAGTCTCTGATGGTAGGTGTACTCCCATCGGGTATCGTCGGGATCCGCGACCGTATCGCGGACGCAATGGTCCTTGATGCCGTCGAGGACCTCCATGACGTACTCCTGGAGGTCCTCCAGCCCGCCGGGCATGTCCCGATGGATCATCGGCTCCGCCAGGGGGTTCCGGATCAGGAGGGTCATGGAGCAGTCCTTGCTCGGAGGATCGTCGGGCTTGTCGTACTCCGTCTTGATGTCGCAGCCTTCCCGATAGGCCTTGACCAGCGAGCGCTCCCAGGTCTCGGCCAGGCCCTCCCCTTCCACCATCAATACGGGGATGTTCCCTTCCATGATTCTCTCCCTTGCCCTCAGGCTAGCCAATTCCCTGCCGATCCTCCTCCTCGACAGTCTTGGTTCTTCTCGGAAACACTCGTCTTTTCGCATTTGGAAAGCGCGCTCTTGTCGAGCGACCGGAGGGTCCCCGGCAAGCCGCCTCCTCCGCTAGAATGCGCCTTGATTCGTCGAGTCGAGGCACGATCTCCACATGCGCATTCTGGACGATGTTCCCTTCGCGGTAGACGCCGAGGAGGTCTTCAACCACCTGCACCTCGATCCCCGGAGTCAGTACGCCGACGAGGTCAATGCCCTGATCGACCAGGTCGGGCAGCTCGCCCGTCCCCGCGCACTCTACGAAGTCGCCTTTGTCGAGGAGAGGGCAGCGGAATCCATCGTCATCGGGGAGGCGACTCGGGACCTGGAGCGGGCTCTCGAGCAGGGCTCCGCTCCGCCCCCCGAACGACGGCCTGCGGACGGGTCCGACGCGCAGCAGGGGCGAGCGCGATTCGTGAGCAAGGTGCTCCGCGCCAATCTCGACGAGGTGGAGAGAGTCTTCCCCTATGTCGCCACCTGCGGCCAGGAGCTGGATGCCATTTCCGTCGAGAGTGACGACGTCTTCGGCCAGTTCTGCCGGGACATTCTCAAGGAAATGGCTCTCCACGCCGCGATGGCTCACCTCGTCACACACCTGAAGGAATCCTATTCGCTGGAGACGCTGGTCAGCATGAACCCGGGCTCCGGAGACATCAACGTCTGGCCGATCCAGCAGCAGAGAGAGCTGTTCGCGTTCTTCGGAGACGCCCCGGAATCGATCGGCGTGATCCTCACCGATAGTTGCTTGATGGTGCCGAACAAGTCCGTCTCCGGCCTCTTCTACCCGTCGGAAGACGGCTTCCAGAGCTGCCAGCTGTGTCACAGAGAGAAGTGCCCGAACCGGCGAGCACCATTCGATCCGCACTTGTGGGAGGAGAGGCTCGGAGACTGATCGTCTCAGCCGAAATCGGCGTCGATCTCGACCCGGAGCCAGCCCCGATCCCCGACGGCAACGGGAATCTGGAAGAGACCGTCCTCGTAGTGCACCTGGAGGGGTCGTCCACCACTCGGATCGAGAGCGCGCACCGCGCGCGGGGGGCGCGCCGACCAGCCCGTGATCTCGAAGCACTCGCCCGGGCCGCCGAGCGCCTCGAAGGCGAGGCCGCTTCCGGTCGCACGCACGCCGCGCAGGCGGGCGTCTCCTGCGGAGACGTAGCGGGAGACGTCTCCCACGACCGCAATCTCGCCAGGAAGAACGGGACAGAGGATATGGTAATCCCAGGCCTCGGGTTCGAGCTCCACCTCCCAGGCGGGCCCTGCGCCACTCGCCTCGACCCGCTCGGCCTGGGCCCGCCGGAAATCGTACGCGAGCAGCGGTCCCTTGGGTCGCAGCGAGCCCAGGTCGTCCAGATCGAACCGATAGACGATCGGCTCTTCGCCGCGCCATACGTGGATCCCCACCACGTAGTGCCAGAGTCCCGCCGGATGCCGCGTGTGCGCCTCTCCCACCAGCGGGTGAGGCTCGACCATCGGGTGACTGCGATAGCAGGTTTCGAGCGCGGCGACGGGAACGTCGGGCTTGACCAGCATGCCATCTTCGCGGCAGGTGCGCATCACCAGCGCGCGGTCCGTGCGCCCCAGCCGATCGCCGATGCCGACCGGCCCCGAGGAGAGAGCGGCGACGAGGGCTTCGCACTCGCAGTTGGGGTCCCCGTCCCAGCCCTCTCCCTCGCTGCTGCTGAAGAAGACGTCCTTGTACGGCGTCAGACCGAGCGCTCGGGCCAGGGCGTTGGTGTAGAAGAACCATGCCCACAGCGCGCCGCTCCCGATGATGTACCGGTAGTCGCCGCTGGTGCGAATCGAGGTGACGCGCTCGAGGGTCACCGTCTGCATGAAGTCGGCGGGCGAGGCCATGCACCACTGGAGCGTGCGTCCGTGACGGCGCGCCGCCGCGTCGATCCCCTCCTGCCAGGCGCGTGCGCGGCCGGGCGCCTCCCGCAGGCCGCGCACGCCCAGGAAGCACTCGATCAGCCAGTCCTGCTCGTAGGTAATGGCGCCCCAGCCGGCGGCCTGTGCCATCAAGCGCTCGTAGAAGTCGGGATCCTTGGGATGGCCCCGGTCACCGTCGATCCAGGCCTCCGTCTCCTCGAAGTAGGGCGACTGGCTCGAGAAGTGCCGACTGTGCAGGATCAGCGGCGGCTCACCCATCCGATGCCGCAGGTCATCCAGGCCGCCCGGCAGCAGGTCCTCCCGCGGCTCCCAGCGCAACATGCCGGTCGGTGGCACATCCATTCCCCAGTCGGGATTGAGCGGGCGGCTCTTCTCGTGGGGATAGAACCATGAGTCCAGCTGCACTGCGCGGATGGGTACTCTGGCTTCCCGAAGCCCCGCCACGGTGCGCTCGAGCGTGGTTGCCACGTCGAGGTCGGGCTCACTGCGATACCAATAGGCGGCGCCGTTGTCGGTCCAGTAGGAGAGGCGAGCTACACCGTCGTCCGCGTAGCGCGAGGGCCGGTGCGTGCCGTGGCGTCGCAGCAGAATTGCCGCCCACTCGTCGAGCAGACTGCGCGGGCCCTCCCCCGCGAAACAGGCGAGCTCGGTGTGGAAGCCCTCGGGCGCCTGGTTCAGATCACCGTGCCAGCCGCAGCGAACGCCGAGGTCGATCTCGCCCCCGCGCGGCACGGCCACCACCTGCTCGTGGAAGCTCTCCAGGGGAGCGAGCATCAACGATCGCAGCTCCGGAGTCACCAGAAAGAGCGGCTCCACCACTGCGGGACGCTGGGGCAGGAGCAGAAAGCCGTCGAGCTCGGGGCCGGAGAAGCTCGGAAGCGCGAACTCCGTGTATGCGTGGCCGAACCCGCGGGTGCCCTCTGGCAAGCCACCCGCACGGCGCTGCGCGGGCCGGAGGCGCGGCCAGACCACCGCCGGTCGGTCGAACTGGCCGCTCGCGAAATCGCGAAGGGGCGCCGCCGCCTCCAGTCGAAACACCAGCAGAGCGCGCCCCTGGTACGCGCGCACACTCGCGCGCAGCGGGAGCGGGCTCCCATCCAATGCCAGCTCCAGCGCTCGAAACGCGCCGAGATCGTCCTCCCCCTCGAATTGGCCGCCGACGCGCGGAGCCAGAGGCTGCCCGTCGGCCAACACGTCGAGCGGCCCGAACCAGTCGTCACACCCCCAGGCGATGGTCCAGACTCCGTCTGCGGGCGCCTGCAGGGCGAGTCCTCCTCCGGCTTCCAGATTCATTAGACTCACCTTTCGTTAGTCGAGCTCTTCTCCCGCGTCGGCGGCGTGAACGATATCGATGACCGCGCTCGCTGCGATCTCGGGATCGATGGAGCCGAAGTAATCCTGGATGCCGCCTTCGACCCACAACATCGCGAAGCCGTGCACAACCGACCAGGATGTGAGCAGGAGATCATCTGGATCGCTGCCGGTCGCCCAGCCCTCCTGCTGGGCCGCAATGGTCGCTTCCCGGATCGTCTCGAAGAGTCGCTGGTACGCTGCGTCGAACTCCGCGTCGGGTTCGAGAAAGTCGCGGCGGCCGGTCATCAGTCTGAAGTAGGCCGGGTGCTCGATGGCGAAGCGGATGTAGCCCATTCCGATGGCCCGGTGCCGATCGAGAGCGGAGCTCCCAGCTTCCGCCATCCCTCCGAGCAGAGCGGCCTGGAATTGCTCCAATGCGTCGGTGGCGAGGGCGGTCAACAGGGCGGCCTTGTCGGAGAAATGCCGCGCCGGCGCCCCGTGTGAAACGCCGGCGCGGCGGGCGAGATCCCGAAGGCTGAGGCTGCCCACGCCACCCTCCCGAATCGCTTCGGCGGCTTCCTCGAGGAGAACCTGACGAAGGTTTCCGTGGTGATAGGGCAAATCCGGACCTCGGACGAATAGGTGTTGACAGTGCCTACATAGCGCGTTATCCAATCCAGTCAACGCCTCCAGCCGATGCTCAGCGGCTCGCACCCGGCGCCCCAGGGAGAGCGCGATTCACGACGCCAGCTTTCGAGGGATGGATCCCCAGCTTCTTCCCGGCGACGTGCAACCGGCCTTCATCGACGGTGGAATTGCGGCTAGCGTGCCACGGCAGCGCTCGCCCCGATCATGATGGTTTCGAACCAGGAAAGCAGGTGAAACGATGGGAGCTCTTCAAGAACTGGCCGAGGTTTCCAAGACGCTGGAGAACAGCCATGTCGACGCCTGGAAACGCGACGGGAAGAAAGTCGTCGGCTTCGTCTGTTCCTACATGCCGGAGGAAGTCCTCTATGCCCTGGACATCCTTCCCTATCGGATCACCGGGAAGGGTGTGCAGGATACCTCGCACGCGGACTCCTACCTGACTCGGGTGAACTGCAGCTTCGCACGTTCCTGCCTCGAGCTGGGATTCACCGGTCAGTACGATTTCCTCGACGGCGCGATCTGGAACAATGGCTGCGACCACATCCGCCGCTGTTATGACAACTGGAAGGCCAAGATTCCCCTCCCCTTCATGTACATGCTTCCCGTTCCACACAAGATCTCTCCTGAGGGGAGAGAATGGTACAAGGGACAGGTCCTCGAGTTCAAAAAAGCGGTCGAGGAATACTTCGGCGCGGAGCTCAGCTCCGAGAAGCTGGCCGATGCCGTCTCCACCTACAACGAGACCAGAAACCTGCTCAGGAGACTCTACGACCTGCGGACCAGCGATCCCCCTCCGTTTACCGGCGCCGAGGTGCTGACCATCCTGTCCGCCGGAACTGCCATGCCCAGGGCGGAGTACAACCGGCTGCTGCGGGAGCTGCTCGAGGAGGCGAAGCCGTCCGGGGAGGACGCATCCAACGGGCGAGTCAGACTCCTCGTCGCCGGAAGTCTGATGGACGACGTCGACTTCGTCACCAACGTCGAGGACCTCGGTGCGATCGTCGTCACCGATGCCCTCTGCTTCGGGGCAAAGAGCTTCTGGAACCTCACCGAGGAGAGCGGCGATCCCCTCGAAAACCTGATCGATCGTTACTACGAGCACCCTCCCTGCCCGCGTATGACCGGGGCCTACCCCCAGAGACTCGCCTTCCTGCGAGAGCAGATCGAGCGGGCTGGCGTCAAGGGAGTCATTCTGCAGCACATCAAGTTCTGCGACCTGCACGGAACCGACAATGCCCTCTTGAAGAGGGATCTGGAGAACGACGGCGTCCCGGTCATGGAGCTGGAGAGGCAATATGGCCCACTGGCCGACGCGGGCCGGATTCGGACCCGAGTCCAAGCATTTCTCGAGCGGATTGGAGCGTGAGCATGCCCGAAGCGAAACGCAATGCCCTGGAGCGAATGGTCGAGACCTTCAACATGACCAGCAATCTGCCGGAGGATCTGGACGTAGAGTCCCCTCCCGTACAGGCGCTACTGGCCACGTTGACGGAGTCCCAGAAGAACAACTTCCTGGCCATGGCCAAGGACCCGGGCGTCCGAAAGATGTCGAGCGTCTCCAATGCCGCCATGGGCAGGTATTGGGATGAAGTCCGCAACGCCCGGGACCGCGGAAAGAAGGTCGCCTTCATCCCGTTCAACTGCTCTCCGGAGATCTTCCACGCCCTGGACATCGTGCCGGTCGGGGTCGAGGTCCTGAACTCGTTCTCGATGGTCCTGGAAGAGGGGATCCACGAGTATCTCGATCTCGCGGTCGAGCGCGGCCTTCCCGACACCATGTGCAGCGCACAGCGCGGCGTGGTGGGCTTGCTGGAAGCCGGGCTCGTAGACAAGCCCGACTTCCTCGTCAATGGTGCAGCCGGCGGATGCGATCCCAACTCGAAGATCTTCGAGTACATGTCCGAGAAGTGGGACATCCCCGCCCTGTATCTCGACGTTCCCTATACCCACGACCAGAAGGCCATCGACTACTACACGCAAGAGTATCGAGGCGTCGTGGCGCAACTCCAGGAGCTGTCCGGCAACAAGCTGGACGAGGATCGGCTTCGCGAGGTCTGTGAGCTCACCAACGAGTGCACAGAGATCATCATGGAAATCAGCGATATGAAACGACAGGTGCCAAATCCGGTCCCCAACTACTACAACCTGAATCACCTCGCCCAGAAGCTGATGCTGGTCGGCACCCCCGATGCCCTGGCCTTCTACAAGACGGCTCTCGAGGTATGCACGGAGCGGATGAAGCAGGGACTCCACGTCCTGCCCGAGGAGAGGATCCGCTTCATGATGATGTACACCGGAATCTACTTCGACCAGGGCCTCCACTACTGGTTCCAGGAGGAAATCGGCGTCTCCTACGTCATGGACCTGCTGATCTTCCATGATTTCAACCCCGTCATCGACACGACGAACACCGACACCATGCTCGCCGGTCTCGCGGAGGGCATGTTGAACCTGCCGATGACCCGCCAGCTGAAGGGCAGCTGGGACATGCCCGCCAACTGGCTCGAGGACCTGCTCTACTACGTCGACACCTACAAGGCCGACTGCATCGCCTTCACCGGCCATGCCGCCTGCAAGCAGGTCTGGGGTGTCTACAGGATCGTCGCCGACGAGGTGAAGAGACAGCTGGGAGTTCCCGCGCTGAGACTCGAGGGTGATGGATGGGACTCGCGCGTCACCTCCCTGGACGTGATCAAGGAGCAGTTCACGGAGTTCTTCGAGACCCTGGCTTGATGAGAAGGATGGTTTCTGGATGATTGTCGCTGGTTGTGACGTCGGTTCACTGAGCGCTGAAGCGGTTCTTTTCGAAAACGGAACGATCCTCGGCTCGGAGATCATTCTGGTGCGGCCCACGGCCGAGCAGTCGGCCCGCGATGTGATGGAGAAGCTCCTCGGTCGACTGGGCCTCTCCTACGACGACATCGCGTTCGCGGTGGCGACCGGATATGGACGCGAGACGATTCCTTTCGCCGACGGCAACATGAGCGAGATCTCCTGCCACGCCAAGGGCGCCCAGTTTCTCGTCCCCAGTATCCGCACCGTGATCGACGTGGGTGGCCAGGACTGCAAGGCGATCCGGGTGGGTACGGACGGTGGCGTCGAAGACTTCGTCATGAACGACAAGTGCGCCGCGGGGACGGGCAGATCGCTCGAGCTCAATGCCGAGGCATTGGGAGTGGAGGTCTCGGAGCTCGGTCCCGTCTCGCTCGAGGCGAAGGAAGTCATCGTCATCACCAGTCAGTGCAGCATCTTCACCGAGCTCGAGATCATGCACCTGCTGATGGAGGGTCGGAGCACGGCCGACATTGCGGCGGGAATCAACCAGGCCATGTCCCGCCGCGTCAAGATGCTGGCGGGTAGAGTCGGCATCAAGAACGATGTCGGGATCACCGGCGGCGTCTCCAAGAATGTCGGCGTGGTCAAGATGCTCGAGGAGATGCTGAACGTAGAGTTCGTTGGATTTCCGGAGGATCCCCAGATCATGGGGGCCCTCGGTGCGGCCCTTTTCGCCGCCGAGAAGGCCCCAGAGTGACCGTGAAGGCAGCTGTGATGGACGAACGAGGAGAAGCGACCGATGTATGCGGGCTGTGATCTGGGAGCGGTCACCGCGAGGGTGGTGATCATCGAAGACGATACCATCGTTTCTTCCGAGACGATGCCCTACAAGAAGCTCCCCGTTCAGGCGGCGGTGGAGGCCTTCGAGAAGGCTCTTTCGAAGGCGAACCTCTCGAAGGACCAGATCGACTACTGCGTGGCGACCGGCTTTGGGAAGAAGGCGGTCCCCTATGCAGACGCCGACAGCGCCGAGGTGGTCTGCCTGAATCGCGCCTTTCGCCTGCTGAACACCAACGTCAGGACGGTCATCGATGCCGGCGGGCAGAGCATGCGCGCCATCAACTTCAATCAGAAGGGCAAGGTCCTCGACTCCACGGTCAACGAGAAATGCGCTGCCGGCACCGGGCGGTTCATCGAGGTCATGGCCAAGGCGCTCGAGCTTCCCATCGCGGACGTGAGCGCCCTCGCCTTCGAGTCGAAGGACCCGGTTTCGATCACCAGCCAGTGCGGTGTCTTCGCCGAGAGCGAGGTCATCACTTACGTGAATGGAGGCAGGGACCGGGCCGATATCGTCGCCGGAATCGCGCGATCGGTCGCCGCCAAGGTGTCCTCCCTGGTCAGAAGGATCAGCCTGGAGGAGGAGGTGGCCATGGTCGGTGGCGTTGCTCTCAATGCCGGAGTCAGGAAATACGTCGAAGACGACCTGGGCGTGAAGCTCGCCGACCTCGAGGCGGACCCTCAGATATACGGAGCTCTGGGTGCGGCACTGGTGGCGAGAGAGAAGCACGGCAAATAAGGGGCTGCTGAAGTCTTCAGACATTCTTCCAAGAGAGATGACCTGACGCATTCAAGTCGCGTTCAAGAAGATGTAGAAAGGTGAGCTGATGGACTATTTCCCGCTATTGGTCGATGAAGCAGGCGCGATGATCACGGACGTGATTCAAAGGTTCGTGGATCAAGAGATCATGCCCATCCGCGACAAGATCGACGATGACGTCGATCACGTCCTCATCAATCAGCTTCTGATCAAGATGTCCGCTCTGGGCGTGTTCAATGTCGATCTTCCGGAAGAAGGCGCGGAGACGGCCGGTCCATCTCTTGCCACCGCTTGCGCCGTGATCGAAGAGTTCTCCCGTGGTGACGCGGGGATCGGTCTGGTGGCGGGGATCAGCAGCTGGGCGATGGCCGGGGCCATCTACGGCCGCAATCAGGAGGTCGTCGACCTGTATCACCGGATGCAGCAGGAGAAGCAGCCCACCTTTGCCTGCTTCGCCATGACCGAGCCGGAGAGCGGGTGCGACGTGGAGAACCTGCCGGCGATGCACGGCCGCACCATCAAGACCCGCGCCAGGCAGGATGGTGACGAGTGGGTCATCAACGGAGCCAAGAGATTTCCCAGCAATGCGGGGATCTCCTCGATCTACTGTGTGGTCTGTCAGACCGATCCGGAGCTGGGCGAAGACGGAATTGCCATGATCTATGTCCCGGAAAACGCCGAGGGTCTCCGGTTCGGGAAGTTCGAGGTGAAGGCGGGGCTTCAGTCGGATCGAAACTGCGACATCTTCTTCGACGACGTTCGCGTGCCGCTCTCCTACCGGGCTGCCGGACCGGGGGAAGATACGGTGGTCCTGGGGCGGAATGTCTCTACGGGCCGGGTCGTCAGTGCGGCCGCGGCGGTGGGATGTGCCCGAGGGGCCTTCGAGGAGTGCCTCAAGTACACCGGAGAGCGCGTGGTGGGAGGCAAACCCGTCCGCGACCACTCCATCGCCGCGGGCATCCTGGCCGATGCCATCATGGGTATCGAAACCGCCCGCGCCTATTACCTGCAGGTCGCCTACATGCTGAGCCACCCCGATCAGTTCGGGGCGGTGCACTCCGCGGCCATGATCAGCCACGCCAGCGCAGCCAAGAACTACGCCTGTGACATGGCCAACAACGTGATCGGCAAGCTGATGGAGTTGATGGGCTCCTACGGGTACATTCGCGACTACCACGTCGAGAAGTACTGGAGAGACGTGAAGGAGATCCAGCTCTGGCTCGGGGGGCACCAGCTGGGCCAGTTCGACATCGTCCGGCGCTTCTATCCCTACCAGACGCGCTGATCGAATCAGCTGGTCGGCGGGTCAGAGCTTCAGTGTGCTGAAATCGAGCTGACCGGTCGTCAGGGCGGCGCTGAATCCCGCGTCGACGTTCATGTTCACGCCGTTCACGAAGACCGAGGCGTCGCACCCCAGGAAGGCGACTGCCGTCGCGACGTCCTCTGCGGTCGCCATCTTCCCGTGGGTCTGCTCGACCTGCCAGTTGATCAGGGCCTCCGTCATGCTCTTCTTGAAGTCGGGAAGCAGCGGCGTATCGATCGGCCCGGGGCAGACGCTGTTGGTGCGCACGCCCCTGGCCATGGTCGCCCTCGAGCTCAGCATCGTATAGACCTGCAGGCACTCCTTGGAGAAGTCGTAGCCGCCGCCGACCAGGTCCGCGTGCTCCTGGATCCAGGCGATGGCGTGCTCGCGGTCGGGGATCGCGAGCAACTCCTGGATCTGGGCCAGGCGCTGCGGCCACTGGCCGCCGGCGATCGACGCGGTGATGGCGATCGCGCCGCCTTCCGGGATCTTTGGGAGCAGGGCTTCGCTCAGGTGGCGAACGCCCAGGTAATTCACCTTCATCACCTCGAGGGCCGGATTGGTGGCAGCGATGCCCGCGTTGTTGAAGAGCGCGTCCACCGGGCCGTCGATGGATACGGCCGCTGCGTCGATCGCCGCGGGGTCGCCCAGGTTCGTCTCGATGTAGCGGGTGACCGGTCCCTGGGGCTGTTTGATGTCGAGCGCGATGATCTCGGCCGCCCCGAGGCTCGAAAGCAGCTCCACCGTTGCGGCGCCCACACCGGAATAGGCTCCGGTGATGACGACGCGCTTTCCCTGATAGCTGAACGGATTCTTCACGGACCGGATCTCCCTGTTTCGCGAGGATCTGCGGATGTTATCTCGTCCGACTCATCGTGCACGCTACACGTTGCCGCCCCGAAATCCCCGCAACGGCAGGAAGCAGAGGGCCTGGCTGACCGCCAATATCGCGAAGAAGACGTGGTAGACCTGTAGTGGCGCCTCGGCGATCCCGAGCAGCCAGTCCAGCGCGATTCCCGACAGGATCGGGGCCAGGCCCGAGAGGCCGTGCCTCACCACCGTGGCCATCACCAGCATCCGCGCGGGGGCCTCCGGGGGGGTGAGGGCGAAGAGCACGTGGGTATCGGCCACGCCGAAGCCGGAGGCGAGAACCGTGTGGAGAAAGAAGAAGGCGATCAGTCCCACCAGCGTCGCCGTCCCGGCGTCCTGTACCGCCACCAGGCCCGCCGTCAGCACGCCCATCCCCAGTGCGGTCAGCCGAAAGACCGGCGCCGGGCCGATGCGGTCCACCACCCTGCCCCACAGATAGAGGGAGGCAAGACCTCCCGCGAAGGAGGCAACCGTGGTGATGAGCACGTGACCCGAGCTGAAGCCCACCTCTCGGCGCATCATCACCATGACGAACGGAATGATGCTCATCCGTATGGCGCCGGCCCACGTCACGCCGGCCAGGTAGCGGCGCAGCAGCGGATGGGTGCGCAGCAGGGCCAGGGCCTCGCGAATCCGGATCCGCTCCCCGGTTCGCTCGCTGCGCTCCGGGAGCCGCCAGACCATGAAGCACCCGCACCAGCCCGCAGAGCCAGGCCACCAGGAAGAGAGGACCGTACTCGCCGGGATGGCGAGCCAGCCAGTACTGTGCCGCCAGGTAGTAGAAGATCAGGGCGAGGTGCCAGCCCGAGCGCAGCACGCCGAAGAAGCGGCCGATCCGGGTGGGCTCGACGTAGCTTCGCAGCATCGGGAACCAGACCGTGTTCGACACGTTGATGCTGGCCGTGGCGAGGGCGAGGCTCAGCAGCGCGATCCAGGCCCCGGCGCTGCTCTGGTTGGCCGAGAGCCGCGAGAGGACGTCGAAGAAGAGGAGCGGAACCGCGACCACCAGCGCCACCGTCTGGCCGATCACCAGGATGCTGCGCTTCGACACCCGGGCCACCGCCCGCAGGGTGGGAAGTTGGAGCAGCTCGGTGGCCGGGAGCGCGCTTTGGATGCCCACGATCGTCTCACTGGCGCCCAGGGAGACCAGCGCCAGGGTCGGGAGGTGCTGGGTGAAGACCATGAAGAAGGTCATGCCCAGGGGATGGCTGGAGATGGCGAGGCGGCGCCCGCGCCGTCGGTCGGCCTCCGCCAGGGGAGGGGCGGGGGGCGTCGCGGTCTGGGAATTCGAGGGCAGCTGTGAGTGATTCTCGGCCTGGGGCATCTGGGGGCTGTCTCGCGGGATCGATCCGCTGGGGCTTCCAGAGCGGGTAGCAGATCGTGGGAGAACTTCGACTCGATTCGCGGAGGAAACCGGCTGCGGCGCTTCCTCCCGGTTGGACCTCGACGAGCCGCTGTCCGATAATGGCGCGGTCCTAGCCCGAGAGCCTTGGTCTGATTGACTCGCGATTTCTCACCGGAGGAGAAGATGTTCGAAACGAAGATGACGGAGATGTTGGGGATCAGGTACCCGATTCAGTGCGGGACCATGCACGGCTTGACCACCGCAGAGGTGGTGGGACCCTTCGCCAACGCAGGGTGTCTCTGCTGCCTCCCTTCCGCCTACTACGAAACAAAGGAAGAGCTCCTGGAGGAGGTCAAGAAGGTCCGCGACCAGACCGACCAGCCCTTCGGGATCAACGTGGGCCTCTTCCCCGAAATGCGCATCACCGTCACGCCCGAGGAGCGCATCGACTGGGTCATCGAGTCGGGGGTCAAGATCCTGGAGACGGCGGGGCGCAGCCCCGAGCCGCAGCGAAAGCAGATCTCCGACGCCGGGCTCATCCACATCCACAAGTGCGCTCGGGTCCGAGATGCGATCAAGGCCGAGAAGGTTGGCGTGGACATGGTCTCCGTGGTGGGGACCGAATGCGGCGGACACCCCAGCATGGAGGAGGTCGGCTTCATCGTCCTGATCCCCGCGGCAATCGACGCGACCACGATTCCCCTGATCGCGGGCGGAGGAATCTGCGACGGACGCTCCATGATTGCCGCCCTGGCACTGGGAGCGGCCGGCGTCAACATCGGAACCCGTTTCATGGCCACCAGGGAGTTCCCGATCCACCAGGGATTCAAGGACCTGCTGCTCGAGTGTGACGAGAAGGAGACTCTCCTGGTGATGAAATCTCTCCGGAACCCCAGCCGGGTGCTGCGCACTCCCTGGTCAACGAAGATCGTGGAGATGGAGCGTGAAGGGGCCACCCTGGAAGAGCTCGCGCCCATGATCAGCGGAAACGTCAGCAGACTGGGATGGCGGGAGGGAAGCGTCGAGCAAGGCATGTATCCGGGCGGACAGGTCGTCGGGCGGATTCACGACGTCCCGAGCATCTCAGACCTGGTCAAGAGGATCGTCGAGGAAGCCGTCGAGACGAAGGAGCAGATCGCTCGACTCTAGCCTTCGGCCGGAAGGGCGAGGCGAAGCTCCGCGACTTCGAGACGTTTTGAAGGAAGCGATTCCAAGTCCCTGTCAGGTAAGGCGTTTCTCGGAGATGGAACAGGCCGATCAGGGCTCGGGAGAGACTCGGGATCGCCGCCCGGCGAATCCCGGGAGCCAGGGCGCCGTCAGCTTCGCTCGAAGGCCCATCCGAGCTGCGGATGAGCGCTGAGAGCGGACAGGCCCGTCGGGGCATCGGCGCGCGCAGCCCCCGCTCGGACACCTACCTGTTCACGGTGCTGGTTGCCGTGCTCCTGGGCTTCGCAGGGGCAGCCGGCGCCATCGTGTTGCATCTGATCCGCTGTTCCAGGGCGCCTTCTTCGGCGTGTCGAAGGGGTCAGCGAAGTCTTCGAGGCCGGCTCCTCGCGATCCCACGAGGGTGGCCGGGGACATGGTGGAGGATCGCGTCTGCGTCACCGAGAACGACGATCTCGACGCGGTGATGCGGATCTTCAGCCGCGGCCAGGCGGAGGAGGTCGCGGTCGTGGATCCAGAGAGCCGCCGCGGGGATACTGGCGGCGATTCCTCTAACGCAATGCTGACCCGCTTCTACGAAGCGGCCCCGCAGCTCGTGAACGGGCTCACCGCGCTGCACGCGGCGGGGCGCCTCCACCGCGACGTCAAGCCCCCCAACGTGCGGGTCGACCGGGACGGTCGAGTCGTCATCCTCGACTTCGACCTGGCAGCGCCCATCCATGAGGTCGGGGGCGCAGAGGGCGCCGCAGGCGAGCTGGCCGGCACACTCGCCTACATGGCGCCCGAGCAGCTCTGGGGTATCAACCCCTCGCCCGCCACCGATTGGTACGCCGTGGGGGTAGTCTTCCACGAGGCGCTGACCGGACGCATCCCCCCCAGAGACCCGCTGACGCTTTCGAGCGCGGCCCCTCAACAAGAGGTCCAGCTTCTGGAGACGGACCCGCCGCTCCCGGAGAAACTTACCAAGCTCATTGGGGCGCTGCTGGACCCTGAGCCCTCAGGCGCCCGAGGCGGACGAGATCCTCGAACACCTGGGCACGGCACGGGCGCAGCACCAACGTGCGCGCGCGCGCCGTACCCCATCCAAGCACGCCGAATTCGTGGGAAGGACGGGTGAGCTGGCGGATCTCCGGCGCATCCTGCGCGACCGCGACCGCACCCGCGTCGTGGAAATCCACGGTGTCTCGGGCATCGGGAAGACCGAGCTGGTGCGGCGCTTTCTCAAGAGGTCGAGGACCAGAGCGAAGCGCTGATCCTGGTGGGCCGGTGCCACCACCAGGAATCCGTCGCCTTCAAGGCGCTCGACGCGATCATGGACTCGGTGAGCCGAGACCTGCTGGAGCTCGACGAGTCCGAACTCGATCGAGCTCAGCCCGGAGCACGCAGCTGAGCTAGCGCGCCTCTTCCCCGTGCTGGCGCGAGTCCGACGCTTTCTCCGCCGGCGAGAGCACGGAGCTCGACGCAATGGAGGCGCTCCGTGTGGCGTTGGCGCGCAGCGCGAGCTGCTGCGACGGATCGCACGGCTGCGTCCCCTGGTGCTTTGGATCGACGACGCGCAGTGGAGCGACAACGACAGCGCCAGACTGATCCGCGAGCTGCTGCGCCCCCCTTCGCGCCGCCTCTCATGCTGATCCTCTCCACCGGAGCGAGGAGCGCGATCGCGTCGAGCTGCTGCGCACCATGAGCGAGCTTGCCGGGAGACCTCAGCACTCTCCTCGTGCAGCTGGAGCTGGAGCCCCTGGCCGCTGCGGAGTCTCTCGAGCTGGCGCAACGCCTGTGTCCGCCAGAACTGGCCTCGGGCTCAGCTCAAACGCTCGCAGCCGAATCGGGCGGCTCTCCGTTCCTCCTGACGATGGTGCGGCACTGCGTACCCGCGGGACGTCATCAACGCCTGACAACCAGGAGGACCTGCGCCGCGACCTGATCTCGAGCCGGCTCTCGAGCTCCGAACTGGAGAGGCGTATCCTGGAGGTGGTCTCGGTGTCCGGCCGCCTGGCAGAACGCAGCCTCGTGCTGGAGGCAGCGGGCTCGGCGAACGCGGACGGCCTCGTGCAGCGACTCGAGAGCGCAAGGCTGGTGCGCACCTCCTCCATCGACGGTCGGAGGTGTGTCGAGATCTACCATGACCGTATCAGGGAAGCCGCCATCGCCCGCTTTCACCCGAGATCTCCAAGCGTCACCGCGAGCTGCGGCGGCGCTCGAGGCGAGCGGCGGGGCGGATGCCGAGGTACTTGCTATCACTTCCTCGGCGCAGGCGAGCTTCTGGAGGCAGCAACTACGTCCTGGAGGCAGCGAAGCGCGCGGTCGATGCGCTCGTCTTCGCGCGCGGGGCGGAGCTATACCACAAGGCACGGGATTGGGGCTCATGGAACGGCGAGGAAGAGGGCAACCTCTTAGCAACGAGGCCGAGGCACTCGCCAAGGCCGGACGGCTGGTCGAGGCTGGACTACGGTTCAGAGAAGCTGCGGAGAAGGCGCCCAGCCTCGAAGCGCTTCGAGCGGCGGCAGCAACCCGCCGAGCATCTGATCTCGGGTGGCCACGTGGACCTGGGCATCGAAGTGCTCGGGCGTTGCTCGAGGACCTGGGCTACGCTATCCGCGCACCCCCCGCGTGCTCTCATGGCCGCCTTCGCGCGGCTCTCCGAAGCCGTGCTGCGGACCTTCGACCCGCGCGCACCGCTGGAGAGCTTCGACGAGGAGGAACGCATCCGCATCGACACCTGCTTTGGATGCGGCCACCACCTGGTCGACACCGATTCCCCGCGCGGAATCTACTTCTCCGTCGTCTCCTGGTGAGGGCGCTCCGCGCGCGCGATCCGGAGCGGATGGCGCTGAGCCTCGCTGTCGTGGGGGGCTCGATATCGGTGGTGGGCGGACGGCTGCTCGGGTACGTCGGCCAGCGGATGATGCGCCAAGCCGATGCGATCGCCGAGCAGCTCGAATCACCTGACGTCTGGGGGACGATCGACGTATCCAAGGGACAGATACTGATGCTTGCGGGTCGCTGCAGGGAGGCATTGACTCGCTCCGACGCGGGGGTGAAGCGACTCACTGAGGAATGTCAGGGCCACGCACTCGAGTGCAATGTGGCGAGGATGATCGCGCTGCGCGCGCTCGAGGAGCTGGGCCGCATGAGAGAGGTGGAAACGCGGGGCCAAGAGCTGCGCGATGCGGCGACCGCGATGGGTGACCGCTACGCGGAGACGGCCGCATCGCAGATCCTGGCGATCGCTCGAATCGCGTCTGACGACGTGGCCAGCGCGAGAGAGCTGGCGCACCAGACCCTCGAGCTGTGGACCCGGCGGGACTTTCACCTCCAGCACTTCTACGCCGAACGCATCACGATACTCTGCGACCTCTACGAGGGCCAGCCGGAGGCCGGCTGGAAGCTCCTGGAAGAGATAGAGCCCTCGCTGCGCCGCTCGGAGCTGCTGCGGATCGCACTCACGCGAACCGACCTGCTCAGCCTGCGCGGCCAGTTGGCGCTCGCCCTGGCGAGCCAGAAACCGGAGGGGCGCGACAAACATCTACGCGTCTGCGATCGCACTGTACGCGAGCTCGAGCGGGAGAAGCGGGCCGACGCAGTGCTGCACGCGCTCCTGCTACGGGGCGGGATGGCTGCGCTGCGCGGGCAGGACGAGCACGCAGTGGCCCATCTCGACGAGGCGATCCGCATCGGCAAGGCAGCTGAGCTGGCGCTGCGGGGCGCGTGCGCGAAGCTTCGCCGGGCCGAGTTGCTCCAGGACCGTGACTCGGTCGAGCGGGCGGGCGAAGAAATGATCGCTTGCGGCGTGCACAGCCCCAAGCGCTGGGCGGCGATCTACGCGCCCGGATACACCGAATCAGCCTAGGGCGAGCCGCGGCCCGAAGGGCAGATACGCCTTCGCGCGCAGCGCCGCGCCCGGCTCGTAGACGATCTTCACCATGAGCGCACGCGGGGCGTGGATCGAGCCGGGCTCCGGAGCGCGCCCGGCATCGCCGGACGTCCACTCCTCCAGGATCTGCCGCTTCTCCGGAGTGCATGCGCCCGCTTCCTCCAGGTCATCGAAGAGGGCCTTCCATCGCGGGTCGTCGCCGGGATTGCCCGGGTAGTGAAACTCGATCCCGAGGCGGGGGCCCAGGCGTTCCGCGACGTCCAGGTTGATCGAGTGCACCGGCGCCCGCGCGCACAGACGCTCCAGGAGCGAGCGCAGCTCGGCGATGGAGCCGGGCCAGTCCAGACGCTCCAGTGTCGCCAGAATCTCCCGCCAGGGCATCCGCACGATCAAACGGGCGATATCGCCCGCCGCTGTGGGGCGCACCGCGGCGTGAAGAAGCTGCCCGGTCGGGGGAAGCGCCTTCACGCAGCGGCTCACCGCCTGCGCCGTCGGGCGATCGAGACCGTCGGCCAGGAGACCCAGGCCGGTGTCGAGGATCGCATCCAGGGCGGCTGGATCCGCCCTTCCGCTCGCGTAGAAGTGTTCGGGATCGAGCGTGAAGACCAGGAATGGCTCGGAGGAGGAACCATCTTCCGAGACGTCGAACTCGAGCCACACGACTGCAATCGCCAGGTGCAACGGCGAGTCCGGGGCTGTCCAGGCGCGCAGAAAGGCGAGCGCGCGGCGCCAGCCCGCGGAGCGCGAAGCGGCACCCCGTACTGCCGGATCCCCCAGAGCCTCGGCGAGCCGCCGGCGCCCCCCTCCTGCGACACGGATGCAGGCCTCGAAGTCGACCCGGCTGTCCTCCGCCTCGAGCCGGCACTCCAGTGCGGCCTCGGTCGCTACTGGCGGGAGCGGATCGGAGATCGAGCGCAGCCGCTCCACGCCGCCATAGAGACGAGACCGTGGGGTACCTGAGCCTCGGCTACCTGCAGCAGCTCCGGGATACGGCAGGGCAGCGGGATGTCCCGCAGCACGCGATCAGGGTGCTAGTTTTGGCACGAACACGGAAGCGGCATCCGTGCTCCAGCCCGTGGTTTCGTCGTAAACATCCGGGACGTTCCTCGCCCTCACCATCCAGGTACCGGGTTCGACGAGGTTCACCGTGAGGGTCACGCGCTGATAGATGTCGACATCGCACCCGGCAAGGATCCCATCAAAGCGCTTCGTCTTGGTAAGGTCAGCGGCCTTCACGAATTCCACTTCGATGGCCTTTCCTTTCTCGAAACCCTGCCCGCGAAGCACTACGTCCCGGTCGACATTGAGGAGGATGGTCGCGGGCGTCACGCCGCGGACGTGCACCTGGCCCTCGCCGTACATCATCTGGCCAGTCATTATCACGCTGGGTCTGTTCATATCCTTCTTGGCGTTGTCCAGGTCCACGCCGAGACCTTCGAACTCCTTGAGGATCTCCGTGAGGATGAGTTGCTTGTCGAGACTGAGAAGCGTGTCGATCTGGTGTTGGCTCAGGCCCTCCTCAGTATCCAGCGTGGTTTGTTCCCTGTGTAGGACGCGGCAGCGAAATTCGGCGTCACGAATCCACTTTTCGAGGAACTGGACCAGAAGTCTGTCGGGCATCGGATTACTTCCTCCATTTGTAGTAGTCAATGTGGGCAGCGCGTCCGCCGTCAACACCACAGTATCCGGCGCCTTCCGCCGGAGTCCCTCGCTCGGGACCCGGGCTGCGGCATAGGGCCCTGCCCCGGCCTCGCAACCATCCACGCCGCCGCTGCCACGGCGCGCGCAACGGCCGCCGCATAGCTCGCGTTCACGTTCAGGTCATTACAGTGTGGTAGGTGGTGTTTTTCGGCATCTCCAGTCTTGGCCGCCCCGCTTCGGAAACACGATCTCGGCGACAGGCAGGCGGCAACCGCGGTGATGGAAGCTCCGTGGTCGCTGCGGCCTGCAGCGGATCGGTGCTTAGACCGACAGCGGGCAGGTCTGCGGAACGAGATCGGAAGACACCTGACCCGCCGCCTCGATCACGAGCGCTCCGAGATCGGCGGAGGCTTGGGACAGATCAGGGTTGTTGATGGGGCGGTCCATGCTCCCTTCCGTGAACTTCGAACGGTGCGCTTCCGGGGGAAGGGGTGGAAACTCATCGATCATGTCATCTAGATTGCGTAACAGCGATGCCGAGCGCAGAGCGATGGCGTAGCTGGTACTGCCATTAGTGTACTCTTCTCGTTGAAGAGTACGAAGCGAATCGCGCACTCGCGGAGAAGCACGCCATCGCTTCAGCATCGGCAGCCGCAAGACTCCGCAACACGCTGATCGCGCAGGCGCGGGAGCGAGAGATGGCGGACGGCGATCCGCGTCCCCGGGCCCGACGACCGCATCCAATCTGGCGACCACCTGGTCCTGGCCGGTCCCCGCCGCGAGGCGGTCGACAACCTGGAGCGGCTCTGACAATTCGCCGGCGGCGCTGGCGCAGCAGGTCAACTACTGGCAGCCTGGGTGTCGTCATGACTGTGGCTCACGGGAACGCGCACGTTGCGGACTCGCTCCGGGAGCGGTTCGAACGATGTACCCCGGTTCAGCGTCTTATGCGATAACGGTCGGGGGCTCAAACGATCGCGGTACGGTCGACAGAGGTGACGAGACGAATTACAGCGACTTCCTGCGCGGGCCGCGAGGCGGTTTCAACATCGCATCACCGAACTTTCTTGCCCTCAAGCCGGATATCGCAGCCCCGGCGAGAACATCCGCTCTGCACGGTACAACTCAACGATCAGTACACGACTGATTTGGGAACGTCAATGGCCACCGCGCATGCGACGGGTGCTGCGGCGATCGTACTCGAAGCCGCTCGAAGATGAATCCAGGCAGTCTCAAGGATCTCCTCAGGCGAACCGCCGACACGAGCTGAATGCGGCCGCTTACGACACCGTGGATCCCAATGGGACGACGCCTTCGGCGCGGGACTTCTGAACGTCTGGGCGGCACTCAGCGCTGCCGCCGCACGGACGTTGGCTTCCCCACCTGTGTCGGTCCACCGAGCAGTCGCGGGAGGCCTTGTGCACTATCAGGAGGGTTGCCCCCTGGAACAACGCAGTGGACATCGATACTGAGCGCCGCCGCAGGTCGGCGTTGCCAATACCATGACTGCCGAGGTGAGCAACGGCGGCAGCGTCGAGGCGGTAGTGCTGGTGAACTTCGGGATTTACGAGTTCGCGGTCGGGAACAGTCAATTCCACCACATCGGCTCGCAGCGGATACTAGTCCCAGCGGGAAATACGGTTACGGTCGAACAGGAATGGATTCCGGCCTCGCCCAGTCACCAGTGCGCCAGGTGAGCATCGACTATGGTCTCGACACGAACTTCGACAACAATGTGACGCAGCGTAACCTTCAGGTCGCCCCTTCGCTGTATACGATTCGCGTAGAGAACCCCTATCCGGTTTCAGCCCGCTTCGAGCTTCGGGCGAGGTCGCTCCGCGACGGATGGGTTTGCCGCGCCGAGGAGGATGCTTTCACTCTGCATCCGTACCGCGACGGCCCAAAGGAGGTCCGCGTGACCTTCGAGGCGCCGCGAGGAGCTGGCGTCGGCGAGAGGGGCGGGTGCGACATTGAGGTGTTGGCCCAGGCCAATGGCTCGACGAAGCAAGAACTGATCGGCGGAGTGTCCGTCGAGACCTTCGTTCCCAAGCCATGTCGCATGATCGGTTGGATTCGCGATGTCAGCGGACAGCCGATCTCCAATGCTCGGGTCGTGCTGGATGGGCAGCGTGAGCCCGTCGTAGCCGTCTCGGACCGGGACGGCGTCATATCGATGAGCGCGACGCCGTATCGGCTCCACGCCGTGACCGTTGAGGACGAGGACCATGGACACCACAGCGCTGAGACACGCTTCTATTGCGGGATTGGCGCGTTCGAAATAGTCCTTCAGGAGGAGGGTGTCGAAGTGGAGACACACCAACGAGAGACGGACTGGTACTGGGATCAGGAACTCCGCCCGGGAGCCAATGCGAGGAATCAGCCGGAATAGCGGTGGTCAACGCATGAATTCAGGCGGAGATGCCAGGAGGACTGGCCTATCAGGTTCGGCCGAGCGAGCCGCAGCGGTGTGACCCACGATGGGCGAAGCGATGGTCCCCGGATCAGGAGGTGCTACGCGCCGCCTCCACGGTGACCGGAACGCCGTTCAACACACTGGCGCCGCTCGGAACGTCGACGTCCCGCGCCGCCAGGAGGCGATTGGTGTTGACCCCGGGCTGGCGCGACGCCACGCCGAGCCGTATGCCGGGCAGATCGTGCCCCCAGCCGTGCGGCAGGCTGACCACGCCCCGCATCAGACGGTCCGAGAGCTCGACCGGTGCGATCAGCTCACCCGCCTCGGTGCGGAGGCGCGCCGCATCGCCATCGCCCAGGCCGAGTTGGTGCGCGTCGTCGGGGTGCACGTGCAGGGTACAACGTTTCCGGCCCCGGAGGAGCCGCTCGCTGTTGTGGAGCCAGGAGTTCATCGAGCGCGGATCACGGCGGCCGATCAGCGTGAAGGCTGCAACCGGCTCCTTCTCGAGCCAGGCATCGAGGCGCGGGAGGTCATCCAGGATGCGAGGCGGCGCCAGCTCGATGCGGCGCGACGCCGTCGAGAGCTTCGCGGGCAGGGCCGGCTCGAGCGGGCCGAGGTCGAGACCGTGCGCGTGATCGGTGACGCGGGCGAGCGTGAGGCCCTCGGGCGTGCGACCGAAGCCCTCGCCGTAGGGACCGAGCCGGAGCAGGAGATCCAGCAGGCGCATCGGCCCCGGCTGCTTGCCGAGGGTCTCGACGACGTTGTCGAGCTGATCGGCAAGGGGGCTCCCCGCCAGCGCCAGCGTGGCGAGCTGACGCAGCACCAGGTCATCGACCTGCCCGGCTTCGAGCTCGCCGAGACCCATCAGGCGCCCCGCCAGCTCCAGCACGATCTCCCAGATTCGCAGCCCGCCCGCCTCCACCTCGAAGGCGGCCGGCGACCACTTGGCGACGTTGCGGATCGCCAGGTTGTAGAGACTCAGATCGTAGGTGTCGTTCTCGAGCGGTCCCGGAGGCGGCAGGATCACGTCTGCGTGGCGCGTGGTCTCGTTCAGGTAGAAGTCGATGGAGACCATGAAGTCGAGCGAGTCCAGTGCGACGTCCAGACGATCCGAGTCGGGAGCCGAGACCACTGGGTTGCCACAGTACGTGATGAGCGCCCGAACCTGTCCGTCGCCCTCGGTCTCGATCTCCTCGGCGAGGGCGGCCACGGGGAACTCGTCGAATATCTCGTCGTAGCTACGCACGCGGCTCTGGTGACGCCCGAAGCGGATCCCCTCGCTGCCCTGGGCGAAGGCGAAGTCGATCGGAGCGGCCGCCCGCGCGAACATCGCGCCGCCCGGTCGGTCGAGGTTGCCCGTCAGCACGTTGAGCAGGTCGATTGCCCAGCATGCAAGGGTGCCGAAGGGCTGGCAGCACGTGCCCATCCGCCCGTAGGCGACGGCAGACTCGGCCTCGGCGAGCTCGCGCGCAAGCCGGCGAATGGTCTCCGCGTCGATCCCGCAGCGAGACTCCACGCGCTCGGGCGAAAAGTGCGCAACGTGCTCCCGCACCAGGTCGAGACCGTTGGCGAATTGCCCGCATCGCCCCAGATCGACCCGACCCTCGTCGAAGAGTGTCTGGATCATGGCGAGGAGCAACGGCGCATCGGCACCCGGCCGTACGAAGTGATGCTCGTCGGCCAGGTCGGCGGTCTCGGTCCGCCGCGGATCGATCACCACCAGCTTGCCGCCCCGTGCGCGCAGGGCCTTGAGGCGACCGCGCACGTCGGGAGCGGTCATCATACTGCCGTTCGAGACGATGGGATTGGCACCGATCACCACCAGATGGCTGGTGCGATCGAGATCCGGTACGGGGATGTGGAGCATCCCGCCGAACATCGAGCTCACCTGCACGTATCGCGGCCAGGTATCGAGAGAGCCGGCGGAGAAGCGGTTCTTCGTCCCCAGCGCCCGCTGCAAGACGATGTAGTAGAGGGTGCTGCCGAGGTCGTGGATCGATGGGTTCCCCCGGTACAGCGCGATCGCATCCGCCCCACCCTGCTCTCGGACTGCCAGCAACCCTCCGGCGGCCAGCTCGAAGGCCTCCTCCCAGGAGACCTCTACGAATCCCGACTCCGTGCGCTTGACCGGGCGCCGGAGACGATCCAAGTCGTCGTGGACCTCCGCCAGGGCCGGCGCCTTCGCACACATGTGGCCGCGCGAGAAGGGGTCGTCGGTGTCGCCGCGGATCGCGATCACCTGCCGGCCCTCGACCTCGATCGCGAGGCCACAGGTGGCCTCGCAGAGTGTGCACACGCGGTGGACGGTCCGTCGCTTCATCTTCGAGCCCTTCTACCAGGCCCGGATCCGCTTCATCATCGGGGCAATGCGGAAGGCCTCGGCATGGTCGACGTCCGCCTGCATTCCCCGAGCCCTCGCCTGCAGCTCCATGGTCTGCGCCAGCGGCGGCAGGTCCTCGCCCCGGAGGAGCTGGCTCTCGTGGCAGCCGAGCATGGCCAGCTTCAGATCCATGCACGGGCTGACATCGACGATAGAAGCCGGGATCGAAGCCCAGCATCTCCACCGTGTCCATGAACCAGAGCGCCGGGGGACCGGGAATCGGCGGCGAGGGGGTCTCGTGGCCCCTCGACGCGCAGTACCACGACGCGGCCTGGGCGATCTTCGACGCCGCCCGGTGATCGGGATGGTAGTCGGCGGGGTCGTGGGCGAGCACCAGGGTCGACTCGAACTTACGAAAGATCTCCGTCAGCTCCAGGCGCACGGCGACCGCGTCGATCAAGGTTCCATCGCTCACGTTGCCAGAGAAGAGCTGGGCTCCCAGCAGCTTCGCCGCCACGGTCATCTCCTCCCGGCGCACGTCAGCCAACTCGGGAATCGGGTCTTCTGGCTGGCCGCGGTCACCCTTGCAGAGCACCGCGATCCCTATCGACGCGCCATCTTCGAGCGCCCGGGCGAGGGTGCCGGCGCAGAGAATCTCGGCATCATCGGGATGGGCCACTACCGCCAGTATTCGTTCGTCCGAGAAATCCAGCTTCACGAGATTCACCTCAGGCGGATATCGGGTATCTGCGCCACGTACCGGGCGATCGTCACCGACGCATCGGGATGGATCCGAAGGAGCGAGGCGGGACACCCCGCCGTCACCGGCCCGTGCAGCACCCGGCGAATCACCGCACTCTGCCAGGGCCGGTTGCAGTAGAACCGCAGGCGGCCGGCCGCGAGGATCTCCTTCATGCCCACGGTCACCGCCCGGCGGGGGATGATCGACAGCTCGCCACCGACGGTGTTGCTGTTGATGGTGACCGTCTCTCTCGTGAGGGAGAGCACACGGGTCGGGCGCTCGGCAAATTCGTCCGTATCGACGGGCTCTCCGGGGTCCGGTGGCTCGTTGAAGGCAATGTGCCCGTTGATGCCGATTCCCCCGTAGCAGACGTCCAGGCCACCACGCGCGTCGATCAGGTGCTGGACTGCGGATGGCTCTCGCGGATCGGGAAAGATGCGGTTCTCCACGCGCGGCGCCAGATCCGGATCCAGCAAGTCATAGAACTTGCGGTTCATGTACCCGCGGAAGCTCAACGGATGGTCGATGGGGACCCAGTCGTCAGCATCGAGATACTCGTCCATGTTGATGATCACCACCTCGCGGCAGTCCAGGCGCGCCTGGTTGATCATCCGCGCCAAGAGGGGGAACTGATCCACAGGTCCGACGGGCAGGACCATCGTCACGTCGGCCTTGTTGGCGATCTCATCGAAGAGCGCCTGCCCGAAATGTCGGGCGACATCTGCCATGTCGCCGACGATCTCCACGCGCACGGAGGTCCCCCGGCCCAGGTCCTGCGGCGGGATGCTCAGGTACTCGGGAAGCCGGATCGCCATGGGTGTTCTCCTGGGGAAGCGGTTCCGGGTCGGTGCGGGAGAGTCACAGGCGGTCCGCCTCCTCTTCCGCCCGCTGTCGAAAGTCCGTCATGTCGACGACGCTGTGATTGATTCGCGCCTCCTCGGCGGCAAAGCAGAGTAGGTGGCTGTACAGCGCATCGGCGGCCGGGGTGAGCACGTCTCTGGCCTGATCTGCCTTCTGGACGGACTTGGCGAACTCGACCAGGACTACTCCATCGGAGCCGCCATGGAAGAGGGGATTGAACGGCACTCGCTTTCTCTTCACATCGCTCTTTGGCGAGAAGCTCCGGACCTCCAGCCTCCCGGAGAGATCCTTCGAGTAGATTTCACCCGTGCTTCCATTGATGTTCATGGTCCGTTCCCAGGTGACACTGAACGCATTGAGGGCCAGTGTGGCGAGGATTCCCCCTTCGTACTCGATGCTCACCACCTGGTGGTCCATGACATCGTTGTCGCAGTGAAACACACACCTTCCGTGGGGTCCCTCTTGCAGCTCCTGGATGCGTCCTTCCCTCTCGGTGCTGGTCAGATTGTAGGCTGAGAGAGAACGGAGGCGGGGATATTTGATGTATCCGTCGATGAAGGCCTGCAGCGGAACGCCGGTCAGCAGGGTCATCGGAATCTTCGGAAAGCCGGGCTCGATGTACTGCTTGAAGGCGTGATAGGGGCAGCTCTCCTCCACCGGGCACCCATCCAGGCAGCGAGCCGGGGCGCCGGGAGGGGCGTTGTCCCCCTTGAAGTAGCTGAGCTCACCAAAGGAGGAAACGCGCAACGGTCTCCCATTGCAGAGCCATGTGATCAAGTCGAAGTCGTGGATCCCCTTGGCGGACAGAAAGGAAATGACGTCATCGCTCCGGCGGGCGAACCCGCGGACATAGCTCATGATGAAATGCCAGTATCCCAGGTTCTCCGTGGTCTGGATCGCCATCACGCGGCCAATCTCCCCATCAGCGATCAACCGCTTCATCCTGGTGTAGAGATCGAGATAGCGGCACTCGAGGAAGATCTGGAGGATCCGGTTCTGCCTCTCCGCTTCCCGGACGAGGCCCACGCACTGCGCCGGCGTCTGTGCCATCGGCTTTTCCAGCAGTACGTGATACCCCTTGCGCAGGGCCCCAATGGTCGACGGATAGTGGTGCACATCCGGCATGGCGTTGATGAGCGCGTCGGCGAGCTGGGGCCTTGCGAGCAGCTCGCGCCAGTCCGCGAAGACGTTCTCCCGCGGGATGGCGAAATCCCTTTGGAATCGGCTGCGACGTTCTTCGTTCGGCTCGGCCACGGCGACGTACTTGAAGAGCTGCGGAAACTTCTTGGCGAACAGCCCGAACATGAGCTGCCCCCTCTCCCCGGCCCCCAGCAGGGCAATCCGCACCGTCTCCTGGCTCGCCATCCCACACCTCCGCGGAGATCACGGAAATTCTAGCGCCTGACCCGTTTCCGTCCCCCCGAAATCGCTCTACGTCTCCGTCACTTCTCGAGATACGTGCGGGCGGCGAGCTCCAGCTCGCCGATTCGGACGTCGATGGTGACCCGCTTTCGAAATCCGCCGTCGAGCTCCAAGGATTCGATCTTCTCCAGGCTTTCCGTCGTCAGGTCGAGCCAGACGACTCCGGTCAGTACGTTCCGCGGATCCTCCCGATCGGGAGCCATGAAGGGGATGTCCTCGCCATCGATGCGCTCGACGGCCCGTCTGTACCCCGTTGCGGCAGCCGGCGCGAAGGGAGGCTCCAGACCCAAAAGGGCTGACATCCTGGCCGGATCCTGAAGCGCTCCACAGACGAACACGTTGCACGCCCCCGAGAAGACGGCCTCTGAAGAGACCGGCTCCGTGGAGAAATACAGGGCCGAGCACTCGGCCGAATAGAAGGGTCTGTACATTCACCTCTCTCCTCAGAAGATCGACAGGTCGAGCTGAGTGGTGGAATCCATGGATGTGGATGCGAGCACGGTGATCTAGTATCCCCGATTGCACCGGCAGAGAAATGGATACCCAGGAGGCTCGCTTCGCATGGTGGTCAAGGACCTGAAAACCTATGTCGTCGGAAACCCTATCGCCTATTACGGTGGGTTCTACTGGATCTTCCTGAAGCTGACCACGGATGACGGGATCGAAGGGTTCGGTGAGGTCTACTCCATCCCCTTCAACCCCGGCACCGTCGAGAAGATGATCGAGGACGTGGTCGAGCGCTACGTGATCGGCTCGGATCCGTTCAAGATCGAGAGCCTCTGGAGGAAAATCTACTCCAGCGGCTTCACCCAGCGCCCCGACATGTCACTGGTGGGCATCTTGAGCGGGATCGAGATGGCGTTGTGGGACATCATCGGCAAGGATCTCGACAAGCCCATCTACGAACTGCTGGGCGGCCGGGTCCACGAGAAGATCCGGTCCTACACCTACCTCTATCCGGCGAAGCCGGGCGATCCCTGGGTCTTTGGCGACCCGGAGGGGGCCGCCCGGAGGGCCGCGGCGTACGTCGAGCAGGGGTTCACCGGCGTCAAATTCGACCCGGTGATGCCGTTTTCGGCCTTCGATCCGCGACAGCTCTCTCTCGAGTCACTGGACAACGCGGAAAAGGTGGTGGGAAGCGTTCGCGAGGCGGTCGGCAGCAAGTGCGACCTGCTGATCGGCACCCACGGGCAGATGACCACGTCGAGTGCCATTCGGCTGGCCAAGAGGCTGGAGAAGTTCGACCCGCTGTGGCTGGAGGAGCCCGTGCCTCCGGAGAACATCGAGGAGATGGCCCGGGTCGCTCGCTCCACGAGCATCCCGGTGGCGACGGGTGAGCGGCTCGCGACAAAGTACGAGTTTACTACGTTGCTCGAGAGGCAGGCGGCGTCGATTCTCCAGTTTGCCCTCGGCAGGGTCGGTGGAATTCTCGAGGCCAAGAAGATCGCCGGCATCGCCGAGGCCCACTACGCGGAGCTGGCACCGCATCTCTACTGTGGACCGATCGAAGCGGCGGCCAATATCCAGATCGACGCCTGCAGTCCGAACTTCCTGATCCAGGAGAGCATCGAGACCTGGGGCGGCTTCCACGCCGAAATCCTCAAGGAACCGATCAAGTGGGAAGACGGGTACATCCTGCCCCCGACCGCGCCCGGGCTCGGGGTGGAGCTGGACGAGGAGGTCGCAGCCAAGCATCCCTACACGGGAGACCGGTTGCATCTCGAGATGGTGGACGTTCCGGTGTATTGATCCCTTTGCTGGCAGTAGCAGCTGCCTCTTACGGTATCAGCACGACCCTCCCGATCGCCTGTCGACTCTCTATGTATGCGTGCGCAGCTGCAGCCTCGGAAAGGGGGAATCGCTTGTCGATGATCATCCGGAGTTCACCCCGTGCCACGTCTTCGATGGCCGACTGGATCATTTTGTAAGCGCGGGGCGTTCCCATTTCGGCGCCCAGAAAGACTCCGGTGATCGACTGGTTCATGACCCCGATCGAGCTGATGTCGAACTTGATGTTTTCACGCCCTGCGTTGCCCACCGTGATCACGCGGCCCCGGTATCCGGCCGCTCGAATGCTGTTCTGCAGCACGGTTCCGCCGATGGGATCGACGACCAGGTTGACGCCCTTGTTGTCGGTAATGCGGCGGACTTCCTGCAACCAATCAGACTCCGCGTAGTTGATGCAGTGATCGACGCCCAGTTCCTTCATGAAGTCGAGCTTCTTCTGATTCGACGCGGTGGCGAGAACCGTGGCACCCGCGCGCTTGGCAAGCTGGATTGCCGCCAGACCAACGCCGCCGGTGCCTCCCTGGATGAGTACGGTTTCTCCAGCCTCGAGCCGACCGAACTCGAACAGACAATCATCCGCCGTGCCGAAGGTCACGGGTATGCAGGCAGCTTCTTCGATGGAGAGATTGTCTGGCACCAGCCAGGATGCACGCTCTGGTACCGAACGCTTGGCGGCGTGCGATCCGTCGCCCCCTGAGGTGGCCACGCGCTGGCCCACCTGCCGATCTCTCACGTCACTGCCAACCTCACAGATGGTTCCCGCTGCCTGATAGCCCACGACATGGGGATGGGTTCGGAGCGCGCCACCGGCGCGGTTGAGAACGTCGCCCCCCTCTATGCTCACCGCTTCGACATCGATGATGATGCCCCTCGGGTGACACTGCGGGTCGGGGACCTCCTCGTATTTGAACACCTCGGGGCCGCCTGTTTCGTAGTAGACCGCTGCCTTCATGGTTGCCTCTCCAATGCGCCCCAATGCGCCGATTCCGCTCGAAGCACATATTCGAGCTGGTGCCCTGACTATAACCCGCGCTCCTGATCGTCACGCACGCGATCTCGGCCCCTGGCGGTTCCAGTGCCGCTGCAGACTTCCAGCGGTCTCCGAAATCCTCGAGGCCTGGCAATGAAATCGCCGCCTTGGCCGGGGAGATTCGGCTCTCTTGCCTAAGAACTTCGTCCGAACGGGTCGAAGAGGAACACCGACCGAACTCCTATCTCTGACCGCGAGCGGGGGGGAACTCCGTGGGCAAGCTCACTAGATGCCTGGGTGCGGCAGTGCTGATCGCGCTGCTCGCCCACCTTCAGACAGAGACCGCGCTGGCCGTGCCCTTCAACATCGGCTGCGGCGCACAGGCAGACATCGACACGAATCCGCCGACTCTGGTCGCGTGCAGCGTAGGATCCGCCGGAACGATCAACGATCTGACCGTCTCGCTCGAGATCGACGACCCGGCTGGCTTCCCCTATGTCTCGGATCTCGAGATCATTCTGATCAATGACTCGACTGGAATCTCCGTCGTTCTGTACACGGGGTCCCAGGCGGCGACTCCAGAAGCGTACATGGACGCCACATTCGATGACGCGGCCGCGGCCCCCGCTCCGACCTCGGGTGATGTGGTCGGAACCTACCTGCCCGTAGACGCTCTCTCCGCCTTCGACGGAGTCCAACTCGCGGGAGACTGGACCCTCTCGTTGCAGGACCTTTCCTCCTGGCCCAACGAAGGTCTCGACCTGATCAGCTGGAGGCTGGTGGGCGACCACGTGCCCGAACCCGCAACCGCACTCCTCCTCGCCATCGGCCTGATTGGAATCGCTGTAGCCGGACGTCCACGCAGTGGCCGGGGCAGGCCCGCGAAATGACGATCGAGGTTTCAGCCGCGGGTGGGTAGTGCAATGCAGAGAAGAAGGGAGAGACCCTGGATGCGCCTTCTCGTCGCATCGATCGCACTGCTCCTTGGTACGCCAGCCTGGGCCGGCCTTCCGGTCGCCTACGACGTCGACTACAAGACCCTGAGGAAGCAGCTTCTCTTCGGCGACCCGCTTGGCTTCGAGCTGTACGACACCGCGGACTGCACGGGTGTGCCGGCTTACAGCGAGATCCTGGGTGCGGGGACTCCGCGGGTCTCGGTCGACAGGATTCGCCCAGTGCGGATGAAGAAAGAGAAGCCGAAGCCGCCCAAGATCGCCCGGCTGCGCGCCACCCTCGACGCGCCGGTGGTCGGCGGAGCGCTCTATCTCCGCGTCGTCGGGGAGGGCATCGAGCCGGTGGGCGAGGAGTGTCAGCCTCAGGCAACGGCTGTGATCGGTGTGGCCGGGCCGGAGGGTCCGGCGGGACCCGAGGGACCGCAAGGTCCGCAGGGACCGGTCGGTCCAGCCGGGCCGCAGGGGGTGCGGGGGCCAGAGGGGCCTGCTGGACCACAGGGACCCACCGGCGAACAGGGTCCACAGGGGGAGACTGGGGCCCAGGGACCCGAGGGACCGGCAGGTCCGACTGGACCGCAGGGACCCACCGGCGAACAGGGTCCACAGGGGGAGACTGGGGCCCAGGGACCCCAGGGACCGGCAGGCCCGACTGGACCGCAGGGACCCACCGGCGAACAGGGTCCACAGGGGGAGACTGGGGCCCAGGGACCCCTGGGGCCGGAAGGCCCGACTGGACCCGAAGGGCCACAGGGGCCGCCTGGCAGATCGCTATCGGTTCTCGACGCGAACGGCGTCGAGCTTGGGGTGCTGATCTCCGCCACTCCTGACACCCTCCCCGACTTCATCGTCTATTTCCCCGCCGCAGATGCGATCGGGGGCCTCTACCGCCGATCCAACGATCTCGCGGACTATTTCTTCGGCGGGGACTACTCCTCTGTCTTCTTCGTCGGCGACGATTGTACGGGCCAGGCTTTCGTCTCAACCGACCGCATGGGTCAGGTGGCCGCGATCCGGAACGGCTTTTCCGCTGTGCAGCGACTCTTCGTCGCGGCAAACTCTCAAGCACAGGTCGAGGTTCGTTCGCAGCTGACGAGTACCTTGCCCTGTCAACCTGTTGGGCCCCTCGCGGGCAAGTTCGTACCCGCTACGGAAGTCCGGCGGAGCGATCTTGGAATCCCCAACACGTTCGCTCTACCGCTGCGCGTTGGCCTCTCGCCCTAGCCTGCATCTCTCGGCGGCGAGCGTATGCGATCCCTCCTGCCGCGCCCGGTCTGGGCGTGGCACATCGACTCGGCCGAGACGACGCATTATCATCGTTCCATGAGCGACGTTCGACACATCGATCTGCAAAGTGGAATCCGGATGGAGTACGAGGAGGCCGGTGCAGGATCCCGCCCCTTCGTGCTCGTCCACGGCTTCACCGGCTCACGCGATGACTGGCGCGAGCACATCCCCGCCCTCTCGGAGCTGGGTCGCACCATCGCCCCAGATCAGCGCGGCCACGGGGGCTCCAGCAACACGGGCAACCTGGCCACCTACTCCCTCGATCAGCTGGTCGACGACCTGGAGGCAATGCTCAGTGGCCTCGGCATCGATGCCTGCGATCTGCTGGGACACTCCATGGGAGGCATGGTCGCGGTGCGCTTCGCCCTCGCCCGCCCCGAGCGCGTCTCCTCGCTGATCCTGATGGATACCTCCGCGCGAAGTGTCGAAGCCGTGCCCAGAGAGATGATGGACCTCGCGGTCCAGCTGGTGAAGACCTCCGGCATGGGCGCCCTGGCAAAGCTGATGCGCGAGGGCGCGCGGAGCGACGACGGAATCGCTCCCTCTACACGGCGAGCCATCGAGGCCATGGGGCCCGAAGCCTGGTGGAATCGCATCGAGGCCAAGCTCGAGAACATGGATCCCGCGGCATTCCATAGCTTGAGTCAACAGCTCTGGCAGCAGGAGTCGATGCTCCCTCGGCTGCGCGAGATACGCTGTCCCACCACGGTGATCGTCGGCGCGGAGGATCAGCCCTTCCTCGAGCCGTCAGCAGAGCTCTCCTACGGGATCCCCGGAGCGGTGCGCGTCGACATCCCCGACGCCGCTCACAGCCCCCAGCTCGAGAATCCCGAACCCTGGATCGACGCCATCCGCAGCCACCTCGACCGGGTCCGACAGGACTCCTGAGCGACTGCATCCCGAGACGGTGGACGTTCCGGTGTATTGATCCCCGCGCCGGTGAGATAGCATCACCTCCATGACGAAGCGTGGCTTCACCGGAAACGTGTCGATGGTGCGCGCTCCGGCGTCGCTGTCTCGGCTCCTTGGCCGGAATTCGAAGCGCGTGCTCTACCGGGGCGGCCCGATCCTCACCATGGACGCCAGCAATCGCGTCGCCGAGGCGCTGCTGGTGGAGGGAGACCGGATCGCGGCGATTGGCAGCGAGACGGAGCTCCGAGGTCGCGGCGGGCGGCAGGGACGCACGGTCGACCTGCAGGGAAAGGCTTTGCTGCCGGGCTTCATCGATGCACACGCCCACTTCCCCGGCGCCGGCATCTTCGCCGTGCTCTTGGACTTGAACAGTCCGCCGATTGGCGACATCGAAAGCGTCGAGACCATCATCGAGCGTCTGCGCCAGAGAGCCGCGGGTACTTCGAAGGGCGGATGGGTCGTCGGAATGGGCTATGACGACACGCTGCTCGCCGAGAAACGCCACCCCACCCGAGCGGACCTGGATCGCGCCTCGACCGAGCACCCGATTGCCATCTGGCATATCTCGGGCCACCTGGCCGCCGTGAACAGTTCGGCGTTGGAAAAAGTCGGGATCGGCCCGGAGACTCCCGACGCCGAGGGCGGACGGATCCGCCGGGATCCCCAGACCGGCCAGCCCGACGGCGTACTCGAGGAGAACGACACTCACGTCCTCCAGCCACTGCTGGCTCCCGGCCTGCGCGACTCCTGGAAGATCGTGCGCGAAGCCAGTCGACGCTACCTGGCGGCGGGCGTCACCACTGCCCAGAACGGATACGCGACTCCGCAGCAGATGAAGGGCCTCGCCCGGCTCTCACGCCTCGGTCTGCTCCCACTGCGCGTCGTGCTCTGGCCCGGTCAGGAGACCACCGACTCACTGCTCGACGGCCGCTTCTCCTTCGCGTCTCCCGACGAGATGTGGATCCGCCAGGGCGCCGCCAAGATCATCGGCGACGGCTCGATCCAGGGCTACACCGGCTACCTGAGCGCTCCCTACCACGTGCCGCCGGGCGACGATCCGGAGTATCGCGGCTATCCGACCATCTCGCGTGAGGAGCTCATCGAGGTCGTCACGCGCTACCACGCGCGGGGCCTACAGGTGGCGGTTCACGGGAACGGGGACGCGTGCATCGACGACATTCTCGACGCCTTCGAGGCCGCCCAGCGCGCGTATCCCCGCCAGGATGCCCGTCACGTGGTGATCCACGCCCAGATGGCGCGGTACGATCAGCTCGACCGCATGGTGGAGCTGGGCGTGATTCCCAGCTTCTTCAGCCTCCACACCTACTACTGGGGTGACAGGCACTGCGAGATCTTCATGGGCCCCGAGCGCGCGGCGCGCATGAGCCCGGCGCGGAGCGCCATGGATCGTGGCCTGCGCTTCACCATCCACACCGACGCGCCGGTGGTGCCCATGGAGCCGCTGCGCCTGGTCTGGGCAGCGGTCAATCGTCGCTCCAGCAGCGGCGCCTCGATCGGCGAGGCGGAACGCATCCCTCCCATCCAAGCACTGCGCGCCGTCACCATCGATGCTGCCTACCAGCACTTCGAAGAGCGCGAGAAGGGCTCTCTGGAGACCGGGAAGCTGGCGGATCTGGTGATCCTGGACGGCTCTCCCCTCGACAATCCCGAACAGATCGACAGGATCCGCGTCCTCGAGACCATCGTCGGCGGACGCACCGTCTACCGGGCCTGAGGGTCGCCCTCCCCTTCCTCCACGATCAGCGGAATCCCAGCCTTGGCGTAGGTGTGCTTCTCCTTGAGCAGGCCTTCCTCGAAACGCAGGATGTCGAGCCCTCGCCAGCCCGAGGACTGCCCATCGCGCTCGAGGGTGCAGAGCCAGCGGATCAGTGCCTTGCCCGACTCCGGGTCGACGAACAGATCCTCGGTCTGGAAGCGGATCCTTCCGAAGTCCCCCCGGAACTGTGGCAGGAAGGCCTCCCGGATTGCCTGTTTGCCCCGACTCCGCCTTCCGTTGAACTCGTCGTAGATCGCGTCCTCGCTCATGAAGGACATCACGCCGTCCAGGTCATCGCGATTGAAGGCCTCGGTGAACCGCACCACCAGATCTTCCAGCTGCCTCCGATCCATCCGCCCCGCTCTCACAGCATCTCTAGAAAGGCCTGTACGCGCGTCGCGATCTGCCCCGAGCCCGCCGTGTTGTACTCCCGTTCCAGATCGAGGACCGGCACGCTCTCCTTGCGCAGCTCTTCCGCGAGCATCTTTCGCTGTCCGCCCCAGTGATCGCAGAACTTGAGCCGCGCGCAGATCACGGCATCGACCCCCCAATCACTGATCATCTGCCGGAGAATTCCATAGTTGTGATCGAAGCCGTCGAAGATCGCCGGGCAGGCAATTCGATCCATGTAGTGGTCGGCGATCGCCGGCAGGAACTCCTCGGCATTCTCGTCGACTTCTCCCTGGTAGCGGCGCGCCCCGAAGCAGAGACCGTCCGCGACGACGCTGACCCCCTTTGCTTCGATGAACTCGATGAATTCGGGCATGTCGCAGGCGCCGCCGACGAGCATCACGCGCGGCTGGCCCGAGCCGCCCGAAGAGCGCTCGCGAAGCAAGGGCAAGAGCGCCTCGAGCTTCTCGTTGAACAGCTCCCGCGGAATCGACATCCCCGTCACCGCAATCGCCAGATACTCGGCGCCGCTGACGGCGGGCGGGGCCTTCTTCCGGAGCTCCCCAAGCTCCGCCATCAGACGGCGGGTCCGGTTGTAGACGGAAACGGACTGCCGCAGGTCCTCCTCGGACACCTTGGTGGAGAAGGATTCCTCGATATACCCGATCATCTTCTCCATCTCGAGGATCAGCCACTTTCGGGATGCACTCCCCAGCGTGTGGTACATCGAGAAGTAGTGGACCGGAAATCCGGCCTTGGCTTCGAGCTCGCCGGCTAGACGAAGCATGTGGTCACAGGTGTTGGTGGTGATCAATCCGTCCAGAAACGACAGCTCTCCGCGCAGCAACACCTCGAGGACCGACCTCGTGTAGGAGCAGTTGATCCGGTGCAAGTGCGCATCCGCGCTCGCCGTATCCAACAGCCCGGGCGCCCGCACCCGCAGCGGCAGCAGGCCGCCCGCGTGAAGCACCTCCTCCGGAATGCTGGAACACACCGTGCCCACGATCCGGTTGCCGGCTTCCTTCCATGTTTGCAGATCGCCGTTGTAGAGTTCCGACGCCACCTCGTCGAAGTACTGCAGCTCTTTCATGGCGCCTTCCTTATTCCATGACCGTGGTGAAGAAATCTTCGATCTGGGCGCGCATCTGCTCCCGGGCCAGCACCCGGTCATCGTTGTAGTCGAACTCGATGAAGAGCAGCGGAATCTCCCTCTCGCGGCACGCCTCGCGAATCAGCCCGCGCGCACCACAGATGCTCTGACATCCGACGTGCTGAGTGGTGATCATGCAGTCGCAGCCGTACTGATCGTAGGCCTTCAGAGTGAAATCGATGAATGCCGCGCTCTCGAAGCGCATGAACGACATGGTCATGTCGAGGCCCTGCCAGGCCAACCCTTCGAGCATGCTCTCCAGGCTGCTGGTATCGATCGGCTCCAGAACGCAGGTGCTGGAGAGCGAGTCGACCACCAGGGTCGCTCCGAACTTCTCCTCCATCCAGGGAAAGATCTCCCGATCGTAGGTGGGAGGCACGTGACACCACATCACGCGGTGCTTCTCGGGGAACGGTCCCTCGGTGCGGCCCTCCCGGACCCTCCGCGTAGCGTCCTCGCAGAAGAGCCTCAGCACCTCCGTGGTCTCGGGAAGCCCGGCCCCGTGGATGAACATGGAGTAGGGGGCAGCCCTCACCATGCCGTAGTGCGGCGCCGGCTTGACCCGATACGTCTCACGCGTGTCGACCAGGAATTCGTACGCCTTGTTCGACTCGACGATCACCTCGCGGAACCGGTCGATGTCGAACTTCCGTCCCGTATGTTCTTCCACGAACGGGATCAGCTCATCCTTCAGCTGACCGGCGTAGTACTGCACCGCCTCCCGATCGTTGCGGAACGGGGCATCCAGGAACAGCATCGGACAGTCGAGGATCTTCTGCAGGATCGGGTAGGCGATCCGGGTTCCGTCGCAGGGGGAGGAGGAGGTGACGAAGAACGAATTGGTGGGCAGCTCTCCGCTCAGCGTGGCCCCGACGATGAAACGGTCGGTCGAGCAGGTGTCGGAGGGTACGCCCCCCTCCTCTGCGGCCTCGAGAAACTCGTACACGATGCTCTCATCGACCCTCGTATGGAAGCCGGGGAACATCTCCAGACAGAGCGCCGCACAGTCGAAGGCGTAGAAGAGCTGTGGCACCAGTCCGAACTCGAACATGGCGACCTTGCGATTCGGGTCACCCATCGCCGCGGCAATGTCGGTGTAGTGCCCCACATTTTGATCGAGCAACGCGGCGAGCAGGTGGGCGTAGTCCTGATACGGCGGAGGTGGGCTCTCCCTCATGAGTCGGGCCATCGGCTTCAGCATGCCGTTGGTGATCGCCATGGTTCGTTCAAAGGGTTCGCCCATGGAAGACTCTCCTCTCCGCTTCGACCAGCACGCAATACGCAAGCCCGGGCTATCCAAAGGAATTCGGTACAGGGGCCATTTGCCCGGGAATGTCGTCTCTAACGGGAAGTATGGACCGTGAGGAGGGCGTCGTCCACTCACCGAGCCGCGGCGACAACTGCGCGCTGCGGTCAGTCGAGGGTGATGAAGATCGACACCCGCGGCTGGTCGTCTACGGCTCGGCTGATGTGTCCTCGGCCGGTGGTGTCTTCGGCCAGAAGAATGTCGCCAGGGCCGAGACGCCGCTTGCTTCCGTCTCCAACCTCGATCTCCACGGCGCCGCCCGAAAGCATCAAGACGAACTGCCTGCGGGGAGCGTTGTGAAAGTCGAGGTCGTAGTCGGAACCCGTCTCTCGAAAGACGACGCCCGTCGCCTCGATCAGTTTGGACATCGCTCCGACCGGACCCAGGTCCTTGAGGGGAATGTCCATATCCTCGAAGTGCGACTCACCGTCGCTTCCGGTGAAGATCCGGGTCACCTGCATCGCGCTTCCTCTCCCGGCGGCTAGCTCTTCCCCGAGTCACCTTCTTCGGAGACGGGGATCGCCGGGACCATTTGTTCCAGCCCAAGCGCCTTCAACAGGTACTCCATCTCGGCGGGGCGCCACGGGAGTGGCGCCTCCTGCTGAATCAGCTTCTCTGCCCGCAGCTCCTCCTCGACCGCCGGATCGGCGGTGAAGGGCGTCCCGTGGGTGTCCTCGAAGAAGAGACTCTCGAAGGGCGCCTTCCTGGTCTGTCCTCCGGCCTCCCACGACTCCGCCGGATAGCCCACCGCCAGGAGGCAAACGGGCACCGCGCTCTCGGGCAGGTCGAGCAGCTTGCCGATCTGCTCGATGCGGGGGCTGCTCATACAGCAGGTCCCCAGCCCCTCGTCGTAGGCGACCAGCGTCGCCTGGCAGATGGCCTGTCCGACGTCCATGAACGCCAGGGGAGCGACCGCCATCTGCTCCCACGCCGCCGAAAAAGCGGGGCGCAGTCCCTGCTCGACCATCGCCTTGGTCGAGGCGGGCTCGACGCCGATGCGGCCCTGGTCCGCGAGGTCCTTGATGTTGTCGATCCACTTGTCGACCTGGTAGGCCGACTTCTCCGCATACCAGAAGATGAAGGCCGGAGCCGTCTGCATCTGCTGGTATCCAAGGGGTGGTGTGAGGGCCTTGAGCAGCTCGGGAGAGGCATTCTCCTTCCAGATCACGATGGCGCTGGTATTGTTGACGTTGCCCACGCAGGAGGCGCGCCGCGCAGCCTCCAGCATCTTCTGGATCTTCGCCCGCTCCACGGGTCGATGGGGTAGGAAGAAGCGAATCGTCCGTCGCCTGCCGAGGATCTCCTTGAGTTCCATGTGTTCTGCCTCCTGGATGGCTCTCCGAGTATACGCAGCGCGGCCGTTCAGCGCTCCGACTTCCAGAGTCGGGAGCCACGAATGGTCTGCTGGCTCATGGCCTGTACCTGCTCGGTGCGCCACCCGCCGAGCCGGTCGAGCGATCCGCCGAGCAGATCGCGGAGTTCGCCGCGATCTACGACGACAACAACCGGCCCACCCAGCCTCTTCGCGGCCGCTCGCTGGTGCTGGAGAAGATCGAGTAGACCGAGGCCAGCCCGGCCCGGTCAGACGGAGTCCGGCGACGCGCCTGGGCTCTGCACCTCCTCCATGGAGCGTGTCGCAATTACGTCGAGGCCCGTCTCGTCCAGAAGCCCCTCGAGAAGCACCTGCCCGGACTTGACCGGCGCCCGGCAGTGAATCTGGTGAATCGCTCGCGCGGCTTCCATGACCCGATCCTTGGGTACCTGCCCCGTCGTCTTCACGGGAAGGCGCGCCCACACCGCCCCGGAGATGGCGACCGTGGTGGACAAGCTGCGCCGCGGATCCGTGAACTCCTGCTTCGCGTACTTCTCGCCCCGCCTGCAATCGTTCCCCGCGACCTCGACGATCTGGTTGCCCTCGTGTGCGAGCTCGAGCGGGCAACCCACCGGGCAGCCGATGCACACGAACTTCTCGGTATCAGCCATCGCCTTCCTCGCCCTACCCGCGCGAAACCAGATCGACGCGCAGTGTATCGCCGTGAAACCGGTCCAGGAGATCCGGGCGGATCTTCAAGCTGATCATCTCCGCCGGAAACACGTAGCGCAGCTTCTTCTCCCGGAGGTCACCGACCCGGAGCTTGCACTTGTCCATCGGCTCCCGGCAGCGCATGTACACGGTGTGTTCGCGCCCTGGGCTGAGCGAGTGCGGCACGCAGTAGCGCAGGTTGTCACCGGGGACCAGATTGATGTTGTCGGTGGGCCGCCTGATCCCCTGTGCCCACTCCCCGGCAAACTGCCCGGCCAGCAGGGCTTCACGCGTCACGAAGTCGGCCACATCGTGCACGTGGACCACGTTTCCGCAGGCGAACATCCCCGGCATGCTGGTCTCCATGGCGCTCGACACCCAGGGACCGCCGGTGTTCACCTCGTCGAGCTGGATGCCCAGCTTGCGCGACAGCTCGTTCTCGGGAATCAGGCCGATGGAGATGAGCAGGGTGTCGCAATCGACATCCCACGCTCGTTCCATGATCGGCGCCATGTCCTCGTCCACCGGGGCCACGGTGATCCGCTCCACGCGCTCGTGGCCGCCGATGTTCACGACCGTCGTCGACAGGTGCAGGGGAACGCCGAAGTCGTCCAGACACTGCACCACGTTGCGTGTGAGCCCGTTCGAGTGCGGCATGATCTCGAAGACGCCGACGACTTCGCAGCCCTCCAGGATGAGTCGCCGCGCCATGATCAGCCCGATGTCTCCCGAGCCGAGGATGGCGATGCGCTTTCCCGGAAGGTATCCCATCATGTTGACGAGCTTCTGCGCAAAGCCGGCGGTGAGCACGCCCGAAGGTCGAGTGCCGGGAATGCGAATCGCACCGCGCGTGCGCTCGCGGCAGCCCATGGCGAGGACCACCGAGCGGGTCTCCAGGGTGAGGATGCCCCGTTGCTCGCTCATCACCCGAACCGCCTTGCGACCGCTAGAGTCGACCGTCACGCCGGAGACGTAGCTATCGGTCACCAGGTCGATGTCCTGATCGATCGCCTTCGCCAGGAACCGTTCGGCGTACTCCGGCCCGGTGAGCTCCTCGCGGAAGTAGTGGAGCCCGAAGCCGGAGTGGATGCACTGGAGCAGGATGCCGCCGATCTCCGGCTCGCGGTCGAGGATCAGGACCCGCTCCGCTCCCGAGTCGCGCGCGCCGAGTGCCGCGCCCATCCCGGCGGGCCCGCCGCCGACCACGACCACGTCGTACTTGCCCTCTGCGCGACCTAGCACGACTCGTCCTCGCTCTCGTCGGCGCGAGGGTGCTGCCCGCCAATCATCTCTGCGACGATCCAGGATCCGCCACCGCGCTTGGTAATCGCGTGGAACGGCACGCCTCCCCTCTCGGCCAGCAGCGTCATGCAGCGCGAGGTGCAGAAGCCTCCCTGGCAGCGCCCCATGCCCGCCCGGGTGCGGAATTTGATGCCATCCAGTGTGCGCGCGCCGCGGTCGATCGCGTCCTGGACCTCGGCCTCGGTGACCAGCTCGCACCGGCAGACCACCCTCGCGAAGAGTGGGTTCTCGGCGACGAGGCGCTCTCGCTGATCCAGGTCCGCAGCCGAGAAGCGCGGCGCACAGGGCACGTGCCGGCGAAAGTCCGTCTTCTCGTCCAGTGCCAGACCTTCGTCCTTCAGGATCTCGCACACGTACTCGGCGATGGCCGGCGAAGCCGTGAGCCCCGGCGATTGGATGCCAGCCACGTTGATGAATCCCTTCACCTTGCTGGGGCCGATGATGAAGTCGTTCGTGTCGCTCACCGCTCGCAGGCCGGCGAATTCCGCGATGGTGTCGCGCGGGCTGATCGCGGGGCAGACCCGGCGGACGAATTCGAACACCTTGCCGGCCCCGGCGTCGGTGGTCGACAGATCGTAGCGGTCGTCCGTGTCCTCGGCCGTGGGACCGACCATGATGGTGCCGTCGAAGGTGGGGATGATGAGTGTGCCCTTGGTCTTGGGACTCGGCACTGGGAAGATCAGGCGTCGCACCAGCCCCTGCAGCCGCTTGTCGAGCATGTACTCTTCGCCCTTGCGCGGATGGATGCGAAACTCGTCCAGGCCGGCCATTCTCGCGACATCGTCCGAGAAGACACCGGCGCAGTTGACGACGAAGCGAGCTGGGAACGCGCCCTTGGGCGTGTGCACGGTGATTCCATCCGGGGCGACGTCCAGCTTCTCGACCGGAGCGTCGACCACCAGTTTCACGCCGTTTTCCACGGCGTGCTCGATCAATGCAAACGCGAACTCGTAGGGATTGACTACCCCGGCTGTCGGCGCGTGGAGAGCGCCCAGCAGCCCCTGCGAGAGGTTCGGCTCCTCGCGACGAAGGCGCTCGCGATCCCAGATCTCGAGCCCCGGCACCCCCTTCTTCATGCCCTGCGCCTTGAGCCCGTCGAGAACCGGGAGGTCCTCCTTCCTCTGCGCCACCACCAGCTCACCGATCCGGCGAAAGCCGAAGCTGAGCTCCTGGCGGAGGCTGTCGAAGAGCTCGTTGCCTCGCACGGCCAACCGGCCCTTGAGCGTGTCTGGCGGGCTATGGTGCCCGGCGTGGATGATGCCGCTGTTCGTCTTGGTGGTGCCGAAGCCGACCTCAGCGCACTTCTCCAGCAGGACGACGCCAAGCCGGTAGCGAGACAGCTCGCGTGCAATCGCGCAGCCGACTACGCCACCGCCAATGATCGCGACGTCATACATCAAGACTCTCCGTGGGCCGAGGCGGCGCGGCTCTGTCGACGGCGGCCCTTGGTATAATGGAGCTTTGGAACACTCGCCAGAGGAGGGTCTCGATGGCCTCGTCCCGACCGTTTCGAGCCTGTCTAGCGCTGCTCGCGCTTGCGGCCATGACCGCCGCGTGCGGCGGTCCCGCACCGCCGAGTCCGGATGCCGCGTCTCGCCGCACCCTCCGGTCCGGCGACCTCATCGGCTTCACGGGGCCCTACGGCAGCCACGTCTGGCGCGGGATTCCCTACGCGGATCCTCCTGTCGGCGCCCTCCGCTGGCGGCCTCCGCAGCCGCCACCGCGCTGGGACGGTGTGCGCGAGGCCCTGGCCACGGGAAACGCCTGCCCCCAGTTCGCGAGCGCCTTCGCAGGCGAGCCTCGCGGCGCGAAGGGCATCATCGGCGACGAGGACTGCCTCTACCTCGACGTCTACGCGCCGAGGACAGAGCCGGGCGATGTGGTCGCCAGCGCGCGCGGACTCCCGGTCATGCTCTGGATCCACGGTGGCGGCAACTCGATCGGCCGCGCCGGCTTCTACGATGGCGGCAACCTGGCGGCCACCCACGACGTCGTGGTGGTGGCGATCAACTACCGCCTCGGGCCCTTCGGGTGGTTCCGGCACGCAGCGCTCCGCGCTGGCGACCGAAGCGCCGCCGAGCGCTCGGGCAACTTCGGCACCCTCGACACCATCCGCGCCCTCGAGTGGGTGCAGGAGAACATTGCGGCCTTCGGTGGCGACCCGGACAATGTCACCATCTTCGGAGAGTCCGCGGGCGGCAGGAATGTCCTCAGTCTCCTGCTCTCTCGGCGCGCCAAGGGCCTCTTCCACCGCGCGATCATCCAGAGCGGCGGAATGGGCGGCGCAACCGCCGCGGAGGCCGAAAACTTCACCGACAGTGATCCACCGGGGCACCCCTATAGCTCCAGCGAGATCATCGCCAGCCTCCTGGTGCGGGACGGCACGGCTCCGGACCGCGAAGCCGCACGCCAACACATGGCCTCCATGGGCGCGGCCGGCCTGGAGAGCTACCTGCGCGGCAAGAGCCACCAGGAGATCCTGGTCGCCTACGCCGAGGACCCATCCGAGCCTCCGGGTATGCTGAATTTCCCGCAGGTCTTCCGCGACGGGGCGGTCTTGCCGCGAACGCAGCCCACGGAGCGCCTGGCCCGTGGCACCTACAACAAGGTGCCGGTCATCCTCGGGACCAATCGCGACGAGAACAAGCTGTTCATGGCCTTCGACCCGGCACTCGCGTACTGGCGCTTCGGTCTCTTCCCCGAGGCCCTCGACGAGAACATCTACCAGGCCCAGGCCCATCACCTGGCCAATGCCTGGAAGGCTCGTTCGGTGGACAAACCGGCCGCGCTGATGAGCACCGCACAGGGTCCGAGCGTCTACGCCTATCGCTGGGACTGGGACGAGGAGCGCAGCCTCCCCCTCTTCTACGATGGCCCGAAGATGCTCGGCGCCAGCCACGGCTTCGAAATCCCCTTCGTCTTCGGCCACTGGGACCTGGGGCCCGATACCAGGCTCATCTTCGGAGGGGGGAGCCGCGCGGGGCGCGAGACACTCTCCGGGCAGATGATGTCCTACTGGGCGGAGTTCGCCTACAGCGGCTCGCCCGGCCGGGGACGCGGTGGCGACCAGCTGGAGTGGCCCGCCTGGGACGACTCCAGCGCGGAGGCGCCCAAGTACATCGTCCTCGATACCCCCGCCGACGGAGGGCTCCGCCTGGCGTCGGAGACGTTCAGCATCGACCGGATCGTCGCCGAGCTGATGGAGGACCCCCGACTCGCCACTGACCGCGACCGCTGCACGCTGCTCTGGCGCCTGACCGAGTGGAGAAACCTGAGCCGCGAGCAGTACGCCGCACTCGACATTTGCGAAGCCTACGCCTTCGACGCCTACCCATGGGTCGAGGTGGCCGCGGAGAAGTGAGGTCGAGACAGACCGTCCGTCTGAGGTAGAAACCGAACCACCCTGGTCAATTCGTGGGACTTTATGCCACAATTCTACAGAATAATCCGTCTGATCAGGCCGGATCGGGAATCCAGTTGCCGTGGAATCCGAAGGGAACGCGCTGGGGGAGTGGAACGGTGGCCACCGGCGGCCCGTCGAAGCGCGCCGCGTCCAGAATGACCAGAGCGCTTCCGCCGCGGTCTTCGTCGTAGACAAAGCTGATCACCCAGCCCTCGTCCTCGGAAGCGTCCGCCGACGCGGGCGCGAACACCCCCTCACCGGGTGCGCAGCCCGGGCCGAACTCGTGAGTCTTCGCTCCTCCCCCGGCGAGGTCGTACTGGACGAGGGCGCTGACCGACTGCGAGGTGAGGAGATCGAAGCAGACGGCGTATCCGAAGCGGTGCGCGCGTCCCTCGCGGCGCGGATCCACCCGCGGGAACTCGATGGCGCGGTCGTCCAGCGCCTCCTCCCGGACCTGGCCAGACGTCAGGTCGACCCGGAAGCGGTGCAGGCAGGCGGCAGTGAAATCCGCCGGGCTGGCCCGCCAGATCTCCGGGTAGCGCGCCGCGTCCAGCACCACCTCGTCGCCCTCTGCATGGGCGTTCAGCGGGTGGAACACGTAGCAGGGCTCGATCTCGAACCAACGCACCTGCGCGCTGTTTCCGCCGCGGGGCATGATGCCGAGACGTGCGCCGTAGTCGTCGCTCCAGGCGTAGGGCATCGTACCCTGCATGGCGCGCTCCGGGTCGAAGACGACAGGCAGGTCCATGAAGATGACGTGTCGCTCGGTAATGGCGAAGTCGTGCATCATGGTGGGGCCCGGAACCTCGATGACCTCGCTCTGGATCAGCTCTCCCGACGCGTCTGCGCAGTGATAGGTCAGACAGGGCGGCCCGAACCCGTAGCCGAAGAAGTGCATCTCCCCCGTCACCGGGCAGAGCTTCGGGTGGGCGGTCATGGCGGTGGTGAGCTTGCCGCCGAAGTCGAAGAGCCCGACGGTTTCGAGCTCCCGTGTCATCTCGGTGGGAAACGAGCTCTCCACCAGGGCCAGGACTCGACCGGCGTGGCCAATGATATTGGTGTTTGCCTTGGCCACCGTGCGGTCCACGCTGCCGTCGGGTTGGATCAGGATCGCGCTCTCGCCGCCCTCCAGGTAGGGGCGGGTCCGCACCCAGCGGTTGCGATACCACTTCGCCTTCCCATCGGCGAGGGCAACGCCGTGCACCATGCCATCGCCGAAGAACCAGTGCGGCGACTCGCCCGAACGGGGGTTGGGGCCGTTGCGCAGGTAGAGGCCGCGAAGCTCCGGAGGAATCGCGCCCTGAACCTCCAGGTCGAGCGCGGTCTTCTCCTCCTGGACCGGGGCAAAGTTGCCCTGGAGATGAAACGGAAGCTGCTGGCTCGCACTTTCGGCGCTCATCATGACCCTCCGATCTTCGTTTCCTTCACCACGAATCTAGCCGCGCTTCCGAGAAGTCAAAGAATCTATATATAATATTGAAATAATCTTTACAGGGGCCGGTCAGCGAATCCACCCCCCCTCTTCTGATATGCTATTCCCCAATCTGAGCCTCAAGCGGTTCGCGCCGACTATCACCTGGAGGGGGAATCAACGTGATAGAGCTCGTTTATCAACTGCTCGAGCAGATAGGATTCACGCATCCTCTGCACCCCGCGATCACGCACCTGCCCATGGGAATGGCGATGGGCGCCTTCTTCTTTGGACTGGCGTCCCTCCGATATGAGGCGCTCGCAACAACCGCTCGACATTGCGCCGTGTTGGGGGCGATCTTCGTGCCGCCTACGATCGTTGCCGGGATCTTCGACTGGCAGCACTACTACGACGGAGACTGGTCCGCCCTCTTCATCACCAAGATCGTCCTGGCGTGCGTCCTGCCGCTCCTACTTCTCGCCGCGGTGGCGGCGGGCAGCGGTGGACGCAATGACTCCAGACTGCCCCTTGTGCTATACGCTCTCTGCCTCTTTACCGCCGTGGGTCTGGGATACATCGGTGGTGAGATCGGTTACGGCTGAGAGCGACCTCTCGCCTTGCAGCAGAGAAGAGCTCAACCCAGACGATGATTCGACGGATGATTTTTCCCGTGAAAGGCCGAGATCAATGAAGAACCGACCGCTCGCAATCCATCTGACCCTCTCCGCGCTCTTGCTGGCCGCCCTGTGTTCGGCCTGTGGGCAGGAAGCCCCCGAGGAGCCCGCCGCCGAGGAAGGGCTGTCCCAGGCAGAGCTCGGCAAGTACAGCCACGGAATCGCGGTAAGGGACATGCGCTTCTTCTGGACGCTTCAGGGAGACAGCATCGACATCAAGCTGACAGCGCCAACCAACGGATGGATGGGCGTCGGATTCAACCCCGAGATGCCCGAGAACATGAAGGGCGCCAACTTCCTGATCGGCTTCGTCAAGGGCGGAAAGGCCGAAGTCTTCGATCACTACGGCACCGAGACGAAGAAGCACAAGGAAGACGCGACGATCGAGGGCAAGTCCGATGTCTCGAATGTTTCCGGATCCGAGCTGGATGGCCAGACCGTGCTGGAATTCACCGTCCCCCTGGACTCGGGGGATGCCATGGACAAGCCGGTGAGCGTCCAGGGCGAGACCGTCGTCCTGCTCGCCTACGGCCGCAGCGACAGCATCGTCCTGAAGCATCGATTTCGAGCGATCTTGAAGGTGAATCTCTCCAGCGGGGAGCACAGCGTCCTGAAGATCAAGTAGCCGGGGCAGAGCCCCGGCGTCGTTTAGGTGACACGCCCATGCGGCGCCCCAGCGCCTACCTATTCGCATTCCTGATGCCATTCCTGGTGCTTCTGGCTCTCCCCGGCCTCGCGGGCGCCGAAGAGGCGACCGAAGAGTCCCCGCACCCGTCGGATCCCTCCTCCGCGGCCCCGATGCCCGAGCCCCATGATCACGAAGCGATGCTGAAGCAATCGCAGAGTGACGTGGCGGTCGGCGTAGACGAGCACCTCGGTGAGAAGATCCCTCTGGACATCCTCTTCGTCGACGAGCAGGGCCGGGAGCTGGCGATCGGCGAAGCGATCACCAGGCCCACTCTGGTGCTGCCGATCTTCTTCTCCTGCACGGTGACGTGCCCGATCATGCTCGCCAATCTCGCCAACGCCATCAACGACGTCCCTCTGGAGTTCGGACGAGACTACGGGGTGATCGCGTTCAGCTTCGACGAGGAGGACGTACCGGGCGTCGCACGGGAATCCAAGGCCAATTTCACCAAGATCCTGCGAGAGGAGCTGCCACGAGAAGAGTGGCGCTTCTTGACCGGCAGCGAGAAGAGCATCCGGTCCCTGACCGGCGCGCTGGGCTTCAACTTCAAGCGGACCGGCCCGCACATGTTCATCCACCCCAACGTCATGATCGCCCTGGCTCCGGACGGAACCATCATCCGCTACCTCTACGGGCCTCGCTTCCTGCCTTTCGACGTGGGCATGGCCCTCACCGAGGCTGCGAAGGGCACGCCGGGGCTATCGATCAGGAAGCTGCTCACCTACTGCTTCGATTACGATCCCGAGAGCAAGAGCTACATGGTAAGATCCTTCAGGCTCCTGGCTCTGGGGATCGTGGTCCTGCTCGGAATCCTGTTCTTCTTCATCGTCAGAAAGAAGTGAATCCAACCCTGGGGGGGGACGGACAGAGGATGAGCGCATGGCTGCGGTGACCTCCTTTCTGGAAGACACCTCATCGGATCGATTCAGCACGATTCGAGGCTGGCTGACCACGACCGACCACAAGCGGATCGGCCTCCTCTACCTGTTCGTGGTGCTCTTCTGGTTCACGATCGCCATGTTGCTCGGCGTTCTCCTGCGCGTCGAGCTTTCGGCCATCGGCGAGACCATCATGGACGCCCAGACCTACAACGCCGTATTCACCCTCCACGGCGTCATCATGGTCTTCCTCTTCGTGATCCCGGCCATGCCGGCCATCTTCGGCAACTTCCTGCTCCCGATTCATATCGGCGCCCAGGACGTCTTCTTCCCAAAGCTGAACCTCTTCTCCTGGTACCTGTACGTCAGCGGCGGCATCCTCGCGATCGTCTCCCTGTTCGTCAAAGGCCCTCCGGATACGGGCTGGACCTTCTACGTACCCTTCAGCGTAACCACCGAGACCGGCGTCTCGGTGACGGTGGTGGCCGTCTTCATCCTCGGCATGTCGTCCATGCTGACCGGGCTCAATTTCATCACCACCGTCCATCGAATGCGCGCGAAGACCGTGGGCTGGTTCCAGATCCCGCTCTTCACCTGGTCGATCTACGCAACCGCCTGGGTCCAGCTGCTGGCAACGCCGATCGTGGCGATCACGCTGGTCGTCGTGGCGCTGGAGAGGATCTTCGGGGTCGGGCTCTTCGATCCGGAGAGAGGAGGCGATCCGCTCCTCTACCAGCACCTCTTCTGGATGTACTCGCATCCGGCTGTCTACATCATGATCCTGCCCGGGATGGGGATCATCTCGGAGATCATCCCGGTCTTCTCCCGGAAGTCGATCTTCGGATACAAGGCCATCCTCGCCTCCTCGATGGCCATCGCCGTTTCGGGGTCCCTGGTCTGGGCGCACCACATGTTCACCAGCGGCATGAGCGACGTGGCCGTGTTCGTCTTCTCGTTCCTGACCTTCATCGTGGCCGTTCCCAGCGGGATCAAGGTGTTCAGCTGGGTGTCCACCATGTACAAGGGGTCGGTGTTGATGACGCCGCCCCTGCTCTTCGCGCTCTGCTTCATCTACCTCTTCTCCATCGGAGGTCTGACCGGCCTGGTGCTGGGCTCAGCGGGGACGGACGTGCACGTCCACGACACCTATTTCGTGGTCGCGCACTTCCATTTCGTGATGTTCGGGGGCTCCGGGTTCGCCTTCTTCGGCGGTCTGCACTTCTGGTGGCCCAAGATGTTCGGACGCATGTACGATTTCAAGAAGGCCTACGTAGCTGCGATCCTGCTGACCGCCGGATTCATGCTTCACTACATGCCGATGTTCGTTCTCGGGCTGCAGGGCATGCCCCGGCGATACTTCGACTACCTTCCCCAATTCGAGGCGGGCAACTTCGTCGCCAGCTTTGGCGCGTACATGATCATGGCCGCGATCCTGCTGATGTTCTACAACCTGCTCGTCAGCTTGAAGAACGGCGAGCGCGCCCCCTCGGATCCGTGGGGAGGAACCACGCTGGAGTGGTCGCTGCCCTCCCCGCCCCCGACGCACAACTTCGAGACCGAACCTGTGGTCAAAGAATACCCCTATGATTTCACGGACATCGTGAAGAACGCTCGCAAGAGCTAGAGCCGGTAGAGCGATCTCGATGGAACACACTGTCGACACGACGGGCAAGAGAGTGGGCATGTGGCTGTTCCTCTACACCGAGCTCATGCTCTTCGGCGGGCTGTTCGTCATCTACGCGAACTACTACCACCGCTACACCGAAGACTTCGTCGCGGGCGGACAGACGCTGAACATGCCCATCGGAGCCCTCAACACGATCCTCCTCCTCACCAGCAGCTTCACCGTGGCCGCCTCCATCACCGCGATACGAAAGGGCACCCCGAAGACCGCCGTGCTGTTCCTGGGGGCGTCGATCCTGATGGGCCTGGGCTTCCTGGTGAACAAGTACTTCGAGTGGGGCGCCAAGTTCGATCACGGCATCTACCCGGGCTCACCGGACCTCGCAGCCGGACCCCAGGGACAGACGATCTTCTACGGCCTCTACTACACCATCACCGGGCTGCACGGGCTGCACGTGGTGATCGGATTGGCGCTGCTGAGCGTCTGCGCAACGCTGATCTGGAGGGGGCGGATCAATCAAGAGAAGGACATCGTCCTCGAGAACTCCGGACTCTACTGGCATCTCGTCGATCTGATCTGGATCTTCATCTTTCCCTTGTTCTACCTGATTCTCTGACCGATGAAGACGGGGAGATCATCGGTGACAGTGGCCGGATAGGACACGATGGAATCGAGCGAACAGCATCCTCAGCCGTACACCCAGCTCCTCGCGGTGCTCCTGGGGCTCCTGACTCTGACCGGGATCACGGTGGGGGTGTCGCGAATCGAGCTGGGGGCGCTCAACATCTGGGCGGCGATCCTGATCGCCTCGGTGAAGTCGTCACTGGTGCTGCTGTTCTTCATGCATCTGAAGCACGAGGGCCGGTTCATCCGGACCACCTTCGTCGTCACCGTCTTCACCCTCGCGGTGTTGGTCTCCTTCCTGTTCTGGGACATCTCATTCCGGTGATCGCGATATGAACGGAATCACAGACTCGGTCGCTCGCGTCGACGCGGCATTCCTCTACATCCTGGGGGTCTCGCTGGCTCTGCTGGTGTTCGTCACCGTCCTGATGATCTACTTCACGATCCGATACTCGCGAAGCAGAAACCCGGAGCCCTCGGACATTCGAGGCAACTGGCTGCTGGAAACCATCTGGACTTTGATCCCGACGGTCCTGGTGATGTCGATGTTCTACATCGGCTGGCAGTCCTATCTCGGTCTCCGGGAGGTCCCCGACGACGCGATCGAGATCGCCGTCATCGGTCAGCAGTTCTCCTGGGTCTTCGTCTATCCGAACGACAAGGTGGCCGAGTCCGAGCTGGTCGTCCCGCAGGGGAACGCGATCAAGCTCAACATCACCGCGGAAGACGTCAACCACAGCCTCTTCATCCCGGCGTTTCGGATCAAGATGGACGCAGTGCCGGGGATGGATACCTACACCTGGTTCTTCGCCGACGAGGTCGGGCAGTACGACGTGCTCTGCGCCGAGTACTGCGGCGTGGAGCACTCCGGGATGACGGCGATCCTGAGGATCGTCCCCGATGCGGAGTACCGCGCCTGGCTCCTAGAGGACTAGGGATCGAGCGTGGCCCCCAGAGCGCAGACCGTCGCGATTTCGACACCCCGCAGACCCCTCTCGGGGCTTGCCTTCCGTGTAGCCAGACACCTCGGCCTCGCCAAGCTCTCGCTCTGCTATCTGATGACCGCCTCTGCCTTCACCGCGTACGTGGCGCGGAAGCCCGTTCTGGACTCGACCGCGCTGGGGACGCTCTTCTGCCTGTTCCTGCTGTGTCTCGGCTCGGCGACCCTGAACAACTACCAGGACCGCGAGATCGACAGCCGGCTGCGGCGGACCCGAAGACGAGCGCTGCCTCGCGGAGAGATCAGTCCCGCAGGCGGCCCTGATTCAGGCGGCGGCGCTGATTCTCGCCGGGACGGTGGGGCTCTTCCTCGCCAGCGGCTCGCTGGCTCTCCCGCTGACCGGCCTGATCGCCGTCGGCTTCTACAACGGCATCTACACGCCGCTCAAGAGAACGACGATCCTGGCGATCATCCCCGGAGCCGTCTGCGGCATGCTGCCGGTCCTGATGGGATGGATGGCGGCCGGAGGCGGGAGTGGACTCGGATCGCCCAAGCTGTGGATCCTGATGGTCGTATTTGGCGTCTGGCAATTGCCCCACTTCTGGCTGGTGGTACTGGCACACCGCGAGGACTACAGCAGCTCGGGCATGCCGAGCATGCTCCGGGTTCTCTCGGTGGGGCAGCTCCGGCAGCTGGTGTTCGTCTGGGTGGCGGCCTTCGTCGTCCTGACCCTCTGCCTGCCCCTGTATCGGGTCATCCTGTCCGAGACCGCGGCCTGGATTCTCTTCGCCAACGCGCTGGTTCTCGCCGCGGTTTTCGGCGTCTGCCTTCAGGGTGACCGCGATCGATACCGCGCGCTATTCCGCCATCTGAGCCTGTCGCTGGCCATCGTGATGAGTGTGATCCTGATCGACGGCATGGCCCTCTCCTAGCCTGGCGGGACGAACCGAGTAGGAGTTCCCCGAATGGTGAAAGTCACACTGATGGGCGCGGGAAGCGCGGTCTTCTCCCGCCAGCTGATGATGGACATTCTGCTCATCCCCGACCTCGACGGCGGAAGCTTCGCACTGGTCGACATCGATCCCGTGCGTCTGGAGATGGCCCATCAGCTCGCCGAGAAGGTCATCGCTCTCGCCGGCAAGAGCTGGACGGTGGAAGCCTCCACGGAACGGCGCAAGGTGATGGGGGACTCCGACTACATCATCAACTTCATCGAGGTGAATGGGCTCCAGACCGTTCAGTTCGACCACGAGATCCCCATGAAGTACGGGATCAAGCAGTGCATCGGAGACACCATCGGACCCGGCGGGATCTTCAAGGCGCTGCGCACCGGACCCGACTGGCTGGAGATTCTTCACGACGCCGAAGAGCTCTGTCCCGACGCCCTGGTGCTGAACTACACCAATCCGATGTCGATCCTGACCCTGGCAGCCCTCCGGGACACCGAGATGCAGGTCGTCGGCCTCTGCCACTCGGTGCAGGGAACCTCGGAGCAGCTGGCCCGCTACGCCGACGTACCCTACCAGGAGATGCAGTGGCGCTGTGCCGGCATCAACCACAACGCCTGGTTCACCGAGCTGACGCACAAGGGAGAGGACCTCTACCCTCGGCTGAAGGAACGGGCGAACGATCCCGAATTCTTCGATCAGGACCCGACTCGCTTCGAGTTCATGCGCCAGCTCGGCTATTTCGTGACCGAATCCAGCGGGCACTTCTCCGAGTACCTCCCCTACTTCCGCAAGCGGGACGACCTGATCGAGAAGTACGACCGCGACGGCTACCGGGGCAAGACGGGATTCTACGCGGAGTGCTGGCCACTCTGGCGCGCCGGGCTCGACAAGTACGCGCACCAGATGATCCGGGGCGAGGCCGAGATCGAGCTGCGCCGCAGCTACGAGTTCGCCTCCTACATCGTCGAGGCCAAGGAGACGGGTGTCCCGGCGCGGATCCACGGCAACGTGGTCAACGACGGTCTGATCGACAATCTGCCCCAGGATGGATGCGTGGAGGTGGCCTGTCTGATCGACGAGAACGGCTTCAACCCCTGCCATTTCGGCTACCTGCCCACACAGCTGGCCGCGCTCAACCAGGCCCACATGGCTGTCCACGAATTGGCGGTGACCAGCCTGCTGGAAGGTGACCGCGAAGCGGCGGTCCACGCACTGATGCTCGACCCGCTCACCGCCGCCGTCTGCTCCCTGGAGGAGATCCGCAGCCTGTTCGACGAGCTCTACGAAGCGGAGCGCGAGTTCATCCGCGTCTTCTGACCAGCGAGAACCGGCCCCGATATTCCGCGAAAGACGCAAAGAAGAGAGTCCTCCACACCGGCGCCTCCGGCTCCAGGGCAACGCCGCCTTTCACGCATCTCCGGCGCCGTCGTGATGCCTACGACATCGTGCTGCTGCTGCGGCGTCGCGGGCAACACGGGATCCTCACCCCCGTGGCGGTGTTCGAGCAGGTGAGCGCGCCAGAAGGCCTCGGTGAGCTGACGGTAGATCGGGTGGGCGACCTGACCCTCACCTGGTCGGGGCTGTCTTCGCAGGCGGGACCTTCGCCGACCTCGTCTCCAGGCCTCGCCGCCACCACCCCTGGTTCTGACGGAGTTCGACGAGCCGACCCTGCCTTCGGAAGCGGATCAATCCGTTCGTCGGCGGGGGTCAGAACCTGGTGCATGATCGAAGCGATCGTGCCGAGCGCTGCCCGATCGGGACTACGTCCAGCATCGCAGGGAAGGATCCGTTCATCGCCCAGATCCACTACACGAACCACGACGGCGCGACGAGAACTATACACCGTACGAGCGCGCGAAGTGTTTCGAGTACATCGTTTAGTCGACCCGCAGCGATGTTACGGACGCGCGACCGTCGGGTCGGGGATGCAGGTTTACCGCGTACGCCGGATGTAACCCGTCAACGACATTCGGACATAGTTCGCTCTCAGACGCAGGAGGTATTCAAGGACATCCAGTGATCGAGTGAGGCTCTAGTTCTCGCTCTTCTCTGCGCGCCGGTACTTGCACCACGCGCACCAAGCAAACAGGGTCAAACCCGTGAAACCGATCGCGGCTACGATTACGAACGTCCTCGTTTGGCGATGTGCTCCAGACCGCGCCACGTAGTACCAGATCTTGTTCCCCTCGAAATAGCCGACAGGGCGTCCTTCGGATCCGAGCGTGGCATGCCGCCAGATGAAGTCATGCACCACGCCGGCGACATCCGTCTTCGAGAATCGGGGAGCGACCGACGCAAGAATCAAGACAGCTGTGACGATGCCATAGATCTTCGGCACCCCGCAGAGCAGCATACCGATCAACGCAAGGCCGAGAAGGTACGTCGGGTATCGCGGCCAGTGGCTGTAGTCTGTCGTGAAGCCCTTTTCGACCAGCATTTCTTCTTCGTCTTCGAGCTGTATCCGTAGATTCTCCAGAAGGAGACGCCGCCCATCAGGCATTCTCTTGACCTGGAGAGGCTCAATACATAGATCCTTGCAGACCATTGCATCACCTCCTCGACTACCTCGCTGGCCGCGTCCCCAGCCCCGAGCGCCCCACCGACTCCCTCGCGCACCACCCCCGCCGCGTCGAGCGTTGCCCCAACGAGCCTCCGAAAAGCCCAGGGCGGTCCAGTATAATGCGGTGAGGCCGGCAGGACCACTTCGAGTCTGCGGGAAAGCTGACCTCACGACGATGATCGGATTCCCAAAGGCCCACCTTGCTTGCCCTATCCGCCAACACTCCTATATGTTTTTCGGCATTATCGGGGGCGAAACAAGAGGGAGTTGACGGGACCCTTTGGGGAGTTCCGCAGGAGGTCAACTACTTGCACCACGCCTCGCTGAAACAAGAGACGCGATGGCATACAGCAAGCTTGTCGGAACCAGGGACAAGATTGTTCTATCGCCTGTTTGGTCTGCTATGACGCCGCTGATCACGATTGTATCTGCTCTGGTTGGATATTTCTCTTATCGAGGTGGCATCTGGCTTTGGCAGAATCTGGCTGCCAGTTTCCCTCATAGTTGTAAGAGCAAGATCGCATTTGGCGCCTTGACTCTCCTTTCCGTTCTCTTGGTTACGACAATCTATCTCTTCTTGTGGATTCTTGATCCCGAGCGGCCCGAAGACGCTGTCCATTGTTTTACAATGATCCTCGCCCTTGTTCTGGCCTACAATTCTGGTTACTTGTTTTCAATTATGCCCCTTCGTAGACAAGCTCCTGTTTTTGGAGGCGTGTTAAGACTGGAGTTGTCGATTTTCTTTCTCGTATCGTGTTTGTGTATTTGGTCGGCAAGACCCTGTATGGAATCAGTGAATCCCGTATTCGTTTTGATGATGTCAGTATTGTGTTCATTGGTGGGTTTTTTGGTGTGGGAACATCTGCGGCATGAAGAGTTGTTCAAGGACGAAACTCTCTTTCCCGTGCTTTGGTGGCTCAGTGTGGGCTTTGAGTCGATTTGTCTTCTTGCCGTGTCGATGGGGATTGCAGCTCAATACGATTCGAGACTTACCCTGGTGACAGGTATGTCTATCTTTGAGGTGTTTGTTTCTTTGAGCTTCTACTTCGTAGGCTTCATAGCTGCGTTATCGAGACGGCAGCAGGAAAGGCGCCGGGGAGCGTGAACGTATCTCTTTTTCGACAGGACAGACTTCTCGATGCGTCGAGGCAAGGCGGTGGAAAAGCAGTGCATCCTGGTGGTGATCGGGGTGACGATCGATCATTGATTTTTCCTACTGTCCCCGTACTGGCTACACCCGCCGTCCAGCCGCAGCGCATCATAGAAGAACTGAATGCATTGCATGGTGTCACAGCTGCAACGCCTCCACTTTAGAATCCCCTGAAACGCGGCAGTTGACGACCGCTCGGGCGGGTCCTATTTGCCCCAGCCTCCGGGGTGCGACCGTTCGCCGCAGCCCCGTGCCATAAAGTCTTCCCATGTGCTGATCCTCTGGGCATAATGGATTTCGGGGTGCGGGTCGGACGCCGAGGAGGGCGCGACATGGAGGCACCGAACCCCGGTTTTCTCGGTCCCGACGGTCTTTTCTGGGTCTGGACCTTCACCGTGGGCGTGTTCGCGGCGGCGGTGGTCCATCTCTGGAGCGCGTTCCGCGAGGCGAAGCGCAGGTCCGAGAAGAGCCGTCCCTGGATCGACGGTGTGTGGCAACTCGTGATCTTCTCGCTCATCGTCGGCGGTTTCTACCTGCTTGAGTCCTGGGCGGACCACCGCACCCCCTACTTCCTCTACCCGAATGGGTTCCCGCTGATGCTCGAGCCCCATAAATTCGACTGCTGCGAGCCTGAGCGGACTGGGATCCTGGGAGTCTGTGCGAAGTTCGTCGAGGATACCGAGACGAAGGCGGGCAGTGGAATCCCTCTCGCGATCATCGTGATGGAGGCCACCCTCTTCTGCTCGGTGATGTGGATCGGGCGCTTCTTCAATATCTCCCTCTGGGCGCTGCCGTTCTTTGCGGCGCTCGTGCTGGTGAATATCGACGTGCTGCTCGACCCGGTCGTGACCAGCACCTACAAGTGCGACGGAAACCCTTCCGTGGGCGGGCTCGGCCTCTGGCAGTGGTTCGGCGATCCTAACTCGAAGGTGCGCGGGGAGTGGTTCGGCGTACCGCTCTTCAACTACGCAACCTGGTGGGGAGGACCGCTGGCCCTGGCCGCCTTGGCGCTGTTGGTCGGCTGGGCGAAGGACGGGCTCAAGCGACTTTCCGCTCTCGGGACGGTAGCCCTGCACCGGCACGTTCCGTCTTCACCTCTGCTTGGGCAAAGCACCGTGGAACGTTGGGAGAGAGACTGGAGGTGTCACAATCGCTTCCTGATCGAAGGTCGAAAGGCGACGATTCCGTCGTGGCTGGAGAAGCCGCTCTGGGTCCTCGCCCTACTCTGCGGGGCAGGCGCCATCCTCTGGTACTCGCCAAACTTTGCCACAGAGGACCCCACGCCGCAGAGGCTGGCGATGGGCTTCGTACTGCTCTGCTCGGCCGCCTACTTCGTGCGGCGGGCCTTCGACTTCTCTACCAGCGCGGTGATCGATTGGAGGCTCGCCGCTCCGCAGCTCTTCGCGGTGGCGTTTCCGGTCACCCTGCTGATCGGCGCGGGCCTTCTCGGCAAGAACTGGCTCCTGGTGATGCTGAGTGTGACCACGCTGCTATTCGGTACCTTGCTCTGCTGGGGAACGAAGCAAGAAGCGGTGCACCGCTTTACCGAGTCGGTCCAGAGGCTCGACCGATTACTGCGAATCCACTACTACGCGTTGACCGCGCTGATGATGCTGCTAGCGGCGAGGACCGTGTCCGACAACCTCACGGGAGTACAGATTCGCCAGCTGCTGGGCGTCGCCGCGTGCTTCCACGTGTTCGGCTATCTCTTGAACGACTGGATGGACCAGGCGGAGGACCGGCAAACGCCCACCCGGAAGGGCCGCCCGCTTCTGGCGGGCCAAGTGAGCCCCTCCTTGGCAATCTTCCTGGTGATCCTGACGGTTCCCGCCGCGGTGAGCATCACGTTTCACGCGAACGGCGGAATGGCCGAATGGGTCACGCTGGTGTGCGCATTCGGGCTGATCTTTGTCTACGACGTCTGGGGCAAGAAGCTCCCGACGCCGCACCTGGCCGATGCGATCAAGAGCGCTGCATGGGGTTGCCTCTGGCTCTTAGCCGTTTATCTGATGAGCGAAGGCCCGGTGGTGGGGCTGAGCCGGATACTCGTGCTCTACGGGGTCGGCTTCGTCTTCCTGATGAACGTCGTCCGCAGGCATGGTCAGGAGAAGTACGCCGTAGCCATCGTAATCGTGTTCTTGCTGGGCAGTTCGCTGCTCTGGGGGCCCTTCGCCTCCAAGTACGAATGCTTGACGAGGTCCGTGATCGCGGTCGGCCTGGTGATTCTCTTGGTCTGGTCCATCGTGAACCTCCGCCGCATCCCGGGCCCAGACAAAGTGAAAGCGGAGCTCCCCCGACATCCCCTCCGCAGCATTCCGGCGAAGGACATGGTGGAAGCGGGGCTCACCCGACATCTCCTCCCCCTTCTCGTCGCACCACTCTGGGTCTTCGCGGACTACTTGGGGCCGCACCTACTGACCGTGGCGCTGATGGTCTTGCTGCTGCCGATGCTGGCCCAGGCGGAGGTCGTGAGCATCGTGCTCGGCCCGTACGCAGTGAAGTATCCGAAACAGCCGGTCCCCGGGCCCTAGCTCGCCGAATCTCGTTCGCGCGATGAGGGAAAGCCCAATGGCCAGCCCTGCGAAACCGGGGCATGGCGACCTACCCATACGGGGGGGCATTTTCCCCTCTCCAGGACCGGCGCCGAAGGATCGAGGACGAGTGGAACCACGCCCGTTTCGTCTCAACGATCCAAGACGTCCGGAACGCCCTTTGCGGCAAAGACCAGACACCTCCTTCCGCCCAGCGTGGGACGCGAAATGCGCGGTCTGAGCGAACCGGGAGGCGATCGAGAAGGCGAGAGCGAACGACCCGTGAGATGGGTTCTAGTCGCCTCCATCGATCACGTGCTCGGCGCCGGCGGCGTTCGCCGTCGGTAGCGGTGCGGCGAAGTGATCGAGAAAGTTCAGGGCGTAGCTCATGAACCGCGCCTGGAAGGCCAGGGGTGCCCAGAAGAGCAACGCGACCACCCATTTGAGAAGCGGCGATGGAAGCGAAGAGAGCAGGTACAGGACGATCGCGGGCAAGAGGAAGAAGACCGAGTGGCCGCTCGCCCAGGCGTCGCGCCTGGGCTCCACCGGCTTCACGACGCGCCAGATCAGGGCGCAGTTCGCGGTGAAGACCCCGGCCATGGCGACTGCCGCCGCCATCTGCCTGCCGCCGCTGGCGAAGTGCGACGCCTCGCCAACGAAGCCGAACGTGGGCCAGAACATCAGCACCAGCACTGTGTAGGCGTACGCGACCACTCCCCACGAACTGAGGACGGCGGTCTGGTCCGACGGAGTCGCTCCCGCGGTCACGGCGGGTCGCGCTCCCAGGAAGATCGAGGTGTTGGTCCTGCCGTGAGCCAGATCGTTCACCAGGTCGCGCAGTCCCCCGTGGACGCCTGTGATGAGCAGGGTGAAGCCCATGCTGAACGCCAGCAGCGGAAGCGTCCGGTCGGCGATCGTGTCGAGCCCGGCGTCCGGGTCCACGAGCCATAACCCGTACAGGATCAGTCCCCACCACCCCAAGCCCTGGACCGCGTCGGTCAGTGGCGGCACGGGGAAGCGCTTGCCCCAGAGGTTGTAGACCCCGATGAAGGCGAAGGCGCCCCCCAGCGCCAGCCAGGCGTTGCGCCCCGCGCCGAGGAATAGGGTGAGCACGACTACGATGGCGGCCCCCAGCCAGGCGATGACGAGGGCATTCCGCTTCGAGACGCCGTCGCCGCCAAGCCCCCGCACCAGCACGTGTTCCGCGCGGCGCGGCTGGGTGGCGTCGACCTCGAGGTCGATGACATCGTTCACCAGGAAGATGTGGACGTGGAAGCACGCTGCGACGAGCACGAGACACGCCACCGCGGTGCCCGAGACCTCACCCTGCCTGCACCGCAGCACGTGCATGACAGGCCGTCTGGAAAGACGAGGTCCAGGTAGTCCATCTCGTGGAAGTGCACGCGGTCCGCGACGCCGCGACTTTCGGCCAGCGCGGCGGCGAACTGCTGCTGGTACGGCGAGATCGTGATCCCGTCCACACGCGCCCGGTGCGCTCGGTGATCGAGAGCGCGGTACCGCCCGGCCGCAGCCGGCGTCGAGAACGCGGTGCGACGGATGCAGCTCGCCCATGTGGGCCAGCAGTACGTCGATCTCGCTCATCTCGAGGCGGTGGAGCCAGTCTGCGACCTCCTCCTGCGAGAAATCGTCGAGCGGTCTGCCGCGGTCGAAGTCCCCGATGCCGAAGTGGTGGTTGACGATTCCCGAGTCGCCGGCAAGAAACAGGTTCCGGTCCGACTGCTGCCGGTCGTAGTACTTGCGAACCCCCTCGGTGAGGGACCGCTGCGTGGCGCCGAGCTCGTACCCACCGCGCGTCATTGCCATACTCGCACCTCCTTCCCGCTCCACGGCACTCGACTCGAGAACAGCCTATCGAGTATCATGAAACCTCAACTGATGTATAGTCTTTTCGCGGAGTTGGATGCCTCAAATGTTGCAGCATCGCGACGAACCCACGGTGGAAAGTTCGAGCCAAATCGCTGCGACCCTCGGTGGGCGCTACGAGGTACTCGAACGAATCGGTGCCGGGGGCTTCGCCAACGTCTTCCGCGGCAGACAGATTGCCACGGGGCAGATCGTCGCTATCAAGGAGCTCCGGATCGAGCGGGCCGGTGGCACGCCCGACGCGGACGAACAGGTCACGCGCTTTCGGCGCGAGACACAGATCTGCGCGGAACTCCAGCACCCCAACATCGTGCCGCTCCTCGATTCCGCGGAGACCGAGGACGGCCGGCTGTGCGCCGTCTTCGCGTACGTGAGCGGCTGGGACCTCGACGATCTTCTCGCCGCCGAGGGCGCACTCGAGCCCGCCGAGGCCGTTCACCTGATGACCCAGGTGATTGACGCGATCAGCTCGGCCCATGCCCGCGGCATCATCCATCGCGACCTCAAGCCCGCGAACATCATGATCAGTGCGACCGGCGCGAGGCGGAACGCGTTTGTGCTCGACTTCGGGCTCGGGGCGATCGCCGACGACCAGAAGTCACGCGACTATCGGAGACTGACCCTGGACGGGGCGTACCTCGGGACCCCATTCTACTCGGCGCCCGAGCAGATCCTCGGCGAACCTCCGACGCCCCGCACCGATCTCTACGCTTGGGGGCTGGTCCTCCTCGAGTGCTTGACCGGCGAGTCCGCCCTGGGCGCTCGGACGCCGCACGAAGCCATCCACCGCCACCTGAGCCCGGAGCCCGTGCCGATCCCTGCCGCGCTGATTTCGCACGACCTAGGACGTCTGCTGCGGCGGGTGACCGAGAAGAAAGTCGACGCCCGCCGCATCTCCGCCGCCGAAGCGCTGGAGGCGATCCAACACTGCTCCCGCGAGGACCTCCCTCAGCGGGCCGAGTTGCTCGCAGCGCCTCCCGATGCTGGCGGATCAGCCACATCCTCGAGCGCCTGGCGCTTTGCCGGCTGGGAGCTCAGCCCGATCTTTCAGGTGCCCATGGCGAGAAACCCGAACTTTCGGGGCCGTGAGGGCCTGCTCGACTCGATGGGGGAGCTACTCGACGCGAACCGCCTGCTTGCCGTCGTGGCGCTCACCGGCATGGGCGGGGTCGGCAAGAGCGAGTCTGCCCTTGAGTACGTGTACCGGAACGCCGAGCGCTACCAAATGGTCGCCTGGATACGCGCCGAGCGGCCGGAGTCGCTTGCGGCGGACTACTGCGCCGTCGGGAGCTCGCTCGGCCTACCCGAAACGCCCGAGCAGCAGCACCGGATCGAATCCGTGCGCTCGTGGCTCGAACGCAACGACCGATGGTTGCTGATCTTCGACGACGCAACGGACCCGGCGGTGCTCCGCGCGTTCCTGCCGCGCTCCCACTCGGGGCACGTGATCGTCACTTCGCGGAACACGAGCTGGCGCGAGCTGGCCGCCAGCATCGAAGTGAAGGTCCTCGAGCCGGACGACGCGGTGGAGTTCCTGTTCGCGCGGACCGGCGAGCGCGATGAACAGACCGCCCGGGAGCTGTGCGAGGAGCTCGGCGGCCTGCCCCTGGCACTCGAAGACGCCGCGGCGTACATTGAGCGCACCGGTCGGTCGATCGCATCGTACCTCTCTCAACTGCGCGACCACCCTCAGCGGCTGCTGCTCGGAGAGTCCGCGCCGGGAGGAAGCTGGGGTACGCTGCGCAACGCCTGGGAGCTCTCGTTCCGCCAGGTCGCCAGCGAGGCGCCGCGCGCCTCCGAGCTGCTGATGATCTCGGCTTTCTTGGCGCCGGACGACATTCCCTTCGACCTGTTCTGCGCTGGGGCAGCGCAACTCCCTGACGAGCTCGCTGCGGGCGTGTGCGACGCTCTCGAGTTCGACGAATCGATCGCGGCGCTCCGCGGCTACTCGCTGGTGCGGGTCGAAGACGACCACATCACGATCCACCGCCTCGTCCAACTGGCCGTGCGCGAGCGGCTCTCCGACGACGAACGCGCGCAATGGGCGGGCACGTCGCTTCGAATGATGGAGGCAGCCTACCCCTCGGGGGCTCTCGCCGGGGCCTATCAGCCGGCCTCGGGCCGCCTGCTGCCCCACGCGATTTCGGTGCTCTCCCACGCGGAGCAACGTGCGGACTTGAGCGCCGTTTCGGCCCGGCTTCTGCGCCGAACGGGCGTCTACCGCAGCGCCCGGGGCGAGCACGCGCTGGCGTCGCGCGACCTCGAGATGGCTCTGGCGCTGCTCGAGGAGCCCGACACGCCCGACGAGGAGCAGCTTGCGCTTGTGTTGTGGGAGCTGGCCATGGTGCTCTATGTGTTCGGCGAGGCCGAGGACGCGCAGGCGCATCTCGATCGCTGCTTGAGCATCATCGAACGCAACGAGGGGAGCGCCTCCCTTCGCCTCGCCGCACCCCTGATCACGCGCTCGTGGGTTCAACGCAGCCTCGGCGACTTCGAGGAATCGCTCGCGACGGCGCAGCGCGCCCTGGCAATCACAGAGGCCAAGCTCGGCGGGGAGATCCCCTTCAACTCGATGAGCCTCGTGGTCATCGCTCGCGGCCACTGGAACGCCGGCAGTGCGGGGAAGGCGCGCGCGGCGGCGCACCGCTCCATCGATTTGCTCTCGGGCGACGACCTTCACCCGATGATGAGTGGCACGCTGTTCCACCTCGGTCGGGTGCTGCTCGAGCTTGGCGAACCGTGGCGCGCCGTCGAGTGCGCCGAGAGGGGTCTCGACATCAGCCAGCGCGCCTACGGACCCAATCACCCCTTCGTGAGCGCGAACTCTGCGGTGCTCGGGCTCGCCCGACTGCAGCTGGGCGACAGCGAGCGGGCGCGCGAGTGCCTCGAGCGCGCATGGACCTCGGGCCAGCGGATCTGCCGCCATCCCCACGAGGACTTCGTCATGGCTCGCAGCGACCTCGGGAGGCTGCTGCTCGAAACCGGGGAGCTGGTGGCCGCGCGCGCGGTCCTGGAAGAGGCGCTGGTCGCCTCCTCCGAGGTCTGCGGCGACCCGACGTGCAGCAAGATCAGCGCCCACTTGGCCCTCGCCGAGTTTCACCTCGAGGTTGGCGAGTTCGCCGAGGCGCGCCGCCACTGCAGCGACGCCCTCGCACTGACCGCGAAACGCTACGGTAGCGACCACCCAGCGCGGATCCGCGGCCTCGAGATCCTCGCCCGCATCCTCCGCCGGACGGAGGAGCCGGACCTTGCGTTGCGGCACCTGAAAGACGCCCTGCACATCGCGCAGGCGTCCCAGCTGGGCGATCACCCGGACCGCGCCACCGTGCTCGAAGCGCTCAGTGCGCTGCTGGTAGAGCGCGGTGAGCGCGAAGCCGCGCACGAACAGCTCGCACAGGCGCACGATATCTTTGCCCGCTGCCTGGGCGCAGACCACGCCGCCACACGGCGAACCCGCGCCCGTCTCGACGCCGCGGCTCACTGACCGCAGGAGTCTGCTCGGCGCCGCGCGGCGTCCGGGGCGCCGCACACCCGCGGAAGAGTGAGCAAAGCGGGTGGGGTCAGCCGGAATGGGTTACGCACGCGAAATCGTATCACGATCCCATCCAAATCTTCACACTTCACTGCGCCGCCACCCGCGAGCACGAGAGTCCACACGCGATCAAGGGCGGGGATCTCTCGCTCGGCCACCCGCTGGCGCTGAAGACGTTGCCCACCACCCACCCCGAGGATTCGGCGCGCCTGCGGCGCGACGCCCGCGCCATGGCGGCGATCAGCCACCCGAACCTGGCGCTGATTTTCGGAGTGGAGACCTGGCCGGCAACACGCTCGCAGAGCGGCTCGAGATGGGTCCCCTGGCGTGGAGCGAGGTTCTCGAGCTGAGCCTGACTCTCGCCAACGCGCTGGTCCACGTGCACTCCTCGGGCATCCTCCCTTCGAGCGCGAGACGCCCGAGGAGACGCTCCACGCCATCCAGCTCGGGAGGGCGATCGAGCTCCGCGAGGTCCGACCCGATTGTCCGGAGGCGATCGTGAAGCTCTTCGAGAAGATCCTGGCCCGTGAGCGCTCGCGCAGCAGGCCCTCCACGGCTCGCGAGCCTGCTTCGCTCGACCGCGGAGGCCGTTGCGGCTTAGTCGCCTGTCGCAGATGTGGGACGGTCACCCCCCCTATTCAGGGGGGGTGCGATGAATTTTGGTGTAGGCCGAAGCTACACTTACCCTTACAATCCCCCCTGAATGGGTCGATCGAGTCGCCGATCAAGGCTGCGCCGCGTATGGCTGGTCAGTGTCTGTGCGATCGCGGCCGTCCAGATTGCGCTGGGGCTCGCCGGGCTCGTCGCTTCGGCGGCGGGCGTGGAGTGGCGGCGATAGCCGGGCATCCCCGATTGGCAGCGCGCCATCACCATCCTCGCCTCCACTTCACTCGCTGTCTACCTCCTGCTCGGGGCCCGCCGCGACCAGCGCGTGCAGCACATGGGTGTGTGCTACCTGCTGGTTGGGGTCTTCTTCGCGAATCCGCCGATCTGGGCGCTGATCGCGGTGACTCCCGGGCCGGGAGCGGGTCTCGCAAGGCTCTTCATGTCGTTCACCGTCGACGCCTTCACGCCGACGCTCGTCTGGCTCTTCTTCCGCGACTTCCCTCGCACGCTCGAGTCGCCTCGGAGGTGCGCGCCTCTTCCGGGTGGCCATCGGCGTGTCGATCGGCGCCGCGGTGGGACTGATCGCGATCAACCTGGTGATCGGGCTTGGTGGCGACGCCGGCGCCTTCGCCGCACTTCGACCGGTGGAATCCGGTAAGCCAATACTGGACCGTCGTCTTCGGTTTGATCCTGCTCGCGCTCCCGGTCGCGTTGTGGCGCGTACGCCGTGCGCCGCGGGACGAGCGGCGGAGGATGGGATTCTTCGTGATCGGCCTTACTCTCGTGCCGATCCTTCCAGTCCTCTACGCCGTCCTTCCTCCGCTCTCACCTCAGATCGAAGCGTTCTTCGTCACCTACGCCGGCGCGGTGCTTCGGCCCCTCAGCGTGGCGATGGTCCTGGCGATGTTGGTGATCAGCGCGTACGCGGTCATGGTTCAACACGTGCTGGATGCCCGGACGGTGGTGCGCAAGGCCGCACAGTACATGCTGGCACAGGTTGGCTTCGGGATCTTCGTGGGGATCCCGTTCGCGCTTCTCGCAGTCCTGATCTACCGGATGCGCAGCGAGCCGGTCACCAGCTTGTCCGCGGGGTGGCGACCTCTCCAGATTGCGGTCCTGGTGGGCGCCGGATTCCTGGCGTTCCGACTGCGGCGCCCGGTGATGGGTGCGATCGAAAGGCTTCTCTTCCGGGAGGCATACGACTCGCGGAGAATCCTGACCGAGGTGACCGTACAGAGCCGCGCGGCCGAATCCACCACCGAGCTGGCTCGCTCGCTGACGACCGAGATCGACCGGGCCCTCCACCTGGAGTCGATCGGTCTCCTCGTGGAGGCGCCGGAGCACGAGACCTACTTGCCTTTGATGGGCACATTGCGGCGACTCGAACGCTCCTCCGCTCTGGTGAATCTCCTGGCGAAGGAGGCACAGCCGCTGCGCGTCGATCTCGATCGACGCGCCTCGCCGCTGCAGTCGCTCCCCGAGGACGACCGCGTCTGGCTCGCCGATTCGGGAGCGGTGGTTCTGGTACCGCTGATAGGGACGGAGAGCGGAGTCGCCGGGATCCTGACCCTCGGCCCGAAGCTCAGCGAGCTCCCCTACTCCCGGGAGGATCTCCTGCTGCTCTCGGCCCTGGGCAGCAGTGTCGGCATCACCCTCGAACACCGACGGCTGCGGGAGACCGCCGCCGCTCATCCCATCGGCGCCCCCGAGGAACGCAGTGCAGCCGAGTGCACCTCTTGTGGCCACGTCATGGGGCCTACGTTAACGGCGTGCGCCGCGTGTGGTAGCCCGGTGCAAAGCTGTCCCCTGCCGCAGTCGCTGTTCGGGAAGTACCGCCTCGACCGCAGGGTTGGAAAGGGCGGGATGGGCGTCGTCTACCTGGCCACGGACCTCTCGCTCGAGCGCTCGGTGGCCCTGAAGACGCTGCCCGCCACCAGCCCCGAGGATTCGGCGCGACTCCGGCGCGAGGCGCGCGCCATGGCGGCGATCACCGATCCGAACCTGGCGCTGATCTTCGGAGTGGAAGTGTGGCAGGGCACACCGATCCTCGTGATCGAGTACCTGGCCGGGAACACACTCGCGGAGCGACTCGCGACGGGTCCACTCGGGTGGAGAGAGGCCCTCGAGCTGAGCCTGATCCTTGCGAACACGCTGGACCGCGTGCACTCGTCGGGTTTCCTGCATCGAGACGTCAAGCCGAGCAACATCGGGTTCACAGAGGAAGATACTCCGAAGCTTCTGGACTTCGGCCTCGTCCATATCGCGCAGCACGACCTCGTGATCTGGACCGGTGACCTGGCGCTGAACGGGGCGGGCACCGAGAGTGGCCTCTCCGGAACGCCGCTCTACATGTCTCCAGAAGCCCTCGCGGGCGAGCGCTCGGATCCGACCTTCGATCTCTGGAGCCTTGGCGTCGTCGCCTTCGAGGCGATTGCGGGCAGGCACCCCTTCGAGCGCGAGACGTCCGAGAAGACGTTCCAAGCCATCCAGAACGGGAACGCGATCGATCTTCGCGAGGCCCGACCCGATTGCCCGGAGGCGATCGTGGACTCTGTTCGGGAAGGTCCTGGCCCGCGAGCGTTCCCGCAGGCCCTCCACGGCTCGCGAACTCGCGCACTGGCTTCGCTCGACGACGGAAGCCCTCGCAGCCTAGGCGATCAGCATGCCCCCTTCGATGGGCAGGACGTGTCCGGTTACCAGGTCCGAGCCGGTGATCAGGCTGACGATGGCCTCGGCTGCATCATCGGGCTCGACGACGCGGTGCAGCGGAGTCTTCTGCTCGACGATCTTTCGGACCGTCTCGTAGCCCTCCCCGAAGCCTCCCCGCGTCCAGGAGCCAGCGACCCAGCCAGGCGCCACCGCGTTCACCCGGATGTTGCTCGCGGCGAGCACCCGCGCCAGCGTGGCCACCAGGTTGTTGACCGCCGCCTTCGAAGCGCTGTAGGGAATCGAGCTGGCGCCACCGGCGAGGCTGGCGAAGCCGGCGACGCTCGAGGTCACCACGATTTCGCCGCCGCCCACCGCCTCCATGGCGGGCTTGGCGGCTCGGCTGGCAAAGAACGGGCCCTTCAGGTTCACCCCAAGAATTCGATCCCAGAGCTCTTCGGTCACCTTGTCGAGGTCGGCGTGATTGACGTAGGAGGTCGTTCCGGCGTTGTTGACCAGAATATCCAGACGGCCGAAGGCATCGGTGGCCTGCTTCACCATGGCGCAGCAGGCGGCATCGTCCGCCACGTCCGCCTGGAAGGCCAGCGCCTTCACACCCAGGTCCTGGGCTTCGGCTGCGGTCTCTTCCGCGCCTTCCTTCGAGCGGCTGTAGTTCACCAGAACCGAACAGCCGAGACGCGCGAGCCGGAGCGCTGTCGCCCTGCCGATTCCACCCGTGCCCGCTCCCGTAACGATCGCTGCTTTACCTTCTACGTCCATCTCATCTCTCTCCCTTGTCTCGCCAATCTGCTCTCTCGTCGGTGACTATGCCGCCCGGCTCGGGTAGAGCGGCAGCGCCTCCCAATCGCAGGGGAAGGCGATCAGCTGGCCGGTGCCCGAGTAGGTGACGTAGAGCAGGCCGTCTCCGATGCAGCAGTTGGTAGGCTCGGTGTGCTGTGGCGCATTGAACCGGTCTTTCATCTGCCCGTCGCTGCCATAGACGACGATGACGTCCCCGAGGCTGCCGCAGACGATCAGGTCTCCGTCGGTCGCAAAGCAGAAGCCGTCCGGAAAGCCCGCGGGAAGCACACAGAACTCCTCGGGAGCACCGAGGCCCTCGGGGCTCCAGTCATAGACCAGGACCTTCTGAGTGATGCTCTCGGCCACGTACAGCCGGTTGTCGGGCCCGAACCCGATCCCGTTCGGGAAGCGCTTCACCTCGGCCAGCTGCTCGACGTTTCCCGAGCAGGTCCGTCCGGTTGACGCGGCCCGGCTTCAGGTTGGCGAGGTCCTCCCAGTTGTGGGGGTCGGTGAAGTAGAGGAGGCCGTCCGGTCCGAAGCAGAGGTCGTTGGGACGATGGGGCGGCGCACCTGGAAGATCCACGGCCAGGTCCGAGACCTCGCCCTCCGGGGTGACTCGCTGGATACGGCCGGGGATCGCCTGTTCCGACAGCCACATCCCCTCCGGCGAGCTGTTGAGCCCCCCGTTGTTGGCAACGTAGTAGGCCGCGTCGGGACCGAGGGTGGCGCCGTTGGCGCCGCCCCCCGTGTGGGCGATCGTCTCGACGCGCCCGTCGGCATAGCGGCTCAACTGGGCGCCCCGGATCTGGCTGAACACGAGGGCGCCGTCACCCATGTAGATGGGGCCCTCCGGAAACTCGAGGCCTTCCGCGAGAACCCGAGGCTTCCAGTCCATGTCGTCATCCTTTCTGGTGGCTCTCTCCAGCGTACCATCAGGTCCGGGAAACCCAAACCGCTTCGATGACCAGGTGGCACGGGAGCGCGGCATCGGCTTCACTCGGAGGCTCGGACCGGATCCCACAGGGCTTCTGGTAAGAACCAAGGAAGAGCCACCGGGAGGAACCAGTCATGAAGCTGCTCAAGAAACTCGCCGAGACCCCGGGCATCCCCGGCCACGAAGATGCCATCCGCGCGCTCACCAAGTCGGAGCTTTCGAAGGTATGCGACAGCGTCAAGACCGACGCGCTCGGCAACGTGATCGGATTGCGGAGCGGAAAGGTCCCGAGGGGCAAGAAAGCGGCGGGGCGCAAGGTGATGGTCGTCGCTCACATGGACGAGATCGGCTTCATGGTCGGCCACGTCGAAGACAAGACCGGCTTCCTTCGCATCCATCCGATCGGCGGATTCGATCCCAAGACACTCATCGCCCAACGCGTCATGGTGCACGGGAAGAAGAAGCTCCCTGGCGTGATCGGCTCCAAGCCCATCCACATCATGACCCCCGAGGAACTCACGAAGCTCCCCAAGATCGAGGACCTGCACGTGGACCTCGGGCTTCCGGGAAAGACGGTCAGCAGCAACGTCACCGTCGGTGACATGGTGACGCTGGAGCAGAGCTTTCTCGACCTTGGCGATTGCGTGACCGTCAAGGCCCTCGACGACCGCGTGGGCGTCTATGTGATGCTCGAGGCCCTGCGCAAGCTGCGAAATCATCAGGTGGACATCTATGCGGTGGGCAGCGTTCAGGAGGAGGTGGGCCTCCGCGGGGCGACCGCAAGCGCCTTCGGCGTGGCGCCGGACATCGTGATCGCCCTGGACGTGACGATCGCTTGCGACGTCCCGGGTGTCGCGAGCGAGAAGAAGATCTCCAGCCTCGGCCAGGGCGTGGCCATCAAGATCATGGACAGCTCCTTCATCGCGAGCCCCAAGCTGGTCAAGAAGTTCCAGCAGATCGCCAGGAAGAAGCGCATCAAGCATCAGATGGAGATCCTTCCGCGGGGCGGCACCGACGCAGGAGGTGTGCAGCGGGCCGGTGGCGCCGTCGCGGCGATGACGCTTTCGATCCCGACGCGTTACGTCCACTCGGTGGTGGAGATGGCGCACAAGAAGGACATCCAGGCTGCCATCGCGCTCCTCACGGCCTTCCTCGAGGTAGCCCACGAGGGGAGCTACGAGCTCTGAGCTGCAATGAACGATCGACAGCTGGAACAAAGGCTGGGAAAGGTGCGGCTCGATCCGCCCGGCCCCGCCGTCGCCGGATGCTTCGGCGCCTGGACGATCGAGCTCACTGTCGGGAGCCTCGGCATCGACGAGGGTGGCACGATCAAGCTCGCCCAGCGGTATGCCAGTGACTGGCAGAGGCCCCAGTTCGATCGACCCACGGAGCCGGGCTACACGACGGTCCGCACGAATGGAGAGGCGAAGCTCGCGCCGCGCTTCGAGTGGAAGGGGCACGTTCGCCCCTGGATGAAGTGCCTCACCATCGACGTCTACGACGGGTCACTGGCGCCGGGCGATCTGGTGACGATCGTTCTGGGCGATCGGTCGCAGGGGTCGCCCGGTATTCGAGCCCAGACCTTCGTCGAATCGCGCCACGAGCTCCGACTCCTGGTCGATCCGACCAACGCATGCGTGGTCGAGAGGCTTCCCAGCTCCCCGGTGTTTCCGGTCGTGGCGGGAGAGACGGTCGAGTTGATCGCCATCGTCCCTACGCGAGCGACGGTGGGTGAGCCAGCCGAGGTGTTCGTGAAGGGGCAGGATCGATGGGGGAATCCAACGCCCTGTCCGGATGCCCTTCATCTCGCCTGGGAGGGCGATGGGGAGATCACGATCGAGGGCCGGAGCCTGATGTTCATGGCGCCGGGTACCGGCTCCCTGCTCGCGTCTGCCGGGGAACTCGAGGGCCGGAGCAATTCCGTCACCTGTCACGCGAGGCCATCGGTGTTCGGTCGATATTGGGGCGACCTGCACGCGCAGACCGAGACCACCATCGGCACTGGCAGCGACGAGGAGTACTTCCAATTCGGCCGCGAGGTGGCCCGACTCGACTTCACCAGCCACCAGGGCAACGATTTTCAGGTCACCGATCAGAGCTGGCAGAAGCTGCAGGAGGTGGTCCACCGGTTCCACGAAGACGGCCGTTTCGTCGTGTTCCCAGGGTACGAATGGTCTGGCAACACCTCCGGCGGCGGCGATCGCAATGTGATCTACCGAGCCGAGGGCGCGCCGATCTTCCGTTCCAGCCATTGGCAGGTTCCGGCGGTTCCGGAGGACGACCGGTCACCGGCCCACCCGGCCAGCGTCCTCTTCGAGCGCCTGCATCGGCACGTCGGTGCCGACAATGCGATCGTGGCCGCCCACGTCGGCGGACGTTACGCGGACGTGAGGCAGTTCCACGATGCCGATCTCTGCCGGCTGGTCGAAGTCGCCTCGTGCTGGGGTGTCTTCGAGTGGCTGCTCTGGGATGCCCTGGACGCCGGACAGATCGTCGGTGTGGTGTGCAACAGCGACGGCCACAAGGGCCGGCCCGGGGCCGAAGGCCCGGGCGCCGGCGAATTTGGCATCGCCGGCGGGTTGACCTGCGTCCTGGCACGGGAGCTGACGCGTAACGCCGTGTTCGATGCCCTTCGAGAGCGCCGCTGCTACGGCACCACGGGGCCGCGCATCGATCTCTCCTTCCAGGTCGACCGCCAGCCGATGGGTAGCCTGCTCGAGGTCGACGGCGACGTCACGGCCAGCGCGTCGGTCGAGGCGACGGGCCCCATCGAATCACTCACCCTTCTGCGAGGGCGGGAGACGGTGGCGGTGGTCCACCCGCCGGCGTTCGACGACCTGGCATCATCGCGACGAATCCGCGCGCGCTGGGAAGGAGCTCGGATTCGCGGCCGTGGCCGGCGCGTCACCTGGAGCGGTGCGATCTGCGTCGAGGGAACGAAGATCGAACAGGCCCGGACCTTCGCCTTCGACTCCGCCGCCGACGGCATCACCGAGCAGACGGACCGGGAGGTCCGGTTCCGGTCGCAGACCACGGGCGATGCCGATGGTATCGACCTCTGGCTTGACCAGACCGAACGCGGCTGCATCGCATTCGACTCACCGGTCGGTCGCTGCCAGGCCAACCTCGAGGAGCTGGCGCCGCAGCGAACTTGGAGCTTCGGCGGAATGGACATGCGGGTGACCATCCAACGCTACCCCGAGCAGGTGATGGAGAAAGAGCTGAGTCTCTCGAGCGCGCTTTCGCCACCGACCGGCCAGAGAACGCCCTACCTGGTGAAGGCCACACAGGTCGACGGTCACATGGCCTGGTCGAGCCCCGTGTACGTCACCCGTCGACGCTGACGCGTTGCGACCGGATGGCGGCTATCCGCTTTCGTCGGAACGAAACAAGGTGACGATCTCGAGATCGGCGTAACCGTTCCTCGCAATCACGCGATAGCCAATGTGCTCGTAGAAGGGAACGTTCTTCGGGTTCTCGGTGTCGAGGCACACACCCTTGGAGCTGGGATGCCGCTCCGATCGAGCTTGTAGACTCTCGAGCAGCGTGCGAGCACATCCACTGCCCTGAAAATCCGGATGAACCGCGAGAATCAGCAAAAAAAAGTGTGGCTCCGCGGGGCGAGCTGGCTCGGCGATCCTCATGTCGCCGAGAATCCGCCAGGGTACACGTGGACCCGTCAACAGCGCGACCGTCAGCAACCAACGCAGCTGGGGCCAGGCAGCGAAGTGCGCGCCGGGCGGCTGAAGCAACGCCAGGCCGGCCAGGCGTTGGCCGGAGACGATCCCCAGGACCGGCTGGTCTGATGAACTCCACAGCGCCCACACCGATCGGAACACGATGCGAAGTCGGCGCCGGTACCCGGGGCGCTCCGCGCTGCAGAAGTACCGATAGGCGGGATCGTCCTCGAAGGCGAGAGCGAGGAGGTCGATGGCTTCTTCCGCACGCGACTCGTCGAGCTCGAATACCTTGGAATGGCTCGAACGGCCACCCGCTGCTTCAGTCATGGCCTCTGGCTCCGCTCCGGGAGGCAGCGATCGACCCTCTCCCCCGGGATCTCCGCCAGGGTCAGTGTCGCCTGCGGCAGGGCAGCGATCGTATCCGCACGCCGGACCCGATCCATGAGATCCCCCGCACCCCCGAGCGGAGTCATGAAATAGGACCGAACCTGTCCGGGAGACAACGCCGAGAGAAGACAGACGTCGGCCCAGGCGATCTCCCGTGCGAACTGGTAGGCCTTGTGTCCACCCATCACGAACTTCGCCCGGATCCGCTCGACGATGTCCTGCACGGAGGTCGCTTCCTTCATCCAGCGGTCGAACAGCTCGCTGCCGTGGCCTTCCGGGCACTCGGCGATCACGGCGATCGTTCCTCCTTCCCTCACGATGCGCCGCCCGGCCGTCACGGCCTTCTGGGCCTGATACAGATCGATGTCCTTGGGGTGTCCGCCAGCCGACGCGATCACCAGATCGGCGGCTTCGGGGACTTCGATCCGGTACATCTCGTCGACGGTGCGCGTGCCGGCGAGAAACGCGTCCACGACGTGCCCCGCAGTCGCGCGCACCACCTCCTTCCGGGAATTCATCACCACGCTGAGGGTGAAATCCACGCCCGCCATGCGGCCCACTTCCTCGATCTCCTGCCGGACGGGATTGTCCTCCCAGCGACCGGGACCGGCTCCTTCCACCTCCATCATCGAATGGTTGTGTCGGATCGCCTCGGCATCCGCAATGCCCGGGTAGATGCTCTTCGCCCCGCCACCGTATCCGCAGAACTGGTGAACCTCGACGTCGCCGACGAGGATCTTCAGGTCGGCGGACACATAGGCCCGGTTGAGCTTGATCTCCTGTCCCAGCGACGTCGTCCCGATCGAGACGAGCTCCTCCTCCCGGTCGGCGCGATGGCTGATGACCCGCACCGGCAGATCGCCGCGGGCTGCGTCGAGCTCCGGCTCGGTCAGGGGCCGGTGCAGGCCGGTCGCGACGATGACCGTGATGTCGGAAAGCGCGACGCCGCCGGCTCGGACCTCGTCGACGACCGATGGTAGGAGCTCCGCATTCGGCACCGAACGGCTGACGTCGTCCACGACGATGGCGGCCGTGCGCCGGCCCTGTGCGAGATCGCCCAGAGGCTGCGAATTGACGGGCATGCTCAGCGCACGCTCGACCTCCGCCCGAAGGTTCGACACACCGGGCATCTCCCGCGGCTCGTAGACACCGACGAGCTTCTCGCCGGGAAGGTCGAGCACGACCTGGCTCCTGCCGTACGGAAAGTCGACGTTCAATCTCCGCCCCTCGGATCGCCCATCTCGCGTTCCTGCCTTCTCGCGATGAACCGGGCGAGTGTCTCGAAGTAGAGCTCCCGCCCCACCCATCCGATGTCGTTGTGCCCGGCTCCCGGGATGATCACCAGCCGCTTCTCGTCCGTCGCGAGCTGCTCGTGAAACGCGACTCCATATTCGAGCGGAATGATCTGGTCCCACTCGCCGTGGAGATGGACCACGGGAAGACGGATTGCCGCGAGGCGCGCTGCGTGAGTCTCGACCAATACGCCGACCTCGGCATCCGATGCGTCGACTCCCGCCCGCTCCCGCAGCCGGGCGAGGTCGGGCGCTCCGCTCTCGATGATGAGCCCCGCCAGGCGCTCGTGCGCGGTGGCCGCAAGCTCCGCGGCCGGAAGGCTGCCCAGGCTCCGGCCCATCACGTAGCGCCCGCCGGTGAAGCCTTCCTCGTCGAGCAGGGTGTGGAAACGGGCGAGCACGGGGTGCGCGTCGGCGATCAGCGAAGCGAAGCTCGGTATTCCGTCGCTCCCTCCGTATCCGCGATAGTCGACGACGAACAGGTTGGCGCCGATCTCGTGGTAGAGCGGAGCGATCCCGTCGTAGTCACTGGCAATCTCGCCGTTTCCGTGGAAGAACAGAACGGCCGGCCGCGAGGGATCGAGCGGATAGAAGCGACAGGCGACCTCCACCCCCTCCTCGACCTCGATGCGGTGATCCGTGGCTCCCGGCGGTGGACGGCCCAGGTCACGCCGCGGATAGAAGAGACCTCGCGCCAGACCCCGCCGATCGAGCAGGGCGTAGTCCGGCTCGACTCGCGCATAGCTCATTCGCCGACCTCCCCGCGATAGCGGTAGATGATCCGATGCCCCCGGGGCTCGAAACCGTAGAGCGTCGTCACCACCTCGAAAACCGAAGGGTTCTCCACCAGCGCGAACAGGTCCGGGTCCTCCTGCCTGGCCTGCTCCGGCTTGCCGAGGTTCACGTACAAAGCCGCGCCGGTCTGATCGGCTCGCCGCATGAGTTCGTGCATCTCCGCCATGGTCTCGATCTCGATGAGGAGGGGATCGTAGTAGGTGGGACCGCGTTTGAAGGAGGTGGTGATGATCCCTTCGTTCGCGGGAGCGAAGGGATCGAGGGTGCCCCGGGTCAGCAGGACGGATTCCCGAAGGGGTTGGATGGAGCCGCTTCGCAGCGCGCTGCGCGGCAGCCCGGTCCAGGCGGCGTAGCTGCCGAGGGCGACGACCATCGCCGTCGCGGTCAGGACCGTCCTGAGTCTCGGACGGCGGACCCAGGCGAAGATCCAGCCGAGACCCAGAGCGACGAGCACCACGAGGCCAGGCAGCGCGAAGAGGTAGTACCACTCGTGCACCCTGTCGTTCCGGACCATCGCCACCCAGTAGGTGAGAGGTCCGGGAACGAGCAGGACCAGACTCAGCAGGGCGCGCGCACTACCGGCGGTGAGCAGGCGAAGGGTTCCCGCCGCGACCAGCGAAAGCGTCGCCGCCAGTCCCACCCGGAACGCGATCGGATGCGCGAGTGCCATGTCGATCAGCTCCGGGTAGAACTCCCCTTCCGATCCCACCTGCCAGCTCACACCCACCCACAAGAAACCGAGGACGTTGACCAGGAAGCGTGGGGGGGTGTCCGGAATCGCGGCGTCCAACCACCCCAGCAGCTGCATCATGTTGGGGAGCATCAGCTGCATCCAGACCATGGTGCCCGCCACATTCACCACGAGCCAGCGCGGCACCTGCTGCCCGAGGGCGGGCGTGCCCCGGTGGAGGCGCCAGAGCGCCAGGGCCGTGACCAGATTCAGCGCGAGGACCAGCCAGAGCCCGCCCGGAAAAGTGTAGAGGAGGAAGAACTGGGAGGCCCCGTACGCGAGCCAGCGGCCCCAGGTTCCCCGGTGCAAGGCGCGCACCCAGAGGGTGAGTGTGAGCGGGATGAGTGCGAGCATCAGCGCGTATCCGCGCCCCTCAGTGGTGTAGCGGAGCATCCAAGGGTGCAGTGCCAGCAGCCAGGCCGCACCAACACCGGCGAGCCAAAAGCCAAGGCGCCGCAGGAACACCGCAGTGAGCGCCAGGGAGGCAAGTCCGGCGACGTAGGCGGGCAGTCGGAACATTTCCTCATTGACGACGTGCCGCCCGGGATGGGCCACCGCGCGCCAGCCGGCCAGCGTGAGGCGGGAAACGACGCTGAAGGGGACATGATTGTTCGGCCAGCGGTAGAACCAGAGTGCGTCCCGCCACTTCGCCTTGACGAAGGAGAGCTCTCCGGAGTCGTCGCGTTGGTAGAAGCCGTCGACCGAGTGACGAGCCGTCGTCACCTCGTCGTCCCAGAAGCTGAAGGAGAGCCGCGGGTGACCCAGCACGCCGCAGGTGACCACGGCTGCGGCGACGAGCAGCCAGAAGGCGCGGCGGGGAACGCCGACGGGAGGAGCAAGCTCGGCAACCTCGACGGGATCGCCTCGGGTAAGCCAGCGGCGAGCCGTCACCAGCAGACCCGTGGCGAGGATCACGTTTCCGACGGCGACCCACCAGCCGTAAGTCCGCGCGAAGTCGATCGGCCGGACGATGTCACCGGTGGCGATGCGCTCGGCAATGCCTCCGGTCCGGGGATTGTCCCCCGCGATGAGGCGAACCGCGAGGATCACCAGCGTCAGGATCAAGAGAGCGCGAGCACGAAACAGGGCGGGATCTTCGGCGCGGAACGCACGAATTCTCTCGAAAATCCTGACCAAGGTGGAGCTTTCTCCCTCCCCCAGAATGCCCCGGTCGAGCCCGCCGTTGCGAGCCCTCGGAGCGGCTTCGGCGAGAGGAGATAGCCCATTGGAGGCTGGTTTGCCTCCAGGACGCCAGGAGAACTAACCTGCATGGGTACGGGTCCGTGGGGAGGCAGGCCGGGGCTCGAGCCGAGTGCCGGCCTACAGGCTCCCTTCCGTGCGAGGAGACACCCAGCCGATTCGGAGGACGAGGCGAGATGAGCGGCGGAGAGCACATTCACAAGCTGGCCGAGTGGAGCGGAAAGGGCGAATCGCCTGCGATGCACAGGATCCTCGAGTGCGCCATGACGGACGAAGAGGCGCGGTTCCTGCTCGACCTGCCGGCCTCCACGGCCGATCTGGCGGCCAGATACGGCATGGATGAGAAGGCCGTCGAAGCAAAGGTGCTGAATCTGGCACGCCGAGGGCTGGTGGTATCGTCGCGGAAGGGGATCCGCTACCCCCGAAATCCCTCGACGCTGCACGACAACATCCTCTCCAGTGCGGAGGAAGAGATTCCCGCCGCAATGGGAAAGCTGTGGATGGATCTCTACGACGGCGAAGGCTGGGGCGAGGAGATCGGGCGGGGGATGGCCGCCTTTGGCATCACGGCGCTGCGCACGATTCCCAGTCTGAAATCGATTCCGTCGGGCGTTCCGCTACTGCCCCACGAGAGCATCGAGGCGATCATCGAGGCGAACAGGGACCTGATCAGCCTGCGTCACTGCTGCTGCCGCAGGGGCGCGAAGAAGTGCTCCCACCCCCTGGAGGTGTGCATTCAGTTCGCCCGGCGCGCAGAGTACGACCTCTACCGGGGCAGCGGAAGGAAGATCTCGGCGGACGAAGCGATCGCGGCCGCTCTCGAGGCGTCCGAATCCGGCCTGGTGCCCACGGTGACCAACATGTCCGCGATGCAGGCGCTCGAGTTCATCTGCTTCTGCTGCGGCTGCTGCTGCCTGGTGCTCGATCCGGCCTCCAAGGTGGGCGCCACCAAGCAGATTCTCGCGCCGAGCCGATTCAGCGCCAGGGTCGACAACGAGAAGTGCGACGGATGCCTCAAGTGCCCGATGCACTGCGCCTTCGATGCAATCGAGATGAAGACCCTTCCCGGCTATGCCGAGCAGCGGGCCGTGATCGATTCCGAGAAGTGCATGGGCTGTGGGGCGTGCGTGCCGAAGTGCCCGATCGAAGGGGCGCTCACCATGGAGCTGGTCCAGCCACCCGAGTTCATCCCGGAAACGATCACGGGCCCGACCTCCGTGGTACACATCTGAAGCAACCGGGAGAAACATGGTGACTCAGCGTACCTTCGTCCCCGCGCTGCTCGTGGCCCTGGCCGCGTTCGGCTCGCTGGGCTGTGCAGCCATCGGCGAGCTCTTCCGCGACCCCGAGGACACGGTGGCGCCGATGACCCGCCCGGACCCGATCTATGAGGCGCTCTCCGACCGCTACGTAGAGCTCTGCGCGGTGAGCCAGTACCGGCCGCTACAGGGCGAACTCGGCGGGATTCCCGGCCACGCCGTGATGTACCTGAAGGGTGCTTGCCGCGACGAGTCGGCGCCGTATCCGCGGCTTCGACCTTGCCGCTACGCCACGTTCGACCGGGCAGACCCCGAGCACGGCGCCGGAATCAGCGTGAACCGCTGGTTCAAGAACGTCAACTGGGTCGCCACACCCGGAAAGTCCCTCTTTTACAATGGTGAGGTCGCGGAGTACGAGCTCCTCGACCAGGATCGCTTCGACCAGACGGTGCAGCGCGCCCTCGACCTGGGAATGTACCGAGGCGTCGAGATCCATGCGAAGCCGGGCGCCGACGCGCCCCAATCCATTCCCGAATTCGTGGCTCAGGACTCCATCGGCACGGACTTCGCCCTGCGCTTCGGCCGGACCGTCTTCTGCACCCGGCTGCCCATGCCCCCCGAGATGATGACCCACGTCATGGATTTCCTGAACGACCTGAACGACGAGTACTGGACGGGCAACGCCGATTACGAGTGGAGCGGCTACTCCGACAACTGCGTCCACACCCTCCACAACGCCCTGGCGGCCGCCGGCGTCTGGAAGCCCAAGTCGATCCGCGGCTCCAAGCTGCGGCAACTCTTCCACCTGGCGATACCCGCCAACACCGTCATCGACCTGGCGTTCCTCTCCAATCGGTATCCGATCGAGGACCTCGGCAAGATCCGCGGCGACAAGCTGCAATGGGAGAACCTGGCGACGAGGAACTGGTTGCCGGCGACGCCGGGAGTCCTGCTCGGGATGGCCCCGGTGCTCCAAGTGAACACGCTCTACGACACCAAGTTCCGGATGTTCAGCCTCGGCGGCTTCTTCGGAAACGACACGATCAAGCGCGCGCAGATCCTGCTCACCGACGGGCGCTACCTGCAGCTCGACGCGAATCTCCGGTATTTCTTGCAGCGCTACGAACGGATTCTCGACGAGCGCGATGCGGACGGGAGCTGGACCGACTCCTTGCGGAGCGGCGGTTACCGCACCGACCGCCAGATCTACTACGACTACATCGAGCGTCAGCGGGACGTCGTGATCGAAGTCCTGGAGCGGATGGCCAAGCTCGAGGTGATGCGCGAAGAGGTGCTGAAGGGGGCGAGAGAGGAGTTCAAGGCCCGACTGCTCGAGTCCTCCAGCGGACCCTGATCCGAGCTGCGATCGAATCGACGTAGCGTTCCTCTCAGCGGGAGTCCGTCTCGGCTCCCGGCTTCTCCTGCTTCGAGACGAACCTGTGCGCGCCCTCCTTGGCATTCGCCAGCGCCTCCAGGGCCGTGAAATCGAGCAGGTACTCGAGGCATCCCAGGTACTTGCCCGACTCGTCCCTCACCGCCAGGAATCTGTTCAACAGCTTGACGCCGAGGCCGTCGATCCAGAACTCGTCCTCATCCTTCTTCCCGCTTCGAAGGTCGTCCAGCATCTGCTCGGTCCGGGGCATGCTCTCGGGCTTGTGACAGTTCCGAATGTCTCGGCCGAGCATCTTCCCCTGGGTCATTCGCTCCTGCCTCTCGGCCTTGTTGCAGTATTGAAGGCGATCCTCTTGATCGACAAAGATCAGCTCGATGGGCAGCGCATTCAGAATCGCGTCCAGCTGGTCCTTGCTCAGCCTGTCGATCATGCGTTCGGACATGAGTCACGACCTCCCTCGTTTCTGAATCTTTGGACAGGAATCATAGGAGTCCGCTCGACGAGGCCGCCACCGCCAGAAGTAGCCCGGCCAACCCAAATTCGCTTGACTCCCGTGGAAATTGAGGGATTCCTGCGGCTCGATCCCCCCGCTGGCGGATCCGGGCTAGCATCACCGCAAAGGAGATCTGGACATGACTCTAGAGGATCGGGTAGCGGTCGTAACTGGTGGTGGAGGTGGCATTGGCGAGGGGATCTGCTTGAGCATGGCCAGGGCGGGAGCGGACGTGGTCGTCAGCGATATCCGGGAGGATCTGGCTGGAAAGGTGGCGGCCAAGATCCAGGGCCTGGGCCGGAAGGCGATCGCCGTGAAGACGGACGTAACGGATGAGGGCGAGTGCAAGGCGTTGATCGACACCGCTCTTCAGGCGCTGGGTAGGCTGGATATCCTGGTCTGTTCCGCCGGAACCGCCGGAGTCGAGTACATGTCTCCAACGGAAGACGCGATGGCTCTCGAGAACATCCCTCTGGAGACCTGGGACCGGACCATCGATGTGAATCTCAAGGGTGTCTTCCTCTGCATCCGTGCCGTGATACCTCACTTCAAGAAGCAGCAGGCGGGAAAGATCATCAACATCTCTTCCGCTGCCGGGCGACAGGGGCGGGAGCTGCTGCCTGTCTATGGCGCCTCCAAGGCCGGGGTGATCAACCTGAGCCAGGCGATCGCCCGTCAGCTCGCCCCGCACAGCATCAACGTCAATACCATCTGTCCCGGATTGATCTGGACCCCGCTATGGGCCGGTGGCGTGGACTTCATGCGCCGGGCCATGCCCGCGCTCAAGGATGTGGACCCGGAGGCCGCCTTCAAGCTCATGGTCCAGAATGCGGTCCCGTTCAATCGCCCTCAGACCCCGGAGGACATGGGGGAACTGGCGGTGTTCCTCGCCTCCGATGCGGCCAAGGAGATCACCGGCCAGGCCATGAACGTGGACGGCGGTATGGAGATGAACTGACCCGTAGCCCGCGAAGAACTCGATGCGCATCAGACGATCGAGTGGCGAGCAGTCGTCCAAGGATGCGCATGTCGTCACGGCCTCACTTCCCGGTTTCATGTCCCTCCGGTCCATCGGAGTCCACCGCCTCCGCCGGGTCGCAGGGCGACAGCTCGTCGAGGTGGATTCGAAAAGACGAGAAGACCCGCTCCACCATCGTAGAGCGGGCCTCGGGAAGCAAGGGGATCCCCTCCACCATGTAGAGATGACGGCCAGCGAGAACGAACCGGGTCTCCCCCTGCAAGCTCCCAGCGGCGCGACGTCGAAGGAGCAGGCGAAGACCGGGATGTCCCTGGAGTTCGATCTCCTCGGTGCCATCGACGATGATCTCGAGGTTCTCGACGTACCCATTTTTCGCGCGCTCCAGCAACTGTCTCGACGACAGCAAGAAGACCGCGACCGCGGGAAGGTCGAACCGCTCGAGATCGAAGTGCGCTGCCGGGTGCTCGACGATGTAGCGATAGTGGAGCAGCTTGCCGACGAGTGTCCGCTCCTGGCTGCACTGGAACTCGGGCTGCGCCGGGACCTCGGCGCGAAAGCCAGCAGATGGCGAGTAGAATTCGCGCCAGCCCGTATCATCTGCGCGGGCCGCAAAGGCGAGCAACAAGGCCCCGAGCAGGGCGATTCGGGAGGTGTCTCGCGGCTTCATCAAGCCGGGGTTCTAGTCGAGTCTTTGTGTGATTTCAATCGGGAAGCGCGAAGCGAACGAGCAGCGCCGAGTGGTCAGAGGACGTGTAGGGCAACACCTCCACCCTCCCGGGCACCAGCCCCCGGTAGTAGACGCGGTCCAGGGGCAGGGTCGGATCCACTCCGGAGAGCCAGTTGAGAAAGGACCACCCCAGGTCCCCGGTGCGCCGCCCGGCTCCGAACGGGCGCACCTCGTCGAGCCCGACCTCGCGCACCGTCTGCTCCACCAGCGCCAGCCGCCGCTCGCTCCAGCCGTTGAAGTCCCCGGCCAGCACGATCGGACCGGCGTGGTCGCTCATGACAGCCCGGAGCTCTTCGAGCTGCGCACCGAGCATGAACGTGGACCAGCGCTCGAAGTTGAGCAGGTGCACGTTCAGCGCCAGCAGCGATGTGCCATCGGCCAGGCGATGCTCGGAGACGAGCGCCACCTTGGGAGCGGAGACCAGAAACTCACGCCACTGCGAGTGGAGGGATACGAGTCGGATCGGCACCGACCACGACAGGGTGAGAACGCCGATGGTGGCCCCGCCGGGCCAGGGATAGTGCCAGCCGCGCGCAAAGGAGCCCGCGAGGCGAGGCTCGTCCACCAGGCCGGCGCGGGCCTCCTGGAGGAAGATCAGGAGGGGGTCGGCTTCGGCGACCAACTCCCGGAGGTCGTTTCGAAAGCGCTCGTGCTTCCCCTTCTGGGCGTTCCATGTGACGAGGGTAAAGGCCGCCGGTGCGGGGAAGGATGCCGCGTCGGCCGGAGGCAAAGCGAGGATTCCGGTGGTGCGGCAGCCGACGGCGAGGCTCGCTGCCAGCAGGACCACCGCAGCCCGCCTCCCGATGCATCTCAGTATCCACATGCCCGCGCTGGTAGCCTAGCGGATCGACCTGATCGACCGTGTTAGTCTTCGCCTCGGAGCGGAAGTGGGGCGCAAAAGGAGGGCTCGTGAGCCGGAGTCGCACCATCGCAATCGGACTGGGGGTGCTCGGGGCTCTCGTCTACGTGCTCTGGCTCGGCACGCGTGACTTCTGGTATCCGGGCGAGCCGGACCTCGCCGAGATCTGCCGGGCGATGTTCGTGAGCGGAGACTGGACCATCCCTCGACGAAACGGCGAGATCTTCCTGAACTACGGTCCGCTCTTCTTCTGGGCCGGGACCCTCTCCTCTCACTTGCTGGGCGGAGTTTCCGAGTTCGCCCTTCGGCTCCCGAGCGCGCTCGCCGCAATCGGCCTCGTGGTCGCGACCTCCCTGGTGGGCTCGCGCTGGTTTGGCCCCCGAGCGGGTCTCTGGGCCGGCCTGGTGCTGCTGGCGTCCTGGGAGTTCTCCTGGCAGGCGATCGGCTTTCGCGTGGACATGCTGTTCGCGCTCTTCGTCGGTCTGGGGATCTTTACCTACGCGAGTGGGGCCGGCCCCGAGTCCCGCTGGGCACCCCGGATAGCGGGCTTCGCTTTCCTGGGGTTGGCCGTCCTGGTCAAGGGACCCCTCGGCCTCCTCCTGCCCGGTCTCGTGCTGACACTCTGGCACGCCGGGCGGCGGGAGTGGCGCGCCATTCTGGAGCTCGCGCCCCTGGCGATGGTGAGCATCGCGGTGGCCCTGCCCTGGCACATCGCCTCGGCGATGTCCCTCGGGACCGATACGGTGATCGACGAGTTCATGGGCCAGAACTTCAGCCGGTTCGGGAGCGGCGAGCGGGGTCACGGACGGCCGGCCTACTACTACCTGGAGAGGATCTGGTTCGATCTCACCCTCTGGGCGGCGCTCCTGCCGTTCGCAGTCTGGTGGATCTTCAAGCGGGAGGTGTGGCGGGACCGGCGTGTCCAGCTCGCGCTCTGGTGGTTCGGGACTTTCTTCATCTTCCTGTCGCTCGCGGCGACGAAGCGCAAGCTCTACCTGATCCCGGCCTATCCGGCCGCGGCCCTGCTGCTGGCGAGGTGGATCTCGGCGCTGGGAGAGGAGCAGGCCGACGCTTCCTCTCCGGACCCCCGTCCGGCGCGAGTGTTCGCCGTGGTGTTCTGGGTCCTCCTCGCCGTGGTCGCCGTCGCGTCGATCGCCGCCGCGGCCGCGCTCGGGCTCGTCGTCGGACAGTTCGACATCCCGGAGACGACCCGGGAGGTCCTGCTCGCCCTGCGCCTTCCGGCGCTCGCGATCGGTCTGGCCACCGCGGCCCTGTGGCTCTGGGTCGGTCGCGCGAGGCGCCGCGAGGACCTCGCGGTCACCCTCCCCCGCCTGGCCCTGGCCCAGATCCTGCTGTACCTGCTCGTCGTCGCCTGGGTCTTCCCCACGCTCGACCCGCTCAACACCTACGCACCGCCGTGCCGCTCGATCGCAGAGCAGATCGACGCGGACGCGCGACTCGGCTTCATGGGCAGCGATCGCAAGGTGGGCGCGTTCGGATACTACACCGGAAGGCGAATTGACCGGGTCGAGAACGAGTCCGAGATCGAAGCCTTCTTCCAGGAGCACCCCGGCTCCCTCGTCGTGGTCGAGGAGAAGAGAACCGAAGAGCTGTTCGCCAGCCAGAAGACCGACTGGCCCGCTCGAGTAGTGCGGGAGTTCGAGGCTGCCCGCCGCCGCTACTTCCTCCTTCGGGGGCCCTGAGTGGCAGCGCTCTCGGTCACCGCAGTAGCGACCTGGTGGTAAATGCAGGCTAGGATCCGCCCGGCGCGCGTCGAGCCGGAACCGCAAGTGGAGAAGCGAGCTGGATCGATCTGAGCCCTCAGACCTCGCCCCCACCGGCCGATCCGAGCTCTTTCGAGTCCTCGGCATCGTCGCCATCTGCCTGGTGCTGTTCTTCACCCACCTCGGAACCCGACCACTCTGGAACCAGGACGAGGGAATGCACGCCGCCACCTCCAAGAACATGGTCCTGTCCGGGGATTGGATTACCCCGACGCTGAATGGCGAGCTGTTCTTCGACAAGCCGGCCTTCCACAACTGGCTGGTGGCGCTGTCGTTCGTCGGATTCGGCTTCACCGAATTCGCCGCCCGGTTTCCGAATGCGCTCTTGGGCCTCGGGTGCGTTCTGGTCAGCTACCTGCTGGGTCGGCGGCTGTACGGCCCGGGCGCAGCCTTCCTCGGCGCGGTGGTGCTTGCGACCGCCGCGGAGTTCTTCGTGCTCTCGCGCACCGTCATGCACGACATGAGCCTGACCTTCTTCGTGACCCTCGGACTCGCCCTCTGGTTCGTCGGCTACTCGAGGAACGCGACCGAGCGACGCTGGTTCCTGCTCTCGTACGCTGCCTTCGGCGGCGCCATGCTCGCCAAGGGACCGATCGGCGTGCTGCTGCCCGGCGCCGTCGTGTTTCTCTTCCTGTTGGCCCGGCGGGAGCTCCGCTTCCTCGGCCGGATGTCGCTCGGCTGGGGCGTTCTCATCGGCCTCCTGATCGCCGCGCCCTGGTACGTGGCGATCAGCCTGCGCAATCCCGACTTCGCTCGGTACTTCTTCATCGAGCTCAACTTCGGGAGCTTCCTGTCCCAGGATCCCCACCACCCGGAGCCGTTCCAATACTACCTGCCCGTGCTGCTGGTGGGATTCATCCCCTGGAGCTTCTTCCTGCCAGCCGCGCTGGTCCGGGTGTGGCAACGGAAGGGCGAGGACATGCACGGCGGCACGGTGTTCCTGCTGCTCTGGGCGGGCCTCTACCTCGCCTTCTTCTCAGCGGCCGAATCCAAGCTCGCCACCTACATCCTTCCGATCTTTCCGCCGCTGACGCTGCTGGTAGGCCGACTCTGGCACGAGCTCGCCACCACGCCGACGTCGGCGCTCAGAAAGGCGGTATTGTGGTCGTTCGCACCCTTCCTCGCGCTGCCTGCGGGAGTCATCCTCTGGGTGCAAACCCATCCCCTGCCATTGACGGAGCTGGCAGCCCGCTACGGGGTCGCCCTCGAAAAGGCTGCCTCCCCGCTGGTCGCGCTGATCATCGGACTCGCACTGGCGTTCGCACTCGTTCTCACCAGGCGAACCCGCGCCGGGTTCGCCGGTGTCGCGCTCTCCTTCGCAACGTGCATCGCGCTGTTCTTCGCCTTCATCGTACCGGTGATGAACCTGCACCAATCCTCCCGCGAGATGACACTCGAGATGGACAAACTGCTGCCCGCGGGCGAACCCATGCCCCACTACAGCAGCATCCGGGACTCGGCGCTCTTCTACACCAACCGGCCGCTGCACCTGATCCGGAACCACAAAGAGCTCGACGATCTCCTGTCGACCGACGCTCGGGTCTACTGCGTGATCTCAGCGAGCCGCTACCACGAGATGGAGCTCCAGGCGCCGATCGTCTACGAGAGAGGAGATGACCTGCTGATTTCCAACCGTCTAGCGGAGAAGGAATGATGGCCAGCGACTCCGCGCGCATGCCGCTCCGCCCCAAGCTCTTCTACGGCGTGGGCTCCAGCTCGAGGTCCAGCTCCTTGCGCTGGCGCGCCGCGCGTTCCCGCGCCTTGGCCCGTTCGCGCTCCATTTCGAGGAGGAGCTCGCGGCGCACCTGCCGGCGCTGAAGCTCCTCGGCGGTGAGCTCCACCCGCTTCGCTTCGCGCAGGCAGACACCGAACGCACCGCTCCCGAGGAAGTCGTACTCGCGCGGAACGGCGGCCGCAGGAGCACTCTCGTCGAGGATGGCTGTGACCATTCGGCGTAGCTCGTTGCCGTCCTCGGTGCGGGCGACCACCTCGATGCGATTGTCGCCGGGAGCGAGGGGCACGAAGCCGCCCCACGAGCCCCCGGGCGTGATGCGAAACTCGCGAGCCATCTCGCCGCTGGTGCGGTTGGCGATCTCCACGTGCACGGGCGGGTTGACCTTCACCTCCTCGATCGCTTCGAGCAGACCCGCCGTGCGGCGCACGGGGATGAACGCGCCGCCGGTGCGCTCCGCGGTCTCCACGGCCGCGACGGGGGCCTCCAGCGCCAGGGACCCGATGGCGACCGTGCTCACCCGGATCCGCGCTCGCTGTGCGCGGTCCGCCGCCCGCAGCGCGGCGCGCACGTTGTCGGCGGAGCGATCGAAGCCGAAGGGCTGGGTAGGCGTGCCGTCGGTGAGCAGCACTGCGGCCCGGCTTCGGGAGGGGTCCGCGGTGGACATGGCCCCGGGAAGTCCCAACAGCTCTATGGTCGCCTGATCGATTCCGGCGGCCATGTGGGTCCCACCCGCCGGAGTTCCATCGCGCAAGGCCTCGAGTCCCCCTTCCAGTTGGGCGAGGTCAGCGGTCAGCGGCACGCGCGTCACGGCGTTCGGCAGCACGGGTTCGCCCCGCACCAGGTCCGCGGGCCCGCCCGAGAAGGAGACGAGACCCAGGCGCGTGCGGCGCGGGTCCAGGATCTGCGCCAGACGACGTGCCGCGGCGACCTCGGCGGAAAGGATGGAGTCACCGGGGTCTGTGCTGCGATCCCCCATGGTGAAGCCGATCCGGCCGAACTCGGATCGGCCCACATATTCATCGCCGTCGACGTCGGCGCCGCTCGGTGCGGCGGTCGAGACGGAGGTGTCGATCACGATCACCACGTCGAGCTCTGGTGGACCGGCCCGGCCGGCCACGAAGAGACCGCAGCCGCTGGGCCCAACGACGAGGCCGTCGGGGGGGTACTCGATCTCGAGGGAGGCGGTGGGCGTCTCCGACGCATTGTCTGCGCGGGCAATCGGCACCGCCGCCACGACGAGAAGCAACAGTGTGGCAACGACTGCCTTCCCCGCGCAGGCGGTGGCGCGGCTGCGAGCCGCTCTTCCCCACGGGGCAACAGTTCCCGTGAGGGCGTTCAAGGTTATAGTCTGCATCGGCGATGATGTTTCGGCGCCATTCCGTGTTTCCATGGAATAGCGCAAGATGGGGGCAATCATGAGGAACGGTTTCGCGGGAAAGGCAATTGCGTTAGGCGTGGCAGCCGCCCTTCTGCTGGCTTGCGCCACGGTGCAGGACAACCCCAAGACGACGGTGGGTAGCATGGGCGGCGCCGCTGCGGGTGGCCTGATCGGCGCCGCGGCCGGTGGCGGCACGACCGGCATCATCGGGGGCGTCCTCCTGGGCGGCCTGCTGGGCGGGGCCGTGGGCAACGCCCTCGACCAGCGGGACAAGGAGCTGGCCTTGAAGCAGGCGCAGTACTCCCTGGAGAACGCGAAGGTCGGTCAGACCTCCCAGTGGCAGAATCCGGACTCGGGCAACTCCGGCACCTTCACACCGACACGTACCTACCAGGCGGAGAGCGGCCAGTACTGCCGGGAGTACCAGCAGGAGATCAACGTCGGCGGCGAGAAGCACGCCTCCTACGGAACCGCCTGCCGACAGCCGGACGGCACCTGGAAGATCCAGAACTAGCCAGTCCTCACGCACCTTGCTGATCCTGATCGCCATCCTGGCGGGCGCCGCGGTGGCGTTGCTGGCGCCGGAGCGCGTGCTCTGGATGCGGCCGGGGCTCCAGCCGGCCTTTGCCGTGACGATGCTGTGCGTCGGAACCCTGGTTCGCCCCGAGCAGGTGCGCGCCTTCATGGCGGCGCCGATGCGCGCGCTCACCGGCGTGGTCGGGCAATACACGATCATGCCGCTCTGCGCCTGGGCGATCTCGCTCGCGTTTTCCGACCCGGTTCTCAGGACGGGAATCGTGCTGGTCGGGTGCATGCCCGGGGCGATGGCCTCGAACGTGATGACGGTGCTCCTGCGCGGTGATCTCATCCTCTCGGTGACGATGACGAGCGTAGCGACGCTGCTCTGCCCGCTGGTGATCGCGCTCTGGCTGCCGTTGCTGGCGGACACCCGGATGGACGTACCGGTCGCGGGCATGGTCTGGAACGCCGCGTGGATGGTGGTGCTGCCGGTTCTGACGGGGATCTGGCTGCGCAGCCTCAGGTCCCAGCTGCCGCGTGCCTGGGACGTGCTGGCCACCGGGCTGGCATCTGCGGCGATCGTCCTGATCATCCTGGTCGTGGTGGCGGCCAACCGCGAGCGCCTGGCGCACCTCGGACCGGCGCTGGCGCTGGCCATGCTGGCGCTCAATCTGGGCGCCTACGCACTCGCCTTTGCCGCCGCCACGGCGATGCGCTGGCCACCCGTTCAGCGCCGCACGCTGGTCATCGAGGTGGGAATGCAGAACGCCGGTCTGGGCTCGGTTCTGGCGCTGGCGCACCTCGGCGAGGCCGGCGCCGTTCCGAGCGCGTTCTACACCGCTCTCTGTGTCGTCACCGCGGCCACCGCGCTCCCTCTGCTGCGCCGCGCCGCACCGCCGGTCAACTGAGCTCGGCCCGGGTGTACTCGAGCAAGCCGCGGGCGATGATCAGACGCTGAATCTCGCCCGTGCCCTCGTAGATGTCGGTGATGCGGCAATCGCGCATCCATTTCTCCAGCAGGTGCTCGCGCGAGGCGCCCATCGGCCCGAGAATCTCGATGCAGCCCTGGGTGATCATCCGCACCGACATGCCCGCGTGGGCCTTGCAGACCGAGGACTCCATGTTGTTGGGCTTCCCCTGGCCAGCCAGCCAGACGCACTGCAGGGTGTCCAGCACCGAGGCCTCGAATTGCGCCTCCAGGCGGATGAACTTCTCCACCGCAGCCGGGAGCGTGCCGAGACCCGCGCCGTAGTCGATCTGGAAGCCGGCCTCTTCGAGCTGCTCGCGGGTGAAGTCGAGCGCCGCCTCGGCGAGGCCGAGGCCCATCGCCGCCGTCATCGGCCGGGTCATGTTGAAGGTCTTCATGACCCCGCGGAAGCCGCCCGAGCTCTTCTTCGGAATCTCCTCGTTCAGGCCAAGCAGGTTCTCCCGCGGAATCCGGCAGTCCTTGAACAGGTAGACGGCGGTGTCGTCGGAGCGGATGCCGAGCTTCTTCTCCTTGTAGGGAACGTCGAACCCGGGTGTCCCTCTCTCCACCAGGAAGGACTTGATCCCGGCACGGCCCGCGGACTTGTCGATGGTGGCCCAGATCACCGCGCCTTCGGCCCGGATGCCCGTGGTGACGAAGATCTTCTCGCCGTTGATCAGCCACTCGTCGCCGTCGAGCTCGGCGGTGCACTGGACCATGGAGGGATCGGAGCCACAGCCCGGCTCGGTGATCGCCATCGAAAGCGTGAGATGGCCCCACTTCTCCTGCTGCTCCTTGGTTCCCGCCGCGCTGAGAGCCGCGTTGCCGAGCCCCCCCCGCTCTGCTTGAGGCGGATCGAGTAGTCGCCCCAGTAGGCCCCCATGGCAAGCAGCGCCATCATCACGGGCTTCGGCGAGTCGTCGGGCCCCGACTCCGGCACCGCCTCGGCGCTGGCCAGGAACTCCGCTCTTTCCGGAAGCTCGTCCGGGGGAAGTTCTTCCCGCTCCTCGTACTCGCGGGCGTACTTGCGGCAGATCAGGGCTTCCGCGCGGGTGCGCGCGAGCTGCGCCTTGTCGTTTTCGGTCAGAGTAAAGTCGATCATTGCTCTTCTCCAGTGAATCGTTCGGCCCGACCTCGGGTCGCGACGGGCCGCTTGAAGTGGATTCCGGACGTTCTAGACCCCAATCATTCCCTCGAGCACGCCCAGCGTGCGCGCGTTGCGGAACCACATCTCGACCGGGTTGTCGCGGATGTACCCGTGGCCGCCGAAGACCTGAACCCCGTTGTCGGCGATCCACATGCACTTCTCCGCTGCGTAGGATCGGGCCAGGTGTGCGGGCCTGGTGGCGTCCAGCCCCTTCTCCACGAAGCTCGCCGCCTTCCAGGTCAGCCAGCGCATGGACTCGGTCTCCATGTGCATCTCCGCGAGACGGAAGGCGATGGACTGCTTCTTGGCGATGGCCTCGCCAAAGGCCACGCGATCCTTGGCGTAGGGGATACATTCCGCCACCACGCCGCGTGAGAGCCCGACCATGACGGCACAGAGGGCGGCGCGGGAGCCGGCCAGCAGGTTGCGGACGTCGCAGCCGGCCTGGCCACCCAGGCGATCCGCCTGCGGGACCTCGACCCGCTCGAGTTCGAGCGAGACGGTGGTGAGACCGCGCAGTCCGAGATTCTTCTCGGGCTCGGAGATGCGGAGGCCTCCGGCGTCTCGGGGGACGATGAAGGCGTCGAGACTCTCTCCGTTCGCGGCCACTACCAGGAAGTGACTGGCGCGATCACCCAGGGGAACGAAGGACTTGACCCCCGAAAGCACGAAGCCGTCGCCCTTGGGCTCGGCCAGCGTGCGGGGCTTGAGCGCGTCGAAAACGGCGCCGGGCTCGGCGACCGCGAGCGACGCTGCGTGGAACTTCTCGGTGCAGAAGAGCGGGAGGAGCCGCTTCTGCTGGTCCTCGGTTCCCTGGTCGACGATGGCGTTGGCGAAGGCCGAGGGCGCCATCGCTGCCAGCGCCAGGCTGGCGTCGCCGTAGCCGAGCTCCTCCAGCAGAATGGCGTTGGTGACCGGCGAGCGCGGCTCGCCGCCTCCGCCGTGCTCCTCTGGGATCTGTGTCGAGGTCAGACCGAGCTCCCAGATGGTGTCGAGGAAGTCCTGCGGTATCGCTGCCTCCTCGTCACAGTCGCGGGCAATCGGGCGCATCGCCTCGTCCGCAAACTCCTTCAACGTATCGCGAACGATTTCCTGTTCTTCACTAGGTCCGAACGAGATCACGCTCTTCTCCTTTCGCTGCTGTTCTGATGTTTGGGGGACGAGTCGCTCTGCGAACTCGCTTGCTCCTTTTTCGGCCCGGCGTCGCCCACCTGCGAGATCTGGTGGAAGTAGTGATCCATCGCGATGTCGGCACCGTCCTTGATCATGGTCCCCGCCTTGATCAGCTCTCGGGCATCGGTCAGCCCCAGGGCGACGCCACACCAGGCCTTGGCATCGGCCGTGTAGCGGACGTCAGCGCGGTCGGCGAAATCAGGCACTACGCTGCACATCCCGTCGCAGATGTGAACGGTCCACACCCCTCCGCCCGAGCCGGTGAGGCGAATCTCGAAGGTCACGTCTGCGTCGCGCGCGCGCTCCTCCCGCAACAGGAAGGGCAGCGACTCGAGGATCGATTGCGGAGAGGTCTCGGTGAACTGGCTGGTGTCGATCTGAAGCGCATCGATGCCGTGGCGGGTGAACCAGCGCGCGATGCTGGCGACGATGGGCTCGAGAGAGCGGCCGCGTTCGGTGACGGCGTAGACGGAGCGCGAGCCCTCCGCGACGCTCTTCACGAAGCCCTGCCGCACCAGCTCCCGCAGGCGACTCGAGAGGACCCGCGGAGCGATCCCGGTGCGGACCCGCAGCTCCTGGAAGCCCTTGGGACCAAGCAGGAGATGGCGAACCAGCACCAGCCTCCAGCGATCTCCGATCACGTCCAGGGTCCGGGCCACGGGGTCGTAGATCTCTCCCGGGCGGGGAACACCACGGCGCTCGGGAGCGAGCGCGGCGAGACTGCCGCTGGAACCCGCAGGGCCCTTCGCATCCATCACATCAGTATCTATCAGAAACTTTTCAGCTATTCAATGGATACTTGACTGATGCGCACCCGGATTCTCGATGGAGCTTTCAGAAGGCGGTACTCGGCGGGTCCGCCTCCCGTCATGTCCCCTGGGGACGAACCAGGGTGCCTCCTACCCCTCCGTGCTGCGGTCGTCAGACTCCCCCTCAGCCCCCGGCGCCAGGACCTCGCGCAGCGTGCGCGCGAGGGTTTCGGAGTCGAACGGCTTGCGGAGAAAGGAGACCCGACCCGGACCATCGCACAGGTCCCTCACCGTGCCCTCCATGTACCCGCTACAGAGGATCACCTTCACCTCGGGGCACAGTCGGCGCATCTCGCGGAGCACCTCAGCACCGTCCATATGGGGCATGCTCAGGTCCAGCAGAACCGCGTCGATCTCCTCCGAGACGGACGGGAAGATGCGAACGGCCTCGCGGCCGTCCTCGGCGGTGATCACCGAGAAGCCCTCTCGCTCCAGCATGCCCTTGGCAACGTCCCGGACGCCCTCTTCGTCGTCGACGACGAGGATCTTCCCGCCGCCTGGCGAGTCGCGACCCTGGGAGCCACGATCCTCGGGGCGCGCTGCGACGCTGGCTTCCGCTGCGGGTAGGAGGATCCGGAAGGTCGAGCCCCGGTTGACCTGGCTTCGTACCTCGATCGCTCCCCCGTGGGCACGGACGATCCCGAGCACCGCAGCGAGTCCCAATCCACGCCCCGCAAATTTCGTGGTGTAGAAGGGATCGAAGAGCTTGGACCTGGCCGAGGCCTCGATGCCGGGGCCGGTGTCCGCCACCTCGAGGCTGACGTAGCGACCCTGGGGCAGATCCTCGCCGATGAAGGTCCGGTACGCGATCTCCTGGCCCAGTTGGACCCCGCCGGTTCGGACCGTGACGGTGCCGTGGCGGTCCCCGATGGCCTCGGAGGCGTTCATGATCAGGTTCATGACCACCTGGCGCATCTGGCTGGCATCCGCGTTGATGAAAGGAGCTTCGTCGCCGCACTCGTAATTCAGGACGACCTTCTTGGAGATCGAGACCCGGAGCAGGTTCCCCATTCCGGCCACCAACTCGTTCAGGTCCAGCAGTTCGGCAGCGTGCATTCCCCCGCCGGAGTAGATCAGCATCTGGTTGGCCAACTCCGACGCTCGCTTCGCGGCCAGCTTGATCTGCTCGATCGATTCCCTGTAGGGAGCGTGAGGCTCGACGTCCATCAACGCCAGATCGGCGTTCCCGAGGATGACCACCAGGAGGTTGTTGAAGTCGTGGGCGATCCCCCCGGCCAGGATCCCAAGGCTCTCGAGTCTCTGCGCGTCCTGCATGCCGAGTTCGAACTGGCGCCGTTCCTCCTCGGCGCGCTTGCGATCACTGATGTCCGTGGAGACGATCGTCACCCCGACGATCCGTCCGTCGCGCTCGAGAGGCCCGACGCGGCTCTCCAAGGGAATGGGGACACCGAGCGGGCTCGCAACGACCTCATAGGTCACCGTCTCACCCGCCGAGAGGGCCCGGTCGAGGGCATCCTGCAAGGTTGGCCGGTGTTCCGGCAGCACGTAGTCGATCACACTCGTCCCGATCACCGACTCGGGAGGAATCCCGGAAAGCGTCCGGTTCACGTACGTGATCTGGCCGTCAAGATCCGCAGCCAGAATGATCCCCGGAGCGTTCTTCAGGATCGAGCGACACCTCTCTTCACTCTCGCGGAGCGCCTCCAGCTCCGCGTTCAGCCTCTCCCGGGTCTGACCGCTACGCTGCGCCATCTCTCTCCCTCGGGTCTCGAATCTGCCTTATCTCACGTTTCACCCGGTTCGTTCAAGCGCCTCGAACAGAATCGCGATTTGCCCGCGTGGAACCTGGCGCCGAGTCGCGGTTGGCGAGGCGATGCGTGGGGGGGCACCGGACTGTAGAATCGCGGACGAGCGGGAGATCTCGACGCATCGAAAGCGTCCGGGGCAAGGACGCAAGGATGGGAGCCGGTGATGAGAAATGCTCTTCCGATCGTTCTTTCCTTCTCGGCTCTGGTTGCGGCCCTGTTCCTCGCAGTCTCGATCGAGAGCGGAGAACCGGTTCCTCACTTCCTGAATCACATCAATCCTGACTACGTGGTGACGCCCGAAGAGGCCTATCAATGGCACCTCCTCAAGGACGAGGGCGGCCCGACCTATGCCGGCAGCGAGTCCTGGCGAGCCTTCCTGGAGTTCTCTGAAGAGAAGCTGCGGGAATACGGAGTCGTCGATCTCGAGAGGAACCCGTGGACCTACGACCGCTGGCACACGTCCGACTGGCCGGACGACACCAACTGGACGCTGACTTCCGACGGCCGACCCGTGGTGGTCGCCCACTACGGCGCCTATTCCGGCTCCACTCCGCCGGAGGGGATCACGGCCGAACTGGTTCATTACGACCGCGCCAACCCGCCGAAATCCATCGAAGGGAAGATCGTGGTCCTCGAAACCGCTCCCCATCCGGACCCTCCCTACGATGAGAAATACAAGACCTGGTTCATGGTCAACGACCATGAATACCTGTCCAGTCCCAACACGTCCCCAGCGATGTTCACGCGCATCCTTCCAACCGAGACCATCAGCCTGGACGTCTGGTGGGAGCTCCGGCAGACGATCTACTTTCGGAAGCTGTTGGTTGAGGGCAAGGCAGCTGGGGCGGTGATCGTCTTCAACATGTCCTATGACCGAACCGCCGGGTTGTACAGCTTCCTGGTACCTACCCTCTATCAGGTGCCGACCCTCTACCTCGACCGGGTGAACGGAGCCGGCGTGATCGAGGACGCCCGGGACGGCAAGGCAGCCACGCTCAAGCTTCTGGCCGCCATCGAGCCCAGCGAGCCGTACCAGTTGATCGGCTATCTCCCCGGCAAGCACTACGGGACGGACCAGGACGAGCAGATCCTGGTCAGAAGTCACACCGACGGCCCCTCCATCGCCCAGGACAACGGCGCACTCGGCGTCGTGGGCATCGTCAAGTACTTCTCGCGAATCCCTCGGGAAGAAAGGCCCCGAACCCTGATGGTCTACCTCGACTGCCGGCACTACATGCCCGGCATGGAGCCAGCCTTCTCCCAACAGGATTACTTCGCCCGGCATCCGGAGGGTCGGGAGAAGATCGTGGCGCTGGTGGCCACTGAGCATCTGGGACAGCTGGAGTACAAGGAGGTGGGTGAGGTGCTGGCGCCGACCGGCCGGGTCGAGCCCTCGTTCCTGTGGACGCGACCCCACCAGATGCTGATCGACCTGGCCATCAAGGCGGTCAAGGACAACGACTGGCCGCGCTGCTCGGTCCAGGCCCCGGAGCGGCCGGGCATCCACGGCAAACCTCAGGGTGTCTGGTACGGAATGGGGGAGCTGGGTCTCGGCGACGCCTGGGATCTGCCGGGCTTCGGTACCATGGGGACCCAGGGCGCGTATTGGGCCACCACCGCGCGCATCGACAAATTCGACGCCGACCTCTTCTCCACGCAGGTGGCGGCGATGTCCCAGCTGACGGGAGAGCTGATGCGGATCGACTTGAAGCAGCTGCGCTGAGCGTGAACCCGAGTGACTCGATTCGAACCGGGTGAGGGAGAGACTCATCCAAACCGTGGAGAGACGCGCATGCTTCGGATTCTGGTCTCGATTCTGCTCGCCTCGCTCGCCTGGCCGGCCGGGGGCGCGAGCGCCGAGGATGTGCCCCGCTTCGAGCCCACTCCCTGCCCGAGCTTCGATCTGCACGACGAGAGCGCTGAGTGCGGATTCCTGATCGTCCCCGAGAATCGGGACGTTCCCGGGAAGCGAACCCTTCGACTGGCCGTCGCCGTCCTGAAGAGCCGCAGCGCCGATCCCCAGCCGGACCCCGTGATCTACCTGCACGGAGGGCCCGGGGGAAGCGCAATTTCCGGGGCCTCGGGCTGGCTGGATCACCCTCTGCGGAAGGACCGCGACTTCATCTTGCTCGATCAGCGGGTGACCGGCTACTCGGAGCCCGCGCTCTGCCCAGATCTCTCACGCGACGACATGCTGGTCGTCGCTCGAGATCTCTCCCCTGATGAAGCGATGGCGGCGCAACTCGCGTCGTCGCTGGCCTGCCGTGACGCACTCCTGGAGAAGGGCGTGGACCTGGGCTCCTACAACAGCGACGCCAGCGCCGCCGACCTCGTCGACCTTCGCGGCGTCCTCGGCTACGGCTCCTGGAACCTCTACGGGATCTCCTACGGGACGAAGCTCGCCCTCACCGCGCTGCGAAACTCTCCCGAGGGGATCCGCAGCGTCATCCTCGACTCCGCCTACCCTCCCGGAGTCCGCTCCTTCAACCAGCGGACGATCAACTTGGTGCGCGCTCTCAAGGTGCTCTTCGCGGCCTGTGCCTCCGACGCGGCGTGCCACACCGCCTATCCGGATCTCAAGGAGAGCTTCTTCGAGACCATGGAGCAGCTCCGGGAGCGACCGCTGACCGTCCGCATCATCGACGAGGGCCCGCTTCCCATCGATGAGTTCACGATCAACGTTCAGGACTTCACCATCGCTGCGCACCAGATGCTCTACCGCCGCCCGATGATCACACTGGTCCCCTTCACATTGGAGGCGATGAAGACACGAGACCAGAAGGCTCTCTACGGCCTGCTCGACTCTTTCGGAGAGCGGGGGCTGAGCATGGGTCGCGGCGTCTACAATCTGGTCGAGTGCTACGAGCGCGGGCCCTTCGGAAGCCGTCAAGGATACGAGGCGCTGACCGCGGAGCATCCGAGGCTGCGCGATGGCTTTACCTACTTCGACGTCGATCAGGAGATCTGCGACAGGTGGTCTGACGATCACGCGGGCCCCGAGGAGATGCTGCCCGTGAAGAGCGACGTCCCTTCGCTCGTCCTCGCCGGCGATTTCGACCCGATCACACCGCCCGCCTGGGGAAGGCGCGCCGCGCAGACCCTGGAGAAGAGCTTCTTCTTCCAGTTTCCAGGCATCGGCCATGCCGCCAGCGTCTCGCACGCCTGTCCCGAAAGCATCGCTGTCGCCTTCGTCCAGGATCCCACCCGGGAGCCCGACGCGAGCTGCATCGACGAGATGGAGCCACTCTCCTTCGTCACCGGCCTCCACACGAACAGCGGGGTGTACCGGCTCTCGAAGGCGCTCCTCGTTGAGCGCAAGTCCGGAGTGGTGGTCGCGTGGGCCGCGGTCGCGCTGGCGCTGCTCTCGGGTGCGTTCTGGTCTTCGGTGGCCGCGCTGATCCAGCGCCTGATGGGGCGGACGGCGCAGGAGAAGCCCGGTGGGGCGGGCGCGCGCTGGCTGGCCAGCTCGGCCTGTGCGCTGGCGCTGGTCTTCCTGGTGGGGCTGGGCGCCGCGCTGATGATCACCGCCAGCGACAACCCGCTGGTCCTCGCCTTCGGAGTGCCAGGATGGGCAGCTCCCTTATTCCTCCTCCCGATCCTGGTGGCGCTCTCGACCCTGGGCGCGCTTCTCCTCACCGCACTGGCCTGGAGATCAGCCGGGTGGTCTCCGGGGAGAAGACTGCTCCAGTCGGTGGCGATCCTGGGCTGTGTCGGTTTTCTCGCCCTGCTGTTCCGGTTCGGGATCTTCTGATGCCCGACCGGAGGCTGCGCATTGCGCGTCTGGTGCTGTGGGCGTCGCTGGTTGCGCTTCTCGTCCATCTGATCGTCGGGGACAAGCCGTGGAGTGGGGGGATTGCCGAACGCATGGCCGAAGGCGTTACGCTCCGCGCCATCGATTACGCGCGAACCTACCGCTGGTGGATCTCGCTGGGCAGCGCCGGCCTCGTCATCGGGCTCCTGGCGACACTGCGCCGCTGGATCGGCTCACAGGAGGCCGCGGAGTGCGCGGAGCTCGCGGCGCCGGAGCGTGGGGGGCGCGCGGTGGCTGTGGTCGCGGCGCTGGCCATGCTCACCGCCTCGCTGCTGGCTGCGCCGCGCCTCGACTTCTCGTTCTGGGAGGACGAACGGCGCACGGTGAGGTTCTCGGTGGACGGCGGGTACACCCGAACCCCGGAAGGCGACCTCGTCTTCCGCGAGGTGCCCTGGCACGACACCTGGCTCTACACCCTGAAGCGACCCAACAACCACGTACCCTTCAGCCTGGCGTCGCGTCTTTCGCTCGGCGCCTGGCGGGCGGTGGCGCAGCCGGAGCTCCGCCTCGCTTCCGAGCGCGCCGTGCGGCTTCCCGCCTTCGTGTTCGGGATCGCGGCGATCGGGGCGCTCGCGTGGCTCCTGTGGCGAACCGGGCTGCCATGGGCCGCCGGCTTCGCAGCCTTCTTCCTGGCGATCCACCCCTGGCACCTGCGTTACACGACCGAGGCTCGCGGCTACTCGCTGCTGCTGCTCTGCATGCCGCTCTTGTTGGGCGCCATGGTCGCCGTGCTCCACCGGGGCACCTGGAGGCGATGGATCGCCTTCGCAGCGGTGGAGGTGGTCGTGCTCTGGGTCTATCCAGGAGGTGTGGCGATCCTGGCGGTGGCCAACGCGGCGCTTCTCTTCGAGATCTGGCGGCGTCATCGCCGCGCCCTGTACGAGCCGGCCACGCGCTGGTTGGTGACGAGTCTGGTCGCCGCCGCCGTCTTCATGTTGCTGATGGGCGCCAACCTGTTGATCTTCCTCTGGCACAGTGAGTGGGACCCAAAGGGAGTCAGCTGGCGGTTCATCCGCGACGTGCTGTCGCACCTGTGGGTGGGAACGGCCTACGCCTTCCGTCACGCCCCGGAGCACTACGCGGAGCTCGGTGACGTGGCCCGGGCGGCACCGGTCTTCTTCCGCAGCGCGGTCGCCGCCACCGGAGCGCTGTGTTTGCTCGGTGCCATCCGGCTGGCGCGGCGAGAGCGCGCCGGCGCGATGCTGCTGGCCATGGTGTTGCTGCCCGCGCCCCTTCTGATCTGGAGCGTCGAGCTGCGCCAGAGCATGATCTACGAGCGGCACGTCATCTTCGCGCTGCCGTCGCTCGCCATCCTGCTGGGCGCGGGACTGGAGAGCCTCTTCGCGCGGCTGCGCTCCGCCCCCGCGCGCGCCGCCGCCACCACCCTGGTCATGCTCACGTGCCTCGGCGGCTATGCATGGCTCTCGCGCGACGTGCTCTCGGCCCTGCGCAGCGCTCCAATTCAGCAGATTCGAGAGGCGGTGCTGATGACGCGGCCCAGCCTGGACCCGTTCGCCGCCGAGAACCACGAGATCCTGACCACCGGCTGGCAGGGAATCTTTGGATACTACGACCCCAACTTCCGTCAGGTCTCCGAGCGAGAGCAGCTTCTCGCCCTTCTCGAAGAGGCGGACCGCAGCGGCCGCGAGCTCTACGTCAACTACGCGCGGCCCTGGCTCGTCCACCGGAAATTCCCGGAGCTGCTGGAGATCGTGGAGCGAGAGGATCTCTTCGAGCCGCTGGCCACGCTCTACGGCTTCGAGCCACGGGGCATGATGCGCCTCTACCGCTACCTCGGCCGCTGACGAGGTGTCACCGACGGGCGGCCTTCGCGCCGGACTCGGCGACCGGGTCGGGCAGCATGTCATTTTCGACGAGAAGATCGAACAGGGCGTCGGCGAGGGCCCGCAGGCCTCTGGGATCCAGGTGACCGTGGTCCAGGAATACCTCGGGTCCCAACTCCGCCTCCAAGAGCACATCGCAGACCGAGAGCATCGGCACCTCCAGCTCCTCGGCCACCTCGGCCGTGGCCTTCAGCCAGCGATTCAGACCCGTCGCGCCCTCGCGCTCGCCGCGCGCCTTGCGGAGATTCTTGATCTTGCATCCCTGAATGATGACGACGCGACCGCCACGGTCCGAGCCCGGGCTGATCTCGTTCGCGCGAGTCAACTCGACCATATCCCGGAGTCGGGCCTTGTAGTCCGCCAGCGGCATCCGCCGCTGGCGCGCCTGCGTCTCCTGACGCTCTTCCTTGACTTCGTCGTGTGAGGCCCGACGAAGCGTGTAGCTCAACACTCGATACGTGAAGCTGGAGGTCAACAGGCGCTCCCGGATGAAGAGCCGGGCGTGCTCGGCGTCGGTCATGCCGTCCCAGTAGGCCTTGTCGTTCCACCCGAACCAGATCGTCACCACGTCAGGCCGGTACTTGAGCCCGCGGCGTCGCAGAATCTCGAGCCCCTGATAGGCCGAGTAGCCCGAACACCCCCCGTTCATCACGTGGATCTCCCGACCCGGGAGTGCCTCGCGCAGAAGCTCGGCCAGCACCGTCGGATAGGCCTCCTCGTAGCGAACGCCCCAGCCGAAGGTGACCGAGTCGCCCAGGGAGAGCACGCGGAAGTCGTTCGGTCCGCGCTCGACGGGAACGTCGGGATTGCGCATGCGGTCGCTGTTGGCGATGAAGCCGGTCATCTTGCCCCGATCCAGAGGCGCCGTGGTGTTGGCCTTCAGTTGCCAGAACAACCACGGATCCTTCTCGACGATGTCGGGCCAGTTGACCATTCCGAACCGGACCGGCGCGTCCGCGTGACCCTCGAAGCGATCCGGGACGATCGTGGCCCAGATCACCGCGCAGATCCCTTCGATGACCAGCAGACCCAGCAGCACCGCCACCACCGAGTACATCACCGTCTTGGGCCGCGAGAACTGGATCTCCTCTGACGAAGAACCTCGGGTCGGCACGTCAGCGCTCATGGATCCGAAATTCCCCCTCTCACCCGCGGACCACCGCTCTCAGCGAGCAGAGGGTAGGGAATCATGAGCAGGCCGCATCACCCCGTTCAGACCGGTCACCCCGAGGACTGTGCTGTTCTGCGCTTCCTCAGCGTGATGGCAACCACCTCGGAGCGGCTTCCTGTCCTCACTGGCGGCCCCCAGGTACCGGTTCCGCTCGAAACGTAGAGCGTGAGACCCCCGATCCTGTGGAGCCCACGGTCGAAGCCGTTCCACAGGACTCGCGTGAGGATTCCGAACGGAAACATCTGTCCCCGGTGGGTGTGTCCCGAAAGCTGCAAATCGACACCCGCTTCCGCGGCAAATGAGAACCTGGTGTCCGGGGCGAAGTAGGACTGGACCTGCTGGGTGTTCCGGTCACCGTAGCTTTGGAGGACGTTGGTCGGGGTATGGTACAGCAGGATGGACGGCTTCTCCGGCCGGTAGCACCCGCCACTTTCGAATGGGTTCACCGATGTGCGCTCTCTCGAGAACCAGGGGAAGCTGATGCCAACCAACTGGAGTCCGTCGATCTCGACGCACTCGTCGTCGAGGATCCGGATCTTCGTCTGCTTCAACAGCTCGAGAGGGGCCGCGAGGCCCGCGTAGCCTTCGTGGTTCCCAGTGACGAAGAAGACACCTCGTCGAGCCCGCAGGGAATCGAGCAGATCCTTGAACCTGTGGAAGTCCGAGCACGAGCCGTTGAAGAGGTCTCCGGTGATGAACACGGCCTCGGCGTCCAGGGCGTTCACCATCTTCACCACGCGCCTAAGGAAGCCTGTGCCATGCGCGCCGCCCAGGTGCACATCCGATAGCTGCACGACGGTGCTGCCTTCCCAGCTCTCGGGCAACTCGCCGACCTCCACCTCGAGTGACGTGACGATCGGGTGGTGGGCGTTCCAGAGACCGTACGAGGATGCGGACAAGGAGAGCACGACTGCGACCAGGAGAGCGACGCGCGCGGCGATTGGCCTTCCCAGAAGGCGAGAGATCCCATGGACCGCCCAGCCGAGCGCCAGGAAGAGCACCAGGTGGAGCGCCAGCCCCAGCCAGAATGAGGAGAGTGTGTGCGCGGTTCTCGTGATCGCGTTGCCGTGAAACCGGTGCAGCAGCATGGCGAGCGGGATGCTCATGGCAAGGAAAATGAACGCGAGAAGGAGCGTGACTCTCATCCGCAGGCGGGTGACATCGAAGGCGAAGACGACGGAGCGGTGGATGAAGTAGTGGGTTCCGAGAAGCAGAACCGCCGCCGAGAGCAGGGTGAGCAGCATCCGCAAGAAGATCGCGATCTCCGCGCGCCAAGTCCAGGCTGCAATGGGCCAACCGACCTGGTATGACCGACTCTGGAGAGGTCCTCAACACCAGAAGGACTTGTAGACCTGGAAGGCCTCGAAGCGCCCGCTCGGCGCGTTCAGGAACACCGACCAGCTCTGGGCGAGCCGGAGGACCCGCTCCGCGGCCATGAAGGACTTCTCCCGCTGGCTCGCGTGTTCGCGCAGAGCCGTCTGCTTCGCCTCGAAATCGCCGGGCGTCAGATCCACGAAGAAGGTCGGTCTGAACTCATTGGGAATCGTGGAGGGTGCTTGATACATGAGCACCGTTCCGGGAAAAGCCCTCGTGGCGGAGATGGTGGCCGCATACACGGTCTCGTGATCGAGGTGGGTGTCTCCCTTCGCGTGAGTCAGAACCATGTCGAATTTCTTCGAACCGATCAGCCCTTCCACTTCCCGGATCAGCGAATGCACGTCTAGCTGCAGACCACAGTCTTCGTAGCCGAGAATCGTCACATCGCACTCGTCGACTCCGAGCACCCCCGCTGCCTTGATCGACTCCTGGTGCCTCTGCTGCCGGTCGAAGCCGCCGGAGGTTTGCCAGCTCTTTAGACCGTGTGTCAGAACCAGAAAATGCACCCGCGCGCCCAGCTCGCTCCTGAGCCGATGGATGAAGCCTCCGCCGCCGAGCTCGATGTCATCGGGATGTGCACCGATGGCCAGCAGGCTCAGATCCTTCTCTCTCGCGAACAACATCGCGCTCACCACGGACCTCGATCGGTCCCTCCTCTCCACCTCCTCATGATTTCGCGCTCCGCTGGTGGAAGCAGGGGGAGCGAAAGTCGATCACGCCGAAGCGCTCCGGGAAGCGGGCGTCGTAGACGATGGTTCCCGTGGACGGCCAGCCGAGCCCTTCCGGCTGGAGCGCGCGGAGGGACTCGGCGGCGAGGATTCCGCCACAGACCATGGAGGTGCCGGGCAGCGTGAAGGCGTGATCCTGCCAGCAGCTCGCCCGATCCTGCTCATCGGCGGCGCGCTTCGCGAGGTTCGGAATCCTGTGCTGGAGGCATGCCGTCCGGCCCGGCAGGTAGCTACGCTGCTGCGCGACGAGCGGCGCGCTTCCAGCCTCGAGGAGCGGAACGCCGTCCGCGAGCGAGCAGTCATTCGCGTACTTCCGCGCTGCGAAGCTGTCGGGACAGGCAATCCGTAGCGACGGGGCCGAGAGGGCTGAGGGCCGATCCTCGTAGCGCATCACCAGGGGCTGAATGGACAGCTCCGGGTCGCAGATGGGCGCCAGCTTCTCGGCCATCACGGCCGCTTTCGGTCTGTCGATATCGTCGACCGAGAAAGTCGGCTGAATGGCGAGGTTCTCGGGACCTACCACGTCGAAATCGACGATGCGGAGCTCGCAGCCCGGTCCCAGCATGGGAGCGAGCGACTCGAGCAGATGGGTGCCCACCGCCCCAGCTCCCATCACCTCGAGGATCTGGTTCTCGATAGACACGTCGGGCCACTCTGACCCGCCCGCCTCGCACCGCCGCGTCTCCGATGCGGCGTCGAACGAGATCAGGGGAGCCGGCGGCCCGGCGGCCTCGAGTTGACCTGCGAAGATCAGCACCTCCTGGAGCGCCAGGCCCGACGCGATCCGAGCGATGGGTTCGAGCGGCTCTTCGCCAGCGGGGGGTGCTCGGTCCGGCGCCGCAATGCCGCGCAGGATCCCCGCAAGCGAATGCATCGCGACCCAGGTGGTGCTCCACGAGAGAGAAGCGAACGGCAAAGAGCGCGACAGGGCGTGCCTTGCGCAGGCCTCCCGCGAGGCGGGATCGCTCCCGAGATGCAGCACCATGTCACACGGCGGGGCATCCTCCAGGAGCGAATCGGTCTGGGCGAACGGGAAGTCCTCCATCAGCAGCGAGAATTCTTCCCTGACCGCCTCTCCCCCTCGCAGGTGGACGAACCCGAAGCCCAGGGCGCCGAGCGCGCGACACAGCGCCCAGGCGGGGTGGAACCACGGCTCACCGATGTCGCTATCGTCGACGGCCACCAGCACGACCGTTTCGCCGATGCGCAGGACATCCGCTCCTGCCTGGCCCACCCGACCTTGCGGCGGATACTCGCTGCCCGTCATCGAACCCCCTCGACCTCTGCCCACTCTCGGTGAAAGCTGATCTTTTCCTGGATTTCCCGCTCGAGCGGGCTGCTCAGCGCCGCACGGTCCCGGTCCGAAACCCGGGAGCGAGGATCCGGGGCAATCCGCGCCGGCACCTCGCTCAGCGCGGACCGGCCGCAGAACGAGCAGGTGGCCTTCCGAACCGCGTAGAGCCGGTGGTCCCGCTCCCGATTCACGATCAGCGAGAAGGCGATCGCGTACCCACTCCGGAGCTCGACGAGGCTCCTCCCGTCACGCGAGGAATCCCGCAGGAGACGTCGCACTCCCGAGCAGGGACAGGGGGGATCGGCCGCGTCGACCGGGCGGACCTCTTCGAAGCTCACGACGGTGGAAACCTGATCGATGAAGACGCCCCGAAGGAACACGTCGTCGGTGGTCGATGCGTCGCAGCTCGATGGATGGCGGTGAATGAATGCGATCGGTACAAGCTGCCGCTGCATGCGATGCGCGAGCGTCTCCATCTCATCCCGCATGCGGAGCACCTGGCGCCCCGGCTGTTCGACGCTCGCCGCGGTGACGCTCTGCCCCGCGAGCAGGGGCGTCGCCACCACGTGAAAGGGCCTCGCCTGGTCTGCGAGCCCGAGCAGCCCGTACTCCGCGAACGGCTCGGCGAACTCGTCGTGCAGGATGTCGGCGACCAGATAGCAGCGCTCGAGCGCCAGGGGATCGAAGCTCAGCAGCACCTCGGACGCCCGCTGCCTCAGGGTCATCTGCGCGGCCTCTGCAAGCTGGCGACGCGAGAGTCTCGAAGGAGCTCCTTCCCGCCAGCGCGTAGTCGGCGATGCAACTCGCTGCGGCCGGTGATCAGGATGACGCCGGCGTCGAGCCACTCCACTACCGCTTCTGCATTGGTGAACTGACTGGAGAGCAGGCGTCGATATTGTCCGGGATCCCCGACGCAGATACCGCGGTGGATAGGCCCGCCGCTCGGCGTCCAGAAGTCCCCCTGGGTGGCGCCCGGGCGCGGCGCCACGGCCAGCCAGTCTTTTCGCCGGCTCCCGAAGAGATGGAGTCCGACGAAGACGCTCCGCGCCCTCATCCTGCTGGCAACGGGGCCACGGACCAGATGCCAGTGGCCGCGCGAGTGCTGGAGCTGGTGATCGCCATCGGAGTGAAAGAGCTGGTAGCTGCCACGATTCTGGGGACCGCATTCCTCCAGAATCGGCCTCACCTCCCCGAGGAACTCCGACGCCATTCGCGTCAGCTCGGGCCGGCTCCCGATACTCTCCAGCGCGCGGCGTTCTCGTGTGCGCCGGAGGTCCCGGAGCAGCTCCGGGAAGGCCCGCGCCTTTTCGCTGCGAAGGGCGTAGCACTCGCCGCCCACGATGACCGAGGAGGCTGGCCGCATGCCGGCCGCGACCGGCGAAAGAGGGATCACCGTCCTGCCCAAGATCACGCAAGGCGCCCCCACCAGAGCGGCCAGTGTCTCGGGCGTCCCCAGCGGGGGGCGCGGCGCGTGCAGATGCGGAAGCAGGGCCAGCGCTCGTCTTTCGAGCCTCCGAAATGTCTCGATGGGCAGCATCCGCGAACCCTCACCGCACTGGCGGGACGCCTCCCCCGAGGAGCGAAGCAGCGGAATCAACTCGTTGAGACAGAACTGGAGCGTCTTGAGGTGCTGCGCGTAGGTTCGGGCCTCGCCGAGCACGCCGCCAGGCGGGGCATCCGCGGCTTGCGCGGGCCCCAGCAGCGCTTCGACATAGTGGGGCAACGAGGTGAGGGGCCGGCTCGCCCCGCAACCATCCAGCGCCGACACCCCGAACGCGCCTTCTCGCAAGAGAACGATGGCCCGAACGGCGCGCCCAGGGCGTGCTCTCACTCCCCCTCGGTGCGTCGCCTGTACCGACACGGCACATCTCCCCCACGGTACGACTCGGAGAGACGGATGGTGATCTCATCGGTCTCGCGCACCACCACGCTCTCATCCTTCTCCTCGCCTTCTTCGCGATCGACGAGGACCTGGTCCAGCGTAATCGGCTCGCCTTCCGCCTTGTTCCTCGAGGCCCTGGTCAACTCCACGTCGATCGCCCTCGCGGTCCGCAGTGCCTCCTCTATCACCCTCGCTGTCCTCGAAGCCGCCTCGGACTGCTGAGGATGGCCGATCACCCGCTTGATGACCTCGAGGGCCGACTTTCCTGCGACCTGCTCGAGAGGGAGTTCGGCAAACGCGGATCCCCCCATGCCATACTCCAGACCGCACCTTATATTCCTTGCCTTGCCTGCCGTGATTCTCTTCTGCCGAGTGCTCATTGGCTCTCCTTCCCGATTTGCCTGTTACGTCGTGCAGCGGACCGGACCCCGGCCGCCCTGGTCTGGCGGCTCCCACCCCTTTCACCTATTGTTTCACTCATTGTTTCACCTATCGTATGATATTCTGAACAATCTCTCGATCGATGCTTCGAATTGCGGAAAGGGATGTCCGGTTTCTGTCTCTTCACGGAAGCCAAAGATACCGGGAACGAAGATCCTCGTCGATTTTTTTCTCAATTAAATCAAATATTTAGTGACAGTTTTGCCCTCGAGCCCCGGAGCTGCGGAGACCGTATCTACAGCTGGTATACCCGCTGTGCCATTCGCGGTCCGTGTCCCACAATATCCAGATCCAGACTCCCCTTGACCTCTGATTGGAGACAGTTTTCTCGATATTTGATAAACACTGTGAAGAGACAATCGGAGGGATCGACGATGTCACCGGGAGCTCGAGGTGGGGGTCAGCGAAAGACCGCGACGCGGGCAAAGACCCGCTCGCCGCGACCAGACAAGAAGAAGAAGCAGGACGACAGCGCACCGCAGATGACCGACGAAGAGGTGCTCGCCACTGTCTGCGGCTACTTCTGTGATGAGGGACTGACCGCCGTGGAGATCCAGAGGCGGCTGAAAGAGGATCACTCCGTCGAGATCACCAGAGAGAAGCCGTATCACTATTTGCGAAAGGCGGCTTCCCGCGGCTGGATTCGCTTCGTTCCCCCTCAGGAACACTCACTCGAGCGGCGTGTTCGAAACGCCTACCCCTGGCTGCACGACGCGAGCGTGATTCCCTCTGCCAGGACGGAGGACGTGGCCTACCGCGGGGCGAATATGTTGCTGGAGCTGCTGCAGCAGCATCATGGCGACGCAGAAGTTCACATTGGTTTCTCCGGAGGGACCGCGCTTCGGATGCTCGCCCGGCGATTCGCCGAGCTTCTGCGCGAACCGGCCGAGCATCTTCCTGCGAGGATCGTCTTCCATGCGCTGGTGGCCGGCTTCGACGTCAGCGATCCAACCACCGATCCGAACGCCTTCTTCACCTATTTCGTCGGCGATCCCGGAATACCTGTCGAGATGAGCTTCGTTGCGCTGCACGCTCCGGCGATGGTCGAGGCGGACTTGCAGGCGAAGCTCCAGGACTTGCCCGCGATCACGGAAGCCTACCAGCGCGCCCCGGAGATCGACGTCATCGTGACGTCGACGAGCTGCTGGACGGACGAGCACTCGATGTTGAGACACTACATGCACCTCGCAGGCGAATCCGTAACGGAGCTAGAGAAAGCGGGCTGCCTCGGTGACATCTTGTGGCAACCGATCGGCGCCGATGGCCCGTTCGAGCTGAATTCCCGGATCCGGGCCATGACCATCCTGAGGCTCTGCGAGCTCAGCAAGTTGATTGCGGACAAGAAGCACGTGCTGCTGGTGGCTGGAGCCTGCCACCGGTGCAACAGACCCAAGACCCAGGTCGTGAAGGCGATCCTCGACCAGCAGGATCACCTCATCACGCACCTGGTCACGGATAGCCTGTGCGCGCGCCAGGTGATGCGATCGAGAAGCAACGACTAGGAGGACGACATGGACTTGAATCACCCCGAAGCCACAGAGGCGGCGCTTTCGATCCTGAGGAGTGGGGAGCCCTTTCAGTGGTACGCCGTCACCCTGTTTGCCCTCGCTCTGTACGTCTACGTCAACGAGATTTCCAAGCGGAACTGGAAGGTCGTGGCCGGAGGCCTCGCCCTCTACATGGTGCACTGGTCGGTGGAGATCATCAACGCACTGATCCAGCACTTCACAGGGCATGCTCTCTGGACCGTACCTTCCGGCACGGCTTTTCTGATTCTGGTGGGCGTCGGCATCGAGATCAGTCTGATGTTTCCCGTTGTTGCCCTGACCGTGTGCAAGCTGCTGCCCGAAGACCCTCGCGAGAAGATTCTCGGCATCAACAACCGCATCTTCTTTGCTCTCATCAATGCGGGCCTCGTCTCCTTCATCGAGATCTTTCTGGCCAAGACGCCGACCTTCATCTGGGTCTACCCCTGGTGGGGTGCGCTGCCCGTTTTCATCACCGTATACATCCCGTTCTTCCTCGCAGCCTTCTTCTGTCACGATTGGCAGGCGAGCACCCAGAAGCGTTTTCTGCTCAGCTTGGCTCTGGTCAACACGGGCGCGCTGGTGCTGTTCGGCGGGATTCTGGGCTGGATCTAGTCGCACTGGGCCCCGAAGGCTCTCGTGCACCGGATCGAGAGGAATCGGCAGGAGCCGGCGAGATGACATAATTTATATCCAGCTGCGCTTGACTGCATGAGGATCGATGATGACGGTGAAAACGACGAAGAGGAGAGTGAAGACCAGCACAGGCCTCAAGGAGTACACGTACCTGGGCTGTCCGCTCACGCGCAATCGTTCGCCCTGGTGCTTCAGGCTCTGCACGCCGGACGTCGAAGGGCATGGGCATTGCGGTAGGAATGCCCCCCATGCCCTCACCGGGAGAATCCAGGCGGGCATCCTGGAGTACAACAAGAGGCAGCGCGCAGCTCACTGCAAGAAGCTGGAGTCCATGTACCTGGCGGCTCCGTGCAACGAGTACTACGAGCCCGGAATCAGGATCTCAGATGGCGAGGCGGAAGTGGTCATTCCGGTGCAGGACAAGTTCCTGGATTCGGCCGGATTCGTTCACGGCTCTGTCTTCCATAGAGCCATGAATGATGCCGCCCTGTTTGCCGCCAGTTCCATCGTCCCGACGGAGATGATGCTGAGCACGGGCTTCAACATCCAATTCACCGGTACCATCGCCGAGGGCGAGCTCATCGCCAGGGGCCGTGTCATCGGAACCTCGGACGACCATTGCCTGGCCGAAGCCGTGGTGCTGGACAGCGGGGGCGAGGAGCTGGGCAGGGGAACCGGGACCTTCGTGAAGTCCGAGATTCCCCTTTCGCCTGAAATGGGGTACGAGTAGTCGCTCGGCGAGCTACAGCTTCGATCCGTCACGCTCCCCGCCGCTAAAGCAATCGCCGACGCGACCCCTTTCGGGCCACACGCCGCCACGGATCGAACGGGCTCACGCCGGCCCCCATCGATAGCCTCTATCGCTAAATAGGAAATATCGATTCGTATTATTCAGTGGGTCGGATAGTCTTGGTTCATCGGTCGGCGACGCCGGTGGGACGGTGGCTGTAGGGCTTCGGACCGGCACGATTACCCGGAATGGGGAGGAACCTGGCGATGAACACGATCAGTATCCAGGAGCTGCGAGAGCGACTCGACTCCGGCCCGGCGGCGGTCTTCGACGTGCGCGGGGATGTGGAGTTCGAACTCGGCCACATCCCGAACACGATGACTGCACCGCTCGGGTCCCTCGTGTTTCGCGTGGCGAGGGTGATGAACCCCGATTCCTTCGTCGCGGTCTATTCGGCCAATGGAGATTGCCGGCTCGGAGCCGAAGCCGCCGAACGTCTGGAGAACCTCGGACTCCGAAACGTCCACTACTGCGAAGACGGCCTCGAGGGCTGGCGGATGGCGGGGCTCCCAGTCGTCGAGTCCATACATGCCAAGACACATTGCCGAGGTCCCGTCAGAGAATGCCGCCCTATCATCGTGGACAGGGAAAACTCCTACGGTGGCGCCTTCAGGGGAAAGCCCACCGACAGCGAGTCGGCGGGAGGATAGATCCAGTGACCAGGAAGACGAAGCACGCCCTGGGCGCCGCCCTGGTGACGGCCCTGGCGGCAGCAACAGCGTCAATGGCCGGCTCGAGCACGGATGCCATCAAGGATCGTCAGCAGGCGATGAAGGATGTCGGGGGTGCGATGCAGACCCTCGGCGCCATCGCCAAGAAGGAGGCCCCTTTCGAAGCCGGGGTTGTTGAGCACAACGCCGGGATCATCGCCGACGCCCTGAAGAAGGCCGCCGCCCTCTTCCCCGCTGGCAGCGACAAGGGCGACGTCGAGACCTGGTCCATGCCCGAGATCTGGTCCGACCGTGCGGACTTCGATCAGAAGCTCGAGGCCGCGGAGGTCGAGGCGGTCGCGCTGCGGTCGGTCAGCGTCGAGAGCGCGTTCCTCCCCGCGCTGGGCAAGCTCGGCAACGCCTGCAAGGCGTGCCACCAGACCTATCGCCGCCCCAAGGAATGACGCGGAGTTCTCGGAGGCGGGCCGGAGTGGCGCTTGTCCTCTTCGGGATTCTTGGAGCCGTCTTCCTTCTGCTTCTGACGAGGCCACGTCCCCTCGACAGCACCGTCCTTCCGACCCACATCCCGGACTTGGCCCAGGGGGAGACCCTCTTCCATGCCGGAAGCTGCGGGGCCTGCCACAAGGCCGCGAAGGGCGCTCCCGGAGCCGAAGAAGGACTGCCGACCGGCAACGCCGCCTTCGCCACCCCGATCGGGACCTTCTACCCCGGGAACCTGACTCCGGACCCGGATACCGGCATCGGCCGCTGGAGCCAGATCGAGTTCGTCAACGCCATGACTCGGGGGCTCTCACCGGAGGGGACGCACTACTTCCCTGCCTTCCCGTACCCCTCGTTCCGATTGATGCCACTCCAGGACGTCCTGGATCTCCACGCCTACCTGAGGAGCCTGCCCGCGGTACCGTCTCCCCAACGCGAGCAGGATGTGCCAATGGCCGCCCTCGCGCGGCGAGGCGTGGGCCTCTGGAAGAGGCTGGCCCTCCAAGACCGACGCTTCGAGGCCGACCCCTACCGGAGCGACTCGTGGAACAGGGGCGCCTACCTGACCAACGCACCGGGACACTGCGGAGAGTGCCACACCCCGCGCGACTGGCTGATGATCGCCGACGAGGCGCGGCACCTCGACGGGGGACCGCACCCGGGAGGCAAGGGGATCGTCCCGAGCCTCAGGGGACTCGTCGAGCGCGGCCGGTACAAGGACGTCGCCGACCTCACTCTGGCGCTGCGGTTCGGCGAGACCCTCGGCTACGGCAAGCTTTCGAGCGGGAACATGGCCGCCATCCAGATGAACCTGGCTCGGCTTCCCGAGGACCAGGTCCAGGCGATCTCGGAATATCTGCTGAGCCTGGAGTAGCTAGCCCATGGCGCGGAGTTGGGCCTGCTCCTCCTCGATCACCGACTTGAAGGACGGCCGGGCGTGGATGCGCTCGACGTATGCGGCGAGCTTGGGCCAGCGCTTGGCGTCGACCGTCTCACCGGCGTGCCCCCAGTTGACGAACATCGTCGCGACGGCGATGTCGGCCACGCTGAGCTGTCCTCCTGCGAGGAACTCGTCTTCCCCGAGCGCCCTCTCCAGGTAATCCAGCACCGGCGGCGTGTTCGCGAGGGCCTCATCGATCGCGGCCTGGTTCGGCTCTCCCTTCATGATCTTGACGGTGACCACGCGCTGGGTGAACGGGGGCGCGAGCACTTCCGCCAACCGGGTGTCGGCATATTCCTCATAGAAGAGCGCCTTGCCAAAGGCGCGCGCATCGCCGGGGTAGAGGGGCGGCTCCGGTGTCGTCTTCTCGAGGTAGGCGATGATGCAGGATGAATCCGGCAGCGTGAAGTCGCCATCCTGGTAGACCGGGATCTTGCCCAGCGGACTGATCGCCAGGAACTCCTCCGTCTGTCCCATCGGCATGACCGGGATCAGATCGTAGGCGATGCCCTTCTCGGCCAGGGCGACGCGAACCTTGCGAACGAAGGGAGAGGCGTTGACTCCATGGACTGTGGGCATGCTTTGCACCTTTCTGTTTGTCGTCCCCTTGAATTGACGGCACCGCTCAGTAGCTGCAGTGTTCCTGAAATGCCTCCCACATCGCGCGGATGTTCTCCGGCGGCACATCGGGCTGGATGTTGTGAACGGCTGCGAACACGAAGCCACCGCCCGGCGCGAGATCGTCGATGCGGCGCTTCACTTCGTCCTTCACCTCGGAGACGGAGCCGTGGGGAAGAACCTTCTGCGTGTCGATCCCGCCGCCCCAGAAGCTGAGCTCGGATCCGAATTCGCTCTTGAGCTGCTTGGTATCCATGTTGGCGGCGCCGACCTGTATCGGGTTGAGCGCGTCGATTCCAGTTTCGATCAGGTCGGGGATCAAAGAGCGCACGCTGCCGCAGGAGTGCATCAGGAGCTTGATGTCTGTCTTCGCACTCCTCTTGATGTGAGCGAAGAGCTCGGCGTGACGTGGCTTGAGAAGCCTGCGGTACATCCCCGGCGACATCATCGAGGTGGCCTGACTGCCGAGGTCGTCGCTATGGAGACAGACGTCGACGTTGTCCCCCAGGATTTCCAGAGTGTTCGTCCACACCCGCATCTGGAATTCCGTGATCCGACCGAAGAGGTCCTCGATTGCGGCCGGATTGGCTGCCATGTCCATGAGCGTGTCTTCGATCCCGTGAATCATCAACGCCATGTCGAAGATCCCGAGACCGTAGAGACTGAACATGACGGCGCATCCCGTATTGCGGAGCCTCTCGGCCTCCTGGCGGAGCCCCTTGTACCTGCCTTCCTGATCGGGGTCCGGCCACGGATGGCTGGCGAGTCGTTCGGCCGTGAGCTCGCCCTTCAGAGGGGCGCCGACCGGGTCCATGTACAGGCTCGACGCCGGCTTCGCCCACTTGATGCCCCACTCATCGTGATACACCAGGGTGGTCTCGTTCTCGAATCCAATCTCTGGCGCGGGCTCGGACGGGAGCTGGATGAGGGCACCGCGCACGTCCACCTTCAGTTGCTGGAGGACGTTCTCGGGAATCTGTGCGACGCCAGCGGAGGTGAGGAAGAGATTGGGGAGCGTCTCGTCCGGCTCCTCGGTCAGACCGAGAAGCTCGATCAGCCTCTGATAGGCCTGCGCGGTCATCCCCGTCTCGATGGAGCTGCCCAGATCGAAGGGAATCCGGTCCGGTTCGCGACGGTCGAGTGTTTCGAGTACTCGCTGTCGTGACGTGTAGGTCGTGCTGTTCATCTCTGCTCGTCCCATTCTGGTCCGGATACAGGTTAGTCGTCCGGCGACATACCCCGCTACTACTACGAGAGCACCTTCGACGGCGTGGTTTCGAGGATCTCCCTCGCCTCTTTCGTGATCCTGGCAATCAACTCCTCGACCTTTGGCATGTCGCTCACCCTCTGGGCACATTCGCCGCCGGCGGTGAGCGCCTTGGACTCTTCCGGATTCTCGGCATAGGAGGCCTCGAAACCTTCGTGCTCCTTGAGCAGCAGCTCCCGCTTGACGGTCGAGAAGTCGTCCGGACGGCCGGTGTAGACCCCGGGGGAGTATTCCGCGGTCATTTCCGCCACCTCCCTCGAGTAGGCGGACTTGATGAATCTCGCGGGTCCGACCAGACCTCTGGCTACCTGCGTCCCTCGGTCTCCCGCGTTCAGAATCCTGTGCTTCCAGAACTCCCCGAAATCCGACTCCTGGGTACACAGGAATCGGGTGCCCATCTGAATTCCGACTCCACCCAGCACCAGGGCGGCGGCGAGGGTCTTGCCGTCGCAGAAGCCACCGGCTCCAACGACGGGCATGTCCGGAAACGTCTCGGCGACAGCCGGAAGCAGAATCATCGAATGCACGGGCTCCCAGGCGGTGTGGAATCCACCTTCGTGTCCCGAGGCGATGATCCCGTCACAGCCCGCTTCCACGGCCTTCTGAGCACCCTTGACCGAAGGAACCACGTGGAACCACTTCAAGCCCGATGGCTTTATCATGTCGGCGAAGCGAGCCGGGTTGCCTGCGGAAGTGACGATTACCTTGAGCCTCTCTCTCATCTCCGGGTCCTCTTCGCGGACCTCGACCGTCGCCTGTATCATCTGTCCGGCGCCTCGCAGCAATTCTGCCGACACCAGAATGTTCAACCCGAAGACGCCCTTCGATCTCGCGGTCTGCTTCAAGGTATGCCGGAAGATGTTCTTCAGGGTCTCGGCTGCGGAGTCCACCTCCAGACCCGGCTCGAAGGTCTTTCGAAACTGGTCGTAGCCGGCGGCGCCGAGGTCCTTCGATTCGAGAGCGCTGCCGCTGATCAGCCCAAGTGCTCCAGCGTTGGCAACGGCGATGGCCAGTCTGTTGGTGCCAAACGGACCCATTCCTGCCTGGATGATGGGGTGCTGTATTCCCAGTAGCTCGCAAAGCTTCGTGGTGATCATTTTTTCCCTCGCTTATAGCCGAATCTCTCCGTCACTTGTCTCCCCTTTTCGCGCCTTCTCGGGTCTCTTGTCGCTGTGTGGGGCAGCGACGGGGCCAACTCAGGCCCGCGTCCCGCGGGTATTGCAGCTCCGAGGTCAGTATCGCCGCATTTCCGAGACCAGTCTCGTACCCACCTCCAGAGCCACATCGGTGGCGGTGGGTTCCATGGCATTCATGAGGGTCTCGTACCGGTATTGCGCATCTGGCTCTTCGAAGTTGGATTTGTGAGGTAGATAGCCCATGAATCCATTCGCCAGGCCGATGACGAACGACTCTGCCGCCATCCTTCCGTTTCTAGCCTGCCAGTCGAATGCGTTCTCAACCAGAATCTCGCCCGGCAAAGCCAGGAAATTGAACTTGTCGATGCAGATGACCTGAACCGGCATGTCAATTGGATTGCGCTGAGTGGGGTTGAACAGCTTGTTCAAACGCACGAAATAGTTGCACACAGCCGTCATCAGTCTGCGCATCTCCGCTTCCGACATCCCCATCTCCACCACCTTCAGAGATGCATCCCGCCACAGGGTCGAAAGAGGCGTCAGATTCTCGGGCGAGATGTTTAGCGAATCCTCCCCCAGGTACTCGGCGATGATGTTCTGGTACTTCGCAAGTTCTTCACTGGCTGTGTCGTCATCCAGGTCGTGGAGATTGGGCATCATCACGCAATCGGTCTTCCGGGATGCCAGAAACATCTCCGTCATGGACGGTTGCTGTTTCAAGCTGTGGATCACGGCCTTGGCCAGACGATTGCCGATATCTTCCGCATCCTTGAACGTTCCCCCGAGATACCCACGCGTGTCCAGCGAGTCCCAGATTTCCCGGGTATCCGGAATGACGTTTCCCTCAGCCATGTTGAAGAAGAGGGCGTTCTCCGCACCCGTCTCCGCCTCGATGATTCGCTGAGCGCAGCCCGGGTAGTCGGCGCTGATCAGAAGATTGTCGTGACCAAGCGTCACCGCGTGACAGCCGCACCCGAACAGCACGGCCTTGACTCGACCCCTCGCCGTAGTTTCCGCCAGGAGCGCAAAGGTTCGATCATCCACCCGATCGCGATCGCCTGTTGCGCGTCGATTGACGAGAAAGTCGACTGTCCCCGTACCGATCTTGATCCGACAGGCTTCAGCGTCCTCGACAGCAGATACGGCGACGCTGACCAGCAGACGATGAAGAACCCCCAGATACTCCTCCACCTCTTCCGTCTGGATCAAGAACTCCATGGTTTCAGGACCAGAATGGGTATGAGAAGCCGTAATACAAATCTGTTCAGCTTCCACGCCGATCGTCTCGGATATTTCCCGGGTCACCTCATAAGCCAGACCGTTTGGAATACAGATCAAGTCTGTCGCAATCATGAGAACACGAGCGGTCTCCTTGGCAAGATACAAAGCCTTGGCAAACAGCCGGTCGTGTACGGACCGGCTCAGCTGCCCGGCCCGCTGCCCGTATCCGCCCATACTGATGGGAACCGCGGGCGTGATGTCGGTTCTGGCTGTTCCCGACAGGAGTAGGCTCAAGAGACCTCCGTTCAGACTCTACTCGACGCCCCGGGACACTCGCACTTTCTTCACCCATGCGCACGCCTTCCGCAAAACATATGTCGAAGCGCGACGCTACTGAGCAGCTCGAAACCGATGCAGGCAGTTGCCGTCAGCACCGTCACGTTTCCGATGATCGCGCGCGACGAAGACAGGACACCGTTCGACGCGAGACTTCGCGTACTCTTCGCAACCGGAGTTCTTCAGACGACACCGAGAGGAAGATTTCATGCAACCTGACAAAAGGCGACTGATTCGTGCATCCGGGGTTCTCGCTCTGGCAGCTTCGCTCTGCCTCGGCCTCGCCAGCGCGAGCTGGGCAACGTCGATCAATCACGGAAACTTCGCGGGAGATGGTGTGTTGTTCGTCGCGGTCAGCGAGGATTCGACCACCGATCCCGGTTCATTGCCTCTCTTCGGAGTACCCACGGTGAGTGGAGATTCCCTGGACTTCAATGGGATCTCGTTCGCCTCCTCCCCGAACGGCAGTGGCATCGACATCACCAACGGCAGTCTGACCATGGGGATCGAAGCCCAGGGCGGTGGGACGATCGACTCGATCTGCCTGCTCGAGGCAGGCGACTACACCCTCTTCGGGGCACCCGGCACCGTCGCTCTCGCCTCCGTGGGCGCCGCAGTCTATCTCGACATCCTCGAGGTGGACGGCATCGGGATCGATCCGATCAACGTACAGGCCAACCTGGTGTTCTCGCCGACGAACGGTTTCTTCGACCTGCAGACGGGTGGTCCGGCACTGGCCAGGATCTGGAACGGCGAATTGGTGATCGACGTGACGCAGGCGCTCGCGGACAACGGCATCGAGGGTGGAGCCAGCAAGGTCTCGCTTACTCTCAGCAACATGCTCGCCGCGGCGAATGAATCGGGTGCGGCTTCCTTCATCAACAAGACCGACCTCGATATCTCGGTCCGCGTGATTCCAGAGCCAGCGACGCTCGCGCTGGTGGGGGTCGGCCTTCTGGGCCTGTTCTTGATGGGCGAGCGACTACGGTCCCGTCGGCCAGAGGAGCTCTAACTACACAAAGCCGGAGCCCTCTTGCGCGCCCATCGCAATCCTGGTGCGCACTCGTTTCCGTGATTCGAGGCACAGCCCGCCCATTGATCTCTACGTACGGTTCTTCGGCGCGGTGAGGAGACTTCACCGAGAATCCGCTGGCACAAAGGAGAAGGCAGATGCCGAGTCGACTCGCGATCCTGGTCCTGGTAGGAGTCTGGATCAGCTTTCCTGGCGGGGCCGCACGGGCGCTGAACATGATTTCGCTGACCCCCGTTACCTACCAAGCATCTCTGGGTGAGACGGTGGCGCTGACTCTACAGATGCAGTTCGACGAGGCGACGCTCGGCGGAGGTGTCGACCTCCTGTTCGACCCGAGCGTCCTCGACTTCGTCTTCTTCGAGTTCGATCCAGGACTCGAAGATGACCCCAGCTTTCGCCTGACTCCCTTGAGCCCCATCAACGGCGACCGCCTGGTGCTGGGATTCGGAGACTTCAACGGCATCGCGGGCTCACGGTTAATTGGGACCGTCACTTTCGATGCCGTGGGCCTGGGAATCGCCAATCTGTCGACGGGCCCCAACCTGCAGCCGGCGGGTCCCTTCGTCTCCGCCGCATCTCCCCTCGACCTGTTGCTGATGGAGTTCGAAGGGAGCACGGTGACGGTGGTCCCCGAGCCGAGCCCTCTCGGGCTGCTGATACTCGGATCTGGTGGACCCATCCTTTTCGGATCGAAAGGTGGCGCGCGAAGGACCCAATGAAGGCTGAAATCCTGGTTCTCGCGGCGTTCTGTCTGCTCGGGTTACCTTCTTCGGCGACTGAGACGCCCAGTCGCGAGAGCTCTCGACCCAGTGCACCGGATTCGGAGCTCTCGCCTGCGGCGCCGCAGCCTTCGGTCGCTTGGCACCGCCCGCTTCCCCTGCGCTTCGAGGCCAATCGGGGCCAGAGCCACCCGAAGGTGAAGTTCATGTCTCGAGGGCATGGCTACACGCTCTTTCTGACACCCGAAGAGGCGGTGCTGACCGTGATGGGTCGCCCCAGCGCGACCCGGGCCATGGACGCGATGCCCGCTGACCCCGCCGGAACACCTTCGCGCACCGCTGCCGTCCGCATCAGGTTGGTCGACAGCGCACCCAGCCCGAAGGTCTCGGGAGTGGAGAGACTCTCGGGACGCAGCCATTACCTCCTCGGAAACGACTCAGCCGAATGGCATGCTGACGTCCCCAGCTACGCGAAGGTGAAGTACCAGGAGGTCTATCCCGGCGTGGACCTCGTCTACTAAGGAAACGAGGGCCGCCTCGAGCACGATTTCATCCTCGCCCCGGGTGCCGATCCCGGAGCCATCCAGATCGCGTTCGAGGGAATCGAGGGACTGGAGATCGACGCTCGAGGAAGCCTTCTGCTTCGCACCTCCGTTGGTGAGCTTCGGCTGCAGGAACCTCACGCGTTTCAGCAGAAGGACGATCTGCGCCTCGAAATTCCGACCCGCTACGTGCTGAGTTCGAGTCGGAAAGTGGGGATCGAGGTGGCGTCCTACGACGCGACACGTCCGCTGGTCATCGATCCGATCCTGACCTACGCGACCTATCTGGGCGGAAACGGGGAGGACAACGGTGGCGGTATCCACGTAGACGATTCCGGGATCTACGTCGGGGGGATGACGCTCTCGACAGATTTCCCCTCGCAGGATCCCCTCGTTGCCTCGAACTCGGGAGGATTCGACGCCTTCGTGGCCAAGCTGGACCCGACCGGATCTTCGCTGGTCTATGCCACGTATCTGGGCGGGAGCGGTGACGAGATCCAGCGCGACCTGGCGGTGGACGAAGCGGGCAACGCCTACGTCTTCGGTGAGACGACGTCGAGCGACCTTCCCACCACCGCCGGAGCCTTCGACACGGCGTGTGGAGACGACGGCTCCTGCGACGGGGGAACCCCGGACGCCTTCGTGTCGAAACTCGATCCCACCGGATCGGCATTCCTCTACTCGACCTATCTCGGCGGCAGCAGTGCGGAGTACGGCGCCGACCTCGCAGTGGGACCCTCGGGAGACATCTACCTCAACGGAGATACCTACTCCACCGATTTCCCTACGGTGGCTCCCTTCCAACCCGCTCACGGGGTCGGGTCCAACTGGGACGCCTTCGTGGCGAGGATCGAGACCCTGGATGCGGATGGCGACGCGCTGGTCGACGACGCGGACAACTGCGTCGACGTCCCCAACGAGGACCAGCGCGACTCGAACGGAGACGGCTACGGGAATCTGTGTGATCCGGACTTGAACGGGGATGAGATCGTCAACTTCATCGATCTCGGGATGATGAAGTCAGTGTTCTTCGGAAACGACGCCGACGCGGACCTGAATGGCGACGGAGTCGTGAACTTCCTGGATCTCGGGATCATGAAATCCTTCTTCTTCGGATCCCCGGGACCCAAGTGCGATCTTTGCCCGCCGCTGTAGGCGAATCTCTTCACGGGGGTTCTTCACGCCCGCTTCTGCATAGGCTCGCTTCGCCGCTATCTCGGTGGTGATGAAGTTGTCGAAATCCCACGAGTCATGCCCCACCTCGGTGCCGTTCGAGAGCGAGAGCTGAAGAGCCTTGACCGAGACGAAATCCCTATAACCCATCTCCTCGGCCTTCTCGACCGTGGTGACGATCGTGCAGGCCGACCCATCGCTCACCCCAGAACCGTCGAACAGTCCCAGCGGCTCGGCGATGAGCGGCTCGGCCATGATGGTGTCCACGGCCACCGCCCTGCGCAGATGCGCCTTGGGGTTCTTGGTCCCGTTCGCGTGGCTCTTGGCCGAGACATGGCAATCGCGTCAGTGACTTGGAAGAGCAGCGCATCCGACCCCTGACCGTGCCGACCCCCGCTGATTCGAGCATGCTGGCCGTTCCGGTACACCGCTGCCCGCGGAGAGCCCACGAACCCGTTATCGATGGTCTCGACCGCCTCACCGGTAGCCGCGTCTACCACCAGGAACGCCTCGGCCTGAAGACACAGGTGCTTAGGGATATTCCGCTGGAATGGATCGGACTGGATGCGACGAAGCGTTTCAGGCGTGCCGCCAGATGATTCACTATGTTTCAGGATGTCTTGTGTTTCGAACTCCCGCTGAACTCCGCACCCCCGATGGCTCCGGAGGCCTGCCATGAGTGACAGCCCCGAAGATCTCTATCCCCTGATCCTGGACAGCATCAGCGAAGGGGTGTTCACGGTGGACGCGGAGTTCCGGATCACCTCCTTCAACGCCGAGGCCGAGGCGATCACGGGCTTCTCCCGGGAGCAGGCGCTGGGGCACAAGTGCTACGAGGTGCTGCGGGCCAGCATCTGCCAGCGGGGATGTGCCGTCCGCAAGAGCCTGGAAACGGGCGAGCCGCAGCGGAACGTGCGCGTGACCGTGCTGAACCCGGAGATGGAGACCATTCCCATCTGCGTCTCGAGTGCGGTGTTGCGCGACCGGGAAGGGCGGATGATCGGCGGTGTAGAGGTCTTCCGGGACATCTCCGAGGTCGAGGCGCTGCGCAGCGAGCTATCCGGACGCCGCGGCTTTGGGGACATGATCGGCGTGAGCGCGGCGATGCGGGAGATCTTCCGGCTGATTCCCGATGTAGCACCTACAGACGCTCCGGTACTGATCAATGGGGCCAGTGGCACTGGAAAGGAACTGGTCGCCCAGGCGATTCACGACCAATCGGCCCGGAGCGAAGGCCCCTTCATCTGCGTGAACTGTGGCGCACTCCCGGACACGCTCTTGGAGTCTGAGCTGTTCGGCTACGTGCGCGGGGCGTTTACCGGCGCCCGGGGAAGCAAGCCGGGACGGTTCCAGCAGGCCGACGGAGGCACGCTCTTTCTCGACGAGGTGGGCGAGCTCTCTCCCGCCTTCCAGGTCAAGCTGCTGCGCGCGCTTCAGGAGGGAGAGGTGCAGCCGCTGGGAGGCACGGAGACGGTGCGCGTGGATGTGCGCATCATCGCCGCGACCAATCGCGACCTGCGCCAGCTGCTGGAGGAGGAGAAGCTACGCGAGGACCTCTACTACCGTCTCTGCGTGATCCCGATCCAGATTCCCCCCTTGCGAGAGCGCCGTGAAGACATCATTCCCCTGGTGGAGCACTACCTCTCGCGCCTGGCAGCGCGGACCGGAAAGGAGATCCGTGAGATCTCTCCCGATGCCTTGACCGCCCTTTACGACTACGACTATCCCGGAAACGTGCGGGAGCTGACGAACATCCTGGAGCGGGCATTCGTCCTGTGTCACGAGGAGCAGATCGACCTCATCCACCTGCCGCCGGAGGTCGGATCCAGCGAGGGCCAGTTGCCCGTTGAGCGGCCCTCGCGCCTGAAGCCTTCGGAGCACAGGTTGCTCTCGTCACCGGTGAGCGAAGCCGGCGGCGAGTCGGGGGTGTCCGACCGCTCCAACAGACGCGGACCCAACCGGCCCGAGGTCCAGCGACTCCTCGACGTCCTCGATGCCCACGGCTGGCGCCGCGACGAAACGGCCAGAGCGTTGGGCATCAGCCGCAGCACCCTCTGGCGGCGGATGAAGGAATACGGGTTGGCTTAGAGTGCCAGAGTGCGCGCGGATCGACGGCGATTTCGCTGAGGAGGGATATCTACTTCAGCAGTCGCTGCGCGGCGATGTGGACGGGATCCCATGCTCCGGAGAACGGCGGGGCATACGCCAGGTCCAGGTAGGCCAGCTCCTCCAGCGAAAGACCACCGGTCAAGGCGGTCGCCAGCGCGTTGATCCTCGAGACCACACCCTCAGCTCCCACACCCTGGGCCCCGAGGAGTCGGCCACCTTCAGACTCTGCGACCAGGCGGAGCTGAAGCTCGCAGGCCCCGGGATAGCTGTGCGCCCTCGAAACGCCCCGGATCGCGGCCGAGACCGGTTTCAAGCCCGCTTCCCGTGCTTCTTCTTCGGTCAACCCAGTGCTGGCCACTTCGAGCCCGAAGACCTTGAAGCAGATGGAACCCACGATGCCCGGAAAGGAGAGACTCTGACCGCCGATATTGGCACCGGCGATACGACCGTGTTTGTTTGCGATGTCCCCGAGCGGTGCATACACGGGCCTCCCACTGACCCGATGATGGGATTCGCAGCAGTCGCCGGCGGCGTAGATGAAGGGAACGCTGGTCCGCATCCGTTCATCGACGGCGATGGCGCCAGTGGCTCCCAGGGTCAAGCCGGCCTCGGAGGCAAGAGCTACTGCAGGAACCACGCCGATGCCCAGGAGCACCAGATCGGTCTCCAGAGAACCATTGCTGGTATGGACGACGATTCCCTGGTTCGACGCCCGCTCGAACCCCTCCAGATTCGTGTTTCCCATGAACGCCACGCCGTTGCTCTCGATCTCCTCCCGGACCTGCTGGGCAAATTCGTTTCCGATCCGGTGCATGGGAAGCTCGCCCCGATAGACGAGGGTGGTCTCCAGATCCAGACGCCGAAAGGCTTCACACATCTCCAGCGCGACGAGTCCGGCTCCCACCACCACTGCTCGGCTGGCCCGACGTTCCTCGATGAAACGTCTGATGCGAACGGCATCGGTCACGTTCCGCAGGCAGAAGACCCCCTCGAGATCCTCTCCGGGGACACCGAGACGCCGGGAATTCGCGCCGGTAGCCACGACCAGGTAATCGAAGGGCACTGATTCACCAGCGCTGAGTGTGACCGCCCCCTGATCGGGCAGGATCGCCTCTACCCGGGTGTGGAGCTTCACGTCGATGCCCGACTTGGCGAAGGCTTCGGGGGTGCGTGCGATCAGCTTGCTCTCGTCCTCGATTACATCACCGATGTAATAGGGGGTCGGTCAGGTCGCGAAGGAGACGTGCTCACCCGCCTCCAATATCGTCACCTCCAGGTCGGGATCGAGACGCTTCGCTTTGGCTGCAGCACTCGGTCCTCCAGCACCCCCACCGACGACTACCAGCTTCCTTCCCATGGCAGACCTCCAAGCGACGAGCGATCGCTCCTCGAACTCTTCTCTTCCCGGAAGCCCCTCTTGGCACCAGACCGTCTTCTAGACGAACGGGCACCCGCCGCATTCATTGATTTGTGTAGCCCTGCGGAAGGTCGAAGAGGTCGTCCGGGGCCTTCCCCTGTTTGAACTCGATGAGTGTGATCGTCGAGTTCACCTTCGTGCCCATCATGTCATTCGACGTCTTTTCGTGGACGCGAACCCCTTTGATCTTCTTCAGCTCACTCTGGACCTGGGCGAGGTTCTCCTTCATCCCGGGCTGCATCGCCATCATGGCCGTCGTCAGATCGACGTATCTGTCCATGTCGATCTCGAGATCCTCCGTTGCCCACACCTCCGTGGTGGCAGGCCCCATGAATGTCTCGATCGTCTGCAGGTACTTCGTGCAGTTCCAGTCTCCGATCTTTCTCCGCTCGCCGGTTTCGGTGATGGAGACCTTGATCTCGCTCATCTTCCCCATCATCTCCTGGAACTGGGCCTTGTCGCCAGCTGACAGTTCCTGACCTTGGGAAGCGATGTTGGCCGCCATCGCATCGGGGTCCAACGGCATCCTGGCGACCTTTCTCTGCTCGTGGTTGAGAAGGAGCAACATCTTTTGATCGAGCTTCACGATCGCCGATTGCTGCGGATTGTCGCTCCTCATGCCCTTGTCGGTCATCCAGACGGTCACTTCCATATCCGTGGCAGGTTGAGTCTGTCCCATCATCTGGAAGGCATCCACGTGCTGATTCTGCCTCATGAAGATGTCAGCGCGGGCGAGGTTGGCCGTGGCGATCAGCGCGACGAGGGGAACCAAACCGACGAGTCGCTTCATCTCGATCCTCCTGCTTCGAGTAGTGCGGCGGGAAGAACATAGAGCAACTGACCGCGAGCGCCGCGCACTACCGCGCAGGTCGGGGTCCTGCACTCCGTCCCCATGCAAGATCGCGGGCTGGGGGCAGAGGGTTAGATGGCTGATTTTGCTGGCCAATATGGCATGCCGGGCCCCACCTGGTGTCCCGCATCGGAGAGGGCGTCAACAGCAGTGACTTGTCGGCGGCGGTGGGAACGCGCAATATTCTCCGTGCATGTTGTCATTCCTTCCCCACGCGCTCCGTGGTGTCCTCACCGCGCTGCTGATAGGTCTCAATACCCTGTTCTGGTGCGCGCCGCTGTTCGCGATCGCGCTTCTCAAGTTCATGGTGCCAGTGACGGCCTGGCGGGTCCTGTGCACGCGCGTGCTGATTGCGATCGCGACGGCGTGGGTCTCGGTGAACAGCGCCATGTTCGAGGTATTTCACCGCATCAATTGGGTCGTCAGCGGTGTCGAAGGACTGACACTCGATGACTGGTATCTGGTGACGTGCAATCACCAGTCTTGGGTCGACATCCCGGTGGTGCAGAAGGTCCTCAACCGGCGTATTCCCATGCTCAAGTTCTTTCTCAAGCAGGAGCTCATCAGGGTGCCGGTGTTGGGCCTGGCGTGGTGGGCGTTGGACTTTCCCTTCATGAAACGCTACGCGCGCGAAGAGGTGCGCGCGAACCCCAAGCTCGGGGGCGTGGACCTGGAGCGCACCCGGCGCGCCTGCGAGAAGTTCCGCACGACACCGGTCTCGGTGTTCAACTTCGTCGAGGGCACCCGGTTCAGCGAGGCAAAGCACGCGCGTCAGGAGTCACCCTACACGCACCTGCTCAAGCCTCGCGCCGGGGGCACCGCCTTCGTGCTCGGCGCCCTCGGCGATCAAGTGCGCACGATCCTCGATGTCACCTTGGTCTATCCGCAGGGCCAGCCGGGCGCGTGGGATCTCCTGGCCGGGCATCTCCACACCATCGTGGTGGACGTGCGACCAATCCCGGTACCGGAAGAATTCCTGGGTGGCGACTACACCGGCGATGCAGCGTTCCGCACGGCGTTCCAGGATTGGATCGGGGGGCTGTGGCGGGAGAAGGACGAGCGAATCGCCAAGCTCCTGGCTACGTCACGCGCATGACCCGGAACTCCAGGCCGCACGCTGGGGATGGCTCGACAGCGTTGCGGCCTGGAACCTCGGCTTCCCATCAGAACTGGGTTGAGTCCGACTCCGGGCTCACTTCACGAAGGCGTGGTAGATGGCACGCATCGCCTTTTCGAAGTCCTTCGCCTCGACGCCCACGATGATGTTGAGCTCGCTCGAGCCCTGGTCGATCATGCGGACGTTCACACCGGCCCCGGCCAGGGCGCTGAACAGGCAACCGGACATGCCGGGGATGTGGCTCATGCCCCGGCCCACGGTGGCGATCAGGGCGATGTCCGAGTAGGACTCGATCGAGTCCGGCTTGCACTTCTCCTCGATCTCGGCGACCACCTTCTCGAGCTTGTCCCCCAGCTCGCTGTCCTTGACCACGACGCTGAGACTGTCGATCCCGCTCGGAATGTGCTCCCAGCTGATGCCGTGACTCTCGAGCACGTCCAGCAGACGACGACCGAAGCCGATCTCGGCATTCATCAGGGTCTTCTCGAGGGCGATGATGGTGAAGTCCTTGCGCCCCGCGATACCCGTGATCTGTCCACTCGGCGGCGTGTCGCCCATCTCGCGGATGATCAGCGTTCCGTCCTGATCCGGGGTGTCGGTGTTGCGGATGTGGACCGGAATCCCCGCCTGCCGCACCGGGAAGATCGCCTCGTCGTGCAGCACCGTCGCACCCATGTAGGCGAGCTCGCGGAGCTCGCGGTAGGTCAACACCTCGATGGTGTTCGGGTTCTCGACGATGCGCGGGTCGGCCATCAGCAAGCCCGAGACATCCGTCCAGTTCTCATAGACATCGGAACTGGTGCCGCGAGCCACGATGGCCCCGGTGATGTCGGTGCCCCCGCGCGAAAAGGTCTTGATCGATCCGTCCGGCAGAGCTCCGTAGAAGCCGGGAACCACGGCGCGGGTGGTACCCGCCAGCCGTTTGCTGACCGAGTCCTGAGTCCTCTCGGCGTCGAAGCGGCCGTCGGCGCCGAAGTGGACGATGTCGGCAGGGTCCACGAACTCGTAGCCCAGCAGATCCGCCACCAGCAGCCCGTTCAGGTACTCGCCGCGGCTCGCCGCGTAGTCCTCCCCGGCACCCGCCGACAGCTGTTGGCAGACCTCGTCCAGGTAGGGGTTCAGGTCCAGACCCAGACCCAGATCCGCGATGATCTCCAGGTACCGCTTCCTGATCGGCTCGAAAACCTTGTCGGCCGGCTCACCGGCACTGCCGCGTTGGTGGCAGGCGTAGAGCATGTCCGTCACCTTCACGTCGTCCGGACTGCGCTTCCCCGGCGCCGAAGGCACCACAAAGCGCCGTTCGGGATCGGCCTCGACGATCGCCTTGACCTGCCGCAGCTTCCTGGCGTCAGCCACGCTGGTCCCACCAAACTTACAAGTCTTCAGTCCCATTTCTCGCTCAGTCCCTTTGAGTTCAGCTTCCCCCAAGAAAAGCGGCGCGCATTGTACTCCTATCGCCCCTTCGCCGAAAGGCACCCGCGAGGGCCCGCGACTCGTCCGACGCGGCGCCGATCCCTGGGAACTCCGGCTCGCAGAGGGCTAGCGGCCCGGCCACCTCTCCCGGTCAAATACTCGGAATTTCGGGCCGAGATGACGTTGCCGATCGACACACAACCCGGTTCGCGTCCTCGACCCGTCTAGGGCGTCATGTCGAGGCAGACGATCCACCAGTAGGCCTGGAGGGGGCTGGTCGCCAGGTTCGCACCTCCGTAGATCCATTGCTCCGGGTCGGTCGTGGCGGGCCGGAACTCCTCGAGCGTGAAATTGGCTCCGACATCGAATCCCCCGGACATCACGGCGTCACCGGCGTCGCACTCGCTGAAGATCGAGAAGGCTTGACCGGCGGCGAGGTCCAGCTGGCTCGAGCGCACGTACCTGCCGCTGAGGCCAACGGGCCCTTGGGCCGGTCGAGCCACCGCGACGAAGCCGACCACGGAAGTCGGGGGGGTTTACCCCCATTCCGGCACAGTTTGACATCATGCCCCTGCCTTTCCGCGGTAGCCAGCGAGAGCGTGCTTCCGCCCATCGGAAAGCCTGATCCACCTGTGGGCAGTATGGAAGCAGGTCCACCGCGGCGGGTGCGCCGGAAGACGAGCCCGGACAACTCCCGTGTCCCGTAAGAACCCGGTTCTGGTGGACTGACGGTCACTTATCGGGGTGCGCCCTCAGCCGCCATCTGCCCCAGCCACCGCAAGCGCAAGGGCAGAGAGCCGATCGTTCATCGCGCAACAGCTGCGGAGATTGCCCGGTACCAGATCCCGGCGATCGCGTCATAGCCGGCGCCATTGGGATGATTGCCGTCCTCGCTGAGGGTTGCCGGGGTCTCGAAGATCTTCGTATCGAAGAAATCGACCGTGGTGGCGCCGTAGCTGGCCGCCGACTCTCGAAGGACCGCGTTGTACTTGCCCGTCTGAACCGACATTCGCGAGACGTCGTCGGCAGTGATCTTCTCGTAGATGTCTCTGCGCAGCTGGGGATTCCTCATCACCGGCCGTTTCGATTGATCGTCCAGGAGCGCGATGTAGAGGCGCGCCCCCGTCGCCTTCAGCGATGCCAGGATGGTCTTGATGTTGTCCGTGAACAGCTGCAGGGCCTCCGGTTCGCAATGTGCGTAGTCGTTCCGGTAGTCCTCCGGGCAGACGTAGTTGTAGAGGCCGAAGAGATCGTTGCTGCCGATCCAGACGAGAGCCACCTTGGGCGCGTCGCCCGGTGCGGCCTGCAACGCTGCGACGGCGGGCTTCAGCTGGGTGTTGATCAGGTCATCCGAGGTCCAACCCGACTGAGCGAAGTTTTCGAGGGTCGAGCCCGGAGCCTCCTTGGAGAGCTTCTTCAACAGCCTGGAGGGATAGCCGCCACCCGCCTCGTCCCCATCGCCCACGGTCAGGCTGTCCCCCAAGGTCACGAGGGCGACCGGCTCCGCAGAAGCCGAGATGACGCCCAACAACAAGGCTGCTGCAAAAACTACGGATCGAATTCTGACCACGCTGGGTCCTCCATCAGCCCCTTGGAGGCGTCAACCTACCAGCTCCGACCGTCGAACCCAAGGCGAGTGGATTTTCGAAGAACCGCCAGCTGTCGTTTAGCGATACCATGAGAACACTTCCCGACGCCGGTGCAGAGGCGTGCACGAGGAGTCCAGGAATGAAGGAGCAGACAGCTTCGATGGACGAAGCGAGAGCCAAGATAGTCGAGCGAGCCATCGAGGCGCGCCAGAAGGGAGACGGGCGGCCGTTCCTGATCGCCCACTTCATCACCAACCGGTGTCCATGCAGATGCCCGAGCTGCCTCTGGTTGCACAACGATTGGGAGGATGTACCGCTCGCGGACCTGAAGCGCTTCTACTCGGAAGCGAAGAGAGAGGGCTTCATCGCCACGGCACTCTCCGGTGGGGAACCGTTCATCAGAAAGGACCTCGGGAAGATCGTCCGCTTCATCAAGGAAGAAGCGGAAATGCCGATTCTGCTCTTCAATACGGGATGGTATCTGAAGGAACGCATGGACGAGGTACTGCCCTACATCGACATGATGCTGATCAGCCTCGATTCACCGCGTCCGGAGCGGCACGACGAAATCCGGGGCCTGAGCGGCCTCTTCGATCGGCTCATCGAAGCGGTCGGACTCGCCCAGGCCAGGTATCCCGGCATCTCCTATCAATTCAATTGCTGTGTACAGAAAGGCGTCGCCGATGAGATCGACGACCTGATCGGCCTGACCGAAGAGATGGGCATGCGCATCTCCTTCGACGTGATCACCGAGTACCGTCATGGTGAGGGAGATCGCGCCTTCACCCAGACCGAGATGGGACTGCCGGCGGACGAACTGCAGCGCGTGTGCGCGTACCTGCTGGAGAAGAAACGGGCCGGAGCACCCATCTTGAATTCGGAGCTCTACTTCAGGTACTTCATCGAGGGGCAGAGCGGCTATCGATGCCACTTTCCCAAGCTCGCGATGTCCGTCGACGGCAGGGGGTACGTCGAGGATTGCCTCAATCTGGACAGTCCGATCGCCAACATCCGAAATACGCCGTTGAAGGAGATCATGAAGCTGCACCGCTTCGCTCAGCTGCGGCAGGACGCTGAGGAATGTTCCTCGTGCAACTCCCCCACCATGGTGGATCTCTCCCATGTATGGGAGAACCCGCAGCTGATCTTCGAACGCGGAGGGATCACGATTGGCTGAAGCCCGTTCGCGGCTTTCACCGCGACGCGTCCTGACGCCGTTCCTCGGCCTCTTGGATCGCTCGCCCAGGGTGACCCACCAGAGACCCGGTCCCAGCGAAGACGGAACCCGCTTCCCAGAATTCCCGTGGGACCTTCGCACCATCATCTTGCTGTTTCCGCCCGAAGCGCCGTTTCGATTCATGAACCTCAACCTGCTTCTCGGCTTGACCGGAACTCCCTTCGACCGGCCCGAAGAGCTGGGGGCGCTGAACGCAGGAGACGCGGTCGATCTCCAGTTCTGCCTGGAGGGAAGAGAGCGGTGCGTCACCTACAAGCGCTACCACTCGATCGCGCGGGAGCTCTCCTTTCGTCCTGCGGCTGTCGAATTCATACTCGGGGAGAGGCTGCGCCTGGAGGGGTCGTGGCCAGCCTACAGGATTCGATATCGACAGCCCGAAGCGAACCTTTCATTGACCCTGCACTTCGATTCCCAGGAGGACTTCCACTGGTGGGCACACGCGCCGCGGTTCTATTGCCACTACACCAGCTTCGGAAGATGCCGGATGGAATGGCAATGGGAGTCCGAGGGCGGCGCACTCGAGGTCCCGGCCCTGCACGATCACGGTTGGGGCAGAAACCTGTTGCCGCTCGGACTGCCACTCCGGACCTTCCGCTACGAGGTACTACAGCTCCGGAGCGAAACCGAGAACATCAACGGGCTTGCCATCTCACTCTGGACCGAAGGTCCTCTTGGGATTGAGCTGAAGAAGTCAGGTGTGCTCCGGTGGAACCAGAGACACAGTCAGTTGATGAATCACTACGAGTGCCGGGTGCTCGACTGGGAGACCTTCGACAACCACGCGGGCAGGCCCTGCCGCGTACCTCGTCGCTGGGTCGGGCGGCAGGTCGGAAGCGCGGCCGAGTTCGAGTACGAAGCGGAGAGGACCACCCCACCGAGGGCAGTGCTGGGAAATGGGTTTCTCTTCGGATTCGACTACCGGGGGATGTTGAGGGGGCCCACGAAACGAGCGCTCGAAGGAGAGGGTTACGGAGAGCAGCTGGGATCGCTTTCGCGCTAGCTGAGGGGCCTATAGACGTTCTTGACACCTGAGCCAGCCGGAGGGGGGCCGGCAGCGGTTCAATCGGGGCGGATGGCGGCGACATGTGTATCGTTGATGCGAACGTCCAATCTGGTCCACCAAGGAACCAGGAAGAGTGCCCATGCTCCGCCCCAAGACCCTGATCGAGGACCTGCGCTTTCCTGAGGGCCCCCGCTGGCGTGACGGAAGGCTCTGGTTCTCCGACATGCACTCCCAGCGGGTGCTGGCCGTGGACCCGGACGGGTCGATGGAGACCGTCGGCGCCGTACCGCAGGATCCGTCGGGGCTCGGCTGGCTCCCCGACGGGCGGCTTCTCGTCGTGTCCATGCGTGATCGCAGACTCCTTCGACTCGATCCCGAGGGCCTCGTCGAGGTCGCCGACCTCTCCGAAGTCGCCCCTCACCACTGCAACGACATGGTGGTGGACGCACGGGGGCGCGCCTACGTGGGGAACTTCGGGTTCGATCTCCATGCGGGTCAGCAGCCCGTGGCCACTACACTCGCGCTCGTCGAGCCGGACGGGCGCGTGAGGGTTGCGGCCGAGAACCTGCGATTTCCAAACGGAATGGTGATTACACCCGACGGCCGCACGCTCATCGTCGGCGAGACCTACGGTGCTTGCCTGAGCGCCTTCGACATTGCCGAGGACGGATCGCTGAGCGGCCGCCGCGAGTGGGCACGGTTGGTCGCCGCGGTTCCGGACGGAATCTGCCTTGACGCCGAGGGCGCCGTCTGGGTGGCCTCCCCCGTGGGCGGTGCGGTTCTGCGCTTGCTCGAAGGAGGCGAGGTCACACACCGCGTCGAGGTCGAGCACGAAGCCTTCGCGTGCATGCTCGGCGGACCCGAGCGACGGACACTCTTCATCTGCACTGCCGCGAGCTCCGAGCCGGATCAGACAGCCGTCAAAAAGGGCCGGATCGAGTGGGTCGAGGTCGAGGTCCCGGGCGCCGGCCTGCCCTGACCTGCCGCGATGCGAAAGATCGGACTTGCCACGAAGCTCGCCCATGGCATCGGAGGAATGGCCTTCGCGGCCGCGGGGTTCACACTCGCCTGCGCCCTCTCAGCCGGGCTTCCGGGGTGCGCCGAAGACTCTCGTCCCACCCCGAGCCAGGAGGCCAGAGTGCGCGTCGAACGACTCCTCGATGCTCCCATCATCGCTCCAGAGACCCATCCCAGCATCGGGCCCAACATCCAGGGGCCCTCGATGATTCGGGTTCCCGACTGGGTGACCCCGCGGCTCGGCCGCTACTACCTGTACTTCGCGGACCACAAGGGCAGCTACATCCGCCTGGCCCACGCGGATCAGCTGACCGGTCCCTGGACGGTCCACCCATCGGGGAGCCTGCAGCTCGCCGAGTCGCGCTTTCCAACGGAGCCGCCGCCCGCACCCTGGTGGGCGGTGCTGCGCCTCCGTGTGCTGGCCGCCCTCTCGGGGCTGAAGCTGCCCCACGACCTCGTGGAGGAGCTGACCACGCCCCACATCGCTTCGCCCGACGTGCACGTCGATCACGCCAAGCGTCGGATCGTGATGTACTTCCATGGGCTGGAGGGCTTCGCCAGACAGGCGACCCGGGTGGCGACGTCGACCGACGCTGTACGATTCGAAGCGCGCCCCGAAATCCTCGGCAAGACCTACTTCCGAGCGTTCGCTCACGGCGACCACACCTACGCGCTGGCCATGCCGGGCCAGCTCTACCGATCGGTGGATGGGCTGAGCGCCTTCGAGGCGGGTCCCCTCCTCTTCAACAAGAACATGCGCCACGCCGCGCTATTGAAGCGCGGCGAAACGCTCTACGTGTTCTGGACGCAGGTCGGCGACGCGCCGGAGCACATCCTGCTCTCCACGATCGGCCTCGCCGCTCCGTGGGAGGAGTGGACCGAGAGCCCTCCGGTCGAAGTGCTCCGGCCGGAGCGCCCTTGGGAGGGAGCGGACGCCCCGCTCGAGCCATCCATCCGCAGCGTCGCCTACGGTCACCTGAACCAGCTCCGCGACCCGGCGATCTTCGAGGAGGAGGGTCGGACCTTCCTGCTGTACGCGATCGCGGGCGAGAGCGGCCTCGCGATTGCGGAGGTGCACCTCGAACAATGAGCCCATCATCGAGATCCGCTGGAACGGCGGAGGCGGCGCGTGGGCCCTCGGCTGGACTCCAAGGCATTGATCGCACCGGCTGGACGAGTCCTGATAGCAGGCAACCTTTGACATGAACGAACTCCTCTTCGAGCCGCCCACGACGCCGGAGCAGTGGTGCGATATCCAGCCTTGTTTCGAGATCGGTGGCGTCACCTTCACCCAGCCGCTCGGCTCGATCCTCGTCTACTTGCTGGCGCTTCTCTGGATCGCGGGCGGCGTCTACTTCTGGCGGATCCGCGACGGGCAGCGCTCACGCGAATGGATGGCTCTCGCACTCGCGCTCGGCGGCATCGGCGCCGGGCTTGCCGGAACGAGCTATCAATTCCTCGGCTACGAGCTCAAGTGCGCGGGTCGCGATCTATGTCTCTGGACCCACTGGTTCGAAGTCGGCTACATGATGCTCCAGGCCGCGAGCACCTCGGCGATGCTCATCGCGGTCGCATATGCGTGCACCGCCGGCGCGCTGCGACTCTGGCTACTCATCTACACGGTCTCCAATACGGTTGTCTACACGACGCTTGCCACGTACGGGGCGCTCACCGGCACCAGGTTCCTGATCAGCTTCGAACTTCTGATGGTCTTTGCCGCGCCCGGTCTCTTGTTCATACTGGTCATCGCCGCTCTGCGTTGGCTCCGCCACCGAGACAGCATGGATCTGGCGATGATCGGCGCTGGCATCTGGCTCACCGTCACAGTGGCCGCCTACTCCGCGTATCTTGCAGCCGGTTTCACCGCGAGCCTTTGGAACGCCGGCAACGGCTTCTACTTGTCCGAGAACGACGTTCTGCACATCGGCATGATCCTCTTCATCACCTACCTCGTCGCCGTCGTCGCCAATAGGCTGCGCGACAACACACCTGGGTGAGAGAAGCAGGCTCCACCGTGACTCGTTATGAGATCCCGCTCTCGATATCCTGTGAGGATCTCATGAACCGACTCGTCGCCGGTGGCTCTCGACGTTCGTCCTCCGGCTTCAATACGAGCGTCAGGGCCTCTTCGGGGCAGGTATTGACGCATAGTCCGCAGCCGATGCACTTGTCCAGGTTGATGCTGGCAGCTTGGTCTTTCGTGATGCTGATGGCTCCCATCGAGCAGCGATCCAGGCAGATCTCACATCCGTTGCACAAATCCGGATCCGGCTGACAGAAATAGCTGCACGTGACGAGTGCGGCCGGATTCGGCAGCATCTTCACCACCCGGAGTTCGCCGCAGCAATCCGGGCAGCAGCTGCATATGGCTCCCGGGTCTTGACTGTCCGGGATCTGGTGCACCAGGCCAGCCTCCTCGGCCCTGGCCAGAACATCCAGCGCTTCTTCCTGACTGATCTTGCGCCCCATACCCTGCTCGATGTAGTACTCGGCATAGAAGCCCAGCAGCAGGCAGACCTCCAGCGGTTGATTGCAGGGCGACCCCAGCAACTGCTGCTGCACCGCGCAGAAGCACTTGGTCAGGGCGATCCGGTCCTGCCTCTTGATGAGCTCCTTCACATCTTCGTAAGGCGCAACCGGTCGCGACACGTTGATCGGGACCTTGACTGGAAGTGAGCGAAGCGGCAGGGAGAACTCCACCGGCTGCTCATCATTCGAATCCTCCGGAAGCTTCTCCGCCCAGATGTAGTCCTCGTAGATCTGCGCCAGCTCCTTGTCGATCGTGTGAACCTGATGCTCCAAGATGCCGTGGGCAAACGGAGGCGCCGCGTAGCAGTACGAATCACCAGTTCGCTTCGGGAATGCCAAGCCCTTCCGAGCCATACCCTCGAGAGTAGCTGCCACTACCTCGGTATCCTGAGCTGCGCGCTCGGCGATCTGGTCAGCCGTTTCCAGATTCCCAGTGAGATTCAGATAGATCTCGGCTTCTTCCTCAGTGAAGAGCCTGCGAAGAAACGCGATTTCCAGTCCTGAAGCCGTTGCCTGGAAGTACGCACTGTGCCTGGCCACGCCCTTCCGCAGCCGTTGATAGATGTCATCGTTCATCGTGTCCTCCTCGAACCGGGTCGCCTGAACTTTCTCGAGGACGCACTCTCACACCACATGCTCCGTCCGCGCGATGATCTCGTTCTGGGTGGCGCGGTCGAGCTGCACGAAGTAGGCGCTGAATCCCGCCACCCGAACGATCAGGCCTGCGTAGGCGTCGGGATCTTCCTGCGCGGCCCGTAGTGTCGCCAGGTCGAGCACGTTCACTTGCAGCTGCTGCCCCTTCAACCGCATGAAGCCCGTGGTCAGGGCCTTCATGTTCTCGATCCCCGTGGGCGTTCTGATTGGACCGGCCGAGAATTTCACGTTGCACACGTTCCCCGCCGGCCAGTGGTGGATGTTGTCGAGCCGCGCGACCGATCGTAGAAGCGCCGTCGGACCCTTGCGGTCCGCGCCCTGACACGCCCCGACGCCATCCACCAGTGGCTCGCCCTTCCGCCTCCCGTCGGGAGTCGCCGCGGTCAAGTACCCAGTGTAGACATGGGTCTGCACTGGCCAGACCCCGCACGTGTAGCGGCCGTTGCGCGAGTCGACGTGCCTCCAGAGAAACTCCGAATGGATCGCGGTCAGCCGGTTGGCCATCGCGTCGGCCCCGGCGTCGTCGTTGCCGAAGCGCGGCGCGCCGTTCTTGAGCATCTGGCGCATCGGCTCGTCACCCTCGAAGTCGTTCAGCAACGCCTTGCGCAGCTGACGCCAGGTGATCCGGCCCTCCTCGCATACGAATCGCTGGATCGCCATCATTCCGTCGCACGCGTTGCTCGGACCGAAGATCGCCGTTCCCGGCAGGTTGTAGCGCGTTCCGCCACAGACCAGATCGCGCCGTCGCTCCAGGCAGTCATCCAGCAGCGACGACATCAACGGGCAATGCACGTACCGCTTTTGTGCTTCGCCGGCGATCAGCGTCGCCAGAACATTCAGCCCGCAGAGATGCTCGACCTGGTCCCTGTAAGCCTCCCAAAGATCGTCGAAGCCCCGGAACTCCTCCGGCGGCGGCGTCTCGAGCCCGATCGGCGAGCCCGTGATCATCGAGCGCCCCTCGTTGAGTGCCAGCTCCAGCGCCTTCGCCAGGTTCAGGTGCCCGCCCGCCGTCAGTCCCTGCTGCTTGCCCGGCACGCTCGGCTCCACGCAGCCCACGATCGCGTAGCCCACCGCGTCGTCCGCCTCCACGCCATGCGTCACCAGCGCCGGGATGATCACCTCGTCGTTGAACAACGCCGGCAGCCCCAGCCCTTCGGCCAACGCCCGATGCGCGTGGTGCCAGAACGCCGGGTCGATGTTCGGGTGCCACCGCACCGAGATCGCCGGCTGCGGAACCCGCAGTGCGAGCGTCGCGTCGATGCACAGGTGCGACAGCTGATTGGAGAGATCGCCGCCTTCGGAATCCTGCCCACCCAGCGTCAGATTCTGGAAGATGGTTTCGCCGATGGCCGTTCCCACGTTCTCCATGAACTTGACCCAGAGGCCCAGCAGCAGCTCCCACGCCCCCTCGGGCGTCAGTCTGCCCGAGTCGAGGTCGGCGCGATAGAACGGGTGGGCGTACTGGTCGAACCGCCCCGCAGAGATCGACCAGCCGTACTGCTCGATGTGCATCGCCAGGTGCACGAACCAGAAGCTCTGTATCGCCTGATGGAAGCTCCGTGCGGGCTCTGCCGGCACGTGGCGACACACCCTGGAGATCTCCCGCAGCTCCTCTGCTCGCGCCGCGTTCGGTTCCGCCGCCGCCATCTCGTCCGCCAACGCCGCGTAACGCCCAGCCCATGCCATGAGCCCGTCGGCCGCAATGACGACCGCCTCGAGGAAGTGCCGCCCTTCGCCGTCGTCGTCCGGCGCCTCCGCGAGTCGTTCCTCGGCTTCCCGTGCTATAGCCCGAAACCCCCGCGTGATCGCCTTCTCATAGTCCACCACCACGTGGCCGAAGCCGCTGTCCGCCCCCGTGCAGAAGCCCGCCGCCAGCTCGCGCTCCGCCCGGCTCAGCCGTTCCGGCTGTGCGCCCCGCACCAGGTCGAACAGCGTGCGCCCATGCCAGTAGTCCCACACCTCCGCCGGGGTAGTCTCCGCCGTCAGCCCATGCATATTGAACTCTGGATACACTGCCCGCGCCCCGAGCTCCGCCGACCGTTGCCCCACCAGCAGCTCGCCCTCGCGGATGAAGATCGGCATCTCGCTCAGCACCGCGCGCAGCGCCCGCGCCCGACGAATCACCTGCGGCTCACCTTCGGTCTCTCGGTACGACCGCGTCAGAATCCGCGCGCGCTCGAAACAGGGGCGGTTCTCCGCCGAAAGCAGATCGTCGCGCAGCCGCCTTACACGCTCTGGCACCGCTTGGTGAGCATGCTCTGTCGTTTGCAGCAACCCAGGATCCGCCACGGTGCCCCCGCCGTTCATCGAGTTGATTTCAAAGTACCTAATCACCTCGCGCCCTGCATAACAGGTCCTGACCGAACCTGCTTGTCGGACGCAAAGCGGCGTCGGAAGCTCCTACCCGCACCGCGCCGCCTATTGACCTCCTGCCGCCCGCTGACCTAAGGTGCGGCCATGCGACGCCTGCGGGGGATGGTTGATCTGGTCTTCGACGCGGTCGAAGAGACGACCAACCTGGTTCAGCGCACGCACGATGCCGCCGTCGAGCGTTCGGTTCGGCGGTTTGCCCCGATCGAGCCTGCCAGAAGTACCGCCCGGGCCGTGGCCGCGGCCGAAGGCGCCATTTCCGGAGGCGTGTTCGAAACGATTCGCACCCTGAACAGCGCTGCGCGCTTCACTGTCGACGCCGGTGCCGGGGTCGCCGAGGCAGCGTTCGGAGCAACGTCCGACGCCGACCAGCTCGAGCTCGCGACGCCCGTCGAATCCACCGCCGCCGGGACCACGAGTTGGTGCCTCGACTACCTCCAGAGCACGCTGAATGGGTTCTATGGTGACTACTTGAATCGGCGCGGCAGTCGCCTCGACCTCGGCATGACATTTCGCCAGAACGGTCGATGTGTACCGACCACCCCCGAGGCCTTTTCCGCGGCCCTTGCCAAACCCAGCAACCGGGTTTGCGTCTTCGTACACTGCTTGAGCGCGACGGAGTGGCTGTGGAGCCTGGCTTCCGAGCACCACTACGGCGAGCCCGGTGTCACGTTCGGCACGCGCCTGGAGGCCGATCTCGGCTTCACGCCTCTCTATCTTCGTTACAACACCGGACGCCACATCTCGGAGAACGGACGATCGCTGGCAACGCTGCTGAACGAGATGCTGGCCGCGTACCCCGTGCCCATCGAAGAGATCGCGCTGGTTGGGCACAGTATGGGCGGCCTGGTTGCGCGGAGCGCCGCCCACTACGCAAGCGAGCACGACGAGCCTTGGGTAGAGCGGCTTCGTCACATTGCGTGCATCGGCTCGCCTCATCTCGGGGCACCGCTCGAGAAGGCGGTGAACCTGCTCACCGGTATCCTCCGAAAGATCGACGCAGCAGGCGCTCAAGTCCCTGCCGAACTCCTCGAGGCGCGCAGCGCAGGGATCAAGGACTTGCGACACGGCTACACCCTCGATGAAGAGTGGGCCGGCAGAGATCCCGATGAGGTGTTTGCCAATGCCCGGCGCAACGTGCCGCTCCTTGACCAAGTCGGGTACTACTTCGTGGCTGCCACCATCACGCGCGATCCCGCTCATCCCGTCGGTCAGTTGCTGGGTGACCTGCTGGTTCGCCTGCCGAGCGCGACGGGCGCTGCGCCAGAGCCTCCGCGCCGCATTCCATTTCGATCCGGCGCCGTCTTCAGCGGCATGAATCACATCCACCTCGCCAACCATCCTGGTGTCTACGAAGCGCTGCGTGCCCAGCTCACCTAGGATAGGGATGCCCGCGGACGACGCGACCGCTCCCGAGCAGGCAAGAGGCAGCGCACCATCGCGGCTCAGTCGTCGCTCATATCTCCGTCGCGAATCCTGCCGTGACCCATGTCACGCGCTCCGGGGTGCACCCCCGCCGATGAGCCCTTTTCTCCGTCGCACCCGTATCGTGCGCGGAGGGAAGGGGAGGAGCCGATGCGTCCCACGGTTCGGAGGAGATGGCTGCTCGGCGCGCTCGCGGCCCTGGCCCTATGCGCGCTCGGTGTGCGCTGCCCGTTCCTTCTCGGCCCGCGGCTCCCCGACGCGCCCGACTGCCCGCTGATGCCGGTTGACAGCTACTGGCACACAAGTGTGCAGAACCTGCCCGTCCATCCGCGCTCGGACGCCTGGGTGGCGAACATCGGCGCGAGCGACCCGGTGCACCCGGACTTCGGTGCGGGGCTCTGGCAGGGCGGGCCAATCGGCATCCCCTACACCACGGCCGGCGCCGAAAAGCCGGCCGTCCCCGTTCGCTTCCGTTACGAGGACGAGAGCGACCCCGGGCCATATCCGATCCCCGAGGACGCGCCCGTCGAGGGCGGCCCCGACGCCACGGGGGACCGGCATCTGCTGGTAGTGGATCGCGACGCTTGCGTCCTCTACGAGCTCTTCGACGCCCATCCCGAACCCGACGGCTCGTGGTCCGCGGGGTCGGGCGCGATCTTCGATCTGCTGGACTACGGCCTGCGCCCCGAGGGCTGGACCTCCGCGGATGCCGCGGGGCTTCCGATCCTGCCCGGCCTGGTTCGCTACGAGGAGGTGGCGGCGGGTGTCGTGGCTCACGCGGTCCGGTTCACGGCGCCCAGGACACAGCGCGCGTACGTATGGCCTGCGCGCCATTTCGCAAGCTCGTCGACAGATCCCGACCTTCCGCCCATGGGCGCCTGGTTCCGGCTCAAGCACTCGGTCGATCCGGCGGACTTCTCACCGCAGACCCGGCCCATCGTGCAGGCGCTGCAGCGACACGGCATGATCCTGGCGGACAACGGCTCGCCGTGGTTCCTCTCGGGCGTTCCCGATCCTCGCTGGGACGACGACATCCTGCGTGAGCTGCGCACCCTGCACGGCACGGACTTCGAAGCCGTCGACACCTCGAGCCTGCCGATCGACCCGGACTCCGTGCAGATCCGCTGAGGTTGCAGCAGCCCTCGGGATGGGACCAGACCGGCCCCGTTCCGAGCAAACAGCTCCTAGCTGAAGAGCTTCCTCGCCGAGTCGGCGAGCTGCCCCACGTGCTCTCGAGACTTTTGATGAAGTCCTCCCAGGCGTCCTCACCGGCCTCGGCGGGCTCGTTCCAGTGGGGGATCGACCCTCGGGCGCGCCACTGACCCAGCCTGAGGCACTCGACCCCGCCACGGGAGCCCTCCATCCGCCTCCCCGGGGCCTTCTGCCACCATCGTTCTGCCGGTTCGCTCCCGGCGACCCGCGGGGTTTGGGTCCGGCTCCGTTTGGCCGAAGAGACCCTCGTGGCCGGATCGCTCACGACTCCCTTCCGTCTTCACTACGAGCACTGCCGCGCCCTCGAGCTCGCAGGCCAGGTGCAGGAGTGCACCGACCACCTCCAGCACCCCGAGGTGCTGCTGATGGAGTTCTTCGAGTCCTACCATCAGATCGAGCGGAACTGGAGCCCGGACCAGGCGCTGCGCCCGCCGGAGAGCGATGAGCTGGTCCTCGAGCCCTTCCACGGATCGCTCGAGATATCGATCGAGGTAGAGGATTGCGAGCCGGAGAGGGTGGTCTGCCTGTCCGGATCGATGAGCCCGATTCCCGACGAGCTGCACCCGGCGATCTCGCACCGCGGCCTCGACTACGTCGGCCTGCTTCCCGGTCCCCCGCCCCACCTGGTGCTGGGCGTGGCCCAGGCCTCGAAGGAGGAGACGCCCTACCTGCTCCTCCTGCGGGCCCTCAACTGCCTCGCCGAGCTGTCTCCGCCGCTGCGGGTGGCGCAGCTCGGGCAGGAGCTACTGCGCGGACAGCTTTCCGAGGACGTCCGGTTCGACCTTCACCTGGGCGTCACCGAGCCACAGTCCACGGCCGGGTGGCAGGCCCTGGTCGAGCTCACCCGGGACATGGCCGAGCTCTTCGTTCGGCAGGTCGCCGAGTATCCCCAGTTCGAAGGTGCCCTGGGACGGATCGGCTGCCTCGAGATCGCCCCCGCCGGCCCCGGTGACGTGGTCGCCATGCGGCCGATCTGGGTGGTGTGAGGCCGAGGCACAGCCCCTGTCGCTTTGCTTCCGCAACCGAGCAGGGTAGTTCCCAGGACCGCAGCAACGGCGAGAAAACGGATCAGGACTTCTCCCGAGCCGTAACCTTGATCTCGGCGCGGGCGCCGGGGATGATGAGCTCCGTAATACCGATCCAGGTGGAGGCGGGATAGGGCTCCTTGATGAACTCGTCCTTCACCTTGGCCATCGCCGCCGCGTTCTTCTGGAGATCCACCATGTAGATGGTGGTATCGATGATGTCCTCGTAGCCGACTCCGGCCTCTGCGAGTGTCTCGCCGAGGGACTGCCACGCATTGCGGAACTCGTCTTCGGCCGACTCACCTCGCCCGACGACGCCGGAGCAGAAGATGAGACTGTCGTGGCGAACGGCGGAAGCGAAGTGCCAGCTCTCGTAGACCTTGCGGGTGGATTCGGGAACGATGACGTCGATTGCCATGGCGGGGTTTCCTCCGGGGATTTCGCTGCGGATCAGACTTCTGCGCCGAGGTTTCTTCGGGTCCGGGAGATGAGCCGCTGGATGAAGCCCCTGATCACTCCCAGGTAGGCGTCGGCTTCTTTCTCCAGGATGACGCAGTGGCTCGAGTTGCCGAAGATAACATATTCGTTGTCCGGGATGCGTTCGGCCATCACCCTCCTGCATCTCGGGACATTCTGGACTCTGCCCGCTATACGCTCCGCTTGGCAATCGCCGAGAAATTCAACTGGTGTCGACGGGTGAACAATCGCCGATAGGAGAGCAGTGCAATTCCAATGCATCCCGCTGAAGTCGCCCCGGCGATCATGAACATCACGACGATCTGATACTTGACCGCCTGAAGCGGGTCCGCACCCTGCAGGATCTGTCCGGTCATCATGCCCGGCAACGCCACGATGCCCACCACCATCATCGAGTTGATGATGGGGATCATGCCGCGTCTAACCGAATCGCGAAGCGCGTCGCGAGCTGCCTCCCATCGTGACGCGCCGAGCGAGAGGTGCATTTCGACCTCGTCCCGCCTTTGACTCAGATACTCCAGCAGGCTGTCCAGACAGAGTGAGATGCCGTTGAGGCTGTTACCCAGCACCATGCCGAGCAGGGGAATGAGGTACTGCGGTCCGTACCAGGGTTTGGCGCCGATGACGATACCGGTCACGATCACCGTCGTGATCAGACTAGTCAGCACGAGCGTACCGAACGCGCGCCACGTCACACCCGCAAACGATCTGCTGGTCCGCACTACCGCCGATCTGCTGGCCACCGCGACCATCACGACTACGATGGGAATGATCATCAGGACGTGCGCAGGATCGAAGACCCATTGAAGCACGTACCCCACCAACAGAAGCTGCGCAACCGTGCGCACCGACGCCAAAGCCAGTCGTCGCTCCAATCCGAGGCGGAAGAGAAGACTGATCAATCCCGCGATGAGAACCAGCCCCGCTGCGATGGACAGATCAAAGACGGAGAGCGGAATTGCGCCGGATGAGAAGGCATCAGGCATCATCGACAGCCCTTCGCTGCGCGTGGTGAATCATGTGCGGCTGAAGATCCAATTGCGCATCGCACAGTCGATCGGCCTGTCTTCGATCGTGGGTGACGACGATGGCCGATCGCCCATCTCGTCGGACCTGAAGCCGCAGCATCTGCTCGATGATCGCCTGTGATTTCTCGTCCAGAGCGCTGGTCGGCTCATCCAACAGCAGAACCTCTGGCTCGATGAGAATCACTCGCGTCAAGGCAACACGTTGCTGCTCTCCGACAGAGAGCGTCCTGGCCTGTTGCCCGAGGCACCGCTCGGTCAATCCCAATGTTTCCAGGATATCGATGGCAACGCCGCGATCGAATGGCTGTGACACACTGCGATGCCGCAAGGGGCGAACGAGGTTCTCGAGAACGGTATCATCGAGCATGACCGGCTGCTGCTGCACGAGCGCGACCACGCGTCGGTAGGCCGGCCAACCGACTTCATCCGGCGATCGGTCGTGGAGGAGAACTTCCCCCGTCGCTGCGTCATCCAGACCCGCGATGGCTCGCAGGAGCGATGTCTTCCCACACCCCGATGGACCGATGATCGCCAGTAGTGTTCCCGGCTGCAAGGTGATGCTGATGTCTTTCAGCACCGGCGCGCCCCCCGGCGCTATTGCGAGGTCGCGCACTTCGAGGACGGGCGGAGTCTCTTCCCGATCATCTGTGATCATGGGACGCATTCTACGCCAAAGAGGCGCATCGGGGATGGCGTAAGGTCAAATAGCTCCGAAGCGGAGCTTTCCTGTCCGCTCGCGGAGTCGAGGTGGAGAAGCTGGTACGTCACATGGTTGGCTCATCGCCATCCCTAGATCCAATCCGTGTCGCCGTGGGTGAGATGAACCCGTGTGCTGGGAGCATCCAGGAACTCGAGGTCCTCGTCCTCCAGACTCAACGGCTGATATCTGAATCCGACGTCCCGTCGCGAATCGATGAATCCGTACCTCCGCAAGATGCCATTGTACGGGTGTCGCGAGATCACCCAACAAGTGACCCGCTCGACCCCGGCTTCTCGAAAGAGTCGAAGTGCATCTTCGATCAAGGACCGAATCACGTCGGTCCGTCCGGGCAGCGCCAGCAGGTCGGCGATGTAGCCCTCGCCTTCCGTGATCTTGAAAACCAGATAACCGAGTAGCTTCCCTTGCTCCTCTGCCGCCCTGACCGTGAACCGCCCCGACGCCGGGTCGAAGTACCGCCAGTTCATGTAATCCTTCGTCTTGACCACCGCGAACTCGAAGGGCCGGGACGCCTCGTCAAAGAACCCCTCGATCCGGTCATCGAACCGCTCCAGGGCGCGAATCAGCCAATCGCGCCTCAGACGACGCCAGTATGGCGGATGCCCGAGCCTGTTGAATACCGACTCCAGCTTGATCCCGAGGATTGCCAAACGCGCCGGCAACCGTCCGCCGTACTGCTCTCGGCTCCGAGCGACGATGGCGCGTGAACGATACGGCTTCCGCAGCACCTGAACGGGGTTGCCGAGCGATCTGGCATTCCCAGGTCTGCTCCTGCTTCGCGTACCCGGGTTGGTGCTGTACCAGACATCCAGACCCAATTCGGCTTCCTGCGGACCCTCGTGAGAGTAGTCGAGGATCGCATTGTACAACCCTTTCCCCTGGTAGAGGGGATCGACCGCGGCATCGACAGTGTCTCGGGCGAGGGTGTCCCGGCCCCTCACCCGGACTCTGCGAACGATCCGGAGCATCATTGCGACGATCCTGCCATCGACTTCGGCGACCAGGCCGCGCCGCGCGGTCATCGGCTCGCACCGCATCTTCCAGCGGAGGTGCTCGAGGGGAGGAACCCGTGTCTCGAACGCCGGCCATCGCTGGAATGCTCTGAACAAGAGCTCCACCATCTGCGAGACGTCGGCCTCAACGGCATCGCGGATCCTCGCTCCGCCGATAGGAAGTTCCAGAGATGGTTCGCGTTCGGCCATGGCCTACTCCTGCATCCGGGTCGATGCGAAGCTCCTCCGCCGCTGCCGCGTGTGCTTCTTCGAGACGGCCAGCTGAGCGTAGCCAGCTGCGAGAGCGTCAACTCTCACGAGGCGCCGGCGGGATCACCGGCAACACGAGCACAGAGGAGAAGTCCGCATCGTGGAGGATCGTCTGCTCTGCCTCGACCTTTTCGGTCGTCATTCCGATGGGTGCCCCGGTGTTCAGGTTCCTGCTGAACTCCGGGAAGCAGGAGCTGGTCACCTGTAGCCGGATTCGATGCCCCTCCTTGAACAGGTTGCTGGTGGCACCGATCTCGATCGCGTACTCGTAGACCCGCCCTGGAGTGAGGAAGGCGGGCTGCTCGGTGGAGTTCCGGAATCTCGCCCTCACGATTCCGGTCTTCAGGTTCACGGCCTTGCCCTCCGGATCCACGTCCACGAGCGTTGCCACGAAGTCGGTGTCCCTCGCCGAAGAAGAGGCATGCAGCACGAGTCGAACCGGCCCGGTGACCTCCACGGCCTCTTCGAGGGGGGGCGTGGAGTAGACGAGCACGTCCTCCCGCGCCTCCACCGCCCTCTGATCCACGGGGCCCGGCTGGGCGATCCCATAGATCGAGGTCCCGCCCACGGATGGAACGGGATCATCCGGGTCGTAGACATAGCGGTCGGAAGGCTCCTGTTCGGGGGGTTGCGGGCTCAAGAGGCCGTCACCGTCGCTCGAGTTCGCCCTCCCGTCGCTGTGGAGGTAGAAGCGAGTCCACTGGGTTCTCTCCAGGGGCCACTCGGCCTCGGACCGCCACTCGTTGCTGCCCATGACGAAGATCTTGATCGGCTTCTCTTCTTCCATTTCGCTCTTCAGGTCGAGGAGCCAGTACCGATACCAGCGCAGGATCTCTCTGATGGAGCCGAAGAATCCGGCCTCTCCACCGAAATCCCGGTCCCGGAACTCGCTCGTCGTGACGTGTGTCCACGGGCCGATCAGGAGCCGGCTGCGGCGGGCCTCGGGGGTGCCGCCCTTCTCCCGCATCCGGTTGTAGTCTTCGATCGCCAGGTCGAGATAGTAGTCGTACCATCCGTCGATGATCAGGGCCGGAGCTCGGATCTCGGAGACCTGGCCCTCTGGGTTGATGCGATCCCAGTAGGGACCGGTGGTCGGGTTCCGGATCCAATCATTGTAGGCAGGGATATCCTGACCGATCGCATCGTCCGCCTCGATCAACGGCAGGTGTCGGACCGCGGATGCCCAGTCGACGTCGTCCCGTTTCTCGGCCTTCCGACCCCGGTTCTCCACGTGCCAGACCAGGACGTCGTTCCAGCGGAAGACTCCGTCGTGAATCCAGCGCCCGTACAGGTTCTGGGCGGTGACGATCGGAACCATGGCCTTCAAATGCGGGCTCCCGTAGGGGGCGGAGAGCCACTGTGTCGAGCCGAAGTACGAAAAGCCATAGGTCCCGATCTTCCCGTTCGACCAGGGCTGCGTGCCCGCCCACGCGAAGGTGTCGTGCCCGTCGTCCGCCTCGTGGACGTAGGGGTAGTAGTTCCCTTCCGAGTCGTGCTTTCCCCGCACGTCCTGGGCGACGAATACGAACCCCTGTGATGCAAAGAGGCCTCCGGCGAGGGAGACCTTCAAGCGCGGATTGGCTCTTCCGTAGGGAATGCGTGCCACGATGACCGGAAAGGCTCCGTCTGCATCGGGACGGTACAGGTCGGCAGCCAGACGGACCCCGTCTCGCATTGGCACCATCACCTGCTTCTCGACCACGACGGAATGGGTCGGCTGGGGTATCCCGAGACCGATCGCGGCAAGCCTCCACTTGAATCGGAAGAGCCCGGCCACGACGAGCAGTGTGAGGAAGATCGCCGCGAGCAGGATCACCCATCGGCGGATCGACGGTTTCGTCCTTCGGCTCCCTTCTTCCACGGCTCGCTCTCCTTCGACGCGCGCAGAATATCCCAGTAGACCCCTGTGCGTCCTCACAATCAGACCTTGGACCCAGGTTCGGGGCTTGGGTCACGCCGCCATCCGTCTGCCGCGCCGGAGGAAGGTCCAGATCCCCAGCCCCAACCCGACGTCGATGAGGATGACCCAGAACATCGCTTGCGGGCTCACCGGCTCGAAGAGTTGGCCGATCAGCCAGGGAACCGTCATGCCCCCAGCACTGGAGCCGACAAAGAACCAGCCCATCGCGCGTCCGCTGATCGGCATGCGACCACTCGCCAGGGACAGGGCCGTGGCAAACATCGGTGCCACCGCCATCCCGCCCAGAATCGTCGCAGCCCACAACCAGGCCACCTCGCCGGTCGATGTCAGCGGCAGCACCGCCGCGACGCCTGCCACGCCAAAGCACAACAGCAGGATCGACACGGGCGCCCACCGCGCCGCCAGGGGAATCGCCAGCAGTCGGGCGAAGGTGAAGGCGCCCCAGAAGGCCGAGGTCATCAACCGTCCCGCCGACTCGTCAGCCAGCCCCTGGTTCACAGCGTAGGTGTAGATCCAATTGCCGAAGCCGACCTCGGCGCCGACAGCGGCGAAAAGCACGCCACCGGTCAACAGGATCGTGCTCCGGTGCGGCCGCAGATCGATCGGCTTCTCCTCGTGACGGGAGATCCTCGGCGGACTGGCCCGGCGAAGCAGCCAGAGCATCGGCAGTAGCATGAACGCCGCCAGGGCCCAGTAGGCGTGAGTCACCGTGGCGCCCCCGTCGATGATCGCCGCGATGATCAAGGGAGACATGAAGGCGCCAACACCGAAGAAGAAGTGCAGGCCATTCATCCACGGCCCGAGTCCAACCGGGTAGAGCCAGACCAGCAGTGTGTTGCCGCCGGCATCCAGACCACCCTCGCTGAGCCCCATCACCGCGAAGGCGAGAACCGCCAAGGCCAGATTCGGACACAGGGGCACCAGGGCCATGCACACGGCGATGACCGCCAGCATCGCTGACAGCAGGGGATGACCTGGGAACCGGTCGAAGAGCCGCCCGCCTAGAAGTGCACCGATCAGATAGCCCACGGAATGAGCGATGAAGACGACGCTGAACGCGCTCAGAGTCGACCCGGTTCGCTGGGCAAGATCAGGGATCGTCGGTCCCAGCGAGGCCAGCACGAGCCCCAGGCCGACGAAGGCCAGGTAGTAGGCGAAGGTCGTGGTGCGGCGTCCGGTGTCGACCGCCGCCGCGCGTTCCGGAGCGCTCACCGGTGCTCCCTCCGGTGGTCGAGCACCCGAATACCGACGCACAGGTGCTGCGCCGCCATCCCCGTCAGGTAGACGGTCACCTGGCGGACCGCTTCGTCCTTGAACTCGGGCGCATATCGTTGCTGGCTCACGGGACTCCTTCGGCCACCTCAATACTAGCCCCTGAGGTGTCCATAAGACCGGGGCAACTCCAGAGTACCCTCCGGATGGGAGTCCAAGATGGGAAAGCGACATCGAAGGAATTTCACGGACGAGTTCTGACAACAGACACGTCCCCGCGCAACACGAGCGGACTCGACGCGAAACTAGCGATCGAACAGCGTCTGGACGACGAGGTCAATGTGTCGTTCGATACCGGCCTTCGACGCAATCTCTTTCCGATAGAACCTGTTCGTGAATTCCGACAGGGCGAAGGGGAAGGATCCCAACATCATGAGGAAGATGAAGAACGAATCCGGATCGTGTTGTCGCAGCAGCCCCTGCTTCTGAACGGCCAGGAAGACCGGCTCGATGGCCTTGTGGATCGGCAGCAGGCGATCCACCACGAAATCCAGGCGGGCGCCGGGCTGACTGCAATCGTTCATGATGATCCTCGATACACCGGGCAGCTCCACCGAGACCCGGATGTAGTTGGTAACGAACCCCTTCAGCAGCTCGACTGGGTCCGCCTCCCCGACCTTCGATAGCAGTGGTCTGTGCCGTTCTTCGAACCTGCCCACGAAGTCGTCGACCACCGCGCGCCAGAGATCCTCCTTGGCACCGAAGTGATGGCGAATGAGTCCGTGGGTCGTTCCGGCGTCCGCCGCGATCTCGCGCAGGCTCGCGGCCTCGAAACCCTTTGCCGCGAAGTGCTGCATCGCGGCCTCGAGAATGCTCGATCGGGTGAGAGCCGCGGCCTCCGCACTCTGTCTACCCGTTCTTCGTGCCATGGGACCTTGACCTAAACTATACAGATGGATAGTATAGGAAGTCGAGCAGAGATGCGACTCATGCCATGAAGAGAGACAAGTACCTGGGTATGCGGCCAGGCGACCTGGATGGGAAGCCCTACGCCAAATACTGGAACCCCGAAATGGGGCCCATGCAAAAGCAAGTTCAACGGGCCCTCCTGCACGGTGCCGAGGCGGCGGAGCTGGGATTCCCAGTGACGGACGCGGACCAGCTCCTGGAGCCCGGGTATCTGCCGCTCGAGAACGGCTTCACCCGGCTGGAGAACGGACAGGTCTTCGTCGCGGCGCTCACGAAGATGCCCGGGGTCACGAGCGAGATGATCGACTGGTGGTTCGGGTGGCACTACATGGAATCCCAGCGATACAAGCTGTGGCATCCCCGCGCGCACGTCCTGAACGGGGCAGAGAGAATGATCGGAGACGATCCGGGCCTGTCCGACCGCGAGAAATACCTCCACAACCCCAATCACATCTCGGAGTATCTGGGCGCCGAGCTGCTCGACATCGAGATCGCCTTCTCGGAAGCCTCGGACTTCCTCGATGTCTCACGCTTCGAAGCCGCTGACGTCGGCACCGCCGTCTGCGGCGTGGTCAGCTATCAGAACTCGCCCCTGGTCTTCGGAATCATCATCCACCTCATCCGCGAGACGGCAGGCGGTTGCGAGATGAGGAGTCGCTTCTGGCTTGGCAAGATCGAACTCAAGGGTGTGCCGGCCGCACGGATCCTCAGCAAGCTCGCCGGCTGCCGCTTCGTCGCGAGACGCGCAGTTCCCATCGAGCAGGGCCGGGACATGGTCGTTCATTGCGCGGTCGAGATGAATCACCTGGCGAGCTTCCTGCCGAACCTCCATGCGGACTACCACCCCAGCTCGTAGCGGAGCAACGCAAGGCAGGTCGTAGTCGCGCTTCGCACCTGCCGGAGGAATCGACATGTGGCGTTCTGAGAGCTTCGAGTTCAGCGGGATGTAATCCGTCGGCTGCGTCCGGCGGACGCACGGCTTCTCGCGGCGCTCGCCTGCTCGGCGGAGCCGGAAGGCGAGCTGGCGGAGCCCCCGGCAGAGCCGCAGGTCGAGCAGGCGGCTCCCGCCCGGCCCAATGTGTTGCTGATCGTGGCCGACGACATGGGGGAATCGGACATCGGGTCGTTCGGAGGTGAGAGTCCCATTCGGTCAAATCGCCTGGGGACGAAGAGCATTCGCTCAACCTCGATCCCCCTCCGGGTTGACCGGGGCGCGCGAGAGGCACGCTAGCGAACTCGGCGAAATGACTGCATGAGCCGACACCGCGCCGCTACATCTAGGTAGATCAGGTCTCTTCGCGGCGGTGAACGCTGTTCAGTCAAATCCCGTGGTGGTGTCCCGCTTGTCCTCCTCCATCATGAATTGCGACAGCCGCACTGCCCGTTCATATTTCTCCAGCGCTGCACCTTTGGCCCACCAAGACTCGACCGCCAGCTTGCGCGGTGCGCCTTCGGGCCTGAGGCTCGCGATGCTCTTACGATTCCCCGGCAAGCCATGGTTCAGGCCAAAGTCAGAGACTTCGGTAGGGGATTTCTGACACACCGCAAATGGGTTACAGCACGGTGTCATGGAGAGCCTCTTGCCTACACTGAGAAGACCGACCGGCTTCTTGGGGAACATGAACTCAGCTGCAATTCCCATCGGCACGCGCCGGCGAGACATCGTTCTGCTTGACTTTATCGCCAAGCCGCGTGTATGAAGGACGCTGGAGAACGGATCAGCGCAAGCTCACCAAGAGCCCCCCCACGAAAACTGCGCTTATTGCCTCCACGTTCCCTCCGTTTCGGGCCCAATCTCCTTGGCGTTTCCATCTGTAGCTAGCGTTCCTCCGCCGGCGATACCGCGGCGGGCTCTCGAATTCGCTTTGATCGGAAAGAACAAGGGGAACTCCGAAATGACCTCGTCTCGGCGGCTGCTGGAAATGAACCTGCCAAAGCCCACTAACCGCGAGCGGGACCAAGACCAACGCTCTAGGCGTCAAAGCGAACGCGATCGCGGCAGTGGAGTGCACTGGCGGTGGCGCGTCAGACGCAAGCAAATAGGGGATGAGGTCATGAAGCGCCGACCGCTCGCAACCGTGGCGCTCGCCTCTACGGTGGCGCTCGGCGCGCGACCGCTGCATGCCGCTTTGCGCCGCACGCAAGTCGAAGGATGCTGGCCTTTCGGCAGGCTCCCAACGCTTGCAGCCCTAACATATTTCCTGTTCGGCTCGGTCGTCAGCGATCGCCCTTCGGGCGACGGCTCGAGGTCGCAGACACCAGGGGGAAGCGTTCCAACGACCGCCGTCGCAAGGCATCTCCGGCAGGTCTATTTCCTCGCATTTCGCATCAATGGCTCTCGACCGTCCAGTCACGGGGAATGGGTATGACCTCGAGCACTCCGACGCCTGTGAAGACGTTCGACCGGCCCCGGTTCATGCTTCCCGATGGGATGCTCTCCCACTCGTGGATCGCTCCCAGCATCGCCAGCCTGCTCTCGGTACTGCTGCTGGGGACTTTGCTCTGGTTCATGCAGCGTCACGACCAGATGGAGCACGCCGATGAGTTCGCCTCCGACGTCGACTCCGCCCTCCAGTCGGTGCGTCTGCACCTCCAGAGCGACGAGAAGTTCCTCAGCCTCCTCGCCTCGGATCTGGCCCGGGGCAACCTCGACCGCGAGTCATTCGACGGTCGCGCCTCCCAGTTCCTGGCGGACAACCCGGAACTGGTCTCGATCCTCTGGGCCGACGAGGAATTTCTGGTGCGTTGGGTCACACCCAGGGAAACCAGCAGGCAGGTCGCGGGAAAACGTCTGACGCTGCCGGAGCCCGAGCGCGCCTCCCACCTCGCCAAAGCCACCCGAAACCCCGCCTACACCCGGATCTTCGAGTTGGTGAAGGGCTATCCGACCCTGGAACTGTACACTCCCGTGTATCAAGAGGGTCGGTTTCTCGGGGTGATCGGAGGGGTCTACGCATGCGAGAAAATCCTCCAGTACACCCTGCCAGAGCACGTTCTGGCGGGAAACCGGGTAAGCCTGGCCGACGAAAGAGGCCACGTCGTAGGCACCGTCGCCCGCTCGCCCGATATCGACGCCCGGTTCACTCAGACGGCCGACCTCTCCCCCTTTGGCCACGGCATCCAACTCATCCTGGAACGCCACCACACCGACTTCGTCGACACCCAGATGGGGTTGCTGGTGCTTCTGTGCGTGGTGCTCTCCTTCGGGCTGTCCTACGGCCTGTGGGCCGCGTCCCGCGAAGCGGACGAGCGGCGGAAGGCGCAAGACATCCTCCAGCGCGAGCGCGACAATCTGGTGAATGTCTTCGAGGCCATGGAAGACGGGGTGGCCATCGTCACCCCGAGCCTCGACGTCCAGTACGTGAACCCCATCATCGTGCGGGACTTCGGCGAATACGCAGGGCGCAAGTGCTACGACTACTTCCACGGCCACTCGGACAGGTGCGAATCGTGCATGATGGAGGAAATCATCGCCGGCAATGCGGTCCACTCCGAATGGTGCTATCCGCGCAACGCACGCACCTACGACCTCATCGACACCCGGCTGATCAACCCGGACGGCACCGTCTGCAAGCTGAAGATGTTCCGCGACATCACCGAACGAGTCGAGGCCGAGGAAGCGCTCAAGGAGAGCGAGGAGCGATTTCACAGCGTCTTCGACAATGCGGCCGAAGCGATGATCCTGCACGGGGCCGAAGGCCGGATCGTCGACGTGAACGAACAGGCCTGCAGAAGCCTGGGCTACTCCCGCGAGGAACTGCGGGGGTTGTCGATCCAAGACATCGCCACCGACGGCTACACCGAGGCCGTGCCGTTGGCGTGGGGGACCTTCCCTCAGATCAGCCCGATGACCATTCGCATCGAGTACCGCCGCAAGGACGGCACCGCGCTTCCGGTGGAAGTCCGGGTCGGCACCCTGGACTACCGGGGCGAACAGCTGGTGCTCGCCTCTGCCCGCGACATCACCGAGCGCAGGCAAGCGGAGCAGGCGATCCAGCGGCGCCTCGAGGCGGAGAAGGCTGCCGCCGAGGAGACGCGGAAGCGGCTCGCCGAGAGTGAGAGCCTGCAGCGGGTTTCCACGGCCCTGCTCGAGAAGTTCACGCTGGAAGAAGTGCTCGAGGTGGTCTGCAAGGAGGCCCAGAGCCTGACCCGCGCCACGGGCAGCGGGGTGCTGCTGCTCGAGAACGGCCACTTCCGGGTCACCAAATGGACCGGGGCGTCGGCGCCCGCCGCCGACACCATCCCCGTAGTCGGGTCCTTGGGGGGCGTGGCCGTTCGCCGCGGGAAGCCGGCGGTCGTGAACGCCATGTCCGCCTACGACAAGTCCTGCTACCGCGACGCGTCGCCCGAGTCGCTGCTGGCCATCCCCCTGCGCGTGGGCGGCGCCATTCTCGGCGTCCTGGACGTGCGGGGGGGAACCAGGGGGTTCGACGAGGGCGACGTCCGCATCCTCAGCCACTTCGCCGACCAGGCGGCGGTGGCCATCGAGAAGGCCCGGCTGCGTCAGCAGGCCGAGCAAGTGGCCGTCATCGAGGAGCGCCAGCGCCTGGCCCGGGAGCTCCACGACTCGGTCACCCAGGCCCTCTACAGCGTCGCCCTCTACGCGGACGCCGCCAAGATGGCGATGCAGGGAGGCAAGACCGAGATCGCGGCCAAGAACCTGAGCGAATTGCGGACCCTGGCCCGGGAGGCGATGCTCGAGATGCGCCTGCTGATCTTCGAGCTCCACCCCCCGGCCCTCGAGGAAGAGGGGCTGGTCGGCGCGCTGCGCACGCGCCTGGCGACGGTCGAGACCCGGGCCGGGCTAGAAACCGACATCGAGGTCGAAGGTCCGGAGACCGATCTCCCGCCGGAGGTGGAGGAGGCGCTCTACCGCTTCGCCCAGGAGGCCCTGAACAACGTCATCAAACATGCCCGGGCCCACCGCGTCGAGGTCCGCGCCGCGTTGCAGGCCGACCGGGCCGTGCTCGAGGTGCGCGACGACGGCTGCGGCTTCGACCCGAAGTCCGCCAACGGGGGCATGGGCCTCAAGGGCATGAAGGACCGGATCGTCCGGCTCGGCGGGCAGCTGGTACTCGACAGCTCCCCGGGCTCGGCGACGCTGCTCCGGGCCGAGATCCCGCTGGCCCTGGAGAAATCCGCCTAGGAGGTGGGGCCATGGAAGACGCGAAGACCGTTCGGGTGCTGGTGGTGGACGATCACCTGATCGTCCGGGCCGGCGTGCGGGCGCTCCTGGCCGAGGTTCCGGACATCGAGGTGATCGGCGAGGCCGAGGACGGCGCGCGGGCCACCGAACTGGCGCGGGACCTGAGGCCCGACGTCATCCTGATGGACCTGGTGATGCCCGAGGTAGACGGCATCGAGGCGATCCGTCAGATCACGGCCGAGCACCCCAAGGCCCGCATCCTCGCCCTCACCAGCTTTTCGGCCGACGACAAGGTCTTCCCGGCCCTCAAGGCGGGGGCTCTCGGCTACCTGCTCAAGGACACCGAACCCCACGACCTGGTCTGCGCCATCCGCCAGGTGAACCGGGGCGAGTCCTCCCTCCACCCGAGTGTGGCGCGCAAGGTCCTGCAGGAGTTCCACCTGCCCGATCCGGCCAAGAAGAGTCCCGAACGCCTGACCCAGCGCGAATCCGAGGTGCTCTGCCAGGTGGCCCAGGGGCTCACCAACCGGGAGATCGCCGACACGCTCTTCGTCAGCGAGGCCACCGTGCGCACCCACGTCAGCAACATCCTGGCCAAGCTCCACATGGCCAACCGCGTCCAGGCCACCCTCTACGCCCTCAAGACCGGCATCGCCAGCCTCGGCGGCAACGGTTAGCCCTCCCCACGGGCGCGAGAGGTTCAATCTCCCCCGCCCTTTTTGCCTACAATAATCTGCGTATTCCTCCTCGTCCGTTCACCGCAGTCGGCCGACCTCTCTGATCCACACCTGCGGTAGATAAAACGGTCCCATCGTCCGATGTGGTCCAGCCGGCGCGCGACTAGGCTGAACGGCATGACGGCGATCGATTTCACGCATTCGGCGTTCGCGGACCTTCGACCGTGGCGCGGCGTCTGAGGGTGATCATCGCGGATGACCAGATGCCTTCCCGCCATGGGTTGCAGGCCCTCCTTTCCCTGTCCGCTGAGTTCGAGGTGGTGGGCGCGGCCTCGGACGGGGAGGAGGCTTTGCGACTCGTGGATGCCTGCCGCCCGGACGTGGTGCTGATGGACGCCCGGATGCCGCGGATGAGCGGACTCGAGGCCACCCATGCCATCAAGGACCGTTGGCCGGACGTCCGCGTGGTGATCGTCACCATGTACCCCACTTCCAGTACGGAGCCGTTTGCGGATGAGGCAGACGCCTTCCTGCTGAAAGGGTTCGGGGCCGCAGAGCTGCGTGACGCCGTGTTCGGAGTGGGCGAGCGACCCTCTTCGGCGCCTGACGCGGAACGGGGAGGTCGGAGCCACTGACCAGGTGTCTCGGCCGCTCGGGCACGGCCGGTTCAAACAGAAATTCGAGTTTCGCACGAAGGAGGGTGAAGCGATGAATAAGAGCATGAAGACGATTTGTATTTTGGTCGCTTTGCTGTTGCCGTGCGCCGCAAACAGCAGCGAAGCAGATGAACTGCTGTGGCCGCACAAAACCAAGCTGATGTGCAAGGATTGGATTTCCAAAGCCCCTGATGCTTGGGTGGAAGTGGGCGATGTCTTCTTCTGGAACACCAGAACCGATCTGAAAATCAAAGTCATCCCCCACGACGGCTTCAAACTCGAGAAGGTCAATATCCATGTCGTCGAAGACCCGGCAGAGTTTGACAGTGTCGTAGACAAGAAAGGCAAGCCGATAGCCGGAAAATTTGACTACAAGACGGACTACTTAGGGACCTACGGCACCCTGGCCGACAAGCACCTGGAAGTGATTCCCCTCGAAGAGTTGATTCCCCTCGGAGAATCCGCGATCTGCTGGGGGGTCGATCCGGAGAAGTGCCCGCCCAACCGCTACATCATCGTTCGCGTCGAACTGCATGAGTTGGACGGCTCCGATGAAGACGGTACGGAGGTCTGGGTGGACATCCCCGAATCCGCGTATGCCGAGAACGATGGAGTCTTTGAGCGGATTGACAAAGAAGGGGCCGTCTGGGCCTGGTATGTCGTCTACCCGCTGGCCAAGGTCGAACCGGGGCATTTCATCGACGCCAACGTGAACGGCCTGACGTTTGAGACGCCCACACAATTTGGGGTAACCGGAGACAATGGGCAGTTCTGGTTCATCCCCGAGGAGCCCGTCACCTTTTCCGTGGGCAGCGTGGACCTGGGCGACGCCCTGGGCGACCGCGGCGTCTCTCCGGTGGACCTCTTCGAGGGGTCCGACCTGGATGACGACCGGGTCATCAACGTGGCCAGGCTGCTGCAGAGCCTGGACGCGGACGGATTTCCCGGCCAGGGGGCGATCAACATCACCGAACCGGTGATCGCCTGCCTGGAGAGCGCGGTGACTGGTCTTCCTCCGATCCCGGAGCCGGATGTCTTCTTCGCTGATGATTACGCCGTCGGCGACCTGATCGACGCCACGGTGGCGACCTGCGCCGGTGCGGTTGCACTGAGCGCCGTTACCAAGGAGGAGGCCCGGGAGAACCTCAACACCGGGCAGAAGGCCGGAAACCTGATGAAGAAAAACATCTCCAAGACGCCGGAGATGAAGAGCGACAAGGCCAAGATCGAGATCATGACGGTCTACGTCCCGGCCCTGCGTTCGGACGGGAGCCCCACCGACGTGGTCTACCACGACGCGGACGGCAATGTGATCGAGACGCGCGACGAGGCCAAACCGATCGTCGTGACCTATCTCGACGAGGACGAGGGCACCGGCGCATTGGACGTGTTCGCCGCCATTTCCAGGGACGACGGCGACACCTGGAAGCGCAGGAACCTCTCCAAGACCGCCGGCAAGTCGTCCCTGGTCGGTTACCCGGGCGAGTCCCAGAAACCGATGCTCAAGGTCAAGGACAACATGATCTTCGTGGCCTGGACCGACAAGTACTGCCGTGGCGGGAGGCCGGGCTACGCCATCACGGTCTGTCCCGACACGAACGGGGACGGACTGCCCGACGCCTGTCAGGTGTGCCGCGAGACCGCCGAGGGCACGATATGCACGGACGACTACGCGGGCGACGACGCCTACTGGCAGGACGACCTCTTCGGCGTGGGCGGCCCCCAGCGCTCGGTGATCTACGAGGACTACCCCGAAATGGGCGAGGTGCCCTACAGCTGCGTCTGGACGGCCCGGGGCGTGGTTATACCCGAAACCGGTGAGGTCCAGTGGTTCAAGCCCGAGCGGCTCACCTCGGGCCGGCGCGACGCCTTCCAGCTCTTTGCCGGGGCGGGCACCGACGTCGGGTTCGCCATCGTCTGGCAGGAGGACCCCAAAGGGCTGGTGCCGGGTGAAGGCGACGGCCCCGGCGACGGATGGGGCGGTGCCAGTACGAACAACAAGACCGACATCTGGTACAGCTACATCACACTGAGCGATTTCGACCAGATCGACTACGACTACCCCGCGGGCGGGCTCGGCGACAATGACGACATCGTGGACACGGATCCCGAGCTGGCCGGACGGGTCAAGGCCCTGGTGCCCATGTCCCTGCCGGTGAAGATTTCCGACAACGACATGTGCAGCCTGGAGAACATCAACGCCGAGGGGGGAAGCGGAGAGCACGATTACGACGGGGAAGGCGAGGGAACCCACCGCTACTGCGGTGAGATCGAAGACATCGGCACGGTCGAGGCCCCGGGGTCCAATCCGCTGTGCGCCTATACCGTGGAGAAAACCAACCCCAAGGGCGAAATCCACAATGTCTGCGTGACCGCCGACGGGCGCCTGCTGGACGGCAACACCGGCGCGTCCCGGGCCAACGTCTTCCTGCAGCCCTACAAGAAACCGGACGGCAGCAAGAGCGCCTGGGCCATCATCGGCTACGAGGAAAGGAAGGGCGTGGGTATGCCCCCGGAGGTTGACTATGAAGACCCTTGTGATCCCGACGTAGCAGGGTCTGAGGAGCCCGATGAAGAAGACCGGTACAGACCGGATGTGGGCAAGAATGTCATCTATCACAGCTTCGATTTCGCCAATCCGCAGGTGGTCGGCGGCGGAGGCATCGTCAACCTGCCGGAAACCGACGAGGCCGGCAATCCGGTCTATCTGGTGGATGAGTTCGGCGCACTGCTCCTCGACTGGAAGGGCGAGCCGCAGCTGGCCTACGAAAACGCCCGCCGGGTGCGCTTCGTAACCCAGCCCAAGTCCAAGGCAGGGGCCTCGAAGACGGTTCTGGTGGCGCTCTACCGCCAGGGTGAAGAAGGCAGCGGGAAGCCGGCGGACATCTTCATGCGACGCATAAAGGCGTCTTCCACCGGCAACCCCTATGCCTTTGGCAACTTCGTGCCGGGCGCCCAGAACCTCAGCAGTGTGGAGCCGACCGAATTGTGGCAGAACCCGTTCGACTCCGAGGCGCCCGTCAAGATGCTGCGGTGGGGGTGGTCACACGACAACCTCGCGGATTCGTCCGCGAGGAATCCCTATACCGATTCCAAGGCCCACCGCGGAGCCCTCAACGGGGACGAGCTGCTGATCGGCTACGGCTGGACGCCCAACTGGGGCAGAAGGGCGAACGACAAGTACGACTTCTACGTCCGGCGCTCCTTCAACGGGGGGCAGTCCTGGACAACGGATCCCGATCCCGGTGACTCCGAGCCCATCGAGCACAACGTCGTCTTCAGGGTCCCGGTAATCGACTACGAGGAACAGACGGTCATCTGGGATGAGGAGGTGGTCACCACGGCATATGGGCCCGGTGCCGCCGAGCCGCCGCGCAACGTCTCCAACCTGCGCAACAACCGCACGAGCGTGCTGGAGCCGCGGCTGGTCAAGACGCCGGGAACCATCCTGACCTACGGGAATCCTACCGGTTACCCGGAAGACGTACAGGATTCGAGCGTCTACCAGCTGGCCTACGGCCTGGAGTTCAACCAGAACACGTTGCCGGATGGCGTCGTCTTCCCGCAGCTGCCGCTGGACATCTACTACAGCCGCACCAAGGACAAGGGACAGCGCTACGAGAGCGTGATCGTGACCCCGCAGGGCGGCAGCGGCAAGCCGCAGGAGGGCTGGAACCCGCTGGCCAAGGACAAGCCCGAGCAGGGTGCGGCCCAGCTCCGCCAGACCCCCGACGGCTCGCGGATGTACGGCATCTGGCTGGAAGAGGGTGAAAAGGGCAGCGACATCATGTTCCGCAGGGTCGACTACCGGTAGGTAGTGCGGCATGAGGCGCACTAGCTCGGTGGCCGGCCCTGGTGGTGAGCGGTCCCCTGACGGAAAGGGGGGCCGCTTCCCCGCCCTCTATCGTGCAGACACGTCCGAATCGACCGCAGGCGATCGAAGCTCGCTTGAGGAAGAAGCTTGCTTGAGGAAAAGGAGAGAGTCATGAAACGAAGAACTCAGGTTTTCATTTTCGTGCTCGGGGCCGTGTTCCTCGCGGCCGGCACCACCGTATGGGGGGCCAAAGGGGGCATACCGGGTAAACCGCCGCCGAACGAGGATCCTCTGCCGGAAACGCCTGTTGACGGTTTCTATTTCTGGCGTCTGGGGCACATGGACGGCCCCCACGACTCGGCCAAGGCCCTGGGCATCTCCCGCGACGGGAAGACGGCCGTCGGCTCCACCGTGGTGGTGGATTTCGAGCGGGCCTGGCGGTGCGACATCGACTGGGCCATCGCCACCGACGACGGCGTGCCGCCCCTATACAATGAGCTCCAGGTCCAGGAGGACATCGGGGTCGTCGCACCGTCCCGGCCCAGCGCCGCTTACGCGTCCTCGGACATGCTCACGACGCCGACAGGCTATGACCTGCCCAACCTGAGCCTCGACTGGGGCGGCTCGACGCCGGTCGGGACGCTTACGATCGGCGAGGTGTCCTACGGCATTCAGTGGCTGCTGCCCGTTCTGGATTCTGTCGATGAGGGCGACTACGTGGCCATTCCCGACTTCGGCGGCGGCATATCCGACATGAAGGTGAAGGACGTGACGGCCGACGGGATCATCCTCGTGGGCACCGGCAACACCAAGACCGGATTGAAGGCGTTTTACGCCGACACGACGGTTGTGGATGAGGATCTTGTGCCGATCCCGGTTCAGCTGACCATCCAGGATGCGGTGACGCTGCAGACCCTTCGCGCCAGCTCGGCGCAGGCGGTATCCGCGGACGGAACCATCATCGCCGGTTACGGATCGACCAAGACAGCGAATCGCGCGTTCGTCACGACCGTTCTGGACGCAACCACCGACCCGATTACCCTCGAGAGCACGATCCTGCCCATGCTCGGCGGCGGCAAGTTTGCCGAGGCCTACGCCATGACCCCCGACGGCGCTATCATCGCCGGCCGCAGCGACAGCCCCAAGGGCCCCGTGGCCTGCATCTGGTTCGTAGACGGGACGACCGGGGAGTGGGTGGTCAAGTCACTGGGCGGGCTCTCCACGAAGAATAAGGACGCCGTGGCCACCGGCATTGCCTATCGCCCGGGGTCGCTGGTCGGTGAGCTGATCGTCGTGGGCAGAAGCCAGAGCATCCTCTACCCCTCGGAAGCCTTCGTCTGGACCGGGAACCCCACGCTGGAGGAGGAAGAGATCGGCTACTTCTACGACCTGGAATACATCCTGACCAAGACCGGTGTCGGTGAAGCGTCCGGAATGGGCTCCGAGTGGATCCTGAACGAGGCCACGGGCATTTCGGCTGCCGGCGACCGGATCGTCGGATGGGGCATCAACCCCGAGGGCGGGGTCGAAGCCTGGCTCGTCACGGGCTTCCCGTTCGACGAGCTGGCGTTTACCCACGAGTAACCGGGATGCTGACGGCATCCGAAGGATGCGGACGCCGAGGGCACCCGCTTCGGCCAAGCGTGCCTTGCCTGCCAGAAGGTCAAAGGGGAGGTCATCGAGGGGGAGCAGCACGTGCGGACCCAGAACGGCGACGAGTACGATCGCCTGACCATCCGCGCGCGTCAGGGCGAGGAGCGGCGGCCCGGACTCCGGTCCCGGCGGGGGAAGGGCCGGCGGCGGCGGGATCATCGAAGCCCAGGGCAATGACATTTCGGCCGACGGCAACTTCATCGTGGGGTAACGGACGAACAATATGGGCAAACAGGCCTTCATCTCGGAGATCGTCATGGCAGGTGAAGAGGGCGCCCTGGTCCGAGTCGCGGGTGGTGACATGAGCACCAGCGTGGCCACGGCAATCACCCCCTCGGCGGGGCTGTCTGTAAAAGACCCCTACATCGTCGTTGGCTACGGCGAGACGCCGGTAGGGAATCGCGCCTTCCGCGCCGAGATCATCAGGGACAGCAGTGGTGCTCTTGTCGTCGATCTTCTGGAAAACCTGAGCACGCTCTCCGGCGGGTCCTTCAGCGAGGCCTATGCGGTCTCGCCGGACGGCGCCTTCGTGGTGGGCTCCAGCGACAGCCCCAGGGGACCCCAGGCCTGCTACTGGTACTACGACGAGACTCTTCTGGATTGGGTGGCCGTTGGGATCGGCGCGTTGAGCAGCCGCACGTTCGACAGCATCGCCACCGGCGTCGCCGTCAACGACGACGGCAGCCTGCGGGCGATCGTCGGATACAGCGCCGTGAAGAAAGCGGGAAATGTGGCATTCCTCTGGACCCCCGGCGGGGGCATGGTGAGCCTCTCGTCCCTGCTGATGGGTTTCGACCTCGAGGTGGGCGCATGGACGCTGTTTGAAGCCACCGGCATCTCGGACGACGGGATGGTGATCTGCGGGACCGGGGTCAATCGCCAGCACAACGTCGAGGCCTGGGTCGCGAAGAACGTCATGGAGATTGACTGTAAGGATGGAGCTGACAACGATGGCGACGGACTCGCGGACTGCGATGACCCTGGTGACACGCCGCCCGCACAGTCGACGATCCGGGAGGAGTCCGCTTGAGACCCGACGTCGACCCGAAGACAGTGCTCGATGGCCTCAGCCTGCCCGTCCTGCTCATCGACCGGGACTGCGTCATCACGAAGGCAAACCGTGCGGCCGGGGTCCCTCTGCAGGTACCTGCGGCGTCGCTCGTGGGCCGGTCCTGCTTTGCGGTCACCCATGGCCTGAAGGAGCCCTGTTGGCGTCAGGAGGCCATCTCCTGCCCCCTCAAGAAGGTCTTTGAGACGGGCGGGCAGGCTCGCTCGGTCCACGAGCATCGCTGGGGGGAGCGAGTCGTCGTCGAGGAAGTCGTGGCAAGCCCACTGTCGAGCAACGGCGGCGAGGTTTCCCTCGTCATCGCGGAGTTCCGCAACATCACGGAGCAGCGCCAGATCGAGGAGGAGCTGGCGCGATCCACGGCGCAGCTCGAGCACTACTTCGACGCGTTGTCTCATGACCTGCGTTCGCCTCTGGTCTCCCTGCTGGGCTTCTCGCGGCTGTTTCGCGAGGACTATGGGGTCCGGATCGACGAGAAGGGCCGGTATTTCCTCGATCGGATCGAGCAGGCCGGCCGCATCATGGAGAGCTTGATTCACGACCTCCTCGAGTTCTCGCGGATCGGGCGAACCGAAGCGAGCAAGTCCTTGGTCGATTCTCGAAGTGTGCTCGCCGATCTGTGGGCGGATCTCATGCCCCGACTCGATCAGGACGGCGTCTCCCTCGAGCTCCCCAAGTATCCGCCTCTCCTGATATGCAATCGCACCCAGCTCTACCAGCTCTTCTCGAATCTGATCGAAAACGCCCTCGATCACATGGGAACCGTCGAGCGGCCCACCATCCGGGTGGAAGTGAAGACACTCCAGGACGCTCACCAGATCACCGTGAGCGACAACGGCAAGGGCATCGATCCCGCCGACCACGACCGTATCTTCGAGATCTTCCAGAGCCTGAGTCCCCGGAGTGACGGACGGCGGGGCTCGGGAATCGGCCTTGCGATCGTGAAGAAGATCGTCGAGACACACGGCGGGCGCGTCTGGGTCGATAGCGAACTCGGCAGGGGAGCCCACTTTCATCTGACCCTCCCCTACGGGAAGGGCCCTGGGCCGGGAGGTCTGAGTGAACCTCCCGACGAATCACGCCAGGAGGAGGAACTGCCATGACGTGGAAACGCGCGATGCTCGCAGTCGCCATAGTGATCCTTGCAGCCACCCCGAGCCAGGCTCAGGACGCGGGGGGGAAGTGCACGGGGCTGAAGCTCAAGGCGGCAGCGAAGACCGTGAGCGGATTGCTGAAATGCCGCGCGCGCGCGGCGAGGAAGGGCGATCCGGTTCAACAGAAGTGTGTTGATCGTTTCGAGGCCAACTTCGACCACCGGATTCGTGCGGCCGAGGAAAAAGGCGGCTGTGACGGCCTTGGCAACGGCGAAGCCGTCCGTGCAGCGATCCAGGCCTTCATGGAGGAGGTGGACGCGGAACTACCCTGCCCCAACCCGGACGTGACCCTCTGCCAGGGATTGGAGCCGACCATCACGGGCACGAGTGGCGATGATGTACTAGACGGCACCACGGGTGACGACGTGATCGTTGGTCTGGATGGCAACGATACGATCTCTGGTCTCGGCGGAAACGACTTGATCTGCGGGAACGGCGGGGACGACGAACTGCTGGGAGGAGACGGTCGAGACACGCTCCACGGCGGTGCAGGTGAAGATATCCTGGATGGGGGAATCGACGACGACGTGCTGCTCGGGGGCCCCGATGACGACACCCTGGTCGGCGACATGGGAGACGACACCCTCAGAGGCGGAGACGACGCAGACACTCTCGAAGGTGGCGGCGGGAATGATGACCTGGCGGGTGGTAGTGGAGCGGATACGCTGGACGGCGGCACCGGGGATGACGTGCTCAAGGGCGGCGACGGCGATGACTCTCTCTCTGGCGGCGCTGGTGATGATGACCTAAGCGGCGGGGCGGGAGAGGACACGCTGCTCGGCGAAGACGGGATCGACACTTGTGATGGTGGCGGACAAGCGGGTGACGTGATCACGACCTGCGAGGGCTGAGTCCGATTGCTGGCGGTGTGGTTCCGAGCCTTGCGAACAATCGACGTCCCTGGTGGGGACCCGAGCATCCTCCGACTGTGCAATGAACGCGAACCCGGTTCTTGCGCCCCACGCCCGCGTGAACAGTAGATTCGCGGCGGAAGGGGATTCGACACGATAGTGTGTCGACCGCTCGGAGGCACAGGATCATCGAGCACCTCCGCCGCTCGAACACCAAGCTCCAGGACCACCGAGGCCTCGAGAAAGATCATCGGCGATTGCGCTCGGCAGGCTTACGGAGCGATGATTTCGAGTCCGGGAAAGTATGTGCGGTAGCGCGTCGCATCGCGGGTGAGCAGCACCAGGCCCGCGACCGCCGCGTGGGCGCCGATGTAGAAATCGGGCAGGGAAGATCTCCGCCCGCCGCGCCGTCGCCGATACCGGACGAAGCACTTCCCGGCGAGGAAGGCCGGCCCGTGGGCCGACTCGCTCGCAGCCGCGCACACTTGGGTCCCGGATTCCGAACATCCCCGTGCGCCGCTAGCTTGCACCCATGGTTGAGGGCGGCGCCGATCCCGAGGAATGACGCCTACTTACGTCTCCTGCCCTGCAATAGACTTCAAGGGACTGCACTGAGCTGCCCCGATCGCGGCCTCAGACGGCCCCCGCGCGCTGTGGGTGCTTCCGGCGATCGGAGCGTTTGCAGCCGCAACGCCCCCCAAGACGCAGACTGCAGCGACAGAGCCGAATCGAGCGAACCCGACCCAGCTTCAGTACCGTTTCGCGGCCAATACCTCGCGGGGAATCGCTCCCATGAAGTTTTGCATCTTGATCGAGCAGGACGAAGACGAGGTCGCGAAGCCGGCCTGACTGTCGAGTAGTCCCGGGAACCGGTGTAGCGCCGGGATTGCTCGAGGGTCGGTCTTCTTTCCAGGAGCGCTACTGGGTGGCACAGCGAGTCGGGTTCAGACGCAACATGGGCCTGTTCATGGCCGTCATGATCGGCATCGGCGCGACGATGGGCCCCGGGGTCTTCGCGCTCCCCGGCGAACTGGCGGAGATGATCGGTCCCATCGGCATACTCGTCTACCTGACGATGGGGATCCTGACGGTGTTCACCGCTCTAAACTACGCCGAACTCGGCGCCGCCATACCGCTGGCCGGGGGCGGCTACTCCTTCGCCAGCAGAACCCTCAGCCGACCCGTAGCGTTCTACACAGGGTGGTTCTTCTGGATCGGCAACACCCTCGCCTGCTCGATGTATGCCCTCATCTTCGCCATGACGATCCGGAACTACTTCTGGCCGGAAGCCAGCATTCCACTCCTCGCCCTCGCCACCACGCTCACGTTCACCCTCGTCAATCTATGGGGCATGTCCCAGGCGATCCTCATCATCACCGTGATGAACCTAGTGGAGCTTGCGATCCTCATCGGCGTCGCCTCGCTCGGTATCGTCGACATCCAGGCCGAGAACCTCACTCCCCTCGCCCCGATGGGGCTCAGGCCCTTCGCTCCGGCCATGGCATTGATCTATATCTCCTATGTTGGATTCGAGCTCATCACAAACGCCTCCGAGGAGATCATCGACCCGGGCAAGAACGTCCCGCGGGCCATTCTGATCACGCTCCTGGTGAGCACTTCGATCTACGTATTCGTCGTAGGCGTAATGATGGCCACGGTCCCCTATACCGAGCTCGCTCACAGTGACATTCCCTTCATCTTCACCGCCGAACGGCTCTTTGGCCCATGGGGGAGATGGGCCGGAATCACCGGGACCATCATGGCGAGCCTCTCCGCGTTCAGCGTCACCCTGGGCGCCAGCGCCCGAATCCTCTACGCCCTCGGGCGAGATGATCACTTCCCGCGGTTCTTCGGCCGTTTGCACCCGAGATTCCAAACCCCACACATCTCCCTCGCCATCTGCGCGCTCATCGTGGTCGTCTTCAGCTCCTCGGGCATCATCCGTTTCGTGGCTTCCATGAGTGACTTCGGCTACCTGATGGCACTGGGGATCACGAACTACGCCGTGATAGCGCTGCACAGGCGTATGCCCAATCTGAGACGCCCCTTTTCGTCCAGGTTCTTCCCCGTGGTGCCGATTCTGGGAGTCATTACTACCTGGATGTTCGTTCCGGCGCTGGAGGCGAGGAGCTTTCTCCTGGGTGGGATCCTTACACTACTCGGCGGAGTGATCTATCTCTACAGCCCAGCCAACCGGGCGGAGATTCGGAAACTTCCAGCGAACATCGCAACAAATATCAGGGTGTTCCTCGACAGCTTAGGGAGGGAGCGGATGCGAATCCTCATCATCAGCGGCAAGAGACAGGGACAGAACATCGCCGACCGTCTGCTGGAAAAGGACGAAGTCCACATGATGTTCCGTGAGGCGGAGCACCAGATCACTTTCATCGAAGAAGACGAAAAGATATGTTCTGAGCTTGAACACCGGTACAACGTGCCGATCTATCAGGGAGATGGAACGAAGAAGGAGCTCCTCGAGCAGGTCGGCATCGGCAACATCGATGTCGCGATCGCTGCCTCTGATGATGACGGCCGCAACGTCATCACCGCTCTTCAGGCGAAACAAATGGGGATCGGAAAGGTCGTCGCAATCGTCCAGGACCCCGACTACGCACGACTCCTGGAGCAGAACCACGTCGTGGCGATCAGCGCGCCCTGGGCCATCGCGGCCATGGTCGAAAACCACCTCGACCGACCGGGCCTGGTGCAGCTCTTCGAGATCGGGATCGGAGCAGCGAGCCTCCTCGATGTGACCGTATCCGCGAAGGCAGAGGTGCGGGGAAAGATGATCCGCGACATCAGACTCCACAAGGACTGCCTGATCGCCGCGATCATCAGAAACAATGAATTCGTCGTCCCGAAGGGCAAGACCAAGATCAAGACCGACGATCGGGTCATCTTCATCGGTCCAGCGATCGCCGTGGGGGAATCGCGGGATGCCTTCATGCCGCCGAACGAATGAAGACGCTGCCTGTGCTGTGAGGCTCTGATGCTGGGGGCCTCGCAATTGCGGGGGGCGGGGTGCAGAATATCCTGACGCGCAGCAGAGGAGAGGATCATGGCGAGAAGCGAGGTACAACCCAAACCACCCCGATCCGATCGCGACCTGGCGCGGATGGTCGCCGCGGTCGCCCGATCCGTGCACTCGGATGCGATCATCTGCGGCACCGAAAGCGGTGTGCTCTTTCGGCACGTCCACGAGATCGGAGATGATCTACAGCTGGTCGGTGCTACGCCGAACTCTGATACTTACCACGCACTCTCACGAGATGGGTTCGAGGTGGTCCGGCTGGCAGCGCGCGTGGCTCACAAGTACACGCAGGCTCGATACGCAATCGCCATGGCCTTGAGCGCTGGGAAGGTCAGCGGGGGGCAGCTCGTCGTCTGTGCGATCGGACATGATCTGTGCAGTAGTGGAGGAGATCTCGTCGTGGTGACGGACGCCGAGTCCCGCGCTGGCGACCTGAAGCTAACGGAACTGGTGAAGTTGACGGACGGCATTCGTCCCGACACGCTACAGGAAACCCTGAGCGTGGCATGCAAGATCGGCCGCGTTACTCGCAGTGGGAAGCCTCTGGGGGCTCTCTTTGTTCTCGGGGATTCCAAAAATGTACTGGAACGATCGAGGCAACTGATTCTGAATCCGTTCGAAGGTCACGAAGAGGCAAATCGGACGGTGAGGAATCCCGACATTCACGAGATGCTGGTTGAACTGGCGAAGCTGGATGGCGCCTTCGTGCTTCGCGGAGACGGATTCATCCAGACGGCTGGCGTATTCCTGGCCGCACCCACAACCGAGGTCAGCATTCCCCGTGGTCTCGGCGCGCGCCATCTGACGGCGGCGGCGGTTACGGCAAACACGAACGCAACAGCGGTAGTGGTATCCTCGACGGACGGCGACATTCGGGTGTTTTCTCGGGGCGAACTGGTGCTGCAGATGGACCCGGAACTGCCTCTCTTGGCAGCTCCGGAAGAGAAGAAACCCTGATCGCGAACGCGACGAGCCCGAGCGCGAAGAGAGCTTCGGATCGGATCAGGCCAAGAGCCCGTCTCACCTCTAGAATTCAACGGACCACGATCTCCTCGATCAGGGTCCCGGTCAAATACTCGGAACTGCTCGGCGCAGCGCGGTCGCCGCAAGGCCTGTCGGAGAATCCTGAAGCGCGGCCTGGTCTTACCATCCGTCAGTACATCGCTGACCGGTCTGCAGAGATGCCTTCGGGCCAAGATGACCTTATTGACCGGCACAGGTGCCCGCCTTCGTCTCTCGAC